>CAVQAH010000005.1:0-161757 GCA_963710415.1 uncultured Acidobacteriota bacterium | reverse complement strand
ACGCAAACGTAAAGGGATTTCCCACGCCGACACCAATGCCGTCGGCTATCCGGTGCGCGTCGCCGGAAACCTCGCGGAGGGTCGGGTCGAATCGCTGTGCGAACAGGACCCCCTGGTGTACAAAAAGCAGATGGCCCTGCGCGTACCACGCAGGTGAGTCGGTGTCCAGGACGCGCCGCGCTTCGGGTGAGTCGAGCGACCCGACATAGATGCCACGACCTTGACCGCCGGTGTTGCTCGACCAGAAAAGGTAGTGCTGGCCGTCCGGAAGCGCATGGGGGAATATCCGAAGCCCGTGAGACGCATCCACTGCCGGCGACGCGGTTCCCCCTGAGGCCGCTACCCGCATCAGGGTGCGCGTGTCGGCGTTGAAGATGATGGTGCCGTTGACGCTCCATGTCCGGCCGCCGCGTGGCTCGGGCGCAGAGGCCAGCACTTGTGGAGTGCCTCCGTTAATGTCCACCCGCTTGAGCCTCCCGTGGGAGAAGAAGCCCAGCGATTGACTATCGGGAGACGAGAAGTGGGCGCCGGTGAAGTCGGTACCGTCGGTGCCTGGAATGGGAGCGGCATCGGGACTGCCGAGGGGCCTCAGCCAAATGTGCGTCAGGTGCGCCGATCCTGAGCTTTGTAGGCGACAAAGCGTCCATCTGGCGACACGATGGGATCCGGCGCCAGGTCGAAGCCGTCCGGCGGCGGAAAAATCGAAAGCCAGGTGGCGTCCCCGGGGGGTGCAGGTCGCATGCGAAGGAACGTGGCTCCAGCAATCGTCGCAATGATCGCCGCAGCGCCAAGGATGGCTGCAAGCCTCACACGAGAGGGCCGAGCAGTCGCGACGGGTAACTCGAGCGGCGTTGAGCGACCGCTCAGACCCGCCCGGGATGCGATCGACTTCGGCCCGGAGATCGCGCGCCGTCTGCCAGCGATCGTCGGGATTTTTGGCCAGGCAACGCTCGAGCACGTAATCGAGAGACGATGGAAGTCCAGGCTCGACCTCGGCAAGCGCGGGCGGCTGCGACCCCATGATCGTGGCGACGAGCATGGCGTCGCTCGGCGCATCGAAGGCCTTTCGACCCGTCAGCATCTCGAAGAGCACCGATCCGAAAGCGAACAAGTCTGTGCGGGCGTCCGCTTCTTTCCCCTCCAGCTGCTCGGGCGCCATGTACTGGGCGGTGCCCAGAATGACGCCGGGACGCGTCAAGATCCGACGCGGTTCGCTCGTGGCCGAACGTGACACCGTGCGCGGTCTTGGCCAGTCCAAAGTCGAGGAGCTTGGCGCCGACCTGGTCACCATGATGTTGCCTGGTTTGAGATCGCGATGCACGATACCGGCACGGTGCGCGCGATCCAGCGCCGAGGCAATCTGTGATGCGCTGGCGAGCGCCTCGTCGAGCGGGAGCGGCCCGCGGGACAGTCGCGCCGCGAGCGTTTCGCCCTCGAGATACTCCATCACGAGGAAGTCGATGCCATCCTGGCTCCCCACGTCGTACAGCGTGCAGATGTTGGGATGGCTGAGGGCGGCCACGGCGCGCGCCTCGCGCTCGAATCGCTGGTGCGCGTGGGATCCGCCGCCGAGTGGACCGCCATCGTCTTGATAGCCACGACCCATCGAGACGGGTGTCGACGGCTTTATAAACTTCGCCCATCCCCCCTCGCCCGATCAGCGCCGAGACCTCGTAAGGGCCGATGCGTCGCTGGGCCAGGGATGGAGCGATGGGAAGATTTGGAAACCGCTGCGCGACGGGCGCTTCCAGGAAGCCGGCCGCCCGATCGTAGGACGTGAGCAGGCTCTCGACCTCCGTTCGCAGGTCGTCGTCTTCGCCACACGCATCCTGGACGAAGACCGGACGCTCACCCGCCGGCAGGCCCCGCGCGGCCTCGAACACCTCCTTGATCCGTCGCCAGCGCCCTGACTCAACCGCCATCGGGTCGAGATCGTAATGCAGAAGCGGCCCGGGCGGTTGATCGATCGGAGACCCGAACGTACACTCCCAACCGTCAATGGGAGACACGCCCAGCCCCGCCGAGATCACGCGAATCCTTCACGAGTGGCGGTCCGGAAACAAGGAGGCGTTGGATCGTCTCGTGCCGGTAGTCTACGACGAGCTTCGTATTCTTGCGTCGCGGCAGCTCGCTCACGAATGGCGCCACAATCGGCTCGATACGACCGCCGTCGTCAACGAAGCCTACTTGAAGCTGTTCGGCCAGCGTGAGGTCGACTGGCAAAACCGGGGACACTTCTTCGCCATCGCCGCGCAACTGATGCGGAGGATTCTCGTCGACCACGCACGCAGGCATCTTCGCGACAAGCATGGCGGTGCCGCGGTCCACGTCGCGCTGAACGAAGCGGATGCCGCTCGAAATCCATCGACAGTCGACGCTCTCGACGCGCTGGCCCTCGATCGCGCCCTTCAGAAGCTCGAACAGCTGGATCCCGAACAGGGACGGATCGTCGAGCTCAGATTCTTTGGAGGCCTGACCGTCGAAGAAACCGCGGTGGTCGTGGGCGTTTCACCGGCCACCGTCAAGCGCGATTGGGCGTTGGCGAAGGGATGGCTCTTTAGAGAGCTCACCGAAGGCTAGAAGCACGCGGCGAGGAACGGAGCTACCCTCGACTGACGAGCAGCGGCTGCGTCAGATCGCTGAGCCGGACCACCTGACGTCCCGACTCATCGAAATTCCGATCGTCCAGCCACTGGTCGAACGCGGCGCGCAGCGCGGGCCAGTCCGAATCGGTGGTGGCGTACCACGCCGTATCGCGGTTCCGGTTCTTGTAGACCGTTGCCTGACGGAAGATCCCTTGTACGACAGCCCGAGGCGTTGCGCCGCCGCGCGCGACGGCGCGTTGAGCGCGTCGCACTTCCACTCGTATCGGCGGTAGCCGAGATCGAAGGCGTGCTTCATCATCAGATACATCGCTTCGGTCGCGGCCCGGTTGCGCTGGAGCAGGGGAGAGAAGTTGATGTGCCCGACCTCGATCGATCCGTTCTCGGGTTGGATCCGCAAGTAGCTCGCGACGCCGGTCGCTTTGCCAATGGCGCGATCGATCACCGCGAAGAACATCGGATCCTTGCCGAGACACGTGGCGAGAGCCAGCGGCGATACTCGTCCACGCTTCCGAATGGGCCGTAAGCCAGGTACGTCCAGTTCCGCCCCTCGACGTCGCGTGTGTTGGCGGCGTGGAGGTCCGGCGCATGGCGTTCCTCGAGCGGTTCGAGATTGCAGTGGCGGCCTTCGATGACCGAACGGGCCGGCCATACCGGCGCACGCCACTCCGGAACGTCGAATCCAATCGGTTGCCCGAGCGTGTTCGTGCGTATGGCGTTCATTCGATATCCGTGAATGCGCCAGAGTGTAGCGGAGCGCGATGGTGAGGGTCAAGGTCCAATCGGGTGTGGCAAGCGTGAGCGGCTTGTCCGCCGTAGCGGCCTGGTGATCCGGGCGGTAAGGTGGAAAGTTGGCTTGCCAACCGTAGCTCACGCTCTCGTTGGCAAGCGTGAGCGAAGGTTGGCGCGCCCGACAGGATTCGAACCTGTGGCCTTCGGCTCCGGAGGCCGACGCTCTATCCAGCTGAGCTACGGGCGCACTCGTATGGCAAATCGGCATCGGCAACGGCCAATGGACGAAAGCTGAGCAAACGCGCATTGCCGATTTTTACATCGCCCTTTGCCCATCGCCCAATCGCTTCGTCATGGCGCGCCCGGAGGGATTTGAACCCCCGACCTACGGGTTCGAAGCCCGGCGCTCTATCCAGCTGAGCTACGGGCGCACTCTATCGCTGATGCTCCGCCAAAGGCGCATCCGGTGCGGTTTGGCGAACCCTCATCATACCGGCGGCCTCTGGCAGCGTGCAAGCGCGGTCAGTGGGGGAAACAGAGCGACTTCACCGTTCGTCTAACGACCTATGCGGCTGCAGGATGTCCGCTACGCCATCAGAAGCTTGTGGCAGAGCAAGGGATTCGCGGCGGTCGCGATTCTCTGCCTGGGTTTCGGCATCGGTCTGAACACGACGATCTTCAGCATCGTCGACGGCGTCCTGCTGCAGCCTTACCCTTACACCGATCCCGATCGCATTCTCGTCCTCGGAGCCAGGAATCAACGTGCGGGTGACGAGGCAGGGCTCTCCTTTCTCGACATGCGCGACTGGAAGGAGGGCAACTCCAGCCTCACGACGATAGCCGCGTGCCAGGGTGAGGCCCTCACGGTGTCGGACGGCCTCGGCGAGCCCGAGCGGCACCTTGGAGCTTTGATTTCCTGGGACCTGTTTCCGTTGCTTGGAGCCTCACCGACACTTGGTCGCGGGTTCAGCGCCGCCGAGGATCAGCCCAATGCCGCCGGCGTCGTCATCTTGAGCCATGCCCTTTGGACCGGCCGGTATCAGGCGGATCGAAACATTCTGGGCCGCAGCATTCTCGTCAATGCGAAGCCGCATACCGTCGTGGGCGTGATGGCGCCTGGCTTCGAATTCCCGGAGAACCAGCGCTTGTGGATTCCGCTGACCCCGACGGTGTTCAAGACCGATCGCGATGCACGAAACCTGTTTGCATTCGGACGAATGAAGCCCGGCCTGACCAGGGAAGCCACCACGAAAGAGCTGAACATCGTCGCTGCCCGATTGGCGCAGCAGTATCCCGCTACCAACGACGGGTGGGAGGCTGACGTCCGCACGCTCCGCCAGGCCTTCATCCCTGACGACGTGTCGCTCGTGCTCTATCTGATGATGGCTGGCGTTACACTCGTCCTGTTCATTGCGTGCTCGAATGTCGCCAATCTGCTGCTGGCTCGAGCTGCTGGACGACGTCGCGAGTTTGCGGTGCGCGCGGCGATCGGCGCGGGTCGCGGACGCATCGTCCGGCAACTGCTCACCGAAAGCGTCGTGCTCGGCCTGGCCAGCGTTCCGCTCGGAATCGCACTCGCCGAGATTGGGACGCGGCTCGTCGCGTCGGCCATTCCAGTGGACCAGATTCCCTACTACGTCCAGTGGCGGGTCGATTGGCGCTCGTTGGCGTATGCGATTGGCATTGCTGTCTCCACCGCGGTGGTATTCGGCCTGTTCCCGGCGCTGCAAGTGTCTCGGCGAGACCTGCACGAAAGCCTCAAGGAGGGCAGTCGAGGCAACAGCGCCAGTCGGTCCTTACTTCGCAGCTCGCTCGTCGTTGCCCAGGTGTCGCTCGCTTTGGTCGCGCTCGTGGGCGCCTTGCTTTTCATCCGCACGTTCGTGAATCTCGACACCTACGAACTCGGGTTCAATCCAAAACCGCTCATGACGATGAGGTATTACATGAGCGGAGAGCATTACGAACCTCGAGGGGCAAGGGCTCGGCGGGTGGAAGACATCGTCCGGAGGGTGGAAGCCGTTCCCGGCGTGCAGTCGGCGTTTTCGTCGAACCTCATTCCGATTTCCGGCGGTGGTGGTGGCGGGAACGTCGAAATCGAAGGGCGGGCCGTCGAACGAGGCGAGGGGTCTCGCATCGCGTTCACAGGCGTCACACCGCACTTCCACCAGACAATCGGCGTGCGGATGCTTCGCGGGCGCGACTTCACAGACGCAGAGGGCTGGTCGCGAACTCCGGTGGCGATCGTCAATGAGACGATGGCGAAGCGGTACTGGCCCGAGAGTGATCCGATCGATCGTCGCTTCCGCCTGGCGGGCGACAGCGACTGGTTCACCATCATCGGTGTGGCGCCAGACCTCCAGCTGTTCGGGATCGATCCGAGCAACAGCCAGGCGCAGGCCTCCGCTTTCGTGCCGTATCCGTATCAAGAGAGGCTGAGCACTGGCTTGACAGTTCGGGTGGCTGGAGACCCTGCCTCGATTACGTCCGCGGTTCGCGCCGAAATACGTGCCTCCGATCCGAACATCCCGACGTACTGGGTCCGCACTTTGGAAGACGTACGCCGCCTGAGCTTCTGGCAATACGGGCTCTACGGATGGATCTTCGGGACGATCGGCGTCGTGGGATTGCTGCTCTCGGCGGTTGGTGTCTATGGCGTGCTTTCGTATTCTGTTTCACAACGCACGCAGGAAATCGGCGTGCGTGTAGCCCTTGGCGCCAATCGTGGTGACGTGCTCAGACTCATCGTTGGGCAGGGTCTACTACTCGCCGGTATAGGCGTCGCGGTCGGATTGGGGCTCGCAGCCTTCGGCACACCGCTCGCCAGGAGTCTGCTCTACGATGTCAGCCCGTTCGACCCCTTCAGTTTCAGCGCCGTCTCGGCGTTTCTCGTCGCGGTGGCGCTGTTGGCCAGCTATTTTCCGGCACGGCGCGCGATGAATGTCGATCCCCTCATCGCACTCAGAGGCGAGTAGGCGACAGACAGCAAATTGAGGCCTTGTTACGGTGACTTTCAGAGCGGGTTTCGCGCGAAGCAGAGATCTTCGACGACGTGGCCGCCGATGAGGTGTTCCTGAATGATGCGCTCTGCATTGTCCGGCGTCACGTCGCGATACCACGCGCCTTCCGGATAGACGACGCAGATGGGCCCGCTGGAGCAGATGCGGAAGCATCGGCACTTGGTCCGGTAGAACGGACCGTCGGAGCCGGTGATGTCCAGCTCCTTCATCCGTTTCTTCAGATACTTCCACGTCTCCGCGCCTTCCTCCTCATCGACGCAATCGGGCCCGATGCAGATGAACATGTGACGCTTGAGCTTCCCGACGCCGAACAGCGCCGCAGCTTTCTCCGGCGGTAGATCTTTCTTACCCATTGGACCTTCGATCATATCGCAGCCATTCGTCACGCGTGGCACCTGGCTTGCTCAGGCAACGCGCGCCTGCCCGCCGTAGCGCGCCTGATTCGCGTGCGCGAAGGCGGTCGGCGAAAGGAGTGCGCATGGCCAACCCCGAAATGGATCAGCCTCAGCGCGGCAGACGCGATCGCGGAGATGAACGACCTGCCGGCCGAGAAGGCGCCGGGCGAGCGCGAGAACATTCGCGGCGTGGGTGAGGAGGAGGACGAATTCGAAGACGACGAGGAGATCGACGACGAGGACGTGGAAGAAGACGTCGAGCGATAGGCGTCGTTCGTGAAAGCCGTGATGCCCGGTCGGGCGGGGTGGGCGTCACGGCTTCATTTCTGATTGGCGTATTTCCTGAACACGGTCTCGAGGTTCGCCGGTTTGGCCGTGCGCAAGCGCGCCCACAGATCGCCGACCTCCGCGAAGCGCGCCGGCGCGGTGACGATCGTGAAATCCCGAGGATCGACACCCGCATCCACTTCCTTCCACGTCAGCGGCGTCGACACACCCGCGAACTCGCTCGCGCGGGCGCTGTAGGCGGTCGCCAACGTCTTTCCCAGGATGTTCTGCAGAAAGTCGACGTAGACGGTGCTCCGTCCGCGCGCCCGCACCATGCGCTCCACGGTTGCCACTCTGGGATGGCGCGCCGCGACGACGGTCGCCACGATCTGCGCGAAGAGTACACCCGACTCGTACGACGTGCCCGGTGGCATCGGGATGTAGATGTGAAGTCCGCGGGACCCTGATGTCTTGGGTACTGCTGCCACCTTCAACGATTCGAGCTCGTCCCTGACCCAGCGCGCGACGTCGAGGACCTTCGCGAACGTCGCGTCTTCGCCGGGATCGAGATCGAGCGCGACGTAGTCGACCTCGAATGGCGACTGGACGCGCGAGAACCACGGATCCTGCGAGATCGCCGCAAGCTGCGTCATGTAGAGAAGCGTGATCAGGTTGCCGCCCACGAACCGATGTGGACATCGGGTTCGGGGACCGGTCCTTCGACGCTCGGCGAGGGTTTCGATGCGAACGCCGGCCGGCGGTTTCTCCAGCCGCGTTCGGTGCTGGTAGAACGCGCCGCGCTTCACGCCGTCCGGGAAGCGCTTCATCACCAGCGGCCGATCGTCGATGGCCGGCAGGATGAGTGGCGCAACTGTCGCGTAGTAGCGGAGGAGGTCGCCTTTCGTCAGCTTCAGATCCGGCCAGAACACTTTCGCGAGATTCGTGACGCTGAGACGGCCACCATCCGGCAGCTCGACGACGCCGTCCTTCCGCGCATCCTCGAGCGCGCGCAACTGCGCCACGACGTCGTGAGCTCGGGAGTCGGCTTGCCCGCCGTAGCCTCCGGCCTTCGGCTCGAAGCTCGGCGGACTCGGGACTGCGCTCGGGGCTCGGGACTTCGGCGCTGCCGGTCCCGAGCCTCGAGTCTCGAGCCCACTTCTTCACGCACCACCTGCGCCGCCCTCTTGTCGTCTCGCAACCCGAGATACACCGGATGACGGAGTTTGTTGTCCGCAGTCCACTCCGTGAACCTGACCTGCGCAACGAGGTCGGGCCGCGCCCAGTGCGCAGGCTCGTTGGTCTTGAATCGATCGGCGAACGGCGATTCCGCGATTTCCCGCGACTTGAGGAGCTTCGACACTCGCTCGAGCTCACGCTGGTCGAATCCCGTTCCTGTATGACCGATGTACGTCAGCTTGCCTGACGGGTCACCTTCCTTGTGCACGCCAAGCAGCAGCGCACC
Source organism: uncultured Acidobacteriota bacterium (assembly GCA_963710415.1). GTDB lineage: Bacteria > Acidobacteriota > Vicinamibacteria > Vicinamibacterales > 2-12-FULL-66-21 > CAVQAH01. The sequence continues at coordinate 153,281 of CAVQAH010000005.1, read as the reverse complement.
GAAGTACTGACGCGTCTGCCGCGGTTCGGTCCACCCGCCGACGACGAATTCCTGCTGCTTGACCAGCTTGGATTTCATCCAGTTCGGGCTGCGGCGGCCCGACTGATAGACCGACTGCGCGCTCTTGGCAATCAGTCCTTCCCATCCCTCGGCCTTCGCACGCTCGTGCATCGCGCGGCCGTCACCGGCGATCTGCTCGCTCAGTCTCAGCGTTGACGTGAGGTGTCCTTTCAGGCGCGCCTCCAGCCGCGTGCGACGCTCGGCAAGCGGCAGTCCGCGCAGGTCGTCGTCTCCATCGCGCAGCAGATCGAACAGGATGAGCGCAACCGGCTGATCGCGATCGACGCGCTCGACATCGCTCGACCCGATCAGATGGATCCGTCCCTGCAGCTTCTGGAATCCAGACGGCGCACCGTTCTTGTCGAGCGCCACGAGCTCGCCGTCGAGGACGAGCGGAACATCCGCCGCTTTGCCAAGCTTCTCGAGCACGCGGACGATGGAGGGGAACTGCGATGTCTTGTCGTTGCCGAGCCGCGACCACAGGCGCACGAGACCCGTGCCTTTGTGAGGCTCGACCTCGGCGATCGTCCGGATGCCGTCGTATTTGGGTTCGTAGACGAGCGACGCGCTGACGAGCGGCGGCTCGGTGAGCGTCGCCAACATGGGCTTGAGCGCGTCGGATGTCGAGCGCCAGCGAGGAAGTGCTGCGGGCGTGCGAACGGTCTGTTTCGGAGGTGAGCGACGTGCGGGCATCGGAAGGGCAGCACGCCGGCCGGGTATTCGGAGACCGGCAACCGCGAAGATTGGGAAGGGAGGAGTAACTTGGCCCCAATGCCCGGGCGGCTCAATCTCCGAATACCCCGCCGACTGCCATCAGCAATCTACAACCAAACGGGGCCGTTGCCGCAGGAAAATTGAGGTGCCCTACCGGAGCATCAGAACTGCGCCAGCAGGGTCACGACAAACGAGGCCCCCGGCGCCAGCACCGTGCGCGTGTCTGCGCTGATAAAGTACTGTTTATCCAATAGGTTACGGCCAAGCACGCGGATGTCGAGATTATTCGACAGCCGCCAGCCTCCGGACAGGTCCAGAAGGCCATACCCCGGGATCACCCGCTCGGTCGGGCCCGGCCGGTCATCCCGGTCGTAGCGCGGCCACCCGGACCTGCGCGAAGCCCTTCGTGAAGAGCTGCTTTCTGAATCTGCGCGGAAATCGACGGCGGCGGAATCGTGTCCAGGTTCACCTCGTCGTCGAGCGCCTCGCCGCGCGTGATCTGTGCCGCCAGCTCCATCGAGAGGCCCCAGCCGAGATTGCCCTGTGTTTCCAGCTCGACGCCACGCACGCGCGCGCGGCCGCGGTTGCGGAAGAAGAAGAAGTCGGGATCGGTCTGGTAGCGCTCGATCAGATCGTCGATGCGATAGTTGAACACGAAGAAGCCGGCGCGCCAGTTGTGCGGCGGTGTAACGAATCGCGCCGTCGTACTGCAGGCTCGTTTCGGGCTCGAGATCGGGATTGCCGGTAATGAAGCCGCGCCCTGACGGTCCGCGGAAATAGCGATCCGACAACACCGGATCGCGGAAGCCGCGCGCGACCTGGCCGGTCAGGCTGAACCGGCCGATTGCGACGGTGACGGCACCATACCCGGACGCCGCGCCGTTCGCTGTCGAGCGATCGCCGAAGAAGCCGCCAGTGTTCTCGTTGGAGACGTAATCGCCGCGGAGGCCGCCGGAGAGGATGACCGATTGGCCCACCGGCACCTGCACCGTCGCGAAAACCCCGCTGTCAGCCTTGTGCGCGTTCTCGATAGAGTCGAACGAGTCGGTGCGAATCAGATCACCCGCGGAGTCGAATGCCACACGCTCTTCGATCGCCTCGAGATCGTAGCGGCCGCTGATGTCCACACCGAATTCCATGCGCGCGGTGTTCAGCGAACGCTCGCCGAGCACGCGGAACTGGAAGTCGTTGGCAGTCACGTCCGCCCGCTCGATGCTGCGCGTGGTCGTCGCCGTCGCGAAGCGGTCCTGATCGGTGACGATCGAGGAGGTGCCGAGGAAGCCGCTGAATCGACAGCCGTTCGAGGCCGACAACTCTGGCGCATCTCGTAATCGAGCGTGAGGCGGTGAGAATCCTCGGTCGGGTAATAGAAGCGAACGGTCGTCGAGTTATTGCGCGGTCGCTCGATGTCACGGCCGAAGTCACTCTGCCAGCCAGCCGTGAGAATGCCGCGCGCCGATTTGGTACGCACCGCGCGCCAGGAAGCCATGGTCGGTGGCGCCTGAATTGAACACGTCACCGTCAGGGCTGCGGTAATCGTCGAAGTTGCGCGAGTGCGCCTGGAACAAGCACGCTGCCTTTACCGAGGCCTTTCGCCACTTCGAGGCCGCCCCGCGCTTCCGGCGTTCCGGTGCCGAGGGAACCGATGAACCTGAAGCCGAGCGGCGCATCTGGCGCAACGCGCCTGGTCTTGGCCGCGATCACGCCACCAAAGGCGTCTGATCCATAGGCAACCGATCCCGGACCGCGCGCGACTTCCACGCTATCGAGGCTGAACGGATCGAGGAACGTTGCGCTGGGTCCGACGCGACGCTCCGCTGTGACGCGCGCGCCATCGATCAGGATCAACGTGCGGCCGGCGGCAAAGCCGCGGACTGCCGGCACTGCCGCGTGACCTTCGGACACGCTGGAGACGCCGGCCACGTTTTCGAGGGTCTGTGTAAGGTTGACCGGCGCGCGGGTCAGCACGTCATCGAGCGTGACCAGCGTCGTGCCGCTGGCGGGCGTGGTCTCGATGCTCGGCGCAGCGCCGGCTTCGACCGTGACGGATTCGCTGACGATCGTGTCGACGGCGATGTCGAGCGGAGCACCTTCCGGGAGCTTCTCGACGAGGACCGGCTTCATGTAGCGACCGCCGGGCAGCACCACCAGCACCTCGAAGGGTGGCGGCGGCGCGGGGTTCCAGGTTATGCGGCCATCTGGTCCGGTGAAGCGCTCGCCGGGGTGGCCGAGAATGATCACCTCAGCGTTGGCGATCGGTTTACCGGAAACCTTATCGATGAGGCGCGCCTCGAACGTCGTGTTTGCCGAGACCGGGCGTCCAAGGAGAAGGCCCAGGACGGATGATCCCAACGGTCAGACGCGAATCTGCGACGTTACCACGAGCAAAGTCCTCTCAATTCAGCAAGTTGGCATCAGAAGCCTACTGGGCGGCATATCTACTACCAGCGGCCGTAGTAAGGTGGGGCGGGGTCGGAGCCCGGCATGCAACGGCGTGCATTTGGTGTGAATTGCGCCACCGACCGATAATCACGAGATGCTGCTGGCGGGCGACGGCTGGGGGTCAGACCAACGTCCGACCCCGGGTCCGACCCGCTCTGACCCCAGCGCGAGGAGCGACTGTCATGGCAGCGCGTCCGACGTGGAAGGGATTCCTCAAGATCAGCCTCGTCAATATTCCTATCCGCGTGTTTCCCGCCACCGACTCGGCGGCGACCATCAGCTTCAATCAGCTGCACGCGGAATGTCAGACGCGCATTCAGCAGAAGCGCTGGTGCCCGAAATGCGAGCGCGAGGTGCCGATCTCGGAAATCGCCAAGGGCTACGAGTTCGAGAAGGGCCGCTACGTCGTGATGGACGAGGAGGACATCGCGAAAGTCCGCCCCGAGTCGACACGCGTGATCGACCTCGTGCAGTTCACCGAGGCGGCGGCCATCGATCCGATTTATGTCGAGCGTCCCGTACTACCTGGCGCCCGACGGCCCGATGGCCATGGAGGCGTTCGCCGTCATGCGCGAGGGCATGAAGGGCAAGGCCGGCATCGGCAAGCTCGCGCTCTACGGGCGTGAGTACCTGGTCGCCGTGCAGCCGAAGGACAAAGGGCTCGTGATGTACACGATGCGCCACGCCAACGAAGTGCGGAGCATGGACAACATCGAGGAGCTCGAGAACGTTCCGTCGAAGGTCAAGCCGGACGAGATCAAGCTGGCCAAGCAGGTCATCGGCAATTTCGAAGGGGTGCTGGATCTGAAGGAATACCGCGACGAGTACCAGGAAGAGCTGCAGCGGATCATCGACGCCAAGATCGCCGGCGAAGAGGTGGTCGCGACGCAGGAAGAAGCGCCGCCGAAGGTCGTGAACCTGATGGACGCGCTGCGCCAGAGCCTCGATCGCGTCAGCACTGGCAAGAAAAAGGCCGCCAAGGCGGATTTCGAAAAGCCGGTCAAGGCGGCCGCGGCGCCGAAGCGCCGCGCGCGCGGTTAGGAAGGCGCGGCTTCAGCCGCGTCGAGGGCTCAATTCTGGGCGAGATATTTCTCGCAGATCTGTTCGCGCACCCATTGCGCTGACGATCCGGTGCCGCATGTGATCGTCATGGGCTTGCCCGCGCCGCGAATTTCGATCCGCCATTGACCCGGGGCGGCCGTCCACCGGTTGCACGGACAGCTTCGACAAATCCGCTCCCAGATCCTTCAGCGCCGTCCGCGCTATTCGCTCCACGTCATCTTGATTCATTGATAGTGGCATTGTCCGCGTAAGGCCGGGCTCGGGTCAATCCGGGTATTTTCCTGTTGATTTCTCTCGGTGACGAGTTAAGCTCTTTGTCAGTCCCTGGGAGGGAAAATGCATGTGTGTCCAGGTGCTGCGAGCACCTCTCGATTTCTGCTAGGAGGCCTGCTGGTTCTGGCGCTTGTCGGTGCCGCCCGGCCCCTGGAGGCGGCGGCAATCGTGTTCAACGATCGCTCGGCGTTCATCAGCGCCACACAGCCCAATGTCTTCGAGAACTTTGACGGACCGCTGCAGCCGTGTGACTTCATCCCTGACAACAGCAGTCTCTGCGAGCTGACTTACGCAGGCACCGGCGTGACCTTCCGTTTCGACCTTGCCGATCCGCCGTACAATCCGACTGCCCCCCCCTCGACCCTCCAGTTCGTCAACATTGGGCCACTCTTCGTCGTTCAGGCGAGGCTCGATCCCACTACCGCAATCGGATTCGATGTGGGCACACTCGGCGGGCCCTTTGGCTTCCGAATATTTCCCAGTGTCTTGCTACCCGATGGGTCTACGACGTTTGGACCAGGCCATTCACTTGCAGGACCCGGCTTTGTCGGATTCTCAACAACTGGCGGCGAGTTCTTGACTGGACTCCTGCTGGCACCGGGGGACCTGTCGCGGGATATTGATCAGTCGCTTGTCACGGTTGACAATCTCGTGGTGAACGGGCCGGTGAACGTGCCGGAACCCGCCACGCTATTGCTGTTCGCGATAGCCGGCTCGGCGCTCGTCGGTGGCAGACGCTACCGGCGTCACGCGAAGGACGACTCCGCTCGATCGAATTGATCGCTCAGGCGGGCTTGCCGCCCCTGGCGGCTGAGCGGCCGATGCCCGCGACCCGCTCGCGGATCGCACCCGTCTCGCGCAGCACAGCGCGTCCGTCGCGAGTCAGCCTGAAGATGCGCCGCCGCCGGCCTCCACGTTCTCCAATCGGCTCGCTGTCCTGAGAGTCCACCAGTCCCTTGGCTTCCAGCCGCTCGAGGGCCGTATGCACCGCGCCGAGCGACACGGGGCGTCTCGCCTCGCGTTCGAGTGTCCGCTCGATGTTGGCGCCGTACGCGTCCTCGCCGAGTGCCTGCACGGCGAGCAGCACCAGTTCCTCGAACGCCCCGAGATAGTCGCCCTTCATCAGTCCACCCGCAGTGCGACCAGCGGATCGACGGAGACGGCGCGCCGCGCCGGGACCACGATGGCCAGCAGTACAGTCATGACGAGGATCACCGTAACGACGGCATAAGTCTGAACGTCGAACGGCGCCACGCCGAAGAGCATCGAGCGCATCGATTGGGAAAGCCAGGCGGCGCCTGCGAGGCCGGCGACGACTCCCGCAGCCGTCATGAGCAGAGTTTGACGGCCGATCATCCACACGATCCGTCCGCGGCTCGCGCCGAGCGCCATCCGAACACCAATTTCGCGGGTTCGTCGTGCGACGCCGTACGCCACCATGCCGTACACGCCGAGCGCCGCCACGATCAGCGAGACGACCGCGAAGACGCTCATGATCCATCCCATGAATCGCGGACGTGCCAGCGCGGCGCCGACGATTGCGTCCATCGTCCGCATGCTGGACATGCTGGCATCGGGCGCGACACTCACCAGGTTGGGTCGAACGAGCGATGCCACATCAGTCTGTGAGCCTGACGAGCGGATCACCAGACCCATGCTTCTTCCGGCGTAGGCGGCGCGAGGCAGCTGCGCGTGGGGGACGTAGATGGCCGGCAGTGCCGGAACGCTGGGCGACACGTAACGCACGTCGGCGACGACGCCGACAATCGTCAGCCAGGGTCCCCAACTCGACCACTGTCCGTTTGCGACGCCCGCTGCGTACCGGATGCGTTGGCCGATCGGGTCGGCATCGGGCCAGAACTTGCGCGCGCGATGCTTCGTTGACGACAGCAACCGGTTGCGCCCGCGCGGTGTCCTCATCGGTGATGTTCCTGCCACGAACGACCCGCACGCGCAATGCCTCGAGCGCACCGGGCGTGACCATCACGTAGTGCGCGTTGAAGCCGGGCAGGCCTGGCGGCGGCACCGGTCGGCCTTCGATCGTGAAGTCGTCGGGCGGCGGTGATGCGCGCAAGGGAACATGCGAAATGGCTCCAACCGCCTCGACACCCGGAAGCGCCGCGCAGTCGCTCGGTCAGGGATGCGAAAATCAGCGGCGCTTCCTCGCGAGGCCGCTCCGTCCCGCTCGGGAGGCTCACCGTCGTCGACGTCACGCCCGACGGATCGAATCCGAGCGGTACCCGCTGCAGCGCGATAAAGCTCTGCGCGAGCAGCAAGGCCCCCACGACCACGGCGACGGCGACGGCAAGCTCGGTGGTCACCAGCCAGGTCTGCGTGCGCAGGTTGAGCGAGAGCCCCTCGCCTCGCTCGCCGGACCTCAGCGCATCGGACATCTGCAGTCTCGTCAGACGGATTGCCGGCAGCACGCCGATCGCCAAACCTATGCCCAGGCTGCCCAGCAGCGCGGCGGCGGCCACGCGGAAATCCATGTGGACCTCCGACGCGCGTGGCAGCGTCAACGGATACGCGGCGACGAGCGCATCGAAACTCGCTGCGGCAAGCGCTGCACCGAGCGCTCCACCGATCGCCGCCAGCAGAACGCCTTCCATCACAGCTGGCGTGCGAGCGATGCGCGTGACGCTCCCAGCGCCGCGCGAACGGCCAGCTCCTTCCGGCGCGCTTCCCCGTGCGCGAGCATCAGGCTCGCGACGTTGGCCGCAACGACGATCAGCACGAGGCCGACGGCATACGCCAGCACCTGGAGCTGAGGCCCGACGGGTCCGACGACGGAATCTCTCAGCGGCTCAACCACGACGCCGTGACCCTTGTGATGGGCATGCTCGCGCGCCCACCCGGCCATCAGCGTCTGTATCTCGCTGCGCGCCTGCTCCAGCGACACGCCAGGACGCATGCGTCCAACCGCAAACAAGCCGTGATTGCCTCGAGTGTTGGGATCGGTCTCGAGCGGGAGCTGCAGCCAGAGCCGGAAGTTCTCTGTAGGAAATGCGAACTGCCGCGGCATCACGCCAACGACTTCGCAGGATTGGCCCGACAGCATGACCTTTCGCCCGATCACGTCTCCAGCGCCGCCCAATGCCTCCCGCCAGAGTCCGTTGCTGAGCACGACCACACACGGAGCTCCGGGCCGATCGTCATCCGGCACCAGCGTTCGGCCCAGAACCGGCGGCGTTTCGAGCACTCGTGAAAACGCTGGACGATGCGCGGATGCCTGTCAGCGGTTCGGGGATGCGATCGGGCTGCGCGAGGGCGACGCTGGCCAGTTGCCACGCGCCGACGTCGACCGTCTTGTTCTGCGCCGCGTAGTCGGCCACCTCTGGTGGCGACAGGGCCGATTGCGCGAACGTGTACCCGCTCTCCGGCCTGAACTCGCTGTAAATCGACAGCAGTTCCTCACCGCGCGGGAAGGCCAGGGGCCGAAGCAGGATCCCGTCCACGAGGGTGAACGTCATCACCCCGAGGCCGAGTCCGAGCGTCATCGTTGCCACGATGGCGACGCTCACCATCGGCCGCCTCACGACCGATCGCAGCGCATGATGCGCATCGTCCAGCAATCTGGCCATCATCGTTCTCCGATCGGGGAGGGGGCACCCGTGTGGGCGCTGACGGCCGCACGCCGAGGGTGAGACGATGTCCCACACGGCTCGCCCCAGGGCATAGCTTCGCCCTCGTCCGCACAGCGTTCCCGGTAGAGCTCGACCACATCGTCCAGGATTTCCGCCCCGCGATGAGCGCCGCCGCGGTCGACGAACCTGGCAAGCCAGTGATTAGTTTCACTTTTGAAGATCAAATAGCACCGCGCGTGCTTTTGTCAAGGCGAAAACCAGAACGGAAGACCAGACACAGCTCCCGAGTCGGGATTCCTCGGCGATTTCCGATTCTCCTTGTAACGCGCCAATCAATCACGCGCAACCAGCCTCGACCAGCAAGCTCAAGGCCGCCGCCGACTCGATGAACAAGGGCAATGTGAAGCCGGCCGGCAACCAGTTGCGCGCGTTCATGAGCCAGTTGCGTGCGCTGGTCCGGAGTGGCGCACTGACCGTGGCGGCGCAGGGATACGATGTTGATTACGGAAGCGGAGGCTGTCATACAGATGATCGGCGGTTGATTGAGACACCGTTCCAACTGTCGTCGACCAGCAAACAGGCCCGGGGAACCGGGCCTGTTTGTATTTACTCCCGCGCGAGTCCCTGCATCAGCGGGAAGACTGGCTGGCGAGCCCCTGCAAGGCGTTCAACACGACGACGATCGAATTCGCGACGACCGGTCGCACACGCTGCAGAACCACGAATCGACCGTCCGGAAGGACATCATAAAGGGCGCCGGCGGATCGCGTTGTACGGCAGGAACCCTCCCTCGAACGCCACTCGCGGGGGAGCCGCCGAGGCGCGGGTGCCCGTCCCATCGAACGTGACGGCCATCATTTTCGGTCCGGCCAGGTAGAAGATCGTTCTACCCATCGTGAGACCAGGTCGGTTCGTGACCTCCGTCTGACGAGATTCGTGTTGGACCGCCCGCCTGATCGTATGCGCGGACCCAGACTTCGAATCGTCCCGTCTGATCCGAACGTACCACGACCCATCGTCCGTCAGGTGAAAAGCGTGCTTCACGTTCATTGGATCTGGTCTGCAGCCACGGGCGAGATTTCGCCGACTTGCCATCCAGCTCCATGATGTCCGTCCCGGTCTGGAGGTCGGTGACCTGGTAGAGCAGTGTCTTGCCGTCGGGCGCCCAGCCTTGGGGAACCGGATCGTTCTGGTCCTCCAGCATCTCTTTTGGCTCGAGGACGCTGCCGTCGGTCGGGATGGAAGCCAGGTGCCAGCTTCTGCCGCGCCATGACAGCGAGAGCTCGGTGCCGTCGTGACGCCAGACGGGAAACTCGCTCGAGCCGTTCGACGTCAACCTCACCGGCTGTGCGCCGCCGGCCAAATCGTAGATCCACACGCTGGCGAAGTTGGGTTGCCCCGCGGAGATCGCGAGCCGCTTTCCATCCGGTGACGCCCTCGGATGACGCGGCACCCTGAGATCATCAGCGATCGTCTTTGTCGGTTCGCCCGTGGGATTGAGCAGCGTGACACGGAACAGATCGGCGTTTGGATCCGACCGTCGGACGTAGGCAATCGTGCCGTTACGGGCCACGCCAATGCCGCCGACATTCGTGCCACCCGGTTCGATGACGGCCGGCGGCCCGGACGGTTGCATGCGCTCGACATCGAAAGGCAGGGCGGTCAGCCCCTTGACTTCTGGATAGACGAGCACGCCTCCGGCGAACCCCGCAATCGCGCTGCTTCCTTCGAGCACCACTTTCAGCTCGCGTCCACCAGGCGCGAGTGCCGAGACATGGGGATGATTGCCGCTGCCGGCTCGTGCCGTGACGCCGACCAGCACACCTCCGCCGGGTAACGTGTCGAGACCGAAGAAGTTTCCTTCCCCCTTGGCCGGGTCGGGCCGCGCCAGCAGTTCGGGTGTGCCTCCACGCTCGGGCACCCGAAACACTCCGGTCCCATCAGAGAACACGATGGTCCCGTCGTCGGACCATCGGCGAGGCAAGGCCCCCGATTGGACAGACCGCGGTCTGCCCGCCGGAATCGAGCGCAACGGTTTTGAGGATCCCGTCAGCCACGAACCCGATGCGTTTCCCATCGGGTGAAAAGAACGGATTTCTCGCGAGGTCGCTGCCCGGAACCGGGGTCGCCTCGATCGCGTCCAATCGCCGAACCATCAATTGATATCCGTCGCCAACCATCCCCTGGTAGACGAGCTGCGAGCCGTCACTCGAAAGGGCGATGTTGGTGCCGGTGATTCCCATGCCCAACGGAGCGGCAGGCGGCGGAGTGATTTCGAATCGCAGCGTGGGTGAGCTGTCTTTCGTGGCGGCAGCCTGACGGAACGTGACCAACGCACCACCAGCGGCAAACGCTGCCACTACGACACCGGGAACGATGAGAGCCTTCAGGCGCACCGGCCTCGATTGCGTGCGTCGTTGATCATTAACGGACGCGCCCTGAGACTCGTCGAGCCAGATTCGCGCATCCGACACATCCCGCAGCCGGCGTCGTGGCTCCTTTTCGAGGCACCGCCGCACCAGGGTTTCGAGCGGTGCCGGTAACGGCGGGAGAACGGCCCAATCCGGCTCGCTCTTCAGGACCGCTGCAAGCGTGTCGTTGATCGTCGCGCCTGCAAACGCCCGGCGTCCCGTCAGTGTTTCATAGAGAACGCAACCGAACGCCCAGATGTCCGCGTTTCTGCCAGCCGACAAGCCGCGGGCCTGCTCCGGGCTCATATAGGCCACTGTGCCGAGAAGGGTACCGACACGCGTCAGCCCTGCCGTGACCGTCGGCGACAACGATGCTGCGGCTGAAGGCGCGAGGCCGTCTTCCGTCGCCTTCGCAAGGCCAAAGTCGAGCACCTTCACGACACCTTCAGACGTGATCTTGATGTTGGCCGGCTTCAAGTCACGATGCACGATGCCTTTCTCGTGCGCCGCGTCGAGTGCATCCACCAGTTGGCGTGCGACCGCGATCGCTTCGTCGACTGGCAAGGGACCTGACAGCAAACGCTCGGCAAGCGTAGGTCCGTCGACCAGTTCCAGGACGAGCGCAGGCGACCCGTCTATGGTTTCGACAGAGTAGATCGATGCGATGTTTGGATGGTTGATCGACGCGAGCAGTCGCGCTTCGCGGTCAATCCGTATTCGACGCTCGGGATCGTGGCCAGGATCAGTGCCGATGATCTTGATCGCCACCTCGCGGCCCAACGTGACGTCACGGGCGCGATAGACCTTGCCCATTCCGCCCGCGCCGAGCAGAGAGTGGATCTGAAATGGACCGAACTGACGGCCGGCCAGGTCGCCTGCGTGTCCATGGCTGAAAGCACATTCTAGTGCACTAGCTCAGCCGTAAAACACGAATTTCGACCGCGCTAAGTGTGGGTGCGTGAGCGGGTAACGCCGCGCCCTAACGCCAGTCTCCGGCGGCGACGAATCCGGTCCAGTAGAAGGGATGGGTGCTGAGGCCTTTCGCGCGCTGCCCGTGCAGCAGCGCCAGGCTGGCCTCATTTACTGCGTCCGTCGTGGCCAGTTTTTTCATCAGCCGACCTTCGTAGAGCTTCGACATCCACCGGCTCGTGGTCTGGTCCTCGACCGGCCACAGGCTCATGATGACACTCTTCGCGCCAGCCACCTGAAACGCGCGACGAAGCCCGAAGACGCCTTCGCCCGCTCGAACTTCGCCCACGCCGGTGTCGCACCCGGAAAGAACCGCCCATTCGACGCCGCTGAGATTCAATGCGGCGACTTCCTCCGCTGTCAGCACTCCGTCATCCTGGTCGGTTGACGCCTCGTTCCGGCGATTGGCCCCGGCCAGGATCAGGCCCGACAGGAGCAATGGGTTTTCGCGCGCGATCTTTGACGTCCCGGAAGACGATGTCGACGGACTGAGAGCGGACCCACAGCGGCTCCCGAGGAAGAAGCCGTGCGTCGCCAGGTGCAGGATTCGGTGGCCGGCCGCCGCTGACTTGAAAGCGGACTCGCTCGCGGCTGTCCCGACCAACCGCACAGGAACGCCATCGGTCCGTTGGGCTTTGTTCCAGAGCGACACGACCTCGTCAACTTCCTTCAACGAGGCTGGAAGCGGGTCGAAGCGCATCGACTGAAAGTCCCCGCATCCTGATCGCGTACCGCGGAAGGATGCGGCAGATGCGACGGACGTGGAACTGAATTCGTCGAAGGCAGGAGCGCCAAGGGCGACGAGCCCATTGCCCGCGGTCGGGCTTGTCGCACCGGAAACAAGATCTCGCTCCGCCGAGAGATAGTGGATGGACGGTCCGGTTTCGATGAGGTATTCGGTCGTGCCGGTTGGGAGCGCAGCAAAGCTCACGAGATGAAGCGCCCCGTCAGGGACGACGAAGACACGTGTCACGTTCGACAAGTGCATGAGCAGTGGATCCCATATCACCTGACGTAGTTCGTCGGCGACGCGTCGGTACCCCGCTTCACCGCGTCTGGAATCTCTTCCCGCGGCCATCGCCTCCTGACGGATTTGTTGCCGCCATTGGACGACCAGCGCATCGATTTTCGCTGCGGCGCCGATCGGAACGCCCACTGGCACTCCGCCACCAGCGCGAAGGACGAAGGCGAAGTAGGCCTCTTCTGCGGTCTCGCTCGCCATACTTGACGAAGCCCACGAGCGCGCTGCCAGGAGGCAGGGCATCTGTAACGGCGGGAAGAAGAATCCGGCTCTTCGACTGGTCCTCGCGGAAGATCGCACTGCTCTCCGCGAGGGCCCGCTCAGCGCGGTCTTTATCGGTTCGCGCCTGTTCGAGCAGTTGACGGTAACGCTCGGGAGAGTCGTTTCGAATGCCTCGGATCGCCAGTGCGGCGAGCCGCTGTCTGGCTGATGCCAGTGACGTCCCCAACGCCACGTCCGGTGCTTCATCTGCGGTCGCGGCTCGGTTCCGCGCGGCGATCTCGTCGAGGACGGCTGCTCGGCCGCCAATGACAGCGTTCCATGCTGACGCCACCATCCCGCCATCGCCAGGGCGCGTTGAGGCGAGCCGCAACATCAGGTCGAGCGCAAAGGGAAGCGATGACGCATATGCCAGCGCCTGACGCTCTGGAAGTGTGCGCGCCGTGAGACGCAGGTGCTCCCTGACCGACGCCTCCGCGCGTGCCGCGATGGCGAATGCTTCGACGGTGTTTCCCGCATGCGCCATCAGCTCGGCCTGGCTGCTCAGCGTAACCGCGATGTCCGGATGTTCGGGACCAAGTCCTTTCACCTGGATGGCCAGAGCACGGGCGAGCAGAGGCGCCGCTTCGTCGTCATTGCCTGTTCTCATGTGCAGGCGAGCGAGATTGACCAGGGTGGTCGCCACTTTCGGATGATCTGCGCCCGAGGGAGTGTCTCCGAATTGGTCAGGGCGCGCTCGTAGAGCGGCCTGGCCGCTTCGTAGTCGCCGATCCGCGAGAGCACATAGGCGAGATTGGTCGCGGAGGCCGCCACCTCTGGATGGTCCGGGCCGAGAAACTTTTCCTGGGCGTCCAGCGCTTGCTCGAACAGGGGGCGGGTTCGCCGAAATCGTCGGGGCTGGACAGCACCGCAGCAAGCCTGCTCAGGCTTTCTGCCGTGTGAGGGTCGCGCAGTCCACCACTTCTCTCGCGCATCGCAAGGACCCGCTCGAAGAGATCGATGTCGTCCGCGCCGTAGCCGGACAGCGGAATCAGGTCGGGTATGAACCACGACGCGCGAGCGCTTTCTGGATTCGATGGCCGCAGGACCTCTTCGTTGATCTGCGTCGCGCGCTCGAAGAGGCGCATGGCTTCGGCATAATCACCCAGTCCGGCGAAGATCACCGCAAGCGTGTAAAGACTCCTGGCCACCTCTGGGTGTTTCGGACCAAAAGCGCGTTCGGCAATGGCCAACGAGCGTTCGGCGAGCGGCTTTGCCCCGGCGTAATCGCCGAGATCGCGCCGATCCCCCGCGAGGTTTTGCAGTGGCACCCTGAGGCGTGGATCCGTCGGACCGTAGGTTCGTTCGGTCAACGCCAGCAGCCTCTCGTTCAATCTGGCGGAGCCGGCAAAGTCGCCCCCCAACTCGCTCAGCACGATGGATACGCCCGTCAAGACATTGAGCGTGCGGAGGTCCGTGCTGCGGAATCCTTCGCAAATCGCGAGCGCGCGTTCGTAGCGTTGGCGCGCCGTGGTGTAGTCACCGGTTTCTTGATAAAGGATTGCGAGGTTGACGAGCGTTCGGACGGTGTCGGGGTCGTGTTCGCCGTAGACGGCTTCGCGAATCCGCTGCGCTCGTTCGAGTATCACCTTCGCGGCCTCGTCGTCATGGAGCGTGATCAGCAGGCCGCCGAGGGTCTGCAGCGCGGCGGCCACCAACGCATGATCCGGACCGAATGCGGCTTCTCGAATCGCCAGCGCACGCTCGACGGGTGGTTTTCCCGCGGCAGGGTCGCCCGCCAGCGCCCGCTGGACTCCGAGGTTGATGAGGCTCGTCGCCAGATCAGGATGCACTGGACCAAGCGACTTTTCCTTGATCGTCACCGCTCGCTCGACGATCGCTTTTTTCTCTTCGTTCGTGACTTTCGACGAGCGACGCACCGCGCGACACAGGAGGTCCAGAACCTGCGCGACCTCGAGCGCATCGGGTCCGCGAACGCTTTCAACACGGGCCAGCAACGCCCTCGCCACGTTCTCGGCTTCGATGCCTCTCCCGCGGTCGAGCAGGTCGGTGATCAGGCCAGAGAATCGGCGAATCCACGGATTGGCGAAGTGCCCTGGACGGTTGTCTGCGCGATCACGGCAGGCGGGCTACTACGGACGTGTGCGGCACACACGATGAGCGCACTCGTCGTGAGAGCGACGGTAAGGGCTGTGCTGCGCCACATCGACCGAACCTCGAGACTGTGGACTGTGGTCGTCACAACGGATTGGATCACCAATCCAATCTGACGCCGAGTTGGATCTCACGAGGCGGTCGCGTGCTCGTAACCTGGCCGAACCGAGTGGGGTTGCACGTCGTCGTCCCGAAACAGGAGGTGTCTACGTCTAAATACTGCGTGTGGTTGAACGCGTTAATGAAATCTGCCCTGAACTGAAGACGGGTCGGTCCAACGAGGCTGATGGTTTTCGACACGGCAAAGTCCCACTGGTGACGGCCGGGCAGCCGAAGGGGCGCGACGGGCGCTGTTCCATATTCACCCGCTGGTGACGGAACGAATGCCGCTGGACTGAACCAGAGGACGCCGGCCTGAGCGCCGGCCCCCGGATCGCTGACTTGATTGGGCCGCAATGGTGCCGGGAAACACGACCCGTCGTAATTACAGTTAGTCACTTGAATCCGCGCGGCCGGACCTGATTCGATCCGGGTGATCCCGGCAATTTGCCACCCTGCCAAAAGAGCTTTTCGCCAGGCGCTGTCGGCGCCCCGACCGAACGGTAACTCGTAGACGTAGAACGCGCTGAAGATGTGGGCGCGGTCCGTTCCCGCCTCGTCGAACTCAGCGTCCTTGTCGAGCGGGTTTTGGGGGTCGTCAATCGACGAGTTATCGAAAGTGGCGTCCGCCCTGTTACGACTGAAGGTGTAGTTTACGGTTGCCGACCCTGCACGGCCAGCCTCGTGGCGGAAGCTGGCCAGGAGACCATGTGAGCGGCTCGTGGCCGAGGTCTCCCGCATGACGATATTGCTGTAGCCCAGATAGGGCCGGACGGCGTTTGGTGCCTCACCGTGCCCTACGAGGTCCGTCGGCTGGGGCCGATTGATGTTCACGAAACGAACCAGGTTGTCACCGCGAGAGGCGACGTAACCCACATCGATCATGCCCTGTGAGTACAGACGTCGCTGCACGCCGACGTTCCAGTGCTGCCATCGAGGCGCCACGAACGGGTCGCTCGTCGCGAGCGCATCAGGTGTGAAAACTGCCAAGGGCTTGATGACTGTGCCGCTCCCGGGATTCGAGAGCGGCGGGTTGCTGATGAACAGATCCGTCCGAAAAGGGTCGTAAAACGATTCCTGCACGTTCTGAGCAAACATTCCGACTTGTGTCTGATCGAAGTACATGCCGTATCCGGCGCGCACAACAAGCGGCCCTGCCCTCGTGGATCCCATGCGGCTCCGATACGTGGCTGCATGTTGTTTTTGTCGGCTGCATAGATGGCACGCCCATGTGGCGAGTCCTTGCCAGCCACGCGAATCCCGTTGAATAGGTTCCCCGTACCGAGCACGACAAAATCCCCCGCCTCGTCGAAGAAAGGCGGGGCCTGCGCGGCGTCGTACGCATCTGGCGAAAAGGTGAAGAGCATGTTTCCTTCATCCTTCAGCGGCGGATGTACGCGTAGCGCAGTCCAAGATCGACCGTGAGAGAGGGATGCAATCGCCACGTATCCTGACCGTACAGCTCATATCGCCCGGACCGGAAGCGGTTGAGTACGTCAATATCTGTCTCAGAATAGCTACAGCGTTCGCCGCATTCCCCCCCCCGGTTGCCACGGAGAAAGTTCTGAAAGGCCGTGAATCCACCTCCGGGCTGAAATCCGAATGAGCCTTGCGTCGTCTCCGGGAAGAGGTTCGAGTTGATGTGTTCGAGCGCGACTAGTCCGCCCGTCTTCAGTGTATGAGTGCCGTATTGGAGAGTCAGTGCGGAACTGAACGTGTGATTGAGGTAGTCGCGCGGACGTGGCTGCGACCCGGAGATCGGAATCACGCCCGGGACGTTGACATTCGGGATAAGATTCGCCGCGTTCTCAGGAAAAGCTTCGGGAATTCCGAGGTCAGTTCTCGTGTGGAGAGGGTCTTTGCGCGAAAGCTCGTGGTTTGACAATTGATACGACACTTCGAGCAAAAACCGTCCTCCCGCTCGTCGCGTTTCGGCAACCGCGAGGTGACCGACGACGAAGCGGTGCCCGGCCGTAAGATCCGGAGGCGTAAAGGATTCGCCAAGCGAATCAACGCGATCGTGCAGATAGCGGCCTGTCAATGACCAGTTCGCAGTCATGTTGTAGTCCGCACGCGCGAACTCCTGCCGGGTATCGAGCTTGTTGGTGATAGTGGTCCGATAACGATTGGTTCCTGGCACGTTCGGTGCCGGCCAGAAGGTCAGCAACTGGACTGCGTTCGGGTCGCGCGCCTCGGGCGGAACATAGTTTGGACTCGCGGGATCCGTCAGCCAGGCCGGATCGGGAACTGGCTGCTCCAACGACCTCGTGTCACGCGTGCTTCGGCGCCATTCTTCCGAGAAAAAGAAAAACAGCTTCTTGCGGCTTGGGAGTGCCGGTCCGCCGATCGTGTAGCCAAAGTTGTTGTATCGCAGTCGCGATGGTTCGCTGGTATCGATCTCAGGTCTCGTATTCAGATTGCGGAAGAACGAGTTGGCATTCAGCCCATCGTTGCGCAGAAAGTGATAGGCGCTGCCCGAGAATCTACTCGTCCCTGACTTCGTCACCGCATTCACGACGCCGCCGCCGTTCCGGGCCCATTCAGCTGAGTAGGTGCTGGTGATGACGTTGATTTCCTGGATCGCCTCCAGGGAAGGCGTGGTCACAAGTGTGAAGTTGTTAAAGGTATTGACGTTGGAGGCCCCATCCAGCAGCCAGTTGACGGCGCTCCGCCGTGCACCATTGATGGAGATATCGAGATTGCCCTGGTCGCAGAAACACGCCTCCTCCCGGAGGTCGCTCGACACGCCGGGCACGAGCGTGGCGAGTTGGACGAATGTGCGGGTGAGGAGCGGCATCTCCCGAATCGCGACCGTTTGGATCAGATTTCGCACTGCGGACGTCGGCTGAACCAGCCGCTCCGCCGTCACGGTCATCGTTTCCACCGCGCCCACCATGAGTTTGCCGTTGACCTGCAATCGATCGTTGACGTGGAGTGATATCCCGCGCGCTGTGAAGGGCTGGAAATTCGGCAACAGAAAACTGATTTCGTAGTTGCCCACCGGAAGGCTTGCGGTGTACTGACCGACGTGGTTCGTGACGACTTCGCGGGTGTGACCGGTGTCCACGCTCGTGATCTGGACCTTCACACCGGTCAGGACCCCCCCGGTTTGGTCCATCAGTGCGCCAAGAATTGTCCCCGTGTCTCCTGCGAATAGCCGGGAGCCACCAGAACTATCAGCAGCATCAAGCATGAAGTCACCACTTGACGGACTACTGCGAGCATCATGGCTCCTCCTTCGCTTCATCGCGCGTGTGCACGTATGTCAAGGTGATCGAACCTTGAGCCTCTCGACCTCCGTGAGCAATTGACGGGCCTCACCGCTCTTGGGCCCATGAAGCTGAATGACTGTCTTCAGCTGCGTTTCCGCAGCGCCGAAGTTCTTTCGCCGCAGCAACGCCTTGGCCAGGTACCAGTGCGCTTCCTCGAGATACGCCGAATCGCCGAGAGCAATAGTGGCCCGAAGCCGATCGATGGCGGCGTCGTCCTGACCCAACATGAGATGGGAGACTCCGAGAAAGAAGCGGATCTGTGGCGCATCGGGCTCCAATTCGGCAGCGGCGTGGAGCCCGTCGATTGCCCCCGCGTAGTCAGCCTTGCGATATTGCTCCATACCGCGTTCGAAGCGCTGCGTCGCTTCGTCTGCGCGCCGCGCAGCCTCACGGGCTCGTAGAGCGGTGGGTCGACGCGCGCGAGTTGCTCGAGCGAAGGCGCTGGCGTAGCAGCGGGCGGTGGTCGGTTCGGCGTTTCCGGAACCGGGACTGCGGATGGTGATGGTGAGGTGCTTTTCGTCGACTCGGGGGGATTCGATGGGGACGACGGGCGCATCAAGAGCAGCGTACCCACGGTCAACACGGCGGCGGCCGCGAGCCCTGCAGCAGGAGCCCAGCGCGTGGCTCGGTGAGTCCGCCTAGGTTCGGACTCAGGAGTCACCTCCGGCAACACGTCGCGAATCGCCTGGAGCATCCGCAGCTCATCGAAACAGTGCGCGCACTCGAAATAGTGCTCTTCGAAAGCCTCGCGATCCTCCTCGGTCAACCTGCCTGCCAAGTAGCCCTCGAGGATCTCCTCCCGTGACACTCTGCCGCAGTCCATCGTGCGCTTCGAAGTGTTAGTGGTGTCTTCACTCATTTTCGTGACAGCTTTTTCACCCGCTCGATCGCTTTTTTCAGCGCGCGCGACTTCCGGGTCCGGACGACGTCGGACGTCAGGCCAAGGCGCGCCGCGATTTCGCCGGGCTTCAAACCCTTGACTAGCGTGAGCAGCAGAATCCTGCGATCCACGGAATCCAGAACGCCGAGCGCATTTCGGACCAGGGCAGCTACGCTCCGCGTCTTCAAACGGGTCCTGGCTATGATTCGCCGGATGGAGGTCGTCGTCGATGGCGTCTTCCCTTGGGGATCGACTCCGCGTGCGGAGGTAGTTGTTGATGACGTTGCGTGCGGTGCCGTAAACGAAGGCCGCTAACCGTTCCGCCTCGCGCAAGTGGCCATTCCGAAGGGCGAGGACGACGGCGAGCAGCACCTCCTGCGTCAGGTCGCGTGCGGCTTCGGGATCGCGCGTTCGTGTTCGAACCAGGAACGCGACTCTGTTCGAGAACAGATGAACGAGCTCTTCCTCTGCCGGGGCCTCGCGCCTGCGGATGCGTTCAACGAGCGTGCTCTGTTGCTGGGGAGTCAGTCGCGCGCCATGCATGGCCACCGTTGCTCCGGCGGAGGTGAGGGTCACACCAAGTCCTTGGGACGCCGCGGCATTCTACGCCCGCACGCCCCGATGAGTGTGACTCAAATCGAGTTGTTTTGTTGAGCTGGGTCGGATCCGCACACGCGTGACCTTTACCGCGACGTTCACGTACGGAGTCGTCAGGGTTGCTCCAATACGTGCCCTTCCGGTGCACGTACGGCCCTGTCAAGGGCTCATCGGTCCAAAAGCTGGCTGCAACAAAGAGCGACGTCACGTTTCACTCTGGCCGACCACATATATGTCGACGGTGCAGGTTTCACAGCGGCCGCACCGCGGCATGTACGGCAGGCGGATTCTGACTGATTGAAAAGAGCCCGACGCGTCTGGGGTCGATTATGAAATCGCGGATTCTGACGGCGGCAGTGGCGCTGATTCTGACAGCATGTGGTGGCGACACCCCTTCACCTTCACCGACTCAATCTTCGCCGACGCCGCCACCAGCTTCGAACGCTCAGTGGAGGGTTACGCAACGGTTCGTGTCGGTGAACGGTCCTGACAACTGCTGGGTGAGAGAGCAACGGCAGCGGTGGACGGGAGCCGTCTTCCCGGACTTCCGATGTCTGTCACGCGCTCAGGGGGAACGATCACTCTTGAGGGCGCCTTCTTCGCAGTGAATTACGCCGGCACTATCAGCGGGAGTGAATTTTCGGCGACTGGCGCGCGCCCCCTGGAAGGAGGAGGAAGGCCTTGCCGAGACGGCACTTCTTTTCAACAGATGCCCGGAGTGTCCAGGCTCTCAGGACGGTTTGCCGACGATGATCAATCACTCACCGCAACTGAAGTGAACTCTTACAACCTGACCTCAGGCGAGCCTGTCACCTACACATGGGATTGGCGGGCAACCCGGCAATAGGGTGTTGCGTATGGCAGCCACTGATGCGCGGGCCGGAACGAACGGGACATACATCACTATTCGAAGACGGTGACGACAGCGGTTCTTTAAGGTGAGGGTGGAAAAAGCCATGACGAAGAGCAGCGCGATAGCGATCGGGTGCGTCGGGGCGCTCGCGACATTCGGATTGCAGTCAGACTACCGCGTTCGAGCGGACGTCCTGTCGAACAGCAGCGTAATCATGACATTCAGCAATCTCCCCACGCTTGGCGCCGGTGCCGAAGCCCTTGCCGTCAATGAGGCAGGCACGATCATCGTCGGATTTGCCTGGGATCGCTCGACCTGATGCACGCCGTGAAATGGACGCAGAAGAGCAATGGCTCATGGGCCATCACGGACATGCGATGGCCGTCAGACGCCAGGTCAGCGATATTCAGAGGCGTCAATAATCTGGGCGATCTGGCCGGGAACGACTTTTCCCCCGGTCGTGCGCGACCAGTGTTGTGGGCGAACCAGACGGGCATGTTCAATGTGCTCGGTTGCAGCAACGAGGTCGAACGCGCAACCGTGTACGGAATCAGCGCGGATGCGCAGGTCGTGGTCGGCAGCGCGATGGGTGTCGGAGCGGCCGTGTGGCGACCGGGTAGCTGTAGAGAGGAACTGCCGCCGCTAGTGGCTGGAGGGTCCTCCGGTGCCAACGCGGTCAACGGTGACGGCACGATTGTCGGGGGAGCCGCGGCACTCACTGTGCCGGCTAGCAGCAGCGTGCCGGTGCGCTGGAGGAACGGTGCAGCGCAATGGGTGATTGAACAGCTCGACACCCGGAGCGGCGTCGTGCTTGGTTCCAACGGTCTCGGCGACCTCGCCGGCCTTGCGTACATTCCCTGCGCGTCAGCGGATGGCTGTCAGCGCGCCATGATCTGGAACCTCGATGGGAGCTCGCGGCAGCTTGGCACTCTGGGCGGCGAAGACAGCTGGGCGCGCGACATCAACGCGAGTGGAGAAGTAGTTGGGGGCAGCACGGCAGAAACGGCATCAACACGGGATACTTCTCGTCCGCTGATGTCGGTATGTTGCAGCTTCCGATCAAGGCCCGTTGGGCGGCGGCCAACGCGCTGAGCGACGTGCGGTCCGACGGCACACGCCTCGTTGTTGGCATGGACGCCCGAGCGGAACCGATCGTGTGGGTGGTCAGGACGCCGTGAGCGTGGTGGGGTCCCGGAGCCGCCGAAGGAGCGCGGGCACAGAAAGGACAGCAACCATGGATCCACGTACCCAAACCACCGCGTGGAACCACCGATCGCCCAGTCCTCGCTGGAGCACTGGGAAGCGCTCGTCGATCGTGTCCGCAACGGCAGCTGCGCTTTTGGTGGGGCTGAACGCCGACGGTTACAGCTGACGGAACTCGAGGTCCGCCTCGATGATCAGCGTAAGAGGACCGGCGAGGTTGCGATTAGTTTCACTTTTGAAGATCAAATAGAACGGAATGTCCGAAGGTCAAGAGAAACGCCGTGTTCGTGGTCCGTGGTTCGTTGTCCGCCGTGTCGTGGCGGCCGTCCGCGAACAGACGAGCTCACCGTCAAGCGACGGCTGACGTATTTCGAACACGAACACCACGTCCGCGACGCTCGCGACGCTCGCGACGTCAATTTTTTGGCGTCTTGTTCGTCGTTGTGAAGTCAACACGAACTGAACGTGTTAAGTCACCAGAAAACGCCGTGTTTGTGGTTCATTGTTCGTCGTTCATATGGCTTAGTCTGTGAGGGTCTTATGGGACTGACGAGCTAAGTCCAGGACTTAGACGTTGATTTTCGGGTGGCTCCGATCCATGCTGGCGCCAGCCAAACGCGGACAGGAGGCAGCAATGGGTATGTTTCCACGCCGTTCGGTTAGTTCCGCGCCTCGTTCGAGTCGCTCTGGCGTTGCTGCTCGTGGGTTGTGCGACAAGCGCTGACGCCGCATCGATTGTCTTCACCGATCGAACACAGTTCAATGCCCTCGCGCAACCGAATCAGTTCGAGAACTTTGATGGACCGCCGCCTCCCTGCGTAATCGTGCCGACGACTTGCACCATAACCTACTCGGGTCTGACGTTCCATTTTGACTCGATCGATATTCCGTACCCGCCTGGTCCGCCCCCGACCAGCCCGCTTGGCTTCATAGAGGTCGGGCCCTTCTTTCGGGGTAGGCGTGACGTTCGCCCCTCTCTCGTCAATCGGATTCGATTTGGGTCCACTGTCTCCTCCGCTCCAAGTGTCGGTTGCGCCAATCCTGTTGCAACCTGGTGGATCGACGGTGCTTGGTCCTTCGGTGCTCGTGACTCAGCCCGGATTTCTCGGGTTCGTCGGTACCTGAAGGGACCCAGTTGACCGGTGTGTCGCTCCTGCCGGATCAGACCGGAGGTTTTGGAACTGGGGGTTCCTTTGCCTCGATCGACAACGTTGCCTTCAGTGTGCCGGAACCAACCTCGTTGTTACTGTTCGCGGTCGGCGCATCTTTCGTCGCGGTGCGCAGACGTTCGCTCAGCCAGAGCAGTCGGTAGCTGCAGATCCACGGCACTCGCAACGATCACGAAGGCCGCGACCCTCGCGACGTCAATTTTTCAGGCGTCGTGTTCGTCGTGGTCGTTCCGGGAAGCGTCAAGACGCCCGAGTGTGTCGACAGCGTGAACGATCAGCTCGGAGCCCAGTCCAGCCAGACCCATCCACGCGTATACACGCCTCATCAGTAGCGTTTTAGAGGGCTCTTGTTGAAAAGAGCACAGTTCGTTACGCTTCTCAAGTACCTTGGCGCGCGACTTTCCTGAGCGCTCCCTCCCCGGTGGGTCGACCCTCCCACGAAAGCCGAGGGCCATATGGCCAGTACGAGCACACGCCACACAAGGCTCGGCTCTTGAGAGAACACGGCCGAGCGCGAAGGCTTGTTAGTGCAACTGCGAGTAATCCCGCTTCGCAGACACATCATTCAGGAGACACTCACATGAGCACGATCACAGTGAAAGACGGCACGACGATCTACTACAAGGACTGGGGCAAGGGCCCGGTCGTCACCCTCTCGCACGGATGGCCCCTGAACTCCGATATGTGGGACGGCCAGATGTTGTTCCTCGCACAGCACGGCTTCCGAGTCGTGGCACACGATCGTCGTGGCCATGGCCGATCCAGCCAGGCTTGGTCCGGAAACGACATGGACGGGTATGCCGACGATCTCGCAGCCCTGATCGAGGCCCTGGATCTCAAGGACATCACGATGGTGGGCCACTCGACTGGCGGCGGAGAAGTGGCGCGCTACATCGGACGGTACGGCACGAAGCGTCTGGTCAAGGCGGTCCTCATAGCCGCCGTGCCGCCAATCATGTTGAAATCTCCGGCCAATCCGGAAGGACTCCCCATCGAACTCTTCGACAATTTGCGGAGCGCCTTGGCCAAGGACCGCTCGCAGGCTTACAAAGACTTCGCTCCCCCGTTCTATGGCGCCAACAGACCTGGTGCGCAAGTGTCCCAAGGTACGCTGGATCAGTTCTGGCTCTGGAGCATGCAGGCCGGCCTCAAGAACTCGTACGACAGCATCAAGGCCTTTTCTGAAACCGACTTCACTGAAGACCTCAAGAAGTTCGATATCCCGACCTTGGTCATGCACGGCGAGGACGATCAGATCGTTCCTGTCAAGGACTCGGCGAGAAAGTCGGCCAGGCTGATCAACGGCGCGACCGAAATCTACTATCCGGGGCTTCCGCACGGGCTCACTGCCACGCATGCGGACCTGGTCAACCGCGACTTGCTCGCGTTTTGCCAGCAAGGCACACAGAAGGTCGCGTTATCCGCACAAGGGGCTACAGCATGAGGGCGGAAGGCGTCGTAGAATCTCGCTGTACCGGTTAATACCTGATACGCGGGGTTCTAGCGGATTTGGTGGATCGAGGGCTTCATGATCGCGGTCTAGATCGTTGGGAGAGCGGATCGGTAACGGCCACGGGCGCCGTACCGACCTGCTCTCGGGAGGACGGATGGACAAGCCGCGCATCTTCCTGGGCTCGTCAGGAAAGCAGGAGAAGCTGCTGCAGGGGCTGACACGCGGTCTCAAAGACGTCGCGCACGTAGAACCGTGGACGACATCCTTCAATCCTGGGACCACCACGCTGGAGCGCCTCGTCGAGCTCGCGCATGAAGTCGACTTCGCCGCGTTCGTGTTCGCTCAGGACGACTGGACGACAACCAGCCTGCCCGCATCCCCTCCCACGGAATCCGGCCAGGCTTCACCGCGAGACAACGTCGTCTTCGAAGCCGGCCTTTTCGGTGGAGTCCTCGGAATGCGCCGAACTTTCATCCTCCATGCGAGCGGCGCGAAACTTCCGAGCGATCTCCTCGGGCTCACGTGCGTACGGTACGGCGAAGCGACGAACGCCTTCCGAGATGAGAGTCGTCAACCAGAAGCTTCGGAAGGCGATCGAGAACGAGGGCCGCGTCGCACGCATCGAAGGCTTGTGGTGGCAGTTCTCCCTGACGGAGCGCGGCCCTCTCGAGCCTTCCGCCGTGAGCCTCCTTCGAATCTCGCGAGACCGCTACGGCGCGCTGGAGCTGGCTGGCCGCTCATGGCAAGAGGATGGCAGGCTGTCAGCGAGATACTGGTGCGAAGCGTCGAAGGAGAGGAAGGAGCCTTCGGGCGTCTTCTATTATTGGAAGGGGGAACGGCCTCGGGATCCGAACGCACCGCAGCTGTACGGGACGGGAGAAATCCTGCTGGAGTCCGCCGATCGCGCGTCCGGATACTTCACGACTCGTTCGGACACGCCCACGGGCGTGAACGCGCGGACGGCCGGTGTTTACTGGCGCGCCGATCCTGAGGACATGAGCATCCTGGACAGAGCCGACGATCGGCAACGCGCCGAGTTGATCGCAGAGCGGGTGAGGCAGTGGAAGTCGATCACGAACGCCTGAGATGAGCGCATGGGAAGTGTTGGGGTGGATGACGGGGTTCGAACCCGCGACTTCCGGAGCCACAGTCCGGCGCTCTACCACTGAGCTACACCCACCATTGAGGGGAAGCGCTAACGCAAACGAAAATTGTAGCACTCGGGCGGAGCCGCAGACAACACCGCGGATTGGGCACGGGACGCGAATCACTGCGGATTAGGACACACGGGACGCGGATCAGCGCCGATTTGGAGACGGGACGCGGATCACGCGGATTAGGAGACGGGACGCAGATCACGGCGGATTAGGACGCAGGACGCGGATCACCGACGGATCTTCAATGATCAGTGCACTCGCTGACCGCACGTCTATCCGAACGGACTTTAACCGATTACTTTTGATCTGCGGAGTTTGCGTCCCGTGTCGTCGATTCGCGTGAATTCGCTTCCCGGTGACGATTCTCAGGGGGCTAGCGGATCCGCGACTCTTTGATCTTCGCGATCCCGCCGGGGATCTCGACCAGCTCACCCCCATCCACTCTTACGGCGGTCGAATGGACTTCGTCCGATCGGCTGCCTTTCGCGCCATACATCAGCGTGTCGGCGCGGTGGATCAGTTCGGTCGCGAGCTTGCGCGCAACGCCGCGGCGTTCGGACACCGGGCCGAGTCGCAGGCAGACGACGCCGACGTCCACTCGCACGGGTCGCGCGGAGAGGCGGCGATCGTCACGTGACCAGTCGTGAGACTCCACGCTGGCTTTGAAACGACCCGCGATCTCGCCGGCTTCGACGCATCCGGGTAAATCGGGAATCAGGAAGCAGAACTCGTCCCCGCCAAACCGCGCGTGCAGATCGCGCCCCTCGGTCCCGCGCTCGAGCGCCAGGAAGTCCTGAGAACGGATCTGATCCGAGAGGATCTGCGCGACGCGCTCGATGATGCGGTCGCCGGTCGAGTGACCGTACGTGTCGTTGTACCACTTGAAGCTGCGGATATCGACGACGCCGACGCCGCACCAGCGGACGCGCTGTTCGACGGCCAGGAACGACTCGAGGCGCTCCATGAACCAGTCGAAGTTCAGCAGCTTCGTTTTGGGGTCGCGATGCGACTTCTCGGTGAGGTCGGCAACCACCTCTTCGAAGTAGCGCGCGATGTTGCTGACCGTCACGTCCTTCTCGGTCAGCTGCATCTGCAGCCGCTCCATCTTCGCGGCGAATCCCTCGGAGAGCGCCCGGATGGCGTCGTGCTTTGATTCTTCGACGAGCTGACGCTGGCGGCCAAGGACGATGTCGATGGCGTGCAGCAGGTCCGCTTCCCGATTGCTGTCAAGGTTGAGGTTCGCCCGCACCCAGGCACGCAGCTCGTCCGCAGAGCGAGGCTCGAAGCTCGTCGTCGCCGGCACGGTGGTGTGCTCGGGTCTCGGCTGGGCCATGGGCGTGGTTTCGATCATCAAAGGCTGTGCCGTTTTCTGTCCCCGGGAAGACAGCCGCAGCTCAGCCCCGATCTGCAGCCTCTCTCATATCTCATTAGACACCGCCAACGCCAGCTCGTCCATTAGGATCGACGCTTTTTGCCGCGCCCGCGGTAGTGTGAAGCCTCTCGCTGTGGCGCCGGATGCTACTTCACGATTCCGCGAGCGCAGGCGGCGGCGTTCGCGGGTCGATTCCGCACACAATTCTGTCGACGGCAGACGCTTCTCTATTTCCAGGTGCTGTGTGGCATCGTGACAGTGGCGCTTCCTTGTGTAAAGGGATCGAACAGACCGCCAGGCCTCGGAGCGCCGATTTCTGTTTCGCCGGTTCCGATGTAGAGTCGCCGCATGTGGCCCATCATCCGCGATGCCTTTCGGGATGCCTCGCCACAAATCCGGAGCCAGATCCGTTGGATCGTGGTGTTCTGGGCGTTGATGGTGACGTTGCAGATCTGGGACAGCTCAGACGGCCGCGGCGTGTCGGGCGTCGCGGAGTTCCTGAGCGCTCTGCTGGGCTGCAGCGGTGCGGCACTGCTCGGCGTCGCTTACGGGCTCCAAAGGACGTTGGACGATGCCGCGGGGCGCAGACGGGTAGGGAGGGACCAGGCGGCGGTCGATCAGGTGTTGATCGCGCTTCCGGCGCTCGGCTTTGCTTCCGGGGTCGCGCTCGGCGGCGCCATGATGCTGATGATCGTGCGCATGCTGCTCGGCGTCGAATGGCCGCTTGCGGTTGTCGGCTCCGCTGTCTATCTGCTCCTGATCGTTGTCGCTGCGCGGACGGTCATGCACTCTGCCCGGACGCTGTTTCGCCATGCAACCGTCCAGGCTGCGGCGGCGGCGACAGCGCGGAGCGAAGCCACCGCGGCCCAGCTCGCGGCGCTGCAGGCGCGTCTCAATCCGCACTTTCTGTTCAACGCCCTCAACACGGTGGCATCGCTGGTACGGACGAGCCCGCCGGCTGCTGAGCGCGTCGTCGAAAACCTCTCGGATGTGCTCCGCGCCACGCTCGAGCGAACGGCGGCATCGAGCGGCAGTGTCAGAGATGAGGTTGCCTACGTGCGATCGTATCTCGCGCTCGAACAGGAGCGATGGGGAAGCCGGCTCGACGTCGTCTGGAACGTGACTGATGACGTGCTCGATCTGGAGCTGCCCCCGCTGCTGTTGCAGCCGCTCGTGGAGAACGCGTTGCGGCACGGTCTCGGCGGCCGCTTGGACGGTGGAACGATTCGGATCGAAGCTCGGGCCGATCGTGGACAGCTTCTGATCGCCGTGACGGACGATGGTGTCGGGTTCGCACAGCACTGGCGCGAGGGCACGGGACTTTCGAGCGTGCGGCAGCGTCTCGCCTCGCTCTATGGATCCGCCGGCTCGATGACGGTCGAACGGACTGCCCGCGGCGCATCGGTGAACATCACGATGCCGGCCAATCCGGCGGCCAAGGTATGCGAGTCCTGATCGTCGACGACGAATCGGCCGCCCGCGTCAGGCTCGCGTCATTGCTCGAAGAGATTGATGCGGCCGGCATCGAGATCGTAGGTGAAGCAGGTGACGGCGTGTCAGCGCTGGACCTGGTGAGGCAACACAAACCCGATCTCGTGCTGCTCGACATCTCGATGCCCGAGGTCGACGGGTTCGACGTGGCACGCCACCTGCCGCAACCGCGTCCGCTGATCATCTTTCAGACCGCGTACCCCGAGTACGCGTTGCAGGCGTTCGATCACGACGCGCTCGACTACGTCGTCAAACCGGTGACACGGACGCGGCTGGCGCATGCGGTCGAACGGGCGCGTGCCCGGCTGACGACGCAGGTCGAGAGGCCTGACTGGGATACTGGCTCACTGGATAGACTGGGACACGCGCTTGGCTATCAGAGGAGCCGTTCGCCGCGCGTGCTCGTGCGAGCGGGCGCCGCGCACAGGTTGCTGCCGCTCGTCGACGTCGCGCGTTTCACGGCGGGTGATGGCGTGGTCTACGCGCACACCGCCGGTGGACAGCCGATCACGGACTACACGCTTGGCGAGCTCGAAGCAAGAACCGCCGGTGACTTCGTGCGCGTGAGCCGCGCGGATCTCGTCAACGTGACGTTCATCGAGCGCATCAGGAGCAACGGTGATGGATCCGCAACGTTGATCTTGAAGGATGGCACCGAGGTCCGCGTCAGCCGCCGCCGAGCGTCCGAGGTGAAAAAGGCCCTCGAGGGTTGAACCTGTGAACCCTCGTTGAACCGTCGTATGAACCCTCGTCGTGAGACGATGCCCGAACGACTGCTTGATGCGGAAATCGACAGGCTCTATCAGCTGCCGCTGGAGGAATTCACGGCGGCGCGCAACGCGCTGGCGAAGAAAGCAGGTTCGGATGGCGCAGCGATTCGCGGCCTGACGAAGCCGCCCGTCGCCGCCTGGGCTGTCAACCAGGTGCATTGGCGGGACCGGACCACCTATGACGCGCTGATCAAGGCGGCACAGGCGCAACGCGCGGCTCACTCAGCCGTGCTTGCCGGTAAACGCGCGGACTTGAGATCGATTGGCCGCGATCACGAGCAGGCGATCGAGGCTGCGGTCAAATCTGCCCTGGCGCAACTCAGTCAGGCGGGTCATCCGGCAACGGACGCGATGAAGCACGCCATTGCGACGACGTTAAGGGGGCTGCCGGCTGAGACTGCGCCGGGCCGGCTGGATCGCACGCTGCAGCCCGGAGGTTTCGAGATGCTCGCGGGCGTCCCCGTGCGCGAGCGTCCGGCCTTGAAGCCGCCTGAACCCGCGAAGCCCGCCGCGCCGGCGGTTTCCGTCAAGCAGGAAAAACAGAAGAAGACCGCCGCGCAGATCAAGGCCATCGATCGCGCCAAGGAAGCCGTAACCGCTGCCGCCCGCACGGTCCGGGCGGCGGAGCATGCGTTGAAGCGCGAAGAGTTCGAGGCCGCGCGCGCGACCCGCGAAGCCGAACGAGCCACGCGCACGCTGGCGGCTGCCCGCGAAGCGCTCGACGCGGCGCAGCAGGCCGTGGACGAGGCTGAAGCTGATGAGAAGAAGGCGGCGCGTGTACGCGACGCCGCGGAGCAGAAGGCGCGCGAGGCCGAGACCGCGCTCGAACGCGCTCGCGCTGAAGCCGACGAGATTCAGCGCGAGCTGACGCGTCTCAGCTGGAGAGATTCAGAGGAGACGGGGATCGGTGGTGGAGACACGGGGATTCGGTGGCGGAGGACACGGGGATTCGGAGACGGAGGAGACGGAGGTAACGGACCGAACGTCAAACACAGAGACACGGAACGGAGACAGGTTACTTGATAAGTCACCGTCAGCAGCCGATCCCGCCGCGGAGCGGCGGCATCGGCGGCCCCGGTGACAACCGCCCCCGCAATCAGATCCGTTTTGCCTCCGTTGCTCCGTGTCTCTGTGTTGACGCTCGGTCCGTTACCTCCGTCCCCTCCGTGCGCGGCCGCGGCTAGGAATGCTGCGGCGTCCTGTTCTGCTCGAACCAGCGAAACGCCACCAGCATGTAGATCGCGGGCACGAAGAGCGCCAGGTGCAACGTGTTCAACGCGAATGGCGCCGCCATGCGCGCAAGCGTCAGCAACACGAACGCCGACGCGAGCGCCGTCAGCCGGACGTTCTGATTCGTGGTACCCGCAATCGCCGCCGACACGAGACCGATTCCCGCGAGCGTGAGCACGAGCACCAGCGGCCCTGCTCCAAATGCACCGCTGTCCCACGCCTGAAGCAGACCCATCACGGCCGATAGCAGGGCCCAGACCGATCGAATGCGAAGCATATGAACCTCCTCGAGGGTCACTGTCGCAGAAGGCGGCGGTACGCCGGTCTCCCTGACCATGAACGGTCAAAAGCGCTGATGAGTGGACGACTAGCCAATTATCTGATATTAACTACACTACGACTATGAGGACGTATCTCGGCGAGTTCGAGCAGCTGCTGCTGCTCGCCCTCGTTCACCTCGGCGACGAGGATGCCTACGGGACACGCATCCGCGCCGAGATCGAAGCGCGGACGGGACGCACCGTGTCGCCGGGTGCCATCTACACCGCGCTCGATCGACTCGAGCAGCGAGGCCTCGTCGCGTCGCGCCTCGGCGATCCGACGCCCTCTCGGGGCGGCAAGCGGAAACGCCACTACCGTTTGCAGCCGTCCGGCGTTCAGTTGCTGCAGCGGACGCAGGACGCACTTGCGCGCATGTCGCATGGTCTCGATCCGCTCACAAGGTTCGTCCGCACGCCGCGCGACTCGGGGGCGTCATGAGACGTCCCCCGGTGCTTGCCTCGCTGTTGTTGCGCGGCCTTCTTCCGGCCGACGCCTACGAGTGCGTGGCCGGTGATCTCGAGGAGGCCTGGCAGAGCGGGTCACTCTCTCGCGCAGGCTTCTTTCGGCTTGCGCTGGCCTCGATCGTCGAGTGCCGCCGGCCGCGCCTGTCACGCGCTCCAGCACATCACGATCTGAATCAGAAACGAGGCGACAGTCTCATGCGGACGATCCTGCAGGACTTCACGTATGGCGCGAGGCTGATGCGCCGCAATCCAGGGTTCACCGCCGCTGCTGTTGCGACGCTCGCGCTCGGCATCGGCGCGAACACGGCGCTCTTCAGCATCATTAACGTCTTGACCATCCAGCCACTCGCGTACCGTGAGCCCGACAGAGTCGTCTTCGTTCGCGGATGGTCGAACCGGACGCAGACTGCCGGCTTTTCGCTCTCCATCCTCGACTTCGTCGAGATCAGCCGGCGTTCGACGACGCTCGAACACGTCACCACGTACCTGGTACTGGAGCGCCAACCTCACCGGAGGTTCGACACCGGAGCGGGCCCAGGCGTATCGGGTCACGGCCAACACCTTCGACATGCTTGGGGTGCCTCCCACGCTGGGGCGAACGTTTCTCAACGAGGAAGGACTCCCGGGTGGACGCCGGGTCGTCGTGCTCAGTCACGGACTCTGGCAGCGCCGCTTCGGCAGCGATCCTTCCATCGTCGGCCGCGACATCACGCTCGACGGACATCCGCACAGCATCGTCGGCGTGATGCCAGCGTCGTTCGAGTTCCCGGTCTATAACTTCAAGGGAGAGCTGTGGGTGCCGTGGCAGCTCGACCCGCAGGCGATCCTCGCGGATCGCGCGTCGGCCAGTTCGTCGGTCGTCGTCGCCCGGATTCGTCCGAACGTGACGCATGCTGCCGCTCAGGCGGAGATTGACACGATTATGCAGCGACTCGAGGCCGAGCATCCTGACACCAACGGTGGCCGCGGCGCGCGGCTTACCGAAATGGGCCGCCTGGACGATGAAAGCGCCGGCCCCGGGATCCTGATCGTCGCCGCAACCGCCACACTCGTTCTTCTGCTCGCCTGCGCGAACGTCGCGAATCTGCTCCTGGCCCGCGGCGTGTCGCGGCAGCGCGAGCTCGCCGTCCGCGCTGCGCTGGGCGCCGGACGAGCGCGGCTGGTCGTTCAACTGATGTCCGAAGGCGTGCTGTTGGCCATCGCCGGTGGCGCCGCAGGGCTCTTCATTGCCTATCTCGCGCTCAACGCCCTGTATGCGTCACTCCCCGAGATGGTAATGACCACGCAGCCCAACATCGACGCGCTCGGCATCGACTCGATGACGCTGACGTACGCTGCCGGAACATCGCTGCTGACGAGCCTCATCTTCGGCGTCATTCCCGCCTTCCGCGCCGCGAGCCCGATGTTGCAAGACGGTCTGAAAGAAGGCGCCGCATCTGGCGGAGGACGCGGGACCCGACGCCTGCGCGCAGCGCTCGTGATCGCTGAGGTCAGCCTCTCGACGATCATGCTGGTCTCGGCCGGCTTGCTCGTTCGCAGCTATCAGCGTCAGCAGCACATCAATCCTGGATTCGATCCCGAGGGCGTGCTGACGATGATGATCGCGCTGCCTGAATATCGCTACAGTGCGCCCGAAGCACGGACGCAGTTCTTTCAGGAGTCGGTGC
Source organism: uncultured Acidobacteriota bacterium (assembly GCA_963710415.1). GTDB lineage: Bacteria > Acidobacteriota > Vicinamibacteria > Vicinamibacterales > 2-12-FULL-66-21 > CAVQAH01. Next base: position 120,374 of record CAVQAH010000005.1, on the reverse strand, counting down.
AGCGGATCTCCTCGCTCGCCGGTGTCGAGTCCGCGGCGTTCGTCAACGTTCTGCCCTTCAGTACTTACAACCGCGGAGGGGTCTTCACTGTCGACGGACGGGCTGACTTCGAAAAGGGTCGAGAGCCTTCCGCTGACTTTCGCGTCGTCACCGACGAGTACTTCAGCACCATGCGGATTCCATTGCGGGCAGGCAGGGGATTCGACACACGCGACGCCGCAACCGGGGCGCGCGTGGCGATTGTGAATGAAGCGCTCGTCCGCAGACACTTCAAGGATCAGGATCCGCTGGGCCAGCGGCTGAAACTCGGGCGCATCGGAGGCGCTGGAGCCGTCGTGACGGTTGTCGGCATCGCCGGCGACGTCCATCACAACCAGCTGGTCGAGCCGCCGACGCCGGAGATCTACTTTCCGCTCGCGCAATCACCGGCGGCGATGATGATGCTCGCGGCCAGAACCGCTGGTGATCCGGAGTCGTTCAGCGCCGCGATTCGAAGCGAGATTCTCGCCGTCGACCCGGCGCAGCCGGTCTACCACGTCAAGCCGATGACCACGCTGCTCGGTGACTCGCTGGCCGCGCCAAGTTTCTCGGCGTCGCTGATGAGCCTCTTCAGCGGTCTCGCACTGATGCTCGCCGCCATCGGCATCTACGGCGTCGTCTCGTATGCCGTCAACCAGCAGCGCCGCGAGTTCGGGGTGCGACTCGCACTGGGTGCGCGCCCACGGGATCTCCTGACGCTGGTGCTCCGCCGCGGCCTGTTGCTCGTGGCGACGGGCGTAGCCATCGGTACGATCTGTGGGCTCGGCGTCGGCCGCGCTCTCGCCAACATGCTCTACGACGTCGGCCCCGCCGACCCGGTGACGTTTGTCTCGGTAACCGCGATGCTCGCCGCCGTTGGCCTCGCCGCGTGCTGCATCCCCGCACTCCGCGCCAGCCGCACGGAGCCGGTCACCGCGCTGAGGGACTGAACTCCCAAGGAGTCTTGCCCAGAGCCCCGGGCTCTTCGACCCTCACGGGATACACGACGAGCACGACGACACGACGGTCGCGACGCTGGCTTCAACCCGCCTCGCAACTCCTGACGTACCTGGTTAGTGAGCCTCGTTTGAATAAGCAGTGCTTGTCAGTTTCAACAGGAGAATGGGAGAAGGGGAGAGGACGGGCACGCGCGCTCGCAGTCTGCAGCGGCCGATGCCGGCCCGGCCTGTGGCCGGGCCGGGCCGATCGACCGACGTCCCACAGACACAAGCCGCTTTCTACCAATCGCACGCGGCTTGTGTCCGCGGGATGTCCGTCGATCGCTCGCCGCGCTAAGCGCGGCGGCATCGGCCTCCCGTGAACCCAAGGGTGATCCGCGAGAATCCGCGTCCCGTGAACCCAAGGGTGATCCGCGAGAATCCGCGTCCCGTGAATTCCCAAGGGTGATCCGCGAGAATCCGCGTCCCGTGAACCCAAGGGTGATCCGCGAGATCCGCGTCCCGTGAACCCAAGGGTGATCGCAATCCGCGTCCCGTGAACCCAAGGGTGATCCGCGAGAATCCGCGTCCCGTGACCCAAAGAGTGATCCGTGAAGATCCGCGTCCCGTGAACCAAGTGATCCGCGAAGATCCGCGTCCCGTGATCAAAGACGATCCGCGGTATATTGGGCCTCGCATGCATCGTCCGGTCGTCTTTGTCACCGGCGCGGGCCGCGGCGTCGGGCGCGCGATCGCGCTTCGATTCGCGTCAGCCGGGTACGCAGTGGGCGTGGCAGGCCGCAGCGACGACGCGATTCGAGCGGTAGCGGATGAAATCGGCGCCGCCGGATCGGAAGCATTCGCGGTACGGTGTGACGTCACCCACAAACAGTCTGTCGTTGACGCAATCGCGGAGGTGAATCGGCGGCTCGGTCCGACAGACGTGCTGGTGAACAACGCCGGCGTCGCAGACAGCGCCCCGTTCGCGGCGATGGATGACGCGTTGTGGGAGCGGATGCTCGCCGTCAATCTGACCGGCACCTACTACTGCATGCGTGCAGTCCTGCCTGGCATGTTCGAGCGCCGACGCGGTCGCGTGATCAACATCGCATCGGTGGCAGGACGCACGGGATTCGCGTACACAGCGGCCTACTGCGCGTCCAAGCACGGGGTCGTCGGGCTCACCCGCGCGGTCGCGTTGGAGGCGGCGGGCAAGGGCGTGACGGTCAACGCGATCTGCCCGGGATGGGTGGACACGGACATGACCCGTGAGTCCGTCGCACGAATCGTGAAAAAGACCGGTCGAAGCGCAGCCGACGCGAAGTCTGCGATCGAGCAGATGAACCCGCAGAACAGGCTGATCCAGCCCGACGAGGTGGCCGCGCTCGCCGTGTTTCTCGCCGGCCCTGACGCACACGGCATCAATGGACAGGCGCTGACGGTTGACGGTGGCGAGCTTGTCGCCTGAACTCCCGTCAGGACGCAAGGGACCTGAATGATCCAGCCGACGACTTTCGAGTACGTTGAGAACGATGGCGTAGCGACGATTACGCTCAATCGTCCCGAGCGCCTCAACGCGTTGACGTTCGAGGTCTACGCCGAGCTGCGCGATTTGTTTGCCGGACTCGCCGAAGAGAAGTCCATTCGCGTCATCATCATTACCGGCGCGGGTCGCGGGTTCTGCTCGGGCGGAGACGTCGAAGCGATCATCGGCGACCTCCTGAAGCGCGACATGCGCGAACTGCTCACGTTCACACGCATGACGGGCGCCCTGATTCGCAACATCCGCGCCGTGCCGGTGCCTGTGATCGCGGCCCTCAACGGCGTCGCCGCTGGCGCCGGCGCCGTGATTGCCCTTGCCGCTGATTTCCGGCTGGCCGCGCCAGAAGCGAGCCTCGCATTTCTGTTCACCAAGGTCGGGCTCGCTGGTGCGGACATGGGCGCGGCCTACCTCCTTCCGCGCGTCGTCGGAATGGCGCGCGCCACCGAGCTCCTGTTTTTGGGTGACCGCGTGTCCGCGGAGCAGGCGGAGCGCATCGGGCTGGTGAACAAAGTGGTTCCTGCCGCCTCCCTCATGGACGAAGCGCGCGCCTTGGCTGCCCGTCTGGCGTCGGGTCCTGGATTTGCGCTCGCCACGACGAAGGCGTTGCTGAACGAAGAGCTGGACATCGACTTCGCCGCGGCAATCGAGGCCGAGGCGCAGGCACAGGCCATCTGCATGCAGGCGTCCGATTTCGGTGAAGCCTATCAGGCGTTCAAAGCTCGCCGTCCTCCTGTCTTTCAGCGCGGCCGATGATCGACCTTCCGCTCTTCGAAGACAGGCATCGCGCGTTGGCTGCTCGCGTGGGCAACGTCGCCGGCCAGTTCGATCAGGTCGTCGGGCTCGGGGAATCGGGCGAGGAAGATCGAGCGGGACGCGAAGCGATTCGCATCTGCGCCGAGCACGGTTTGTGCCGGCTTCTCGTGGCACGCGATTTCGGCGGCGATGGTCTCGATCTGCGGTCGCTCTGCCTGGCGCGCGAGGCCATCGCTGCCGCCAGCGGCCTTGCCGATGCCGTGTTCGCCGTGCAGGGCCTCGGCAGCTATCCGATCGCGTTGTCGGGTGACAAGGCACTCGGCGAACGGTTTCTCCCTGACGTTGCGTCCGGCCGCGCGATCGCCGCGTTCGCGCTGACAGAGCCGGAGGCGGGATCGGATGCGGGGGCGCTTACCACTCGCGCCTCACGCGACGGGGACAGCTACGTCATCGACGGCCTGAAGACGCTGATCTCGAACGCCACCATCGCATCGTTCTTTGTCGTGTTTGCTCGAACGGCGGATGGGCCGAAGCGTGCGATCAGTGCGTTCGTCGTGCCGGCGGAGACAGCCGGTGTGAGCGTCGAGCGGCGGCTGCACATCAGCGCGCCGCATCCGATTGCGGAGGTGCGTTTCACCGCATGCCGGGTGCCGGCGACCCATCGCCTGGCCTCGGAAGGTGACGGCATGCGCCTCGCGCTCGGAACGCTCGACTTCTTCAGAACCAGCGTTGGAGCCGCCGCGTGCGGGCTGGCCGCCCGTGCGCTTCGTGAGGCGACCGCCCATGCGCGGTCCCGGCGTCAATTCGGCTCACGACTCGCAGATTTCCAGCTCACGCAAGCGGCGCTGGCGGACATGGCGACCGAGCTCGATGCCGCGCGATTGCTCGTCTACCGTTCGGCGTGGACGAAAGACATGGGCGCAGAGCGGGTCGCCTCGGAGTCGGGAATGGCCAAGCTGTTTGCGACCGAAGCAGCGCAGCGCATCGTCGATCGCGCCGTGCAGATTCATGGAGGCCTCGGCGTCACCCGCGGATCCGTCGTCGAACGCCTGTATCGTGACGTGCGACCGCTGCGCATTTACGAGGGGACCTCGGAAATCCAGCGGCTCGTGATTGCCCGCCACATAATAGGGGAGGCGGAAGGCTGAGCCGCCGACCTCATGTGGCATCCTCCGGAACGCGTCAAACACGTCCCGCTGTCCGCGCGATGGCCGGATGAAGAAGAGGCTGCCCGTTCGCTGCTCTTCAGCCCGCTTTCCGCGGGGCGATTGACTCTCGAGGATCGAACCTGGGTTCCTGCGATGGTGCCGTGGCGCGCCACCGACGAGGGGTTCGTCACCGACGACGTGCTCGCGTGGTACGAACGGTTCGCAAAGGGACAACCAGGTGCCATCGTCGTCGAAGCCACAGGCGTACGGGACATCGCGAGCGGCCCGCTTCTTCGAATCGGCGATGACCGGTTTCTGCCCGGACTCGAGACGCTGGTTCAAACCGTCCGGGCGGCCAGTGGCGGACGAACGAAGCTCTTCATTCAGATCATCGATTTCCTGGCCATCCGCAGACGTCCTATCCGCGAGACGTTCCTTCAGCGCTATCTGCGAGTGACCGATCGGCATCGCGCCGCCACCGGCGCAGACGACGAAGCGGAAGTTCGCGCACGGCTCCAGTCGATGTCCGACGTCGAGCTTCATCAGGTGCTGTCGCCCCGCGAAGCAGAGGCGCTCGACTTCGGCTTGCGCGAACGGGTGACCGACATCGAGCACAGCCACATCCGCGATCTGCCGCGCACGTTGCCGGGCATTTTCGCTGCCGCGGCACGCCGCGCGGAAGCTGCTGGATTCGACGGCGTCGAGCTTCACTACGCACATGCCTATACGATGGCCTCGTTCCTTTCGGCGCTGAACACGCGGACCGACGGCTACGGCGGCGGCCGGGAGAACCGCGTGCGCCTGCCGCTGGAGGTGCTCGCGGCCGTCCGCGCGTCCGTGTCGGACCGATTCGTGGTGGGCTGCCGGTTCCTTGCCGACGAGTGCATCGACGGCGGCAGCGGTGTCGACGACGCGGTGTTTTTCGGTGTGCAATTCGCTCGCGCGGGCATTGACTTCGTGTCGTTGTCGCGTGGCGGCAAGTTCGAGGACGCCAAGCAGCCGAAAGTGGGGTGGGCCGCGTATCCTTATACGGGTCCGAGCGGATGGGAGTGCATGCCAACGGTTCTCGCCGATCAGGCAGGTCCGTTCGGCCGCAACGTCGGGCCGGCTGCGCGCATTCGCGCCGCCATCAGATCCGATGGATGGACAACGCCGGTGGTCGTCGCCGGCGGGATTCAAACGTTCGAGCAAGCCGAAGCGATCCTCGCGTCCGGCGAAGCGGATATCATCGGCGCGGCGAGGCAGTCTCTGGCCGACCCCGACTGGTTTCTCAAGACGCGCCTCGGCTTCGGCAGCCACATCAGACGCTGCGTATTTACGAACTACTGCGAGGGACTCGATCAGATGCACAAGCAGGTCACGTGCAAACTCTGGGACCGGGTGGGGCTCGACGAGCTCCACATCCAGCGGAGCACGGACGGCAAGCGGCGGCTGGTGGCGCCGGCATGGTCGCGAGCGTCGGAATCGGGGAGTGGGGAGCCGGGCTCAGGAAACGGCCGGGACTGATCATGCGCATCGTGATTGTCGGCGGCGGGCCGGCGGGTCTCTACTTCTCACTGCTGCTCAAGAAGCAGGATCCGTCGCATGACGTCGTCCTTTTCGAGCGTGACGCGCCAACGGACACGTTCGGCTGGGGCATCGTATTCTCGGATCAGACCTTTGAATACCTGCGCGACAGTGATGCGGCCTCCTACGACGCCATCACCTCGGCCTGCCAGCAGTGGGACAACGTCGATGTCGTCCATCGCGGCCAGAAGATTACTGTCAGGGGCAACAAGTTTTCAGGCATCGCGAGGATTCATTTCCTGAACGTCCTCCAGCAGCGGTGCCTCGATGTCGGCGTCGACCTGCGGTTTCGTGAGCCGATCTCGGGCCTCGCCGAGCTGCCGCCAGCCGATCTGGTCGTCGGCGCCGACGGCGCCAACAGCCTCGTGCGCCGCGAACGCGCGGACCTCTTCGAACCGACAGTGGATTTCGGGCGGAACAAGTACATCTGGCTCGGCACGCGACGGCTCTTTCATGGCCTCACGCTGACGTTCGAGCAGCACGCGTCAGGCCTGTATGCCGCCCACTCGTACAAGTTCGACGACCGCACGAGCACGTTCATCGTCGAATGTTCTGAAACGACGTGGCGGCGCGCCGGTCTGGACGCCATGGACGAACGCGCGACCTGCGAGTTCCTGCAGGCGATCTTCGAGGAGCACCTCGAGGGTCAGCCGCTGCTGACGAACAACTTCGTGCGCTGGTTGAATTTTCCGCTCGTCCGCAACGTGCGCTGGCACGGAGACAGGATCGTGCTGCTGGGGGACGCGCTGCACACCGCGCATTTTTCCGTGGGGTCCGGGACCAAGCTGGCGTTGGAGGATGCAATTGCCCTGGCCCATGCCTGCGCCGCGGTTCCAGAGGTGAACGGCGCGCTCTCGCTGTTCGAGAGTAACCGCCGGCCGCGTGTGGAGCAGCTGCAGCATGCGGCGCTCGAAAGCCTGCGCTGGTTCGAGGAAATGGACTCGTACATGCACCTCGACCCGATCCCGTTCGCGTTGTCGGCGATGACGCGCAGCAAGCGGATCGACTACGACAAGTTGCGGCAGCGCGACCCGGAGTTCGTCGCCGAAGTCGAGCACTACCAGCGCAATCACGCGGGAACTGGGACCGGAACGTAAGTCCGGAGGGACGGCCGTGTCGAATCGGACCGAATACTGGAATCCCAAGAACGAGACGCTGTCGCGCGAAGAGCTGCGATCGCTGCAGCATCGCAAGCTCAAGCGGCTGTGCGAGTGGGCCTACGCGCGCAGCCCCTTCCATCGGCGGCGGTGGGAGAAGATCGGTTTTCATCCGGATCATCTGCGAACGGTTGCCGACATTCAGCGGATTCCTTTCATGAGCCGGGAGGAATGGATGGACGCGCAGGCCGAGGCACCACCGTTCGGCTCGCTGCCAACCGTTCCGCGCGACCTGGCCATCCGCTATCACACGACGTCGGGAACCACCGGCCGGACGCCGCTTCGCGTTCTCGACAGCACCAAGGACTGGCAGTGGATCGCCGAGATGTGGTGCTACGGCATCTGGGGATTCGGTGTCCGTCCCAGCGACGTCGTGCTCTTCGCATTCTCGTACGGCACCTTTATCGGCTTCTGGGGCGCGCACTACGCGTGCGAGAAGATCGGCTGCCTGGTCCTGCCATCAGGAGGTGGCACGAGCGAAGGACGCGTGAAATCGATCCTGGACATGGGCGTCACGACCCTCTGCTCGACGCCAACCTATGCGCTGCGGCTCGCGCAGACGGCGACGGAAATGGGCGTGGACCTGGCGCGTGACGGCAAGCTCGAAAGAGTGATCGTGTCTGGCGAGGCTGGCGGGTCGATTCCGGCCGTCAAGCGGCAGCTCGAATCGGCGCTGGGCGCGAAGGTGAGCGACATGGCCGGCATGACGGAGATCGGCACCATCATGATCTTCGAATGCGCCAACCAGCCGGGCGGAACGCACATCATCGAGGACAATTTCATCGAGGAAACGATCGAGCACGACGGCGACCGGCCGCTGCCGTATGGCGAGCGCGCGGAGCGCGTCGTGACCTCTCTCGGACGCGGGTTCATCCCGCTGATTCGCTACCGCACCAAGGACCTCGTGGTGAAGATCCCGCACTCGTCGTGTGCGTGCGGGAGGACCGGCGACATCTATCACGGCGGGATCCAGGGCCGCTGGGACGACATGAAGCTCGTTCGCGGGACCAACGTCTACCCGCGCGCCGTCGAATCCATCGTCCGCGAGTGCCGGGCCGTGGACGAATTTCAGATTCTGCTGACACGCGAAGGCGCTCAGGACGAGATCACCGTGCTCGTCGAGCTGAAGCCTGGCCGTGAAGATCACTGGGCCGAGCTGGAGGGGCGGCTGTGCAAGGACTTGCCGGACGCGCACGAGGGCCTGCGCTTCAACGTCCGGCTCGCCGAGCCCAACTCACTGCCACGCTTCGAGCTCAAGGCCAAACGTCTCGTCGACAAGAGACCGATAGCGGATTTTACATAGTTTGAGGAAGCTAAGATGGAACGACTTGACTTACTCGGCCGGCCGCTGACGAAGACGGAAACGCAGCTCCTCGAGATCTACAGGACGCTCAAGTCTGTCGCCGCCCAGACGGATCTGCCTCCGTGCGCCGAGCGCAACGTGAAGCAAGCGCTCGCCAGTATGTGGCAGGTGGCCAACGATCTCGATCTCGAGTTCGAGCAGTTGTATGACGTGGGGGTATGAAAACCTAACCATGACCATCATCAATCCGCCCGGCTGGCCGGCGCCACACGGGTACAGCAACGGGATCGTCGCAGAAGGGCGGATGTTGTTCGTGGCTGGCCAGATTGGCTGGGACGAGAAGGGTGTCCTGGTCGGCGATCGCCTCGTCGATCAGTTCGACCGGGCCCTCGCCAACGTCCTGGCGGTTGTCGACGCTGCTGGCGGCGTGCCGAAGTCGATCGCGCGGCTGACGTTGTTCGTTACCGACAAGGCGGCGTATATCGCCGCGCGGGCAGAGATCGGCGACCGCTATCGCGCGCGGATGGGCCGTCATTTTCCAGCCATGACGCTGGTCGAAGTCAGCGCCCTGCTCGAGCCCGGCGCGCTCATCGAGATCGAAGCCACGGCGGTACTGCCTTCGAACCATTGAGCCGCAACGGCGAGACACCCGCCTACGCGCGTCGATCACTCCGCGCTACGGCGGGCAAGCGGACCACGGACCACAGCAGGTAGTTACCGATATGTCACAGTCACGCAGAGACTTCCTGACGACGACCCTCGCGGCAACTGCGGCCGGATTCGTGCGCCTGCAGGCGCAGGAGCAAGACACCGGACGTCGCGTGTTTCTGCACGGCGTTGCCAGCGGCGATCCGTTGGCGGATCGCGTCATCTTATGGACTCGCGTCACAGCGCTGGCAGGTTCGACGCCGCAGGTCTCGTGGGAGCTCTCGACGGATCCGTCCTTCAATGGCGCGACGGCCAGAGGCATGGTCACGACCGGCGAGCATCGCGACTTCACGGTCAAAATCGATGCGGGGCTGCTGCAGCCGGCGACGACCTATTACTATCGTTTCGAGGCGCTGGGCGAGCGGTCGCCGGTTGGCCGCACGCGGACGCTTCCGGGTGCCGGCGCTTCGCGCATCCGCCTCGCGCTGACGTCCTGCTCGAACCTTCCGTTCGGATACTTCAACGCCTACGCGCGCATCGCCGCCCGCGCGGATCTCGACGCCGTCCTCCACCTGGGCGACTACATCTACGAATACAAAAATGGCGTGTACGGCGACGGCTCAGCATTCGGGTCGTGTCGCGGAGCCCGACCTCGAGATCGTCTCGCTTTCGGATTACCGTATTCGCCACGCCCAGTACAAGCGCGATGCCGATCTTCAGGAAGTCCACCGTCAGCATCCCTTCATCGTCGTCTGGGACGACCACGAGTTTGCCGACAACACCTGGCGCGAAGGCGCGTCGAATCATCAGCCGGATCTCGAAGGCGAGTGGAAAGCTCGACGAGCGGCGGCCTTGCAGGCCTACTTCGAATGGATGCCGATCCGCGAGGATCGCGCCACCCGCCGGCCGCGGATCTATCGTTCGTTCAGCTTCGGCGATCTCGCCGACCTGTTCATGCTGGACACGCGCGCGCTCGATCGGGACGAACAGGCGGCGTCGCGCGACGCAATCGCCGTTATCGACAACCCCTCGCGAACGCTCCTCGGCGTTGCGCAAGAGGAGTGGCTCAACGAGGAGCTGATCGCGTCCAAGCGTGCCGGCGTGCAATGGCGGTTGCTCGGCCAGCAGGTGATGTTCGCGACCGGCAGCCGCCCCGACATGCCATCAGTGAGTACCGACACGTGGGACGGCTACCGCCCCGCGCGCCAGCGCTTGATCAATACGATCAGCGGTAACTATCTGCGGAATCTGGTCGTGCTCACCGGCGACGTCCACAGTTCATGGGCGTACGATCTGCCGCAGAATCCCTGGGACGGGTACGACCCGGCCACCGGCAAGGCGTCGCTGGGCGTAGAAATCGTGACGCCGGCAATCACCTCGCCAAGCGGCTTCGGTCCTCCCGAGAAAGCCGCCGAGCGCACGGCGCAGCTGCTCAAGGAGCGCCCGCACCTGCGATTCCTCGAAGGTACGCAGCGAGGATACGTCGTCCTCGACATCACCCGCGAGCGGGCACAGGCCGATTGGTTCTTCATGCCAACGGTGACCGAGCGTTCAACTGCCGAGACCTTCGGTGGCGGATGGCTCACCGAGTCTGGAACCTCCCACCTGATTGCCGCCGCCGGCCCGCGCCACCCCGAGCCCGGCCGCCCCCGCCCCCGCGCCACCGGCGGCAGTATCATAGGCCGGTTCGGACGAGGGGTTCAGACGTTACGAGGGTTCAAGACGGGGGTTCACGACGAGGGTTCACGACGTGGTTCACGACAGTGGTTCAGGACGGGGTGAACCTCAGCGCGTTGAACCCTCGTGATGAACCTTCGTGATGAACCTTCGTATGAACCCTCGTGATGAACCCTCGTATGAACCCTCGTGATGAACCTTCGTGATGAACCCCCGTAATGAACCCCCGTCTGATCGCGTAATGAGTACAGGTGACGCCCGTACGAGGGGCGGTTTCCCCGCGACCCGGCATTCCGTGATCGAACGGATCCGGGACGGCAACGACGACGCCCGCCGCGAGGCGTTCGGCGATCTGATCGAGGGGTACTGGAAACCTGTGTACAAGCATCTCAGGATCACGTGGCGCCTGACGCCCGACGACGCGCAGGACCTGACCCAGGGCTTTTTTGCGGACGCTTTTCAGAAGTCGTGGCTCGAGAAGTTCGAGCCGGGCAAGGCACGGTTCCGGACGTTCGTTCGTGTGTGCGCGGATCGGTTCGTGATGAACGCGCGGCAGGCCGCGTCACGCCTGAAACGCGGCGGTGCGGCGCAGACCGTCGCGCTCGATTTCGACGGCGCGGAACGCGAGATCGCTGCGCGCCCGCTCTCGGCGCCGCCAGAGGCCGAAGAGCTGTTTCATCAGGAATTCGTGCGCGCTCTGTTCGACAATGCCGTCCGATCCGTTCGTGCTGAGTGCGAGCGCAGCGGCCGCGCCGTCCACTTCGAGCTGTTCGAGAAGTACGATCTCGCGCCGGCGGATGACGTCAGCTACGCGCGTCTGGCCGAGCAGTTCAAGTTGACCACCACTCAGGTGACCAACTACCTGGCGCTGGTGCGGCGCAGTTTCCGCGAGCATGCGCTCGAATCGTTGCGCGGGCTGTGCGGAAGCGAGGCGGAGTTCAAGCGGGAAGCCCGCGACCTCTTCGGCATGGAGCTCGAGTGAGCCCGCTCACCGACGCGGCAGTTGCGAGGTTGCGGTCCGTCGCCACCTGGCCGGAGTTCGCATCCGGCCGCTACAGCGTGACGGAGCAGATCGGACGCGGCGGGATGGGGACGGTCTATCTCGCTCACGACACCGAGCTTGGGCGCGAGGTGGCTATCAAAGTGCCACACGTCGCGGTCAGTTCGACGCTCGAACAGCGACTCCAGACCGAGGCGCGTGTGCTGGCGCGGCTCGAACACCCGGGCATTGTCCCCATTCACGACGTGGGACGTCTCGCCGACGGCCGATTGTTCTACGTCATGAAACGGGTTCACGGCCAGACGCTGCTCGATTACCTGCGAGGAGCGCCCGATGCGCCGGACTCGCTCCGGGTATTCGAACGCATCTGCGAGCCTGTGGCGTTTGCTCATGCGCACGGCTGTATCCATCGCGACCTCAAGCCCGAGAACGTCATGATCGGGGAGTTCGGTGAGGTGATGGTCATGGACTGGGGCGTGGCCCGGATGGCGACCGGCCCTGACCGCTGAGCACTGTCGAAGGGCCCGGAGCCGACCGACGCGCGGACTCCGGTTCACGGACCATCGACGAACCCGGGCACGATCGTAGGAACCATGGGATTCATGGCGCCGGAGCAGGCCAGCGGCGAGCCGTCCGATCACCGCGCGGACGTCTTCAGCCTGGGTGCGATCCTGTATTCACTGCTCGTCAGAGACGCGCCAGGCAGCGACGCAGCGGCTGCGATAATTCGGCGCCGGGACATACCGCGTCCACTGCGCGCAATTTGCTCTCGCGCGCTGGCGCCAGAGCCCGACGAACGATATCAGTCGGTCGCAGCCCTCGCTCACGATGTCACGCAATATCGCACGGGCGGACGGGTCTCCGCATATCGCGAAACGATTCGTCGAGCGTTCGATGCGCGTGGCGCGCACGTACCGCGTCGCGATTCTGCTGATGCTCACCTATATCGTCATGCGCGTCGTGGTGGCGATTGTGTTCGGGCGTTGATGATGATCGTCAGAGTTGATGATGATTGATAGAGACGATGGTTGATGGAGGAGACATGAACAAACCCGTGCTCGGGATGGTTGTTGGCGGCGTGCTCGGCGTGTTCGACGGATTGAGCGCCCTGATCTCGGCGCCCGAGGTTGCGCCGGATATCGTCGGCATCGTCATCGGTTCCACCTTCAAGGGACTGATCGTGGGCCTGCTGGTTGGCTGGTTTGCGAAACGCGTGAACTCGATGAGTGCGGGCCTGCTCGTCGGTCTCATCGCCGGCGCATTTTTCGCGTTCCTGATCGCGATCATGCCGACGCCCGACGGCAAGCACTACTATTGGGAGATCATCCTGCCGGGCAGCATTGTCGGGTTGATCGTCGGGTATGCAACCCAGCGGTACGGCGCGGGGCGAGCGGGAGCCGCAGCCAGAACGAGCGCGCTGAATGCTCGCGATCGTCGCCATCGTGATCGTCGGGCTCGCGGTGCTGTCGCACACGGCGCCGGCGCCGTTCCTGTTCGAGGCGTTCCGGCCGTCGAGATCCGTGTGGCGAATTGAACCGCCCCGCGGTGCGCCGCCTACGGTGTACCTGACGTTCGACGATGGCCCGAACCCCGACTGGACGCCCGCGCTGCTGGACGCTCTGCGCGACACCGATGCGCAGGCGACGTTCTTCCTCATCGACGATCACCTGACGCCGGAGACCGCGCCGATCCTTGCCCGCATGGCCCGCGAAGGCCACGCCATCGGCCTGCACAGCGGCACGCGAAAGCTGATGGTGATGCGTCCCGAGGATCTCGCGCAGCAGCTGCGGACGGCCGGCGATCGGATCACCGCCGCCGCCGGTGTGCAGCCATGCCGGCTCTTCCGGCCTCATGCGGGCTGGCGGAGCGCGACGATGTATCAGGGATTGAAGTTGATCGACTACCGCCTGGTCGGGTGGAGCTGGGGCATGTGGGACTGGGACTGGTGGCGAACGCCAGAAGGCGATCGCATCGCCGCCCGCCTGGCACGGAAAGCATCACCTGGCGACATCATCGTGATCCACGACGGTCACCACATCAACCCGCGCGCCGACCGCCGCTACGCCGGCGACACCGTCCGCCAGCTCGTGCCCCTCCTCCGTGCACGCGGATACGAGTTCCGGCGTCTCTGCGACCCGACGTCAGCACCCTAGCATTTGCCACCTGGGCACTCTGCGCACCTGGGCACTTGCGCACCTTGCGCACTCTGCGCACCTGCGCACTTGCGCACCTGCGCACCTTGTCACCTTTGCCACCTTGACCATACCCTGACGAAACGCTGACCCATGCGCCACCTTCGCGTCGGGGTGCGGGTCTCTACCCTTGATGTCCATGCCCTCAGTCCGTGACGTCATTCGCAGCATTCAACGCTCGCCGGGCCTCGCCGCCGCGGCGATGTTGGTCGTGTTGAGGGATGGAACGTAGTGTCCGGCTTTAGCCGGACGTCACGAGTGGCGGTTCAGCCGGACGCCACGAGGTCCGGCTGAAGCCGGACGCTACGCATTGCGAAGCGCGGCGGACGGATCGACGCGCGTCGCGCGTAGAGCGGGAATCAGCGTCGCGGCGCCAACCGTCAGTGCGAGCACGGCTGTGACCACCACAAAGGTCGCGACATCCCACGGACCGACGGCGAAGAGCATTGTCGACAACAGCCGTGTTGCGGCGAGCGCGAGCGGAATGCCAGCGGCGACGCCAATCAGCGCGACGCGCGCCCCCTCGCGCAGGATCATGGACACGACCTGCGATCGCGGAGCGCCAAGCGCGACGCGGATCCCGATTTCCCTCGTGCGCCTTGTGGTGCGATAGGCCATCACGCCGTAGACCCCGAGAGCCGTCAGCAACAGGCCGAGAAGACCCAGGAGCGACGCCAGCGTCGCAGTGGCCTGATACGTGCTCGTCGAGTATTCGACGTATTGCGCCATGGTGATTTGCAGACGCGGCTGGAGCCGTCGATCCAGCTTCGTGAGCACGTCGCGGGTCGCGGCAGTCAGGGTCGGTAACGTTTCCGGCAGCGTCGATGAAGAAAGTGATCTCCGGGTATCGCCACGGGCGTAAGGCAGATACAAATAGGGTTCCGGCTCCTCGCCAACCCGGTTGATGACGGCGTTTCTGACGATACCGGCGATGCGATGGGGGGTGCCGGTGTTTCCGCCGAGTCGCACGATTGCGCCGATCGGGTCACGGCCAGGGAAGTATTCGCTGCACAAATCGCTCGTTGACGATGACGACCGGCTCGCCGGGCCGTTCGTCACTCGCATCGAACAGCCGGCCCTTTACGAGTCTGGTGCGCAGCACATCGAAATAGTTTGCGCTGACCGCGTTGAACTTGACTTCGGGAAGCCCGGCGCCCGGGGCCGGCGGGGTGTCGGGGAAATACACCGGCTGCGCGATCCCACCGCTCGAGAAGCTCAGAGGCGCGCGGATCGCGACCGCCACCTGCGTCACACCCGGCAGCGCCGCAAGCTGACGCCGTGCCTCGTCAACGGTTGCGGGGCTCACACTGTCCGGCCGTCGCAAACGCGGTCAGCAGCGGCTCGCGCGTGAAGCCGAGATCCGCGCGTCCGGTCGCGATGAAGCTGCGCGCGAGCACGCCAGCCGCTGCCAGCAGCACCAGCGACACCGCCACCTGCATGATCACCAGCGTCGTCGAGCCGCGGTTGCTGGAACCGGTGTCCCGCCCGCCAGGATTGATGAGCGGCGCAACGTCTCCGCGTGCGGCCGTCCAGCTCGGCGCAACACCGAAGAGGATCGTCGTCAGCAGCGTCACCACGAGCGTGAAGATGATGACGCGGGCGTCGGTCTCGAAGACCAGTGACGATCGGAACCCGGGCGGCGGGACGAGGACTGCCGGCATCAGCCTGATCATCCACATCGCGATCGTCGAGGCCGGCTACCGCGCCGAGAGCGCCGAGGAGCGCACTTTCCGTCATCAACTGGCGGAGGAGCCGCATCCGTGTGGCGCCGATGGCGACGCGCACGGCAAGCTCGCGGCTGCGCGCGATGCCCCGTGCCAGCAGCAGATTCGCGACGTTGACGCACGTAATCACGACGACGAGCAGGACCAGGCCGAGGAGTGCGACCGCGTTGACGCCGCCGATCTCGAGTTTCCACGCCAGTTCGGAGATGACGCGCGCGCTGCGCCGCTCGGTCGCGTCACCGGCGTCACGCGCCATGGAGGAGACGAGCGTTGCGACCTCGGCGTTCGCGGCATCGACCGACGACCTGGCCTTGCGCCGTGCGATGACGTCGAACCAGCGCGCCTGCCGCTGATCGAACTCTTCGCGACCGTTCAGCACCACCCACGTGGCCGTGGGAATCCAGATGTCGCGATCGGCGGAGGCCTCGAGGTCACGAAAGTTCCGCGGAAGTATGCCGAGGACCGTCACCGGGACCGGTGTGCCACGGCCAAGATTGATCGTGCGCCCAACGAGCGCGGGGTCCGCGCCGAAGCGCTCCGACCAGAATGCGTGGCCCAGGACCACGCCCGGGTTTGCCGCGAGGGCGGACTCGTCAGCCGGTGTGAAGAGCCGCCCGTGCGCCGGCCGAACTCCGAGCATCGGTGAAGAAGTTCATCGAGACGACGTTGACGAGCGCCAGCTGCTCGGTGCCATCAGGCGCCGTCAGCGTCGCGCCGCGCCGTCCTCGGGCCACCACGCCGTCGAACGCGCCAATCCGGTCGCGGATGTCGAGGTACTCGGGGAAGGACCAGGTGCCCGCCCTGTTCGTGTCCGTTGTCGAAAAGACGCGAACGAGGCTGCCGGAATTGCTGACGCCGGCCGGCCGGAACCAGAGAGCGTCCACGAGGCCGAAGATGGCAGCGTTCGCGCCAATCGCCAGGCCCAAGGCGAGGACCGCCGCCAGCGTGAACAGCGGATTGACCCGGAGGGCATGAGCAGCCTGTCGTAAGTCGCGCAACATAGTTATCAGGGTCAGATCTTGTTTCTTGACAGCAAGATCTGGCGCGCCTCGCGGAGTTCGAGGGTTTTTGCGCGATCCTGCCGGCCTGGCCGGTCCCGCAGGCTGGATTCCTGGTCCCGCCAGCGGGACGCTCACGATTTGCTTACCAGATGGTAAGCCCACGCTGACGGCACCTCATCTGGAGACTTCGTAATCGATCGTGAAGAAGCGGAATTCGGAGGTTCTACATGCTTTCACCGGCCGTCACGTTTCACTCCGCGCATCTCCAGACGGGCATCCGGCTTCGCTATGCAGCGCAAGGCGCAAGCGACGCCCCGGCGGTGCTGATGCTTCATGGAGTCACGGACTCATGGTTTTCGTTCAGCCGCGTCTTGTCGCTGCTCCCGCCAGACCTGCGCGCGGTCGTTCCGGATCAGCGCGGTCATGGCGATTCTGACAAATCGGCCAGCGACTTCACGCTCGATTCGATGGCTGCCGACGCGGTGGCGCTCCTCGACGCGCTCGGCATTTCCCGCGCGATCGTGGTTGGTCATTCGATGGGGAGCCTGGTGGCGCAACGCGTGGCGGCCAGGCTGGCGACCGAGTCATGTCGCTGTTGCTCCTGGGATCAGCGGCGACGGCCAGGAACGATGTCGTCACGGATCTCGTCGAAGAGGTCGAGAAGCTCGACGATCCGGTGAGCGTGGACTTCATCAGCGCGTTTCAGGCGAGCACCATCCATCGGCCCGTTCCGCGCGGGTTCTTCGATCAGGTCGTCAACGAGAGCCGCAAGGTGCCCGCGCACGTGTGGAAGAGCGCCTTTCGCTCCCTGTTCGATTCGGGGCCGGTCAAGGTCCCGGCGACATGCCCCGTGTCCATTCTCTGGGGCGATCGCGACTCGGTGTTTTCACTCTGGGATCAGGAGTCGCTGCGCCGTCATATCCCGACCGCCGCGTTCGTGGCACTCAAGGATGTCGGTCACGCGCCGCACTGGGAGGTCCCTGACGTCGTGGTAAGAGAGATGGTGGGCATTCTTGTGTAGTTCGGGGTCAGGTCTTGAATCGCAGCCTTTTTCACGACCTGCCCCGGGACCGCGGGGCAGGTCGTGAAAAAGGTGAGGATTCAAGACCTGACCCCTCCCTTGATACAATGAGTGGGCCCCCCTAAATCAGCCGCTTTCGCGGGAGTCCCACAATGCAGCGCATGACAGGTGTCCTGGTATTTGCTCTCCTGGCGTCGGGATGTCTCCGTTCCACGACCGTCATCTCGCTCAAGCCGGACGGCAGCGGCACGGTCGTGCAGGAAACCGGTGTCAGCCCGCAGGCGCTGGCGATGCTTCAGGGGTTTGCGGGCGCACAAGCGGAAGGGAAGTCGGCGCCGCCGCAGCTGTTCGGCGAGGAGCAGGCGAAAAAGGCCGCCGAGACGATGGGCGTGCAGTTCGTCTCCGGCGAGCCGTTCAAGACCGCGCAGGTGGAAGGCTATCGCGCGCGGTTCGCCTTTGACGACGTGCGCAAGCTGCGGATGAAGATGAATCAGGATCCGACCAAGGGCACCGCATCGTTGGAAGCGGGGTCAGGCAGTGGCGAGTCGCCGTTCAACTTCGAGTTCGAACGGCGCGGATCGTCATCCATCCTGACCATCGTCATGCCGGAGAAGAGCCCTGGCAGATTCGGGGCTGAATCCGATGAGCGGTTTGGGCATCGGTGGCGACAAGTCGAACCCGGCGGCCAATCAGCAGGCGATTCAGATGATGAAGGCGATGATGGCCGGCATGTTCGTCGACATCACGCTGAATGTCGATGGCCGGATCATCAAGACCAACGCCCCCTACGTGAAGGGATCGGACGTGACGCTGCTGCAGCTGGATTTCGACAAGCTGCTCGCCGACGAAGCCGCGTTGATGAAACTGCAGGGGGCGACCGATCTCAAGTCGCTCGCCGACGTACCTGGCCTGAAGGTCATCCCCGACAAGAGAGTGACCATCGAATTCGGAAAGTAGATATCTACCAGAGATGCAGTGACGCGAGCACCTGGCGCCAGCGCGCAGGTGGTTGCGTCTCGTCAGTTACCCGCTGCCAGACGTCCGGGGGACGGTGTTGCCAGTCACTGTCCCTTCGGCCTCCTCGCCAACTCGCCCGCCGATCCGGGTGTCTTCGCCGATCCATCAGAAACGGCGCCGCTGGGACGTCGTCGGTTTGCAGCGTGATGTGCTTCACGACCGCTGTTTTCGGCATTTTCCAGCGCCGGAAGAAGCCTTGACGGGTGGTTTGAGTGAAAAGGTGTGCAGTTACTTCCACTTGACAATCTATCTAGATAGATAATCTACTATGTCCATGCCGCGACGACCCGGCATGGCGACCTTCGCCATTCTCAAAGCTATTGAAAACGGATACCGCCACGGCTTCGACATCATCGATGTCACCAGCCTGCCGGGCGGAACGGTCTACCCGGCCCTCGGCCGTCTCGAGAACGAGGGGTTGCTGCAGTCGCAGTGGGAGGACCCGCGCATTGCGCAACAGGAAGGCCGCCCTCCGCGCCGCTATTACGAGCTTCGGCCGGCGGGGAAGCGCGCTCTGGACGAGTGGGTGCGTCAGTTGCGCGAGCTCGAACAGCTGCCGGCAAGCAGCAGGCTGAAGGAGCAACCCAGGAAGACGTGACCATGGTCCGAGCCCTTCATTCTTCCGTTCGTCGGCCGTTATGCGAGCATGCTGAGTCGCCTCGCGCCGGCCTGGCGCCGACGACGTATCGTCGGCGGGGTGGCTCGCAGAGTTGCACGTGCGAACGAGTCAGCCGAGCACGCCCGTGTCTCTGAATCGTCGCCAGCTTCGTCTTCTCGCGCGGTGCTGCGGCGCCATCTTCTTCTTTCGTGTGGTCGTGGAAGCACGAATGGAGCCTCGACATGTCGACCATGGACATTCGTTACGGCCCACGGATGCTGATCCCGGCGGCCGGTGTTCTCGATCGCCGCTATCGCGACGCTCGCGCTCGGCATCGGCGCGACGACGGCCATTTTCAGCGCCGTACATGGCGTTCTCCTGACGCCGCTTCCATTTCCCGAGCCTCGACCGGCTCGTGAAGATCTCCGGTGTTGATGCGCGCCTTACGGCAACTGGCGCTCGGCAACCTGTCGGTCCCTGACGCTGCGGACTTCGCGCGGCTCGCCACCTCCTTCGCTGCGCTCGGCGCACACAATCTCGGCGGCTTCGTCACTGTCACCGGCGGCGCCGAAGCCGAACGCGCGCCATATCTTCTCGTCACGTCCGGATACTTTCGCGCGCTCGGCGCGGTGCGGTGATTGGCCGTCTGTTCATCGCGGAAGAGGACCGTCCGACGCCGCCCGACGTCGTGGTCATCTCCGATGGTTTCTGGAAGCGCCGCTTTGGCGGCGATCAGCAGATCGTCGGCAAGTCGATCGTCGAGCGGACAGCCGTCGACCGTGATTGGCGTGCTCGAGCCGGGCTTCGTGCATCCCGATCCCAACGTCGATGCGACGCCTGACGTCTTTGCGCTCCTCGATCAGGACGAGGACGTGTCGGGCAGAGGCGGCCGATACGTTCGCGCGATCGCACGCCTCAATGATGGCGTGAGCCTGCAGAGCGCGGATGCAGAACTGAAGGGTATCGCCGCATCGCTGGAGAAGGCTTACGCCAAGACCAACACCGGCCGTTCGATATCGATGCGCCCGCTTGCACAAGACATCACCGGCGACGTGCGCACACCGCTCGTCGTCCTGCAGGCCGCGACCGGCGCGATTCTGCTGATCGTCTGCGTGAACCTCGCGAACCTGCTGCTCGCGGCCGGCAGCGCACGATCCAGCGAGCTGACCGTCCGCAGAGCGCTCGGCGCCACGCGCACGCGCGTCATGCGTCAGCTGCTGACCGAATCACTCGTACTCGCGGCGGTTGGCGGGATCGGCTGGCCTGGCCATCGCCTGGTGGGGCACGTCGGCACTGTCGAGTCTGACGGCAATCTCCGCGCTCCATCGCGACCGGATAGCGCTCGACGGGACCGTCCTGCTGTTTGCGCTCGGATTGTCTGTCGTCGCCGGTCTCGTCTTCGGGGTGCTCCCGGCCGCCCAGGTCGCCCGCGGCGCCGACCGCGCGGTCGTCGGCGCAGTTGCGCGTCACACCGATGGTCGTGGCGCCCGTCGGCTTCGAGCGTCACTGGTGACCGTCGAGGTCGCACTCTCCGTGGCGCTTCTGATTGGCGCCGGACTCCTGATTCGCAGCTTCTGGTACCTGACGCACGTCGATCCCGGCTTCCGAACGAACCAGCTGCTGTCGTTCAGAATCGCCGTGCCGTCGACCCGCTATCGACGATCCGCAACGGCAGGTCTTCTTCGATCGCCTGTACACGCAGATCCGCTCGCTGGCGGGGGTGCGATCGGTGGGCGCCGTCAACATCCTGCCGCTCTCGGGTGGGTATTCCTGTGACGGCTTTCACGTCCTCGGCCAGGTCGTCGTGGCAGGCCAGGAACCATGCGCGGAGGTCCGGTCCGCCAGCCCTGCGTACTTCGAGACCATGGGCATCGAGCTCGTCGACGGCCGGCTGTTCACGCGAGCGGGACGATGCCACGGCGCCGCGTGTGGTGGTCGTGAACCAGGCGCTGGCCCGGCAGTTCTTTGCCAGCGAGAACCCTATCGGCCGAAGCCTTGTCTACTCGTCCCGCAAACAGAACGACGCCCGCGAGATCATCGGGGTCGTGCGCGACGTCCGTCACTTCGGCCTCGATCGCGGAGCCAGTGCCCGAGTTCTACACGCCGCAAGCGCAGCCGCCGGGCTACGGCGGCATGTTCGTGGTCATCCGGTTCGATGGGCGATCCGGCGCCCCTCGTCCCGTCGCTTCGTCGTGAGGTCCGCGCGCTCGAACCCGATGTACCCCTTTACGCGGTGCGCACGCTCGCGCAGATGGTCGATCAGTCGGTGGCTGACGCCCGCGTCAGGACGGCGCTTCTCGGTCTGTTCGCGGCGTTGGCGCTCGTACTCGCCACGCTCGGCGCGTACGGCGTGATCTCTGTTGCAGTCAGTCAGCGGACGCGCGAAATGGGAATACGGATGGCGCTCGGCGCCGATGCGTCGCACGTGGTGCGGCTGATCGTCATGCAGGGCATGCTGCCGGTATTCTGCTGGAACGGTCCTCGGTCTGGCGGGAGGTGTGGTGCTGGCGCGGGCGATCGAGGGCATGCTGTTCACCATCCAGCCGGCCGATCCGGTGACCTTCGCCCTCGCGCCACTCCTGATCGTCATCGCCGGCGCACTGGCGGCATGGCTCCCCGCCCGGCGCGCGTGCCGTGTGCCCTGCTCGGAGGTTTTGAAGTAGCGGTTATTTCTGCGGGATCGCCGAAATGGCGTCGGTCAGTGGACCGTCCAGCTCTTCGTACACCCGGTGCAGGTACCAGTCGACGAGCTGGATCTTGAACGGGGCGTCCAGCGCCGTGTTGCCCTTGGTGATCGTTGCCTGATACTCGGCCAGCGAAGGCATGATCTGGTCCCGCGCCACGTCGACGTCAAGACCTTTCTTCTTTGCTTCCTTTCCCTGACGCAGCAGCTCGCGAAACACCCCCATCGTCGCGCGCAGGAGCGTCTTGTCGGTCAGCGGTTCGCCGTGACCGGGAATGATCAGCGACGCATCGAGCGCGTCGAGCCCCTCCAGCGCCTTCAGCCATTCCGTGGGGTATGAGCTGAGGGCGAAAGAAATCGGGTTGATCAACAGATCGCCGGTGATGAGGATGCGCTCGTTCGGGAGGTACAGGAATGCGTCGCCTGGGGTGACCGCGCGGCCGTAGTTCAGAACGCGAATCTCACGCTTTCCCATGTACAGCGTCAGCTGGTTCGTGAACGTCAGGTTCGCGAACGTGTGCTTCGTGTTCTTCTTCTGATCGAGGAAGAACCGCGCATCCTCGAGGGACTTTTTCAACCGCGGCAGGTTCGCCGGCGGCGGAGTCGTCGCCTCGGCTGTGGCGATGCGTTGCTCGAGGCTGGCGATGAACCCCGGAAGTTGCGTGTCGAGGCCCGGCCGGTTGAACTCGAGGGCCGGCCCCATCATCATCTGCCGCGTCTTTTCGTGCGTGATGATGCGAACGTCCGGAAACGCCCGCGCGTAGGTCTCGGCGCCATACCAGTGATCCCAGTGCCAGTGGGAGTTGACGACATACCGGACCGGTTTGTCGGTGAGCTTCCTGATCTCCGCGAGAACGGCCGCGGATGCCGACGGCGTGCCATTCGAATCGAACACCAGCACCCCATCGTCCGAGATGATGGCGACCGAGTTGCCGTCCATGCCGACGTCGCCGTACGGGGCGGTCTGGAACAGAAAGATGCCGTCGGCGACCTGGGTCATGGCCGGTGCCGGGCGCTGCAGGACGGCGGCGACAACGGCGGCGGAGACAGCCGTCACCAGGCACACGCCAGCAATACTGACCGCTTTCATGGACATCTCCTCCGGGCAGAGAATGTCACGGCGACCGAGGCCGGCCAAGTGGTCGATGGCGAATGGAGGCCAGACCGGGATCAGTGGCTGGCAACGGGGATTGGATCCGCGTTTCCGGCTCTCCGCGGGAGCCGAATCAGATATTATTCACACTCGATCGCGACCGGAGGGAGAGAGAGCGATGAGCATCGACGAACGGGACCTCCGCATGGTTGTCGTGGCTTTTGAAGACGCCGTCACGTGGTGCGCGACGCTGGCCGAACTGACCGACCGGTTGATCACGTCGGCGGTCACAAGCCGGTCGCTGGGGGAGAAAGAGCTGCAGTCGGCCGTGGCGCAACTGGCCGAGACGCGACGCTACCTCGAGTCGAACGAGGGCGCAGTGCAGCGGATCAAGGAGCGCGCGGGGATCGTCTAGGCTGACGAACCCCGGCGCGTCCAACGCTACTTCTTCTCGGGCGGCGCCACCTTCGAGACGGTAATCGCCTCGCCCTTCAACTCGCCGGTCAGCATGACTTCCTGTCCGGCGTGCGTTTTCAAACCGGCGAATGCCTGGTTCGAGAGCTTGTAGACCTTGTCACCGGTCAGAAAGACGTACTGGCCGCCTTTATCAACGCACTTCTGCACGCATGAGGCGTGATCGGCTGCCTTGTCGCCGTGCTTGTCCGCGGAGTGTTTGGCAGCGCACATCGAGTCGCTGATCGTCCCCTTCCAGGTTTCCTCAGCGGCGAACGCCGTGCTCGTTGCCACGAAGGCGAACGCGGCGATGAGCAACACGCATCTCTTCATAAGTCCTCCTGATTCAACCCCAGATTATAGTTCGATGGCACCTTCCCGCGAAAGGTGCCAGGGACCAGCGGATCAGGGAGCGCGCCGGGGTCGGGTGACGTCCTGGTTTTCGACGCTGTCCCAGCGGATGGCGCCGTCCTCAACCAGCACTCGCCCGCCGGCAGTGAGCGTCGCGTCGGTCAGGCGTATCGTCAGCCGCGATGCACCTTTCGCTCGATTGCGTCCGCCGTTCTCCCAGTTCGATCCAATCTCGATCCCGACGCCGTTCCGCGGGTTGTGCGGGTTCGTATTGAGCGACACCGTCGCGATCAGGTCGCCGTCCGGCCCGATCTCTCGAAACGTTTCGCGTACACGGTCGGCGCCATTGACGGCCGTGAGTTCCACGACCCGACCCTTTCGTAGCGTCATCCGCGCGTCGCGGACTTCGGCGCCGGCACGTGGAATCGCAGGCGCGACGAGCGTTCCCTCGAACGAGTTGGCGTCTGGCAGGAAGTTGAACATTCCCACCGGCAGCTCGATCTGTCGATCGCGAATCGAACGCGCCCTGGCGGCACGAGCCTTCGACGCGTCGCCGTCACCCTGATGGAACCATTGATCCCGCGGCACGTCGACGCGGATATCGGTGCCGCCCGGCGTGGTGATGCGTAGCGTCTGACCGCGCAGCGCCGCGGCGAGCATGTCCTGCCGCCGCGCGTGCGCTTCGAAGTCGACGTCGAGGCAGCGTTGCACCTGCCCCGGCGTGTCTGCGACGATTCGATCGTTTGTCCGCTCGCCCGGGTAGGGCAGGAACCAGTGGAAGTGGACGCTGCGCACACGGCTGCGTTCGACGAGTCGCTCCCAGCGCAGGTCGTCGGCATAGCCGCGCGCCGGCATCCAGTAGAAGATGTCCGCCCGCCTGAACAACGGCAGCAGCGTCTCGATCACTTCCGCCTCGCGACGATCGTGCGCGGCGTCGTCGTTGATGTAGCTGCGGATCATTTCCTCGCTGTCTTCGACGAGCAGATAGGTGTCGACGCCGCGCCGACTGAGCTCGTCACGCAGGCCGTTGGTGATGCCAGGGTAGTACCTCGGGTCGAACACGATGATCGCGCGCTCGCCGCGCGCAGGCTGGGTCATGGAAACGAGACGGCTGATCAGAGCTGCTTCATCGACGGGAGGAGGATCGATGACGGTCGGCTGAGGCTGGACTGCGGAGGTTGCGGCCACGCCACCCTGAAGGCAGAGCAGCGCCGCCAACGCGAACGTGAGAAATGGTGAGCGTGCGATCGGCATGGCGTCATGGTAGGCCGCTCGTCGGCGCTTGCGACGGGCCCGGCGACAATCTGACGAACATTTGACCTGTTGCTGACAGTCGTCGTTCGTCACGACTTTCGAAACTGTCACCGGGCCGGCCAACCATCCCCCTTCGCAGTCCAAATAGAGACGTGGGAGGCGGGGATGAGTGACCACTACGAACAGGGTTCACGACGGGGGTTCACGACGAAGGTTCACACGAGGGTTCACGACGAGGGTTCACGACGAGGGTTCACACGGGGGTTCACAGACGGTAGTTCACAACGGGGGTTCACCCTCACGGACACGGGTCCGAGCCGAGCGAGCCGGTTGGCTCGGGGCGCCCTCTGAGCTGCGCGACGGCGGCAGTCTGAAAAACGGCCTCGTCGCGGGTCCGATCGTCGCCGGCCCGAGTTTCGCCACCAGTGAACGGCTGACCCCGTTGCCCAACCGATTGGGCGCGGACGTGCGGATCAGCCCAGCCGGCGGCGGGTCGTCAGGCGCGCTGCGACGAGACCGTTTTTCCGCGCAGCGAAGCGGGCGCCCCGAGACGACCGGCTCGATCGGCCGGACGAACAGACACGGACAAGGAGGATCACGACGAGGGTTCACGACGAGGGTTCACACAACGGTTCGTACGGAGGATCATGCGACTCGGACATGTCAGGCGTCGAGGCATTCTGACTCTGGTTGGGGCAGTCGGGCTGTTGTGCGCGATGGACGGCGTCGCGGTCAGGCTTCTGGCGTGCGACTGCGTTCGGCTGCCGCCGCTCTCCGCGGCCGTGCGTGAGGAGACCGAGTTCATCTTCCACGGACGCGTCGTCGAGATCGTCGAGCGGGAGGAGCACATCCGGACGACGAGGGATGGCGGGGCGACTGGAGAAGTGCGGCCGATCGATCGTCAGGTGGTGTTCGAAGTCCGCCGCGCGTGGCGCGGCGTGCGCAGCGAGCGCATCAGCGTCACGTCGATCGTCAGCGACTGCATGTTCGGATTCGAGATCGGCCGCGAGTATCTGGTCTTCGCGCGGAAGGGGGACGATGGCCGTCCGACGACTGGCATCTGCACGCGCACGAGCCACACTGGCCGCGGCCGGGCAAATCCTCTCACAGCTCGGTCCGGCGACCTACGTACGCAAAAACTGAAACGCGTGAAAAAACTGAAAGGTGGCTGGCACCTGGCCCGGGAAGGTGCCAGCCACCTTTTTTGGGAGTTAGCAGGATTTGCAGCGGTGGTTGTTTTTCGCGCCCATCTTTTCGAGCAGCGCGATGGTCTCGGGGAACGGCTGGATCCGCTGGACGGGACCGTTGGCCATGTCCACCGTCGTCTCGCCGGCGCGGTTGACGGCCATGACGTCGGCGCCCTTCGACACGAGATACAGGATCATTTCGTTGTCGCCGCGCGCGGCGGCGTGGTGAAGCGCGGTGTTGCCCTCGTGATCCTGTGCGTTGACGTCGGCGCCCAGGTCCTCGACCAGATACTTGACCGCCGGCATCCAGCCGGTCGGCGCGTTCCTGTGTGAGTTCGCGGCGTAGCCTTCGCCGAACCCGACCCCCGAGGCCGCCTGCAGCGGGGTGACGCCAGGCCCACCCATCGGCACCGGCGGCTGCGTCGACACGTCGTCGACGGTCTCGCGCCCGCCGTCCCCCGTGCGCGGACGTCCGGCCGGCTTCATTGTCGGGATGTTCGGATCGGCGCCGTGCGCGACGAGCAGCCGCATCGCCTCGACGTCGCTGGCGTATGCGGCGCGCCAGAACGGTGTCGCGCCGATTTCGTCGACGCCCGACAGGTCGAAGTTGTAGCCGGAGTACCAGACCTTCCTGTGCAGCCGCGCGTTGACGTCGACGCCCTTGTCGAGCAGCAGCTTCATCATCTCGATGTGCGTGAGCTTCTGCTGCGTGTAGGCGCGCGGCTGTGGATAGAGCGCCTTCGGCGCCCACTGCACGTTCAGCACGGCGTAGAGCGGCGTGACGCCGTTGTCGCTGGCGAGCTTCGGGTCGGCGCCGCGTCGAGCAGCACCTTCGCCAGATCGAAATGTCCGTTGATGATGGCCATGAGCAGCGGGCTCGTCGCGTCGCCGGTGCTGATCTGGTTGACGTCGGCTCCGCGCGCCAGCAGCAGTTGCGCCGCTTGCAGGTGTCCCTGACGCGCGGCGAAGAGCAGTGGCGACAGGCCGCCCTGCGCGCTGACCAGCTCGGCGAACCTGAACTGCCGCGTCCCGCCGGCGACGTCGGGAGGACGCGCCGCGGTTGGCGGCGGCGCTTGCGGCCCCGCCGGTGTGCCGCGGCTCGCGGCGCGAGCTCCGGGGGTCGCCGCGCGCTGTCCGCTCGCCGTTCGGTCTCCGCGGGAGCTTCAGCCGCGCCGTAACCGCCACCGTCCGCGCCCGCCTCGGGCGCCCTGGCGCAAGCCATCCTGCTGGGCGCGCAGGAACGCTTCTTCATCCGGGTTGGATTCGTCTGCGACTTGAGATCGAAGACCTTCGACAGGCGTTTGACGTCCGCGCCGGCGTCGATCAGCAACCGCATCGCATCGACGCGGTTGTAGGCGGCGGCGAACATCAGCGCCGTCTCGCCGCGAACGGACTCGGCGGCGTTCACGTCCCCACCCTTCGAGAGGAGCAGGCGTACCGCGTCAGGATTGCCGGACGCCGACGCCAGCATCAGCGGGGTCGCGCCGAACGCCGTCGTCGCTTTCAGATCCGCGCCCGCATTCAGCAGCGTCTCGATCATCTTCGCGTGACCGAGTTGCGCGGCCATGAGCAGTGGCGTCCAGCCGCCCAGCCGGGTGGTCGCGCGAACATTTGCGCCGGCGTAGATCAGCATCTGCGCCAGCTCGACGTCACCGCGGCGGGCCGCCCAGTGCAGCGGCGTCATGCCGTCACCCTGTGCGGCGTTGACGTCGGCGCCCTGCTTCAGCAGCGATCGCACGACTTCGCGGTCGCCGGCCATCGCCGCATCAGCCACGCGTGGCATCGTTCGGCGACGCGCTCAGCAGGACGCAGAGTACGGCCAGCCCCGAGTACGCCCAGGCCCAGGTGTCGCGAGATTCTTGCGTTCGACATGCCGCCTCAGACAGTCGTGGGCACCGTGGTCAGCGCGAATTCGCCGGTGCTGTCGCCGAACGCCTTGAGGTCGTCGAGCCCCAGGTCGTGCAGCAGTGTCAGCATGACGTTCGCCATCGGCGTGCCATCCGGCGCCTTCAGGTGCAGGTTGCCCTTCAGGTGCCCGCCGGCGTGGCCGGCCAGGAACAGCGGGCAGCGCTTGTGGTTGTGCACGTTCGAGTTGCCCATCGGCGAGCCGTAGATGACGAGCGTGTTGTCGAGCAGGTTGCTGTCGCCCTCGTGGATGTTCTTCAGCTTGTCGAGGAAGTACGGCACGAGGACGACGTGGTGCTTGTTGATCTGCGCGAACTGCGTGATGCGGTCTTCTCGCTCGCCGTGATGCGACGCCGGGTGGAACGGTGCCTTGACGCCGCTCTCCGGGTAGACGCGCGCCGAGCCATCGCGTCCGAGCTTGAACGAGAAGACGCGCGTGATGTCGCCGGCGAAGGCGATCGCCTGCAGGTCGAACATCAGCCGGACGTGCTCCTCGAACGAGTCCGGCACGCCGATCGGCGCGCCGGGCAGCTCGCGCGGCTCGCCGCTCGCGTTGTGCGCTTCGATCTTCTGGATGCGGCGCTCGATCTCGCGGATGTCGTCGAGGTACTCGTTCAGCCGGGTGCGGTCGGTCGGTCCGAGATCGCGGCGAATCTTGGCAACTTCCGCCGTCACCCAGTCGAGGATGCTGCTTGTTGGTGCGCCGGTTCGCGGCGCGCTGCTCGGGCGTCGCGCCGACGCCGAACAGCTGTCGAACGCCGCGCGCGGGTCGCGCACCATCGGCAGCGGCTCGGTCGGCGCCGCCCAGCTGATGGTGTCGGTGTAGACGCAGGCGTAGCCGTAGGCGCAGCCGCCCGACTGGTCGACGTTCTCGATGCACAGCTGCATCGACGGAATCGGCGTGTCCTGGCCGAACCGCTGCGCGTAGAGCTGATCGAGCGACACGCCGACGTAGACGTCCGAGCCTTCGGTCTGCTTCGGATGCGCCTGGGTCAGGAAGACCGCGCTCGACCGGAAGTGATCGCCGCCGATTTCCTTCGGCTCGAACGCCTCGGCGTTGCGCACGTCGGTGTTGCTGACGATCGTCAGGTAGTCGCGGAACGGCTCGAGCGGGCTCAGGCTGCTCGGCGACAGATCGAACTCGCGTCCGACCGCCGCCGGCGACCACATGTTCTTCGCCAGGCCGAACGCCGTGCTGCCGGCCGCGCCGTGCACCATCTCGATGCACGACAGCCGCGTTCGCCCGGCGGCCGCTGTCTTCGCCAGCGAGCGTGCGCGCCGGCACCATCGCGTCGAGGAACGGCAGCGCGATCGTCGCGCCCATCCCGCGAAGAACGTCCCGCCGCGAGATGTGCTTCTTCGTCAAGAACATAACGCGGCTCCTTGTAGTCGACAGTCGGCAGTCGCCAGTCGCTCGTCGTCAGTCGTGTCGTCGTGTCGTCTTCGTGCACGGCTCATCTGAAACGCCGGGGACTTCACGACGCCGAGGACGAACGACGAGAACTTGTTCTGCCGACAGGGCCGCCTCGCGGACGATCGTGCGGACCGCCGGCATGTCGAAGTGCTCGACCCGCCGGCCGAGCGCGTAGGCCATCAGGTTCTCGGTGAACGTTCGGAGCACGATCTCCTGGCGCTTCAGCAACGCTTTGCGCAGCGCCACCGGGCCGTCCAGCGGGGAGCCGTCGTACAGCTCGCCGGACGCGTCGACGGGCACGCCGTTGTCCTTGATGCGCCACGCGCCGGTCGACGTCGAAGTTCTCGAGCGCGAGCCCGAGCGGATCGATCACGCGATGGCACGAGCGGCAGGCCGGACTCGTCGCGGTGCTCCTCCAGCCGCTCGCGCACCGACAGCAGCCGCGTGCCGTCGCCAGCCTTGGTCTCCTCGAGATCCGGGACATCGGCCGGCGGCGGCGGCGGCGGCGCTGCCGAACAGCACCTCGAGCACCCACTTGCCGCGCAGCACCGGCGAGGTGCGATCCGCCACCGACGTCATCGTCAGGATGCTGCCGTGGCCGAGGAGGCCGCGGCGATTCGCGTCCGTCAGCGCGACGCGCTGGAATCGGGTGCCGACGACGTTGGGGATCCCGTAGTGGCGCGCCAGCCGCTCGTTGACGAACGTGTAGTCGGCCGTCAGCAGCTCGAGCACGTCGCGGTCCTCGCGGACGATCGTGTCGAAGAGCAGCTCCGTCTCGCGCTGCATCGCGTCGCGCGAGCGTGTGGTCGTACTGCGGGTAGAGAGCGGATCCGGGTGGATCTTGTCGAGGTCCTGCAGCCGCAGCCACTGCGCGGCGAAGCGCGTCGCGAGCGCGGCCGCTCGCGGATCGGCGAGCATGCGCCGCACCTGCTTCTCGAGCACGGCGGGCGTCCGCAGACGCGCCGCGTGTCGCTTCAGCGAGCAGCTCGCCGTCCGGCGGTCCTGCCCAGAGGAAGAACGACAGCCGCGACGCGAGATCGAGGTCGCTGATCCGGTAGTTCTGGCCCGGCTTCGCGTTCGCCGGGACTTCCTCGATCCGGAAGATGAAGTGCGGGCTCGCGAGGATCGCCTGCAGCGCGGTGCGGATGCCGGTTTCGAAGTTGCCGCCGGCGCGCCCTCCTCATAGAACTTCATCAGGCCCGCGACGTCCTCGGCGGTGAGCGGCCGGCGGTAGGCCTGCCGCGCCAGAGTTGCCCGATGATCTTCGTCGCGCAGGCGCCTCTTCGTCGGCGAGCAACCGGGCGGCAGGTGAACATCTGCGGCGGCTCGGCGTGTCGGACACGCCGGTGACGTTGTGCGGCCCGACGATCGCCAGGTCGCGCAGGTGCGGCAGCGTCGTCACGCCAATCGCCGCGCCGATCTGCGTGTCGGCGAGCGTGTGCTCGACCGGCGCGAGCAGATCGTCGACCGGACCGTCGGATCGCTGGATGAAGGCGGCGGACACGCGCTGCGGCGCCGGCCTTGACCGCGATCGGCGGCGTCTGCAGGTTCATCCCGTTCGGATCCGCTTCGCTCATCCGCGGGTTGATGTCGATCAGCGCCACGCGCTCGCCGTTGATCGAAACCTCGAGCTGCTCGCCGCGCACGGTGCTGCCATACAGCTGCCCGGTCGGGATCGAGTGCAGCATCATCCGGAAGGTGTAGTCGCCGTCGGCCGGGAAGTTGTGGATCACCGAGACGCCGCCGCGCGTGCCGAACGGCGCGCCCTCGACGTGCTCGAGCTGCGACGCGGTGCGCGGCACCCGGTAGGTCGTCGAGCTCGGGCTGGCATCCGGATCGCCGACCGCGTCGCGGCTGATCTTCGTCGCCGCGCGAAGGTAGCCCTCGAGCACGGTCGCCGACATGCGCCTGCACGTCGGCGATGTTGTCGAAGTTGTGGCTGATCGTGTCGGGCGGCAGGAACGCCGTCACGTCGACGTCGAGGCCGAGCAGATCGCGAGATCGACCTGGCGTACTCGGCGCGATTCAGGCGCTGGAACGTGCGCCGTCCGGGGTTTGGCTTGCGCGCCGCGATCTGATCGAGGCGGGTCTCGAGCGTCGATGCGAGCGCGTCGACTGTCGATGGCTCGGGGCGATCAGCCCCTGCGGGCGGCATCATGCCAGCCCGCAGTTTGCGAATCATCTTTTCGGCAACGTCAGGCCGGCGGTCCGGGTTCGCGGGATCGAAGTCCTCGAGAACGAGGTCACCCTTCGCGCCGCCCTTGTCGTGGCAGCCGAGACAGTATTCGGCAATGACCTCGCGCGCCGTTTCAGCGGTCAGTGTTGCGACGGTCGCGACGGGCGCAGCAGGTGCGCGGGAGTTGGTTTGAAAGCGGTGACGGCAGCGACCGGTCGCGCGGCGGCCGCGGTCAGGTCCGGATTCGACAGAGGAGTGCTATCGGCTCGAAGCCCCAGGGCGAGACAGACAAATCCCAGAACCGCCAGGGTGCAATTCTTCATTGTTGACCCTCGCCCCGCAGCGTACACTCACGCCGCAGTATACCAGACGGACACAGGGGGACACGTGCGACGTGCGGACGTGCGACGTGCGACCGTGCCGACCTGTCACGTGCTACGTGCGACGTGCTTCGACGTGCCGGAATGCCAGGAGGCGAGGGGGCTTGCTGATGGGGATCAAGTTAGCGAGGTTGACCATCGCAACGGTTGGGTTTGCCGCGTTGGCGCTAACGCCGGCTCTGTCCGGCTTGCCCGCCGTTGCTCGCCGGCTTGCCCGCCGGAGCCTTCGCGCAGGCGGGAGCCTTGGCGCAGGCGGGCTCAGCCCAAGCCCAGGCACAACAAGATCGTCGATCTGCTGGCGCGGAATCAGGTCGTGTTCGGCTGGTTCTCCCCTGCGCGTACTCCTGACGCCGCCAAAAAGGCCATCGGCGACGGCCAGATGGACTTCGTGTTCATCAACATGGAACGCGTGCAGAGCTATCAGCCCGCCGAGGTCAAGGCGTTCATGCAGACGATGACCGAGGGTGGACTGGTCAAGAACCCCAACAGCCTGCCGTTGGCGACGCGACTCCCCATCTTTCACGATGACCCCGTGGCGGCGCGTCAGCGGATTGCCGAGATGTTGAACCTCGGCGTTCACGCGGTCGTTTTTCCCGGCATGGAATCCGGCGAGGAGGCGCGGCAGGCGATCGGGGCCATGCGCTACGCCCAGAAGGCGTCGAAGTATCCCGAGCCTGGAGGGGTGCGGCCCGACGGCGTTGGCGAGGCCCCGGCATACTGGGGCATTTCAGAAAAGGAATACCGTCAGAAGGCGGACGTCTATCCGATCAACCCTGACGGCGAGCTCGCCTCGATCTTCATCGTCGAGAGCGTGAAGGGGATTGAGAACAGTCGCGAGATCACACGCGAGCGCCCGACAGTCGCATTCCCCGGGCCGGGGACGTTGCGCAGCGTGTTCCAGGGTGACATGGCCAAGGTCGAGAGCGCGATTCAGACGCAGCTCGCGTCGTGCAAGGAATTCAACGTCCCTTGCGGTATCACCGCGAATGTCAACGACATCGAGAAGCGGATCAAAGAAGGTTTCCGGATGATCATCATCTACGACCGTGATTATCCGGAGACGATCAAAGCCGGGCGGGCAGCAGCCGGGCGCTAACGCGCCCGATCGGAAATCGGAAATCGGAAATCGGAAATCGGAAATCGGAAATCGGAGATCGGAAACCGGAAATCGGTGATCGGTGATCGGCCAGCGGGCCAAGGCCGATTGCCCTTTTCCAATTTCCAATTTCCGATTTTCCGATTCTCCTTCATACCGTCGGCGGCGGCGTGACGATCTGACGCGCCGTGCGGCGTGCCTGCCACTTGCTGAACGCGTTGGTGACCACGGCGCCAATGCCGGCGGACCACGCCAGGAATTCGACCGCGATGCCGGTCAGGACGAGGAGAATCACGATCGGCGTCACCGGCCATCCCGCGAGTCCCAGCAATCTGGCGAGCAGTAGCGGCAGCAGGATCACGACGATCCCCAGGAACAAATCCACAATCGGCGGTGCGGTGCCGAGACCGATGCGGCGCCGCGCGCCCTGGCCGACCGCGTAGGCGACACCGCTGAAGCCGGCGAGGGCCAGCAGGATCAACACGAGCACGACGAACGGCATCAGCAGCAACAGGGGAATCCCGATGATCGAAATGGCCAGGACGATCACGGTGATCAAGAGCACCGGCCACACCAGGATCTGTGCGGCGAGGCCCACCAGCGTGGTCTTCACGGGATTGTCGGCGATTCGCTGGGCGGACGCCTCGACGGTTGGTCGCGCCACCACCATCGCGATTGACGCCAGGATCAGCAGCAGCAGGAAACGGAACGTCGTGCCAATCAGCCGCGGAATGGCTCCCCACCTGTCGAACCACCAGAACCGTTGCCAATCGAAGAGCGGGACGAAGTCCAGGTGGATATTCGGTTCGGTGAACGAGATCTCGGTCACCGCACCGCGGACGCGCGCGCCTTCCTGACGATTTACGCGGCCGCCGACGCTGACCACGTCTCCGCGCACGACCGACTTGGGTCCGAGGTCCACCGATCCCAGCACGGCGACGACCGTGTCGCCGACCTCACCGTCGACCTTCACCGAGCCCATCACCGCAACCGCCTGGCCCGAGACCGCTTCGTCTTCAGGCACGACGACGCTTCCGAAAATCCTCACGCGATCGCCGGTTCCGTGACGCTCCCGTCGTCGTGGCTCCGGCTCCGCGGGCGCTCCCGCCGGCTTCTCGAGAGGTGGCTGCGGCTCGACGGATGGCGCGCCCGGAGCCGTCGTCTCTCGCGGTGCAAACAGCGCACGGCGAGACGCGGTGTCGAGATACGACAGTCGGAGGACGTCGTTCGCATCCGGTCCGAGCTTTTC
Organism: uncultured Acidobacteriota bacterium; assembly: GCA_963710415.1. Taxonomy (GTDB): domain Bacteria; phylum Acidobacteriota; class Vicinamibacteria; order Vicinamibacterales; family 2-12-FULL-66-21; genus CAVQAH01. Next base: position 85,829 of record CAVQAH010000005.1, on the reverse strand, counting down.
TCGCAGTTCCTGACCCGTGACCGTGACGCCGTTGACGAGGACCGATCCGTCGGTGATCTCGATCAGCCGGACATCGCGCACGCGCGATTTCGGTCTCAGCGCGACGCCGTCGGTCAATGGCACCACATCGAATCGCTGCTCGAGTCGCGCGCGCAGCTCGCGCTGATCGTCCGACGACGGTTGCTGCCAGGCGAGCGCGGCTGACGTGGTGGTCAGCAGTGCGAAGAGTGTGAGAACAATCCAGCGCTTCATTTGAACGGCTCCGTGTCCGTACCGAGAAGACGTTGCAGCGCGAAGAGCGCTGCGATGGCGAGCCCCTGCATGGTGAGCATGGCGACGGTGACCGTGGGATCCGAGACGAACGCGCCCACGGCTCGGCCGATGCTCGAAAGGACCGTCCACGCATCGGCGCCGGCCTGAACGCTGCTCGCCACCCGCACCGTTGCGCCGAGCAGGAGATCCAGAGAGCGAATGATGATGGCCGAGAGCGTGGCGATGGCCCAGGCGCCGCCGAAATAGGCTGCAGCGACACCACTCAGTGCACCGCCGCCCAGCATCGCCCGGCGCATCAGGCGGGCGCGACGGGCGTCCTGGGCCGTTGCCGTGCCGATCGCTTCCATCGTCCGCGCGGCAAAGGTCAGGGGCACCGCCGGCTCGGATACCGCCTCTGCGAACACCGCCCGGCATGCGCTGTCAGCCTCGTCGTCCTGGCCCTCGACATCGGCCTCGAGCCAGCGATGCACGTTTCGGGTCAGCTCTTCGTCCACGGCTTGCAGGTCTCCTATCAGGCTTACGCGCCCGCCAGTCAGTTCGTTGCGGCCAAGGACCCCGCCTACGAGGGCTCCCAGCCGGCCGCGGTCAGGCGGCGGCACAACTCCTTACGTGCCCGATGGACGTGCGAACGTGCTGTCGCTTCGGGGACGCCGAGGACGTGCCCGATTTCGTCGAACGACAAACCTTCTTCGTACCGCAGTGCAACTGCGACGCGCTGTTCCGGTCGCAGCTCGCTGATTGCCGACTCGAGGGCCTTGCCGAGGGCGCGGCGTTCGACCGGATCGGGTGCGGGCGGTGCGGAGAGATCGGCGATTCCGGCGCGTTCACCGGTCAGGCCGGACGTCACGTCGATCGGAACGTAAACGGGCCGCACGCGGCGCAGCGCATCGAGCGCCGTGTTGTGCGCGATGCGAAACAACCAACTCGACAACCGTCGCGTGGGGTCGAACGCCGCAAGGTTGCGAAATGCCTTGACGAATGTTTCCTGCGCGAGGTCCTCGGCTTGAGCGACGTCGCCAGTCATTCGTGCAATCAGCCGAATCACCGGACGCTGGTAGCGTCGGACAATCTGCTCGAAAGCTGACTGCGAACCCGCCAGCGCCTGGGCTACCTGCCGGGCTTCGGTGACCGTCTCGAGATCGATCGGAATGGTTCCGGTCCTCTCTTGGAAGGATGCGAGCCCCTTCAATTGGGCTTACGCGCTATTCTGCCGAAACGTTGCAGTCCCGGCCAGTGAACCCCTGCTGAACCCTCGTCGTGAACCCCCGTCGTGAACCCCCGTCCTGAACCCCCGTCCTGAACCAGCGTAATGATGTCGCATTCTTGCAAGCGTTTACGGCAGGGGCGGCGCTAGACTGGCGCGGCCCTCGAGACTTGGGGTGCCTTGCGAAAGGAATCGACAAATGCGTCTGGCGCGAATCTCACTGGGGATTGTTCTCGGAAGCGTCGTGCTGTGTGGCCCCGGCCACGCCGAAGTTTGCGCAGGCGCTTACGCAAGCGGCGGCGGGCAGCTCAAAGCGACGAAAGCAGCAATCGCTGACGTTGCCTGGATTGCCGGAGGCTGGACCGGGTCCACGGGTCCCGTTTCCGTTGAGGAACGATGGACGACGCCTGCCGGCGGCGCGATGCTCGCGGTATCGCGAACGGTCCGTGACTCGAAGATGATCGCGTTCGAGTTCCTGCGGATCGTCGAGCGCAACGGGACGCTGCTCTACATCGCGCAGCCGAACGGCCGTCCGCCGACGGAATTCACGCTGACGGCGTTCGATGCCCAGAGCGCGACGTTCGAGAACCCGGCCCACGACTTTCCGAAGAAGGTCAGGTACGCGAAGCGCGCCGATGGCGGTCTCGACGCCACCGTTTCGGGTGATGGAGGAAAGGCCGAGACGTTCCAGTTCAAGCGCGAGGCGCGCTAAGGACTGGTCTGAGCCTACTTGAGGCGCGCGATGCGAGCCTTCAAGCCGCCTTCGAGCGTCTTCCGCTCCGCGGCGGGAATCGTCGTGTCCGTGGCGAGCAGCTTCAACGCCGATTCCGCGGCTTCCAGCGCGGCGGCGCGCTGTCCGGTGCCTTCGAGCGCCTCGGACAGCGAGTCGAGGGAGTTCGCCGACGACGTGTGCGCCTCGACATTCAGCCGAAACACGTCCAGCGCGCGATCCGGCTGGCCGGTCTGCAACAGTTCGTAGCCGAGCGTGTTCAGCCAGGACTCGTCGAAGACGGCGGCGTTCGGATCGCGGGCGAGGCCTTCGCGCGCGAGCTGAAACGCGCGCGCGGCGTTCGATCCGAGCAGGGCGCGGAACTCACGCCGCGAGAGCGCCGGTACGATTGCGGGCTGTTCGGTGATCTCGATCATCGGCCCGCCTGAGGACGGTGGCTGGGTCGTCAGGCGCGTCCGCGCCGCGGCGTCACGTTTGACGAACGCGTCGAAGAACGCGAGCTGGTATCGCTGAATGGCATCGTAGGCACGCAGCACGCCACGCTTCGCATCGTCGCGGCGCGTCATTGTCGTCAGCACGGCGATGCCCTCGGTTCCGAAGTCCATGTGATTCATGCGTGTCTCGCCGAGATAGAGCAGGTAGCGAGGCGCATAGCGCATCTTCTCGATTTCCGCCATCTGCAGATCGGCGGTGCGTCCCAGCGTTTCGCTGTGCGCGAAGAAGAACGGTGCACGAAGCACCGTTGTGTCGTACGCGGTCACTTCCTGGTAACTGCTCGTGCCGATCGGCGAGAAGTAGCCGGTCTCGAGCTGCGAAATGGCGTCGACATCGGTCGAGCGCATCGCCATGACCAGCTGCGCGAGCCCCGATCCGCTGATCCCCAGCGCACCGAGTTGCGATGGGTGCACGAACGCTTCTCGCCGCATCGTCGCGATAGCGACCTCCATGTCGCGCACGTGCTGACTCATGACCAGCGCCTCGAGCACGAGCCCCTCGGCGTCGATCTGATCGCGCGGCGATTGTACGAAGGCGACGACATAGCCGTGGCTCGCGAGGAGTTCGCTCATCGCCACGACTGAGATGGCGCGCAGCGTACCAACCAGGAGCGGGAAACGTCCGGGCGCCGGCTGTGCGTCACGCCGGGCGGCAAGCGAGAGTGCCGAGTGACTTCATCCACTCGTCGTCGGTTGGCGCGAACCCAAACACGCGAGGAAAGATCTGACGATGTTCTGTTGCGAAGCTTCCGGCTGGCAGCCCGATCGGATCGGAGGCGCGGATGTAGTCGCCGATCGTCATCGCCGCGCCGTCCGCGGCGTCGGCTGGATACCAGACGTGCAGCACGAGCTTCCGCGCGCGGTCCTCAGGCTTTGCCTTCTCGTCGGTCTGCCGGGGTCCGGACGTTCGTGACGGGTCCGTGACGTTGATCGTGCGAAACCCAACCGCATGCGGCCCCGATTCGACATTGCCGAGCATGGGCGCACGTTGGGCCAGCGTTGGCCGGGGCAGTGCGAGAACGGTCACGACGACGACGAGCAAAAGCGCGCGGTTCGGCATAGGGGAACGCGAACGATATCCGTTTTCGGGGACGTTCCTCAAGACGTGGGTGACCAAACGCTCTGAGAGGGGATGGATTGGGGAACGTAGCGTCCGGCTTTAGCCGGACCTCATTTGGCTGAGCCTGCCCGCCTTGCGTTTGCGCATTCCAAAAGTAGGGAGACTTTGATGAACGTGTTCCGTTTCGCGGCTCTTGTGTGTGCCTTATGGCTTGTCACCGCCGCTCGAACAGACGCCCAGGAACTGCCGTGGATTGTCGACGGCACCATCGGCTACGCCGGTTTCGTGGATGATTCGACCAAGAATTTTTTCGTGTTCGGTGGGGCGCTGCGCAAACAGGTGACGCCGCGAATCAGCATCGGTCCTGAACTCGTGATCATGGAGGGCGGCGACTCGCTCACCGATCGCGTCGTGATGCTCACCGGGAACGTGGTCTTCGACATTTATCCTATGCGCGGCCCGGATGCTCGAACGGTCACGCCGTTTCTCGTAGGGGGTGTTGGTGGCTTCTGGAGCCGCGACCAGGTCGGAACCGGGCCGTTCTGGGCCTCCGACCCGGCATTCACCGCCGGAGGCGGAGTCCGCGCGCGAGTTGCCGAGCGAGTGATAGTGTCAGGCGAGTATCGGATTGGGTGGGAGCTGCATCAACGCGTGACTGGATCGGTGACGTTTGAGTTCTCCAAAATTCACAGTGGTCCGCTTGCCCGTAGTGCCGTGGGTCCGTAGCTCGTGTCTCGCGAAGGCCTAGGTCTTACTTCACCAGATACCCGTCGCGCGAGCGGGCTTGCACGCGGCCGCCCTTGCGGACGCGAACGTTGATGGGATGCCAGCCCCGAGCGGTTCGAGCCGAGAATGCCAGCGTGTACTGATGGCGTAGCTCGGCTGAGGATCGTCCGCGTGATGATGCTCATGTCGGCAACCGATTGCGCTTCGACGGCCATACCGCCTGTTCGCGTCGCCAACTCGGAAAGCGTGATCGACGGCTTGCCCTCCGTGGATGGAGGGAGAACGGTCGTTTTCAGCATCTCGTTGCCGACGCCCAGCACGTAGACCGGCAAATCGAGCGCCGCTGCGGCCGTCGCGGCGTCGGCTGCGGAAACGGAGCTGCCTGTATCCACACCATCCGTGAGCAACACGATGGCGCGCGTTCGCGGCGCCTCGTCGCGCACGCTTTCTACGGTTCCAACAATCGCGTCATACAAACAGGTTGCGCCGTATGGTTCGACGCTCTTGACGGCCGTCAGGAGTGTTTCCGCATTCCGCGTGAAAGGCGTCAGCCTCCTGACCTGCGAGTCGAAGCTGAACACCGTCGCCGCTTCGGCGCTACCGAAGCCGGCCGTCAGCAGATGCGTGGCGAGCAGCGATCGTTCGCGCTTGCCGGTCAGCACCATGCTCCCGCTGCTGTCGACGAGTAGCGCCATGCGCGCATCGGCGTCCTGCCCGCGATGGAACTGAACGATCGGCCTGGCCTCGCCGTTGTCGAAGATTTCGAAGTCCTCGACGCGCAGATTCGGGACGATGCGGCCGTCGCCATCGCGGACGACCACCGCGACCGAGACGAGGTCGAGGCCCGACTTGAACGTGGTCTGCGGAGGCTCGTTCTGCGCGGTCGTCACGGCGGTGACGGCAAACGCCAACACTGCCGCGAGCGACGCGCGAGCTAACACCATGGTGGACCCCATTACAATATCGTTCGCCGTCTGGTTTGCCAGGAGCGAATTCTTGAGTGAAATGCCGGGTGGTACAAGCTGGACAGCACGATCCGGGCCGGAGTCCGGCTAAAGCCGGACCCTACATAGTTATGTGGTGTCTGGCCTTAGCCAGACCCACCTTTTCTGCCATGATTGGGCCCGTCTCGACATGCGAACCGCTTCGATCGTCGCCACAGTTCTCGCAGTCGTCACAGCCGCGTCCGCGCAGGAGCGTCCTCAATATGTGGAGCGCGTCGACGTCGCACGCGTACTGGTTGATGTCCGCGCCCTGGACGGCGCTAACCGCCCTCTTCTGGGCCTGACACCCGAGAACTTTCAGGTCAAGATCGACGGAAAGCAGGCACGTATCGAGTCTGTGCAGTGGGTCACCGGTGCCCTTCTCGAGGGAGAGGCATCGTCCATTGCCCCACCCCCCGTTCAGCCGGCGCTGCCGGCCGAAGGACGTCTGGTCGTCTTCCTCTTCCAGAAAAGCCTCGAGGCCGGGCGCATCGTCGGCTTCATGCGGATGCTCATCGAGTTGAAAGGGTTCCTCGAAGGGTTCACGCCTCGCGATCGGCTGGCGGTGCTGTCGTTCGATTCCCGGCTGCGGCTGTGGCTCGACTTCACCTCGGACATGGAGCGCGTGCGGACCGTGCTGGAGCGCGATCTGCTGAGGGGCAAGCCCGTGCCCGTAAACGCCTCGCTTCCGCCGTCGTTGTACGACGCTCTTGACTCGCAGAAGGTGGATCGCACCTACACGATGGAGGACTCGCTTCGATTGATCGCCGGCGCCCTCCATCCGCTGCCAGGTGCGAAGACGGTCGTGATCGTGGGTCACGGGTTCGGCCGCCTCAGTCTGAGCGGCGTCATGATGGAGAACAACTACGAGGGAGCCCGCGATGCGCTGCAGCAGGCGCGCGCCTCGGTGTTCTGCCTGGACGTCACCAACGCCGACTACCATTCGCTCGAGGCGGGTCTTCAACTGGTTGCAGAAGACACCGGCGGATTCTTCGAGCGAACGCACCTCTTCAGTCAGCTTGCGCTCAATCGCCTCGCCGCAGCGATCGCCGGACACTACGTGCTCCTTGTCGAGAAGCCTGAGGGCAAGCCTGGCCACCACCGCATCGATGTGAAGCTCAAAGGACGCGACGGCAGACTCTACGCCAGAAACACCTTCGTCGACTGAAACGGCGTCAGACGCTGCTCCTTCTCGCTGCGATCAGTTGTTCGGCAACGTCAGCGCAACGAGCGCGGTTTTCTCGACCGCGCCGGTCGCGAAGACGACGTACTGCTTTCCTTTGTGCATGAACGTCATCGGCACGGCGCTGGTCCGTGACGGTATCAACACGGTACCGGCCTCTTTCCCAGTCGCCTTGTCGACCGCATAGAGCTGTGGCTGCGCTCCGGGCGGTCCGCCGCTCCGGCCGGTACCGTAAATGACCAACGTCTTCGTCGTGATCACTTGCGGCTGTCCACGACTGGGCGCCGCTGGGGGAAGCTTGACGCCCGCAAAGAGCGGGTCGGTCGACGTGACCGGCACGAGCTTGCCGCCGTTGGGGATCCACCACGCCTTGTCACCGGTGTTCATGTTGTACGCGGTGATTCCGCCAAGCTCCTTCGGCTTCAGGATCGAGACACCGCCGATCGTCGAACCTGCACTCCGCCCCTCGAATCCGTCGCCACCGCGACCGCCTTCCGGTTTTTTGTAGCCGGGCGGTGGGGGCAGAGCACCGAGCTGACCGCAACTATCGTGAGTCGAGCTGTAGCGGAACTCGGAGCATGGATCCTTGTTGAGCTCCATCGTGCTGAGCCCCGTTTGCGCTGCGACGTAGAGCAGCCCCGTTTCCGGATCCGCGGCCGCTCCGCCGTCGATGTTCACGCCGCCGCTTGCACCTGGCGCGTACCACGAACAGGTCAGGCCGCTCGGAGCACTCCCGTCACCGGGTTGCCCCGGAATGAAGTACGGTCCCATGCGGCACCGTTTCGCCAACTTGAGCGCCGCTTCCTTGATTTGTGGCGTGTAGTCGATCAGATCCTCTTCGACCAATCCCTGTTGGGCGTATGGTGCGGGCTTCGTGGGAATCGGTTGGGTCGGCGACGCTTCTTCGCCGGGGGCCTCGCTCTTCAGGACGGGCGTTTCCACGATCGGCCAGATCGGTTCGCCCGTCGCGCGGTCGAACACGTAAAGCCAGCCCTGCTTGGTGGACTGGGCGACGACCTTCCGCGGCTTGCCGTCCACCGTGATGTCGAGCAGGTTCGGCGACATCGGCGTGTCGTAGTCCCAGATGTCGTGATGGACCATCTGGAAGTGCCAGCGCCGCTTGCCGGTCTTGACGTCGAGGGCGACGATGCTCGTCCCGAAGAGGTTGTCGCCGGGTCGATGTCCACCGTACTCATCCATCAGCGGCATGCCGACCGGGATGTACACGAGGCCGAGCTCGGGATCCGCGCTGTACGGCGCCCACGCGTCGACCTTGCCGACGCCTGGTGTTCCCGGTTTCGATCCGTTCTTCCACGTCTCCGCGCCGAACTCGCCCGGCTCAGGAACCAGGTTGAATTTCCACAGCTGCTTGCCCGTGCGGATATCGAATCCGCGGATGTAGCTGGGCAGATTGCGCAGGCGAATGGGGTAGTACCCGTGAATGTGAGAGTTGCCGACGATGATGACGTCGTTGACGATGATCGGTGGACAACTGGCGCCGATCTGTCCGAGCGCCGGATCGATGCCGACTGTGCCGTCCGCTCCGGTCTTCGTTGCCTCGTCCCACTTTTCACCGGGCTTGGCCTTGCGTGCGGGGGCCGCATCGCTGATCACGAGCGGGCCGGGATCGTCGACGGCAAGAGGAACGAGGGGGAAGCCCAACCCATCCATCAGATCGACGATGCCGTTCTTGCCGAACTTCGGATCCGGAACACCGGTCTTAGCGTCGAGCGCCGCCATGTGATACCCCGGCGTCACGACGATGAGCCGTTCTTCATTGCCGTCAGTCCAGTACGCGGGCCCTCGTCCAGCGAATTGCCGCGGCGCTTTTTGCCATCGGATCCCCTCGTCCATCTGCCACTTCCAGAGCGTTTGTCCATTCTCCGGATCGATAGCGGCAGCGACGCGGCGCGTGCTGGCAACGGTGAACAGCCGTCCGTTCGCATACAGGGGAGTCGTCCGGTAGTACTCGTCGGGCCCGAACTGACTGGCGTTCCACTGCCAGGCGACCTTCAACGAGCCGAAGTTGGCCGCGTTGATCTGATCAAGCGCTGAGTAGCGTGTGCTCCACGCGTCAGCACCCCAGTACCGCCACTCTCCTGGCGCGTTGCCACGAACGAGCGTCTTTGACGCTGGGGCTGCGCCGGATGCGGGGGACGACGCTGTCCCTTGCTGATTGCCCCGTACGGTGAGCACACCAAACAGCGCTACACCCGCGAAGAGGCCCGCGCCGACGAACCGGGTCGCTGTTGAACGATTCGGCATGCTGAAATCCTTTTCTCTGGAGCTCGCGGCGGCTTCGCCACTTCCTCCGCCGCTCGCTCGGCTCGCACGGTGCGCCTACTTCTTCTTCACCGAGCCTACTGCTGGCATCTCGATCTTGATCGCCTTGAGCTTGCCGGCATCGGGCGGGAGGTCCGTTTTTCCGGCAGGCACGTTGTTGATCTTCAAAATGTAAGCGACGAGCTGTGAGTATTCCTCTGGGCTCAGGCTCGCGGGATCGCTCTTCGGCATCGTCGTGGAGATGAGGCTGAAGAGATCGGCGAGCGGACGGCCTGCCCAGTTCGTCTTGAACGCGTCCGTGCTGTAAGTGCCCGCCGGATGGCAGGCGACGCAGATGCCCATGTACGTCTCTTCGCCGCGATCGGCCTGAGCGGTTGTATAGATACCCGCCATGGTTGTGCGAGCCGGAGTTTGAGCCGTCATCCGAAGCGCAACGGAGACCGAAAGCACCAGGACCAGGATGACAAACGTGGCGAACCTGCGTCCGCGGGATCCGAACTGGGAATGTGAAACCATGCGTGAAGCACGGCTCGCCTCGGGACTGTCTTACCCCGCCATCCCCCGCGGCGAGTGCAACAGTAACAGCGGGCGGGCCTTCCTGTCGAGACAGCACATTGTAGAGCCGGACAGAACGGTTCGGCTAAAGCCGGTGGCCAGCGTGGATCCGGCTATAAGAAATCCATGGTTGACGATCGGATCCGTAGCCGTCGTGGTCGTTGCGATGGCCACCGCGTAGACGTCCTCAACTCAACTGAGCTGTGAGGTAAGCGTGCTAGATGGTTCAGCTAGGCTGCTGCTGCCGCTGTTCTCTGCCGAGCAGGGAGTTCGGATCGGTCCGGGCGGCGCTGCGCGCTGGCAGAAACGTGGCCAGCGTCGCCACGATCACCATGACGACGGCGGCGCACGCGAGCACCAGCGGATCGGAAGGCGCGATGCCGAACAGCATCGACTGTACCCACCGGGCGGCCAGGAGGGCGGTGGCGACTCCGCACAGGACGCCGCCAAGGGCAAGCGTCGCGGACTCGCGAAGGATCATCAGCAGGACCTTCGCGGGACGAGCTCCAATCGCGATTCGAATAGCCATCTCGCGGCGGCGCTGACCGACGGAATGCGCGAACGCGGCATACAGGCCGATGGCGGCGATTCCAAGCGCAAGCGCGCCGAACAGGCCCAGCAGGATCGACCCGAGCCTCCACGGACGAATCTGACGATCGAGCAGCTGTGAATACGGACGAACGTTGAGGAAGGGCACATCGGTGCGTCCGCCAATGACCAGCCGGCGAATCGGCGAGGCGAGTGCCTCGGCACCGACGCTGGCTCGCACCAGTAACCCCCAGACCTCTCGCTCCTTTCCGCCGAGCGAACCCGGGTGGAGGAGGAACCTGCGAATAGGGGACGAAGTACTGCATCAGGCGATCTTCAGCGCCTGTGGGGAGCAACGACCGCTGTCGCACGTTGCGGACGACGCCGACGATCTCGCGGCAGGGCAGTGACAGCGGTGGTGTCGGCGGACCAGGCATGAATTCCGGATCGAACGACGGGTCGTAGCCGACACGAAAACACTTGCCGATCGCGCTCTGTCCAGGGGCGATCGCCTGCGCGAACGCCTGATTGACGATGACCACCGGCGCGCCTGTGTCGTCGGACGCCGTAAAGCGGCGGCCTTCGACGAATTCGAGTCGAAGAATCTCGAGCAGTTCCGGCGTGGCCGCAATCAGGAACGGGAGCTGTCCGTTGGCGTTGGGCGGCTTCTCCATTCCTGGCACGCTCATCGGCGGAACATGGAATCCGGCGAAGGGCAGCGAGGTGATCGGCGAGACCAGCTCCACGCCCGGCAGCGCTCGAATGGGGTCGATTGCTGACGCCAGAAGCTCGTTCTGTCCATCTCCTGAGCCAGGCCCACGCTCGAACTCCACCAGAATGACGTCGTCCATCTGCATTCCGAAGTCCTGCGCCAGCAGGTTGTAGAGGCTGCGCCCGAACAATCCTGCGCCAGCCAGCAACACCACCGACAGCGTCGTCTGGACGAGCAGGAGCGCGGCATATGTCTTTCGTCGCGTCCTGCCCCGAGACGTGCCAGCCAGATCCTCGGCGCGAAGTTCTGCAGGCAGTTGGGTGACGCCTACTGCTGCGCCAACGACGAGCGCCAGCAGTCCGGCCAGTGCCGCAGCGCCGGTCGTGCGAAGGTTCAGTCCAGGGCTTTCCATCAGCGAGGGCAGCAGTACTCGCCGCACGGACTCGTCGAACCAGTAGGCGGTCACCAGCGCAACCGAGATGGCCACAAGGGACAGAATCGCTGACTCGGCGAGCACTTCGGAGATCAACCGGCCACGCGACGCGCCGAGCGTCGCCCGGATCGCGAAGTCGCGGCGGCGTCTTGCGGCCCGCGCGAGCAGCAGCGTCGCGGTGTTGGCGAGTCCAATGACCAGCACCAGCATCGACACGCCTGCGAGCCAGTACGCGATGCGCGACTCTGCCTGCGCGACGCCCGCTCCCGCAATCGGCGTCAGTGAGACACGCCGGCTGGCGGCACTCAACTCCGTTGCGGCGGTGGCCTGAGTGGCGGCCGCGGACGCAGTCTGCCCGGGCGCAAGGCGGACGATCACGGCCGCGACGTTCATGAACGCGCGGCGATCCCATCCCGGGTTCTGCTGCATGGCGGCGTGGAACGGCACCCACACGTCGACACGCGCGGCGGAATGTCCATTGAATCCTGCGGGCATCACGCCCGCGACGACATACTCCGTTCCACGGACGATGATGCGGCGGCCGATGACCCCTGCATCGCTGCCGAAGGCGTTCGCCCAAAACGTGTGGCTCAGGACGGCGGGCGCATCGGTCAGCGTCTTGTCGTCTGCAACCTCGATGGCGCGGCCGAGCAGCGCGCGAGTACCCAACAACGGGAAGTAGGATCCGGACACGAGCATCGCGTCGGCCTGGACTTGCTCGCCGTTGATCACGACACTCGTCACACTCCGCTGATTGGCGGCGACGTCTGATACAGCCGTCACGTGCTCGCGAATCGCGTTGAACGTCACGTAGGATGTGGTCGTCATCTGCGCGCCGCGCCTCTCCTCGGACATTGGCTCGAAGGCGAGCGTATAGACGCGGGTGGCGTCGGCGACGTGCGGCGGCGGGCTCAGAAGCGCGCGATCGATCAGGCCGAACATGGCCAGGTTCAACCCGACCGCGATAGCCAGCGTCACAACCGCCGTGACCACCGTCCAGGGCGACGCGGCGAGGGAGCGTACGGCGGAAACCGTGTCGGTGCGAAGTCGTTCAATCATGGGTGTAAGTAGAGGCTGACCCCTGTATTCCCGGTGTTGACCCGCATAGTTCCATAATCACGCGTCAGGCGCCCGCGCTCGTCTGTTCAGACGTCCGTCGTTCGTCATTAGCCCGGCACGGACCGAATTGGCCCGGACCGAGGAGGAGATGATGACACCATTTCTCTGGATTCTGGCGCTCACGTACTTCGAGCGGTCTGACATTGCGTCGCGCCTGCCGACGACTGATGGAGGCTATCTGGCGTTGCGAAACCGGACCGACGGGACGTGCGGGAAGGGCCGCACGATCTATCGGCGCGTGAAGTAACATCGTCAGCGCGCAGTTGGTTCTGGGCGCAGCAGGAGGATTGCCATGATTGTCGGCGGCCACTCGATCATCTACAGCACCGATGCCGAAGCGGATCGCGCATTCCTGCGCGATGTGCTCAAGCTGCCGAACGTCGACGTCGGTCGCGGATGGCTGATCTTCGGACTCCCGCCGGCTGAAGTGGCCGTCCATCCGTCCGAGAAGAACGACGTCCACGAGTTCTATCTGATGTGTGACGACGTGGAGGCGTTCGTCGCCGAGATGCAACGCCATCGCATCGCTTGCGCGCCGGTGCAGGACCAGGGCTACGGTCTCGTGACGCAGGTGACGCTCCCTGGCGGCGGGAAGCTGGGTGTCTATCAGCCGAGACACGCGCGGCCGCCGGCGATGGGCTGACAGTCGCCACGAGAGAAAAAAAGATACATGTCAAGCGACCATGATCGAAAACCGTTCTTCACGCTTGGCGGAGAAGGAATACCTGCGGCGGTCCGGTTCAGCGCCGTGGGAGCGGACGAAGCCATTCGCTCCGACGGGCGAGACGACAGTCGCCGAGGGACTCCGGCTGATCCAGGACTTTGGCGCGTGCGTCGCGCTGCTCGATCCGATGTCGCACCATCGCATCCTGGATTTGGGGGGTGGGGGAGGCTGGGCGTCCGACTGGCTGCAGCGGCTCGGACTGTCGGTGGTCACGGCCGACCTGTCATCCGATCTGCTGGCGATCGGTCGTGAACGCCTTGCACAGTCGGGGCCGGCGCGTGTCGTCTGTGCAGATGCCGAGGCTTTGCCGTTCGGCACCGCGAGCTTCGATCGCGTGGTGTGCCTGAACGCGATGCACCACCTGCCAAACATCCCCGGCGCGTTGCGCGAGATCGCGCGCGTGCTGGGCCCCGATGGCCGTGCGGTGTTCTCGGAGCCAGGCGCGGGACACGCGGAGCAGGCGCATGCCCGTCGCGCCGTGCAGGACTTCGGCGTTCGTGAGGCCGACATCGACGCCGCCGAGTTTCTCGATCAATGCCGGGAAGCTGGCTTGCCTTACGCCGTGCTCGAGCCCTTCGCTCATGTCGTCCCCGGTCATGGCCTGACGGCGGAGCACTGGCGAGCCTGGCGTGGGCTCGCGGCGGAGAGTCGCCCTCGCCGCGCGGTCCGGAGCCTGCGGCGCGCCCTGTTCGAGCTGGTCGGGGCCCGGAAGGATACGGAGTTGTTTGCCGAGGCGTTCGGCTCGGAGGTACTGCGCGTGCTCGGCGCCGCGATGCGCGATCATCCAATCGTCGTCGCGTCGAAGCGTCCGCTGGATCGCTTTCTCAGCCGGTCCGGCAGTGCCACGCCGGCCATGAGCGCGCAGATTCGACTCTCCGGCGGTTCTACCGCGCATGCGGGGGCGACGATCGTCCTCGACCTGGACATTCGGAACATCGGAACGATGACGTGGATCGCTGACGGGCAGAGGCGCGGCCACGTGCGGGTGGGCGCCCAACTGCTCGACACCGATCATCGGCTGCTCGACCGTGACCACGCCCGTCAGCCGCTTCCGCATGACGTGCCGGCCGGAGCCACGGTACGTGTCGGCATCGCCTGTGACGTGCCTACCAGTCCGGGGTCGTACTTCCTCAAGGTTGATCTCGTGTCCGAAGGCGTCAGCTGGTTCGAGCCGCACGGATCGGAGCCGGCGGTGCATCAGCTGCGCGTCACTGCCCCACGGAGAATAAGGTGCGTCAGAGGTAGTGTTCGTTTCGCTCCTAACTGTTCGGCGAGACTACGGACTACGAACCACGGGCTACGGAAGGTCGTGAGACAAACGTTTTTACCCTCCACTTGCCGTCGTCGTTGCTAACCGGTCGGCGATCGGAGCGAGCTGCCCCGAATATGTCTTATTGAACGCCGCGACGTCCTGCATCAGCTTGTCGAAGGCAGCGCGGCCGGCCTCCAGGTCCTTCAAGCGATCCGCAAATACGCTGAGCGCCGCGTTGGTCGGCCGGTACCCCACACCGCCAGCGACATCCCCACCGCTTCCGCCGACTTCGGCGAGCAGCCAGACGAGGTTGAGATAGAGCTTGTATTTCTCGACGTACCACTTGTCGTCGCTGTGCATCTCCGTCCGCGACAGGAAGTGCAGCTCGGTGTCGTACATCTTCTGATACATGCCAGCCAGCGCATCGTCGAGCTTGCGGCTGCTGGCGTGCTGCTTGCGCAGATCTTCGACCTGCATCCGCATGATCTCGATGCGATTGATCTTGTCGACGGTCTCGTCAATCGCCTTGACGATGTCGCGCTGCAAGGCGGTGCTGGCGGAGAGATCGGCGTCATTGGAAGGCAGCGTGACGTCGCGCCAGATCTCGAACGGCTGCGAGTACTGACGGCCGTTGTAGGTCATTCGAACCGTGTACTTGCCTGGCGCCGCCCGTGGTTGCCAGCGCTGCGCGCCCAGCCCCCAGTGTGTGACCGGGCGCTCGCGCCCCTCCCAGCGGCCTTCCTCCCAGACGTGCGGGTTGTCCGGCGGAATGGAGCGCAACACCGGCTGCGTCGGAACCGGATACATCAGGTCCCATGACGCCTGGTTCATGCCAACCCGCCCCTGCACGTCGATCTTCCTTATCACCGCGCCGTCGGCATCAAGAATCTCCATCGTGATCGGTGTGGTTGGCGCCGACGTCATCGCAAACACGACGTTGGCCGAGCCTCCGTTCGTTTTGAACGTGGCGGGCCTGGGCTTGTACAGCTGAAGCTCCGCCTGCCCGTCGACGGTGTCCGCCTGTTCGAGCTGCCAGAGATCGCGAAGGATCCAGAGCCCGCGTCCGTAGGTCGCGACGGCCACTTCCGGCGCGTTCTTCGGCACTTCGATCCAGTTCACGGGGGCGGCGGGCAGCTTGTCCTTGAACTGCGTCCACGTCTTTCCATCGTCTCGGGAATAGAAGAAGCCTCGACCGGTGCCCGCGAAGATCATTCCGCGCCGATGAGGGTTCTCGGCAATCGACAGCGTGTAGTCGAGCGGATGTCCCTTCGGTAGTCCGTTGTCGATCCGCGTCCACGTCTGACCGAAATCCGAGGTCTTGAACAGGAATGGATCACGATTGTCCATCAGGTGGTAGTCCACGGACATGTAGGCCGTGCCTGGCTCGAAGTGCGACGCGTCGATCCGGCGGACGAGGCCCCACGGCGGCATGCCGACGTTCTTCGTCAAGTCGATCCAGTTCTTGCCGGCATCACGGGAGATCCACACCTTGCCGTCGTTGGTTCCCACCCAGATCACACCGCGTTCCGTTCTCGAGGGAGCGATGGCGGAAATCACCGCACCGTAGAACTGGCCCAGGTTGTCGCCGACGACGCCGCCCGAAAATTGGATCCGGCTTGGATCCTGCGTAGACAGGTCCGGGCTGATCACCTCCCACGTCTGGCCGCGATCGCGCGTGCGGAAGATGACCTGACAGCCGAAGTACACGGAGTTATCGAACCAGTCGATTGCCAGGGGCGGCGACCACTGGCAGCGATACTTCAGGCCGACAGGGTCGTGATCGAGCGTATGCATCCACGGGCTGACGGAGCGGGTCAGACCACTGGGCTCGTCGAAGGTCGCGACGTGCGCGGCATAGCACGTGCCCCAGACGAACCGGTGGTTGTTCGGCTCCGGATACGTGTAGCCCGATTCGCAGGACGGCATGTTCTCTTGCGGCGGACCCGCCGGGGCGTTTCCGCGTCCGCCACGGCCGCCTCCTCCACCTCGTCCGCCTCGACCGCCTGCGGCGCTGGTGTCAGCCGCGGGCTTTGGCGCTGCGTAAGACGGCACGTTCTCAGGGACGATCGGCCGGTCGCTCGCAATGCGCATGCTGCCGTCGTCCTGCCGATCCGAGTAGACCCAATACGGACTTCGCTGATCGACTGTGACGCGATACATCTGTCCGATCGGAAGCGCGACGTTCGTGACGGCGGTGGCATTCAGCGGCGATCCGAAAATGCCCATGCTGTTGTCGCCGGTCACGATGTAGTGCCCGGCCATGCCGGGCGTCGTGTCCCACCAGATGTCATGACAATCGCCGCACCCGCCGCCGCCGCTCGTCCAGATCTTTCCCCATCGCGCGAGCGCCACAGCGTGCTGTTGGCGATCAGCAAGTGATCCGGGTCGTCTGGCGAGACCCTGATCCGGATGTAGTAACCGGCGCGGCCGATCAGCCGGCGGTCCCAGCTCACGTTGTTCCAGGTCGCCCCGCCGTCATCAGATCGCCACAGCGATCCTTGCGCCTCTGACTTGAGGCCCTTCACGCCGTCGCGGCCGGTCTGGATCAGCGCATACATCCGCTTGCCGTTCGACGGCGCGATCGTCACGTCCGTCTTGCCATACGGCGGGCGGGGCAATCCCGGGTGCGTAATCTTGGCGAAAGTTCGTCCCCCGTCCTTGGAGAGATAAATGCCGCTGCCCATGCCGCCACTGTGGAGGACATGCGTCTGCAACTCGATCTCCCAGGTGCCCGCGAGCACCACGTTCGGATCCTGCTGCGAAATCTGAAGGCCGGAACAGCCGGTGTTCTGATCGACGAAGAGGACGTGCTGCCATGTCTTGCCGCCGTCTTCGGTGCGGAACACACCACGCTCGCGTTGCGGCCCCGTCGCGCGCCCGAGCGCGCAGGCCAGGACGATGTTCTCGTTGGTTGGATGGATGGCGATGGTGCCGATTCGACCGGTCTCCTCGAGCCCCATCCTGTTCCAGGTCTCGCCGGCATCGGTGGACTTGTAGATGCCGTCGCCCATCATGTCCATGTCCCGGACCGCCCACGCCTCGCCCGTGCCGGCCCAGACGATGTTGGGGTTGTTCTGCGCGACGGCCAGCGCTCCGATGGCCTGGGAGGTCTCGTTGTCGAAGGTCGGCTTCCAGGTCGCCCCGCCGTCAGTCGACTTCCACACGCCGCCCGACGCGGCGCCGGCGTAATACACACCTGGCTTGCCCGCGACCGCCGCCGCGGCAGCGATGCGGCCGGCGTTCACGGGCCCGACGTACTCAAAGCGCGGGGCGCCAACAGGCTCTGCGACCTGAGGGCCAGCGGCGCCACGGCCACCGCCGCGTTGCGCGAGCGCGACAGTGGGCAGCAGGCCGATCGCGAAGAGCAGTGTTGCGCCGATGGTCACGCGGGCGCGGCGACTGTGCTGAACAGGCATGGATGAGTCCTCGAAGAAATGCGTGCGCACGTGATATCACGCATTGATCAACTCCTGCAACCGTCCCTCAGCCGAGATCGCCTCACTCTCCCTCTGTATGTGACGGCCTTGCCGACGCGGCGTCCTTTCAGAGTGTTAGACTCAGTTTCCGCCTAAGGTTTGCGCCCGTGGTGAGTAATTCCGGCCAGCAGGAGATTGTCGTCTTCTGGATCCTCCGGGCCTCCAGCTGCGCGGAGTGTCACGAGGAGCTTGGCAAGGGGAGCTTCCTTCGAATGGACGGGGATCGGGCCCTTTGCCTCGCGTGTGCCGATCTCGATCACCTTGTCTTCCTGGAACGCGGTGATGCTGCGCTGACACGACGCGCTGGGAAGTACTCGACCCTTCGCGCGGTGGTGGTCCGGTTCAGCCGCTCGCGGGAACGTTACGAACGGCAGGGAATCCTGATCGAGGAGGCGGCCCTCGCGCGGGCGGAACGAGAGTGTTTGTCCGATGCCGACGCGAGGCGACTGGCCCGTGAGCGTGCCGCTGAAAAACGTGAACAGCTCGATGTGGATGTACGTTCGAGCGGTTCGCGCGGCGCGTGGCCGAACTCTTCCCCGGCTGCCCTGGCGAGGAGCGCCGCATGATCGCCGAACACGCGTGCAAGAGTCCTCTGGCCGGATTGGACGTTCGGCTGCCGCCAAGGAGCTCGAAGCCGGCGCGGTCGAGCTCGCGGTTCGAGCGCACGTCCGGCATGTCCACACACCTTATGATCGGTTCCTAGCACACGGTCTTTCGCGAGGTGACGCACGCGAACGCGTTGTCGCCGCCGTTGAGGAACGGTTGGAACGATGGCGGCAGCCGGCGTGAGCACCGATGCAACTGAGTTACGGTGCGATATACGCCGTCTTGACGATCGTGTAGAACTCCTTCGCGTACGTCCCCTGTTCGCGCGGGCCGTAGCTCGACTTCTTTCGTCCGCCGAACGGAACGTGGTAATCGAGGCCGGCAGTCGGCAGATTGATCATGACCAGACCGCTCGTCGAGTGCCGCTTGAAATGGCTTGCGTGCTTGAGCGACGTCGTGACAATTCCTGACGACAGGCCGTACGGTGTGTCGTTGGCCATGGCGAGCGCTGCTTCGTAATCCTTCACGCGAATAACAGCCGCGATGGGTCCGAAGATCTCTTCACGGTTGATGCGCATCTCGGCTGTCGTGTCGGTAAAGAGCGCCGGCGCCATGTAGTAGCCGTCCGTGTCGCGGCGGAGCCGTTCGCCGCCATGGGCCAGACGCGCGCCTTCGTTGCGGCCAATCCCGAGATACTGCTCGTTTTTCTCGAGCTGCCGTTCGTCAACCACCGGACCGATTTCCGTTCCTGGCTTCAGCGCGTCGTCGATCACCAGCCGCTTCATGCGATCGATGACGGCGTCGACGAACCGATCGTGAATCCCCTCCGTGACGATCAGCCGGCTGGAGGCCGTGCAGCGCTGGCCCGCCTGGAAGAATGCGCCGTTCATTGCCACCGAGACCGCCGTCGGCAAGTCTGCGTCGTCGAGGACCACGAGCGGGTTCTTGCCGCCCATTTCGAGCTGTACGCGCGAACCGGACTTCACCGCGGCGAGGGCCACCGACGGGCCGACGTCCTGCGATCCCGTAAAGCTCACGGCGTCGATGTCGGGCGAGGCCGCAAGCGCGGCGCCGAGGCTCGAACCCGGCCCCATCACCAGGTTCAAGACCCCGGGCGGCAGGCCGGCGCGTTGAACGATGTCGGTGAGCGTCCATGGTGATGCCGGCACGAGTTCGGCGGGCTTGAACACGACGCAGTTGCCAAATGCGATCGCCGGAGCGATCTTCCACGCCGGAATAGCCAGCGGGAAATTCCACGGCGTGATCGCCGCGACCACGCCGAGCGCCTCACGCGTGACCTCGACGTCGATGCCCGGCCGAACCGAGTCGATCTTCTCGCCGCTCAGCCTGAGCGCCTCGCCAGCGAAGAACTTGAAGATGGCGCCCGCGCGCGCCGCCTCGCCGACGCCGTCCGCAAGCGGCTTGCCCTGCTCGCGAGAGAGCAACCGTCCGAGCTCGTCCTTGCGCGCGAGAATCTCGGTGCCCGCGCGATCGAGAACGTCGAACCGTTGCTGCGGCGTCGTTTGCGACCACGCCGGGAATGCCCGGCGCGCGGCGCCGATCGCCTCGCTCAGATCCGCCTGAGTCCCACGCGCGAACTCGCCGACGACGTCCTTCAGATTCGAGGGGTTGATATCCGCGTTGCGGTCTGCCGACTCCACGGGACGGCCATCTATGAGGTTGGGAAACGTTGTCGCCACTGATTCAACTCCCTTGATCAACGAAGCCGGGGTTTCTCGATGTCCGCGTAGGCACAGAGGACGTCGACCATCGCCGAGAAGTCCTGTGCGCCGTGACCGAGGCTGCGCGCGACACTGAACGCCTCGCGAGCAGCGGCAGCAATGGGCACCGGCACCTTCGCGGCATTGGCAGCTTCAACGATGAGCGTGAGATCCTTGTGCGCGAGATCGATCGTGAAGCCCGGCGTCGTGTCGCCTTTGAGGACCTTCACCGGCCAGGCAATCTTGAGCTGACCGTTGGTGGCCGTGGTGCCGTGAATCACGTCGAGCGTCTTCTCGAGCTCGAGGCCGAACCGTTGCGACAGTGCAATGGCCTCAGCATTGAGCTGACACGAGATGATCGCGAGGTAATTGTTCACGAGCTTCGTGCGCATCCCGGCGCCGACGTCACCGCAGTGGTGGATCGTTGTGCCCATCGCCTCGAGGAGCGGCTTGATGCGGGCGAAAGTGTCTGCATCTGCGCCCACCATGAACAGGCACTCACCGCGTTCGGCATGGCTCGCCAGCCGGCCGACCGGCGCGTCGGCGAACGCGATTCCCTTCGTCGCCGCTGCTGATGCCAACCGATCCGTCACCAGCGGATCGATCGTGCTCATGTCGACGATGACGCTGCCAGGGCGCCCCTTCGCAATCAGCCCCGCACGGCCACCAATGACCTCATCCGCAGTGGCTGTGGTCGGGAGCATGGTGAAGAGGATGTCGCAGCCGGCGGCCACGCCGGCAACATCGCTGGCGGCGCGCGCGCCAAGGCCCTCGAGCGTCTTCACCGGCGCTGGGTTCATGTCGAAGACGATCAAACTCGAACCCTTGCGGCAGAGATTTGAGGCCATGGGCCGGCCCATGTTGCCGAGCCCGATGAATCCGATCGACGGCACCTTGTCCTCATTCCTTCATGCGCGTGGGGCCCCACCCCCACGCGCTGCGGCTCGACTCGCTTTCGCTCGCTCGCCGCGGCCGCAGGCGCTGCTGATTCAACGCCCGCTCAGGGTCGAGCTTCGTCTCAGCACGGCCAAGGCGCGCTGTCCGTATCGCTACACCGAGCTGCGAGCCCCGAGACTCGAGCACCGAGCGCGGCTACGCAAACTTGATGCACACATTCTTGACCTGTGTATAGCTTGCGAGCGACTCGAGCCCCTTCTCACGTCCGTACCCGCTCTTCTTGTAGCCGCCGAACGGCAATTCGACCCCGCCGCCGGCGCCATAGGTGTTGACGTAGACCTGGCCTGCCTTGATCTTTGCCGACAGGGCCATCGCCTTGTTGATATTGCGCGTCCAGATGCCGGCGACGAGGCCGTAGATGCTGCGGTTGGCGAGCGCGGCGGCTTCCTCGAGATCCTCGAAGCCGATGATGGCGAGCACCGGACCGAAGATCTCCTCCTGCGCCACGCGCATGTCGGGCTTCACCGCCGTCAAGGAGTGTTGGTTCGAAATAAAAACCAGCGGGCAGCGCCGCGTTCGCCGGCCGCTTGCCGCCAGCCGCCACCGTCGCGCCTTCTTCCTTGCCGACCGCCACGTAGCGCTCGATGGTTTCGAGCTGGCGCTTCGAGATGATCGGCCCCATGTCCGGATCGCTGACGCCTGGACCAACGGTCATCGTTTTCGCGCGGGCGACGAGGCGTTCGACGAACGCGTCGTGGGCCGCACGTTCGACGAGCAGCCGCGATCCGGCCGAGCACGTCTGACCGGCATTCTGGAAGATTGCGTTCGCGGCTCCCGCAGCAGCCAAATCGAAGTCCGCGTCGGCAAACACGACGTTCGGCGACTTCCCGCCAAGCTCCATCACGACGGGGACGACGTTCTCGGCTGCCATCTTGGCGACCTGGACGCCGACATCGACGGAGCCGGTGAACGTGAGCTGGTTGATATCAGGATGGCTGGCCAGAGCCGTCCCGGCTTCCGAACCCGTACCGGGCACGACGTTCAAGACACCGGGCGGCAGGCCGCAGGCGAGTCCGATCTCGCCCAGCCTGAGCGCCGTCATCGGGGCTTCGCTCGACGGCTTGAGCACGACCGCGCACCCTGCTGCCAGCGCCGGCGCGACCCCACGCGCGCCGATTTGTATCGGGTAGTTCCACGGCACGATCTGCGCCGAGACACCGATCGGCTCACGGACGGTGTAGTCGAGGAAACCTGGCCCGAGGGGGATGGTGTTGCCCATGATCTTGTCGGCGATGCCGGCAAAGAACTCGAAGTAGCGCGCGGCGACCTGCACGTCGGTGCGCGCCTGGCGCAGCGGCTTGCCGTTGTCGCGGCTCTCGAGCGTGGCGAGTTCTTCGGCGCGCTCGCGAATCGCGCCGGCCATGCGCCACATGATCCGGCCGCGCTCGGCTGGCGCCAGTCCGCCCCAGGCCTTCGAGTCGAGCGCCGCCTGCGCGGATGCCACCGCTCGCGACACATCCGCCTTGGTTGCCTTGGCAACCGTCGCGAGACGCTCGCCGGTGGACGGGTCGAAGACCTCGAACGTCTGTCCATCTGACGCATCGGCGCGCGCGCCGTCGATCAGAAGGCCTTCGCTTTGAGTCGTTGTCGAGTGGCATAGTGGTGAGCCATCACTTTTAGTCTAGAAACCCACTCCCACTATCAACTTTTGGCACCTTGATCAACCTCGTATCGCTTCCAGCGTTCGCGAGTAATTCGTTCGATCGATCCGTCGCCTCGATCAGGCTCGGCCCCGATTCCTTCAACGCCAGATCGATTGCCGATTCCAACTCAGCCCCGTTCTCCGCCACAAACGGCGCGACGCCGAAGCCCTCGGCCAACTTCGGCCATCCGATCTCGCCGAGCGCCACGCCTGACGACTGATAGCGGCGGCGTTGCTGCTTGATCTCGATCAAGCTCAGCGAGTTATCGCTGAAGACGATCGTGATGATTCGGAGTTTCTCACGAACGGCGGTCAGAAGCTCGGCCGCGCACATGAGCAGCCCGCCGTCGCCGGTCAGCGCGACGACAGCCCGATCGCGATCAGCAAGCGCCGCCCCGATTGCCGCCGGCAATGCGAACCCCATCGTCGACAATCCGTTCGAAATCAGCATCTGATTCGGCTCACGGCTCGGCCACAGAGTAGTCACCGGGAACATGTGTGCGCCGGCGTCGACTGTGACCCTCGAATCACGTGCAAGCCGCTCGGCGGCAAGCCTCACGACTCCCTGCGACGTCATGCGACCGTTGCTGCCCGGGATGTCGATCGCGTGACGCTGATCGCGAACCTGCCTGCCAACGCTTTCGAGGTCCCATTGAGAAGGTCCGAGCAGCGCGTCGATCTCCGTCAGCGCCTGAGCGATATCCGTGACGCGCTGAGCCGTGAAGGGCACCTGGCGGTTGGCTACGCGCCAAGGTCCGGCGTAGAGGCTCGGCTGCGTGTAAGGCCAGGGTCGCGGCAGCAGCTCTACGGGATCGAGACCGATCCCGAGAATCAGATCGCTCGACGTGACGATTGGCCGCTCGATCGACGCATTGGTGAACACACCGGCGAAGCACGGGTGGTCGTCGGGGACGACGCCTTTCGCCTTGTACGTGACCATCGCTGGAACGGCATGGCGCTCCAGTAGATCGCAAATGGCACGGGCGTCCGCCGGCCGTCGCGCGCCCAACCCGACGATCACGAGAAGGCGCCGCGCACCATGAAGGAGCCTCTCGAATGTCGCACGGTCGTCGGCCGACGCATTCGATGCGTCGGACTCGCGAGAGACGAGTCCCGAGCCCGCCGGCGTCGACAAGGCTCCGGCGGTCAAGCCGAGTCCCCGGCCCCGATTCAGCATCCTCCGGCCAGTCGAGATGCACCGGTCCGGGTGGAGCATCGAGCAGCACAGCGAACGCGTGTTCGATCGTCCGATGCGCGCAGTCGGGGGTCAGGGTCCCGCTCCACTTGGTGATTGGCCGGAAAAACGATTGGTGATCGAACTGCTGGTGCTCGAATGCGCCCGCGGACGCCGATGCATGGCAGTCGGTGAAGACGAGGATGGGGGCACGGTCCAGAAACGCGCAGGCGACGCCGTTGGCCACTGACGCCGCGCCCGGCCCGAGTGTGGTCAGGCATGTGCCGGGTCGCTGAGTCACTTCGCTTTGGGCCAACGCAGCCAGGGCGCCGCCGGTTTCGGTCGCCGTAAGTACGAAGCGCAGATCGGCGCGTCCGGCGGCCTCGATCAGATCCAGATTCCCCCCGCCACCAGGCACGCCGAAAAGTGCGCGGACGCCGATCTCCTTCAGCCGGGTGACGATGAGGTCGCGAAGCGCGGGCATGAAACGGCTATGCTACCGCGGATCATTCGGATCAGCGGACGCGGATCTCCGACGCGATCTCTCGGAGGGGCCACGGGACGCGGATCTGCGCGGATCTCTCGGGGGCCACGGGACGCGGATCTGCGCGGATCTCTCGGGGGCCACGGGACGCGGATCTGCGCGGATCTTCGGGGGCCACGGGACGCGGATCTCGCGGACTCTCTCGGGTCACGGGACGCGGATCTGCGCGGATCTCTCGGGCTCCACGGGACGCGGATCCCGATGGGCTCGAGACGCCTAACCCTGGCTTACCTTGTGAAAGACGATCGTGCTCACCAGAGAACCGTCGGGCCTCGTGGTGTGCTCGAGCATCAGGCCGTTGCCGATGAGTTCGTATCTGACGTGCAGCACCACGGATGCAGCATTGTTGAAGCACTGGATCGTCAGAGCGTTCGATTCCATCACGTTGCGGCCAACCACCGCGCCGTCGTCGAAACTGGCAAAGCCGCGGTCCGTGCCATCGCACAGCGTGAGCACCGTGTCACGTCCGGCCAATGCGAAGTTCCCGTTTTCCAGCTCGACGAGGCTGCGGCGCGAATCCCCTCCGTCAACCGGATCGACGCCCATCCAGTACCCCTGAAATCCATGCGAGTTGTTCCCCGGGCTGGCCCAGGGCGGTTGCGCCCAGACGTGCGCGACGAAAACGGCCCCGACGAGAGCAACAGTCAAGTGCGCCAGACGATGTCGCATACTGCGAACCTCCTTACGCGAATGATAAATGCCGACGAGGGAAGGTGGCCACGTCGAACTACACTGTTCACGAGACGGCTCCAGCTTGCTCGCTGACGAGCTCACCCCGGGATCAATCTGTACCAGCGGTATCAGTTCAACTCTTCAGGGAGGCATCGTGTCAGACGTCGAGCTTCACAAGGACCTTCGGTCGGGTGTGCGCGAGTTGTGTCGGTCGTTTCCGGACACGTATTGGCGCGAGTTGGACGCTCGACGTGGGTATCCGGACGCGTTCGTGAAGGCGCTGACGGATGCCGGGTATCTTGCGGCACTGATTCCTGAAGAGTTCGGCGGTTCGGGGCTCGGCGTCGCAGAAGCGTCGGTCATCCTGGAGGAAGTCAATCGCAGCGGCGGCAATTCGGGCGCCTGTCATGCGCAGATGTACACGATGGGTACGCTCCTGCGGCACGGGTCGGAGGCGCAGAAGCGCGCGTATCTGCCGGCGATCGCCAGCGGGGAGCTGCGGTTGCAGGCGTTCGGCGTCAGCGAGCCGACGACAGGGTCCGATACGACTCAGCTGAAGACGACGGCGGTCCGCAAAGGTGACGTCTACGTCGTGCGCGGTCAGAAGATCTGGATTTCACGCGCCGAACATTCCGATCTGCTGTTGCTTGTGGTGCGGACGACTCCGGCTGATCAGGTCAAGAAGCGGACTGACGGCTTGTCGATGCTGCTGGTCGATCTTCGAAAGGCTATCGGACATGGGCTGACGATCAGGCCGATCCGCACGATGATGAACCACGCGACGACGGAGCTGTTTTTCGACGATCTGGAGGTTCCCGTCGAAGCGCTCGTCGGCGAGGAAGGCAAGGGGTTCCGTTACCTGATCGACGGTCTGAACGCGGAGCGAATTCTGATTGCTGCCGAATGCGTCGGCGACGGCCGATGGTTCATCGAGCGCGCGACCAGGTACGCGAACGATCGCGTGGTGTTTGGCCGGCCCATCGGTCAGAACCAGGGCGTGCAGTTTCCGATCGCCCGCGCGCATGTGAACATCGAGGCGGCAGACTTGATGCGCATTCGCGCCGCGGAGTTGTTCGATCGGGGTGAGCCCTGCGGGGCCGAGGCGAACATGGCGAAGCTGCTTGCCGCGGATGCATCGTGGGAAGCGGCGAACGCGACCGTGCAGACGTTCGGCGGGTTTGGTTTCGCCGAGGACTACGACATCGAACGCAAGTTTCGCGAGACGCGCCTGTATTCAGTGGCGCCGATCTCGACCAACCTGATCCTCACCTATGTAGCCGAGCATGTGCTTGGCCTCCCGCGTTCGTACTGAGGCTATGCAATCTCGATGTGACGACCTGACGCCGAGGTGACGGGCGCGCCGCGCATGTGGTCCAAGTCCTTCTAGATCGCGGTATGCTGGCGGGCGTGATTTCACGCTCGCCAGCCTGGGGATGTCTCGTCGTCTTGACTTCGGACATGCCAGCCCTGCATCGCCGGACTCGCACTGCTCCGCCTCGTTCATGAGTGACGGTGACGTGTCGCGTCCTCTCGACGGAATAACCGTCGTCGCCGTCGAACAGGCGGTGGCGGCGCCGTTTGCCACGCGTCAGCTCGCCGACCTCGGAGCGCGTGTAATCAAGATCGAGCGGCCAGACTCCGGTGATTTTGCTCGCGGTTACGACACGACGGTCAAGGGGTTGTCGAGTTACTTCGTGTGGCTCAATCGATCGAAGGAATCGCTCACGCTGGACTTGAAGCGCGACGAGGCCCGCGAGGTGCTGGCGAGGTTGCTCGCACAGGCTGATGTGTTCATCGAGAACCTGGCGCCCGGCGCGGCGGCCCGGGTCGGTCTCGATGCGGCGCGACTTGCACGAGCGTTATCCGCGTCTGATCGCCTGCAGCGTCTCTGGGTACGGCTCGTCTGGTCCCTACGCGGCGAAGAAGGCCTATGACCTGCTGGTGCAGAGCGAGGTTGGCCTTCTTTCGTTGACGGGCACTGATGCGCATCCGTCGAAGGTCGGGATTTCGGTGGCTGACATTTCAGCAGGGATGTATGCGTACTCCGGGATCCTGACGGCGCTCCTTGCCAGGATGAAGACGGGCCGAGGCTCGGTTCTGAAGGTCTCGCTGTTCGACGCGCTCGCCGAGTGGATGAGTGCTCCCGCATACTACACGGCCTACGGAGGCGTCCCCCCACGACGCACGGGGGCGCATCACGCGTCGATTGCGCCGTACGGGCCCTACACGACCCGCGAGGGAGGCCCCGTGTATCTGGCAATCCAGAACGGGCGAGAATGGACGCGGTTCTGTGCTGACGTGCTGCAGCGTCCCGAGTTGGCGGATGACGATCGGTTCGGGGCGAATCCGCGATCGTGTGAAGCACCGTGAGGCGCTTGATGACGCGATTGCGGGGGTGTTTGAAGGGTTGAGCGCATCCGAGGTCGTCGAGCGTCTCGAGCAGGCCGGCATCGCCAACGCCCGGCTCGGATCGATCGGCGACTTCGTCGATCATCCGCAGTTGACGACGAGAGAGCGGTGGAGCGAGATCGACTCACCGTCGGGACGTCTGCGCGCGCTTCTGCCGCCGGTGGAGATCGAGCGGCGTCACGCCGGCGATGGGCGCGGTGCCGTCGCTCGGCCAGCACACGGACGCGATCCTGACGGAGCTGGGATTCGATGCCGGCATCATCGCGTCCTGGCACAAAGAAGGACTGGTGTAGATGGGCATCAAAGCAGGCTGGACGGGTCGCGTCTTCGAGGATTTCGAGGTTGGCGACATCTACGAGCACCCGCTCGGGCGGACGGTCACGCAGGCCGACAACATCTGGTTCACCTGCCTGACGATGAACACCAACCCGATTCACTTCGACGCGGAATACGCGAGCCACACCGAGTTCAAGCGTCCGCTGGTCAACTCCTGCTTCACGCTGGCGCTGGTGACCGGCCAGTCGGTGATCGATCTCGACGGTCAACGCTGTTGCCAACCTTGGATGGGACGACGTGAAGCTGCCGAATCCGCTGTTCGAAGGCGATACGGTGTACGCCAAGAGTGAAGTGTTGACGGTGCGCGAGTCGAAGTCACGACCGAAGGTCGGCGTGGTGACGGTGAAGACTACCGGTGTGAACCAGAAGGGAACGCCGGTGATCGAGTTCACGCGGACGTTCATGATTTGGAAGCGCGGACACGTGCCGCGCCAGCGGTCTTGACTGAAGCTGCGAGCCTTCGCTGCGTGATATAGGAGAGCGCCTGTACTTTCGCCTCGAGTCCTTGAAGATACGCGCGCGCGTCCTCCCGTTGCGACCTCGGCAGGCTTTCCAGCTTGCTGCGCACGAAGTCGGCCTGCAGCCGATAGGCTGCGAGCTCGCCATCGGTGTTGTGGACCTGCTCGTGCGCCAGAGTCGCTGCAAGTTTCAGGATGGCCAGGGCCGATGGCTTCCTGGCCGCCGTTCTGAAGACCGCAGAATCCCGGTTCACGTAAATCTGCGGATCCGCAGCGCCGCCGAGCGCACGGAACGCGTTCAACTCGTGCGGTTGCCGACGGGCTGCCGCCATTCGCGCATACAGTTCGTGTATCTGTGTAGCGCCGACGACTCTCACCGGATTCACGGTCTGGCCGAGGACCACGATCGCCTGCTCGATCGGACCCTGATTGCCTGGGACGATGCTGCTCCACATTCCGCTCCGCCTCTGTCATAGTTCCTGCCGCACGTTCGTCGCTCACGCTTGTTCTGGTGGCAGCGAGCGGCGGCGAGCCTAAGGCGGCGAGCGGCGGCGAGCTAAAATAGAGGAGCGAAAACGACAACAAAATCGACGAGCACCGCGGTGATCTGCCAGATGACGTTCGTCACAACACGCCCACGTTAGGAGCGAGGTGTGGTATTCACAGCACGCTAAGAGCAGCCACCCCTCCCGTGGCAGGCTTTGGCAGACTATTGCCGATGCCAATCATTGGCGGCGAGGCGCGGCGTCACGTCAGGCGCGCGCGGCGGGCATGAGCAATCCCGAAGGAAGAACGCAAGGAGAACGCACGACACCCTCCGACCGCCTGGAGTCGTGGAAGGAAATCGCCGCGTACTTGCGACGCGGCGTTCGCACGGCCGTGCGTTGGGAGCGGGAAGAAGGCCTTCCCATTCACCGCCACGTTCACCACGCGCTCGGCTCCGTCTACGCGCTGAAATCGGAGCTTGACGCGTGGCGGGACGGCCGGCGTGGGAGTCTCAGCAAGCCGGCCACGACGGGACATCACAAGAGGAAGAGAGCTGGGGAGCGAATCCTGATAGCGATCCTGCCATTCGAAAACCTGAGCGGCAGCTCGGCGCAGACGTACTTCGCCGAGGGCCTGACCGAGGAGATGATCAGCCAGATCGGTCGACTCAGCCCGGAAACGCTCGGGGTCATCGCCAGGACCACCGTCATGCAATACCGGGCGCCTAACCGCCCGACGTCGATCCGGAAAATCGCCGAAGAGCTGAACGTCGACTACGTTATGGAAGGCAGTGTCCGCTGCGAGGGTGATCGCGTGCGCGTCAACGCGCAATTGATCGATGGGCGCGACCAGACGCATCTCTGGGCCGGCAGCTACGAGCGGTCGCTGCGCAGCATTCTCACGCTGCAGCAGGAGCTTGCGACTGACATCGGCGGGCAGATTCGCCTGAAGCTGTCGCCGCCCTCCGGTTTCGATGACCAGCAGTCCGTCAATCCGGATGCCTACGTCGCCCACCTCAAAGGGCGGCATTTACTGAACACGTTCTCACCCCGATCGGTTCGGCGCAGTGTGGATTACTTCCGTCGTGCGATTCAGGCCGATCCTGCGTTCGCTTCGGGATACGCATCCCTCGCGGAAGCGTACGTGCAGCTTCCCGTGTGGATCGATGCGCCTCCCGCGCACAACCTTCCGCTGGCGCTTCGAGCGGCGGAGCAGGCGCTCCATCGCAACCCCAACTTGCCGGAGGCGCACGTGTCGCTGGGACTGGTTCATGCCCATTACCTGTGGGACTGGCCGGCTGCCGAGCGGCACTACCGTCGTGCGTTGGAACTGAATCCGAGTTCTTCGTCAGCGCGGCAGTGGTACGCGGAGTTCCTCGCCGAAATGGGGCGCATCGACGACGCGCTGGCGATTCTCGAGCGGGCGAGAACAGACGACCCGCTCTCGCCAGCCATTGTGGCGACGAAAGCGTTCGTGCTGCTCCTCGGCCGTCGATTCGATGACGCGATCGCCGAAGCGAGGCTTGCCCTGGAGATTCATCCTGGGTATGCGATGGCGCTGATTCGGTTGGCCCTTGCTTACGAGGGCAAAGGCATGAACGCGCAGGCGATCAGGACGATGCGGAGGGCAGCCAGGGCGGCGGCGGGCCTCATTGATTGCTCGTCGTTGCTGGGATACATGCTCGCGCGCGCGGGCGAACAGAGAAGAAGCGTTGCAGCAGCTCGAGAGGCTGCGGCGGCTGGCGAAGCGCCGGTATGTCCCGGCTTTTCTCTTCGCGAACGTGGCCGTTGGGCTCGGGGACTACGACAGGGCCATTCGATCGATCGAGAAAGAATACGACGCCAAGGGGTGGTACTTGCTGTTGCTCAAACAATCCCTGCTGTACGATCCGATACGGTCACATCCCCGCTTCCAAGCCCTGATGAGCCGAATGAACTTCCCCTGATCGAGGGGGCGGTCAGCGACGCGACACGAGCCACCGCTCCCAAATCTCCCGGCTGTCTACGCCTGTCGCGTGCTGAAAGATTCCAGGCAGTTCGTCGATGCGGAAGCCGCGCCGGTTCTCTTCGCTCCATTTCATCAGGTACACCACGGCGTCGCGGAAGCGCTTCTTGCCGCCGCTCGCTTGGCGAATGTGTTCATCGAGCTCCGCCGCGAGCAGGGCGCCGCGCGCGAAGAGCGTCCGGCCGGTCCGGAAGTCTTCCGAGTAGCGGGTCGAGGCAATCCGCGAGAGCTCTACCAGCGGCATGTCGCGGATGAAACCTGGAATCTCGGCGAGGGTCGCGCGCATCGAGTCGCTGATCGTCTTCCGATAGGCACTCCCTTCCAGCGCGGGCATGGCGTCGGAGATCGCTTCCACCGCGATGTATCGCGCGAAGCCTTCGCTCAGCCAGATCGAGTCGATGAGCGGCGCAAGCTCCCACGAGAACGGAAAATAGCCTTCGCCATATGCACGCTTCGGAATCCAGGCATGGGCGAGGTGGTGAGCAAAGTTGTAGAGCGCTCGCCGGCGATGCGCCTCGGCGAAGCCGGCGTGACCGCGGCGTCGGCCGCCAGGGAATAGTGGCTGCTGGACAGATGCTCCATGCTGAAGCCGTACCCGTGCTCGGGAGAGATCGGCTTCAGCAACTCCACGATCGCCGTGTAACGCTCGAACGGTGCGCTGCCGAAGTAGTCGACGAGCACGCTCATCGCCTTCGCCACCAGGCCACCCGTGAAAGGCAGATCGGCTGCGCCCTCGGAATACGCCGCGAGATACAGAGGGACACGACTCTCGAGGCGGACCACGCTGAGCGCAGGACCCATGACCACCTGGGAGTCGGCAAGCGTGTAGAAGTCGGGCGCCTCGCCCTCCGCGCGTCCGCGCTTCGCAGGGGCCACCGGCGCGAGTGTCGTGAACACCGGCCAATCCTCGGGCGCGTGCAGCTCGAGCCGGACGGGCCGGTTCTCCCATCCCTCGAGATATCCGAAAACCGAATAGCCGAGGACGCCAACATAACCGGGACGCGACCGCGACGAGTCTGTCGCACTGAGCAGCTCGCGCTCCATTCGCGCCAGGTCGACGCGGTAGCGCACGTGGCGAACCTTCACGGTTGCCGAGCCGATCTGCCAGCGCGATCCGTCTTTGCGTTCGACCGCAAGTGGCGCGTCGTCGGTCCCGCGGGCCGATACGTCGATCACAAACCGGTCATACGACTGCTGCGAGTAACCCATTGGCACGGCGCGGGGGATGATCAGCGTCGCCGGTCCGGCCACAGAGTCCGGCAGGGTCATCGACACCGAGATCGTCGAGTCGCCGGGCTTGTCGATGGTCAACCGATAGATCACCGGCCCCGGCGCCTGGGCGACAGACGTAGAGATGGCCAGCGCAGCGAGAGAGAGCAACATGATGGCGATAGTTTCTCGCGAGGATGATAGACCGGCACAGAGTTTCAGTTACCGCTGCCGATCCAGGCGGAAACCTGCGCTTGGACGTGAAATTGGAAAGAAGGCGGCAACTCCCGACTCCCGAGGACCTCAGAATCGATCGACTCTGAGCTCTTTGGGAGTCGGGAATTGGAAGTTGGGAGTTGACCCTGTTGGTTCTGTTTCTCTAGAAAACGATGGTCACGATATTCGAGCAGCGTTGACGTGCCAGCCGCGCACACCTGATATGAGTAGGTACCCTTCCCGCGATCGTATCGGTGTGACTGCCGTCGTTGGCTGTGGTCACGATAACAAGTTGGCCGCGATAGATATCTACGCTGCCCTGCCCGCTCGGGGACCACGACAGATCCACGCGCTTGCCTCGACGCACAGCGCTCAAGCTGAGATGTCGACGACGGCGGTGGCGGCGGCGGCTCGACGGCGCCGGAGAGAATGTCGAGCGCGGCCTTCGCGCGGACGAGACCGTACCCGAACGACGTGTCCCGGCCGACCAGACCGAGGTCTTCTGCAGACGCATTCAGCGCGTTACGTACTTGAACGTTCGTCTTGGTCGGATAGTGGCTCCACACCAGCGCAGCGACCCCGGCGACGTGAGGCGTCGCCATCGACGTGCCGTCCCAGGCTTCGTACCCGCCGGCAGTTTCGTTCCGATAGCTGACGAAAGTGGCCGGCTGACCAATCCGGTTCTGGAGAAGGAACTGGCCGTCGGCCTGAGTGATGATCATCGCCGGCATCGGACTCGGGCTCACCAAAGTGCCCAGAAATCCTCCCGGCACGTTGTTGTAGACCACCGTGGCCAGACCGCCTCCCGCCTGAACGTTGTCGACCTTCTCGGAAAAGGTGAGAATGCCACGCTCGCAGAGCACGACCTTGCCAGCCCATGCTCCAACCGAGTCGCACAGCCCGCCGCTCGCGAGGTTGCCCGTGACGCCTCCCGCGCCTGTTCGCCCGGAGAGCTCGATCCACGTCCCGTTATAAGCCACGTTGTTGACCGTTACAGAGTTCTCCTCGACCCAGGGAACCGTCGACAGCACGCCGACGCCGGGTGCTGACAGCTCCACGTCAGTGTTCCTCTGCGAGAAGCTGGCGAGGGCCTTGTTCTGGTCCACGGCGGCGACCGAGACGACCGAGCTGTATCCTGCCGGATAGGAAATCGCCGTACTGCCAGCGTTCCCGGCTGCAGCGACCGACAATAGCCCGTCAGCAAAGGCCTCGTCGAATGCATCTCGCTCCAGGTTGTTGGGCACTGACCCGCCCAGACTCATGCTGACGACGTTCGCGCCCGCCACCTGGCACTGATTGAGCGCCGCCGCGAGGTCCGACGAGTACGCCCAGCCGCAGCTGTCGCCGAACACCTTGACGATGTGAAGGGAGATCTGGTTGGTTGGCAGGACACCGAGCACGCCCACGCCGTTACCCAGCGCGGCAATCGTCCCGGCGACATGTGTGCCGTGACCGCATCGATCCACTGACCAATTGCCCGCGCCGCCTGGCGCCAGGTCGTCTACTCCGGTTACATTTCCGCCTTGCGGCAGGTCCGGGTGGCCCAACGAGTACCCCGAGTCGATGATGCAGATCTTTCGATCCGACCCGTTGCCGGTCATGTAACTGACCTGATTGGCCTCCACCATCGAGATGCCATATGGAACGGTTTGGGCCAGCGGGAAGCGCTGCGGATCGTCCTCGATGCTCATGACGTTGGGATTGTTCCGCAGCGCGGCCAGCGCAGGTTCAGGCAGCCAGACAGCCAGCTTGCGAAATCGTGGGAACTCGTGCGCAACATCGCCGCCCGCTGCCCGCACCGCACCGGACGCACCGGGTCCAAACTGGTTGAACTCCACGATGTAGCGGCGCCGGTCCTGTCCCGGAGCTTGGGTCTGTCCGGGCGGGGCCTGTGCCTCTGGATAGGCATGCCATCCGGCCAGGGCAGCCGTCAAAAGCGTCGTCGCCAGCGCAGTTTTGTGAACGCCTTTCATCTTCGCCTCCACGATTGCAGTTGTTTCCGGCGACGCGATTCAACGCGGTCTCACCTGGGGAGCAAGGACCATTCCGAGCCACCGAGCGGCGATGCAGGACGAAAAATGGGGTGTGACTTCCGAGAGGGCAGACTTAAGTATGGCGCTGGGTCGACAACGTGGAGCGCACGGCCCGTGATGCTGATTCCAGCGGCCTGCAGCACGGGCGCGTCAGGAAGCGCGCTGGCACGGTGCCGGGGGGAAACGTGTGGGTCGGGCCTACCCCGACGGTCGGCACAAGGATGTCAACGTCTGCACGGCATCCAATCGTCTCGAGCCCTTGCAGTAGCGCCAACGCCTGGCGGGCTGGCGCCGCCGCGATCGCTCGCGTCGCGCACGACAGGAATTTCTGTGCAAGCTCGTCGTCGCTCGCGGGGCGATCGGGATAGCCGCGGGCGCCGTTGGCGGATTCGTTGAGCGAACGGCCATCGCGCAACCGGATGCGCTACTCGGGACTGGGTGAGCGCCGGCGCCTCGACGCCCAGCGACGGATCGACGGTCATCGTGACCCGCGACATCAGAGAGGTCACCCGCGGATCGTCAAGCCGGGCGGTGTCGAACGTCTCGATGCCCACGCGCCCGTCGGCGATCGCGGCAGCCACGCAGAACGGCATGCTGAACTTCGCCTCGAGGCCACTCGCGGGTTTGTCGTAGATCAACACCGTGGGTGTGATCGCATCGACGTCGATGTCGATGCGCTCGACATCGTCTGCGGTAAATCCTTCGCGCGCGCGCAGGTCCAGAACCGCGTCCAGCGTCGGATGGGTTGCCGCACATGACGGGTAGAGCTTCACCGTAATGCCGGTGTCGGCAATCTCCCAGCGGGCTCCGAGATCCGAACACTCGCGATCGAGATCGTCGCGCTCGCTGTCCATTGCCCGCAGGAAGCCCTGCGGTCCATCGAGGGCGCGTTCGCTCGCGGTCAGGCCGCTTCGCGCCAGCAGGGCGGCAAGCACGCCGTCGCGGGCCGCGAGGCCGGCATGGAGCGGCTTGACCATCGTGCCGAAGTTCTCCTTCAGCCCCGAGGCTTCGGACGCGGCGATCGCGATGGCGTGTCCGACGGTCGGCCCGTCGAGTTGCAGCAGGCGGGCGACCGCCGCCGCCGATCCAATCGCTCCGAGCGTCGAGGTGCAGTGCCACCCGCGCTGATAGTGGCGAGGGTTCATCACCCGGCCGAGACGCGCTTCGATCTCGAATCCGATGACGTAGGCGTCGATGAGGCGCGCGCCGGATGCGCCATTCAGTTCGCCGGCAGCCAGCAGCGCAGCCACGAGCGGCGCGCTCGGATGCGCGAGCGACACGAAGCACATGTCGTCGTAGTCGAGCGCATGAGCGGCGGTGCCGTTGGCAAGAGCCGCGGCGGGCGCGCTCGTGCGGACGGCCGTGCCAAGCACAGTGCACCGGACCTCCGCCGTCCTGCGCGATAACGTCTTGCACCGCGCGGCTGGCCGGCTCGGACGCTCCTGCGAGCGTGACACCGACGGTGTCGAGAATGGCCGTCGCTGCGCGACTGGCGGGCGATGGCCGGTGGCTCCGCACCAATCGCGAAAGCTGACAGCAGGGGAAGCGTGGCACGGCCCGTTTCGATGCTCATGCTGGTGGAGCAGTGTCACTCGACGACTCGAGTATTGGACCTACAAGCTGAAGGTCGGCCTACCGAGGCACGGTCGCGTGACTCCCGGTCGCTTCTCGCTGTCGACAACTCATGAACGACCTGACGAGTTCCAGCAACGATCGCGACGACCACGGCGATCGTTGCAAGTGCCGTCGGCCCGTCACAGTTCAGTCCATTCGATGCTCTGGTCGCGGGTGAATTCAGAGTAGGATTCCTCATGCCCGGGGATCAGGCGGCTCCAGCGATCTTTGCGCGTTACACGCACGGACGGTCGTACGACGAGATGTTCGAGGACGTCGGCCAGCTACCGTCCGCATTATGCCGGTATCCACGACCGTCTGTGCAGCCTCCCGCTCGAGCTCTGGCGCGAACGCCAGCACGCCGCCGATCTCGCCTTCGTCACGCACGGCATCACCTTTACCGTCTATGGGCAGTCAGAAGGCGTCGAGCGTATCTTTCCGTTCGATTTGCTGCCTCGCCTCGTGACGGCTGCCGAATGGGCGATCGTGGAGCGCGGCCTCATCCAGCGCATCACCGCGCTCAACCATTTTCTTCACGACGTGTATCACGACGGCCGGATTTTCGCCGCGGGCATCGTGCCTCGCAGGCTGGTGCGTCGAGTGCCGGCATTTCCGACGCGAGATGATCGGCGTCCGCGTGCCGCACGACTCGTATCTGACCGTCGTGGGTACGGATCTCGTTCGTGGACCCGATGGCCGGTTCGTCGTGCTCGAGGACAACCTGCGCGTGCCGAGCGGCGTGTCGTACATGCTCGGCAACCGGCAAATCGTCAAGCAGGTGTATCCGCAGCTGTTCGAGCGCTACCACGTGCGGCCGATCGATCACTATCCGCGAATGCTGCTCGCCCATTTGCGTGAGATCGCGCCAGACGGCTGCGTCGATCCGAAGATCGTCCTGCTGACGCCAGGCGTCTTCAACTCGGCGTACTACGAGCACACGTTTCTCGCCCACGAGATGGCCATCGATCTCGTCGAGGGGCGCGACCTTCTCGTCCACGACAACACCGTCTATGCGCGCACGACGGCCGGGCTCGAGCGCGTGGACGTGATCTACCGGCGGGTGGACGACGACTACCTCGATCCGTTGACGTTCGAGCGCGAGTCCACGCTGGGCGTCGCCGGGCTGTTCAACGCCTACCGCGCAGGCCGCGTGACGATCGCCAATGCCGTCGGCACGGGCGTGGCCGACGACAAGGCGGTGTACGCGTATGTGCCGGCGATGATTCGCTTCTACCTCTCCGAAGATCCGATCCTCGACAACGTCGAAGACGTACCTGCTCGACGATCCAGCGGACCGAGCATTCGTGCTCGACCATCTCGCGGACACTGGTCGTCAAGCCGGTCGGCGAATCCGGCGGCTACGGCATGCTGGTCGGTCCACACAGCACGGCGGCGCAGCAGGACGGAGATGCGCGAACCGCATCCTCGCGCAACCCGCGCAACTACATCGCGCAACCGACGCTCGCGCTCTCGACGGCGCCGTGCCTCGTGGAAGACGGGGTCGAGCCTCGGCACGTGGACCTGCGGCCGTACGTCCTGTGCGGCCGCTCGATCACCGTCGTGCCCGGGCGGACTGACGCGCGTGGCGCTCCAGCGCGGATCGCTGGTGGTCAACTCATCGCAGGGTGGGGGCAGCAAGGACACCTGGGTGCTGGGGGCCTGACGGGGACGCGATGCTTTCGCGAGTAGCCGACAGCCTGTACTGGATGCGCCGCTACATCGAGCGCGCCGATCAGATCGCGAGGGTCGTGGGAGTGAACCTCGATCTCGCCTTCGATCGCGCACCGGCCGATGTGGCGCGGTTGTGGGGCCGGCTCCTGACCGGACTGTGGTCGGCGCCGGCCTGGGCGCAGGTCGAATCGAGCAGACCGCCGCAGATGCGCTCTCAGATCTGACGAACATCGATGCCGTGGCGTCGTGCTTTGCGGCGGCCCGCGAGAATGCGCGGCAGGTACGCCAGCACATCAGCGGTGAGATGTGGGAGCGCGTCAACGGCGTCCACCTGACGCTGAACGATCCGGCGCGGCGTGCCGAATGGGCGACGCGTCCGCACGGGTTCTTTCAGACCGTGCGCGAGGCGGCGGCCCTGTTCGACGCGGCGGTCAACGACGGCCTGGCGCGCGACGACGGCTGGCATTTCCTGCAGCTCGGCCTGTTTCTGGAGCGGGCCGCGGGCACGGCGCGTCTGCTCGAGTGCCAGATGCGCGAGCCATGCTGCCCGGCGTCCGAGCCCGATCGGATGCTGGACGAGCAGCTCGAGTGGATTTGTCTGCTCCGCGCGTGTGACGCGCTCGAGTTGTATCGGCGGCAGGCACAGGACGGAGCTGCGCGCCGGACCGCATCGTGCGCTTCCTGATCGCCGATCCACTGTTCACCACGTAGTGTCCGCTACGCCTTCGACCAGATTGCGGCGCACATTGGCCGCCCTCGCGGAATCCGTGCCGAATCAACCGGCGATCGTCATCGCGTCCACGCTTCCGGCAGCCGTGCACTCGCTGGACGCGGGTGCGGTCGAGCCAATCGCTGCCGTGTGCGCGATCGAAGCCGAATGCGACCGCATTCACCGCGCGGTGTACGAGACCTACATCGACCACCAGCGCGTACGTCGCACCGGTGGGCAACGGGGAGGCGGCGTGGACTTCACGGTGACGCACGTCACGCGCTTCGCGTATCAAGGGCCCGTCCAGAAAGCGCGATGGAGGTTCGTCTGGTCCCGCGACGCAGATGGGCGGCAGGAGGTGCCGGCGTTCGAGATGACGACGAATCCGGCAGCGACGATCTTCTCCTACGTCGACGCGTTCGGCAACGATGTCCATCATTTCGACATCGTCGCTCCGCACTCGGAGCTCCTCGTCCACACGCGCGCGCGTGTCCGGACGCAGCCGTCGCGCCATCTGCCTGAACGCCTGGAGCCTGACGGCGTGGGTGGCGCTGACGGGCGCTGCGCGCCAATGGCGAATTCTGGGACTTTTTCGAGCCGACACCGCGTGTCCCGATCTCGCCCGCGGTGCGCGCGTTTGCCGAAGTGTTGGGGATCGGGCGCGGATCCGATCCTCTGACTTGCCTTCGCCGTATCGTTTCGGCCGTCCACGGGCGCTCGACTACGCGCCAGACTCGACCACCGTCGACACGCCGCTGCGAGGCCGTCCTCGACACACGTCGCGGCGTCTGTCAGGACTTCGCGCACGTTGCCCTTGCCCTGCTGCGCGCGCACGGCATTCCGTGCCGATACGTGAGCGGGTATCTTGCGCCAGCAACGGAGACGCATGCGCAGCAGAACCTGACCAGTCACGCATGGATTGAGGCCTGGATCCCCGGCCTCGAGTGGACCGGCTTCGATCCGACGCACGATCGGCGAGGTCGGAGACCATCACATTTCCGTGGCGGTCGGTGGTGACTATGGTGATGCTGCCCCAACCCACGGCGTGTTCCGCGGCGGACCGGCGGGGACGTTGTCAGTGTCCGTGGAAATTGAGCACACCGGAGCGGCGTCACGCGGCGAGATGCGTTGGGATCCCGCAGCGACCTCGGCGAACGCCAAGCCCGCGTTCGAACAGCATGACCAGTAACTGAGCACACGAAGGCACCCAGGCGGCGCTTCGCACCGATGCTCACGTAACGGCTGGATCAGCTGCGAGCGCTTTGACGCCCGCCTCGCCCGCAGGCTTACCGAGCAGTCCAGCCCCCGTCGACGATGAATGTCTGTCCGTCGACGTACGCCGACAGCGGCGAGAGGAGGAACACGATGGTCGGTGCCAATTCGTCGGGACCGTCGATCCTGCCCAGAGGAGTGTTCTCGACGATCCAACCCTCGTAACCGGCGTTCGCGTCGAGATGCGGTTGGAGCATGGGGTTCGCACGTAACCGGGTACGACGATGTTGACGCGGATCCCCTTGGGTGCGAGTTCGACCGCGAGTGCGCGCGATACAGCTGCCACGGCGCCCTTTGTCGCGGTATAGGCGGAGCAGCCCGGAAATCCGACAATCCCTGTCGTCGAGCCAACGAACACGATCGATGAGCCCTTGGCCAGGTGCGGCACCGCGCGCCTGGTCATCATCATCGGCGCCACCACGTTCGTCTTCCACTGGAGATCGAGGCACTCGATCGACGTCTGCTCGAGCGGTCGGGGATCGAACAGGCTAGCCGTATGCACGATCCCGTGCAGCGAGCCGAACTCCTCCACCGCGCGGTCGACGAGGTTGGCAGCCGCTTCGGAATCCTCGAGATCGACGATCGCGGCAACGGCGCGGCCCCCGACCGCCATCACCTTCGCCACCTGCCCGTTCAGGCGACCTTCATCTCGGCCGACGAGCAGCAGGGAAGCGCCCGCCGCTCCCAGGGCGCGTGCCGTCGCTGCCCCAATGCCGGAACTTGCTCCGGTCACGATCACCGATTTGCCCGCAAGACCCCAGTCGAGGCTGGTCGCTTCCATGACGCTGTTAGGCCTTTCCTCCAGACGAGGCGGGTTCGGGGCATCCGATCGCCGCCATGAACCGTTGCTTGATGAAGACGCAATCGAGCGGCGGCTTTGCCGTGGGCGCTGACGCGGCGAGCTTGGCTACGATCACCCAGGGCCCTGCGGTGTTCAATGTGTGGTGCAGCGCTTCCTTCAACCCTTCCGCTGAATGGACGGTTGCCGCACCTTTGATACCCATTGCGCGGGCAGCTGCCTCGAGATCGGCGCCGTACGCCGTCGCCGTGTCCTGACCGCCCGTCGTCGCGTACCGCTCGTTGTCGAGCACGACGACGATCAGGTTGGCGGGGCGGGTCCAGCCGATTGTGGCGAGGGATCCAAGATTCATCAGCAACGAACCGTCGCCGTCGATGACGAAGATCCGTCGCTCGGGTTGAGCGAGTGCCAGGCCGAGGCCGACCGACGAGGCGAGGCCCATGCTGCCCCAGGTGTAGAAATTCGTGTCGCGGTCGCCTGCGGCGAAGAGATCGTACGCGGGATGACCGAGGCTCGCGACGATCGGGGCCTCGCCGGCCGCGCGCGCCGCGTCGACGACCTGACGGATGGCGTCGAGACTCGTCATGCGCGGGCTCCTTGCGGCCGTGAGGGAACGGTCAACCGCCGGGGGAGCTGACAGACGCCGGGCAGTCGCGTCGCAAACGCCGTCTGACCTACGAGCTGGACGATGGCCGCCGTTGTCTCAGGCCGATCCGCTACGGAAACTGACAGCCCAATCGCGTCGCAGATCGGGGCCACGGCGCGGCCCATCGGCACCTGCGCGGCGTTCCATTCGCCAGGGTCGCCGCGCATGCTGATCACGATGAGCACAGGAATCTGGTAGGGGAGCAGAAGGGAGGTGAGCGCGTTCAGCGAGTTGCCGAGGCCGCTCGATTGCAGCATCACCGTCGGCCTCGCCCCGCCCAGATACAGACCTGCGGCAATGCCGAACGCTTCCTCCTCACGCGTCGCGATCGTCGTCTTCACATCGGGATACTCGTCGCGAAGGATCTTGAATACGTGCGAGAGCGGATTGTCAGGCACGTACACCACGTGGCGGCTGCCAGCGGCATACACACCGGCGCACACCCCATCGGCCCACGCTTGTCGGTCGTCATGCACGCGCTGCAGTGTACTCGATGGCCTCGAGGACTCGGCGACTCGGCGACTCGGGGCTCGGCGACTCGCGACTGACGACTCTCGACTGACGACTCTCGACTGCTATACTCCCCGACTGTCACCGCCCGACCCCGACTTCATGTATCTCAACTCACCGATGTTCAACGGTCGAAATATCCGCGTCACGCTGATTCTGATCATCTCTCTGCTGATGGGTGTCATCGCCGCGCTCGTCGTATCGCGCCGTATCGACGTCCAATCGAAGGAGAACGGAACAGCGCTGCCGCACGGTGCGCGCTATCTTGCGGCTGCCTACGGTCCCGAGCGCTACTCGCAGTTCGCCGAGGAATGGATCATCAGGGACTTCTTCCAGGACAAGCGGGATGGCGTGTTCGTGGACGCCGGTGCGAACCACTACCGGGATTCCAGTACGACCTACTATCTCGAGAAGAACCTCGGGTGGTCCGGTCTGGCCATCGAGCCGCTCAGCCAGTTCGAGGCCGACTACAAAACGCATCGGCCGAAGACGACGTTTCTCGCGTTCTTCGTTTCGGATGTATCCGACGAGACGGCGAAGATGTAC
This sequence comes from uncultured Acidobacteriota bacterium, assembly GCA_963710415.1. Classification (GTDB taxonomy): domain Bacteria; phylum Acidobacteriota; class Vicinamibacteria; order Vicinamibacterales; family 2-12-FULL-66-21; genus CAVQAH01. The sequence continues at coordinate 43,920 of CAVQAH010000005.1, read as the reverse complement.
GTGCTGGATGCGCACACCGTCGTGAGCTCCGCCGACAAGACGTTCACGGAGCGCACCGGCGCGAATCCCCGCGAGGTGATGGTGCCGACCATCACCCTGAACGACCTGTTGCCGAAACATGGTCTCGAGAAGATCGACTTCCTGTCGATGGACATCGAGCTGTCGGAACCGAAGGCGCTGGCGGGTTTTGATATCAAGCGCTTTCGTCCGGAACTCGTGTGCATCGAGGCGCACTCAGAAGTCCGGCAGCAGATTCTCGATTACTTCGCCCGGAACGGCTACGTCATCGTCGGCAAGTACCTGCCGGCCGATGAGCACAACCTGTATTTCATGCCGTTGAAATAGGCCGCGACAACACCGGTAATATCATGGCCACCTAATGATGCGCCTGCGCGCTCACATGCCGGCGGCCGCGGTGGTCATATCGATCATCCTTCTGTCCGGTCCCATCGGATCGACGGGGCCCACCGATCGAGACTGGCCTGCGGTTTCGGCCGCGACGAGGCCGTGGACGCGCTGGTGGTGGCATGGCAGCGCCGTCGATCGCCGAACCCTGACCTCCGAGCTCGAAGCCTTTCGCACTGCCGGCGTCGGTGGCGTGGAGATCACGCCCATCTACGGCGTGCGCGGCGCCGAAGACCGTTTCATCCCCTACCTCTCGGCTGACTGGGTGCAGATGCTGGAGCATACGGTGCAGGAAGCCGGGCGGCTTGGCCTCGGCGTCGACATGGCCACCGGCACCGGATGGCCGTTCGGTGGGCCCTGGGTGAGCGACGCGATCGCTCCGCGCACGATCGTCCACAGAACGTGGACGCTGGAAGCCGGCGCCGGAATCACCGAACCCATACGCGTCCGTCAGGTGCCGATGGTCCGTGCGATCGGGAACCAGATCTATGAAGTCACCGAGCGGAAGGCGGGCGAGCCGCCGCCCCGTGGCAGCTCGCAGCAGCCGCTCACTCGGACCGGTACGAGGCCGCTGCGGATCGAGGATCTGGCCGATCCCGTGACGGCCAACAAGAACCTTCAGGAGCTCGCGCTCGAGCAGGTGAAGTACCCACGCGATCTGCCGTTGGTTGCCGTCGTTGCCTACAGCAACACTGGAGAAGTCGTCGACCTCACCGCGCGACTCGACGGCGATCGAAAGCTCGCGTGGACCGCTCCGTCCGGGACATGGGTCGTTTACGCGCTCTTCGCCGGTTGGCATGGCAAGCTCGTAGAGCGTGCCGCCCCGGGTGGCGAAGGCAACGTCATCGATCATTTCTCTCGCGATGCGATTCGTGGCTACCTCGCGCACTTCGATCGCGCGTTCTCCAAGCCGACAGAGCCCGGCCCTGCGCGCGTTTTTCAACGATTCCTACGAGGTGGACGACGCGTCCGGACAGGCTGACTGGACCCCGCAGCTCGTCGACGAGTTTCGCAGGCCGGCGCGGCTACGATCTGCTTCATCATCTGCCCGCGCTCCTGTCCTCCGACCCCGGCGCGATCGACCCGCGTGTGGTTGCCGACTACCGCGAGACGATCTCCGACCTGCTGCTGGACACATTCACGATGGAGTGGGGGGCCTGGGCTCGCCGCCGCGGCGCTCTCGTCCGGAACCAGGCGCACGGCTCGCCGGCGAACCTCCTCGATCTCTACGCCGCAAGCGACATTCCCGAGACAGAGGGCACCGAGATCGCCCGCTTCAAATGGGCGACCTCCGCGGCCCACGTCGCCGGCCGGCCGCTGGTCTCGGCAGAAGTGGCCACGTGGCTCGGCGAGCATTTCAAGACGACGCTCGCCGAAGTGCGATTGGCGATCGATCAGTTTTTCGTGAGCGGCGTCAACCACATCGTGTACCACGGGACGGCGTACTCGCCCGGCGACGATCCGTGGCCTGGCTGGCAGTTCTACGCCAGTGTCGACTTCAGCCAGCGCAACGCCTGGTGGCAGGACTTCGCTGCACTCAACCAGTACGTGACTCGCGTCCAGTCTTTTCTCCAGCACGGACGCCCCGACCATGACGTACTGCTTTACTTCCCCTTCTACGACGCGGTCGCCGACCGGGGCACGTCTCTGCTCACGCACTTTGGCGGAGCGAACCGGGCGACGGCGGCAGAAGGCTTCGAGACGGCGCGCGCGATGCTGCAGTCGCGCGGCTTTACGTACGACTACATCTCGGATCGCCAACTGACGGCCACTCGTGTCGTCGATGGGCGACTGATCACTGGCGGGGGCAGCACGTATCGGGTCCTCGTCATTCCATCGGCGCGCTACATTCCGCTCGAGACACTGGAACGCGTGCTGATGCTTGCGCGCGCGGGTGCGACGATCGTACTCAGCAAGGGCTGGCCGCTCGATGTCGCAGGTCTCCACGATCTGGACGCTCGTCGTCGCCGGTTCCGCGATCTGACATCGGCCGTGAACTTCGGCCCCACGCCGAGTGGCGTCAGGGTGGCCCGTCACGGAGCTGGCCGGTTGCTGATGGCCGAGGACGTGGACGCGATGCTGCTCGAGGCAGGGATTGCACGCGAGCGGATGGTGGATCAGGGACTGCTGTTCGCGAGACGCGTCGACGAGGATGGCCGCTTCTACTTCATCAGCAATCGCAGTGACCGATCGATCGACGGCTGGGTCCCCCTCGAGACGCGATCCCCCGCCGCCACGATTTTCGAGCCCATGGCGGGTCGCCGCGGCGCCGCGCGGACCAGGCGGTCGGAGGCCGGGGCGCTCGACGTGTACCTTCAGCTAGCTCCTGGTCAGTCGGTGATCGTCGCCACCACCGCCAGTCCATTTTCCGAGGACTTCCCGCACTATCGCGCAGGGGGAGCAGCGATCGCGATTCCCGGGCCGTGGACGGTCCGCTTTACGGGCGGGGGCCCCACCCTGCCTGCGTCGAGGATCATCGACCGGCTCGCGTCGTGGACGACGTTTGGTGGTGATGACGTCAGGAGTTTTTCAGGCACCGCCACGTATACCGCGCGCTTTGCACGCCCCGCGGCGGCCATGGACGCATGGGAGCTGGATCTGGGAACTGTCCATGAGAGCGCGCGGGTACGCCTGAACGGGCACGACGCTGGAACGCTGGTGGGCCCCCCGTATCGACTCGTGCTGACGGCCAATTTGCTGGCCGCGGACAATGTCCTCGACGTGACGGTGACGAACCTGTCGGCAAATCGGATCGCCGATCTGGACCGCCGCGGCGCCGCCTGGAAGAAGTTCTACAACGTGAACTTTCCTCCGAGGCTGCCGGCGAACAGGGGTGCGGACGGCTTGTTCACGGCGGTGTCGTGGGATCCTCTGGAATCGGGCCTTCTCGGACCTGTGACGTTGACACCGCTCGCCGCCGTCCGCTAGTGGACTGGTGAAGTCCGGCTAAAGCCGGACACTATGTGCTACAAACTGCCAAGGTCTGTTTTCTTGGCAAGAAACCCTGCACAGGTGATCGACCGACAGGATTTTTGCCAGACGCAAGATTACTTGCGTCGCGGCCGTCGTGTCGTCGTGTTCGTTTCGGGAAGCGTTCGTCGTGCGGTGAAAACGCCCGCACCAGGGCCCGGAATGAGCAACGATCGCGACGGTCACGACGACCACGACGGTTCACGATCCACGTGTTCGTAGTGTCCGCCTTCAGGCGGACCTCGGTAGTGTCCGGCTAAAGCCGGACACTACGTGTCAGCGCTCGCGCTCCATCCACAACGGCGCCGCGAAGAACCAGACGGCAGTCGCCACGAGCATCCACAGCTTCATGCGATCCAGCGGCAGTTCGGACCTGAAAAAAAGGACCGGGGGCACGATCGTTCCGGCAAGCGCAAGCAGCGAGACAAAGAATGCGGCAGCTCTGGTCATGATCAGCCTCGCATGGCTGCGACAGCGGTTGAGGACGCCTGCCGGCGGTAGAGACGATTCAGCGCGACATAGAGGCCGGCTGCCAGGAACCAACCTGGCAGGCTGACGAAGTACAACTGGATCCCGCCCTTCAGAACGAGTGCCGTGCAGGCCGCAATTGTGGCGAACCATGTCACCGCCGCAGCCCAGTTGAAATCGATGCCCGCGCGCTCGGCGAGGTTCGGTTGGAACCCGAAGCGTTCCCCTAACCAGAAGTCGACGAACACGACGGCGCCCATCGGCATCAGCAGCATCCCGTAGAGCGCCACGAACCCGAGGAGCTGCATCGCCACAGCAGGGAACAGTCCGATGACGGTCGTCAGGGCGCCGGTCACCAGCGTGACACGGTATCGCGAAACCTTCGGCATGATGGCCTGAAATGCGAGGCCTGCCCGATAGATCGTCGGGTTGGCGGTGGTCCAGCCTGCGACGATCACACAGATGACGCCGGCGATGCCGCAGGCGCTGTATGCCAGCGGTCCGGGGAGAACGGCGGTGTTCGTTGGATCCGCTCTGAGCTGGACGACATACAGGATCGACGCGGCGATCCAGGCCAGATAGTGACCGAGGAACATGCCGGACGCGCTGGCGATCCCGTACCAGGAACGGCGAGCAAACCTGAAGACCGTCAGATCCGCCATGCCGATATGCATCGCCATGTTGCAGAACCACGCGAAGAACATCGTGTGCCAGAACGTGAACTTGACCTGGCCGGGAAGTGGCTCCCCGCCGACCCAGATGACGTCCTGGGCTTTCTGCCAGAACTCGCCGAGCGATTCGACGCCGAGCTGGCGAAGGCCAACGAGTCCGAAAGCAATGAAGACCAGCACCATCCAGGGCGCAGCGATGTTGGCCACGTGCGCCAGAAAGGCGTACCCGTAAGCCGCCACCACCGTGACCGCGGCGCCGATGGCGAGGACCGCCAGAATCCAGCCCAACCCGGTGGGATAGAGGTCGGTCAGACCAGGCATGGCGAAGCCGAACCACACGCCGAGCGCGGTCGCCGACACCGTAATCATCGAACCGGCGAGCACACAGAACATCAGGCCGTTGGCGAGGTTGTAGAGCGTGACGAGCCGCCGGCCGCAGATGCGTTCGAGCTGGTAGTACAGCGTCAGTCGCATGCGCGTCGCGATCGGGGCCGTCATGAACGTCCAGCTCAGGACGGCGAGCAGGTTGCCGACGAGCAACCCAACGATCAGGTCGAACGCGCTGACGCCAGCCGCGACGAACAGCGGTCCGATCATGAGCTCCGTGCCGGCGGTGTGTTCGCCGGCGTACTGCCCGACGAAGCTGCCGAACCCCAGACGCGCATGATCCGGCACCGGCTCGCGCTCGTACTCGTTGTCCATTACGCCTACCCTTGATCCCGTCGGGCCCGGCGGCAAGCGATCGGTCCGCGACGCACGACGTTTCGCATACGAAAACCGATTCTGTACGTTCGTGGTCGCGGCGCTAAAGCGCCGCGCTGCTGGTCAATGCTGATACGCGGCGGACCAGCAGCGCGGCTCTTCACGAGCCACGACCAGAACCGCGGTTAGTTAGAACCGCGCGTAGGTTTCCACGCCCAGCAGGGCGTCGTTGGGATACAGGTGATCGACGTTTTCGCGCGTCACTATCTGGTGCTTGACGAACATCGCAGGGGCGACCGGGCGACGGCCCAGGATTTCGAGGGCGAGGCGAACGAGGCCGTCCCCGTAGCGCTCGGGGAAATAGCCGACCGAGGCGATGAGCGGCGTGCGCGGCTGGCGCAGTTCGGCGCGTGCGTCCGGTTCGGCGTTCTGACCGACGATCGCGCACGTTTCGGCGCGTCCGGCCTCCTGGAACGCGCGGGCCGCGCCGAGCGCGCTCGGATCGTTCGCGGCGCCGACGAGGATCCGCCGCGCCGTTGTCACGCGCAGGTGGCGGCGAACGCGCTCGAGTGCGGTCTTGAACTGCCCATCGGCGTCAATGGCGACCACCCGCCAGGTCGTCGCGTCGTGCAGCACCTCGCGAATGCCGGCCACCACGCCGCGCGCCCGCGCCGCAGGCAGCGACCCGGCACGCGCGAGCTCGAGGATCAGAATCTCGTCCGCGTGTCCGCCCCAGTGTTGCTTTGCCCAGCGCGCCAGGTGCCGTCCGGCGAGCAGCCCCGCCTCGTAGTTATTCGCGCCGAAGTAGGTGGCTCCCGGATGCGGAATGTCGATGGCGATCATCGGGATCGCCGCCTGTTGATAGGCCGACGCGATGGCCGGAGCGACGGCTTCGTCGGTCTGGAACTCGATGACCAGGTCGACCCGCTCGCGGATCAACAACTCCGCATTCTTCAGCGCGATCTTCGGCTGGTAGCGATTGTCGACCACGATCAGCTCGATCTGTGCGCGATCGGCAGCCTGGAGCAGCCCAGTGTGGACCTCGCGCGCGAACGAGCTGTCCTGTCCCTGTGCTGCGTAGCCGATGCGGTATTTCTTCCGGCGCCGGATCTCTGACGTCAATCGATACCGGTTGTTCTCGACCTTCTCGATGAACCCGCAGTGCCGAAGCGTGTAAAGCAGCCGGAAGCACATGCCTTTGCGGAAGCCGGTACGGTCCATCACGTCCCGCAGCCGCAGCATCTCACCCGAGTGCTGAAACGCCCACAGCACCTCGGACGCATGTACCAGCGACTTGACGAGGTAGAGGTCTTGAACGGCCGGAGAGGGAGGGGTTTCGGCCGTGCGGCGCGCCATTGGATGTTTTGTATAGCACAACAACAGGCTCCGGCGGTAACCTCACAGTCACCATCCGAAATGACGCGAAAAACCCCAAAACGACGCAGGTCAGGCCTGATGACGGGCTGAATCTCTTCGGAGGCGAGTTCACAGATGCGGACCCGAGCCCCCCGCAACACGCCATCGTGGTGCACTGGGCCGTAAAGGCCCACCCTAGCGGCGCCTGATGACCTGGGCGAAGGAGCGGTCGCCTGACCTGGAGGAGCACCATCGTGGCCAACGCACCTGACGCGTCAGCGGAGGGGTCGCGCTCGACCCATCTGACTGATCGCTGGGACGAGGGCGCCGCCGCCGGTCTGTCCGAGGTGGAGCTGCTTCGCTATCGATCGAACCTGCTTGGCGCGGATCTGCGCATCACCAACTTCGGCGGCGGCAACACGTCGGCGAAGATTCCGTCCCCGGACCCGCTGACCGGCGATCGCGTCGAGATCCTCTGGGTGAAGGGTTCCGGTGGCGATCTGGGATCGGCGAAGCTCGACGGCTTTGCCTCTCTCTATCTCGACAGGCTTCGCGGCCTTCGCGGCCTGTATCGCGGCCGCGAACGCGAGGACGAGATGCCCGGATACTTCGGACACTGCACCTTCAACCTGAACCCCCGTCCGGCGAGCATCGACACACCCCTCCACGGCTTCATTCCTCATCGTCATGTCGATCACGTGCACGCGGACGCAGTGATTGCCATTGCTGCGGCGCGCAACGGCGAGCGCCTCACGCGGACCGTGTTCGGAGACGCCGTGGGGTGGGTCCCGTGGCAGCGACCTGGATTCGATCTCGGTTTGACCGTGGGGCACGCTCGCGGAATCCGATCACGCGCTCGAAGGGCTGATCCTCGGGGGCCACGGCCTCATGACGTGGGGGCCGACATCGCGCGCGTGCTACGCGACGACGTTGAAGGTGGTGCAGCGCGCAGCTGACTGGCTCGACGAGCATGGCCGTGAGGATCCGTTCGGTCCTGAGATCGCGCCGCCGCTTGCTGCCGGCGAACGTCACCGGCATGCTTGCAGACGTCGCGCCGGTGCTGCGCGGCCTTCTGAGTGCGCGTTCGCCAAAAGTCATGCACTACGCCGACTCGCCGGCGGTGCTCGAGTTCGTCGGCAGCCGGCGCTGCGAGGAGCTCGCTCGCCGGGGAACGACGTGCCCGGATCATTTCCTTCGGACGCGTGTACGGCCACTGTTCGTCCCGTTCGCGCCGGGTCGTGAGGGCGCTGCTGATCTGCTGCGCCGTCTGCCGGACGCGGTCGAGCAGTATCGGCAGGAATACGGAGCGTACTACGACCGATGCCGCCGGCCTGATTCGCCGCCAATGCGCGATCCCTCACCGGTGATCGTGCTGATTCCCAGGGCTCGGTTTGCTCGCGTTTCAGACGGACAAACAGACCGCGAGAGTCGCCGCCGAATTCTACGAGAGCACGATCCGCATCGTGCGCTGGGCCGAAAGCGTAGACGAGTACGTACCCATTCCGGAGCAGGAGGCCTTCGACGTCGAGTACTGGTCGCTCGAAGAGGCCAAGCTGACGCGGCTGCCTCCGGCGAAGAGTCTGCAGGGGCGTGTCGCCGTCGTGACCGGAGGCGGCGGCGGGATCGGCCGCGCAACAGCGCACCGGCTCCTCGACGAGGGGGCTGCAGTTGTGCTGTTCGACGTGGATCCGGACGCGTCGGAAGACGCTCGGCGCACGCTGGCGGCCGTGCACGGCGACGATCGCATCCGCGCCGTGGAATGCGACGTGCGCCGTGAAGCCGCCGTTACTGCGGCGCTCGCGCGGACGATTGCGGAATACGGTGGGGTCGACATCCTGGTCGCCAATGCCGGAATTGCGTCGGCCGCGCCGATCGACGAGACGTCGATGGAGACATGGCAGCAGAACCTCGACGTGCTGACCACTGGCTACTTCCTCGTCGCCCGGGAAGCCTTCCGCACCATGAAGGCTCAGGAGCGCGGTGGTTCGATCGTGTTCGTGGGCAGCAAGAATGCGGTTGTGGCGTCGCCGGGCGCGGCCGCATACTGCACGGCCAAGGCCGCTGCGCTCCATCTTGCGCGATGTCTCGCCGTCGAAGGGGCGCCGTACGGCATCCGCGCCAACGTCGTCAACCCTGATGCGGTGATCCGCGGGTCGCGCATCTGGAACGGTGCGTGGCGGGCGCAGCGCGCCGCCAGCAACGGTATCGCGGAGGAGGCGATCGAGGAGTTCTACCGCGACCGTAGCCTGTTGAAGCTGAGCGTCTATCCCGAGGACGTGGCCGAGGCGGTGTGCTTTTTTGCGTCTGACCGGTCTGCCAAATCCACGGGCAACATTCTCAACGTCGATGCCGGCCACGCGCCGGCATTCACGCGCTGACTGGAGACACTCATGGCATACCGCGTGCGCGACGAGCACATCGAAGAGCACAACCGGCCCCTGATCTCCACGCTCGACGAAGATTTCGATCATCTTGGCGTTCAGCTCGCCAGACGCCACGTCGACATCGAGGCGTTGACGTCGACCGCCATGGGCTTTCGCGTGTCTGTTCCATCCTGGGCGCTCGCGACCGGCGGCACACGCTTCGCCCGCTTCGACCTGCCCGGGGAGCCGCGAACGATCGATGAAAAGCTCGAGGACTGCGCGACGATCCAGACGCTCGTCCGCGTGACGCCGGGCGTGTCGGTGCACATTCCGTGGGATCGGCCGGAATCCGCCTCCAAGTTGGCAGCGCGTGCCCGGGAAGCTGGCTTATACATCGACAGCACCAACTCGAACACCTTCCAGGACCAGCCCAGACAAACGCATTCGTACAAGTTCGGCAGCCTGACCCACACGGACAAGAGCGTGAGACGCCAGGCCGTCGAGCACAACCTCGAGTGCCTGGCAATCGGCGCCGAGGTGGGCGCTCGCTCGCACACCGTGTGGATTGGCGACGGCGGAAACTTTCCCGGACAGGTTCATTCCCGGCGCTCGCTGGAGCGCTATCTCGAGAGCCTGCGCGAAATCTACGCGGCGCTTCCCGAGGGCTGCCGGCTGCTCATCGAGCACAAGTTGTACGAACCGGCGTTCTATTCCACCGTGCTCAGCGACTGGGGCACGAGCTACGTCTGCGCGCAGGCGCTCGGCGACCGCGCGTTCTCGCTGGTGGATCTCGGCCATCACGGGCCGAGCACCAACATCGAGCAGATTGTCGCGCGGCTCATTCAGCTCGGAAAACTTGGCGGGTTTCATTTCAACGACAGCAAATACGGAGACGACGACCTCGACGCGGGATCGATCAAGCCCTTTCAGCTGTTCCTCATCTTCAACGAGCTGGTGGATGCGGAGCGCGAGGGAGTAAGGGGGTTCGATCCGTACTACATGCTGGACCAGTCGCACGCGGTGACCGATCCGATCGAGTCGCTGGCGACGAGCGCGATCGAGCTGGTCCGCGGGCACATCCAGGCGCACCTGGTGGATCGCGACGCGCTGGCCTGCTATCAGGAGCGCAACGACGCGCTGATGGCACTGCAGACGCTGAAGCAGGCGTTTACCTGCGACGTGTCGCCAATTCTCGCCATGGCGCGGCTGCGTGCGGGCGGGGCGATCGATCCCGTTGGTGCGTATCGCGCTTCAGGACATCGGCAACGCAAAGCGGACGAACGGCCCGGCCGGCGCGACGACGTGCAGGCGGGGATCGTGTAGAGACAGGGACGGCCGTCGTGCCCGGCCGAAGCCGGACCGGTGGCTGTGTCGTAGCGTCCGGCTTCAGCCGGACGCGTGAGTTTGATCGGCTTCAAGGAGGAGGAAGGCGATGAATTGGCTGAGACGCCCGCAAGGCCAGGCCCAGCGACTGCTGGAGGGTCTCGTCCTCGGAATCACCCTGGTGATCGCGACTGCGACCGGCGCACCGGCGCAGGAAGCACGCGGCTCGATCACCGGCCGCATCATCGACACGTCGGGCGCCGTCCTTCCGGGCGTCACCGTCACGATCGTCAACGTCCAGACCAACTCCACCAGCACGGCCATCACCAACGAGAATGGCCAGTACACGGTCGTCTACCTGAATCCGTCGGTCTACACCGTCGGCGCCGAACTGCAAGGGTTCAGGAAGCAGCTGCGGGAAAAGGTGGAAGTGCGCGTCGGCGATCGCACCGAGATCGACTTCACGCTGGAACCGGGCGGGATCACCGAGGAAGTCCAGGTGTCGGCAGAAAGCCCGCTGATCGAGACCGGCAAGGCCACGATGGGCCAGGTGATCGACAGCAAGCTCATTCAGGAGATTCCGCTGGGTGACGGCACGGCGTACGGGCTTACGCGGCTCGTCGGCGGCGCGACCTTCGAGCGTTCGTATGCGCTGCAGCGCCCGATGGACAACGACAACCTGCGCGGGCTCACCGTCAGCGGCACGATCAACAGCGAATTCACCATCGATGGCTCGAGCAACGTGGGATCGAGCGCTCGCGTGGCCATCCAGCCACCGGCCGAGGCGATCCAGGAGTTCAAGGTCGAAACGGCCGTCTACGACGCGCAAATCGGGCATACCGGCGCCGGCAACGTGAACCTCGCGCTGAAGAGCGGTGCCAACACGCTCCACGGCGCCGCGGCCTACTACAACCGGAGTGACTCCCGATCGGAGCCGCTCTTTGCGTCGGAACGTCTCGGCGGCGGCGTGACGCCGCGCGACTACAACCGTTTCAGCGCGATGCTGTCAGGGCCGATCTTCAAGAACAAGACGTTCTTCATGGGGTCGTACGAGAGACTGCAGGACGACACCATCGAAACGGTGCAGAGCTCGATTCCCACGGAGAAGATGCGCAACGGTGACTTCTCAGAGCTTCTCGCCGCCGGCGTGCAGATCTACAACCCCTTCTCCGCCCGCTCGGTCGGTGGGATCACCGTCCGCGACCCGTTCCAGGGCAACATCATTCCGAGCCAGATGATCAATCCCATCGCGCGCAACGTGCTGGCACTGTATCCGGCGCCGAACCAGACACCCACGTCGGACCTGCGCAACAACTACTTCTACCAGCAGCCCTGGACCTACAGCTACTGGTTCTACATGGGCCGCGTCGATCACGAGTGGTCCGCGAACAACAAGACCTACGTGCGCTACATCGAGAACTTCCGGCGCGAGGAGCGTTTCAATTTCGCGGGCACTCCGATCACCCAGGGCTCGACAGACCGCTACAACCACAATGCGGCGGTGGGTCATACGGCGATCCTGTCGCCCACGCTCGTCCTGGACCTGAAGGGCAGCTGGCTGAAGTTCAACGACGACCTGATTCCGCACGAGCCCTTCGATCTGGCATCCCTCGGCTACTCGGCGGGCGTGCTGCCGCTCTTCGGCGACTACGATCACATTCCGCGGTTCGACATGGAAGCGGGCACGCTCGGCACGGCCGGGGGCGTGGCCATCCTCGGCGCTCAGCAGAGCGGGTTCAACCTCGGGCGCGTGCAGTCGTTCTACAACATCCAGTTCACGCCGACGCTCACGAAGATCTGGGGTAACCACTCGATTAAGGGCGGCTACGACTGGCGGCAGCTGCGCCAGGACGAAGACAACCAGGGTTTCAGGGGTGGCATCTACAATTTCGACAGCTCCTATACGCGATCCACCAGCACCGCCACCGGACAATACGGTCAGGGCATTGCCGCCTTCCTGCTCGGTATTCCCACCGGCGGACGAATCGAGGTCAGACCGGGCCAGGACTACTCGGTCATCAGCCACGGGTTCTTCGTACACGACGACTGGCGCGTGACACCGAACCTCACTCTCAACGTGGGTCTGCGATACGACTACGAGGCGGGGATGACCGAGGCGGAAAACCGCAACATTCGCGGCTTCGATTTGACGACGCCGAATCCCATTCAGGGCGACGTGGCCACAAAGTACGCCGCCAATCCGCCAGCCGGTGTGCCGTACAGCGCCCAGCAGTTCGCCGCGCGGGTCCTCGGCGGCTACCAGTACGTGTCGGACGACAATCCACACGTCTGGGACGCCGACGGCAACAACTGGCAGCCGCGCGTCGGCGCCACCTACAAGATCGGCGACAAGAACGTCATTCGCGGGGGCGCCGGCTTGTTCGTCGCACCTTTCCAGATCACGGGAGTGCCGGGTCTCAACAACCCCATCCAACAGTTCGGCTTTGCGCGTGATACACCAGTACCCGTCACCTCCGATACGGGCGTGACATTCCAGGCCAATCTCAGCAACCCCGTTCCGAGCGGTCAACTGCTCGAGCCTATCGGATCGAGCCTCGGCCTCCGAACCAATCTCGGTGGAAGCCCGGGGACGATCTTCTCGGTCGAACGCGACAATCCCCAGGTACTGGCGCTACAGCATTGGTTTCGAGCGCGAGTTGCCGTGGCAGATGGTGATGGAGATTTCGTACCTCGGCCAGAAGGGACAGAATCAGCCAATCCTTCAGGCAGTAAACTTCGTGCCATTGGAGTTCCGCACGCAGAGTCCGGTTCGCGACGTCCCGGCCGAGACGTTCCTGAGCGCGACTGTGGCGAATCCATTCCAGGGACTGTTTCCGGACAACCCTGGTGTCAACGGCGCCACCATCGCGCGGCGTCGTCTGCTGCTCCAGACTCCGCAGTTCGATACCTTGAACCTCGAAACCTACGAAGGCACGAACACGTATCACGGCATCGTCGCCAGGCTCGACAAGCGGTTCACGGATGGGCTCATGATCATCGAGCTCGTACACCTGGTCGAGGTTCCGGGAAAAGGTCGCGCCGCTGAATCCCTGGGATGAACTCGAGGATCGCCTGTCGCCGGTTGACCGTCCCCACCGCTTCACCTTCGCGAGTGTCGTCGAGCTGCCATTCGGACAGGGCCGGAAGTTCGGCACCGACTGGGGCCCCGTCCTCGACGGGTTCCTGGGTGGCTGGCAGTTCGCGGCGAAGTACCAGTGGCAGACGGGCCAGCCCCTCACCTGGACGAACAACACCTACTACGACCCGGGATGCGGCGACCCGTCGAGCCTGACCTCGACCTGGGGTGACGCGCCGGGCGGTCAGCTCTACGGTGTCGACGTTCCGATCTTCGACACGAGCTGCTTCTACACGTTGAACGGTCAACAGTTCAGGAACGCGGCGGGCGCGGTCCTCACGAACACGGCGCCTGAGATTCAGCTCGGTGCGGCGAATGTCCGCCGATTCCCCACGACGCTGGAGAACGTGCGGTTCATGAACCATCACCTGCTGGATCTCGGGTTGACGAAGAATTTCCAGATCAGCCGCGCACGGCTGCAGATTCGAATCGAAGCGCTCAACGCGACGAACTACACGCTGTTCGGCGTCGGCAACGTCAGCCTCGCGCCGACCAACGCCTCGTTCGGGAAGTTGACGAATATCGATTCGAGCACGGTCATGAAGCCGCGCGATATTCAGCTGGGACTCAGGGTCACGTTCTGATTCAGTGACGTCACGAGTCTAGAGTCGTCAGTCCGCAGTCGTAGTCGACCGACGGACGACTGGTCGAGTCTCGACTGACGACACGATGAACCGCCGCGACTTCGTCCGACTCGCACTGGGCGGCGCGGCGGTGGCGCTGGCGCCGCGCAGTGCGCGCGCGGCTGACGCGCGCGTTGACGTGCTGCCGGACGAGCGTATCGGACCGATCACCGCCGATCTCTACGGCCACTTCGTCGAGCATCTCGGCGGCGTGGTCTACGACGGCGTCTGGGTCGGCGAGCAATCGCGGATTGCCGAACACGCGGCGGCATCCGCCAGGCTCTCGTCGACCACATGCGCCGGCTCCCGCGCGGCGCCATCCGCTGGCCGGGTGGCTGTTTCGCCGACAGCTACGATTGGCGGGACGGTCATCGGCGCTCCCGCGCAGCGGCCGACCCGGACGAACTTCTGGATCGACGAGCGCGGGATGCGCACACGTCCCGACGGCCCCTGGAAGCAGGACCCGAATGCGTTCGGGACGACCGAATTCATGCGGCTCTGCCGGCTCGTCGGCAGCCCGCCGTACTTCGCCGCGAACCTGCGCAGCCTGCCGGCGCGGGACTTCTATCAATGGGTCGAGTACTGCAACGCGCCAGCGGGCTCGAACACGCTGGCGAACCAGCGCGCGGCCGCCGGCGACCGCGAGCCCTACGGCGTCAGGTTCTGGGGCGTGGGCAATGAGTCGTGGGGCTGTGGCGGCGAGTTCACCCCCGAGGAGTACGCCACCGAGTACCGCCGCTTCACCGCCTGGGTTCCCCAATTCGGCATCGAGCCGGCATTCATCGGCTCCGGTCCCAACGGCGGCGACTTGGGATGGACCCGCCGCTTCTTCACGAAGCTGCTCGAGAAGGGGGAGCGGCAGTTGAACCGGCTGTGGGGATGGGGACTTCATCATTACTCGTGGAACACGAGCCGTGGCGCCACCACTGATTGGTATGAAGGCAAGGGTGACGCCGTGCAGTTCTCGACCGACGAATGGTACGAGCTGCTCAACGAGGCCGATCGCCTGGATGGACTGATCAGCGGCCATTGGGCCGTGATGGGGGAGCTGGATCGCCGTCACCGCGTGAAGCTCGTGGTCGACGAGTGGGGCGCGTGGTATCGGGAAGGATCGGAGGTGCATCCCTCGCACCTGTTCGGTCAACAGTCCACCATGCGCGACGCGCTGCTTGCGGCCCTGACGCTCGACACGTTTCACCGTCACGCCGACAAGGTTGCCATGGCGAACGTCGCGCAGCTCGTCAACTGCCTGCACTCGCTCTTCCTCGCGCACGAGGATCGCTTCCTGGCGACGCCGACCTTCGATGTGTTCGAAATGTACGGGGCGCACGTCGGCGGCCAGGCGGTCCGCACCGTGTTCTCAGCGCCTCGGATTCAGTATCAGCGCGTTGGCGGTAGCGGTTCTTTCTGGGGACTAGCCGGATCGGCGTCTGTGAAGAATCAGACGCTGACGATGACGCTTGTGAATCCGCACGTCACCGACGCGCGGACCGTGGAAATCGGCGTGCGCGGCGTTTCCATTGCCCCCGTGCAGGCCATGGTGCTGACGGCCGCGGACATCCACGCGCACAACACGTTCGAGCAGCCTCGGCACGTCCAGGCGCGGGAACACCCATTGGACAAGCCGCGCGACGGCATCGTCGTGCAGCAACTTCCGCCAGCCTCGGTCACGCGGATCACGCTCGGACTGCGCTGAGTCTCCGCAGCGTCACTTCTTCCACTCGCCGATAGCGCTCTCTCGCCGTCTGCCACGCGGCAAGGTCGGTTGGCTCGAACCGGCGTGGCGCGTCGGCGGCGCGGATCAGCGCCCGACCGTCCTGGATGGTCGTCTTGCCGCACGCGACCGCCTGCATCAACGCGTTCCCGAGGGCGGTTGCTTCAACTGGTCCGGCCAGCACGGGCCGGCTCGCGGCGTTGGCGGTCGCCTGATTCAAATAGTCATTCCGGGATCCGCCGCCCACGATGTGAAGGCCAGCGATGGAATCGCCGGTCAAGCTTTCGATCAGCTCGATGAGCGCGGCGTAGCGCAGGGCCAACGAATCGAGCACCACTCGTGTCAGCGCGACGGGATCGACTGGAGCGTTCGCTCCGTTCTCGCTGAGCGACGCCCGCAGTTCGTCCACCATGCTTCGTGGATTGAAAAAGCGGGGGTCGTCGGGGTAAACGAACCCCGGACTCTCGGGTAATCGCGCCGCGCCGGCTAGTAGGTCCGACAGGTCGGCACGCACGCCCGCGCTCGACCATTCGCGGCGGCACGACTCGAAGATCCAGAGCCCCATGACGTTCTTCAGCAGCCTGAACGTGCCGTTCACGCCGCGTTCGTTCGCGATGTTTGCCGCGAGCGCGCGCGCGTCCAGCAGCGGTGTCCGCCGCTCGACGCCCACCAGCGACCAGGTGCCCGAAGAGACGAACGCCCAGCCCGGCTCGAGCGGAGTCCCGGCAACGGCGCTTGCAGTGTCGTGCGTGGCGGGTTGAATGACCGGGAGCGATGGCAATCCGAGTTCGCGTCGCAGATCGTCACGAAGTTCGCCGAGGTTCGTACCGGCGGGTCGAAGCGGTGGCAGCAGTCGAAGCGGCAAGCCGAGCGCTGACAGGAGATCCCGATCCCACGTGGCGGTATCGATGTTCAGCAGCTGCGTCGTGGAGGCGTTGGTATGTTCGCTGGATGTCGAGCCACAGAGCGCATGATGGCAGAGGTCGGGCATCAGCAGCAGCCGCTCGGCAGCCCTCGGCAGCCCCTCCTCGACATGGGCCATGAGCTGGAACACCGTGTTGAAGGACAGCAACTGAACGCCCGTCGCGCCGAACAGTGTTTCGCGCGAGACCACGCCGCAGGCGCGCTCCATCACGCCGTGTGTCCGCTCGTCGCGATAGCAGATCGGATCCTCCAGGAGCTGGCCCTGGCCGTCCAGGAGGCCATAGTCCACGCCCCACGCGTCCACGCCGGCAGACTGGAGGCTGGCGTCCCACCTGCGCGCCGTGTCGTGAGCACGGCGAAGTCCCTCGCCCAGGCCGGCGACGAGCGACGACATGTCCCAGCGAAGATGCCCCTCGCTCAGGCGAGGTGCGTACGCAAACCGATGCGCCTCCTCCAGCCGGATGCCGTCGTCATCGATGGCGATGACGAGCAGGCGCCCGCTGCCGGCGCCGAGATCGACAGCGGCATGGCACGTTCGCGGCATTACGCGCTTCGGGATGTGAAAGACCTCGCGCAAATCACGCGAGATGGGACTCGCGTCCGGATTTGACGGCATGATGTCGCGCATGTAGTGCCACCAGCGCCGGCAGACGTCGGTGCGTGCCAATCGCGGCCCATTGCTCGTCAGACTCGACCTCGACATACCCGAACAGCTCGTTGGTCTCTGCATCGAGGAAGATCGAATACGTGAGCACCCCGTGCTGGCGGAGCACGTCCTCGAGCTCCGGCCATATCGGCTGGTGACGCCGCTCGTATTCGCGTTCGTGTCCGTGGTTGACCGTCATGCGGAAGGCTCTTCGGATCACGAAGCTGGATCTTGTCCCGAACCCGCGCGCCGCCGCTAGCGCCGCGACTGGGCAGTCGCGCGTTTCGAATGGCGAAACCGGCGGGCCGGACCCTCAGTCGCGGAGCACGCGGAAGTCGTAGCGGTTCAACTGCACCGGCTCTGCGCCGGGTGTGATGCCTTGCAGGCGGACGTAATAGTCGCCTTCCGCCAGCAATTCTGCCGGCAGCGTCAGCGTGAGGCCGGACGGGGTGGGCGTCAGCTTGACCTCCGCGAGGAAGTCGTCGCCGTCGACGTGATGCAACGAGGCGCGATAACTCGCGATACGTCGTTGATCCGGGTTCGAGTTGCAGTTGCACCACACGGCTGTTCGCGTTCAGGCGGACCCTCGTCAGCTCTCCGCCAGCAGCTCTCGTGAGTCCTGGAGGAAGGGTGATGGCAACCACGCCGCTCGTGGTGCCATCACCCGATCCGCCAGCCATGAATCTCGGTACCTGGATAATGAGGAGCAGCAGCGCGGCCGCCGCAAGAGCCCACGCCGGCGACAGCATCGGCCGGCGGAGCCACCCCGATCGCGATTCGCTGCGACGCGATGTGGCTGCTCGGCATAGGTGTGAAGGGCCTTCGCGAATTCCACTTTTGCGCGGCGCTCGTCCGTGCGCAGAAAGTTGTTTTCGAAATCCTGCTGCTCCTCGCGGCTCAAGGCGTTCTGCACGTAGTCGCTGACGAGTTCGTCTTCCGCGATGGAGACCCGTTCCCAGAAGAGCCTGTCATCCGAGAACAACCTGGCCTCCAGGCCGTCCCGGGACTCTGCTGTCACCGTGCCCAGCAGGTAGCGTCTCAAAAGGCTTTCGTCAGCGTTAGGCAACGTCATAATCGTTGAACCTTGAAGAAAGCGCAGTGCGCGGACACTCGAAGACGGGGAGGATCGCCAGCAAACCGGCGACGTTGAGAAGATGTTTCTGCCGGGGCGAGACATTGATGAGAGCCAGGCCACCGCCCAGCCGCCGAACTTTCTGGTGGAGCCCTACGATCTGACCGATCCCGCTACAATCCATCTGTAAAACTCCGCTCATGTCCAGCAACAGCCGGCATTGGCCTCGGCACGTCATCCACTCCGTCAAGTCCCCGAGAGGTTGAACGCGGGCCTCAACGATGAGCCGCCCCTGGAGTTCCAGGATGACCGTCGAACCCCAGCGACGCAGTCTGACCTGCAATTTTGGCCTGTCCTGATGACGCCCCACGGCTGTTCTCTCGCCCGCTCGTAAGGGTAATGACCCGTCTCAGAGAAACGTTTCCTCATCCCGGGCGACTCTTCGTGGCATCAGTTGGACAGACTGGTGATTCCGGCCGCCGTCCCGCGGCTCAGGCACGAAAACATGCACTCCTGCAGCGTTTTCCGGATTCGGTGGGCCTCGATTCGCAGAGCATTCACAGACTTGCCGAGCTCGTCCGCCAGAGCCCGGTGCGACGCAATCTTCTGGCTCCCCTCGTTCGTGTAGTAACGCAGAATCAGCTGTCTTGCCGACTGAGGCAGTTTGCCCAGACATCGTTCGAGGCAAGCCCGCACCGCTTCCGCGTGCTTCCAGGCGTCAGGATCCGGTGGAGCGAGCTTGGTCACCTCCTGGATGAAGGACTCCCGGGCCCTCGATTCACGCTGACCGCTCCGATGTACCTCGTGGACGACGTTGCGGGCGACGCCGTAGAAATAGCCGACGCGGTCGGTGAAGGAGGAGACGTCGACGTCACGGCACTTGGAGGCAACCCTGAGGATGGTCTCGGTGGCGAGGTCCTCAGGATTGGCACACCGGCGGCTGGCGAAGAAGCAGACGAGTTTGCGCATGATTTCCGCGCACCTGCTTTCCGCATCCTTATCGCGATTGGGGCCTGACGCGTTCCGGCGTTGCGGGTCCAGAAAATTGAACAGGTCGTCCCACGATTCTGCCCCGAGGCCTGGCGACGCCATGTCGCGCGCATTCTCTCATGATCTTTCACCGCCACTCACCCTGAATCGAGAACGCCGCCCAGTAGAAGGCCGGCCGCCAGCGCTCCTGTTGCCACATCGCGATCTGTGCCTGACGCAGCGCGGCAGCGGGGGAGCGGTTGTTCTGCAGCATCTCGACGTAGAACTGTCGCATCAGATCGCTCGTCGCTTCATCGTCGACCTTCCAGAGGCTCGCGACCACGCGCTGGCTTCCGGCGTAGAGGAATCCGCGAACCATGCCCATCAGCCCTTCGCCCTTCAGCTGCTTGCCGAGCGCGGTGTTGCACGCGCTGAGGACGATCAATTCGGCAGGGAGCTGCAGGTTGTAGATATCGTGAAGGCGCAGAAAGCCGTCCTGCGCCTGACCGCGCTCGTCGTACAGAGACAGGATCAGGCCCGAGAGCCCGGGATTTTCGTTGTCGAAGACCCCGTGCGTCGCGAAGTGCACGATGCGGTACTGAGCCAGTTCGGGGCCGATCGCGGCGGCGCGGCTGGCGTCGAAGCCGACTTTCTTGAGCGACATGTTGGGGGGCGCGGCGGCAACGATCGCGTCCGCCTCCAGACGCGTTGCCGCGAGCCGCGGTACGTTCCATCGGCCGTCACGGATGAAATCGAGTGCACGCAACGTCTGGCTTGGCGCGTCCGCCGACGTCGCTGCGCGCGGAGGTGACGTCAGCCTTTGCTGGTTCGCCGGGACGGCCGCGGGAGCGCAGGCGAGGATCGTCCGACCTCGAACACCGGATCGGCAAGGACGGCGACGGCCTTCGGCGGCGGGAGCACGCCTGGTTGCCTCGCGCCTGAGCACGGCCAGCACTGAGGCGGACGGCAAGTTGACGATCTCGTGCTGGACGAGCAGGGGCACGGGCGCCGCGTTCGATCCAGGCACGGGCAACGCCGCGAAGGGCACGTACTGCAGCGCCCCCTCGGTGACGACGAGGAGCCGCTTGCCGGCAATAGTCTTTACGACCGGACCGAGGAGCATCTCGCTCAGCCGCGCCGCTTCCTGCCAATACTCGGCGTCGCCTCGTTCGATTGCCGCCTGGCGATTCTGTTCGTCGCCCTTCGCCGCCAGTCGCGTCGTCAGACGTTCGTAGACGCGCTGAGCGGCCTGTTCGATCTCGGCGCGACCTGGCAGCTCGTGGAGGGTGTGACGGTCGTTCGATACCGCCCACAGGTAGCTGCGTTCGTCGCCCAGCGCATACTCGAGCAGCACGGTGTCGCGGTCGAGGACTTGCTTCTGGATCTCCGGGAGGGTCAGTGGCTCCGGACGGGCGAGCGCGGCATAGCGCGGGCTGCGGCTTCTGATCTCGGCCTGGATCTGGGCTGTACCGTTCTTCGAGATCGCGGTACTCGGCGGCGAGGCGCTGAGTGTCTGCCTTGCCCATCGAGCCACCGCTTGCTCCCCGGCTGCGTTCCGCCCATTTCTCGAACGCCGACTTTGCCTCTTGCTCGCGGCGGAGAAGATCAGGGTCGACGCCGGCGCGCAGGTCGACGCCGGATTCCGTCAGGCTTTCGAGCAATGAACGTGCGCGCGCCCGTTCGCTGGCTTCGAAGGCTTTGGCGGAGAGGCCCTCCCGGGGGTGAACCTTGCTCAGACGGGCGAGGACGTCTACCTGAAATTGGTAGTACCCGTGCACCGAAGCGACGTACGAGGCGCGGAGGTCGCGGTCTTCCACTGCGGAACGCAGCGATTCGCTGATCGACAGCGCGCGTTCGATGTACGTTCGAGCCTCATCGAGCTGATTCGCCCCTGACGCCGCCCTCGCAAGGCCGAACAATGCTCGTGCTTCTGTGACGCGATCGCCGGTCGAGCGGCTGAGCGCCAGCGCTTCCTCGAAGTGCTTCGACCGCGGCGTCGTGCTGCCGTTGCAGGTCGAGAGTCTCGCCCAGATCCGCTGCAGCTGCCGATCGAGGAGAGGGTCGCCAACGCGTCGCTGCACCTCAAAGGCTCGAGTGAAGGTACTGGCGAGCCTGGTCAGTTGCTGACGAACGAGGTGAACCACGCCGATATATCGAAGGGCCAGGCTTTCCACCGCTCGATCCCCAGTTCGTCGGCGAGCACGAGCACTCGTTCGAAGTGGCCCAAGGCGAGGGTCGCATCACCAGATGCCAGATACGTGGCGCCGAGATAGGAACGGACTTCGACGGCGAAAATCTTGAGCCCGGCGGTCTCGAACAGCTGAAGGGCGCGTTCGCGGTACCTGAGAGAAGGGCCGGTTTCGCCCATCTCCTCGTAGACCCACGCAATTCCGGTCAGACTGCTGCCCTCCCAGACGGCATCACCCATAGGCTGCAGCGCCGTCAGCGCCTCTTGGAACTGATTCAACGCCTTTTGATAATTGCCGCGCCGTACCTCCAGTCGTCCTTGGGCAACACGAACAATCGCTTGCTGTCGCTTGTCGCCGACACGTGACCAGAGGGTCTCGGCCTGATGTAGACAGGTCTGCGCCTCGTCCAGTTTGCCCAGATCGGAGTAGACGTGACCCTGATGAAGCTGATTCTGAGCTTTCCCGAGGTCTTCGCCGAGTTTGCTGAACGTCGCCCCGGCCTCACGATAGAACTCCAGCGCTCGTGCCGAGTCCTGTAAAAAGTAGGCAACCTCGCCAAGGCATTCGAGGGCCTTGCCAGCTTCGCGAACTCCGCCAGCCTGCTTGGCGAGCGCTAGCGCCCGCTCACACTGTCCCCGCGCTTCTTCAAGCAAGCCCGCGTGGCTCGCCGTGTTTGATTGCGCGACACCGACCTCACTGCGGATCTCGCTCTCGAGAAGCTGTTCTCCGGAGCCATCGACCAGTGACAAGCGCTGCTTTGTAAGAACGAAAGGACTCGTCCAGCGATCCCAGTTGTTCATAAGCCTTGCCTACGCCCCGCCATGCGGTTGCGGCCCGTCGCTTCTGCCCTTCCCTTTCCCACACGCTGATCGCCGCGCGGTATTTCGCGATCGCTTCGTGAGGTTGCGTCCTTCTCGTAGCGGAGCCGGAGGTTCTCTGCCTCGGAGAACAGCACTTCGGGCATGGGGCTGGAGCGACAGCCACTCCAGCCCACCAATGCCATCAGAAAGCCGCCGACAAGAGAAACCGCGCGTCTATTCACGGCACGAACTTCATGCCAATCACTGGCTCCAGATTCTTGATAGCCAGTTCTCGATCTTCCGATGAACGACTGCCCTTCTCGTATCTGCTGCCTTTTTCGTATCTGCTGCCCTTCTCGTACCTGCTCTTGTACACGGTGTTTGCGCGCTGGAATCGCCGCCCGATCTCGCGCGGGATATCCTCGTCGAGCATGTCAGCGTCTGCGATAGATTCGATTGCTCCGTCGAGTTTCGTCTCGTTCTCTGGGTTGCCTAGCACCCTCCGAAACTGCTGCTTGATTGCTTTGTCCAGGTCGCTCAAGGCCGGGGCACCACCGCCTCGACCGGTGTCGGGACTCTCCTCTCGGTCATATGTCATGTCGTTTGCACCTCGACCGGCCTCAGGCCTTTCCTCTCGGGAGGAAGCCGAGTCGTTCGCAGCCCCGGCGACCACGGCTCGACGGGCGACCACCATCTCCTCGCGGCAGGATTCTTTAGCGCCATGAGCTTTTCGAGCCTGGTTGGTTTGACCTGGGGGACGCCTGCTGCGGCTGCGACGACGACTGCTGCGGGCGGGCCGACGGCTGCTTCTGCCTTGCCGAATCGAGCCTTGCGTTGCGTCTTCTTGAGGTGTGTCTTGAGGAACTCGTCCCATCTCGTCTCGCTGGCGAATTTCATTTTCTGGTATTCAGGCGACATGAAAGCCCAGGGGAAGTAGATCGAGAGGCCGTACGAATGCTGATAGGCGAAACCGCTGCAACCGGACTTGAGGATGCACGATCGCTGGCTGGCTGTCTCTCATCGTTTGTAGGGTCGAGCGCGTTCACCACGGCGTTGCAGCTGGTCGTCAGCCCCGGAATCTTCTTCTGCGATCTCATCGCACAAGTCCCTCAGGTCGACATACTGATCGGACTTGTAGGTCTGCGCGTACCAATGGGCCAGCAGGAGCTTGTCATGCTTCTTCGTCGCTCAGATTCTTCAGGTCGGCGACCAGCTCGGTGAAGGCATTCGACCCCGGGTTCCAGTTCTCCAACCTTCACGGCCGAGAGGTCGGCCGATCGGCCGGCAGTCCGGTCGTAATCGTGGTAATGAGTCGACGTACTCCTCGACGATGTCGCAGGCCAGTTCGTCGCGCGTCGGATGTGTGAGTCCCTCCATCGACTTCGCTTCAGGATTCCGGCGATATGGCCATCCGAAGGCGGGCTCCATCCCCTCAGCGCCGATGAGAATATCGGCATAGTCGCGAACCTGAGGGCGACCTCGCCCATGCTCATGAAGCACGCGTCGAAACCCAGGATGTCGAACTTCCGGTATTGTTCGTCGCTTCCGTGTCTGCAGGTAGGGCTAGCGTTGTCCAGCGCTTCACGCAGCTCCTCCATCGAGAGTGCGTTCTGAGCATTCTGGTCCTTCAGCAGGAAGTCTTCGCTCGTGCCGCCGCCATGCCCGGACAGCACCAGCATGGTACCTCATCTTGGCTGTCCGCATGTAGCTGAGTCGCCCATTTGATGAAATCGGTCAGGGCCTCGACGCTCCCGGTATCGACCTCGTTCGGATCGAACGTCGTGTCGCGGTGGTCTTCGAGGGACTTCCGCCCTGTACCGTAGGAATATGTACCGCTGAGTCTCGAGACCTATCCCGCTTGGGTCGAACTGCGCCACGATCTTCGATTCGGTCATGGGTGCTCCCCGACGAGATCCTGCAGCGCGAGCACCATTTCCTCGGTGAGTTCGTTGTCTCCAGCCATGTACAGCATGGTGAGCCAGGGGGCGTTCGGCCGTGCTGTTGTCGCCATCGCTCCGTTCCTTTCTTTGCAGTAGAAAGCCTCGCCTGTTCCGCAGCGTGTTGACGCAACGCCTGCTCGCGGTTGTCAGCCTGTTTGGCTGACGACACACGACGGATCGCGATTCTTGTACACGAATATGACCCTTCCCGCGTGTCATTTCCGCACCGTAACAACTAAATAACCGCCGGCTCGCCGAATCACAGTTTTGGAAGTTTGGCGGTGGGGTCTATCCCCGAGGGTGTATCGTGTTCGCGAAACGTCCCCGAGGTGTCCCGTGTTCGCGAAACGTCCTTTCAGCGTTGTCATAGGTAGATGAATAGCGTTTCCCCGTCTGATTCAAGTTCCTGGCTCCCGTTCGCGCTTTGTTGGATAGAGGCTGAAATCATCGAGGATGTCCGGCGCGCACACCAAGCAACGTTAGAGAAGGCAGGGACCGGGTCGTCGTCAATCAAACAGAAGTAAGGCCATGTCAGAAATAGCTTGCGTTTTACCGTCCATAGCGCCCGGGTCATCTACTCCAGAAAACGCTGGCGAGCACAGCGATCCGGACAAGAAAAAGAAGAAGTCCAAGGTCCGATCGGCGTGGATCTCGTTCATTGGACGCATCGTGGCGCAGCTGTTCGGAGCGGTTGCGACAGTGATGCTCGGTCTGCAGGTCGTCCAGAGCTATCTGCCGGCACAGCCGGTGGTCGATCCGGCGGCGGTCGAACAGACGATCCCCGTCGCGAGGCCGCCGCGACCCGAGGGCGTGAAGGCACTGGCGGTGCTGCCGGTGGCGAACTATTCGGGCGATCCAGCGCAAGAGGCGTTCAGCGACGGCCTCACGGAAGCGCTCATCGCGGAGTTCGCACAAGTCCCAGGGCTGCAGGTCACATCCCGTACTTCGTCGATGCACTTCCGCGATCAGCGAGGACTGTTGCCGTCCATCGCGCAGCAGCTCGGTGTCGACATGGTGCTCGAAGCGTCGGTGGTACGAGCGGACGGCCGCATCCGGATAACGGCACAGCTCATCGACGCCGCGACCGACCTGCACATCCTGGCGCGGCGGTACGAGTTCGCGGAGCAGGATGTGCTCGCGCTGCACGCCGCGGTGGCCAGGGCGGTCGTGCGCGATGTGCGCGCGGCCGGCGTCGGCCTCGTGGCGCAACGCGCCGCCAGCGGCGATCCGGCTGGACAGTAGGCACCAGGAATGAGGGTCCGATGGCTAGCCATCTTTCAATCGCCGTTGCGAAGCGCAGTGCCGCGGCTGCCGTGTGTGTGCTGTTCGCCGGTCTGGTAGCCGCGCCGGATTCCGCCGCGCAGTCCGCTCCCGCGCCGACTACTTCTACAGAGGAACCTCGCGACAGCCGCGCTTCGGCGAACAAGGCTTCCGATCAGGCCCAGCAGGAACCCAAGCAGAAAGAGCCTAAGCGGAAGGATGAAGAAGACAAGAAGCCCGAAGCCAAGAAAGCCGAGGACAAGGTCGGCTTCCAGTGGAAGGGTTATCCATCGCTGCACCTCGGGAAGGGCACGCACATCGATCTGCGCGCGCGGGTTCAATTCGATGCGCGCGGCGCCGAATCGCCGGGCAACGATACCGACGAGGCGGAAACGGATTTCGCGCGCCGGCGGATCGCCCTGGAAGGCGAGATCAAAGGCGTGGTGGCCTTCGAGATCGACCGCGAGCTCGAAGGCGAGAATCCGTGGCGGGACGTCTACGCGAACTATCAGCAGTTCGACGTCGTGCAGGTGCAGGGCGGCAAGTTCAAGGTACCGTTCAGCCTCGACGAGAACACCAGCCCCACCAACCTCGATTTCGTCTACCGGTCGCTGGCCGCGCGCGTGCTCGCGCCGGGACGCGATCGCGGGGTCATGGTCCACGGCCGGCTCCTCGATCGAATCGTGCGCTACGAACTGGGCATCTTCGACCATGACGG
Source organism: uncultured Acidobacteriota bacterium (assembly GCA_963710415.1). Lineage (GTDB taxonomy): Bacteria > Acidobacteriota > Vicinamibacteria > Vicinamibacterales > 2-12-FULL-66-21 > CAVQAH01. The sequence continues at coordinate 17,671 of CAVQAH010000005.1, read as the reverse complement.
CCGGAACGCCCGCACGCAGAACCTGGAGCGGGTCTATGGTGCCCGTACGCTCGCGGGCCGTGTCGTTGCGCAACCGCTCAGATCGTCGAAGTCGGTGGCGGCAGATCTGCAGGTTGGTGTGGCCTTCACGTCGAGTGATGTGCCGGAAGGTACTCGGAGCCTGCGCGGTCTGACGACCTTCGAAGAGACCTTTTTCGATCCCGACCTGTGGGTGCAGGGACGCCGCGATCGAACCGGGTTCGAGCTGCGATGGCGGCCGGGGCCCTTCTCGATCAAGTCGGAGTACATGCGCGTCACCACAGAACGACGTGGTCAGAGCGTCGAAGATACCGATCTGTCACCGCTGCTCGCCACCGGTTGGTACGTCAGCGGCACCTGGGCGGTCACCGGCGAGAACAAGGCAGACGGTCTGAACAAACCGCGCCGGCCGTTCATGCGCGGCGGACTCGGTGCGTTCGAGGTTGCCGTGCGGCTCGAAGAGCTGACGTTCGCCAGCGTGGCCACCGACGGCGTGCCATCGTTGAGCCGACGCGCCGATGTCGTCGACGCCAGCAGCGATCGGGTGACGACGATCGGCGCCAACTGGTACCTGAACCAGTGGATCAAGATTCAGATCAACGCAATCCGCGAATCGATCGTCAACCCGGAGCGGCGGCCGCTGACCGCCACTGGATCCTCCTGGTCTTACGTAACACGCTTTCAGTTCACGATGTGAGGCCTCCCGTGACTTCGCGTTTTCCCGTTTCGATTTTCTCGATACTGGCGTGCCTGCTGACGTTCGCGCCAGCCGCCGGCGCGCAAACCGCAGCCGATCTGTTCGATCGCGACACGGTGCAGGAGATCCGACTGTTCATCAACTCGCGCGACCTCGAGCAGCTGCGCACGAAGTTTCGCGAGGACATCTACTATGTGGCGGACCTGCAGTGGCGCAACATCCGGGTGCGCAACGCCGCCGTGCGCTCGCGAGGAGGCATCACCCGTAACGCGGAGAAGCCCGGGCTGAGGGTGGACTTCAATCGCTACACGACAGGTCAGCGCTTTCTCGGTTTGAAGTCGATCATCCTCGACAACCTCTTGCAGCATGGGTCATTCGTCGCCGAGAGCACGTCGATGGCCTTCTTCGAGCGAATGGGCCAGCCGGCGCCGCGTGAATCGTTCTGCCGCTTGTACATCAACAACGTCTTCCACGGCGTCTACGCCATCATCGAATCGATCGATACCGATTTTCTCTCCAGGACCCTCGCCGAGAATGCCGGATATCTTTTCTCGTATCAGCTTCACGAGCGGTTCTACGGCGATTATCTCGGCGATGAATTGCTCGAATACAAGCGCCGGTTCGAACCGCAGAATCACGAGCTCGAGTCGGACGCGATCCTCTATTCGCCGATTCGCGACCTGTTTCGCGAGGTGAACCATCCGGATGACGGGGTGTGGCGCGATCGCGTCGAGCAGTATCTCGACCTGAAGCAGTTCGTCACCCACGTGGCCATCGAGAACTTCCTGGCCGATGAAGATGGATTGCTGGGCGTCGTACTCGATGAACAACTTCTATCTCTATCGTTACGCCGACACGAGCCGTCATCGACTGATTGTCTGGGACAAAGACAGCACGTTCGCGTACCCGGAGTTCCCGATCTTCCGGAACGCCGAGGAAAACGCGGTGTTTCGCCGCGCCATCGCCTACCGCGATCTGTTCGACCTGTATCTCGAGGTGCTCGAGCGCTGCGCGTTCGCCGCCGCCGAGGACGACTGGATGGAGCGCGAGTTCACGCGGGCGTGGGCGCTGGTGGCCCCACACGTGAGAGAGGACACCCGGAAGCCCTTCTCCAGCGAGGAGTTCGACCAGTCGATCGTCCCGCTTCAGGAATTCGCGAAGAAACGGTCACGGTTCGTGCTGCAGGAAGTACAGAAGATTCGCGCAGCAGCCAGATGAGATGTCTGTGAGATAATCGCGCGCCACGCTAATGAAACGCGCTGTCGCGTTGCTCATCACAGCGCTTGGTGCGGCCGGCTGCTCGGGTTCCTCCACGTCGCCGTCACCCTCACCGCCATCGCTACCCGGCGTCCTCGTGGGCGCCGCGGATATCGGCGATTGCGCGACTCGCGGCAGCGAGCTGACGGCGCAGCTCCTCGATCGCACCACGGGAACGGTCTTTACTGCTGGAGACAACGCCTATCCGTCGGGAGCCACCGCGAACTTTCGCGACTGCTACGACCCGACCTGGGGGCGGCACCGCGGGCGGACGCGGCCGGCGCCCGGCAACCACGAATACGAGGTTGCAGGCGCTGCGCCGTACTTTCAGTACTTTGGCGAACGCGCCGGCCCGCCAGGGCTCGGTTACTACAGTTACACCCTTGGCGCCTGGCGAGTGTTCTCTCTGAACAGCGAAGTTGGCACTGACTTTGGTTCGGCGCAGATGGCCTGGCTCCGTAACGAGCTGGCCTCGGATCAGGCCCAGTGCGAAGTGGCGTATTTCCACAAGCCACTCTTCAGCTCCGGCTTCCACGGCGACCAGCGCCAGATGCTGGAGATGTGGCGGACGCTCTACGAGTTTGGCGTCGATATCGTGGTCGCCGGACACGATCACAACTACGAGCGCTTCGCCCCTCAGGACCCCACCGGCAGGTTCGACGCCGTCCGCGGCATCCGTCAGTTCATCGTCGGCACAGGCGGAACGACGCTGCGCCCTGTGGGAGCGGCGCGGCCGAACAGCGAAGTCCGCGGGACGTCGTGGGGAGTGCTGATGCTCACGCTCGAGGCGTCGGGCTACCGGTGGGAGTTCCTGACGGCCGAGCCTGGCGGGTTTCAGGATGCGGGCGTGGGGCAGTGCCACTAGACGCTGACCGTCAAGTCGTGTCAATCACCTACTTTCGTGCTTGAGCGGCGTAGCTTGCGTGCGGGTCGACGACCAGCAATAACGTTTCGCTGTCCACCGTTGCGGAAGCGATCAGCTCGCGACTTCGGGTTCGGCCTTCGTCGCCAAGCGCGGCCTCATAGGGCGCCCCATGAATCGTCGGGACGTCGTCGAGTTCGCCCAGGTTCTTGTAAGGGATGACGAGTAGAAAGGTCCCGGCTGGCAGGCCTGAGCTGACTTGATAGACGGAATAGCGTTCCTTCGTGCCTGCTTTTTCATGGGCGTCCTTGATGATGCGCCGCTCCGCGGCATAGTCAGCCGCATGTCCGGGTTTCGTCCGGACGATGGTGATTGAAACCGCACCCTCGTTGGCGAGCACGGGCGCCGGCTGAAAGCTGAGATCGGCGCGCAACGTCGCCAGGATTGTGGTGGTGCGCGCGACGATGTCCCCATGTGTGCGTTCGATCGTGTCGAGCGCGTCGCGCAGCTCACGAGACAGATCCTGTTGCTGTTCGTCGCGCGACCACGATCCATACGAATCGAACGTCGAGACGAACCACATCTCGGGCTGGCCGGACGCCACGAACCATGTCTTGTATGGAACCGGCCAGCGGACGCTTTCAAACGCCTCGCGCTGCTTTACCGCGACAGCCCGCTGCAACCGCGCCTTCGATGGACGAACCTCATGTCGCACTATCCGGAGCAGGTGTTCATTCGAGGAGGCTGCGGAGCTTTGCGCGCCCGCCTCGGGCAACGGCCATACAGCTATCAAGACGAGCAGAATCATCTTCATGTCAGACTCCTCGAGGGGCCGAGGCCCATTGTACGCTCGAGCGCAGGCGGCCTTCGGCTGCGGCCTTCCGGTCGACGGCGATGTCCAGGCAAATTCCGGCAGTCATGGTTTCCTCACGACTCCGCCGACGATTGTCGCGATGATCCCGATACTCAACAGCAAGGAGCCATGCGATGGCAGCTCAACGCCGCGGGTTTGTGCTGGCGATGGCCATCGGAGATGTGCCCGAGTCACCATGCCCGACAGCCGGACAATGGACGGCTCATTCCATGGTCCGAGATCCCGCGGAGAAACTACGATGGCGTGCTGGGCGTGGAGAACACGTTGGCGACGTTCACAAAGCAGTGAGCCGCGATGTTCCCGGTCTGGTGTGTCGCGCCAGCATGTCACCCGCCCCATCATCCACCCCATCATTCTTGACAACCTGCGGGGCCGAACGATAATCGACCTCAGGGGTTCAATCCCAACGTCCGAGAGATGAAGCCGGGGCGCGCCGGTCGTTCGACGGTAACAGTTGCCGCCCTTCCAGTGCCCCGCTTGGCCACCGTGTCAGGCCGTCAGCTCGCGGGGGTTACACATAACGGCACGGCTGTGCTGGAGGTAGCTGTGGAACACATGGGTGCAATGCGGCTTTTTATTCCATCGAAACTTCTCATCGCTGCGGTAGCTCTCTCAGCGATCGCGCTCGCCTCGTCTCCGGCGATTGCACAAGCACCGGTTGGCACCATTGCCGGGGTTGTGACCGATTCGAGTGGCGCGGTCCTGGCCGGCGCAAGCGTCACGGCGACCTCGCTGTCTACCGGCGCCGCACGGGTCACGATAGCTAACGCCCAGGGCTTCTTCACGATCCCGTCGCTGAAGCCCGGGGAATACATGCTCAATGTCGCCAGCCAGGGTTTTGCCGACTTCCTCGTGCCGCGTGTGGTCGTCGAGGTCGGTCAGACGGTGCGGGTCGACATCGCGATGAAGATCGAGGCACTGACTGAGAATGTCGAGGTGGCGGCTGGCAGTCTCGCCGTCGACACGTCCCACACCACGGTCGGCGGAGTCGTCAATCTCAAACAGATCAACGAGCTGCCGCTGAACGGGCGGAACTACCTCGAGCTGGCGCAGCTCCAACCGGGCGTCGAGATCCAGGAAGGCCGGGCGTTCGATCCCACCAAGAGCAGATACACGGGCGTCTCGGTCGGGAGCCGGAACGGCCGTGAGGCTCGCATCACGATTGACGGCGTCGACGCCGTTGACGAGCACGTCGGCACGACGACGCTGAACATCTCGCAGGACGGCATCCAGGAATTCCAGGTGTCCACGTCCTCGTCGGATCCGTCAGCCGGGCTGAGCGCGACCGGCGCGATCAACATCATCACCAAGCGCGGCAGCAATGATTTGCACGGAACCGGCTTTCTCTTCGGCCGGAGTTCCAGCTTCGCCGCCCGGCCGAGTTTTGCCGAGACGAAACCGGACTTCGACCGCGAGCAATACGGCGGCAGCCTGGGTGGTCCCGCGATCAAGAACGAGCTGTTCTGGTTCGCGAACATCGAGAAGACGAACGAGAACTCGGCGATCGGCATCGCCACCCCGTACTTTCCAAGCCTGACCTCCTACAAGGCGCCGTTTGATCTGCTGTCGAACACGATTCGGTCCGACTGGCGCTTCTCTCAGAACAACGATCTCTTCGTGCGGTGGAGTCGCGACGATAACGAGAGTCTCGGGAACTTCGGCGGCAACCGCTTGCCGTCGAGCGGGAACGTGAACTCCAACACCACCCATCAGGTGGTCGTCGGTCTCGATACGGTGCTGACATCGAAGCTCACGAACAGCTTCCGCACGGCATTCACCGACTTCAAAAACCGCGTGCTGCGCCCGGACGCGGCGGCGCAGGCGATTGCGGTTCCGGGACTGGAGGGCATCCGCATTCTCACGGATGATGGCGCGCTCATTGCCGGGCCGGACAGTATCACCCCGCAGTCGACCTTCGAGCGGTTCGGCCAGTTCCGTAACGATCTCAACTACGCAACCGGCGGCCACCTGATCCGCGGCGGTGTCGACGTCGTCTACTACCGTGTGAGCGTGACCAACTTCGTCAACGGGTTCCCTCAGTTCAACGTCGTGTCGCCGGCATCGCGGAATCCGGCAGATATTGTGAACCAGACGTTCATCAACACGACGCTTGGCAACAAGAACGGCAAGCGCATCCCGGGCACCGACGATAACTCGCATCGCAATACGCGCATTTCGGGATACGTGGAAGACTCCTGGCGAATCAAGCCGAACGTCACGCTCAACTACGGCGCACGGTACGAGGTCGACACGCATCCGCTCAACAACGATCTGGACAAGCCGGCTCTGGTCGCGCCGATTCTTCCGGATGGGACGGCCCCGACGCCGATCGACAAGAACAACATTGCCCCTCACGTGGGTATCGCCTGGGATCCGTGGAAGGACGGCAAGACCTCGATTCGGTTCGGCGCCGGCATCTATTACACGTTGCGCATCAGCAACCTCGTGACCAACGAGCGCGCGTCGCTTGCGCCGTTCAACTCCGGCAACGACACCATCTTGCTGACCGCCGGAGCCACCAGCGGCGGACCGCAGGACTTCAACCGAGACGGCGTCGTCGACTTCGATTTCTCGCCGGCGCTGGTGTCCGGGACGAGGGTCGGCGACGCGGTCCCCATCATCCTGCAGGGGCAGAACGTGTACGTCGCCGCGGCGCCTTCGACAACGCCTACGCTGGACGTCACGCGCACCGGCCTGGTCATCAGTAATGACCTCGAGACGCCGTATTCCAAGCAGGTCAACGTCGGCGTTCAGCGGGAATTGCCTTTCAACAGCATGATCGATGTGAACTTCCTGTTCAGCCGCACCGAGCACGAGTTCATGCGCGATATCGACGCGGCGAACTTCTTTGCGGGCAATGGCGCCCCAATCGTGCTCGGGGACGGACGAGCACCGACCAGCGGCATCACGAAAATCACATCCAACGGGTACTCAGAGTACAAGGCGCTCACGGTCAAGTTCGATAAGCGTTTTACGGACCGTTACCAGTTCGGCGTTTCGTATGCGCTGTCGAAACTCGAGACGACTACTGCCGATGGCCTGGGTCTCGGGGCCGGTGCGCTCGTCAATCGCGACGTCCAGGCGAACTTCGGCGCCGGCCCGCTGGACCGTCGTCACCGTTTGACGCTCCATGGCATCGTGGAACTCCCGTTAGGCTTCCGGCTCTCGTCGATCTCGACCTTCTACAGCGGTGTGCCAAACTCCATCATCGTGGGTTCGGCCGACATCAACGGGGACGGCATCAACGGCGATCTGCTGCCCGGTACGCGCCGCGGCGGTCTGGGACGAGAAGTCAACGATGTCGCAGCGCTGAACGCCGGCATTCGCGACTACAACCTGGCGTACGCAGGCACGCTCAATCCCCGAAACCAACGGTTGCCATTCGTCGTCGAGCTTCCTGACGGGACGCGCTTCGGCGACTCGTTCATCTCGCAGGATATTCAGCTGTCCTACGTGCTGAGGCTGCCGGGAAGCTTCAAAGTCGAAGCGACGGCGCAGGTGTTCAACGCGTTCAATGTGTCGAACCTGGTCGGCCCAGCGGGTCTCCCGTCGACAGCGTTCAGCGGAACGCTGCCCACCTTGACGACGCTGCCCGCGGGGTTCAGCCTCGCCGGCGACGGGAGCGTGCGGGATGCCAGCGGCAACCAGGCGCTGGCCGGCACGACCCGGCTGCCCAACGGGAACCTGATCCCCACGACCTTCGGAAACTTCGGCGCCGTGCGGCCATCGCTGCCGACCGGGACAGGACTGCCACGCGCGGTTCAGTTCGGGTTGAGATTCAGCTTCTAGACAGAGAGGAAAACATGTCAACTCCCAACCTCCAACTCCCAATTCCCAAAGCACTCCAGCCGCGGTCGGCCTTGATTTCTTTGGGAGTTGGAAGTTGGGAGTTGGGAGTTGACAGGGGCCGCGGTTTTTAGCGGCCTGCTACAGGCTTCTGATCTCTAGTTCACTCCAAGCTCCTTCGGCATTTTCCACCCGCAGCGTGCCGACTCTGTCGTTCAAGACCCATCCGAACGATTCGGTGAAGGTCAGATACGATATCTGTGCCGTGGTGGGCACCTCTTCCTCGAAAGCGACGCGCGCCCTGCACTGCAGCGGCCTCGTCAAGCGGTACGGCGACGTTGTTGCGGTGGCTGGCTTGGATCTGGAGGTGCACGCCGGCGAGTGCTTCGGGATGCTCGGGCCCAACGGCGCAGGCAAGACGACGACGGTCGAGATCTTCGAAGGACTCCGGACTCCAGATGCCGGCGACGTGGAGGTGCTCGGCGATCGGTGGCGCGGCGATGGGTTGGCCCTGCGGTCACGCCTCGGTATCCAGCTGCAGGAAACGAAATTCCCTGAGAAGCTGAAGGTGATCGAGGTGCTGGCGCTCTTCCGCAGCTTCTATCCCCGCGGGCTCGAGATTCCCGCCGCCCTCGCGCTCGTCGGTCTCGAAGAAAAAGCGTCGGCGCAGGTGCGCACGCTGTCCGGTGGACAGAAACAGCGGCTCTCGCTGGGATGCGCCCTGGTCGGCGACCCCGAACTCCTGTTTCTCGACGAGCCGACGACCGGCCTCGACCCGCAGTCGCGCCGGCAGACGTGGGAGATCGTCGAGGCGCTGAAGGCGCGCGGGCGTACCGTGCTCCTGACGACGCACTATATGGAGGAAGCGGCGCGATTGTGCGACCGTGTTGCTGTGGTCGATCATGGCAAGGTGATCGCGCTCGGCACGCCGCGCGACCTCATCGCCTCGCTCGGCGCCGAGCACGTCATCCAGTTTGCGGTCGCGGCAGAGCGCGCCGACGCACTCGATCTGGATGTGCTGCGGCGTCTCCCGAGTGTCGAGGATGTCGCGCGTGACGGTGCCAGCTGGCGGCTGACCGTGCGCGAGGTTCACCGCGCCGTGCCGGCGCTGCTGGCGGCGCTCTCGGAACGTGGATTGGAGCCGACCGAGCTGGCGACCCACCATGCCACGCTGGAGGATGTGTTCATGGCCCTGACCGGACGGAGGTTGCGTGACGGCTGAACCAGCCACCGTCTATCGCCTTCGCGGGCCGCTGATGGAGCTGACGCTGGCGCGAGTGCGCGAGCTCACCCGCGAGCCCGAGGCGATCTTCTGGGTGTTCATATTCCCGATCCTGCTCGCGGCGATTCTCGGGGTGGCCTTTCGAAGCCGGCCGCCCGACGCGCTGCCGGTCGCCGTCGCCGACGGACCGCAGGCTGCGGCGCGCGCGAGCGCGCTGGCTGCCGGATCCGATCTGAAGCCGCTGGTCCTCTCCGCGGCCGAGGCGCAGTCGGCGCTTGCCCGCGGCCGAGTCGTGCTCGTCGTGTCCGCGGACGACCCGCCCACCTATGCGTACGATCCGACGCAGCCGGAAAGCCGTGCTGCGCGCCTCGCCGTGGACGCGGCGCTTCAGCGGGCCTCAGGCCGCGTCGACGCGTTTACGCCGCGACGCGCGGAAGTGAGCGAGCCGGGCTCGCGCTATGTCGACTTCCTGGTGCCGGGACTGCTCGGCATGAACCTGATGGGGACGGGGATGTGGGGGATAGGCTTCTCGCTGGTCGTCGCGCGCAACGGCAATCTGCTCAAGCGGATCGTGGCGGCGCCGGCCCGCCGGAGCCACGTGCTGGCTGCGCAGCTGACCTCACGCCTCATCTTTCTGATCCCCGAGGCTGGCGCGCTGCTCCTCTTCGCGTACTTCGTGCTCGGTGTTCCTCTACGGGGTTCGCTGGTGCTGCTCATCGCGGTGTCGATGCTCGGGGCGCTGGCCTTCAGCGGCCTGGGCCTGCTGACCGCTGCGCGGCCGCGGACCATCGAAGGGGTCTCCGGCATCATGAATCTGGTGATGGTCCCGATGTGGATCTTCTCTGGAATCTTCTTCTCCACAGAGCGCTTTCCGGCCGCGATGCAGCCGTTCGTCCAGGCGTTGCCACTCACGGCGCTCAACGATGCGCTGCGCGGCGTGATGCTCGAGGGCGCGCGGCTCGGTCCGCTCCTGCCGGAGATCGCGGTGCTCGCCGCATGGGGTGCGGTCAGCTTTCTGCTCGCGCTCAAGTTGTTCCGCTGGCAGTAGGGCGAAACTCGAAATCGCAGAGTTCGTGCGACGGGGTTCGGGAGACGGCGGCAACGTACGTCACGGCGGCCGCCGCTACGAGCACGACGGTCACGACGATCACGACGTTATTGTTCGTAAGCGCTCACAGTGACCCGCGCGATAGACAACGATGGAGATCGTGGGATCAATCGGATTTCTGATCGTGATGTTCGTCATCGCGGCGGTCTTCCTGAAGGGTATAGACCGGATCCGGCAGTGGCGACGCGCTGTGCCGGCCGAGGAAACGATTCGGCGCGCCGCCGAGTTCAGCGCCCGGCTCGCGTCGCCGAAGTGGCAGGACCTCGAGCGACACTTTGGCGCCCAGGCGCCGGCAGACCTGCGCCATTTGTATGAGAGCCCGCTGATTCGCAGCGAACATCTGGCGGTTCCGAATCCGACGCCAAGTGACCCGGAGCGCGAGGACCACATTGCGCGGTTCCTGCCCGCCGATCTGCTCTCGGTGCAGGAGGCGTCGTGGGTCGCACAGACCAGCGAGTTTCCTTTCGCGGAGGATGGGTTGGGCAACTACTATACGGTGTCATTTCGCCTCGACGTGACAGCTCCGTCCCCAGTGCGGCTGCACTGGCATGACGGCGGCGATGTCGAAGTCATCGCCGACAGTCTAGGCCGATTCCTGAGTCGAGCCCGTCCGCGGGCCTGACCGAACCGCAGCGCAATCTCGCGGTTCGGCGACGCCGTGTAGAATTGAGAGACCCATACGCGCCCGTAGCTCAGTGGATAGAGCATCGGCCTTCTAATGGGGCGGCGCCTCAGCGCCCCCAGTTCTTAATCATCAGCAAATTCGCAAACCACGCGGCGGAACCATGTCCGCCGTGTGCTTTTCGTCCGCGATTTCCGTCCTGTTGGTGACAGTCTGGTTACAGTCGGCGGTCGCCAGGCCAATAGGTGCGGCGTGATGTGCGTGTTCTTCGCGAATCCAAAGAGAATACTGCCGCTTCCGGTGCATCACCGTCGTAGAAATAATTGCCCAAAGTTGAGGTCGTCGACCGTGGTTTCCTTCGTGAACGCCTGCTTCCACTGCGGGTCACGAAAGGCACTACAGATGGGCCGTTATCACCAGTTGATCGGCAGTTGGCGCGCAATCGCAGACGACACTGTAATTGCGAACGCTGCCAACCCATTACTTCGCGCCTCCGGCCGCGACCATCCGTTGCAGCGCCTTGGTCCAGTCCACGGCCAGCCGCAGCGTGTTGCCGTCGTAGGCGCGCCGCAGCATGATGAAGCGGCCCTCGCGCGTCACGTCGTAGTTCGCGATCGACAGGCCCTGACCGTAGTCGTACTCGTCCGCGAAGAGCGGCTGCGGATTGCCAATGACGGGCTGCGGCCCCGCGCCGTCGAACTTCACGCCCATCATCTTCGGCCCGCCGCGATAGCAGATTTCGCCGTTGCCGTTCCACCGCGGCTGCACGCCGCCGCCTGACGACACCTGCCACGCCCGGCTCAACTCGGTCCACCGTCGCACATAGATCTCGGGCGTGCCCGAGACGCTGGACTGGTGCACCAGCCAACGGCCGTCGGGCGAGAGCTGGGGGCCGCCGTCGTAGGCGTTGGATTGGACGAGGGGTCGAGGCTCGTACTGGCCGCTCAACGAGAGCTGATAGATGTCGCCGCCCGTTGTCGGGTTCACGCGCACCATCAGGATCGAATCCGGGTCGGGCCCCGGCCCTGACGGATAGTCGTTAGTGATGACGTGCGGCGGAATGCCTTCGCGCGCGCTGCCGTCGGTGGCCACCCAGGTCGGCGCGTAGAACCGCCGCACGACGACCCGCTGGCCGTCGGACGTCCAGGTGGAGAAGGCCGTGGCCACGGCGGCCGGCGCGACTGTCGTGCTCGTGCCACGAGCCAGATCCAGCGCTTCGATCACGGTGCCGCCGCCCTCCACGAGCAGGCGCGCGCCGTCCGGGGACACGCGAGGATTCGAATAGCGCGACGCCGGGAGGTCGAGCGCGCGCGCCGCGCCGTCGCGGCTCACCATCACCAGGCGCTTCGTGAACGACTCGGCCGGCAGGAAGAGCAGCGTGCCGTTCGACGAGAGCCGATAGCCCGGCGTGCCCGAGCCCTGGAGGCCGACGGTCCCAGCGGGGATCACCGTGACCGCCGGTCCGCGGATGCTGCCCGTCGCGCGTCGGCAGGTGCCGCGAGCACCGCGCCGTCGCGGCTGAAGAGCAAGTGACCCGTGGGCGACCACGCAGGCCCCATCGCGCGTTCGAGGATCACCCGTCGTGCTCCCGACTCGAGCGAGACGGCTTCGATGCGCTCCGAGCCCTGCACGCCGGTCATGCATGAGAACAGCACCGTCCGTCCGTCGGGCAGCGCCACCGGATTGACGTGAATCACTTCACGGCGAGCGGTATCGAGCTTTGTCAATTGCCGCGGCGACCCTTCGACAGGTACCAGCCACAGGGCGCCGTCCCGCGTGGTGACGACGCCGGCGGCGACCCACGTGCCGTTGGTCACCTGGTCGAAGCCCGCGGCCAGCTCACGACGCTGCTGGTCGACGAGCGACAACGTCACGACGCTGCCAGAGCCGGATACGAAGGCGATGCTGCGGCCGTCGGGCGAAAACGTCACCCAATTGACGCCGGCGCTCTCGGGCACTTCGAGGGGCGTGGGCTCGTCGAGCCGGCGGAAGTAGACGCGCCGCATGCCGTTCCGGGATCCAATCATGGCGACGGTCCGGCCGTCTGGCGACATGGCGAACCCGCCGCCCAACGAGCTGACGGGTTCGATCCCCGGCGGATACGGAATGTCGACGTACGTGAGCCCGGCACGCGTGGCGGACATCGGTCCACGGCCAATCGCCAGTCCCGCCGCGACGGTCGCGAACGCCGCCAGCGCCCACGGCAGCACACGCCGCCAGCGAGACGCCGGCACCGGTCCCGGCGCGGCGCGACCAGGATTGACGCTCTCCTCGTCGTCGAGGTCCGCGCGCGCGTCGCCGATATCGCGAAGCCGCCGCCGGACGTCCTTGACCAGACAGCGTTCGAGGACCCGGCGCGCGCCGCGCGGCACGGCTGCCGGCAGCCCCGACCAATCGGGCTCGTGCGTCAGCACCGCCGCTAAGGTGTCGGTGACGCTGCCCCCCGCGAACAGCGAGCGCCCCGTGAACATCTCGTACAGGACGACGCCGAAGGCCCAGATGTCAGCGCGCTTGTCCACTGGGAGCCCGCGTGCCTGTTCGGGAGCCATGTAGCCGGCAGTGCCGATGATGGTTCCGAGATGCGTCGCCTGCGCGGTGAAGGTCGGCGAGTGTGCGAGCGTCGCGACATTCTTGCCGCCCGCGGGCTCGAGCGCCTTGGCGAGTCCGAAGTCGAGCACTTTGACAGTGCCGTCGCCGCGCACCTTCACGTTGGCCGGCTTGAGATCGCGATGAACGATCCCGTGATCGTGCGCGGCTTCGAGCGCGTCGGCTATCTGTCGCGCGACCGCGATCGCCTCACGGTACGGCAGTGCGCCCCTCTCGAGCCGCTGGGCGAGATCCTCGCCGTCGACGAACTCCATGACCAGCGCACGACCGGCGTCAGAGTCCTCGAGGCCGTGCACGTGGGCGATGTTGGGGTGGTTGAGCGCGGCGAGTGTCTGGGCTTCCCGGGTGAATCGCGCCAGCCGCTCGGCATCGTCGGCAAACGCCTGCGGGATGACCTTGATGGCGACGTCGCGGCCTAGCGTCGTGTCGCGTGCGCGATACACCTCGCCCATGCCGCCGGCGCCCAGCAAGCCTATTACGTCGAAGACACCCAGACGTGTCCCAGGAGTCAGGGGCATTGGAGGCCGCGATCATATCCGGTCGAGCCGACCACGTCATCCTACGCTCCCCGCGTCGGATTGAGAGAACGGACTGGGGCATCGCTGTCGCCCGAACCCATCTTGATCGTCGGCAGGGCTCGCTTCAAGCGTCGCCAGGCCCTCATCGCATCGGCTACGCCAGCGGCGGACCCGAAGGCGGTCGAACGAACCTGGCAACGACGCGCATTGCGCTTGGTCACCCGACGGCCAGTGGCTTGCCTTCAGTAGTGCGCGCGGTGGTTTCAAAGACGAGGCCGCGCTACATCCCGGCAATGCACAGACGTACGGTGATATTTACGTGATGCGCGCCGACGGATCCGACGTTCGACAGTTGACCGACACGCCTTTTGAAGAGGGCACCGTGGCGTGGGCGCCTCTGCATAGATAGTGGGTCTGCTTGCAACTTGCCACTGTGGGGAATCGCGACTCTTTGGTCCTGACCGTCTACCGGTAAGCGAATCGCTTGGAGACTCCTGCGGTCACGGAGCGGTTCTCGTCTGGGCGACGGTCGCCGCAACCAGCTCCGCTGTGCACGAGCACGATGCGGTGGACCGTTCACGGCAGGCTCTCGCCGCCACCGGGTTTCAATCGGAAAACTTTGGCGATTAGCCAACCGTTAGCTTTTTGAGTTGGAGAAACGAAGAGGCCCGCTGTTTATGCGGGCCTTTATATCAATGGTGCGGAAGAGAGGATTGACCCGGGCCAGTCTTGCCTGATGCCGCTTAGTGACAAGAGGCCCAATTCTGTTGACGTTTCAGCACTCGCCCTACAGGCTCCGTGTGGGCTAGTGGGGTCGGCTATTAGGTAGTTCGTGATCAATCTGTGATCAACTTAGTTGATCACGAAAGTTCCACACCAGCTCACACGAAGCCCGAATCGCCGACGCCCGCTTCAGGTGTTCTCTCCTGATCTCTGCCTGTTGTTGCTGAGGGGAAATGAACGCACGTCTCAGGCGTGATCGGTTCCAACAGGAAAGTCAACTCCGATTAACTCAGCGCAGGATCCGCCGCTGCTGCCTGGTTCACGGCTTTCATCGCCCCACCACCGCGTCTCCGATCGCCTCCACTCCGCCCTCCGACAGACAGAATGCCTTAAAGACGTATTGTGCAAGGTGCACCGTGTGCAGCACGGGGGTAGCCGCTGGCTCTGAAACGGATTCGGCGAGTCGAAGTTCAGACGCCACACGGTAAACACTGCGGCGCTCGATACCTACCGTCATTGGACTGGGAGGGGCAGGGATTCGAACCCCGATAACGTGGTCCAGAGAGCGGTTCATCGATTCAGGTCAGCTCCTGCCCGTGCGGTTTTGCTCCGGTTTTCACCTCGCGTGGTTCACCCCGCGTCGGTGCGTTTCGGTGCGCTCCCGTGCAAAGTCTCATCGTGTCTCACCTGCCGACTGTCCGGGACAGATGATCCGCGCGCCGCTTGATTCGGCAATCTCTACAGACTCCCTCACGACCCGACTCTGATTAGCCGCAACTTTGGCCGGGACGTTCGAGCTGTTGCCTCTCGAGCCGGCACGTCTCGTCGTCGCAGTAGCCGAGATCGTACTGCCTGAAGGTGACGAGCCGGCTCCGGTCGGGCAAACGTATCTCCGTTTGCCCGACTTCACGTCACGCCGAACAGAGACGCTGAGAGACGAGGTACGTTGCCAACGTTTCAGCGCCTCCGAGCCTGATGTCCACGACAATAGCACCTCTAGTGCCGGATGTTCACGGCGTGAATCATCGAGGCGCTACATTCCGCCGCCATCTCCATTCATCGAGTCGGGCGGCCCCGGCTGCCCCTCCTGCTCCGGGCCGATCCGATAGGGCCGCATCATTTCGTTGTCTTCGTGCTCGACGATATGGCAGTGCCAGACAAACTGGCCCGGGGTGATGAACTGCGCTCGGATGCGCGTGACCTGGCCCGGATACGCGATGACCGTGTCTTTGAAGCCGGTCTCCCACGGTTCGGGCAGCGTGATGTTGCCGTCAGGCTGAATCGGTATCGTGACCTCGTCGCCGTCTGCATCCAGCACCAGGCCCTCACGATTGACCACCTCGAAGGCGACCTCGATGTACGTGCATTGGGTGGGCGTCGCCGGTAGTGTTGTACATCTCCCACACCTCGGTCTCGCCGACGAGCGGATTCTCGGTGACCGGCTGCAGCCACAGCTTCTCCGCCGGCACGCCGCCGTCGACGGTCCCAAGGAGCGCCTCGAGCGGCCCTTCGACTGGGTTGCCCGTTCCGTCGTAGCCCATCCCCATCTTCTCGATGAGCGCCAGCTCGCGCGTGACGGACTCAGGGGGCAGCGGCACGATTGCCGGCAGCACCAGGAACCCTGGCGGGGTCGTCGGATCCGGCGCCAGCGCAGGGCCAACGTGGAACCGCATCACCTGCCCGGTCGATTCCGAATCGGCGGGGTCGAAGTCCACGCCTGGAACACCCCCGCCGAACGGCTCGTCCGGTCCGAGGTTGTAAAGGACATGGTTCCCCTGCGGCACGTTCGTGAAGTCCACGATGACGTCCGCCCGTTCGGCGAGTCCCATCAGCATCCGGTTCTGGTTCGCCTGCGTGAGGTTCACCGGCGCCGCGAGGAACCCTCCCTCATTGCCCACCTGCCAGACCTCGACGCCCGGGATCCCGCTGAAGTCGAGGATCAGGAAGCGCGACTGGCAGCCGTTAAGGAAGCGGAAGCGGTAGCGGCGCTGCTGCACGTCGTGGAACGGCCAGGTGTTCCCGTTAGCGATGAGGCAATTCCCGAAGAACTCGGGGTTCCAGATCGGCGAGAAGCCCATTTCTGCCGGGAGAAAGGGACCGGAGATTTCGTCGAAGAACGCGCGCGCATCCGGATAAAACAGTGAACCATCCATGTTGAACGCGCGATCCTGGATTGCGATCGGGATCTCGAAGTACGTCATGCCCGCCGGGTCCCCAATTGCCGGAGCCGGACCCGGCAGGACCGCGGGAGTGCCCGTGCGCGAGTCGAGCACTGCGCCGTCCCCACTGGGCCCGCCGCGGATGATGAAGAACCCAGCGGGGCCTGCGTAGACGTTGAGGCGCGTCATTCCCAGCGCATGATCGTGGTACCAGATCGTCGACGCGCGGTTGTGATTGGGATACTGGAACGTGGCGAAGCCCGGTCCCCACATCTCACCATAATTGGCGTTCGCCTTTCCCTTGAAGAAATTGTACCACGTGCCGTCGGTCGCATAGCCTGCGGGGAGGTTGGCTGCCGCCGGCAGGTACCAGGCCTCGGCGTAGCCGTCGCTCTCGTCGCCGACGCCTACGGCGCCGTGGACATGCGTGACGATCGGGACCGGACCTGTGTATGGACCGGGAGTCGCCTCGAACGTCGGGCGCGTGTCTCGATACATCGTGCCGCCCGGGGGGTTTGCCCAGTGCAGGGTCTGATCCACGGGCAGCAAGTGCGGCAGATAATTGCCATTCGCGTCCACCAGCTCGTTGATCCATTTCACGCGTGCGGGCCGGTTCCACTTCGCTTCGATGGTGAGCGAGGGCGCATTGAAGATCACCGGACCGCCTTGCACGGTCGCCGGGTTGGGCCCGTAGCCCCAGACCGTCGTCGAGGGCATGCCAGCCGGCAGAATCTGCTGATGGAATTGGCGCATGGCAATTTCGTAGTAGTCGATGTTCTTCCCTCCGCGCACCTTCACCTTGCCGGCCCTTGGCATGGCGGGGGGCACGAGTAGCGGCGTCACATACTTCGGGATGCCGTACGGGTTCTGCGTGCCGCCTGGGATCGCGGCATGGAGCACGCGTCGAATCCCGCCGATTTTCGTGGACAGGTACAGGCCGCCGCCGACCGCGGCGCCGATCTTGACGAATTCGCGGCGCGTGGGTCTGAAGGGGGAGCCGAAGCGCTTGGATATATTGCGTCGATCGATGGAAGTTCTCCTTCCGACGGCATACACGTCGGGCAAGGCGAACGGTCGTCCAACGAAAGGGACTTCGGGCGTCGCTGACCCAAGGGCCGGACTCACAGAACGCAGCAGCGAACTCGGTAATCACACTCTCATGGCGGCCTTCCGCAGGGTGTCAGCTGCGCCATACGCAACATCAGGACCAACCTTCGT
>CAVQAH010000004.1:0-223286 GCA_963710415.1 uncultured Acidobacteriota bacterium | reverse complement strand
ACAAGGGAGTATCGTGCGGCCGTCACGGGCCGGCACCCGAGATTGGCCGACTGGCTCAGTAGAATGACGCGCATGAGACGACACCTTGGAGGCTTCATAGCGGGGATCGCGATGGGTGCGGCGCTCGCTACCGGCGCGTTCCTGGCGGATTCCCTCGGCGCGGCCGCCGTCGAGGCGGGCGCCCAGGGTCAGGCGACCTCGACGATCGTGTTCGAGAACGCGCGCGTGCGCGTAAAGAACGTCACGTTCCCGCCGGGCGTCACAGCCATGCACACGCACGACCTCCCCCACGTCGGCGTGGTCATCCAGGGGGGCACGCTCGAGTTTCGTTATCCGGACGGCAAGTCCGAGACTATGAAGCTGGAGCCCGGCGGCGCCGGCTACCGCGATGCCAACGTCACGCACCAACCGGTCAACCCAGGGAAGACTCCGGTCCGCGTCATCGAAGTCGAGCTGAAATAGCCTGTAGCAGGTGGACTCGCGTGGATGCAATTGGACGACATTTTTGGCAATTCCGTCTACTGGCGTCCATTGCGTCCACCGAAGACCAACGCCTAGGGTGTCAGTTAGGGTGTCAGCAGGGGGAGCAGCGAAGGAAAGTAACTGTTCAAGGGCATGCTCCAGACCACAGTCGGACCGCGCGGTGTATTTCGGGAAGCCCTCGCCCTGTCGATTGCACTGGTGCTGGTCGCGCTGGTCTACTGGTGGCCGCGCACGCGCAGGGATCCGAGGTGGATGGCAGCATGACACTCTCAAAAGACTGCCGCCTTGCTTCGCGAACGGAGATCAGCTAGTCAAAAAAGGGTCCGTGTGACAACCCTCAAGCGTGCATTCTGCAACGGCCATCCCGACACATTGCGCGACCTCTTCGCGCTGTCGAAGCCGCATGGAATACGCGCGCGTCGTCACTCTGTAGAGTCACATGTTCGGGTGGGAACTGCGCCTTCAGGTCAACGGCACGATCCGTCCGCACGCAAGGTCGGGCGAGAGTTCGCGACGATTGAAAGTGCGTCCGATTATGGCGCCGCGCGATGCTCGCAGAAGCGTAGACCTGAAGTCGAGCCATGCCCATGGCCTGGATCGACAGGTGCCGCGCCTCGGTCGATATCGCGACGGCTTATCGACGAGGAGAAAGACGATGAGATTTTGGCGACGACTGCCTGCGGTGATGCTGCCGTTCATTGTGGCGGGTACCCTATTCGCGTTACATCCGTTGCTCAGCCCGGGCCGAAGGAGGAGGTTGCAACCGCGACACTGAACTGGGCCGAGACTTTGGGACGAAATGATCCGGACAACATTGTAGTTCTCTATGCGACTGATGGGGTTCTCTGGGGGACTCTTGCTATTACCATTCGAGCGGATAGAGCAGCATTGCATGACTACTTCGTCACGGCGTTCAAGGTCTTGCCGATCTCGGGTCACATTCGGCGAGCAATTGATCCGCGTTTATGGCCGCACAGCCGTCAACACGGGCTAGTATACGTTCTCGTATATCCAGGACGGCGAAACCAAGATGCTGCCGGCACGCTACAGGTTCACATTCGTGAAAGAGGGCGAGAACTGGATGATTGTGGACCATCACTGACGGTGATGCCCGCGACTCCGGGGAGACAGTGACCGACAGGCGAATAGTTCCGGGCTCCGGACGCGAGGGCGATGGAAGCCTGGCTCGTGCTTCACGGCAGGGTTTTTCACGGGGCTGAGGACGAATCGTTCGAAAACGGCTGAGGCGGGGAAGCAGGCGATTTTATGGAGAAATCCCACCATTGAGCCATTTGCGTCTCATTTCACGCATTACTTGGGAGGAATCGATGAAACCAGTCCAGGCCTGACATGCGTCACACGCTCTTCGTCTTTGCACGGGTGGTGAGTTGCGTTCGAGAAGTGACCATCCTCTGCGATCCCATTCCCGTAGCACCTTGCCCGGCTGATTCCCGAAACCTGTCTGCGATTTGACCCAAGGTCGGCTCGCTCGCGGATTCCTGTGTTGCAGCACCGCGAGTGGGTTCGGTTTGTCGTGCGTAGCCGTTATATCGGTTAGGAGTTTCTATGTTTCTGCGAACCAGTAGTCGCCTGTTGGCTGGTCGCCACCTCTTCCTTGGCGTCCGGATCAGCGCCGCCCATCGTTATATGTGGTGTCGGCCTCGTCCGGGAGCAGTTCCACGCTGTGAGGTGAGTCATGCGCCTAGCTGGTTTGTGGGTCCTGTCGTTAGTTCTCGCTGTGATGGCTCCGGCAGACCGGCTCGCTGACAGGAGCGCAGGCGCCAACTCCTGCCCCGCCATCGAGTGCGAACAGCTCGGTGCACCGCCAGTACCTTGCCGGCAGACTGGGTCGGACAGGATGGCGGCTGGCTCCCGCTAGGCCATCCCGGATTCGCTTGTCTGGTGAGACGCCGCCGCCACCGCCGCCGCCACCGCCGCCGCCAGCGAGTGCGAACAGCTGTGTACCGCCAGTACCTGGCCCGGACTGGGTCTGTCAGGATGGCGCCGGTCTCCAGGCCATCCCTGATTCGCCCGTCCGGTGAGACGCCCCGCCGCCGCCGCCACCGCCGCCACCTACAGTTGGGGGGCCGCCGTTCGAGTGCCCGACATCCGATCCGTTCGCGGCATTTTTCGCACCCTTTGTCGTGTGCATCGACGGCGCTGCCTGGGTCCCCATTGGACATCCGCTGGCCTCCGACTATCTCGGACGTCCGCTGGCCATCGATTATTCGGGAACCTACACGCTGACGATGCTCACCGATGACTGTCGCGTCGAGGTTCCCGAAGTTGTCAAACAGCGCGTCGACACTGCGCAGGTCGTCCAAAGCGGTGCCACGCTGAATGTGGCCCTGACTGGGGCCGATTTCTTGCCGGGCAGGAACCGTTTTTCTGGTGTCGTGGTTTCGGCCACGAGATTCGGTTTGAGATTATCGGGTTCAGTGGTCCCTGGGATTTCGACGTCTTCGAGGTCGCCGAAAACGTCGCGGGCGTGGGAACGATTTCACTGAACTGCTCGATCAGCAGCCGTCACGAACATCTTTCCGGACGCAGATCAACGGCGCATTCAGCGAGAACGAAGGAATTTTGAAACTGGCTGGGGACCCCTGGTGGCATTGTCGGATCAGCCGCCTTGAGCTGATTTGCCAGTGAAGGGCGCGGATCGCACACTCGGCTTGATTTTCCTCACGGCGGCCAATTCTGCGGATCCGGTTCCAACGATTTCCGTCACTCCGGCGAGCCTACTGATTGCCGAAGGCGTGCCGCTCGTCTCGGCCATGCCGAGACCCGCACCACCTCGGACCTCGACACCCACCTGGTGAAGCAGACTGCCGCGAAAGCCGCGACGCTACATGGATGGCCTGCTGTCCGGTCGAAAGCCGCTGAGGGTGTCAGTTAGGGTGTCAAAGAGGTGTCACGCGTCGGTGCTGGCGGCTGACGATCGCCTGATTTCTTAGGATTTCTGGAGCCGGCGCTCGGACTTGAACCGAGGACCTGCTGATTACGAATCAGCTGCTCTACCAACTGAGCTACGCCGGCAATAGGCGGGTCGAAACGCTTGATTCTACCACGACTCTGCCGCCCGGAAATCCCGAGCCCCGAGTCGAGCCGCGACTCGGGCCACGAACTACGGCACCATCCGCACCTCGAGCGCCCCGGCATTGTCCCGCAGCCCTTCGTCACAGTCGTTGATCCGCAGGAACAATCGCCCACCCTTGGGCGCCGTGATGCGCGCGCGGTTGCCGACGACAAAGATCCGACCCTCGACGCGCGCGATGAGGGCCGACCGGCGTTCGTTCGGCATCGGCTCACAGCAGTCGGCCGACCCGCAGATGTAGTCGCTGCCTGCACCGTTGGCAAGCGTGACCTCGCGATCGTGAATGGTGCCCGCGACGTACTCGATCGTGAACGCTTGATTCGCGCTCACCTTTACGCCGGCGAGTTGCCAGCCGCGATCGGCGTGGACCTGGACGAGTGTGGGCGCGTCGAGCGGCTTCGTGGAGCAGGCGAGCGCGCCCGCACCAGCCAGAAGAGCGACGAGTCCAGCGGCAGTTCGCATCATTCTCCGCATCACCTCAAATCACGTCGCCCATCACCTGAATCACGATTTCACGTTTCCGCGGCCGGGTGTCGAACTCGAGGAGCATGATCTGCTGCCACGTGCCGAGCACGAGCTGTCCGTCGACGATCGGCAGCGTGAGCGAGGGTCCCAGCAACGCGGCCCGGACGTGACTCGACCCGTTGTCGTCTCCCCAGCGGCGATGGTGATCGTAGTCACCCTCGCGCGGCGCGAGTGACTCGAACACGCGATTGAGGTCGGCGATCGCGCCTGGCTCGAATTCAATGGTCGTCACGCCGGCAGTCGACCCCACGACGGACACGGTAACGATGCCCGCGTCAAGTCCGGCATCGGTGACCACGGCACTGACGTGACCTGTGACGTCGTGCGCATCGCCCTGACCTCGCGTCGAAATCGTTCTGCGGCCGGTGTGAACCATAGCGTCGAGTAACTCTGCCGTAGTCCGTGGTCCGTAGTCCGTGTCTCGCCGATCAATGTATCTGATTTAGCTGAGCTTGTGTCGACGTGAGCATTGAGCAGTGGGTAGGAACTTCGAGCCACGAGCCACGTCCACGAACCACGGACTAGGGACGACGGCTCACGATTCACTTGCGTCGTGAATCGGCTGTAAGTCTGTGAAAACATGGGCAATTGCTGGTGTTCAGCTTGACAACACCCAGGGGGTCCTTCGTAATGGTCTAGGTGGCACGTCGAGTGCTTCTTCTTCGTCGCGTGGTGAACGATCGTCGCAAGGGTGACTGGCCTTGGGTGCGGGTGGTAGGGGTTGTGCTCTGCGTTCTCCTGGCCTCCTGCGGCGGCGAGAATCATGCGGCGCCGCCAATGTCGCCAACGCCGACGCCTGGCAATCCGCCTCCCCCGACACCACCCACCTGGTCGCTGACAGGGAAGCTGATCGATGACGACACCGAATCGCCGGTCAAGGACGGACGTGTCGAAGTAGTCGACGGCGCAGACGCCGGACGCTCGGCGCTGACGGGCGACGACGGGGGATTTCAATTCGAAGGCCTTCGCGAGGGGCAGTTCTCCATTCGCGCCAGCGCGAAGGACTTCGAGACCCAGACGCGACAGATTTCGCTGACGTCGAACCAGGTTGCGGAGTTCAAGCTGCGTCACCCGCCGCGGCCAGGCCGCGCGGTCATCGGGTCGATTCTCGACGGTCTGACAGACGGCGGCATTCCAGGAGCGACGCTCGATATCGAGGGCCTCGGGACGTTCACGTCGACGATGGACGGAACGTTTCGGATCGAGGTTCCTGACCCGGAACAGATTCGGGACGTCACGATCAGATCGTCGGCGGCCGTCGAGCGGCAAACGGCGCTCCGGTTGCCCGGCCCTGACGCCCGTCTACGGCTGATCCCGTCTTCGTTCGATTTGGCGGCGTTCGACCAGATGTTCAGGTCGAGCGGGCTCTTGCAACGCTGGACCGCACCGCCGCAGCTCACGATTCAGACACGCGTTCTCAACTTCACCACGACGTCGGCGACCGACAGTGCCGCGATCGACAGCGCGATGACGACGGCGGAAGCGGATCTGCTCGTGGAGGATCTGGTCTGGAGTCTGCAGCAGCTGAGCGCGTCCACCTTCACGGGCTTCGCAGGCGTGCAGCGGGAGACGGCAGCGGTCGGTGACAACGTTCACGTCACGCGCGTCGGCCAGATCGTGGTCGCCCGGTACGAAGGACTGCAGACCGCGACCGGGTTCTGGGGATTCAGTCGATGGGCCACGAACGGCGACGGGACTGTCGTCGGCGGCGTCATCATGCTCGATCGGGCGTTCGAGACCTCGAACAGCCCATTTCGCCGCTCGCTTCGGGCGCACGAACTCGGTCACGCGCTCGGCTACAACCACGTGACGCTCCGGCCCTCCGTGATGAATTCCTCAGCCCGGATCGAGCCCAACGACTTCGATCTGAAGGCCGTGAAGCTCGCGTTTCTGCGGCCGCCCGGGAACCGTACGCCGGACCGCGATCCGGATGCGCTCACCAGCAACCTGCGCGCGCCGATGGGCGTGATCTGGGCGAGTGGGGCGCACTAGATCACGTGCGGACGTGCGGACGTGCGCACGTGCTCTTGTCACGTGCGGACGATGCCACGACCCGCGAACGCTTCACGACGCGCGGGTTACAATGTCTTGAAAAGCGCGTCGGCGTAGACGTAGTCGAGCGTGGTGAAACCCTCCTTCAGCCAGCCGAGAATCGGCGCGAGCACCGCACGCGCCTCGGCCTGGCGCTGGTGGCTCACGAGGAAGTGGGCGTAGCCGCGGGCGGCGCGCAGCTCGAGCCAGCGTGCACCCTGGCGCTGGGCGGTCGCCAGCGCCTGTCGATACATCCCGTCCGCTTCGCTCCGCTGAGCCTCCGCGCGCCGAAATCAACTCCGCCCTGCATGCGCGCATGTTCCGCATCGTAGGAATGCTGGCCGGTCGCGTCGGCCGCCTCGGCCGCCTCGTCGAGCGCCCGCTGCGCGCGATCGTAGTGCTCGGATCGCATCAGGGCTTCCGCGAACATGACGAAATAGTACGGACGGAGCAGCGCCGAGCGGCTCATCGTGTGGGTCTGCAACCCTTCCTCGATGACCCGGAGTCCACGTTGCGTGTCGCCGAGATCGATGTGCGCGCGCCCGCAGAGCGGAGCGGCCCACTGCATTTCCTGGGCGATTCCGTGGGCGTGGCAGACGACCGCGAGCTGATCGTAGGTGCGCTGAATTTCCGCGGGAGTTCCGCATCGCCAGATGCGCGAAGATCTCGAAGAGCAGCGCGAACGCGAGCGGCTGCGGGTGATCGATCGACTGCGGGCGTCGCCGACGGCCTGCTGCACGCAGGCCAGCCCCTGGTCCGGAAACCCGCGAAGGGTCAGCGTCCGCGAGTAACTCGCAGCGGCAGAAGATGCCCGGCTCGATGCCCGTCTGCCACACGCGCGGGCGATGGAACTCCGGATCGTAGAGCGACAGCCCGCGCTCGAGCCGCTGATGCGATTCTTCGAGATCGCCGCGATGGAACAGGGCGGCGCCCACGGACCACTCGCCGATCATCTGCAGGTGCGGATCGCCCAGCCGCTGGAAGAGGTCGAGCATCTCCATGGAGATCTCGTGCGCGGTGCGGATTTCTCCCGAGACGATGTGGTGCGCTGACAGCCCGATCAGGACGGGCACGACCCGCGCCGGATCCTCGACTTTTCGACACAGTTCGCGCGCCCGAGCGTAGGCGCTCCCGACGGCCGACATGGCGTAGCCCTGGCTGGTCTTGATCGCCAGCCCGTAGGTCATCTGCAGGTCGAGCTCCGCGGCGGCGCGTTGCGGCGTGTCTGGCTCGCCGGCCAGCAGCGCCAGCCCGCGCTTGCGCGAGGCGCTCCGTTTCCGCGTGCGCGTACAGCCGCGCGGCTCCCTGGGCGGCCCTGTTCCAGTATTCGGCGGCCCTGACGTTGTCGCGGGCGGTCTCAAGAATCAGCGCGATATCGGCAGCGTTGTCGGCCTTGCCTGCCATTCGCGCGATCAACCCATCCGCGATCGCCCGGCTCAGCGCGACGCGGCGCGTGATCCGGAGCGAGTCGGAGATGGTGTTGTGGTACAGGTGATGCGCGAACCGGTAACGCAGGGTCAGCGAGCGATCGGGGCACTCGTACTCGTCCACGAAGCGAACGAGTGCGTGCTCGCGCTCCAGCCGGTCGAGACGGTCTTCGACATCGTCTTCCTCCTGGCCGAGCGCGCGCGCCACGATCGCCGAATCGAAATCCAGCCCCTGAACGCTCGCCGCCGTCAGCAGCCGCCGATCCGCGTCGTCGAGCGCTTCGAGCTTGCGCTGGATCAGGCTCATGACCGAACGGGGCAGCTCGTCTTCAAGTGTCGACAGGTCTTCCGCGATGACCCATCGGCCATCCTGCTGCCGAAGGAGTTGTCGACGGCGAAGGTCGCGCAACACGTCGGCCATGAACAGCGGGCTGCCTTCGGTCCGTTCGTGAATCAGTTGAAGCAAAACCTGATGGGAAGCCGTGCTCGGGAAATTGCAGGGCCACATACTTCTCGATGGCCTGCACGTCCAGGTACGACGGCACGATCTCGCGGCACAATCCTCGCGACATCAGATCGAGCTTCGTCGGCAGAAACGGATGCCGTCCCTGCGCGAGCTCAGATGGACGGCTGGTCGTGATGATCAGCAACCGGGTTGACTCAAGCCGTCGCGCCAGGTACGAGATCAAGATCGGTCGTCGAGGGATCCGCCCAATGCATGTCGTCCAGACACAGGACGACGGGCTGCATCCGCGAGACTTCCTCGATCAGCGCCGAGATCTCGCGTTTCAAGCGTTCCTGGGAACCGCCGGTCGTTTCCGCGGCCAGCCGCGCCGCCGACGAATCATTCTCAGACGAGGGGATGATCTGCACGTACCAGCTGGGTGCCAGCGCGCGAATCAACCGCGACAGGCTTCCGAGCTGTTCGTTGTGCTGAAGGCTATCCAGCAGCTCGAGGACCGGGCAGATACGCTTCTGTTCCGGCCAGCCGCTCCGAGCACCGGCCGCGGCCAATCCGGACCGCTTCACCGCTCTCCTCCAGATGGCGGAGGAACGCGTCCATCAACGTCGTCTTGCCCATGTCCGGCTTCGGCGGAGATGGCGATCAGCCGCCCCTTTCCGCGTTTGGCGCGATCGAATTCCTCGACCAGATCGGCCATTTCGCTTTCGCGGCCGACCAGGTTCGGGTCGATCGGCGCGTGCCGCGGCGCAACCTTGACTGACGACAGCGCAACCGCAACCGACGAATCGTGAGCGACGTTCAGCCTGAACATCACCTCG
Organism: uncultured Acidobacteriota bacterium; assembly: GCA_963710415.1. GTDB lineage: Bacteria > Acidobacteriota > Vicinamibacteria > Vicinamibacterales > 2-12-FULL-66-21 > CAVQAH01. The sequence continues at coordinate 214,445 of CAVQAH010000004.1, read as the reverse complement.
CTGGCGCCGGGACGCAGCCGCGCGTCCTTCTGCAGCATCTCGAGGATCAGCTGATCGAGTGCGCGTGGAAGTTCGGGGTTGATGAGCGACGGCGGCTCGGGTGCCTCCCACATCAGCGCGTGCAGCGTACCGATTTGGGAGGCGGCGTTGAAAGGATGGCGGCCCGTCGAGATCTCGTAGAGCAGGATGCCGAGCGCAAAGACGTCGGCCTCGGGCGCGATGCGTTCGCCACGGGCCTGCTCCGGAGCCATGTACCCGATCGTGCCGAGCACCAGACCGGTCTCTGTGGCAGCGGGCCCGGTGGAGTGGGCCGTGACCGCATCCTGGTGAAGCCGGGCGAGACCGAAGTCGAGCAGCTTGACGTAGCCGTCCGGCCGAACCATCACGTTCTCGGGCTTGATGTCGCGATGGATGATCTGCGCAGCGTGTGCGACGGCCAGCGCCTCGGCGATTTGCTTCGCGATCGCGACCGCCCGCGAGAGCGGAATCCCTTCGGTGGCGGCGTCGCGCAGCGTCGTCCCCTCGATCAGCTCCATCGCCACGTAGCGATCCGTGCCGAATACACCGGTCTCGTAGATCGTGACGATGTTGGGGTGATTGAGGGCGGAGGCGAGCGTCGCCTCCCGCAGCAGCCGATCGAGTGCGGCCTCGTCGCCGACGAGCGCGCGGCGGATCACCTTGAGAGCGACGCTTCGCGCGAGCCGCGTGTCCTGTGCGCGATAGACCTCGCCCATGCCCCCCGCGCCGAGTTGAGCGAGTACTTCGTAGGGTCCAACCCTGACACCGGGTGCGATCGAGGACATGTCGGGAATTCGAGAATTATACCTGGGTGGAAGGACGCGCTCAGGGCAGCGTGACGGTCGCGATGAGCGGAAAGTGATCGGAACCGTAGCTGGACTCGGCCCGCCGGAACTCGCTGCGCCAGCCGTCCCCGAGCCGGAAGAACAGATGGTCGAGACGGAGATGGCCGCCGAAGGTCGGGCGGCGATCGGTGACCGAGGTCTCTGGAAAGGCCCTGGCGGCCTCCCGATACGCACGCTCGTCGAAACCTGACCAGGTATTGAAGTCTCCGCCGAGGACGACAAAATCCTCCGTTTTGAGGTAATCGATGAGGCCGCGGATCTGCCGCGTCCGTGCCAGCTCCGCAGCGGCAAACCACACGCGTTTGGGTCCCACGATGTTGTCGAGGTGAGTCGACACGAGCGCGAAGCCGCCACGCGTCCCCCTTTGACGAGGTGCCCGAGATCGTCGCCGCGACAGCGACGCGCCGCTGACGTTCGAACGGCAACTCGATCGCGCTGAGGTCGCTTATGGCGAGCGACGAGAGAATGGCATTGCCGCGGTCTTCGTCGGAACGCGAAGGCTCCCCGTTGCGCATCGAGGGCACGTAGTACCAGGTCCAGTCCGCACTGTTCGGCGGTGGTTTCGATCTCGGGGCGAACGGGGAAGGACTCGTCCCCGCCAAGCTTGCCGGCAAATCGCGCGGAGACCGGTACGGATGGCCGGCACCTCCGGCCCTTTGCGGAATGCCTCCTGGAGAAGCAGGACGATCGGCGCGTTCGGTTCCCTCGCGCGCAACTCGGCGACGAGCGCCGGGACATCGCCCCGCCCCATCCCGATGTTCCAGCTCACCACGAGGAGCGTGCGCGCCCGCCGGCTCGCCTGTGTGGAATTCCGACGCGCGATGACTGCGGGCCCGACAGCGGCTGACCAGCGGTCGAGGGTGGCGCGCTCCGCCTCGCTCGCCGGGCGCATACCAGACCGGCGATTCCAGCCGGGACCATATCGCGTTTGGAAAGCTGATATCCGCCGGCACACCCCGCAAACGCAACACCGGACAGCGACAGTAACGAGAAGTGGAATCGGCGCGAGCCGGCGCCGGCAGGAAGGCGATCGCACTTGGGTAACCGGAAAACCTAGATCGATTCTAGCAGCCGCGCCGGTCCCGTGCGGACCTCTGCCGCTCGTGGCAACTGCTGTGCATGTGCTAACCCTCGTGCAGCTCCGTCTTCCCGTAGCTCTGCATTTGTTTTTCGCGACGGCGGTGGTGGCGCTGGGCACGGCTTGTGGCAGCACGGCGACTACCGAGGTCACGGCACCGTCGGCGCCATCGACCCGCTGTCAGCCCAGCCTTAGTGGGAGCGCCTACGTCCTTCGGACCGACGGGCGGCACGGGAAGTGTGACCGTCGGTGTCTCGCGTGAATGTGCCTGGTCCGCCACGAGTCAACAACCCTGGATCGAAATCATGTCCCCGCGCGAGGGACAAGGTGAGGGATCCGTGTCGTTCCGGGTCGGGCTCCAATGCCGACCCTGTTCTTCGCCGCGGCTCGATCCTCATCAACGACCAGCAAATGGACGTCAACCAGGAGGCCGCGCCCTGCAGCTTCGTGGTGGGCGGCACACCGGAGACGATTCCCGCGCTGGGAGCACAGTTCACGATTCCAGTGACGACCCATAGTGCCTGTCAGTGGACCGCGATCAGCGAGAGTCCTTTTGCAACTGTGACCCCGCCGTCAGGGATCAGGATCCGCGAACGTTCAGATCACGGTCCCCTCGAACTCGGGTAACCAGCGGACGATTTCCGTCGTGGTTGCCGGCGCTCGACGGACGATGACACAAGCGGCGCCGAACCTGCCTCCGCCGCCAGTACCCAATCCTCCGCCGACGCCGCCAGCGCCTCCGGCTCCGACGCCAAGCCCGACGCCGACACCAACCCGACCCACCCGACGCCGCCGGCCCCTCCCGCCGCCAACGCCCTGTACCGGCACCGTGTCGCCGGGCCAGCGCTCGTTTACGTTCCTCGGCGGCTCAGGGACGGTTCAGGTCAGCGCATCAGCAGCAACCTGCTCGTGGACGGCGACGAGTTCGCGTTCATGGCTCACGATCACCAGCGGTGCTGCGGGCATGGGGAATGGTGACAGTCGGCTATCTTGCCCTGCCAAACCTCACCGGGAGCCAACGCGAAGCGACGATCACGATTGTGAATGTCGTACACCGGGTGACGCAGAGCGGCGTGCCGACGGGCAATACCGAATTCGAGGGCTCGCTCAGCGGACTCAGCGGAAACTGTCCTGCGCTGCGTTTCACGGTGCAGGGCATGACGGTTACGGACCGACAAAGGCACCGATTTCCGTGGTGGGAAATGTGCCGACGTCCGGAACGGCGTCAGGGTCAAGGTTAGTGGTATGTTTCAGAGCAGATGGAACGCTGCTCGCCAGGAGAGTGGAGATCGATACGACTAAGCATGCGCACCCTACGCGATTGCGATGGCCGTCGTGTTTGGCCTGAGCGCGGTCGATCTTCATGCGCAAACCCCCGCCACGCTCAGTGACGTCATCGGTTTCCTGGTGACCAACCAGGCAGTTCCTACGGCCGACTTCGAGAAGGACCGCGCGGCAGCGGAAGCCGCCCGCGACACAATCTCGCGCGCGCTGCTCATCAACCTCACGTCCGTACCCATCGCGACCTCGTCAAGCGGCTTCCTGTATCGCCTGAACCCGGAGCTGGGCACGGTTCAACGTGCGTCCGAGACCTTCGGCAGCTTCTTCACCGAGCGCGCGCTCACGGCTGGAAATGGCCGGGCCTCCCTCGGTGTTTCGGCCAGCACCTCGGATTTCAACCAGCTGAACGGCCGCAGTCTGGATGACGGCACGCTCGTGACGGTGGCCAACCAGTTCCGGGACGAGAGCGCTCCGTTCGATACCGAATCGCTGACGCTGAACATCAGGACGAGCACGATGACCGTACTGGCCAGCGTCGGCGTGACCGATCGGATCGAGATCGGCGGCGCGGTGCCGTTCGTGCGTTTGACGATGGATGGCGAGCGGATCAACGTCTACAGGGGGACACCACTCGTCCAGGCAACAGCCTCGGGCACGGCGAGCGGTATCGCGGACATCGCGCTGCGGGCGAAATACACGATCGTAAGCGCGGCATCAGGCGGCGTTGCGGCGGCGGGTGAGCTTCGGCTGCCGACCGGAGACGAGGACAACCTCCTAGGTGCTGGATCGACGTCCTGGCGGTTGATCGGCATCGGCTCATACGATCAGGGCCGCGTCGGCGTGCACGGCAATGCTGGCATCGTGCGTGGCGGGGTGTCCGACGAAGTCACGTTCGCGGGCGCGTTATCCGTGGCCGCCCAGCCGCGTCTGACGCTGACAGCCGAGCTCTATGGACGTCATGTCTCAGAGCTCAGGGACATCGCGCTGTCGGCAGAGCCTCACCCGACGATCGCGGGCGTGGATACCTCGCGGCTGGTTGCCGGCACATCCGGCAACACCGTCGTCGTCGCGATTGCCGGCGTCAAATGGAACGTCGGCGGGACGATGGTCCTCGGTGGTCACGTCACATGGTCACTCACCGACAGCGGCCTGACGTCGCCGATCACGCCGACCATCGCGCTCGAGTACGCGTTTCCCCGCTGATCGTTACAGCCGTCGGTCATGGTCAGAGGGCAATGCAACGAGATTGCTCGCTCTGACCGACCTCAGCCTCGAGTGGGTTTTCAGGTCTCAGCCCTCATCGGCGTCGTCGTCGTCTGCGGCGCTCGTCGCGATGTTATCCACCTCGACCACCTCGTCGTCTGTCGATCGCCAATCTTCATCGGCGTCGTACAAGCGACCGACCGGACGCTCCTTGATGGGGCCCTTGGGACCGCGGTCGGAGTCCTTGCGCGGCGGCTTGCGCTTGTTCTTCGGTGGAGCATCGGGCCCGAAGTTCCGGCTGCGCGACGTCGGGACCGTCTGGTCGGGTGGTCGTGCGCCGCTGAACCCGCCTGGGCGAGGGCCGCTGAACCCTCCGGTCGGGGCCGCTGAACCCTCCTCCACCTCCTGGGCGGGCGCGGTCCGCTGAAGCCGCCTGGCCGTGGGCCGGCCGGTCGATCTTCGCGCGGGCGGGCTTCGCTGACAGCGAGCGGGCGTCCCCTGAACGGTTGTTGGTTGAATCGTCGGATCGCTTCCTCGGCGACCGCCCGATCCGCGTAGTCCACGAAAGCAAAACCGCGCGGCCGGCCGGTCTCCCGATCGGTGGGAAGCACTATCTGGGCGGGTTCTCCGACACTTGACAGGTGATCGCGCAACTCTGCCTCCGTTGCCGTGTAAGGCAGGTTGCCAATGAACAGACGAACTGACACAGCCCCCTCTTCGTTGCGTCGACGCTCGAGCCCACGGGACTTCCCGCGGCCAAAGTCGCCGACAGTCCCATCAAAATAGCACGGACGGCCAAAAAAGCGTCTGGAGACTTTGGCCGACGAGGTTGAAGGGCCTGAGGGAGCTGCGCTACCATGGACTGTTCGGCTTTCGCTGGAAGAGCACACAGTAGACAATGCCATCCGCCACCCAAACCCGCGGCCAGATTGTCGTTCGCGGGGCGCGCACTCACAACCTGAAGAACGTCGACGTCACCATCCCTCCACGTTCGCTCGTGGTGATGACGGGGGTCAGCGGTTCCGGCAAGTCGTCGCTGGCCTTCGATACGATTTACGCCGAAGGCCAGCGGCGGTACGTCGAATCGCTGTCGGCCTATGCCCGGCAGTTCCTCGAGCGGATGGAAAAACCAGACATCGACGCCATCGAAGGCATCTGTCCAGCAATCGCCATCCGTCAGAAGAACAGCATCCGCAACCCCCGATCCACTGTCGGGACGACCACCGAGATTCACGATTATCTCCGCCTGCTGTTCGCACGAGTCGGGAGAACAATTTGCCGGAGCTGCGGGCGCGACGTTACACGCGAGACCGCCGAAGTCGTGGCTGGCCAGCTCGGCCAACTCACACCGGGCGCGCGTCTGCTCATCGGGTTCGAGATGCCGCTCGTGACCTCCACGCCGCTCGCGAGCGAGCGCGACCCCGAGGAGGAAGAGGGCGCCGACCCGACGGGCGCTGATGAGGATGGCGTGCCGCAGCCGGCCCTGCCGGGCCTCGTCGATCCTATCGCCGAGATGCTGGCGGCCTTGCGGCGGAAGGGGTTCGGCCGGCTGCTCGTCAATGGCGACACCGTGCAGCTCGAGGACGTGGACCCGGCGACGCTGAAGGATCAGTCGACGCTCAAGGTGATCGTCGACCGACTGAAAGTCGACGGCGATCTCCGCGCGCGGTTGACCGACTCTATCGAGACCGCCTACATGGAAGGCGGCGGCGCCGCGTTTGCGATCCAGCAGACCGACGGCGAGCCGATCGTTCATCGCTTCAGCGAGCGATTCGAGTGCCGCGCCTGCAACATCCAGTACCAGATTCCCCAGCCCCGGTTGTTTTCGTTCAACAACCCCTTTGGCGCATGTCCGACCTGCCACGGTTTCGGCAACATCATCGAACTGGACATGGACCTCGTGGTTCCCGATCGCGTCGAAGTCGATCCAGCAGAACGCGATCGAACCGTGGAGCAAGCCGCACTACCGTGCGCAGCTCGCCGAGCTGAAGCGCGCGGGCAAAACGCGCGGCATTCGCCTGGACGTGCCGTGGTCGGAGCTGACCGACGACGAGCGCCGGTTCATCATCGACGGCGATGGCGCGGGGTACGAAGGGGTCAAGGGTTTCTTCCGCTGGCTCGAACGCAAGAAATACAAGGTGCACGTTCGCGTGTTTCTCAGCCGCTATCGCGGGTACCTGACGTGCCCGGAGTGCCAGGGCGCGCGGCTGCGGCGTGAAGCGCGGGACGTCCAGGTTGGCGGGCGGACGATCGATGTCGTCTGCGGGTTCACCGTGCGCGATGCCGCGCGGTTCTTCGCCGAGATCGAGCTCAGCGAAAAAGAGTCGGCAATTGCGGACAAGGTGCTTCGCGAGATCCGCAAGCGTCTGGGGTTTCTGCGAGACGTCGGGCTCGACTACCTGACGCTCGACCGTCTGTCGTCGACTTTGTCGGGCGGCGAGTCGCAGCGTATCAACCTGGCAACCTCGCTGGGCTCGGCGCTCGTCGACACGCTCTACGTGCTCGACGAGCCGTCGATCGGGCTGCATTCGCGCGACAACGAACGGCTGATCGCGATCCTCCGTCAGCTTCGGGACCAGGGCAACACCGTCCTGGTCGTCGAGCACGACGCTGACATGATTCGCGTGGCGGATGCCGTCGTGGACATGGGCCTCGGCGCAGGGGAGCAGGGCGGCCGCGTCGTTTTCTCGGGCACGCTGAAAGGCCTGCTCCAGGAGCCGCGGTCGCTCACCGCCAAGTACCTGCGTGACGAGCTGGCCATTCCGGTGCCGGCATCACGGCGGCGCGCGACCGGGCAGAAACTGCGGGTCGTCGGCGCGTCCGAACACAACCTCAAGGACGTCGATATCGAGATTCCGCTCGGCTTGCTCGTCTGCGTCACCGGCGTCAGCGGATCCGGCAAGAGCACGCTCGTCCATGACGTCCTGTACGCGGCGGTGAAGCGCGTGAAAGGCGACTGGGATCGCCGCGTCGGTGTCCACCGGAAGCTCGAAGGCGCGGAATACGTCAGCGATGTCGTGCTCGTCGATCAGGCGCCCATCGGGCGGACGCCGCGGTCGAACCCGGTGACGTATCTGAAAGCGTTCGATCCGATCCGGGAACTGTTCGCCACCACCAAGGATGCGCGGTCGCGTGGCCTGACGGCCAGCCACTTCTCGTTCAACGTTCCCGGCGGCCGCTGCGACGCCTGCGAAGGCGAGGGCGAGGTCAAGGTCGAGATGCAGTTTCTCGCCGATGTCTTCGTGCCGTGCGAGCAGTGCGAAGGAAAGCGATTCAAGCCGCAGGTCCTGGAAGTGAAGTACCGCGGCCGCGGCGTCGATCAGGTGCTCGATATGACCGTCCGCGAAGCGCTGACCTTCTTCAGCAGTTCGCCGAAGGTTCTCCGCCGTCTGCAGGTGCTGGACGAGATCGGTCTTGGCTACCTTCGCCTCGGCCAACCGGCGACGACCCTGTCGGGCGGTGAAGCGCAGCGGATCAAAATCGCGGCACACCTGTCGTCGCACACCGGCGATCGCATCCTTTACATCCTCGACGAGCCCACCACCGGTTTGCACTTCGACGACATTGCGAAGCTCCTGGGGGCATGCCGCAAGCTCCTGCAGGCGGGTCACAGCCTGCTCGTCATCGAGCACAACCTCGACGTGATCAAGACGGCTGACTGGATCATCGACCTCGGTCCCGAGGGCGGAGAGGAAGGCGGCCGGCTGATTGCTGCCGGCACGCCGGAACAGATCGTTCAAGTTCCCGAGTCGCACACTGGCCGGTACTTGCGCGACGTACTCGCGGCCGGACGCTCGAACGCCTACGGCGCGCGCTAACAGTTCTTCCCGATCGCAAACAGTGTCGACACGCCCGCAGGGCGCAAGGCGCGTCCGGATTCTTCCGTTTAGACGTTAAGAGGAGTGAAGGAACGGCTTGGCGGAGCGGCGCGAACCGCGAAAGCCGCGCCCGCAACCGACGACTGACCGTCTTTGACGGAAGGCGGATGCTATGCGCAACGCAGCGGCTTCGGTCTGTTTTCTGAGTCTTTTTCTCGGCTTTGGCGATCCCGGCACGCTGCGGCCGAAGCCTGTGAAGGCGTTCTCGCCCCGCGTGTCATCGCTGCCACCGCCGCCGCAAGTCGGGTTTCCGCTGCCGCCGCAGCGTAATCAGCGTTGGCGAAGTCGTCACAGGAACGCTGATGTCCGAGACGATTAGCGGTGGGATCCGGTTCCCGCCCGTGTTCGAAATACTCTACGAGTTGACGGCGCCATCTGACGGGATGTTGTTTGTCAGTCTCGACAAAGATCCGTCTTTGGAGCCTGTCGCACTGTTCTTCGGCTTTGGGCCCGTCGCTTCCTTCCTAAGTTGGGGGCCACCAGAGGTTGGGGCGCTGCGAGTGTTTGCCGGCCGGACGCATAGGTTCAAGGTTATTACCAGCGGCTACGACTATTGGTATGGCCCGGTGCCGTTCGTGCTGACGACCTCCTTGGAGCCCTGCACGTTCGCTCCTCCAGCGCTCGGTTGGGTGTGCGTCATGGTGGAGGCTGGGTGCCTCCCGGGCATCCGCTGGCGGCGCCGCGCGCCTCCCCCGTGGTCACACCCGAACCGCCACCGGTGGTCGATGCTGTCGGCTGTCCTTCCATCAAGCCTGCAGCAAGCTGGATTTGCGTGAACGGAGGATGGGTCCCACCCGATCATCCGCTAGCCCTGTCGGCGTCCCCGAATCCGGCGCCGCCCCTCACCGCCGCCCGTTCCGACGAGTGTGTGCACGACACCGGATCCATTCCTGGGCATACCTGGATTGTTTGGTGTGTGTGTCAATGGTGGCTGGGTTCCGATCGGCCACCCACTGGCTGGCGGCGGCGCTAGCAACCGAACACGTCAGACGCCAACGATCCTTCGCGTGTCCCGGGCGCAGGACATGCCGGTGACGCCGGCTTCATGTAAAGCGCCTGATTCTGACTGACGGGCTATGCCTGGTCGACGGCGGCGGAATCACCGACTCCGCAGAAACGCGAGCAACGCCGCTTTCTCCTCCGTCGACAGCGAGAGGCCCAGCTCGTGTCCCGGCACGGCGCGTCTGTTCACGCCTGGTGGATTCCATCCCTTCGGTTCATAGTCTGGATTGAGACGGGCCGGATTGAACAACTCCTCCAGGCTCGTCAGCGATCCGTCGTGCAGGAGCAGCCGCCGAGACCCCACGCCACGCAGCGAGGGGATTTTATAAAGCCCCGTTCCCTTTCGCGTCTTCAAGGCAGCGCCCACATCGGTGCCCAGCGTTACATCAAGAATGTCGTCGCGATTGGGATGGTTGGCCGTCGGCTTCCAACCCGCGGCGAGCGTCAGCGCTCCGGTCGTGTAGTTCGGCGCCGGGTGACATCTCGGCACCCCTCGCGGCGGAATATTTGCTCACCACGTTCGAGAACGGTGGCTGGAGCGCCATCGACGTTGCTCGGGGGCTCGAGCGACATCAGGTAGACGCCGATTGCGTACAGCGCTTCGTCGGCATAGCGGAACCGTACGCGGCGCTGCGAATCCGCCAGGATTCGCTGGGGGCCGTCCTCCATCCGGTCTGCGCCCGTCACGAGCGCGGCGTATCGGGCAATGTCTTCGGGCCCACGTAGCCGGTGTGTCGCGGTTGCGTCGAGGGTACCGGCTGTCCCGAAGGCCGCGCAGGTCCGGAACCCTCGTCGTGTAATAGGGGCTTCCGTTTGCCCGCGCAAACACCCCGTTCCCGAAGGACCGTCCGAACTGTTCAGAGCCATTGAGCGACTGAAGCTCCCGAACCGTCATCGTCTTGAGGCGCTCGACGCGCTCGTCGGGGTTCCAGGGAACCGTGAATTCCTTCCACAAGGCAACAGGCAGCGCATCGCCCGCATAGAACTGCAGGAGGCGCCTGGCCGTAATCCCGGGTCCCGTGAGCGGCGTGCGTCGGCCGGCCCGCTCCCGCGCATCGCCGGCCTGAGCTCGATTCTCACCGCCGCCAATGTCGTTGCGGGATCTCGCAGGGGTATGGCACGCCCCGCACGCTGGCGCCGACAACATGAGGCCATCCGGAGTGACAACCCACCGGAGTGGCGCGAACGAACCATCGGAAAGGGTCGGTACCCCTTGCAGCGACTCGAGGGCGCGTGCGCGGGTAATCAGGTTGGGATCGCTGCGTTCGCAGCCAGCACGGCATCCAGCTCGTGAAACGCGCGTTCACCCGCCGCAATCCAGTCTTCGTTCTACGCAGCTCGTTCGCATCGATGAGCGGCTGCGGCGTCTGCTTCTGCAGCCCACTCCCAGTAGCCAGGTGGTTCCCTATCGACGGGATAGAAGGGGTACGTCTTGAGATTGTCGACTGGGGCCGCGTGGTCCTCGACCGAGGAGTAATGGGCGGGCCTGATGTTCAGCCCTGCCACAGGCGTCGCCCAGTCTGCAAGCGCCGCGTCGTCCCAGATGCGTGGCGGGCGCATGACCTGAGCCGTGGCGGCACCGTAGGCGCAAAGCGCAAACAGAATCAACAGTATTGGACGTGACATGAGACCTCCCCGAAGGCCTTTTCTTCACTACAGGGAGATCCGCAAGTCGGGTGTTTCAAGGGGCAGCTTCCGGAACCGCGGCTTGGCGGATGCCGCTCACCATCGCCGGCTGGCCCGCCGGAGGCACCCGCGAGTGCTCAGCGCTCGCTTGGCCGTCCACCAATTGCTCCCAGTTGAGAACGACGATGATCGGGTACCGGGGGAGGGTCGGCGACTGGCACGCCGATGAGGACTCGACGGCCGTCGCGCACGTCGTAGAGCCAGGACCAAATTGCGCGTCGCGACTGAAGGCCCAGTGAAGCGCGTCGTGGCGGAAGAGCGACTCTGGCGTGCTGGCGTTGAACTCCGGGCCACTCGTCAGAGCGGAGCGCATCAAGGTGCCGTCCGGTGCGACGTAGAGCAGCTCGCGGCCGTCCGCCGTCCACGTCGGCAGCCGTCCGCCAGCCGTGGACACTCGCCAAAGTCCCGGGCCTTCCGGGAATGCACGCACATATACTTCGAAGCACGGATCGCTCGTTCGATGCATAAGCCACCCATCGACCATCCGGCGAGATCTTCTGATCCTGCTGATCGCCGGGCGCCTGCAACAGGTAGCGACGGGTCATGGGAGTGGTGGTTATATCCGTCGCCCAGAGATCGAGCCCCGTATCGGCGTGCAGCGCATGTCCGACGATGAATCGTCCATCGTTCGACCAGTCCGTGGGCCAGGCCTGACCGGTGATCCGCACGCTCAGTGCGTTCACGTCATCTGGATTGGCCAGACTGGCGATCGACGGAAAGGGAAACCCCGAGTCTTCCGCCGGACAGTCCGAACCGCTTGCCGTCGGGTGCCCACACGGGGGACTGGCCGCGCAAGCCGATTGGGGTGGGTATTCCGCTCAGGACGTCGACTCGAACGAATCCCGACGACGCCGAATTCGCAGCACGTAGCGCCCATCGGGGGAGAGCGCTATGCCTTGAAACGACGCAGGAGATCCGATCGTGGCGACTCTCACGCCCGTGCCGGTCGAACCAGGCAAGGCGCACAGTCGTGCGTTCCTCTCTAAGCTCCTGGTAGGTCAGCACGCCCGCGGCCACGTCGAAGAACGAACGTCCCGGCGCGGTCTGTTCGACTGCTTCGACGACGCGGATCGGGTCGCCGACGAGCTGCAACCGCTCGATTGAGAAGCGCTGGGCCATCAGCGCCCGCTGCCGTAGGAAGAACAGATAACCTCCGGCAAACCATCCGCGAGTTCCGGTGCGGGATTCACGCGGGGATTCATTGATAATTCGGACGCGATCCGTCGAGTCGAGACTCCCCACATACAGGCCTGGTGCGCCGCGCGCGCCCGTGTGCCACAGGAAGTGTCTGCCGTCCGGGAGGAATTGGGGCCATGCATTGGTTGCGACGCGCTCGATATCCGGTGCGGCGTTGGGATCGAACGGCGTGATGGCGACTGGTACGCCTCCAGATGCCGGCACGCGCCAGAGCGGCGAGACCACCAGCCCCTTGGAGAAAACGATCACATCGTCGCGGTTCCATGTGCCGCCGCCGCCGGCGCCCGTGTCGCAGCGACAGATCGTCTCGACGTTTCCCGTGGCGAGCTCCACCTTCTTCAGAACATTGTTCGCAAAGAAGCCGATGAAACGTCCGTCCGGCGACCAGAACGGATTCGCCGCCCCCTCAGTGGCGGCAAGGCGCTGCGGCGCGAGCGCGTCGAGCGCCCTCGTCCACAACCAGCGCTGCCCGTTGGCAGCAGCCGTCACGAAGGCGATGCGGGTTCCGTCAGGCGACAGGGCGTGCATCCGGTAATAGGAGTGGCCGTCAGGCGGATGGACGGCGAATCGGGCGAGTGCCCGTGGCACGCTCTGTCCGCGGGTCATCGAGAGACCACGCGTCAGCGCGGCGACGGCAACGGCGGTGATGACAAGGAGCGCGACGATCCATCCCATCCCGGCTCGCACCAGAGACGTGGCGCGCTGTTGGTGAATGGGCGTGGGAGACGCGCCGACCCAGTGCAGGTGCCGCGCGAGATCGGCGGCGCTCTGCCAGCGTTCGTCCGGGTTCCTCGCGAGGCACGTGCGAATCGCCCACACTACGCCCTCGGGCACGCTTTCTGATCTGGAGAGGGGCTCAGGATCGCGTTCGAGAATTGCGGCAGCCACTTCAGCCGAGCCTGTCCCAGCGAACGCACGCGTTCCGGTCAGCATTTCGTGTATCACCGCACCGAAGGCGAAGATGTCGGTGCGGGCATCGGCCGGACGTCCCTGCAACTGCTCGGGAGCCATGTATGCAGGTGTGCCGAGAATAGCTCCCGTCGCCGTCACACCGGGATCGACATCGATCGAATCTCCGTCCCGCAGCGCGGCCAGACCAAAGTCCAGAAGTTTGACTCCGCGCGGGGTCAGCATGATGTTCGCGGGCTTGAGGTCGCGGTGCACCACGTTTTGTCGATGCGCCGCGGCGAGCGCATCCGCTATCTGAACCCCGCACCGCAGCGCGTCATCTGTCGGAAGCGGTCCACGCTGGAGGCGCGCGGCGAGCGTTTCGCCTTCAACGAGTTCCATCACCAGGAACCCGTGCCGTCCTGCTCGACGACGTCGAAGAGCGTGCAGATGTGCGGGTGGTTGAGGCGAGAGATGGCTCGCGCCTCGCGTTCCAGGCGGAGGCGCCCCTCGGGCCGGGTCGCAAGGTCAGCGCTCAAGCGCTTGAGCGCCACGGTGCGGTCGAGGCGGGTATCGCGAGCCTTGTAGACCTCGCCCATGCCCCCTGCTCCGATCGCTTCGACGATCTCGTAGGCGCCGATTCGTGTTCCGGACCGGAGCGTCCGTGTCGTCGCGTCGCTGACAAAGGCGCGAAACGCCCGCTCCAGGATTCCAGGGTCGAGGTGCTCGGGTAGTGCGGAAGCGGCACGCTCGGCCGTAAGGAAGGGCTCGACGTCGTCTGGTGAAATCCCTTCGTCGCGGCACGCTTCGGCGATGGCGTCGGCGTGCACACGTGGGTCCAGACGCACTGACTCGATCCAGCACGGCAGTGATCCGGCGCCATTCGTCCGGGCTCAACCGCCTGCGGTCACCGGTGCTACCTGTCATAACCCCTTGAGTGTGATCCGCAAAGCGCGCGATCGAAGGGTCATCACGAGACAGACTATTCGAGCATCGAGTGGAGGAAGGCACGCGCCTTCTGCCAATCGCGTTTGACGGTCCGCTCCGACGTCTCCAGGACAGTCGCGATTTCGCTCAACTCGAGCCCGCCAAAGAAACGCAATTCCACGACGCGGGCCTGGCGCGGATCGAGCCGCTCCAGCTCGGTGAGCGCTTCGTCCAGCGCAATCACATCGACGGGTGAACCGTCGTGCCCGACTGGCAGATCGCCCTCGATGGGCAGCGTCGCACCGCCGCCACGCTTCGCGGCCCGTGCTCGACGCAGGTAATCGACGGCGATGTTACGCATGGCGCATGCGGCAATGCCGAGGAAATGCTGGCGGTTGACAGCGTGCGGCGCCGAGCGATGGGCGAATCGTAGATACGCCTCGTGCACGAGAACGGTCGGCGCGAGCGTCTGTCCCGGGTTCAGCCGTGCGAGCTGGCGCCGGGCCAACACGCGAAGGTCGTCGTACACCAGCGCGAACAACCGTTCCGCGGCCTCCCGGTCACCCTGGCGCCAGCCTTCGAGCAAACGCGTCACGTCGTGGTCGGTCTGCATTCGCGGTCGCACGCCGACATACCAGGCGCGCCGGAGTCGCTTGTTGAACATGACCAGTCTAACAGTGGTGCAGCTCGGCCTGGCCCGTCGTCCCTACCGGTGACTGGCGACCAGATTGGGCGCCTGCTCTATCCGATGCTCTACCGCGCTGTGGCGTGAAGCCGGCCGGCGACGTTCGTGGCCGCAGGCGCTGCACTGAGATTGGTATCGACGATCGCGTGCGCTCTTCACAGATCGGCGCAACCTGCGCCAGCGGGTCCGCCTGGGCCGTTTCCGGGTTACAATTGAGGCGCTCCCCCAAGAACAATCAAATGACGCCATTCGTCCGCGTGCTTCTTACCGCGTCGGCGCTGGTCGCCGTGTGCTCGACCGCCGCCGCCCAACCAATGGCCTTCGAAGACGTCGTCCGCAACCTGCGGAATCCGGATCCCAAGATGCGGATGAGCGCGCTGCAACTGCTCCACGACGCCAAGTATCCCGAAGCGATTATCCCGATCGCTGCGCTCATCAAGGATCCGATCAACGAGATCCAGATGGAGGCGATCGACGCGGAGCTCTCGTTTTTCCTCGCCGACGTCGTGACGACGAAGTCACGAGTCGCGTTCGTCGTCGAGGTCCGCTCCGAGGGCCGCGCGGCGAAAGCCTTCCAGATTGGCCCGATGGCCACCCTTCCCAAAGCGGTTCCGCAGGAACTGGTTCGAGCGCTGCTGGAAGCGGTGGACGACGAAATGCAGACGGTGCGGCTCGAAGCACTCTACACGCTGGGCGTGATCGGCCGCGGGCCGCTGACCGGCGACGAGGGTGCGATGCTCATCAAGGCGCTCGACCACTACGATCCCGCGATCCGTGCCGCGGCTGCGCGCGTGGTCGGGCGGCTTGGCGCCGAGAAAGCCGGCGACGCGCTGGTCATCGCGATGAACGACTCGAACGCGCAGGTGCGCTTCGCGGCGATGCGTGCCTTGGGCGAGACGCGAGAAGTGGGTGCGGTCAAGCGCTCTTACCGAACAGTTCCAGTTCCACGGCAAGGGTGAAGGCGCGTGGTCGGCGCTCGACGCGCTCGCACGGATCGCCGATCCCTCGAGCGCGGAGCTGTTCAAGAGTCAGCTGGCGCACAAGGACCCCTATCCTGAGGCGAGCTGCGGCCGAAGGCCTCGGGCGAGTCGGCGACAGGTCCGAGATCGAAACGCTGGTGACCATGGCCAGCAACGACGAATCCGAGATGGTGCGTGCCGCCAGCGCCTTCGCGTTGCAGAAGTTTGGCGAGAACTACCTGAGCCGCCTCGTGGACTTCATGGATTCCGACAAGATGGCGCCGCAGGTTCAGGCCTACCTCTTCGAGTTGGGCACGCCGGCGGCCGCGGGCCTTGTGCCCCGTCTGCTCGAACCGGACGAGGGGATTCGCCGCCACGTGGCGGAGGTCCTCGGCGGCATCGGCGACCAGTCCACGGTGGCCGGGCTGACACCGCTGCTGAAAGATCGCGACAAGAGCGTCCAGAAGGCTGCCAAGCTCGCGATTGAGCGCATCAAAACCCGCTCAAGTGACAGAGGTGTTCTGTCGACTGCCCGCAGGAGCGCTAGTCGCAGCGTTCGCCGAGACCGCGCGGCTATGGGTCGCGTAGACGCGCCACTCGGATTCCACACCCACGTTGATGCCGATTCGGCGGCTCCAGGTGAGATCGGGGGTGGGCAGCCCCCGGTCTTCAATCCGCAGGGCGCTGCCTGTCAGGTCCCGCCCGTTCTGCTTCAGCGAGATTCCCAGCGCGCGCGTCAGGTTGCCGGGGCCGCGGCACAGTTCCCAGGGCTGGAATGACGCGGCGGTTCGCGAGTTGCCGCGTGAACGTCTGCGGCGCATCAGGCCTTCCCCCTCGACAGGTTCCAGCGCGCGGATCAACACCGCCGCGGGCGATCCTTCCGGCTCAGTCACGGCGTTGACGAGGTAGTGAATGCCGTAGTTCAGATAGACGTACGCGATCCCCGGGGGACCGTAGAGGGGTGCGTTGCGAATCGTGGGACCCGGTGCCGCGTGGCAGGCGGGATCCGATTCACCGATGTAGGCCTCGACTTCCACGATCGCTCCGGCCGCCGGCCCGGCAGGCGTGTCGTGCACGAGGACTTTTCCAATCAGATCCCGCGCAACGTCGAGCGTCGGCCGCGCGTAGAACTCTCGTCGAAGAACGGCGCGAGGCACTTCGCTCGTCGATGCGTCAGACGCGCCGCCGCGTTCCGGTCTGCTCGATCGTGATCTCGACCGAGACCTTCTTGCCCTGCCGCAAGATCCCCAGCCTCACAGATGATCCGATCTTCGCGTCCGCCAGCATTCGCAGGAACTGATACGCGTCGTCGATATTCTGATCGTTGAAGCTCGTGATGATGTCGAACTGACGCAGGCCCGATTGATAGGCTTCCGATCGCGGGCTCACGCTGCGCACCAGCGCGCCGCGCGTGCTCGGCGCGCCGAGCTGACGGGCTGCATACTCGGTCAGCTGCTGGAGCTCGATGCCGGTAATCGTCCCGCGCCGGACGGCGCCGAACTCGATCAGGTCGTTCATCACGTGGCGCACCAGGTTGCTCGGGACCGCGAAGCCGATGCCCTGGTAGCCGCCCGATTGCGAGAAGATCGCGGTGTTGATGCCGACGAGCTCGCCGCGCGCGTTGATGAGGGCGCCACCCGAGTTGCCGGGATTGATCGCCGCGTCGGTCTGGATGAAGTCCTCGTAGGTCGCCAGCCGCCCCTCGAGACTTCGCCCCGTTGCGCTGACGATGCCGAGCGTCACCGTCTGATTCAGCTGAAACGGGTTCCCGACGGCCAGCACCCACTCGGCGACCTTGAGCTTCGACGAGTCGCCCCACGGCAGGGTCGGAAGGTTCTGAGCATCCACCTTCAATACGGCGAGGTCCGTCCAGTCGTCGATGCCCACGACTTTCGCGCGCATTTCCCGTTTGTCCGACAGCGCGACGACAACCTCGGCCCCCGCTTCGCCGACGACATGGTGGTTCGTGAGCACGTAGCCGTCAGCCGTGACGACGACACCCGAACCGAGGCTTTGTTCGCGCTGCTCGCGGTAGAAATCGCGTTGATCGAAGAACCGGAAGAACGGATCGTTCCCGAACGGTGACACGGGCCGGCGAACGATGTTCGTCGACGAGATGTTGGTGACGCTGTCGATGGCGCGCTGGGCGATGCCCGTGAGATCGGGCAACCCAACGGGAGCGGCGGCAGTCGGTCGCGCCTGCGCGACGGCAGCCGCGGGGCCACTGTCAGGCCTGCCCTGAGCCCCGTCGAAGGGTTGCTGAGTCCGCGGCGCCGCCGTCGCTTGCTCCGCGCTCTGCATCCTGCCGGTGAGCACGAGGCCGGCGACGAACCCCGCGGCAATGAAGACCGTGATAATCGCAATCCGTCTGATCATGGCTTACTTCACTTCGATTCGCCGGGCGGGCGGTGGCGGCACTTTTGGCAGCGTCACCGAGAGCACGCCGTCGGCCAGATCCGCCGACACCTTGTCGCTGTCGATCCGTTCGGCAAACTCCAGCGTTCGCGCGAACGCGCCATGGCCTCGCTCGACCTGATGAAAATGTACGGCACTTCGATTGGAGACGCGACGATCGACGCGATGGCCGCGAATCGTCACACGCGTGTCCTCCACCGCAAGCTCGACATCCTCGCGGGTCAGTCCCGGGACCTCGGCGGTGACGACGTAGGTGTCGGGCGTTTCGTAGACGTCGATCGCCGGCCGCCAGGGTTCCGGCTGATGTGATGCCAGCCGCCCGAGCCGGTCCTGCCACAATTGCAGCTCACGGAGAGGATCCCAGGACATGAAAAGATCGTAGCACGTGGGCCGTGGACCGTAGTCCATGTCTCGCCGAACCCCTGGCAGAGTCCTCCGGGCAGACGCCCGCCTCCGTTCGTCGCGAGAGCCATCGCGAGCTCTGGCCTCACCCAAGGGCGCACGAATCCGACGCGCCACGGGGAGTTTCGCTTGCACGCCTTGCGACGGCCCTGCTACGATCCGAAGGTTATGCCCCTGACCGGGGCACGCTGAGAGGTTATGAGCTCAATTCAAGCGACACGACTCAAGAAGGGCATGCTCGTCAAAGTGGGAGCGGATCTGTTCCGCATCCTCGATCTGCAGCACGTGACCCCGGGCAACCTGCGCGGTTTCGTCCGGGTGAAGTTCCGCAACATCCGCAACGGCAGCCTGTCGGATCAGAAGCTGAGGTCTGAAGACATCCTCGAGCGCGCCGTCCTGGACGAACGCGAGATGCAGTACCTGTACAAGGACGGCGACTCGTTTCATTTCATGGATACCGGCACCTACGAGCAGCTCCATATTGCGTCGGAAGCGCTTGGCGACTCCGTCAACTACCTGGTGCCCGAGGCCCTGATCAAAGTCGAGTTCTACGGATCGGAACCGGTGGGCATCGAGCTCCCGCAGACGGTGGACCTGAAGGTCGAGGACACCGCGCCGGGAATCAAAGGCGCCACGGCAAGCGCCCAGGTCAAGCCGGCGACGCTCGAAACCGGCCTGGTCGTCCAGGTGCCGCCCTTCGTGAACACCGGTGACGTCATCCGGGTCAACACGGAAACGGGCGAGTACCTCTCGCGCGCTTAATGGATATTTCCCAGCACCGTCCGAATCACGGCTGGATCGAGGTCATCACCGGCAGCATGTTCAGCGGGAAGAGCGAAGAGCTCATCCGCCGGCTGCGCCGCGCGCAGATTGCCCGCCAGAAGGTCCAGATCTTCAAGCCGGTCATCGACGATCGCTACTCCGACGACCACATCATCTCGCACAGCGAGATGCGGATTCCGTCCGAGAACCTGAGCTCCTCGCGCGCCCTGCTCGAGCGGGTCGACAAGGATACCGAGGTCGTGGGCATCGACGAGGGGCAGTTCTTCGACGCGGAGCTGCCCGCCGTCTGTAACACGCTCGCCGATCAAGGGAAGCGGGTCATCGTGGCGGGGCTCGATCAGGACTACCTCGGCAAACCGTTCGAGCCGATGCCGCAACTGCTGGCGATCGCGGAATACATCACCAAGACGCTGGCCATCTGCATGGTCTGCGGCGCGCCCGCCAACCACACACAGCGTCTCGTCGCCAGCAAGGAACGGGTGCTGGTCGGCGCGCAAGGCACGTACGAAGCCACGCTGCCGGCAGTGCTTCGATCCGTATCTTGCCTGACGCTTGTCATTGCCGTAGTTCGTGGCTCGTCGCTCGTCGCTCGTAGAGCGTAGTCGTCGCTATGGGTTCTTCGAGCGACGAGCGACGAACCGACGAACCACGGACTACGGACTACGGACTACGGTTTAAACGTCGTCTCTTTCGTCGTGCGAGCCGAGATCGAGCGACTTGCCAGTGAAATGGATGTCGTGGGCGGCGATCTTGTCGCGGAGCAGGCGCCGGGCGGCACCGTAGTAGCTCTGGGGCACGGCCAGACTGCGCGCGAAGGCTCGCATGCGGTGCATCATGACCAGCGTCGGCTGTTCTTCCTCACGCCAGGCCAGACCCCCGATGTTCGAATAGTGGATGAACCCGCCGTCCGCCCAGATCCCATCCTCATAGAACCCGCGTCCGATGCGCAGGCTCAGGGGCACGGCGTAGCCGTAGTAGACCATCATCATGCTCTCGCCGAACACCTGCACCGGATGCTGCTTGAGCACGACGAGCTTGTAGATGATCACCATGCCCAGCGTCATCCCGATGGCCAGCAGGAGGCCGTAGAACGGCGGACGGCGGCCGGGCCACGTCAGGAGTGCAGATGAACGGAGCTTCAGAAAACGGATGAACTGCAGGAGCAGTCTCAGGTTCGCGATGAAGAACCCGACGCCGAGCACGAACAGCACGCGGGGAAGCACTTCCATAGAACGCTGCAGCCGAGGATTATTTTACACGTGACGCGTGACGCGGAGCTGAAGCTCCGCGCTGAGCGCGCGGCTTCAGCGCGCTCTACTCGAAGCTGGCCGATCAGCCAGCCGATCGGTCCGTTGCCGGAAGCCATCGGGTCGTTGAGCCAGTCGGGCGGCGTGAGCCAGACGAACGCGAGGATGGCGATGACCATCACGTCGTACTGCCAGGTCGTGCGTTCGTAGGTCCAGAAGAACGCATTCCACAGGATTCGGACCGGCAGGGAGGCAGGGTTCTTCATGCCAGGGCCTGCTGCGTGTTGCGGAGCTCGCGATAGGTGTAGATGATCCGATCGGCGACGGTGAAGATCGAGAGAATCAGGATCACCCACAGCACGCCGGCCATGCGGTTGGTGAACGCGCCGATCATGAAGAGCACGATCCGCTCCGGCCGCTCCATGAAGCCGACCTTGCACTTCCGGATGAGCGATTCGGCGCGGGCGCGCGTGTAGCTCGTCATGATGGCGAACATCATGGCCAGGGCGGTGACCATCACGTAGTCGGTCCGGCCCTTCTGCGAGTAGAGGAAGATCAGTCCGATGAAGAGCGAGATGTCGGAGAAGCGATCGATGACCGAGTCCCAGAACCCGCCGAACGCGCTCACCTCGTCCAGCTCGACCGCGACCTTGCCGTCGATGAAGTCGAAGATGTTCGCGACGATCATGATGAAGCCGGCCGTGACGAACTTGCCCAGCCCGAGCGCCCACGCGGCGGCGACATTGATGAGGACGCCGACGAACGTCAGAATGTTGGGGTGAATCCGCAGCGCCACACACGCGCTGATGATCAGCCGCAACGGGAACATGCAGATGTACCCGATGAATCCGGTGAACGTCACGTCTCGCGTCCCCGCGTTATAATGGAAGGTTGCCGGACGCGCCAAAACGCGCAGTGTACCGCATGCCGATCCGTGATCTCAAGGCCCAGATCGCCCGTTTGCCGGAGCAACCCGGCGTCTACCTGTACTACAACGGGGCCGGCGAGACGCTGTACGTCGGCAAGGCGCGCGTGCTCCGGGATCGCGTCCGCAGCTATCTCGGCGCGCAGGGCATGAGCCCGCGTATCGACGCGCTGCTCGACGAAGCCCGCCGCCTCGAGGTCATCGTCACCGACTCGGTCGTCGAAGCGCTGGCGCTCGAGAATCACCTGATCAAGCAGCGGTCACCGAAATACAACATCCTGCTGCGCGACGACAAGAACTATCCCTACCTGCAGCTCACGACCGGAGAAGCCTTTCCGCGAGTGCTGGTCGCGCGCCACGTCGAGCGCGACGATCACTTCTACGCCGGCCCGTTCCTGCCCGCCTGGCTCGGCAGGCGGACGATGTCGCTGACCCACAAGCTGTTCGGGATCCGGTCGTGCAACGAGGTCATCACCGGCGAGCGCGGGCGCCCGTGTCTCGAGTACGACATCAAGCGGTGTCTGGCCCCTTGCGTGCGGGAGCTGTGCACGCCGGAGCAGTATCGCCGTGGCCGTCGCGGACACCCGGCTGTTCCTCGAGGGCCGAAACGAGGAGCTCGTCGGCGGACCTGCGCCAGCGGATGTCCGAGGCCTCGACCGAGGAACGCTTCGAGCAGGCGGCGCAGCTGCGCGATGCGATTCGCGTGATCGAAACCGTTCGAACGCGCCAGCAGAAGATGTCCACCGTCGGAGTTCGGCGACCGTGACGCGTTCGGCCTGAAGTCCGGGCCTGCAGGCGCCGTCGTGCAGGTCTTCCAGGTGCGCGGCGGCAAAGTCGTCGAGCGTATCGAGCTCGTGACCGAAAGTGATCGGAGCGTCCAGCTTGCTCCGGAGCTCGCGACGGCCCAGGCGAACCGTGATTCCGATTGCGACATCCTCGAAGCGGCCGTCCAGCAGTTCTATCAGGAACGCACCCCGCCGCCCGAGATCCACCTGCCCGTGCCATTTCCCGAGGCCGACACGGAAATGCTGGAGGGCTGGCTCTCGGCCGAGGCCGGAAGACGAGTCCGCTTCGTCGTCCCCCGCCGCGGCGAGAAACGCGGCCTTCTCGAGCTCGCCATCCGCAACGCGGAGGTCGGCTATCAGCAACGGTTCAACGAGAACGTCGCGGCGCACTTCGACGCGCTCGAGACGCTCCGTTCCGTGCTCGCCCTGCCGTCGATCCCGCGCCGCATCGAATGCTTCGACATCTCCACCATCCAGGGCAGCGACACCGTCGCATCGATGGTGGTGTGCGAGGACGGGAGGATGAAGAGGGCGGAATACCGGAAGTTTCGGATCCGGGGCTCGGGGCTCGGGCTCGGGCTTCGGGACTCGGGACTCGGCGCTTCTGACTCGGGAGATGTTGCTGGCCGCCAGCAAGCCGTTCCGGATAACCCACCCGAGCCCCGAGCCGCGCGAGCACGGCACGGAGCCCCGAGTCCACGACGACTTTCGTCTCCATGCGCGAAGTCGTCCTTCGCCGTTACCGCAAGCTGCTCGAAGCCGGCGGTCCCTTTCCCGATTTGATCCTGATCGACGGCGGAAAGGGTCAGCTGACGGCCGCCTACGCGGCGCTCGAGGAGCTCGGGCTGGCGAACCTCGTGGCGGTCGGGATCGCCAAGAAGGAGGAGCTGCTCTTCACGAAGGACCGGCTCGATCCCGATTGCGCTGCCGCGCGAGAGCCCGGCGCTGCTCCTCATCCAGCGGATTCGAGACGAGGCGCATCGCTTCGCGGTGACGTTCCATCGTCAGCGGCGCACCAAGCGCGATCTGTGGTCGGAGCTGGATACCATCGCCGGCATCGGCCCGCGCCGGCGCAAGGCGCTGCTGACGGCGTTCGGCAGCGTCGCCGGCGTGCGGCGCGCGACCCGTGAGGATCTCCTGCGCGTCGTCGGTGCCCGATTCGCCGACCTCGTTCTGGCACATTTCGCCAATCAGCGCTGACAAGTGCTTGATAAATCAGCAGTTTTGCCTTACCCTCTTGTGACTTCGATCCCCTTCGTCTTGTGAATTCGCTTGCCGTCTGACGTGCTATCTGTCCTCGTTCCGCTCGCCATCGTGCTGGTCGCGCTCAGTATTCATGAAGCGGCGCACGCGTGGTCGGCTGACAGACTCGGCGATCCCACGGCCCGCCTGCTCGGGCGCGTGTCGCTCAATCCGCTGGTGCACATCGACGTGATTGGCACCGTGATCCTGCCGCTGCTGGCGGCGATCAGCGGCCTGCCGATCATTGGCTGGGCGAAGCCGGTGCCGGTCAACATCAGCCGCCTGCGGAACCCGCGGCGCGATTTCATGCTGGTTGCAGCCGCCGGGCCCGTCAGCAATCTGCTGCAGGCTTTCGTGGCGGCGATGATTTTTCGCGTGATTGCGGGAGGCGCCGACGCCGGCTATGGACAATCGCCGCTGCACTGGTGCTCGTCGACGCGGTTCAGATCAATGTGTTCCTGGCGTTGTTCAACCTGATTCCGGTTCCGCCGCTCGATGGCGGCAACGTGCTGGCCGGTCTGCTGCCGCCGTCGGCGGCGCAGATCTTCATCCGCCTCCGCGAATTCGGCTTCATCATTCTGTATGCGCTGATGTTCACCGGAATCCTGAGCGCGCTCATCGTGCCGCCAGCCATTTCTCTGATAAGGCTTCTGCTTCCGTGAAACCACGCGTCGTGTCGGGCATGCGGCCGACTGGCAAGCTTCACCTCGGTCATCTCGTCGGCGCGCTCGACAACTGGGCGTCGCTTCAGGACGACGTACGACTGTTTCTACTTCGTCGCCGACTGGCACGCGCTGACGAGCGACTACGCCGACATCGTCGGAAGTCGTCTCCAGCGCGTACGACATGGTGGCCGACTGGATTGCCGGCGGTCTCGACCCTGAGCGCAGCACGCTGTTCGTGCAGTCGCTCGTGCCGGAACATGCCGAGCTGTTCCTGCTGCTGTCGATGACGGTCCCCATGCCGTGGCTCGAGCGCGTGCCGACCTACAAGGAGCAGATCGAGCAGCTCTCGGAGAAGGATCTGTCGACGCTGGGGTTTCTCGAGCTATCCGCTGCTGCAGACGGCGGACATCATCATCTACAACGCGCACTACGTGCCGGTCGGTGAGGATCAGGTGCCGCACCTGGAGTTGAGCCGCGAGATCGTCCGCCGCTATCACAACTTCTACGGCGAGTTGTTCGTCGAGCCGCAGCCGCTGCTGACGAAGGTCCCGCGGCTGCCGGGCCTCGACAACCGCAAGATGTCCAAGAGCTACGGCAACACGATCGACCTGTCGGATGATGCGGAGACGGTCCGGAAGAAGGTGATGCAGATGTACACGGATCCCAAGCGGATTCGCGCCGACATCCCAGGCACGGTCGAGGGCAATCCGGTCTTCATGTATCACGACGCGTTCAACCCCGATACGGCGGAGGTCGAGGATCTGAAGACGCGGTATCGTGCGGGCAAGGTCGGCGACGTCGAGGTGAAGACGAAGCTGGCCAAGGCGCTGAACGCCCAGCTCGATCCGATCCGGGCCCGGCGCGCCGAGCTTCTCGCGAAGCCGTCGGCGCTGCGCGACATCCTGCACGAGGGATCGAAAAAGGCGCGCGGCGTCGCGGAGGAAACGATGGAGCGTGTCAGACACGCCGTGAAGCTGTCGTACTCATGATGGAACCACAGGAATTCGAATCCATCCTCGAGGCCTACCCGGTCAGGCTCGAGAATTTCGAGGGCCCGCTCGATCTGCTGCTGCACCTCATCAAACAGAACGAGGTCAACATCTACGACATCCCGATCGCGCTCATCACGCAGCAGTACCTCGATTACATCGACCTGATGCAGGAGATGAACCTCGACGTCGCGGGCGAGTTCCTGGTCATGGCCGCGACGCTGATCCACATCAAGTCGCGCATGCTGCTGCCGCGGCCGGATCCCGACGCAGGAGGATCCGGAAGAGGATCCGCGCGAAGCGCTCGTGCGCCGGCTGCTCGAGCATCAGAAGTTCAAGGCCGCGGCGGAGCTGCTCCACGAGCGCGAGACGCTGCGCAGCGCGCAGTGGACGCGGCCCGACGGCCCGATCACCGAGATCGCCGGCGAGGCGCCGGAGCCGGAGATCGAGGTCGATCTCTTCAGCCTGATCAGCGCGTTCCGGTCGGTCGTCGAGCGCGCGAAGCAGCGCCCGAAGATCTATCTGCCAGGCGAGCAGATTCCGATCGAAGACCGGATCGAGCAGCTGATGGCGAAGCTCTCCGAGACCGAGGCCTGTGGTTTCGAGGATCTGTTCAGCGACGTCCAGACGCGCGCGGGCCTGATCGTCACGTTCCTCGCGCTGCTGGAGATGATTCGGCTCAAGCTGGTTCGTGTGTTCCAGTCGGGTGCGATGGGACCGATCCGGGTCTACAAACGCGCGCCGCCGACGCCCAGGCCGTCGGATCGCAGCCCAGTTTCGGCCACATCGCTCGGCGACTGTCCGGAAGCCGAGCCCGGCTAACCTGTGAATGAGGGACGAAAGACGTGTCGGACCATCTCAAACCCATCGTCGAAGCCCTGATCTTCGCGTCGCCCGAGCCGCTGACGCCGAAGACGCTCTACAAGCTGCTTGAAGGAGAACCCAAGGAGGACGTGGATGCCGCGCTCGCCGCGTTGCGGGCCGACTACGAGCGTCCCGGCGGGCTGCAGATCGTCGAAGTCGCGGGCGGCTATCAGATCGTCACGCGTCCGGACCTGAACGAGTGGGTCCGCAAGCTGTTCCACGAGCGCACGACGCAGAAGCTGTCGCTCCAGGCGCTCGAGACGCTGGCGGTCATCGCCTACAAGCAGCCGATCACGGCGCCGGAGATCGCCGAGATCCGCGGCGTCACCAGCAGCGGCGGCGTCCTCTCGACGCTCTGCGAGCGCAAACTGATCAAGACCGTCGGCCGGAAGCAGGTCGTCGGCCGGCCGTTCATGTATGCGACGACGCGCGAGTTCCTCGAGCGCTTCGGCCTGAACGACCTGTCGGATCTGCCGAAGGTCGAGGAGATGTCCGACGCGCTCGGCTTCGAGCTGCCGCTGGGGCTCACCGAGCCGACGCTGCCACGAGTCCGCTGCCGTTCGACGAGACGTCAGCGGAGGCGCCGCGAGCAAAGACCGAGGCGCACGAGCCAGTAGGTGCCGCCGTCGGCGGCGACGAAACGGTGCATTGGCGTGCTGGAATCACGCCAGTGATTCAGCACGCCGACCTGAGTCCGGCCTCAGTGCAATGTGTCATGGCCGACCGCCTTCAAAAGATCCTGTCGGCGGCGGGAATCGCGTCCCGGCGGGCCGCCGAGGAGCTGATCCGTCAGGGCCGCGTCTCGGTCAACGGCAGACCGTGACCGAGCTCGGCACCAAGGCGGACGCTGACGCGGACGACATCCGCGTGGACGGCCGGCGCGTCAAGCCGGCCGGACGCCGCGTCTACATCCTGATGAACAAGCCGCGCGGCTACATCACCAGCCGCTCGGATCCGCAGCAGCGGCCCACGGTCATCGATCTGCTGAAGGACCGCGGCATCCGCGAGTACGTCTATCCGGTCGGGCGGCTCGACTACGACTCCGAGGGCCTGCTGCTGCTGACGAGCGACGGCGATCTCGCCGCGCATCTGACGCACCCGAGCCACGAAGTCGAGCGCGAGTACCACGTCCAGGTTCGCGGCGTTCCCGATCGGCACAGCCTCGAGCGGCTCGCGCGTGGCGTCGTGATTGACGGCCGGCGGACCGTCGCCGGCGCACGTCCGGCTTGCACAAGGTGTTCGAATCGGCGGGCGGCGAGCAGGCTGTGCTCTCGATCGTGATTCACGAGGGGCGGAACCGGCAGGTTCGCAAGATGTTCGACGCGATCGGGCATCCGGTCGTTCGGCTCAAGCGCGTGCGCATCGGGCCGATCACCGACGAGCGGCTCAAGCCCGGCGACTTCCGCGAGCTGACAACACGCGAGGTGGCCGCGCTCTCGGCGCCTACTCGTCGAGCAGCTTCCCCCAGAAGCGGACCAGCGTCCAGACCTCGCCGATCGTCGGCGGCCGGTCGACCTCCGCGTGCGTGATCAGCGGTGTCACGAGATGCTCGACGCGGACGCCGCGCTGACGTAGCTCACCGGCGAGCAGCACCGACTCCACAGCCGGAATGACGTTGTCGTCGGCGCCGTGCAGCAGGTAGACGGCTGCCGCAGGGCGGAGCCGATCGCGATGGCGACAATGCCGGATCGCCTGCCAGCTCGGCGACGTGCGGCAGCAGGATCGGGCCGAGGTTCTTGACGTCGCGGTCGTTGACGTACCCCATCAGCCGGCGCGCAGGCTCGGGAAGCGCCGCAGCCAGGTTCCGCGCTCGGGCGAACTCCGCCTGCGATTGCGCCTTGTCCACCATGTCGAGCCGTGACGCTTCGAGAAACGTCAGGATGGCGTTGCGCAGCGGCTCGACCTGATCGGGCGGCACGACGCGCTCGGCGAGGCCGAGCAGGATGATCGCGACGCCATAGTCGTGCGGTGGACGGACGGCACCGTCCGGCTGCATGTCCTGTGCACAAATAGCGCAACGTGCGCGGCAGATCGCCGTGCCCGCCGAACGACATCACGAAATCCACGCGATCGCGAATCGGCGGACGGCCGGCCGCCACGATGCTCAACCCGCCGGCGAAGCTGATCCCGATCATCCCGATTCGTCCGGTCGGAGCGACGGTCACGCTGTTGCGCCAGCCACGCGGCGGCATCCTCGATCATGTCCGTGCTGCGCGCGGTGATCGCGTACCGCTTCAGGTCCGCCAGCTCGGTCGTCAGCACCGGAGCGCCGACCGACGCGAGATCGCGCGCGACGCCGACCAGCCGCGGCTCATCGATGCCGGCCGCATGCACGCCGGGAACCAGCAGGACCGGCAGGGTCTTCGCCTTCGCCGGCAAGTACCAACGCGCCGGAAGTTCGCCGTCACGCCAGGGAATGCGGAGGTCGCGCTCGGTGACGCTTGCGTCTGGAGATTGGCGACGCGTCTCAGCGGCCCCGTGCATGCCCGCGGCCCGCACGACGAACGCCGCCGCCCGGACGTACTCGTCGAACGCCTGATAGCCACCGATCGTTCCGACCGCGACGAGCGCACAATGACGAGCGCGGGCGGCACGCCGGAAGAGCGCGCTTTTCGCGCGAAACGCATCGCGGAGGATAATAGCAGTGTGACGTCGAACACGGATTCTTCCCGTCCCGGGCGCGCATGCGACGCCGTTGATCGTCGCGATCGATGGGCCGTCAGGCGCGGGGAAGGGCACGGTCGCCCGCGCGGTCGCTGTTCGCCTCGCGTACCGCCACATCGATACGGGCGCGATGTACCGCGCGGTCGCGTGGAAAGCCCTTCAGGACGGCCTCGACGTGTCCCGCGAAGACGCCGTGGCGGACGCTGGCCCGGCAGATGCGGATCGAAGTCGCTGACGGTGTCGTGCGCGTCGACGGACAGGACATTGCCGCCGCGATTCGCACGCCGGAGATCGATGCCGGTGCGGCGGCGGTCGCCAGGCTGCCGCGGGTGCGCGAGGTGCTGATCGAGCAGCAGCGCGCGATGGGCGCGGGTGGCGGCGTGGTGATGGAAGGTCGGGATATCGGGACCGTCGTGTTCCCGAATGCCGACGTCAAGGTGTATCTGGATGCGTCGGCCGAGGAACGCGCGCGGCGCCGTGCGCACGATCCGGCGCACGCGGCGGGCCGCGGCGCGACGGCCGTGAAGGATGTGGCCACGGCATTGGAAGCGCGCGACCTGAGCGATCGCACGCGCGCGGCCTCAGCCGCTCGTCACGAGCGGCGACGATGCGGTGTGTCGTCGATACGACCGACCTCTCGATCGAGGACGCTATTCGAGCAGGCTGAGCTGGCGAGTCGTTCAGTCGCGGTCGCGGTAGTCTTCAGACGAAGCGGGATCGAGCTCCCACCGGTGACGATCGCGGTCCGTGATCTTGTCGGATCCGCGCAGCTCCTCGTTGTCCTGATATTCCACGCCGAGCGCCTTGGCGATATCGTCCACGCGATCCTGATCCGGCGTCGGGTTGTCGCCGCCCGGCGCCTCGTCGCCAACTGAATACGCGTCTTGCCAGTCGGCATCGACGTCGCCGCCGGTGAGCTCGGGACCGGTCTCGTTGTGCTCGAGAATCGTCTCGCGCATTTCGCGGCGGCCGCTGCGGGCGGCAGACGGCGTGCGATCGAGGTCGAGGCTGGATGGCGGGGTCGGGACGTTCTCTTCGATCTCCCGAAGCTGCTTGCGGGCGCGGTCCAACGACGGGGCATGGCGCGGAGGCAAGGCGGCGTGCGGTGATGGCCTTCCGCGAACTGGCGGGCGTCGTCTTCTTCTTCGCGACGGTTGCGGCCTTCACGACGGCCGCCGCCGTCCGTTTCTTCGCGACGGCTGCCGCCGTCCGTTTCTTCGTGGCGGCGCGTGCCGGCCGTTTCTTGACAGCGGCCGCTGCCTTGCGCGCGGGGCGCCGGGCCGGTTTGGCCTTTCGGGCTTTCGGACGTGCGGCCGACTTCCTGGGTCTTGCCTTGGCAGCGGCCGGGCGCTTCTTTGCCTTTTTCTTGGCCATAGCGATCCTTGTGTGTGCGGCCGTTCGGGCCGGGAACAGGGCTCGACCGGGTCCTGCTGAGCTCTCCGCCTGAGGTTGACGACGTGCCTCTAAGTGATGTATCTTCTACTGCTTATCGCAAATCCAAGGCGATGCATTCTACAGCCCGCCGGAGCTGAGATCCCGGCAGCACGATCGAGGAGGACCCGTTACGCATGGCAACACACAATCCGCAGCACAACAAATCACAAGGAGGTGGCATCACTGGGACCGCTGACAAGTCATCGGGTTTCTCCCCGCTCGACGATCAGATCGATCCGCAAGAGTATGCGCGCCTTCTGGACCTTTACGATAGCAGCTTCCGCAACATCGCGGAAGGCGAGGTCGTGAAGGGCACCGTTCTCAAAGTCACGCCATCCGAAGTCGTCGTGGACGTCGGCTACAAGTCGGAAGGCATCATTCCCATCGACGAGTTCGTGGACGAGACCGGCCAGGTGGCCGTGCAGCCCGGCGATACCGTCGACGTCCTGCTCGAGCGCACCGAGGACCGCGAAGGCTACGTCGTCCTCTCGCGCGAGAAGGCCGAGAAGATGAAGATCTGGGACGAGGTCGAGAAGGCCTATGCCGAGCGCAAGGTCGTCATCGGCCGCGTCATCGAACGGATCAAGGGCGGCCTCGCCGTGGACATCGGCGTGCGCGCGTTCCTGCCGGGCTCGCAGATCGATGTGCGTCCCGGTACGCAACCTCGACGCGCTGCGCGGACAGGAGCTGCGGATGCGCGTCATCAAGGTCAACAAGAAGCGCGGCAACATCGTGCTGTCCCGCAAGGTGCTCCTCGAAGAGGAGAATGCGGAGAAGAAGAAGCACACGCTGGACACGCTCGCCGAGGGCAAGGTCCTCACGGGCGTCGTCAAGAACATCACCGACTACGGCGCGTTCATCGATCTCGGCGGCATCGACGGCCTGCTGCACATCACCGACATGTCGTGGGGCCGCGTCTCTCACCCGTCGGAGCTGTTCAAGGTCAACGACGATATCGACGTCATCGTGCTCAAGTACGATCCGGCGACCGAGCGCGTCTCGCTCGGCCACAAGCAGCTCAAGAACGATCCGTGGTCGAACGTGATCGAGCGCTACCCGGTCGGCGCGCGGATGAGCGGCAAGGTCGTCAGCCTGACCGACTACGGCGCGTTCGTCGAGTTCGAGCCGGGCGTCGAAGGCCTGATCCACGTGTCGGAGATGTCCTGGAGCAAGCGCGTCAAGCACCCGTCGAAGATTCTCAACGTCGGCGACACGGTGGAGGCGATGGTGCTGGGCGTCGATCCCAGCGCGCGGCGCATCTCGCTCGGCCTGAAACAGGTCGAGAGCAATCCCTGGCACGAACTGACCGAGAAGTACCCGATCGGCACGACGATCACCGGCAAGGTGCGCAACCTGACGGAGTTCGGCGCGTTCGTCGAAGTGGAGGAGGGCATCGACGGCCTGATCCACATCTCGGACATGTCCTGGAGCAAGCGGCTGAAGCACCCCTCAGAGGTGCTGAAGAAGGGCGACACGGTCGAGGCGATGGTGCTCAACATCGACGCCGAGAACCAGCGCCTGTCGCTCGGTCTGAAGCAGCTGCAGACCGATGTCTGGGACGAGTTCTTCACCCAGCATCACGTCCGTGACGTCGTCGAGGGCAAGGTCGTTCGCGTGACCAACTTCGGCGCGTTCGTCGAGCTGGCCGAGGGGATCGAAGGGCTTGATCCACGTCTCGGAGTTCGACGACTCGCAGCATGCCGGGAAAGAGGACAAGCTCGAACTGAAGGTCGGCGAGACCTACCAGATGAAGATCATCAAGCTCATTCCGGCCGAACGGAAGATCGGCCTGAGCATTCGCGCGCTGAAGAACGACGAGTTCCGCGCCGACTGGGAGGCGTATTCCGAATCGACCGGCCGGCCTGAAGTGACGCTCGGCGATCACTTCAAGCATCAGCAATAACCGAGCGTCCAGCTGCCAGCTTCCAGCTTCCAGCAGAACGGCTGGCGGCTGGGAGCCGGTCGCTGGGAGCTGTCGAGCGACCAAAGGGAGCGAACCAATGAACACCGGCGGCAGCATGACGAAGGCGGAGCTCGTCGAGGAAGTTTCGCGGGTGTCCGACCTCACCAAGAAGCACTCCGAAGTCATCGTCGACACCGTCTTCAAGAGCATCATCGACGCGTTACATCGCGGCGAGAAGATCGAGCTGCGCGGATTCGGAAGCTTTCGGCTGCGCCGTCGTGAGCCGCGGAAGGGCCGCAATCCCAAGACGGGCGACAAGGTGGACGTCCCGCCGAAGAAGGTCCCGTATTTCAAGCCTGGCAAGGAGCTGAAGGAGCTCATCAACCGCGAGCCCGACAGCACCCCCGCCGCGCCGGCGCCTTCGGGCGCGCTGCCACAGGAACCGGATCCGAACGCGGCTGGAGTCTGACCGTCGACTGTCGACTCCTCGACTGTCGACGCGTCGACTGCCGACGGTCGATCCTCGACTGTGGACTATGGAGTATCTTTGGTCGCCTTGGCGACTCGACTACGTGACCAGCACCGGCACGGCGACCGCTTGTGTGTTCTGCGACGCGCTATCCGGCGAGCAGGACTCGCTCGTCGTGTTCCGCGGCCAGACCTGTTTCGTCATCCTCAACAAGTATCCCTACAATAACGGCCACCTCATGGTTGTGCCGAACCGGCACGTGGCATCGCTGGCAGGCGCGACTGACGACGGAGCTGTGCGAGCTCATCGAGCTCGCGCGTCGCGCCGAAGTCGCGCTGACCGAAGCCTACGGCGCCGCATGGCATCAACATGGGGATCAACATCGGGAAGCCGGCGGGCGCCGGTGTGCTCGATCACGTCCACCTCCATGTCGTGCCTCGCTGGAACGGCGACACGAACTATATGACCGTCGTCGGTCAGACTCGTGTGCTGCCGGAAGAACTCTTCAACACGGTCGAGCGGCTGCGCCCGCTGTTCGATCGGCTCGCGCTGTAGACGAGACCATCACGATCTCCTCAGAAGGCCACGGCATGAATCTCGAGCTCACCGACGATCAAAAGGCATGGCAGCAGTCAGTGCAGCAGTTCGCGTCGAGCCGCGTCGCCCCGAAAGCGGCAGCGATCGACGCGACCGGTGAGTTTCCCCTCGACCTGGTCCGCGAGGCGGCGACGCTCGGGCTCATGGGCGTCACGGTTCCTACGACATGGGGCGGCGCCGGCCGGGATTATGTGAGCTACGCGCTGGCCATCGAGGCCATGGCCAAGGCCAGCGCCGTGCTGGCGGTGATTGCCACAGTCAACAATTCTCTCGTCGCCGAGCCGATCGCCGAGTTCGGAAGCGAAGCGCAGAAACAGAGCTGGTTACGGCGGCTCGCGACGGGTGCATCTCTTGGTGCCTTCGCGCTCTCCGAGGAGCAGGCTGGATCCGACGCCGCAAACCAGCAGACCGTCGCTCGCCTCGACGATCGCGGGTACACGATCAGCGGTCGGAAGGTCTGGGTGGCAAACGCCGACGTTGCGGACGTTGCCGTCGTGTTCGCGGCCACTCAGCCGGGAAGCCGCGGGCGCGGGATCAGCGCGTTTCTCGTGCCGATGGATGCGCCGGGGCTGACGCGCGTGTCGTCGGCCGATTCGCTCGGTGTGCGCGGATTGGGATGCATGGATCTCGAGCTGCGAAACGTTCAGGTACCTGCCGATGCGTTGCTGGGGAATCCGGGCCAGGGTTTTCACATCGCGATGTGGGCGCTCGACGGTGGACGTGTCGCGATCGCGGCGCAGGCGCTTGGCGTGGGGGACGCGGCGCTCGAGCAGTCGCTCGAGCACGCGAGGAATCACACCGCGTTCGGCCAGCCGATCGGGAACTACCAGGCGATCCAGTGGATGCTCGCCGATATGGCAACCGAGCTCGATGCGGCGCGGATGCTTACGATGAAGGCCGCTGACGCGCGTCAGCGTCAGGCCGACCCGAGGCTCGACGCCGCGATGGCCAAGCTGTACGCGTCGGAGGCAGCGCACCGGGCCGCCGACAAGGCGATGCAGATTCTCGCGTCCAAGGGCTATCGCCGCGGGGTCGGTGGTCGAACGGTTGTTCCGCGACGTTCGCGCCACCGAGATCTATCAAGGCACCTCGGAGGTGCAACGAATGGTAATCGCTGAAGCGATCCTAGAGTAGGCCAGTACGTGCTCGAGCAGAGCTGCTTTGCGATCGTCTGCAGCTGCAGATTCGACGTCCCTTCGTAAATCTGCCCGATCTTGGCGTCGCGGAACAGCTTCTCGACCGGATACTCCTTGACGAAGCCGTTGCCGCCGAACAGGTTGACCGCCAGCGACGATACGCGCTCGGCAACTTCCGACGAGAGGATTTTGCAGATCG
Source organism: uncultured Acidobacteriota bacterium (assembly GCA_963710415.1). Lineage (GTDB taxonomy): Bacteria > Acidobacteriota > Vicinamibacteria > Vicinamibacterales > 2-12-FULL-66-21 > CAVQAH01. The sequence continues at coordinate 180,079 of CAVQAH010000004.1, read as the reverse complement.
CCGCCTCCTGGAGAAACGGCCGGCCGGCGTCTCTCAATCGCGCGGCGTTGTAGACCGTCAGCTTCGCGGCTTCCACGTCCACCGCGGCTCTCGCCAGCTGATGCTGCACAGCCTGGAACTCCGCGATCGCTTTACCGAACTGCTTGCGTTCCTTTGTATAGGCGATCGTGTGATCGAGCGCGCCTTCTGCCAGCCCGACCATCTGCGCGCCGATGCCGATGCGTCCTTCGTTGAGCGTTTCGATCGCGACCTTATAGCCCTTGCCCAGCTCACCGAGCACGTTCGCGCGCGGGACACGGCAGTCCTCGAAGATCAGTTCGCAGGTGCTGCTGGCGCGGATGCCAAGCTTGTCTTCCTTCTTCCCGACGCTGAACCCGCTGAAGCCGCGCTCGACCAGGAACGCGGTGATTCCCTTGTATCCCGCTTCCGGGTTGAGCGTCGCAAAGACGATGAAGAGATCGGCTTCGTTTCCGTTGGTGATCCACAGCTTGCGGCCGTTGAGGAGAAAGCTGTCGCCGTCCTCGCGAGCCCTCGTCGTGAGCGCGAACGCATCGCTTCCGGAGCCGGCTTCTGAGAGCGCGTAACCGCCGACGACCGACGCCGCGAGCTTTGGAAGATACCGGCGCTTGATGTCGTCGTTGCCCCAGTGGACGAGCGCGTTGATGACGAGCGTGTTCTGCACGTCCACGAGCACACCAATAGAAGGGTCCACGCGCGAGAACTCTTCGACCGCGAGCACGGAGTGAAAGAACCGTCCGCCGGCGCCGCCATACGTCTCGGGAATCTCGATGCCCATCACGCCGAGCTCGAACAACTGGTCCACCAGGCTTCGTGGGATCTTCGCGTGCTCGTCCATTTCACGGACGAGCGGGCGAACGCGGGCTTGCGCGAATTGCCGGATGCTGTCACGGAAAATGACTTCGTCCTCCGCCAGGACGGTGAGCGGCTGAGCGTATTCGGCGGTCTGCTGAGTCACGGGACGATCCTCCTGAACTTCTCGAAACGCCAATGTTATCATCAGGGAGCGAGCCGCCTGTCCGGGCCTTACGTCTAATGCTTATGCAGATCAAAGGCACGTCTCTGCTGCAGCGCCTCGCGCGGACCGCAGGCGCTTCTTTTCTGATCCTGGCCATCGCGGTGGCCGTTATCCTCGCGGTCCCTGTGGGAGCGGAGCGTGACCAGTCCGCGCCTCCCGCCCAACAACCGCCGGCGCAGAAGCCGCCGGCGCAACAGCAGCCTCCGGCTCAGCAACCGCCGGCCCAGCAGGAACCAGACCGCGCGCAGCAGCCGACGTTCCGGACGGGCATCAACTACGTGCGGGTCGACGTCATCGTCACGGGTCGCGACGGCGAACCGGTCCTCGACTTGAAACCGGAAGAATTCCAGGTCCAGGAGGATGGGAAGCCGCAGAAGATCGAGTCGTTTCAGGTTATCAAGATCGACCCGGTGGCCCAGCAGATCGAAGGGCCAACGAACAGGGAGCCCACGTCGCCAACCGAAGAGCGGCGCGAAGCGCAGCGCCCGGACGTGCGGCTGTTCATCATTCTGCTGGACGACTATCACGTGCGCCGCGGCAACGACATGGTCGTGCGCAAGCCGCTCATCGAGTTCATCCAGAACCAGCTCGGGCCGGCCGACATGGTCGCGCTGATGTATCCGCTGACGCCGGTCACCGACCTCACCTTCACGCGCAACCGCGACAGCCTGACGAGAGCGATCGAGAAGTTCGAAGGCCGGCGCTTCAATTACCAGCCGCGCAACGAGTACGAGGAGCAATACGCGTACTATCCGGCCGCGGCGGTCGAGAAGATCCGCAACGACGTCACCCTCAGCGCGCTCGAGGGCGCGACGGTGAAGCTGGGCGGGATGCGCGAGGGCCGCAAGTCGATCATCCTGGTCAGCGAAGGCTTTACGGCGATGCTGCCGCCGCAGTTGAACGACCCCGTCGCCGCCATGCCCGGGTTCAACAACCCTGCGCGCGGGAAATCCGAATATCCAGAACGATGAACGAAACGAGTTCCGGGCATCGACAGAAATGTTGTCCGACCTCGAGGAAGTGTTCCGCGAAGCCAATCGGAACAACACGTCCATCTACGCCGTCGATCCCCGAGGCCTGGCGGCGTTCGAGTACGACATCAATCAGGGTGTCGGTCTGCAGACCGACCGCCGCTATCTCGAGAACTCGCTCGATACGCTGCGCGTGCTCGCCGCCAACACCGACGGCAAGGCGATCGTCAATCGCAACGACCTCGCGGCGGGGATGAAGCAGATCATCAAGGACTCGAGCGGCTATTACCTGCTTGGCTACAACTCCACCGAATCGCCGACCGACGGCAAGTTTCACCAGATCAAGGTCAAGGTGACGCGGCGTGGCGTCGAGGCGCGCGCGAGAAAGGGCTACTGGGCCTACACCGCGGATGACGCGGCGCGCGCGACGGCCGCCCCGGCAGCGGAAGCGCCCACGGCGATCAGGAATGCGCTGAGCCAGCTTGCCGAGCCACCGCGCGGGCGGTCGGCCCGATTCTGGGTCGGCACGTCGCGAGGGGAGAACGGACGCACCGCGGTGACGTTCGTGTGGGAGCCGACGCCCCCGGGCCCAGGCGAGCAGCGTGCCGCCTCCGACAACCCGGCCCGCGTGGCCCTGACCGCCATGTCGCCGGATGGGCGCCCCGTGTTCCGGGGAAAAGTGGAGTCGACGAGTGACGGCGATGGGACGGCTGGTGTGACGAAAACCGCCGGCGCGAAAACGACCTTCGAAGCGCCCCCGGGTCAGGTCCAGATGCGCATCGTCGTCGAAGCCGCCGACGGCCAGGTGCTTGATTCAGCCACTCGCGAACTGACCCTTCCGGATTACTCGACCGTGCAGGTGTCCTTCGGCACGCCACAGGTCTACCGCGCCCGCACACCGCGCGACCTGCAGGCGTTGAAAGCCAACCCCAACGCGGTGCCGACGGCGGACCGTCAATTCAGCCGCACTGATCGCGCCTTCATGCGCGTGCAGGCCTTCGCGCCAGGGGAGACCGCGCCGACCGTCACTGCCCGGTTGCTGAACAACAAGGGCACCTCGATGGCCGACCTCACCATCCAGATGAACGCGACGGGTGTCGCCGAGATCGACGTGCCGCTCGGAAATCTTGCCCCAGGCGACTACCTGATCGAACTCAACGCCAAGACCCCGACCGGCACAGCCCAGGAGCTGACCGCGTTCAAAGTGGGGCGGTGAAGGCAATCGGAAATCGGAAATCGGAAATCGGACATCGGAAATCGGATCGAGAATTGGTAATCGGTGAGTCCCCGTTGGCTACTTCGACGGCCGATCGCCGTTTTTCCGAAGTCCGATGTCCGATTTCCGATTTCCGCATTTCCCTTTTCCCTGATATAACACCGCCTCCGTCCCGTCGTGCGTCCGCTCCGTCGTTCCTGACTTTCACCAAGAGGAGGCGAGATGCTGGTCAGCCGTATCACCCCGGGCCCTCCGCTGTCGCCGTACATTCAGCAAATCCTCGAGTCGGTCTGCCTGAAAAACCCCGCCGAGCCCGAGTTCCACCAGGCTGTTGAAGAAGTGCTCGAGAGTCTCGATCTCGTAATGGCCCGTCGTCCGGACTATCGTGACGCGCGGATCCTCGAGCGATTCGTCGAGCCCGAGCGTGTTGTGATGTTCCGCGTGGCCTGGCAGGACGACAGCGGACGGGTGCAAGTCAACCGTGGCTTCAGGGTGCAGATGAGCAGCGCCATCGGTCCCTACAAGGGCGGCTTGCGCTTTCATCCGACGGTGACGCTTGGAGTGCTGAAGTTCCTCGCGTTCGAACAGGTGCTGAAGAATTCGCTGACGACGTTGCCGATGGGCGGCGGCAAGGGCGGTGCCGACTTCGAACCCAAGGGACGGAGCGACAACGAGGTGATGCGGTTCTGCCAGAGTTTCATGACCGAGCTGCGCCGGCACATTGGTCCCGATACCGACGTGCCGGCGGGTGACATCGGCGTCGGGGGGCGGGAGATCGGGTATCTCTACGGTCAGTACAAGCGTTTGAACAACGAGTTCACCGGCGTGCTGACAGGAAAGGGACTGAACTGGGGAGGCTCGCTGATCCGTCCGGAAGCGACCGGCTACGGTGCGGTGTACTTCACGGCTGAAATGCTCGCGACGCGCAACGAATCGCTCGAGGGCAAGACCTGCATCGTCTCGGGCAGCGGCAACGTCGCGCAATACACCATCGAGAAGCTGATCGATCTCGGCGCCCGTGCCATCACCGCCTCTGACAGCGACGGCTACGTCTACGACGAAGCCGGCTTCGATCGAGAGAAACTCGCATTCCTGATGGAGCTGAAGAACGTGCGCCGCGGCCGCATCCGCGAGTATGCCGAACGCTTCAAGGGTGTGACCTACACCGCGCTGTCGGACACCGAGACCGACTTCAATCCCATCTGGCGGCACCGCGCGCAATGCGCGTTCCCCAGCGCCACGCAGAACGAGATCAACGCCAAGGACGCGTCACATCTGATCGGCAACGGTGTGATGGCGGTTGCCGAAGGCGCGAACATGCCGTGCACGCCAGACGCGGCGCGGCTGTTCGTCGACGCCAAGGTGCTCTACGCGCCTGGCAAGGCGGCGAACGCCGGCGGCGTCGCGACGTCAGGACTGGAGATGGCCCAGAACAGCGCGCGCATGGCGTGGACGCGGGAGGAAGTCGATCGCCGGCTGCACGGGATCATGTGCGCCATTCATCGCGCCTGTCGCGACACGGCCCAGGACTACGGCGTGGCCGGCAACTACGTTCACGGCGCCAACATCGCCGGCTTCATCAAAGTCGCCGACAGCATGTTGGAGCAGGGGCTGGTCTAGATTGGAAATCGGAAATCGGAAATCGGAAATCGGAAATCGGAAATCGGAGAGCTGAGAGCTGAGATCGGAAATTGGAATTCGCCAACCGCGCGCGTTTTCCATTTCCGATTTCCGATTTCCGATTTCCGATTTCCAATTCCGATCGCTGTTAAGCGTACATGCCGCGCATCCGCGTGACGGTTGCGACGCGGTTGATGGCGACGATGTAGGCGGCGGTGCGCAGGTCGGTCTTGTATTTGATCGACGTCTGCAGCACGTCCTTGAACGCCTCGACCATCTTGTCCTCGAGGCGCGAGTTCACTTCGTTCTCCGTCCAGAAATAGCCGTGGCGATCCTGAACCCACTCGAAGTACGACGTGGTGACGCCGCCGGCGTTGGCGAGGATGTCCGGGATCACGAATATGCCGCGATCGTGCAGGTGCCGGTGCGCTTCCGGCGTGGTCGGACCGTTGGCGCCTTCGGCGACGATCTTCGCTTTGATGGTCGGTGCGTTCTCGAGTGTGATCTGGTTCTCGAGGGCCGCTGGCACCAGCACGTCGACGTCCAGCGCGAACAGTTTCTCGTTGTCGATCGGCTCGGCGCCGGGGAAGCCGTCGATGGTCTTGTGCTGCCTGGCGAAGTCGAGCATCTTCGTGATGTCCAGGCCGTTGGCGTTGTAGACGCCGCCTTTCCAGTCGGTCACGGCGACGATCTTCGCGCCGATCTTCGAGAGAAGATCAGCCGACACCGATCCCACGTTTCCGAATCCCTGCACTGCAACGGTGGCGCCCTTGATGTCGAGGTTCAGGTGCTTCGCCGCTTCGCGCGTGACGATCATGACGCCGCGTCCCGTCGCTTCGCGCCGGCCGAGCGAGCCGCCCATTTCGATCGGCTTGCCGGTGACGACGGCGGTGGCCGTGTGACCGACGTGCATGCTGTAGGTGTCCATGACCCACGCCATGATCTGGTCGTTGGTGTTGACGTCCGGCGCGGGGACGTCCTTTTCCGGACCGATCGCGTCGATGATCTCCGCCACGTAGCGGCGCGTCAGCGCCTCGAGCTCGCGCCGCGACATCCGGGTCGGATCGCAGACCACGCCGCCCTTGCCGCCACCGAAGGGCACGTGGGCAACTGCGCACTTCCACGTCATCCATGCCGCCAGCGCCGTCACTTCGTCGAGCGTCACGTCCGGGTGATACCGGATGCCACCCTTGGCCGGGCCAAGTGTGATGTTGTATTGCACGCGATACCCGGTGAAGACCTCGATCTCACCGTTGTCCATCTGCACCGGGCAGGACACGGTGATCTGCCGCTTGGGATGCGTGAGGATCTTCCAGATACCGGGATCCAGCCCGAGAAGTCGCGCCGCTCCATCGAATTCCTGGAGCATCGCGTTGAAGATGTTGCCGCCTGCGTCCATAACGCTCCTAATGAATGCGTGGCAGGGTTTCTGCCGACCGGCTGAAGAAAAACAGCACAAGCTACTGTGACAGAATGCGGCAAGTCAAGAAAGCTGGAGCTGAGGAGCTGGGAGCTGAACTTGCTGAAGCTTCTAGCTCCTAACTCCTAGCTCCTTTCCAATGGAGGTACCGTGGTTTGTCGGTTGTGGCAAATAGCGATCCTCGCGGGCGTGGCCGTTGTCGGGGCGGCGGCCCAGGCGCCGTCGAGGCCGACTGTCGATCTCGCGCTCGTCAACGCGCGGGTGTATACCCTCGACCCATCGCGACCCTGGGTCGAGGCCGTGGCGATCGCTGGATCCCGGATCGTGGCCGTTGGGTCGACCGCCGACGTGCAGAAGCTGACCGCCGTCGGCACCAGGGTCATCGATCTCAAGGGCGCGTTTGCCTCTCCCGGATTCAACGATGCGCACGTGCACATCGACAGCACCGGAGCCTTGCTGGTCGGCGTGAATCTGCTCGACGTGCACGAGCCGAAGGCGTTTGCCGCGCGCATCAAGGAGGCGGCCGGCCGGCTGCCAAAAGGGGCGTGGATCACGCGAGGCGAGTGGGGCGCCTATGAACAATGGGCCGCTGGTTCCGCAGGTGCGTCACCATCAGGCGGCTCGTCGTCTGGACCCTTCACGCCGAATCGGGAGCTGATCGACGCGGTGACGCCCGAGCACCCGGTATTCGTCAACCGCTTCGATCGAAGCATGTACCTCGCGAACAGCGTCGCGCTGAAGCTCGCGGACATCACCGATGCGACGCCGAATCCTGCGAATGGCGAAATCGTCAGGGACGCGAACGGAAAGGCGACAGGCGTTCTCAAGGGCGCAGCCGCAGATATCGTCCGCCGTGTCATCCCGCCGATTCCGTTCGAGCAGCGGCTGACGCAGGTCCGCGCCGTGCTCAAGGAGGCGCGGGAGGGCGGCGTGACGACGATGCAGGACCTGACGTCGCCCGAGCAGTTGCGCGCGTATCAGGAGTTACAGCGGCGCGGCGAGCTGACATCGCGCATCATGCTGCGCCCGACGCTCGACAACGTCACGCACACCGCTGCGCTCGGCATCACCCGCGGCTTCGGCGACGACTGGCTGAAGTACATCGGCTACAAAGCGTGGGTGGACGGCATCATGGGCAGCAGCGGCGCGATGTTCTTCGAACCGTACTCACATGATCCGAAGAACAAAGGCCTGCTGCGCGACATCATGCGGCCCGAGGGGAGTGAGGGTGCCGCAATGGGGATGACGGCGGCGCAGCACTACACGGACTTCGCCCCCGGCAACCTGGAAAAGCTGTTGGAGCTGGCGGTAGCGACGGGCATTCCGCCGCACGTGCACGCGATTGGCGACAAGGGCAATCGGATCATCCTCGACGTCTACGAAAAGCTGCTCAAGAAGCACGATCTGGTGAATCGCGATCACCGGTGGCGCGTGATACATGCGCAGGTGGTGCACCCGGACGACTTCGCGCGCTTCGGGCAGCTGAAACTTGTGGCTGAAATCAACCCGTATCACGTGTCGGACGACATGCGCTGGATGGAAGAACGCATTGGCGCGGATCGCTCGCGTGGGGCTTATGCATTCCGGAAACTGAAGGACTCCGGCGCCGTTCTGATCTTCGGGAGCGACAGCCCCGGTACCAATGCCGCAAGGTACTTCCTGAATCCGATCTACGGCCTCTACGCCGCCGTGTCCCGCCAGACGCTGAAGGGGGAGCCACAGGCAGGCTGGTTCCCGGATCAGCGCCTGACGATCGAAGAGGCGATCGAGGCCTACACGAAGGGACCGGCTTGGGCGTCCTTCGAAGAAGTCGTCAAAGGAGACGCTCGCGGCGGGCATGCTCGCCGACATCGCCGTCTTCGACACGGATCTGGTCGTCAGCCGGTAAGTCGGATCCTTCCAAACTGCTGAAAGCAAAAGTCTTACTACACCGTCGCCGGGGGGCGGATCGTCTTCGGCGACTGACAATTCTGGTGGGTCTGGCTGGAGCGCGATTTGTGCAGGTTTGTTCAATCCTGGGCCATCCTGCCCGCGGTTTGCCTCAGTTACGAGCGTTCGACAGCCGGCGTACAACGAATCGAATAAATACATTTAAATCAACATTTTAACGGCTGAAAGCGGCCTGCAACAGAAGGGCTGGTCCTAGCCTTGCTCCATCTTGCGACCGAGGTGGAGGGTGTCATGGCGAAGTCCAGAACGGTGATTGCCGCGTTGGCGCTGTTCCTCAGTGTCGGCGCGGTTGTTCAGGCCGGGAGCGGCAACGATAAGGGAAACAGCCAGAAGAACAGCCCAAGGGCCAGCTCATGGTGCTGAGTGCCCACTTGGATCGTTCACAGGAGACCTTGGTCCTGGAAGGGCTGAACTTCGGTCAGCAGGCGCCGGCGGTGTACTGCGAGTCCTATGAGATGAAGGTGACGGGCTGGACCAGTCAAAAGCTGGTGGTGCAGTTCCCGTCGGCCATTCCCGACGGCATGTATCGCTTCACCGTCGTGAGTGGTCCGTCGCAGCTGGATCGCGACGTGTTCTACGTCAACGCACAGTCGACGAGCTCGGTGGAGGGGCCGCAGGGACCTCCGGGACCGGCCGGCCCGCAGGGGGAGACGGGACCGGCCGGGCCCGCAGGGCCTGCGGGACCAGCGGGTGCAGTGGGTCCGACTGGGCCGGTGGGAGCGGTTGGGCCAGCGGGTCCGGCAGGTCCGGTCGGACCGTCGGGTCCCGCGGGTGCAGTCGGGCCGGTTGGTCCGGCGGGCGCAGTTGGGCCGGCAGGTCCAACAGGTCCAGCGGGCGCGGTTGGGCCGGCGGGTCCGGCGGGCGCAGTGGGGCCAGCGGGGCCCGCGGGCGAGACGGGCGCGACTGGGCCAGTAGGCCCGGTGGGGCCTCAGGGTCCGCAGGGTGCTCGGCAGGCGCGCCCGGGTTGCCTGGTGCCAACGGCACGAACGGCACGAACGGGATCAGCAACTACGAATTCCGCACCGCGCTGACGGCGCCGTTCAATGCGCAGCAGAACTTTGCACTGGCTCCGATTCAGATCGCGTGTCAGCTTCCCGGGAACGCACCCATTTCCGGTGGATACGAGCTCATGAATAGCTCAGCGGGCCTGAACGTCTTGTCGTCGGTGCCAGTGAGAGACCTGACGCTGAATGGCTGGCGCGTCACCGTGCGCAACATGTTCACGCCCGGCACGATCATGAGCGCTCAGGTTCGTATTCACGTGATTTGCGGAAAGGTCGACTAGAGGTTCAGTAATAAATCGCTGAAGTCGGAAGTCGTTGCTCGTCGCAGGCCAGCCGGGAAGCCCGGCGCTTCCTTGCTGGCCTGTCGGCGTTTCGGCACGGTCGCGGTCCGAAGAACTATCGCCGAGCTTCGGTAGTCCACGGGCTATAATGTCCGCGTATGAAAAGCCTTACCGCGGAGACAGATAAGCAGCGCTGGGAGCGGGAGGTCGTCGAACCGACGCTGAAAAAGTCACCGGAGCGGGACGTCCCCTTTACGACGATTTCCGGGCGGCCGATCGAACGCCTCTACACCAGCGACGATCTCGCGGGGCTCGACTATCAACGCGACATCAACAATCCTGGAGAATTCCCTTACACCCGGGGCATCCACCCGACCGGCTACCGCGGCAAGCTGTGGACGATGCGGCAGTTCGCGGGGTTTGGCACGCCGGAGGAAACCAACGAACGGTACAAGACCCTGCTGAAAGCGGGCGGCACCGGTCTCAGCGTCGCCTTCGACCTGCCCACGCTCATGGGCCGGGACCCGGACCACGAGCTGTCGCTCGGCGAAGTCGGGAAGTGCGGGGTCAGCATCGTGTCGCTGGCCGATATGGAGCGCTTGTTCGACGGCATCCGGCTGAGCGACATCACGACGTCGATGACGATCAACTCGCCGGCGTCGATGATCTTCGCGATGTATCTGGTCGTCGCCGAGAAACAAGGCGCCGACTGGTCGAAGCTGTCCGGGACGATTCAGAACGACATCTTGAAGGAATTCATCGCGCAGAAGGAATACATCTACCCGCCGCGCGAATCGATGCGCCTCATCACGGACGTCTTCGCGTTCTGTTCCAAGGAAGTCCCGCGGTGGAATACGGTGTCGGTCAGCGGGTATCACATCCGCGAGGCCGGCTCCACCTCGCTCCAGGAACTCGCGTTCACGCTGCGCGACGGGATCGAATACGTCCAGTACGGCATGGACGCCGGTCTGGACGTCGATGATTTCGCGCCGCGCATCTCCTTCTTCTTCAACTCGCACAGCGATTTCTTCGAGGAAATCGCCAAGTTCCGCGCCGCCCGCCGGCTTTGGGCCGACGTCATGCGCGATCGGTTCGGCGCCAAGCACGAACGCTCCTGGAAGCTGCGCTTCCACACGCAAACCGCCGGCGTCTCGCTGACCGCGCAGCAGCCCTACAACAACGTCGTCCGGACGGCCCTTCAAGCGCTGGCGGCGGTGCTCGGGGGCACGAACTCCCTGCACACGAACTCGCTGGACGAGGCGCTGGCGCTGCCGACGGCCGAGGCCGCTACGCTGGCGCTCAGAACACAGCAGGTGATCGCCTACGAGAGCGGCGTCACCAACATCGTCGATCCGCTTGGCGGGTCGTATTTCGTCGAGCGGCTGACGAGCGACATGGAGCAAGGCGCCCGCGACTATTTCCAGACGATCGATCGCATGGGCGGGATGGTCGAGGCGGTCGAACAGGGTTATCCTCAACGGGAGATCGCTGAGGCCTCTTACCAGTTCCAGCAAGCCGTCGAGGCCCGGGACAAGATCATCGTGGGCGTGAACGATTTCGTCCAGGAAGACGAGCCGCCGGTGCCGATCCTGTACATCGACGAGTCAACGGCCGAAAAACAGCTCGGGCGGCTCGAGCACCTGAGAAAGACGCGAGACAACGACCTGGTTCGCCGGTCGCTCGAGGCGTTGCGGGAGACGGCTCGCGGCACGGGCAACACGATGTATCCGCTCCTCGACTGCGTGCGCGCCTACGCGACGGTAGGCGAGATGTGCGACGCTCTGCGGGATGTGTGGGGCGAGGACGAGGAAGTGCCGCTCATCTGAAGTATCAGATCGGGCACTCGGGGCTCGGGACTCGACAATGGGACATGGGACGACGGACTCGATGCGCAAAATCCGTGTGGTGATTGCGAAGCCAGGTCTCGACGGGCACGACCGGGGAGCGAAAGTCATTGCGCGCGCCCTGCGTGATGCGGGGATGGAAGTCATCTACACCGGGCTTCGGCAGACGCCGGACCAGATCGTCGCGGCGGCGCTGCAGGAAGACGCCGATGCCATCGGGCTTTCGATCCTCTCCGGCGCCCATATGCACATCTGCCCGCGAGTGATGCAACTGCTGAAAGAGAAGGGGCTCGACGACGTCATGGTCGTCATCGGAGGCATCATCCCCGACGTCGATATTCCGAAGTTGCGTGATATCGGGATCAAGGGCATATTTCTGCCGGGCACACCGATGCAGGACATCATCACGTACATCAACGACAACGTCAGGCCCCGCCTGGAACAGGTGTAGCGCGTCATGCCGAAGCTGCTCCTCGCCGACGACAGCGTGACCATTCAGCGGGTCATCGAGCTCACGTTCGCGGATGAAAACGTGCAGGTGATTTCGGTCGGTGACGGCCAGGAAGCGATCGAGCGCATCAAAGCCGATCGTCCTGATATCGTCCTGGCCGACATCGGGATGCCCGAACGTGACGGCTACGAGGTGGCCTCCTTCATCAAGGGCACGCCGGAGTTCTCGCATATTCCCGTGCTGCTGCTGACGGGCGCGTTCGAGCCAGTGGACGAGTCGCGCGCGCGGTCGGTCGGTGCCGACGGCGTGCTCGTGAAGCCGTTCGAGCCGCAGATGGTCATCGCCCGGGTACGCGAGCTGCTGGATCGGAAGTCCGACTCTGCAACCGCACCCGCATTGGTTGGGGCACGGCCGGTGTCGGCGGCCGCCACGAGTACGCCGCCGGCCAAGCCACTGTCGAGTGTGGGAACGGCGGAGCTCGACCGGCTCGAGCCCGAAGCACCCATCGGCGGTTCGCGTGATGCGCTCGAGGACTATTTCGATCGTCTGGATGCGGCACTGGCCAGCATGAGCACGGCTCCGCCGCCGCTGATGGAGGAGACGGCGCCCTTCGATCTGCCGATCGTCACGTCGGCCCGGGAGGATGTCGATGCGGGCCCCCAGATCGTTTTGAACTCCGGCAGTACGCTTCCGCCGCCCAGCGCGCCAGCAACGGGACCCACACCGATGCGATTCGCCGACGCTGCCGTGTCCGCTCCGCCACCTCAGGCGGCGCCGCCTCCGGCGCTGCGACCGGTCGCCACACCGGTGACGGCGCCCGCTGCACACGCGACACCTGCGCCACCGGCAGCCACGCCTCCCGCACCGCGCGTAGAGACGCCTCGCGTCGAGGCTCCGCCGGCCATGACCTCTTCGCCAGCACCCGTCCCCGCACAGCCCGCAGCGCTGCATGAAGCGTTCGCGGCACTTCTTTCAGCGGAGCAGGCAAGACCGATTGCTCCCGTGGCGGGGGAACCAATGTCGGAGGAAGCCGTCGACGCCATCGTCCGGCAGGTGGTCGCCCGCATGAAAGATGAAGACATGCGGCGGCTGGTGCTCGATACCGCCGAGCGCCTCGTCCGTGAGGAAATCGACCGAATCAAGTCGCTCCGCTAACGCCACGCGGACGTCCCCTACAGTAGAATTTTCGTTTATGCCAGACGGCCTGGATCTGAACCATCCGATTGCCGTCCCTGAGAAGCCTGCGCTCGAGGGACTGGAAGACACGTGGAACGCGCGCTGGGAAGCACAAGGGATCTACCGCTTCGACCGCACTCGGCCGCGCTCCGAGATCTACTCCATTGATACACCGCCGCCGACGGTCAGCGGCTCGCTGCACGTCGGTCACGTCTTTTCGTACACCCATACCGACGTGATCGCGCGGTTTCAGCGCATGCGAGGCAAGGCGGTCTTTTACCCGATGGGCTGGGACGACAACGGCCTGCCGACGGAACGCCGCGTCCAGAACTATTTCGGCGTTCGCTGTGATCCATCGTTGCCCTACGATTCCAGCTTCGTTCCGCCGGACAAGCCCGGGAAGCAGCCGATCGCGGTGTCGCGTCCGAACTTCATCGAGCTCTGCGCGAGGCTCACCGCCGAAGACGAGAAAGCGTTCGAGCGCTTGTGGAGGTACCTCGGCCTGTCGGTCGATTGGGGGATGACGTACGCCACCATCGATCGACGCTCGCAGCGCGTGTCGCAACTCTCATTTCTGCGCCTGCTCGAGCGAGGCATCGCTTATCAGCTCGAAGCGCCGACACTCTGGGACGTGGACTTCCGAACCGCGGTTGCGCAGGCCGAGCTCGAAGATCGCGAACAGCCTGGTGCGTATCATCGAATCCGCTTTGGCCGCCCGGCCGAAGGTCAGGCGGCAGGCTCCATCGAGATCGAAATCGACACGACGCGACCAGAACTGATTCCTGCCTGTGTCGCTCTCGTGGCCCATCCCGACGACGAGCGATACAAGCCGCTCTTCGGCAAGGAATTCGTCACGCCGTTGTTCGGCGCGCTCGTGCCGCTCCGTCCCCACGCGCTCGCCGACCCCGAAAAGGGGACGGGTGTCGCGATGATCTGCACGTTCGGCGACGTGACCGACGTGATCTGGTGGCGCGAGCTCTCGCTGCCTGTCCGCGCTGTCATTCAGGCGAATGGCACGCTTCGCAACGTCTCCTGGGGATCGGATGGCTGGGCAACTATCGACCGCGACCGCGCGCAGACCGCCTACGATCAACTCGCCGGTCTCTCCGCCGTCAAGGCCCGGACCCGCATCGTCGAACTGTTGCGCGAGAGCGGGAATCTTATTGGAGAGCCGAAGCCGATCACCCATGCGGTGAAGTTCTACGAAAAAGGAGATCGCCCGCTCGAGATCATTACCAGCCGCCAGTGGTTCATCAAGTCGATGGAATACCGTGAGCGACTGCTGGCTGCCGCCCGCGAGATGCACTGGCATCCTGCGTACATGCAGACCAGGCTCGAGAACTGGATCAACGGCCTCGCGGGTGATTGGTGCGTCAGCCGTCAGCGTTTTTTCGGTGTGCCGTTCCCGGTGTGGTACCGCATCAGCGAGGACGGGACGATCGATCGTTCGGCGCCGATGGTACCGGACGTATCCCGGCTGCCGATCGATCCGTCGACCGACGTTCCCGAAGGCTATCGGGCCGATCAACGCGGCCAGCCCGGAGGCTTCATCGGCGACCCCGACGTCATGGACACGTGGGCGACGTCGTCGCTGACGCCGCAGATTGTCGGCCGCTGGCAGGAGGATGACGACCTCTACTCCCGTGTGTTTCCGATGGACCTGAGGCCGCAGGCGCACGACATCATCCGGACCTGGTTGTTTTCGACGATGCTCCGATCGGAGTTCGAGCACGGAACAGCGCCGTGGAAGAACGCGGCGATTTCCGGCTTTGTGCTCGATCCAGATCGGAAGAAGATGTCGAAATCGAAGGGCAACGTCGTCACCCCGATGGGGCTCCTCGAGGAACATGGCTCTGACGGCGTCCGCTACTGGGCGGCGAGCGGCCGGCCGGGAACTGACACGGCATTCGACACGGGGCAGATGCGCGTCGGCCGCCGCCTGGCGATCAAGCTGCTCAACGCGTCGAAGTTCGTGCTCGCGCGTCCGGAGCCGAACGGGCCGGCGACCGCACTGGTCGATCGCGGGCTGCTCACGACGTTATCGAAGCTCGTCGAGGAATCCACGGCGGACCTCGAGGACTACAACTACACTCGCGTGCTCGAACGTACGGAGACGTTCTTCTGGGGCTTCTGTGACGACTATCTCGAACTGGTCAAGAGCCGGCGATACGGCGACCAGGGCGACGAGCTCGCCGCGTCAGCCAATGGCACCCTCCTGACCACGCTCTCGGTGGTTCTGCGCTTGTTCGCGCCCTTCCTGCCGTTCGCTACCGAGGAAGTGTGGTCGTGGTGGCGGCCGGGATCGATCCACACGTCGAGGTGGCCAACTGCTGAAGAGGTGCTCGCGGCCAGCCGGCCTGGCGAGCCTGATGCGCACGCCGTGAAGGCCCTGCAGTTTGCGGCGCAGGTGCTGGGGGCCGTTCGCAAGAAGAAGTCCGAAGAGCAGCGGCCTCTCAAGACACCGGTAGCGCGCATCGTCATTCGCGCGCCGGCAGGATGAACTGGCTCTGTTACCGGAAGTCGAGCGTGACGTCTGCGCCTCTGGCCTGATTCAACGCATCGAAACGCGCGTGTCCGAGGTGATGCAGGTTGACGTGGAACTCTCGCCGCCGGAGAATCGGCCGCCGGAGCGAGCTGCCGGAGAGTGATGTGCAAAGCGTCAAAAGCGGGATGAGCGGAGCGCGAAGCGTGGAGCGCCATTACTGATGAAAAGCGTCCCATTTGCGCCGCCCGAGCCAGCCATCTATCGCGAGACCGTCCGCCGCGCGCTCGCTGAAGACCTTGGCTGGGGGGACGTCACGACCGAGGGAACGGTCCGCGCCGAGCAGCGTGCGAAGGGCACTATCCTCGCCAAATCAGCCTGCGTGATTGCCGGCCTCGACGTCGCTGCTGAGGCATTCCGTCAGCTCGATCCCTCGGTCAGCTTCGTGCCCCGTGTCAAAGACGGAGATCGGTGCGAGCCCGGCGCGCGTCGTCGCCGACGTGCGCGGTGCCGCGGGCGCGATGCTCACCGCCGAACGGACGGCGTTGAATTTCCTGCAGCGGTTGAGCGGTATCGCAACCGTGACGCGCACCTTCGTCGACGCGGCAGCGGGACGCATCACGATCCTCGATACGCAGAAAGACCACACCAACCCTGCGAGCCCTGGAGAAGTATGCCGTTCGCGCAGGCGGCGGAAGCAATCATCGCGGCGGGCTGGACGACGGGATCCTGATCAAGGACAACCACGTGCGTCTCGCGGGCGGCGTGGCGCCGGCGGTTGAGCGGATGCGTGCTGCCGGTCAGGAAATGCCTATCGAGATCGAGGCGCAGAGTCTTGCCGACGTCGACGGTGCGATAGCCGCGCGCGCCGACATCATCCTGCTCGACAACCTGACCACCGACGAGATCCGCGAAGCCGTTCGCCGGATCGGCGGGCGCGCGAAGGTGGAGCTGTCAGGCGGCGTGACGCTGCAGCGGCTTCCGGAACTGGCGGCGACCGGCGCCGACTACGTGTCTGTCGGCGCGCTCACGCACTCGGCGCCCGCGGCGGACCTGAGCTTCGAGTTGGAGCCGGATGTCTGAGGCCCTTCCGCACGACCTCGCGGTCGCCCTCGACGCGACTGTCGCACGGCGGGGGGCCTTTGGACGCACGCTTCACTACCATTCGGAGATTGGCTCGACGAACGACGCTGCGGCAAGGCTTGCCGAGGCCGGCGCGCCTGAAGGGACGGTCGTCGTCGCGGCCGCACAGACTGTCCGGACGCGGCCGCCTCGGGCGTGACTGGTTCTCGCCACCCGAGGCGGGCCTTTACGTGTCCATCGTCTGCCGCGATCGGCGCGCCGCGCCGTTCCTGACCCTTGCCGGCGGGGTCGCGGTTGCCGAAGGTATTCGAGCGGCAACGGCATTGCCGGTCGAAATCAAGTGGCCGAACGACATCGTCATGCCCGCCTCTGGGCCATCGAGACGACGCAAGATTGCCGGCATTCTGGCGGAGGCGACGAGCGGGACCGACGGACTGCAATACGTTGTGCTGGGCTTCGGGATCAACCTGCGTCCCGTGCCGTATCCGGCGTCGATCGTCGATCGCGCGTCGTCGCTCGAAGCCGAGCTCGGAAGGCCAGTCGACGCGGGCCGGGTGCTCGCGGAAGCGCTGGCGTCGTTTGCGGAACACATCGCATGCCTGTCGCGGGGAGAATCAGAAAGAGTGCTGACGAGATGGCGGGAGCTGGCGCCGTCCGCGACGGGGTCGAAGGTCGAGTACGACGGGCCCGTCGGGCCGGCAGGCGGGTATCACTGCGGGGATTGCCGACGACGGCGCCCTGCTGGTTCGGATTGGCGAGCACGTTGAGCGCGTGATCGCCGGAGAACTTGTGTGGCGATGAGTCGAGTTCAGCTGCTGGCGATCGATGTCGGAAACACGAACATCGTGCTGGGTGTGTTCGAGAGCGATCGCCTGACCAAGAGCTGGCGCATTGCGACGTTCCGCGAGCGGACCGCCGACGAGATGGGCGTGCTGGTGACCCAGCTGTTCGAACAGAGCGGATTCGATCGAACGGCCGTCGACGGGATCATCCTGTCCTCTGTCGTGCCGCCGCTGACGCGGCCGATGGAAGACATGGCGCGGCAATACTTCGGCCGCGAGCCGCTCACAGTCGATCCGGCCAAAAACACGGGAATGCCGGTGCTGTACACGCCACCGAGCGACGTCGGCGCCGATCGAGTGGTGAACGCGGTCGCGGCCTACGAGCTCTACGGCCGCGCCAATCGGATCCCCCTGATCGTCGTCGACTTCGGCACAGCGACGACGTTCGACGCGGTTTCCGCGGCGGGAGAGTACATCGGCGGCGTCATCTGTCCTGGTATCGGGATCTCGGCTGATGCCTTGTTTCAGCGCGCGGCGCGTCTGCCCCGAGTCGACGTACGCAAGCCCCCCTCGATTATTGGCAAGACGACCGTCACCTCGATGCAGGCGGGCTTGTTCTTCGGCTACGTCTCCATGGTGGACGGCATCGTGCAACGGATGCGGGCGGAATTGCCTGGCGGCGATCGAGCCTGCTGTATTGCAACGGGGGGCATGGCGGACATCCTGGCAGGTGAGACGAAGGCGATCGAACGCGTCGAGCCCGACCTGACGTTACAGGGTTTGCGGATCATCTTTCAAAGGGCTAAGGGTGTTTGACACGAAGTGATCGGAGTCGATCGCTTCGATCGCTTTGGGAGTTGGGAATTGGACGTTGGGAATTGACGCACTCATGACGATCGAGGTGGCCGAGTACTGTCGCCAAGTGGAGTCCTATCTGTGTCAGAAGAACGCCGGGCACTTGATCCGAATCGTGGGACCGGCGTTCGAGCAGGTGTGTGGATGGGCGGCGCGTGGCGTACCGCTCAAGATTGCGTTCCAGGGGATCGATCAGTACTGCGAGCGCTACTACTCGAAGGGGCTTCGGCGCCGTCCAGTGAGAATTGAATTCTGCGAGGCTGACATCCTCGAGCTGTTCGACGACTGGCGTCGGGCCGTTGGCGTTACGGCGTCAGGCGGGCTGGCGGCCGAGGCACCGCGAAAGCCAAGCCTCTCGGCGCACGTGGAGCGCGTGATCGCACGGCTTGCCGTGCCGCGGAGTGCGGCGAACGCGGCGGTCATCGATCCGGTGGTCGGTCAGATCGATGGATGAACTGGACGGTCTCCTTGCGGAGCCAAACATGCGCGTGGGGACAAGCGGTCGGCGATCGTCGGGCGTCTTGCCGAGATCGATCGCCGGCTGCTCGACGCAGCCGTCGCCGCACTCGACGAACCCACCAGGGCGTCTCTCGGTCGCGACGCGGAGAACGAGCTGACGCCGTTTGCCGGACGGATGTCTGCTGAAGCGTATCGGGCTGCCGTCGACGCCGCGTTCCGCCGGCTCGTTCGAGAATCTCAAGCGCTCCCGACGATTTCGTTCGAGTAGTGACGGCCACTCGCCATGCTGACGCCCGGGCAGGAAATCGAGCTGCTCGTCGAGAAGCCGGCTGCGGGCGGCCGCATGATTGGCCGGCATGGCGGACAGATCGTGTTCGTGACCGGTGCGATTCCCGGCGAGCGCGTGAAGGCGACGATCGATCGTGTCGAACGTCAGCTGGCCTTTGCGACCGCCGCCGCTGTGATCGAATCTTCGCCGGACCGGCGCGCACCGTTCAGCGATCCGCTGTGCGGCGGCTGTCTGTATTCCCACATCGCGTACGAACGTCAGCTCGACATCAAAGCTGCCGTCATCCAGGATGCGTTTGCGCGTCTCGGCCGCATCGTGCTGCCCGCGCCGGTGACCGTGGCGGCGTCGCCGGAACATGGATACCGGATGCGGGCGAGGTTGCATGTCAGCGGCCATCGGACGGGGTTCTATCGAGAGGGCAGTCACGTTCTCTGCGACGCGCGATTGACGGGGCAGTTGATCGAGGCCGGGCTCGACGCGGTGGATGCGGCGGCTTCCTGGCTGCACGATGCCGGGATCCGAACGTCGTCAGCGGAGATCAGTGAGAACCTGAAAGGTGACGAGCGAGTCCTCCGGCTCGAGGTGTCCGTTCCCCTCACAGCGTCCAGGGACGCGCTGACCGCACTGTCGAAGATACCCGGTGTCAGCGGCGTGACCATCGCCAGCCCCGGGGGAACGTTCGAAACTGGTGCCACGACCGTCGCAGACGATCTCGCGTCACTGACGACGAGGCAGGGGATGACCGGGCGTCTCGAAAGGCACGCGGCATCATTCTTTCAGGCGAACAGGTTCCTGTTGCCGGATCTCGTCAACGGGGTGCTCGACGCGGTGCCTGCAGACGGCGATGTGCTGGATCTTTACGCTGGCGTCGGTCTGTTCTCGGTGTCGCTCGCGGCCACGGGCCGGCGCGGGATCACGGCAGTTGAGGGAGATCGATCGAGCGGAACCGATCTCGACGCGCAATGCGGGGCAGTTTGCTGACGCTGTTCGTGTGGTGGCGAGTTCTGTCGAAGACTACCTGCCGCGAACGCCTGCGGCGGCCGCAACGGTCATCGTCGATCCGCCTCGGACCGGGATCTCGAAACAGGCTATCGAGGCAATCGCACGCCTGGCCCCCCGACGCATCGTCTACGTCTCCTGCGATCCGCCGACGATGGCCCGGGACGCGCAGGCGATTGCTCGAATCACAGTATCAGCTCGTCTCGATGCGCGCCTTCGATCTGTTCCCGAACACCCCGCACGTCGAGAGCCTGGGTATTTTTGAGCGTTCGTAGCGTCCGGCTTAGCCGGACGCTGTAGTGTCCGGCTTAGCCGGACCAGTGCACGTACCCGGCTTACACCGCGACTGAGCCCGCATCGTGGCCGTCGATGCCACGACGCCGCCGAGTCAGTCCGAGCGCTCCATGTCGAGCGTGTCGAGCGCAAAGCCAGCGCCTCGAGTCAGCCGCGTTCTGGCCGCACTGACGAACGCATCGAACAGTGGGGCGAACTCTCCCGTCCGCCAGAAATTCTCCGGGTGCCACTGCACGCCGATGCAGAACGGGGCATCCGTTTTCTCGATCCCCTCGATGATCTTGTCGTCAGCGACCGCCGTGGCGACGAGTCCCTCGCCCAACCGGCCGACCGACTGGTGGTGCCGGCTGTTGACCCGGCAGGTATCCGCGACGACCGCAGCCCCGAGCGCCCGTTCGAGATGCGAGCCGGGCGTCACGCTGATGTCGTGCGCATGCGCGTCCTTCGGGAGGGTGATGCTGTGACGCAGCTGTTCGCCCACAGCTGACGGGATGTCCTGAACGAGAGTGCCTCCGGCCGCGACGTTCAGGACCTGCGCGCCGCGGCAGATGGCCAGGACGGCCATGCCAGACGACATGGCACGCCGCGCCAGGTCGATCTCGAACTCGTCGCGGCCCGGCTCCGCGTCTTCGATTGACGGATGCCGATCCTCACCGTAAAAGACGGGATCGACGTCGCCGCCACCGGTCAGCAGGAGGCCATGGATCTCGTTGAGCACCCGCCGCGGACTCTCGCTGATTTCGAGCACGCGAGCCCGTGCCCCTGCCTGCTCGACGGACGAGACGTAGTCGTCCACTTTGCTGCAGCGCGTGATGCCGATTACTACTTGTGTCACTGACTACATCCTTGTCGTCGTCCGTGGCTCGTCGCTCGTCGCTCGAGGACCGAGTCGCGCGACACGCTCGAACCTGACCGCCGGCCGTCGGGATGCTCTTCGAGCTACGAGCGACGAGTCACGAACCACGGCAGTACCTACATCCGCGCCGGAACCGAACACCCCATGAGCGCCAACGCTCGCGTCATCTGCGCCCGATAGTAGGCGACGGCGGCGGCCCGCAGAATCTGCGCGTCGCGCCGCTCCTCGTTGAGGATCGGGTACCGATGGTAGAACGCGTTGAACGCCTGCGCCAGGCCGAAGGCGTATTTGGCCAGCACCGATAGTTCCAACGTCCGAATCGCCTGATCGACCACCTCGTCCAGCCGTGCAGCTTCGAGAACCAGGCCCCACAGGTCGTGCGCCTCATCGGTGGCCGCCGCCAGGATGTCGGGCGGCGTGGACGGCAGCGCGCTGATGACGGCGGCCTCGTTCAGCCCGGCCCGTTCCTCGAGCTTGTTGAAGATGTTGTTCGCACGCACGACCGCGTATTGAAGGTACGGGCCGCTCTCACCCTCGAAACTCAGCGCCTCGTCGATGTCGAACACGATGACCTTGCCGCGCGAGAACTTGACCATGAAGTAGCGGACGGCGGCGACGGCAATCGCTTCGGCAACCCGTCGCGCTTCGTCGGCAGGCTGATCGGGGTTTCGCTTCGCGACTTCGCCGGCGGCCTTCGCCGTCAGCCGATCGAGCAGGTCGTCTGCCTTCACGCCCAGGCCCTTCCGGCCGGAGACCTCCACGAACGGCCGGTCAGCATCCTCGCTCGGATCGTACCCAAGCTCGCGCGCGGTTGCGTGAGAGAGCGCGACCATCTCGTACGCGTAGTGCACCGAATGCGCCGCTTGCTGGTCGTAGCCGAGCGCCGCCAACGCCTGTTTGACGAGTTTCTGAAGGTAGCTCTGACGTGTGTCGATGACGTTGCACACCCAGGACGCGCGGCCGAACGAAGGCGCTGACTCGGAGGCCACCGCATTCGA
Organism: uncultured Acidobacteriota bacterium; assembly: GCA_963710415.1. Taxonomy (GTDB): domain Bacteria; phylum Acidobacteriota; class Vicinamibacteria; order Vicinamibacterales; family 2-12-FULL-66-21; genus CAVQAH01. The sequence continues at coordinate 158,013 of CAVQAH010000004.1, read as the reverse complement.
CGAATTCGAGCTCGTCGACCACAGTTGCCGGCCGCCCGTGCCGTTCTCGAAGACCCGATAGTGGAAGTCCTTGCCGAGCAGCCCGAACTTCCACAGCTGATACGCCATGTCCTTGCCGACGTACGTCACGGTCCCGTCGGAGCGGACGATCACTTTCTCCCGGCGCTCTTCCGCATCCTGCGGACTCATCCGACGCCGGTGTCCGAGTCGTCGGGGCCACCACCCTCTGCATCATCATCGATCTTCATGACCCAGCAACCCTTCAAGCGACCCTCGGGCTGCAGGAACACGGCGCCGGTTTTCTTGAGGAATTCGAAGGCGTGCGCCCAGAAGTGCAGGCGGAGGATGTCGCCTTCCCAGGTCAGCAGGTCGTAGCCGATGTTCATCCGCCGCATCGTTTCGAGGTGTCGCCGGACGATGCGGTCGGCGATGAATGCGGCCATCTCGGCCGTGGGATTGCCGCCATGCTCGATCGCGTGGAGTGCGGCCGCTCGAATCTTGAGTCGTTCCTTGTCTTCCTCGTACCACTCGGTCACCCGCGCGTACAGGTCCCAGCAGTAGAAATCGAATCGCGTCGTATCGGCGATGCGCCGCACGTCGTCCAGGGTCAGCCGTTCCAGTTCCTGGAAACCTACGGCGACGTCAGCGACCTGCACACCGGTATCGTCGATGTAATTCTGAATCTCCACCTGCCGGCCGCTGAACACGAGCAGCCGGCCGAACGAATCCCCGAGCGCGGCATTGCGGAGATGACCGATGTGCGCCGCCTTGTTCGGGTTGATCGCCGTGTGTTCGACGATCGTCTTGCCCTCGGGCATCACGCTCGCCGTCGGCGGTTGAGTGAGACGCGCCGTCAGAAACGCGGCGCGATCCAGGAAGAAATTGACGTAGCCGTTCGCGGCAGCCTCGATCCTCGAGATGCCATCGATCGTGCCGATCGCTCCGGCGATCTCCTGGGCGATGACCCGCGGTGCCTTGCGCAGTCGACGCGCCAACTCAAAGGCGAGCGGCACCGCGAGATCCCCGAGCGCCCGGCGCGGCGGCATCTCCACCGGGATGGCAGCGAGCACAGGGTCGTCGGCAGGGAGGTTGTACAGTTGGATGACGGCGTCCGCCATCCGGCGTCTGACGATCTGGTGGATCGGTAGAATCATCGAATCGAGCTTTGTGTTGGTTGTCTACGGAGAAACGTCCTCCGTCCCTCCGTTGACAGAAACTCACGCCTCACCATCCATGATACGATCCTGCGGCGCTTCGGAGTTTGGCTCGACGATGGTCCGGGCGCGCTCGTAATCATGCGGCGTGTTGACGTTGACGAACAACAGACCGTCCGGGCCGAACGCCTCGAGCGCACCGGCGCCGATTTCTTCCACCTTCAACCCCTCGGGCAGCTTCGCCGCTTCGAGCTCGCCTCGTTCGAGCCGCTGACGGATCGCACCGGCGCACGAGCGCGCGTAGACGGCGCACAGCGGTTCCAGTCCGCGATGGCTTCTTGGAATCACGATGTCCGCCTCGAGACTCGCCATATGGCGCAGCAGCGACAAGCTGATGTACGGCATGTCGCAGGCGATGACGATGGTCTTGTCGCGTGGCGATCGCACGATCGCGGTATAGATGCCGCCGAGGGCTCCGCATCCCGGGATCTCATCGGCGACGGCCTCGAGACCGCGATCCGCCCAGGCGGTGGCCTCGGAACCGACGACGAAAATCGGGTCGGCCAGCTCGCGAAGCACGTCCAGTTGGCGATCGAGAATCGTGCGGCCGCCGACGGGGAGCAGGGCCTTTTGCCGTCCGCCCATGCGCCGGGCAGCGCCGCCGGCGAGAATCGCCGCGGCAGGACGAGAACCGTGGGTCACCAAATCAGACGATATCAGAACAGCCGCCGATGAGTGAGCCGCGAATCGGCCGAGTCCTCGTGGCGAGCCTGCACCAGGCCATCGCCGACATCCTGCCCAGCCGTCTGGAGTTCTACGAGAACTGGCTGAACGCGCATGGCCTGCGGGAAGGCACGATCGGTCTGGCGCCGCTGTCCGCCGTGCTGAGTTTTCTCCGGAGCGAGGGAGAGGCGTACAATCTGATCACGGGGCGCGCCGGCGAGTATGCGGCGGACTGGACGGTCAGCAGCATGTCGACGGTGGAACGCCGGATCATCCGCGCCATGCCGGTGCCGATTCGCGCCAGGCTGGCCCTGCGGACGGCCAGCGCGCTCGTCCGCGCGACGTATCCGGGATCCCGCGCGATCGTCAAGCTGAGGCGAGGCATAGGCTCGGTTGACCTCCGCGGGTCGCTGTTTTGCGAAGTCCGCGAAGCGTCGGTGCTGCCGCTCTGCGGCTTCTACGCGTCGGCGATAGCCCACGTACTGCAGCAGTTCGCGCTTCGAGCCGATGCTCGGGTGAGTGAGTGCCGCGCTGCCGGTGGCCGCAAGGGCTGCCAGTTGCGATTGGCGATCCAGGCCGCAGGCGCCGACCAACCCGCGACCGCCGCCTGAACGCCGGCCCGCTCATCCCGGTTCTGCCCGAGTCTCTACATGCGCCGACACCTCTTGTTATTGTCGCTCGCGATCCTGACCGCCGTTTCGCCGGCGTTCGCCCAGTCCACGACCAACCGCGTCCTCGTCGTGCCCTTCGACAACCGTGCGAACGAGCCCAGATATCAATGGCTGGCCGAGGCCTCGGCCGTGCTGCTCGCCGACAGCCTCCGCGACCGCGGTGCGCCGGCGCTGGTCCGGACCGAGCGGGTTCGCGCGTTCGAGCAATTGCACCTGCCGCCGGCCGCCTCGCTGAGCCGCGCCACCGTGATCAAGGTGGCCCAGCTGGTCGGCGCCGGCGAAGTGATCGTCGGGAATTTCAGCGTCGAGAACGAGCAGTTCACGGTGACCGCCAACAGCATTCGCGTCGACGTCGGGCGGTTGCAGCCGCAGGTGACGGAGCGCGGGCCGCTCACCGAGCTGTTCACGATCTTCGAGCGTTTGTCGGGGCGCCTGACACACGAGTCTTCGTCGTCTTCGTCCGCGCAGAAGTCGTCCGCCGCGCAGCCGCCGCTCGATGCATTCGAGAACTACATCAAGGGGCTGCTCGCCGAGAACCCGGCGAGCCGGGCGACGTTCCTCGAGGCGGCGATCCGAGAGCATCCGGAGTTCGATCGCGCGCGGCTCGCGCTGTGGGAGGTGCGGAACGATCAGGGGGATGACCAGTCCGCGCTGGAGACGGCGCGCGCGGTGCCTCCGTCGTCACCCCTGGCGGGCAGGGCCCGTTTCTCGGCGGGCGTGTCGCTTCTCGAATTGAAACGGTACGACGAGGCGTTCGACACGTTCAAGAAGCTCCTCGACGAGGGCAGCGCGTCGTCCCCGACGGCATCGGTGTTGAACAACCTCGGAGTGGTTCAGATCCGGCGCGGAAGCACGCCGCAGACCGGGACCGCCGCGTACTATTTGACGAAGGCCACCGACAGCGAATCCGATCCAGATTATTTCTTCAACCTCGGTTACGCGTATTTCCGGGAGCGCAACTTCACCGGCGCACAGGTCCTGGCTCCGCGAGACGCTCCGTCGCGACCCGACCGACGCTGACGCCCATTACGTGCTCGCGGCGGCGCTGCAGGCCACTGGAGGTGCGGTCGAAGCCGGACGCGAACGTGATTTGGCGCGCCAGTTGTCGGCGCGTTACGAGCAGATCGATCGTCAGTCGCCGGACCGGCTGGCTGTTCCTGACGGCCTCGAGCGGGTGGCCATGGATCTCGCGACGCCGCTGGCGACGCGCGCGGACAAGGTGCTGGTGAACTCCGCGCTGCGCGAGCAGCGAGAGCTCGCGATGTTCCACCTCGAGCAGGGCCGAAAGCTCTTCGACCGCGAACAGGACCGGGAAGCGATGGCCGAGCTGCGGCGCGTGGTCTACTTGTCGCCGTACGAAGCATCCGCGCATCTGTTGATCGCGCGCATTCACCTCCGCGGCGGGCGTGCCGGCGACGCCATCGACGCGTTGAAGATCTCGATCTGGAGTGAAGATACCGCCGCGGCGCGGATCGCCATGGGCGAGGCCTACCTGAAATCGGGGAACACGTCCGCTGCAAAGTCGGAATTCGAGCACGCCCTCGTGCTCGATCCGCAGTCGATCGAGGCCAAAAGGCTGCTGGGGACGATCAAGTGATTTTCAGCGCCAGCTGCCAGTGCCAGCTGAGTGCGGAGAGCTGGCGCCAGAACCCTCGTGCTGGAGCTGGAAGTGCAGGTGCTGAATAGGAGACCAACATGCGCGTCGATCGTTCGTCGCTCGTGCTCGGAATCGCGCTCTTCGCGCTTTCGGCCGTCAGCGGCGCTCGGCAAAGCGCGCCGGTGGCGGTCGTCGCCGAGATGGACGGGATCATCCATCCGGTCGCTGTCGAATACATCAAGAAGGCGATCGAACGGGCCGATCAGGCCAATGCGGCGATCCTCGTCATCACGCTCCGCACTCCAGGCGGGCTCGTTGACTCCACGCGCGACATCAACACCGCCATCATCAATGCCAGAACGCCGGTTGCCGTTTTCGTCGGTCCCTCGGGCGGGCGCGCTGCCTCGGCCGGTTTCCTGATAACCATCGCCGCCGACGTTGCGGCGATGGCGCCGGGCACGCATATCGGCGCCGCACATCCCGTTTCGGGTGACGGGCAGAAGGTCGAGGACGCCATGGAGAAGAAAATGGTGTCCGACCTCGCCGGCTACGCGCGCACGCTGGCAGCGCAGCGGAAGCGAAACGTCGAGCTCGTCGAAAAGGCTGTGACCGAGAGTCAGTCGTTCACCGATCAGGAGGCGCTCACGGCCAGCCCACCGCTGATCGACGTGGTGGCGGCCGATGTGCCGGACCTCTTGCGCAAGCTGGACGGCAGGCCGGTGACCCGGTTCGATGGCCGGACCGTGACCCTCAAGCTGACGAATGTGTCGACCGAACGCCTCGAGATGACGTGGTCGGAGCACGTCCTGAGCGCGCTGGCGCATCCCCAGATTGCCTACCTCCTGCTGACGCTCGGCACGCTGGGGCTCACCATCGAGCTCTGGAATCCAGGATCCGTCCTGCCGGGCGTCGTCGGAGGGATTTGCCTGTTGCTCGCCTTTTTCGCCTTTCAGGTGCTGCCGATTAGCTACGCGGGCCTTGGTCTGATGCTGTTCGGCATTCTCCTGCTCATCCTCGAGGTGAAGGTGACCAGCTTCGGCCTGCTGGCCCTCGGCGGGGTCACCAGCCTGCTTCTGGGCTCCATGATGCTCATGGACAGCCCGTTGCCGGAGCTGCAGATTGGACTCCGGCTGATCCTGCCGGTCACGCTCGCCGTGTCCGGGATCATCCTGTTCCTGGTCCGTCTCGCGGTCGAGGCCCAGCGCACCCCGTCAGTCACCGGGGAGGTCGGGCATGATCGGCGAGGTGGGGACGGCCCTGTCGTCCATCGAACCCGGCGGGGTCGGTCGCGTCCTGACGCGTGGCGAGATCTGGACTGCCACCGCGAACGAGCCGATAACGAATGGTGACGGAGTCCGTGTGCTCGGGGTCAAAGGGCTTCTTCTGACGGTCGCACGCGAGCTGGGGGTGGCGGGTCAGCCCGCAGTTCGGCCTGGCGCAGGATCAACGCACGGGCCGTCGGCTCAAGTGTAAGATCCGCGGTGGAGGATAGTGCCGTGTTTTTTCCCCCAGTGCTGATCGTTCTTGGCATCCTGGCGTTCTATCTCATTAGCTCGATCAAGATACTGAATGAGTACGAACGCGCCGTCATTTTTCGTCTCGGCAAGCTGCTTCCGCAACCGAAGGGGCCTGGCGTGGTCCTGGTGTTCGCACCGATCGATCGGATGGTTCGCGTCAGCCTGCGCACCATCGTCCTGGATGTGCCGCCGCAGGACGTTATCACGCGCGACAACGTGTCGGTCAAGGTGAACGCGGTCGTCTATTTCCGCGTCATGGATCCGCGCCGCGCGATCGTGGAGGTCGAGAGCTATCACTACGCCACATCACAGCTCGCGCAGACGACGCTCAGAAGCGTGCTCGGGCAGGTCGAGCTCGACGATCTGCTGTCGCAACGCGACAAGCTGAATCACGACCTGCAGCACATCCTCGATCAGCGCACGGATCCATGGGGCATCAAAGTGTCAGCCGTCGAGGTGAAGCACGTCGATCTGCCGCCTGATATGCAGCGCGCGATGGCGCGTCAGGCCGAGGCCGAACGTGAGAAGCGTGCTAAAATCATCCACGCAGAAGGTGAGTTGGATGCCTCGGAGAAGCTGCGGCAGGCCGCGACTGTCATCGCCGGCGAACCGATCACCATTACGCTGCGCTACCTCCAGACGCTCACCGAAATCGCAGCCGAAAAGAACTCGACGATCGTCTTTCCGCTGCCGATCGACCTTATCAACATGATCACGAAGGGGAGGGGATAACCAGAGTGTCCGAGCTCACGCACGATCACGTCGACGACGCGTTCCACGAGATTCAGTTGAGCGGCAAGCAACTGGTCTTCCTCTTCATGGCGACGACCGTCGTGTCGGTCTTCATCTTCCTGTGCGGCGTGCTAGTGGGCCGCGGCGTCCGCGCAGAAGACATCGGCGTGGACTCCACCGTGGCCACATCCGGGACGCCGGCGCCCGCAACCGAGGGGCAGCCCGTGACGCCGCCGCCCGCGGTCGTGGCCGAGCAGCCGGCGCCGGCGAACAACGCGCTGACCTACGCGGATCGGCTTCAGCGCGACAAGCCCGCATCTGAGGATCTGAAAGCCCGTGCGGCGGCGACGAAAGAAGAGCCGCGCGTGACGGAAGAGCAGCGCCCGAAGCTCGAGACGCCGCGATCGGAGCCGCCGCCTGTCGCGGCGCCAGCCGCACCACCCGCGCCCGCGCCGGCTGCTGCCGCTGCCCGGCCTGGCGCGTGGGCCGTGCAGGTCGTCTCGCTCCGCGATCGCGCCGCCGCGACGAAGGTCGTCCAGCGATTGACCGGCAAGGGATATCCGGCATTCCTCATTGCCCCCGTGGCCGGCGCTCCTGCGCAGGTCTACAAGGTTCAGGTCGGCAGATACGACGATCGGCAGGAGGCGCAACGCGTCAGCGATCGGTTGAAGAAGGAAGAGCAGTTCGACCCCTGGATTATTCGCTAGCAGCCCTCGCGGGCGCCTTGCTCGCGCTGAGCTTTCCCAAGTTCGGTCATCCCGCCTTCGCGTGGATCGCGCTGACGCCACTGATCGTGGCGTTAGTCCGCTTGCCGGACGGCCGCCGCCCCTACAGGCGCGCGTTCCGTCTCGGTCTGCTCACCGGTGCGATCTATTTCGCCGGGACGCTCTACTGGCTGGTCGAGACGATGACGACGTTCGGCGGACTCGCGACGCCGGTTGCCGTCTTCGCCGCCTTCATGCTGGTGGCCTACCTGTCGCTGTTCCCCGCGGCGTTTGCCGTGATCCTGTACGCGCCTGCGCCGCGTGCTCGGTTCTTCGTGGGCCGTGATGTTGTCGCCCGCGGTCTGGGTCGCCACCGAGCTTGGCCGGCAGTACGTCTGGGATGGCTTTCCCTGGGAGCTGCTCGGCTATAGCCAGGTCGGCACGCTGCCCATCGCGCAGATTGCGAGCGTGGTGGGCGTGTATGGCCTGTCGGGCCTGCTCGCCCTGACGAGCGCCGCCGCCACGATGATTCTGGTTGGGCGAGGCATCGCTCGCTGGGCCGTTCCGGCCACCGTGGCCGGGCTGGTGCTCGCATGCGCGGTCTGGGGTCAGGCGCGGATGGCCGCGAACTCGCTGGTGACGGGCGGCACCCCGATCCGCGTCGCCGTGCTCCAGGGGAACATCGCGCAGGAAGACAAGTGGAATCCGGCGCTTGCCGACAAGATCACCGACCGCTACCTCTCGATGACCCGCCAGGCGCTTCAGCAGGGGGCGACATTCATCCTCTGGCCCGAGTCCTCGACACCTTTCTATTTCGAGGAAGACATCGTGCGCGGCAGTTCGATTCGGCGCCTCGCCCGCGAATCGGGCGCGACGCTCCTCATCGGCAGCGATCAGATCGAGCCGATACGGCCGGCCGGACCGCCGCTGGCTGCGGGCCCGCCCCCTGAACCGCTGAACTACAACGCCGCCTTTCTCGTGAAACCTGATGGAACCGTGGGCGCCGTCTACCGCAAGATGCACCTCGTGCCATTCGGCGAATACGTGCCGCTCAAGCGCCTGCTGTTCTTCGTCGGGCCGATCGTCGAAGCGGTTTCGGACTTCACGGCCGGCGACGTGCCGGTGCAGCTTCCGATCGGCAACCGCTTCGCGAGCACGGCGATCTGCTACGAGGTCATCTACGCCAGCCTCATCCGGCAATTCGTCGTCGACGGCAGCCAGCTGCTCACCACGATCACGAACGACGCCTGGTACGGCCGCACGTCCGCGCCGTATCAGCACTGGGATCAGGCGGCCATGCGCGCGATCGAGAACGGGCGCTACCTGGCCAGGGCGGCGAACACCGGCATCAGTGGGTTCGTGGACCCTTATGGCCGCGTCCTCGCGAGAAGCGACATGTTCACGCAGGCGCTCCTCGTCGAAGACCTGAAGTTTGTCGAAGCCCGAACGATCTACACACGGCTGGGGGACGTCGTCGCCTGGCTGTCGCTTGCGCTGACCGCCGCTGCGCTCCTGGCGTCGTTCCGGTCAGGTAAAATGGTTCATTCATGAGCATCCAGCAACTCGACGAGCAGCTTCGCAGGTACGAAGATCTGGCGCTTCGCGCGCGGGACCTGCGGAGCTATCTTTGACGCCGCACGCCCCGCAGACGAGCTCGCCAAAATCGAAGAACGCGTCGCCGCTCCGGACTTCTGGAAGGACCAGGCCGCGGCACAGAAAATCCTCCAGCGCCGCCGGCGCCTCGAGGACGACCGCACGCTCAGCGACTCCCTGAAGCGCAAGGTGGATGATCTTGCGGTCCTCGTCGAGTGGGCCGAGGCGGGCGAGCCCGTTGGCGACGATTTGAGCCGCGCGTTGGACGATCTGACCGCACAGGTCGACGCCGGCGAGACGAAGAAGATGCTCGGCGGCGAGCACGATCGCAAGAACGCCATCGTCACGATCCATCCCGGCGCAGGCGGCACCGAGTCGCAGGACTGGGCCGAGATGCTGATGCGCATGTACCTGAAATGGATCGAGCGTCGCGGTTTCGGTCGAGAAGTGATCGACTTGCAGCCCGGCGAAGATGCGGGCATCAAGAGTGTGACGTTTACGGTCACCGGCGACTACGCCTACGGCATGCTGCTCGCCGAGGCGGGGGTTCATCGCCTCGTGCGGATCTCGCCGTTCGATCAGGCATCACGCCGGCACACGTCGTTCGCCTCGGTATTCGTCTGGCCCGAGCTGCCCGAGGACGTCGACGTGGAGATCGAGGAGAAGGACCTCCGCGTCGACACCTATCGCTCCAGCGGCGCGGGCGGTCAGCACGTCAACGTCACCGACTCCGCTGTCCGCATCACCCACATCCCGACCGGCATCGTCGTCTCGTGCCAGAACGAGCGGTCGCAGCACAAGAACCGCGCCCAGGCGATGAAGGTCTTGAAGGCCCGTCTCTACGACCTGAAGATGAAGGAACAACAGGCGAAGCTGGACCAGCTCGGAGGCGAGAAGAAAGACATCGCCTTCGGCAGCCAGATTCGCAGCTACGTGCTGCATCCCTATCAACTGATCAAGGACCACCGCACGAAGGAAGAAGTCGGCGACGTCAACCGCGTGCTCGACGGCGACATCGACATCTTCATCAAGACCTATCTGATGAGAAAAGCCGCCGGCACCCTCGGGCAGGCCTCCACGACCGACGATTTGTAGGCCCGACCTACAGTGCTTACTGCCGGAACCCGATACCGGGCTGCGTGCCGGAGATGAAGGCTTCGTTGATGGCGCCCGGGATTCCCTCGAGCGCGGCGTCGCCGGAGTGGCGGTCGACGGACATGAAGACGATGTTGCCAGGGGCTTCGAAGGTCGGGGCGTCGGTGCGTTTGCCGATCCACGCCTTCATGATCTCCATCCAGATCGGGAGCGCCGTGTCAGAGCCGGTGCCGCCGGGACCCATCGTGCGTTTCTGGTCGAAGCCAATCCACACGCCGATCGTGATGTCCGGATCGAAGCCGATGAACCAGGCGTCGGTGTAGTCGTCTGTCGTGCCGGTCTTGCCTCCAATCGGCCATTTCAGCGACGCGGCTTTGGCCCCCGTGCCGCGTTGCACGACGCCGCGAAGCAGGCTGGTCATCACGTACGCCGTGTCCGCGCGGATGGCGTCACGAGGCTCGGGACGATTCTCTTCGAGGACGTTGGCAGACCGGTCGGTCACCTTCAGGACCGTGTAGGGCCGCATGCGGACGCCCTGGTTCGGGAACACCGAGTACGCGCTCGTCATTTCGAGCAGTGTCGCTTCGGCGGCGCCCAGCGCGACGGCCAGGTAGGGCGGCAGGGGAGACTCGAGCCCCAGGCGGCGGGCGTACGCGATCACCTGCGTCGGACCCAGTTGCTCCATGACTCGCACGGCCGGCACGTTGCGGGATTGCTCCAGCGCGTGGCGCAGTGTGACCGGGCCTTCGAACTGGCGGTCGTAATTCATCGGCGCGTAGGGTGGCTGACCGGCGCCGCCGTTGAAGCTCGTCGGCGTGTCCATCAGGATCGTGACCGGTGTGTATCCGCGGTCGATCGCCGCTGTGTAGACGATCGGCTTGAAGGCAGAGCCAACCTGACGGTAAGCCTGCGTCGCCCGGTTGAACTTGCTGCGGTCGAAGCTGAAGCCGCCGACCATGGCCTTGATTTGGCCCGTCCGGTTATCGATCGCGATGGCCGACCCTTCGACTGCCGGCATCTGTTCGAGCGAACCGCTCGCGGTCGTGCCCGGCTCGTTGATGAAGGCCGGGACGCCTGCGGTGCCCTCCTTGCTGAGCGTCGGGACACCTGCGGCGCCCTCCTTTAGCGACGTCAGGCGGACTTCGACGAGATCCCCGCGCGTGACCAGCTGGGCCGGTGACGTCTTGCCCGTCCACGCGAACCCCTTGCGATCAATCGTGACGCGCATGTTGCCCACGCGCGTTTGAATCGACGTTCCGTCCACTGCCGTGACGACGGCGGGCACGACGTCGCCGGCGTGCATTGGCCGATCCCACCGCGGCTGCCGGAACGTGTCGATATCGTGGCCTTCCTGCACGACGTTGCGGCGGGGTTTGCGGAAGCCGCGCCGCTTGTCCACTCGTCTGAGCCCTTCATCGAGCGCGCGGTTGGCCGCTTCCTGGAGATTCAGGTCGAGCGCGGTCTGCACCGAGAGCCCGTTCTCGTACAACTGCTTCGCGCCGTAGCGGCTCTCGAGCTCCTTGCGGACTTCCTCGAGAAAGTACGGCGCAACGGAGTACGCCTGCGATGGAGGATCGTCGCGCACGACGATAGGTTTCTTCTTCGCGGCCTCGGCTTCGGCGGCGGTGATGTAACCCACATCCGCCATGCGCGTCAGCGTGTAGTTCCGCCGTCGCATCGCCGCGTCCCTGTTCACGTAGGGACTCTGCCGGACGTTGCCCTGGAGGATACCGGCGATGAGCGCCGCCTCCTCGAGCGACAGGTCCTTTGCCGACTTTCCGAAGTACAGGCGGGAAGCAGCCTCGACGCCGTAGACGCCGTGACCGAAGTACATCTGATTGCAGTAGAACGTGAAGATCTCGCGCTTGGTGTAACGCTTCTCGATCTGGATCGCCAGGATCGCTTCCTTGATCTTGCGTTCCCAGGTTTTCTCGTCGGTCAGAAACAGCTTTCGCGTCAGCTGCTGGGTCAGCGTGCTGGCGCCGCCAGCCTTGCGCCGTTCGACGATGTCCTTGACGAGCGTGACGACGATGCGGGGGATGCTGAGCCCGAAGTGCTGCTCGAACTCCGAGTCTTCGGCGGCGAGGATGGCTTGCCGCAGCTTCGGCGAAATCGCCTCGTACGCGATGACCTCGCGGCGCTGGATGGCAAACTCGCCGACGATCTCGCCGCGCGCGCCATAAACCCTCGAGATCGTGCTCGGCGCGTAGTCGTCAAGCGCGGAGATGCCTGGCAGGTCACTGGCGTATGCGAACATCACACCGCTGACGATGCCCAGAACTGCGGCGATGAAGAAAGAGGATGATGAGGCCCGCGCTGCGGGCGACTCTTCACTACGTACCTGGCCATAACACTGACTACTCGTTAACTCCACCCTCCAACTTCCAACTCCCGCCTTCTCAGTCGACCGGGTAAGGCAGTTGGAGATCTGGGAGTTGTCATGGCTCGGCCTAGCGCTGCCGCCTGACGGCCCCGCCGGACGACGGCTGACCACCGCGCGATCGGCCTGACGGTCCTGCGCTTCCACCGTACCTGCCGCCGGAGCCTCCGCGTGGGCTGCGAGCGTGCCGGAGGTGCGGCCCCCTGCGATGATGGCGGCGGCCCTGACGGTCTGGCTTCGGACGGGCCGCGGCGTTCGCCGCCGGGGTTCGATCGATAGCCTGGCGATGGGCCGGGCCCTGGCGATGGGCCGTAGCCTGGATGGACGGGCCTGGCGATGGACCGGGGGACTGCGACGGGCCGGGGCCTGGCGATGAACCGGGCCTGGCGCCGTGCTCGGGTCCGACCTGGGAATAGCGGTGCCGCGGTGAACCTCCGGCTGCGGCATCGATCGCGAGCCCGGAGACGACCGCTCGACCGGACTCGATCGCTCGGGACTCGAGCGGTCGATGGGCGTGCCCCGGTAGACCTCCGGTTGCGCAGCCGGGTTGGATCGTTGGATTGCCGTACCGCGATAGACCTCAACCTCCCGCGATCGCGTCGCTCCTCGGTCGGAAGGCGAGGACGGCGATGATGCAGGAGAGTCCTCGCGTCGAGGCGACACGCGAACGCTCGGGCGACGGCTGCGTCGACGTTGCCTGGCGCCGCCTCTTGTGCTTCGGAGCCGGACCGGCGCGGCACCGCACGACGTTCGCCTCCAGGGACGCCGGTCACGTTCGCCGGCGCGCCGCGTTCCACAGCTCCAGGTGACGTTTGTTGCGGAGTCGAGCGAATCGCAGGAGAAGCCGTCCGTGGCTGACGTGACGGAGCCGGGAATCCGGGTCCGGTCAGCTGACTGCCGCTGGCTAGCGCGGCTCCGGAACGACGTGTCTCCGTCTCTATTCGGCGAGACTCCCGATCCCGTTCGCGGCTGTGCGAAACCGGTTGCCGCCCGTGCACCCGGCCCGACGATCGGCGAGCCGACCGACGCCCGAACAGGTCCGCTGCCGCGCGGTACGGCGTAATGCGTGTAGTCCGGCCCTCGATCGCGTGGCGTGAAGGACTGGCGGATCCGCGTGTCGATCCGATTGACGTTGATGACGTTGATGCCGACGTTCACGTAACCCCTGCCGAAGCTGCGATGCGGCACGACGGTCCACGCATACCAGGGGTCGTAGTGGCGACCGTAGTAGTAATTCACGCCGAACGAAAACACCGGCCTGTTGTAGTAACCAAGCGGGCACCAGCTCACGTATCCAGGCGCGTACGCCCACGACACCCATGCCGGACCCCACGTTCGTCCGGGGATCCAGTACCACCCGCGCGGCCGAGAATCCCCATCGTCCGTAGTGATGCGTGGCCCACGCCCAGGGATCGGCGCCGATCCACGTCCAGCCATACGGACGAAGATGTGACCAGCGGCCGTGGTAGTACGGTCGCCAGCCGACGGCGACTCGTCGGATACCAGACATAACCGTAGGTCGGCTCCTGACTCCAGGCGCCGTATTCGTCGAGCGTTGCGGAGTAATAGCGTGCGTCGGCCGGCAGGTACTGCGCCGAGACGCCGAGCCGTTGATCGCGGCGCGCTTCGGACCAGCGATCGAATTCATCCCAGGCCGCGGAGTTGAACACGTAGACGTTTGACGGCGCGGCATTCCCGCTGGCATAGGCCCGTTCGCCCGCTCCCAGCGCCGTTCGTCCGTCCTCGTTGACGAGTTCCGCAGATCCTCTGAGCACCGCGAGCTCGACTTCGCCGCCGCGGCCCGGCTGCACCGAGACACGGTATTCGCCCGGACGATTGATCTCTGCCCATGCGGACGGTGCGTCGATTCGGTATTCCACCGAACGGTCAGGGCCGGGAATGTTCATGCCGCACGCGGCCGTCGAGGAGCCGGATCACGTCGTCGGACTGGAAATCGACCAGCGTGTTGCCATCGAGATGCAGCGTGCTGCCATCCGCGAAAAGCACTTCGACGCGGCCGGCGCGAGTCCGCACGCGATCGCCGGCGAGCACCGGCATCGACGTCGGTGCCGTTTCGGTGCGGCCGTCGCGCTCGAGCTCCGCGACACCATCGACGACCGAGATGTGCGCAGGGGCAGGCTGTGTCGATTCCTGCGCGACTGCGAACGAGGGGATCAGAAGCAGTGCACTCGCGAATGCGAGTGAGAGCCCCTTGAAGATCGTCTAGCGACAGGGCTAGTCATGGGAGCCTCGGGTAGCAATTCCCGCACGGCGGCCGGAATGGTCACCGCTGAGGCAGGCTGGCAAGTGCAAGTATAGCACTCACTTAGCGATTTTTGATCACTAGTTATTGACAAACATGCGCTCATATTTTATGTTATGAACGTTATCAAGATTAAGCCGTCCCGTCCTTCATTGAAGCGGCGTGGGGTGGCCAGAGAGCGCAAGAGGACGCAGAACATGAGCAAGATTATCGGAATCGACCTCGGGACCACCAACTCAGTCGTCGCGGTCATGGAAGGCGGCGAGCCCGTCGTCATCACCAATCCGGAAGGCAGTCGAATCACCCCCTCCGTCGTGGGCTTTACCAAGACCGGCGAACGGCTGGTGGGGCAGGTTGCCAAGCGGCAGGCTGTCACCAATCCCGAAAACACGGTCTTCTCGATCAAGCGCTTCATGGGACGCAAGTTCGATGAAGTGAACGAGGAGATGAAGATGGTGCCGTACTCCGTCGTGCGTGCCAGCAACGGTGACGTGCGCGTGCAGGCCGGCGGGAAGGAGTATTCGCCTCCTGAGATCTCCGCGATGATCCTGCAGAAACTGAAGCAGGCGGCGGAAGAGTACCTGGGTCAGCCGGTCACCAAGGCGGTCATCACTGTGCCCGCCTACTTCAACGACGCGCAGCGCCAGGCCACGAAGGACGCGGGGCAGATCGCGGGCCTCGAGGTCTCGCGGATCGTGAACGAGCCGACCGCGGCAGCGCTTGCCTACGGCCTCGACAAGAAGAAGGACGAGACCATCGCCGTGTACGACTTCGGCGGCGGCACGTTCGACATCTCGATCCTGGAAGTCGGTGAGGGTGTCGTCGAGGTCAAAGCGACCAACGGTGACACGCACCTCGGCGGCGACAACCTGGATCAGCGCGTGATCGAATGGATCATCGCGGAGTTCCGCAAGCAGGAAGGCATCGATCTCAGCAAGGACCGGATGGCGCTCCAGCGCCTGAAGGAAGCGGCGGAGAAGGCGAAGATGGAGCTCTCCACGGTCATGGAGACGGACGTCAACCTGCCGTTCATCACGGCCGATCAGACCGGTCCAAAGCACCTGACGATGCGGCTGACGCGGGCGAAGTTCGAATCGCTCGTGGACGACCTGCTGCAGAAGACCATCGGTCCGACGCGGCAGGCGTTGAGCGACGCGGGCGTCGACTCGAAGCAGATCGACGAGGTCGTGCTCGTCGGTGGCTCGACGCGCATCCCGCGCGTGCAGCAGATCGTGAAGGAGCTGTTCGGCAGGGATCCTCACAAGGGCGTCAATCCCGACGAGGTTGTCGCGGTCGGCGCCGCGATCCAGGCCGGCGTGCTTGCGGGCGAGGTCAAGGACCTGCTCCTGCTCGATGTGACGCCGCTGTCGCTCGGCATTGAAACGCTGGGCGGGGTGATGACCACGCTGATTCCGAGGAACACCACGATTCCGACACGGAAGAGCGAGACGTTCTCGACCGCCGCGGACAACCAGACCAGCGTCGAAGTGCACGTGCTGCAGGGCGAGCGCCCGATGGCGCGCGACAACCGCACGCTCGGCCGGTTCCACCTGTCGGGTCTGCCGTCAGCGCCGCGTGGCGTGCCGCAAATCGAGGTCACCTTCGACATCGACGCCAACGGCATCGTCAACGTGTCGGCCAAGGATCAGGCGACGCAGAAGGAGCAGAAGATCACCATCACCGCGTCGAGCGGCCTCTCGAAGGACGAGGTCGATCGGATGATGCGTGAGGCGGAATCCCACGCCGACGAAGACAAGCGGCGTAAGGAAGAGATCGAGACGCGCAATCAAGCCGATCAGGCGGCGTATGCCGCGGAGCGGATGCTGAAGGAGGCTGGCGAGAAGTTGCCGGCCACCGATCGCGCGGCAATCGAGTCGGCAATCGGCGACCTCAAGACCGCGATCGACCAGAACGATACGGCTGGCATGAAGCGTCGCATGGAGGCGCTCAACCAGGTGCAGCACAAGGCGGCGGAAGCGATGTACCGCGCGTCCGGTGCAGCGACCGGCGGCCAGCCAGGCGGCGGCCGACCGGAAGCGGACGCCGCCGGCGCCGGACGTCCGACCGACGACGTGATTGATGCTGAAGTAGTCGAAGAGGACAAGAAGTAACTGACGCTGCCGTGGTTCGTGGTTCGTGGTTCGTAGCTCGTAGAGCCCGACGATGGGCACTTCGAGCGACGAGCTGACGAACCACGAGACTACGGACCACGGACCACGGACCACGGTTTTCATGGACTTCTACGCAATCCTCGGCCTGTCGACAGACGCCAGCCTGACGGACATCAAGCGGGCGTATCGCCGGATGGCGCGGCGGTATCACCCGGGGATCAATCCTGGTGATCGGGCGGCTGAAGAGATGTTCCGGCGGGTGTCCGAGGCGTACGAGACACTGGTCGATCCGCGTCGGCGCGAGGAATATGACGCGGTGGGACGGGCGGCAGCGGCGCCACCACCGGGATCGCCGGTGTCGCTGGAGTTCACCGAGTTCGACTTCTCCGTTGCCGCACATGGACCGCAGGCGGCGACGTTCGCGGAGTTGTTCTCGGACGTGTTGCACCCCGCTCCTGCGCGCGGACACAGAGCCGAGCGCGGCGCCGACCTGAACGCGACGATCACCATCGACTTCCTCGACGCGATCAAAGGCGTGGAGCGCCAGCTCGTCATGACGCGCCAGGTCCTCTGCAGCATGTGCGCGGGGACAGCACATGTGCCCGTGTCGGATTCGCGATGCCATGAGTGCCATGGGAGTGGCGCCGTGCGTTGGGCGCGCGGCCACATGGTGTTCTCGAAAACCTGTGCGGCGTGCAACGGGAGCGGGCGTCTTCGCGTGCAACGGTGCGCGCTCTGCAACGGGCACGGGCGAACGGTCCGGAGCGAGCCACTGTCGGTGTCGATTCCGCCGGGCACCATCGATGGCACTCGCCTCCGTCTCGCTGAGCGTGGACACGCCGGGGAGAACGGCGGCAAGCCCGGTGACGTCTACGTGACGGTCCAGGTGCTGCCGCATCCCTTCCTGCGACGCGAGCGTGAAGATCTCGTGTGTGTGATCCCGCTGGGGGTGCATGAGGCGGTGCTCGGTGCGCGCATCGACGTCCCGACGCTGGATGGTCCGGCGCGATTCTGGATTCCCCCGGGAACGCAGGCGGGGCAGCGTTTCCGACTGGTCGGGCGCGGGGTTC
Source organism: uncultured Acidobacteriota bacterium (assembly GCA_963710415.1). GTDB lineage: Bacteria > Acidobacteriota > Vicinamibacteria > Vicinamibacterales > 2-12-FULL-66-21 > CAVQAH01. The sequence continues at coordinate 140,403 of CAVQAH010000004.1, read as the reverse complement.
CCTCACCGCACGGAGCGCCGGGCGATCTCGTCGTCGAGGTCAAGCTGGTGCTGCCGACGCGAGTGGACGAGCGATCGCGAGACATCCTGCGCGAGTTCGGTCAGCGCAACTACGACGATCTCAGAAAAGGGCTGCACTTCTAATCGGACATCGGGCATCGACAGGGGTCGGCGGACGCGCGGAAACGACTGACGAATGACGGACTACTGACATGAAGCGTGGCGGCGGCAAGGCGTACTACATGATCAGCGTGGTGGCGCAGAAGTACAACATCCACCCGCAGACGCTTCGGCTCTACGAACGCGAGGGCCTGCTCAAGCCATCGCGCACCGACGGGAACACCCGCCTGTACTCGGAAGAGGACCTCGAACAGCTGGAGACGATCCTGTCGCTGACGCGCGACCTTGGGGTCAACCTGGCCGGCGTCGAGATCATCCTGAACATGCGGCGCAAGATCGAAGCCATGCAACTCGAGGTCAACGAGTTCATGGATTACGTGAAACGCGAGCTGTCGCGCGGCATCGGCGACTGGGAACAGCGGCTGAGCACGGCGCTGGTCAAGTCGTCACCCACCGAACTCGTTCGCGCGCCTGCGCCGCCGGCGGTGGAAGCCGTGGACGAAGAACCACGGCAAAAGGTCTGACGCGTCGTAATCGGAATCGAATTGGAAATCGGAAATCGGAGTAGATCGGAAATCGGAAATCGGAGTGGCGATTGCCGATTTCCAATTTCCAATTTCCAATTTCCGATAAGATGCAGCCATGAGCGGCACTGCGGATCGAACCTCCGATTCCGATGCTCTGCAGGCCTACCTGCGTGCCATTGCCCGCATTCCGCTGCTGACCCCGGACGACGAGCGCGAGCTTGGGACGCGTGTGCAGGTCACGGGCGACGAAGACGCGCTGCGCCGGCTGGTCGAAGGCAATCTGCGCTTCGTGGTCAGCTACGCCAAACGTTACCGCGGGCTGGGCGTCGCGTTCCTCGATCTGATCCACGAAGGCAATCTCGGGTTGATGGAAGCCGCGCGACGGTTCGATCCGACGCGCAACGTCAAGTTCATCACCTACGCGGTGTGGTGGATTCGCCAGGCGGTGACCCATGCGCTGGCGATGCAGAGCCGTGTCATGTCGCTGCCACAGCGGCTGTCGGGCGTCGCCTCGAAGCTCGGGCGCGAAGTGGCCGAGCTGACCGAGGAGCTCGATCGCGTGCCGACGCCGCGTGAGATCGCCGAAGACATGGACATCTCCGAAGCCGACGTCAACGCGCTGCTGCATCTTGGCGGCCCCGAGCTGTCGTTGAGCGATCGCGTCGGCAGAGGGCGCGGCGAGTTCGAAGGCGCGGAGCTGGCGGAGCTTCTCGAGCAGGACGCCGTGCCGCCGGTCGAGGAAGCGATGCTGCACGACGCGATGGCGGATCGCGTGAGGGTGGCGCTCGGCGAGCTCGACGAAAAGGAACGGGAAGTGGTCGAGCTGAGATTCGGTCTCGACCGTGACGGCGATCCGCGCACGCTGCAGGAAGTCGGCGACATCCTCCAGCTGTCGCGTGAGCGCATCCGCCAGATCGAGTCACGAGCCAAGGAAAAACTTCGGCGTTCGAAACGCGCGGGCGAATTGCGAAGCTACCTCAATTGACCCGCCCTTCGCGCGTGTGCCCAGGCGCGCGTCGGCGCGTCAGGCGTTTGCTGATTGACGGGGGTAGGACGAACGATTGACAATGACGATCCCACGGGCGGTCAACATGGCTTGCGAATTCTGCGACGACACCGGTTGGCGAGCGATAGAGAAAGACGGCGTTCGTCGCGTCGCGCGTTGCGACTGCTGGCGTGCGGGGCTCACGACCGGCTGCTGGACGAGGCGCAGATTCCGCCGCGCTACCGCCGGTGCACGCTCGACACGCTCGTGACCTATCCCAACGAGCGATTCGTCAAGGCGATCGACACCGCGCGCCGTTTCGCTGAGTCGTTTCCGGTCTGCGACAAGGGGCTGCTCGTCATTGGGCCGCCCGGCATTGGCAAGACCCACATCGCCGTCGCCGTGCTCACCGACGTCATCCGCCGGGCCGGCGCGCGTGGGCTCTACTACGACACCCGCGCGCTGCTGACGCTGATTCGATCGAGTTACGACCCGGTCATCAAGACGACGCCGATCGATTACCTGCGTCCGTGCATGGACGCCGACCTGCTCGTCCTCGACGATCTCGGCGCCGAGCGCCTCACCGATTGGGTCGAAGAAACGATGAGCCTGATCGTCACCACCCGGTACAACAACCGGAGGCTCACGATCTTCACGTCGAACTACGAAGACGTTCCTGGCGATGATGTGAACACGCTCCTGACGCGCGTCGGGTTCCGACTGCACTCCCGTCTTCGCGAGATGTGCACGATCCTCGAATACGACGGCCCCGATTACCGGAACCTCCCTCCGAATGCAGGCCCGGAGGATCTGCACATGCAGTGGACCGCCGAACCGCGCCGGAAGCTGCCGGTGCGAGCGAAAGGCCCCATCCGCGCGCAACTGAAGCCCGAAGGCAAAGGCAAGGAGCTCGGATGGTCCGGCGGCCGCGCCGGAAGCTAGACGTCGTCTCGCGAACTACGAGCCACGTTTCACGAACCACGAACGACGGCAAGCATCAGCAGTCACGATGATCGGGCTTTATCTCCACATCCCCTTCTGCTCCTCCATCTGCAACTACTGCAACTTCAACCGCGGCCTGTTCGAGCCGGGGCTGAAGGATCGGTATGTGACGGCGCTCGAGCAGGAGATCCGCCGTGCGGCGACGGGCGCGGGCGCCGACACGATCTTCTTCGGCGGCGGCACGCCATCGCTGCTGGAGCCGGCCGAAATCGCGCGGCTGATCGGCGCCTGCCGGGAAGCGTTCAGCCGTGACGGCTGATGCCGAGGTCACGCTGGAAACCAACCCTGAAACGTCGTCACCGGAGCGGATGGCTGGATTCAGGGCGGCGGGGGTCAACCGCATCAGTTTCGGTGTCCAATCGTTCAGGGAAGCCGAGTTGCGCCGGCTGGGCCGCGTGCATTCGAGTGCGCGCGCCCGCGAGGCTGTCGGCGAGGCCAGACGCGCCGGGTTCGACAACATCAGCCTGGACCTGATGATGTGGCTGCCGCAGCAGACGCGAGCGGACTGGGAAGAGAGCGTCGAAGCGCTCGCCGACGTCGGTCCCGACCACGCGTCGATGTATCTGCTCGAGCTCTATCCGAATGCGCCACTGAAAGAGGAAATGGCGAGGTCGGGCTGGTCCTTGGCCCCTGATGAGGACGCGGCAGCCATGTATCTCTGGAGCCTCGACCGCCTCGAACGCGCAGGGTATCGACAGGTACGAAATCTCGAACGTTGCCCGTGCCGGCCGCGAATCCCGACACAACCTGAAGTACTGGCAGGACGGCGAATGGCTTGGGTTCGGCTGCGGCGCGCACTCGACCCGGGAGGGCGTCCGGTGGAAGAACGTGTCCGCGACCGAGGACTATGTCCGGACGGTGACGGCCGGCGGCTCGCTCGTCACCGAGCGGCGGACCATGACCCCCACCGAACGTCTCGAAGAGGCGCTTTTCACGGGGTTACGGCTCACGGAAGGCGTGGACATTGCGGTGACGGGGGGCGGTACAGCACCGACGTCTGGGCGACTTACGGGGAGAGCCTGGCCCCTTTCGTCGCCGACGGACTGCTCGTCCGCGACGGTCCCCGCCTCCGTCTGACCCGTGAAGGAATGCTGGTGGCCAACGAGGTGATGGCAGTCTTTGTGTAGGGTACGGTAAAGTGTCAGCTTTCGTTTTGGCTGATCGATGCGCTTCGTCGGTTCGATCCTGCCGTTTCGACCCCGTCGTTGTTTTGTTTGATCAAGGAGGAGATTGAATGCGTCGCCCCTTCGTGACTACGACATGCGCCCTCGCCCTGGCGCTCGCACCGGCCGCGCTGTTTGCCCAGACCCAGCCGCCAACGACGCCACCGGCGCAGCAGACGCCACCGGCGCAGCCCGAAACCCCCAAGGAGCCGCGTCTGACGTTTAATGGCGACGCTGGCGTCCTGCTCTTCCAGGTCAAACCGGATCAGACAGCGGCGTTCGAGGAACTGATCGGCAAGGTCAGGGCCGGTCTCGCCAAGAGCGAGGATCCGATCCGAAAACAGCAGGCCGGTTCGATGAAGATCTACAAGTCGAACGAACCAATGTCCGGGAACGCCCTGTACGTGATGATGATCGACCCGACCGTCAAGGCAGCCGAGTACGATCTGTTTGCGCTGCTGGCCGAGTCGCTCGGAAAGGAATACGGCACGCCTGAGAACCAGGCGATGGTCAAGAAGTACGTCGACGCCTTTGCCGCTGGCCCCAACCGCCTCAACCTGAGCCCGCTCAAGTAGGTTTCCGCTTTCCAACATTCCAACTCCCAGCTCCCAATACACGCCGAGCCGTCTCTGTCGGCGTCGTTGGGAGTTGGCGGTTGGGTGTTGGCGTTGAACTAGAACTTGAGGTTGAGCCCCGCGTAGAACCGCTGCGGTTTCGAATGCAGCGGGTCGCCACTCAGCGTGAAGACACGGTAGTCGACGCGAAGCCGAAGCGGCCCTACCAACGAGATCTTCACGCCGCCTCCGACGTTGACGCCGAAATTCGTCTCCGACGCCTGGTTCAGCGTCTCGTGGTACACCCCCCCGCCCATCGTGCCGTAGAACTGCATTCCCGCAATCGGAATCGGCGTCTGCAGGAGACCGTTGAACATGTAGGTGCGAAGCCCCGGCGCAAGTTCCGGCAGGTCCTCGCTTGTCCTGGCGTACTCGAACTCGAACCCCACGATCACGAGCCCGGCCCCGATGCTGGCGCCCGTGACGATGCGATTCACCGGCGTCGTGGTCGAACCGAGAAATGCCGTGATGTCGGCCGACGCTGTTGATGGGATGAGGAGAACGAGAGCCAGGCAAGTGCGAATCGTGACGTATTCGCATGTGCCTAGCATACGCCGTAGTCCGTAGTCCGTAGTTCATGGTCGCGGCGTGGCGCAAACCGAAGTCCATCGCCGATTCTCCGTTTGCCTACGAACCACGAACCACGGGCCACGGACCACGGCGGGCGTCCGCATGATAAATTCATAACAATGGACTTCCGACTGAGCGACGAGCAGGAGCTCCTGCGCCGTACGGTGCGGGAGTTTGCCGAGGCGGAAATCGGCCCTCACGTCATGGACTGGGACGAGGCCCAGCAGTTCCCGATGGAGCTGCTGCCGAAGCTCGCCGCACTGGGTCTCACGGGCATTACCTATCCCGAAGAGTTTGGCGGAGCGGGAATGTCCACGGTCGACTACTGCATCTGTATCGAAGAGATCGCCCGTGTCTGTCCGGCGATCGCCCTGTCGGTCGCCGCTCACAACGGGCTTTGTACCGCGCACATCTCGTTGTTCGGAAACGAGGCGCAGAAGCAGCAGTACCTGCCGCGCCTCGTGCGCGGTGAGGTGCTCGGCGCCTGGGGGTTGACCGAGGCTGGCGCCGGCAGCGATGCAGCCGGTATGCGGACGACCGCCATCCGTCAGGGAAATTGCTGGGTTCTCAACGGCGCCAAAGCGTTCATCACGCATGGCCGCATCGGGGCCGTGATGGTCGTGATCGCCATCACCGACCGCGCTGAGGGTCATCGCGGAATCTCGGCGTTCATCGTCGAACACGGCACGCCCGGTATGTCTCCCGGCAAGAAAGAGAACAAGCTGGGGATGCGCGCCAGCGACACCAGCGAGGTCGTGTTCGAGAACTGTCGCATCCCCGCAACCCAGCTGCTCGGTGAGGAAGGGCAGGGCTTCATCAACACGCTGCAGGTGCTCGACAGCGGACGCATTGGCATTGCGGCCCTGTCGGTTGGCCTCGCGCAGGGCGCGTACCAGGCCGCGCGACGCTATGCGAAGGAGCGCCGCCAGTTCGGTCAGCCAATCGCCTCGTTCCAGGCGATCCAGTGGAAGCTGGCCGATGACGCGACGCGAATCGAGGCAGCGCGATGGCTGACCTACCGTGCGGCGTACATGAAGGATCGCGGCGCGCGCACGACGAAGGAGTCGTCGATTGCCAAGCTCTTCGCGAGCGAGATTGCGGTGAAAGCCGCCGACGACGGCGTGCAGATCCATGGCGGCTACGGTTTCGTGAAGGATTACCCCGCCGAAAAATACTTCCGTGATGTGAAGCTCCTGACCATCGGCGAAGGGACGAGCGAGATCCAGCGGCTCGTCATCGCGCGCCAGCTACTCGGCCAGTGAACGCGCCCTCATTTCCGGAGCGGGTGCTCGCGGGGGATCCGCGTGCGATCGCGCGTGCGATCTCGCTCATCGAAGACGAGTCTCCGCAAGGCGCCGAGCTGGTGCGGCGCATCTTTCCCAGGACCGGCCGCGCCTACCTCATTGGCATCACCGGCCCGCCGGGCGCAGGCAAGAGCACGCTCGTCGACCGGCTGACGACGGCAATCCGCGCGGCCGACAAGACGGTCGGCGTGGTCGCCGTCGATCCAACCAGCCCGTTCAGCGGCGGCGCCATTCTCGGCGATCGCGTCCGGATGCAAGCGCACGCCGGCGATGCTGGCGTGTTCATTCGAAGCATGGCCACGCGAGGGCATCTCGGCGGGCTCGCCCGTGCGACAAGCGAGGTGGCCCTCGTGCTCGACGCCGCCGGCAAGGACGTCGTCTTGATCGAAACCGTGGGCGTCGGTCAGGACGAGATCGACATCGTGCGCACGGCGGACATCTCGGTGGTGACGATCGTGCCAGGCGCCGGCGACGAAGTTCAGGCGCTGAAGGCCGGCATCATGGAGATCGCCGACATCTTCGTGGTGAACAAAGCGGACCGCGACGGCGCCGATCGCACGGTGGCATCGATCGAATCGCTGCTCTCGCTGCAGGTCTTCGCGGCGGGTGAGTGGCGGCCCACCGATCGTCAAGACCGAGGCGACGACCGGCAAGGGAATTCCCGAGCTGATGGAGGCGATCGACCGTTTTCGCCTGCACACGGCTGGCAACACCGGTGGCCGCCGCCGCGCACGAGCCGAGTGGCGCATGCGCGAGCTGCTCGGCCAGCGATTTCTGCAGCACGTCGAGCGGAGCGTGCTCGCCACCGGTGAGTTCGACGCGACGCTCGATCGCATCGCCGCGCGCGAGCTCGATCCCTACACGGCCGTGGACGACATCATCGGTCGCGCGCTTCCGAAGACCGGAAAGGCGTCATGAAGGCACGCTTGGATCACATCGGCATAGCCGTGTCGGACATCGATGCGGCGTTGACGTTCTATCGCGACGCGCTCGGGTTGGAGGTCGATTCCCCCGAAGAGGTGACGTCCCAACGCGTTCGCGCGCACTTCATTCCCGCGGGTGAAGCTGCGCTCGAACTGCTCGAGGCAACCGCCGACGACTCGCCGATTGCCAAGTACGTCGGCAAGCGCGGGCCCGGTCTGCATCACATTACGCTGCGGGTGGACGATATTCGAGCCGCGCTCGAGCAGCTCAAGGCGCGGGGCGTGCGCCTGATCGACGACGCCCCGAGGCCGGGAGCGCACGGCTCGCTCGTCGCCTTCATTCACCCATCCAGCGCGCACGGGGTGCTGGTGGAACTCACGCAGAAGGCCTGAGCACGTGCGCGGGTGCGCGAGTGCGCAAGTAAGAGTATGAGGCTTCATGAACGTCGGCTCGCTAGAGTTAATCCCCCTCCTCGACGGCCACTTCCGGCTCGACGGCGGCGCGATGTTCGGCATCGTGCCGAAACCGCTGTGGGACAAGCGGGCGCCAGCAGATGACCGCAACCGGATTCGCGTGGGCCTGCGCCCGCTGCTCGTGCGCGGCGAGAAGACGGTGATCGTCGACGCTGGGATCGGCGGGAAGATGGACGCGAAGAGCGTCGACATTTACGGCATCGAGCGACCCCGCGATCTCACCCACAGCCTCGCCGATGCCGGTCTCGGCCCCGACGACATCGACATCGTCCTCGCCACGCACCTGCATTTCGATCATGCCGGCGGATTCACGACCCGCACGGCCTCGGGCGCGATCGTGCCGACATTCCCGCGGGCACGCTACGTTGTCAGGACCGCTGAATGGGAGGACGCGACGCACCCGCACGAGCGGAACCGCGCGAGCTATCTCGCGGAGAACTTCGTTCCGCTCGAAGAGGCGGGCGTCCTGGATCTGGTGCCGGGGGATGGCGAGATCATGCCGGGCGTGCGGGTGAAGCGCAGTGGCGGTCATACGATGCATCACCAGGTGGTGATCATCGAGTCAGCGGGGAAGACGGCGGTCTTCCCGGCCGACATGATTCCTACCGCCGCGCACATCGACGAGCCGTGGATCATGGCCTACGACCTCTACCCGATGGACACGCTGACCTTCAAACGCGCGTTCATCCGCGAGGCGATCGAGCGCGAATATCTGATATTCTTCGAGCACGATCCAGAGATCGCCGCCGGTTACATCCGCGAATCTGGCCGCAGGAAATACGTCGAACCTCTGACCGACGACTAACGACTGACGACTGACGACTAGTCCATGTCCATCTCCATCGGTATCATCGGCGGCAGCGGCTTGTACGACATGGCGGAGCTGACCGACCGCGAAGAGCGCAAGGTCAGCACCCCCTACGGCGATCCATCGGCGCCATACCTGATCGGGACGCTGCGTGGGAAGCGCGTGGCGTTCCTCGCGCGTCATGGCGCCGGACATCGCCTGCTGCCGTCGGAGCTGAACTTTCGCGCGAACATCTACGGACTCAAGACGCTTGGCGTGGAGTACATCCTGTCGGCCAGCGCGGTGGGCAGCCTGAAGGAAGCGTACAAGCCGCTCGACCTGGTGATCCCCGATCAGTTTCTCGACCGCACGCGCGGCCGGATCTCCACGTTCTTCGGCCATGGCCTCGTGGCCCACGTGGGATTCGCGCATCCGTTCTGCTCGCCGCTGAGTGCCATTGCCTTCAGCTCGGCGCAGCAGGCGGGCGCCACCGTGCACAAGGGTGGCACCTATGTCTGCATGGAGGGTCCGCAGTTCTCCACGCTCGCCGAATCGCGCCTCTATCGTTCGTGGGGAATGGACATCATCGGGATGACCAACCTGCAGGAGGCCAAGCTCGCGCGCGAAGCGGAAATCTGCTACACGACGATCGCCCTGGTCACCGACTACGACTGCTGGCATCCCGACCACGACCAAGTGACGGTCGAGATGATCGTCGCCAACCTGACGCAGAACTCGAAGACCGCGCAGCAGGTGATCGCCAATGCCGTGGGTCAACTGCCGTTCGAGCGCACGTGCGAATGCGCGACCGCGCTCAAATACGCGATCATCACTCGCCCCGACGCCGTGCCTTCCGAGACGAAACGTGATCTCGGTCCGATCATCCGACGTTATCTTCAGTAGCCAGCCATCACGATGAACATTGTCGTCACGGGGTCTATCGCCTTCGATTACCTCATGTCGTTCCCGGGGAGGTTCACCGAGCACTTCCTGCCCGAACACATGTCACGCGTCAGCCTCAGCTTTCTCGTGGACAGCATGGACAAGCGCCGCGGCGGGTGCGCGCCGAACATCGCCTACACGCTGGCGCTGCTCGGCGAACGTCCGCGACTCATGGCGACGGCAGGGCAGGACTTCGAAGACTACCGCCGGTGGCTCGAGGCGGCGGGCATCGATACGTCGCTCGTCAAGCAGGTGGACGGCAAGTTCACGGCATCGTTCTTCTGCAGCACCGACGTGGAGAGCAATCAGATCGCATCGTTCTATACCGGCGCCATGGCCAACGCCGGTGAGCTCTCGTTTCGCACCGTCCCGGATTGCGGTTTGGCGATCGTCTCGCCGAACGATCCGGGAGCGATGCTGCAGTACGCGGAGGAATGCCGCACGCTGCAGATTCCGTTCATCTGGGATCCTGGACAGCAGTGTGCGCGCATGGACGGCGATCAACTGCGCGACGGACTTTCCGGCGCGCGGCTGGTCATCGCCAACGACTACGAATTCGAGCTGATGCGGCAGAAGACCGGGCTCGATGAGGCAGGCATCCTCGAGCAGACCGCCGCGCTCGTGATCACCCGCGGCGAGAAGGGATGCACGATCGTCGACGAAGATCGGGAGGTCGACGTGCCCGCGGTTCCACCGCATCGCATCGTCGATCCCACCGGCGTCGGGTGATGCCTTTCGCGGCGGGTTCATGAAGGGCATGGCCCACCAGGCGGACTACGAGATCTGCGCGCAGGCTCGGAGCCGTCGCGGCGACCTATGCCCTCGAGCACCTTGGCGGGCAGAGTCACGCCTACTCATGGCCCGAGTTTCGCGAGCGATACGAGTCGCACTTCGGCGCGCCCGGCGGAACTCTAGTGAACGTATCTCCTCAATCGGGACCGGCCGCTCCGTTGTCGCGGCCGGTGGATCGTGGTCGACCGCTTGAAACTCATGCGCCTGCTGCCCGCAGCGGTGACGGCCATCGCCGTGATCTGGCTCGTCGCGCTGTTCGCGGCGCCGACGGCACTGTCGCAGCGCAGTTTCCCGGTTGCGACGCGTCCTCGTCTATGAGGCGGGATCGCATATCTGCCACCAGCGGCGCGAGCGTTCGTTCGCGTGGGCGGGTGTTCAGATGCCGGTCTGCGGGCGCTGCCTCGGGTCTGTATGTTGCTGGCGCGCGTCGGCGCGTCGCGTCGCTCGTGATCGGATCAAGAACCCGCGGTTCAGCCGCCGCGCGGCGCGCACTGGCCATCGCCGCGGTGCCGATGTTCCTGAGCCTGGCGCTTGAATGGACTGGTATCGCAGCGTGGAGCAACGTCAGCCGGTTTCGTTTCGAGCCTTCCGCTGGGCGCAACGCTGGGATTCGTGCTGCGTGAATGTTTCGTCCGCCCTCAGCGGTAAGCGACGCTAGCAATCCGCGGTATCATTTTCTGTGACGATGACCACGAAATCCACCACGGTCGAGCCCACGCGCGTCACGTCGGAGGGCACGCTGGTGCTCGTCTGCCTGCTGGCCTGGGCGATGCCAGGCGCAGGGCACCTCTGGCTGGGACGACGGCAGAAGGCCGTCGTGTTCATGGCAGCGCTGCTGATCATGTTCGGGATCGGCCTGCTCCTTGCCGGCCGGGTGTTCTCGATGGATCTCAGAGAGCCGCTGGTCGCGCTCGCGGCGGTGGCGGACATGGGACTGGGCATTCCGTGGTTGATCACCAGGATGATGGGCTGCGGGCGAAGGCACGGTTACCGCGTCAACCTACGAGTACGGCAACTGCTTCCTCATCGTCGCAGGCCTGTTGAATTTTCTCGTCATCCTCGATGCGTTCGACATCGGAATGGGCCGCAAGTGACCAGTCATTTTGCGTTGATGGTCGTGTTCGCGCTGCTCGTCTCGACGGTGTTCGCCGCGCTCCTGCGTGACGATCCGCGGCAGCAGATTCGCACCGGCGCCTACATGTTCGGGGTGTTCCTCGCCGTTGCCCTGGCGTTCGGGTGGCTGATGTACCCGCTGCCGCTCTGAACCTGTCTCTGGGTCGCTGCTGATTCTGTGGGGGCCGGTCGTTGCGCACATGGCCCTCCTCTTCGCCGCCTCCGCTACGCCGGACACCAGCATCGTGACCGAGTCGCTGGCGGACAAGTTCCTGCACATTGCCGCGTATGCGCCGCTGGGGTTCCTGATCCTGCGCGCGCTGACCGGCGGACGGCTGGCAGCGATCACATGGCCGCGCGCGCTCGCGGCCGTGGCGCTCAGCGTCCTGTATGGTGTGACTCGGACGAGATTCATCAACTGTACGTGCCCGGACGCACGGCCGATCCCCTGGACGTCTGCTGGCGGATGCCGTGGGTGCTGCGCTTGGCGCAGCAGCCCTCGCTTCGCTGAAGGTTATTCGAAAGGTATACTTCGACGATCCGGGTACCGGCAGATTTCCTTTCTGAGGCCATGACTCTCACACTCTCGACAATCTCGAAAACCTGCTGATCGAACGCGACGGCGGGTGGCGATCATCACCGTGAACCGCCCGAAAGTGCTCAACGCACTCAACACACAGACGATGGACGAACTCCGCCGTTCGATCCTCGCGCTGAAGCACGATGACGGCGTGACGGTCGTGATCATCACGGGCGCTGGCGAGAAGTCATTCATCGCCGGCGCGGACATCAACGAGCTGGCGGTTCAGAGCCCCGCGGGAGGCCGCGAGCACGCCCGCCGGGGTCAGCACGTCGTCGACCTGATCGAAAACATGGGGAAGCCGGTGATCGCCGCGATCAACGGCTACGCCCTCGGCGGCGGGTGCGAGCTGGCCATGGCGTGCACGCTGCGACTTGCAGCAGAGACCGCGAAGATCGGTCAGCCGGAAATCAACCTCGGCCTGATTCCCGGCTACGCAGGGTCGCAGCGGCTCCCTCGACTGATCGGAGCAGGACGCGCGCTCGAACTCCTGCTGACAGGCGACCCCATCACCGCGCAGGAGGCCCACCGGCTGGGCCTTGTGAATCGCGTGGTCGCCGCTGGCGAGTTGATGAACGAGACACGCAAGCTGGCCGCTCAGCTTGCGAGCAAAGCACCGATCGCCGTGCGCTACATCATCGATGCCGTCAATCGGGGGATGCAGATGGCTTTTGCCGATGCCGAGGTCTACGAGGCGACGCTGTTCGGCCTCGTCGCCAGCACCGATGACATGCGCGAGGGCACGCGGGCGTTTCTGGAGAAACGCAAAGCCGACTTCAAGGGGAAGTAGCGCGTGCGAGTATCGGATCCGAGCGTTGCCCCGCTGCCTGACGCGTCGAGGCTGCCGCTTCGCCATTGTGGTCGCGCGGTTCAACGAAGCATTACCACGAAGCTGTCCACCGGGGCGCGCGCCGCGCTGGCCGAGGCGCGCGTGGCTGATGACGGCGTCGAGCTGTTCGAGGTTCCCGGCGCATTCGAACTGCCGCAGGCCGCCAGGGCTGCTGCCGACACCGGTCGATTCGATGCCATCGTCTGCTTGGGATGCGTGATTCGCGGCGCCACGCCGCATTTCCAGTACATCTCCGATTCGGTCGCGCACGCCATGCAACAGGCAGCGGGGGACACGGGCGTGCCGATGGCGTTCGGCGTGCTGACGACGGACACGTGGGAACAGGCCGAGGAACGGGCGATCGAGGGGCGCGAGAACAAGGGATTCGAAGCAGCCGCGGCGGCCGTCGAGATGGCGTTGTTGTTCCGTCGGCTGCGCGGCGCAAACCGGCGATGATCCGCACCGATCGTGGCGGGAAAGCGCCGCGCGCGGGAAGCGGCGTTGCAGATGCTCTACCACTGGGAGATCGGCCGCTGTGGCGCGGACGAAGCCATCGCGACCTATTGGCCGGCACACGATCCGGACGGCGAGGTCGGCGAAGAACTGCGCACGTTCGCCGACGCCCTCGTGCGTGGGGTGGTCGAGCGGCTCGCCGAGCTCGACTCGCTGATCGCGGCTCGCGCCGTCAACTGGCGGGTCGAACGCATGGCCGTCATCGATCGGATGATCCTGCGGCTCGCGGTGTTCGAGCTGCTCGGCGACGCGGATATACCGCCGAAAGTCGTCATCAACGAAGCCATCGAGCTTGCGCGAACCTACAGCGGTGACGAGTCCGTGGCATTCGTCAACGGCGTGCTGGACGCCGTTCGCCGGGATCTGAATCGTGAGTAAGCCAGGCGCAATGTGCAGCACGTCGCGCACGTCAGCACGTCGCACGTCAGCACGTCGCACGTGGCACGTCGCACGTCGCACGTCGCACGTCAGCACGTAGAACCATGTCTGAAACCAGAGAATCCGACCTGCTCGCCCAGCGGCGGCATAACTTCGAAGAGCTCAAACGGCTCGGGATCGATCCGTATCCGGTCACCTTCAACCGCACCCACGTCATCTCCGAGCTCGTCGACAGCTTCGGCGGTCGCTCGACCGCGGAGCTCGAGGCCGAGAAAATTCAGACGACGACGGCAGGACGTGTGATGGCGATCCGCAGCTTTGGCAAGGCGAATTTTCTGGTGCTTTCGGATGGCCGCTCGAAAATCCAGGTCTACATCCGTAAGGATTCGCTGTCTGAGCGGGATTTCTCGATCTTCAAGCTGCTCGATTTCGGGGACTTCGTTGGCGTTTCCGGGCACCTGTTTCGGACGAAGACGAACGAGCTCACCATCTGGGCCTCGAGCCTCGAGTTTCTGGCGAAGTGCTTCATCACGCTGCCGGAAAAGTGGCACGGGCTGCACGACGTCGAAACGCGCTACCGTCAGCGCTATCTCGATCTGATCGTGAACCCGGATTCGCGCCAGGTCTTTGAAGTCCGCAGCCAGGTGCTGGCGGCCATGCGGACCTTTCTGAACGCCCGAGGCTATCTCGAGGTCGAGACCCCGATGATGCAGCCCATCGCTGGCGGTGCGCTGGCCCGGCCGTTCGTCACCCACCACAACGCGCTCGACATGCAGCTGTTCCTGCGCATCGCGCCGGAGCTGTACTTGAAGCGCCTCACCGTCGGCGGAATCGAACGGGTCTACGAGATCAACCGTAACTTCAGGAACGAGGGGATTTCGACGCAGCACAACCCCGAGTTCACGATGCTCGAGTTCTACGAGGCCTACAGCGACTACCAGAAGCTCATGGTCATGACCGAGGAGATGCTGTCGACCGTGGCCCGCGCCGCAATCGGCACCGACCAGATCCGCTTCGGCGAACATCGAGATGTCGCTGGCGCCACCCTATCGGCGGGTGTCCTTGCGTGAGGGAGCGGCCGAGGCGGCATCCGAGCGTCTCAAGACGACAGGTGGATACGACGATGCTCCGCGATCGGGCTGTCGCGGCGGACATTGCCCGCCGGCTGGGCCTGGGGGTTGAAGCGAGTTGGGGAGCCGGAAGAATCACGACCGATATCTTCGAGCGGCTCTACGAAGATCGGCTCGCCCATCCGACATTCGTGTACCGACTTCCCGACCGAAGTGTCGCCGTTATCGAAGCAGAAGCCGGGCGATCCGGATACCGTGGAACGATTCGAGCTCTACATCGGCGGGTTTGAAGTGGCCAATGCGTTCAGCGAGCTCAACGATCCGGCAGAGCAGCGGCGGCGGTTCGAGGCGCAGATCGACAGCCGGGCGGCCGGCAACCTCGAGGCGCATGTGATGGACGAGGACTACATCAGGGCGCTCGAATACGGCCTGCCGCCCGCCGGCGGAGAAGGTGTGGGAATCGATCGTCTCGTCATGCTGCTGACCAACAGCCCCTCGATTCGCGACGTCATCCTGTTTCCGCTGATGCGTCCGCGGAAGGATTAGCCCGCGGGCTCCGAGACGAGTATGAAAGACATTCCGTTCGAGCTGTTCGTCGCCGTCAGGTACCTGCTGGCGAGGCGCAAGCAGGCCTTCATCTCGCTGATCTCGCTCATCTCGGTCATCGGCGTTTCGGTTGGCGTGATGGCGCTGCTCATCGCGCTGGCGCTGCTGACGGGGCTGCAGAGCGAGCTTCGCGACCGGCTGATCGGATCGGCCGCACACGTGTATGTCTTCAAGGCTGGGGGCTTCGACAATTTTCAGGAAGAGATCAAACGCGTCAGCGCGCTACCGCATGTGACCGGCGCCGCACCGGTGATCCTGGGGTCTGGGCCTGGCGCAGAGCGCGGGAAGTGATCTGCCGATCACGCTGAAAGGGGTCGTGCCCGAGCTCGAGTCGAACGTGACGGAGGTCGAGAAGAAGCTGCAGGCCGGCAGCCTGAAAGCGCTCGAGGTGCCGGAAGGACAGATTGCCGGCATCGTGCTCGGCGCTGACCTCGCGCAGAAGCTCGGCGTCTACGTGGGGGACAGCATCCAGGTGCTGACGGCGGAAGGAATCCTGACGCCGTTCGGCGTCACACCGACGCCCTCGGGTGTTCAAGGTCGTCGGCGTTTTCCGGCTGGGCCTGTACGAGTACGACGCCACCTACGGGTTCATTCACTTCGACGTCGCCAGAAACATGTTCGGCAGCTCGACGTCCCCGTTCCTCGAGCTGCACGTGGACGATCTCTTCAAGGCGATGAACGTCGCGGCCGCCATTCCGTCACAGCTGGGTTCGGAGTACAGCGCGCAGGACTGGGCGGACGTCAACAGCTCGCTCTTCTCGGCGCTGTGGCTCGAGAAGATGGCGATCTCGATCACCATCGGCCTGATCGTCCTGGTGGCGGCGCTGAACATCATCGCGTCGCTGATCCTGATGGTGATGGAGAAGAGCCGCGACATCGCGATCCTGAAGACGATGGGGAGCTCGGCGGCGAGCATCCGCAGGATATTCGTGCTGCAGGGATTGATCATCGGCATCATCGGTACCAGCGCCGGGGCGATCGCCGGTTACACGCTGATCTACATCCTGGATCGCTACAAGCTGATCCAGATTCCGATCGACGTGTATCAGATTTCACACGTACCCTTCCGCCTCGAACCGCTCGACTTCGCCGTCGTCGTCATCGTCGCGGTGCTCGTGTGCTTCGTCGCGACGATTTACCCCTCCCGGCAGGCGTCGAAGCTCGATCCGGCGCAGGCCCTGAGGTATCAGTAGCGCCGGCTTTAGCCGGACCGTGTAGAGCTTTAGCCGGACGTGTAGAGCCGGCTTTAGCCGGACTGCCAGCACTCAACTGATTCATGGCGTATATCGAAGTCGTCGGCCTATCCAAGAGCTACCCGGTCGGCGGCACGCTGCTGACAGTCCTGCGCGGGCTGGACCTCAGCCTGGAGCAGGGCGAGATGGTGGCGATCGTCGGAGCGTCGGGTGTGGGGAAGAGCACCCTGCTGCACGTGCTCGGCGGCCTCGATGCGATCGATCGAGGGCACGATCCGGATCGGCAGCGTCGAGCTGGGTCGCATGTCCGATGAGGAACTCGTCGCCTTCCGCAACAAGAACGTCGGGTTCGTGTTCCAGTTCCATCACCTGCTGCCGGAATTCACTGCGCTCGAGAACGCCGAGATGCCGATGCGCATCGCGCGCCGGCCGTCAGCCGAGCGACAGTCGAGGGCTACCGGCCTGCTGACGCGTGTCGGGCTTGGCGAGCGGCTGGAGCACAGACCGGGCATGCTCTCCGGCGGCGAACAACAGCGCGTCGCCATCGCGCGGGCGCTGATCATGGAACCCGCGCTCCTGCTCGCGGACGAGCCGACCGGCGACCTCGACGAGCACACCGCCGAACTCCTTCACGACCTGCTGCGCGACATGCACCGCGAGCGCGGCCTCACGTCGGTCATCGCGACGCACAATCCCAAGCTTGCTGCGTCCTGCGATCGGATTCTGCGGCTGGAAGATGGGAAGCTGAAGGAGGAGTCAACTCCCAACGCCCAACTCCCAACGCCCAACATTTCTGGATAGCGGATCGAAGGCCATGGCGCGTAGGTCGTGCCCGTTTCGTGCAACAGCGGACCCCACCTGACGGCACCGGCAACGGCCACGACGGCCGCGACGTTCGCGAAGCCATTATTTTGCGTCGTGTTCGTCGTGGTCGTCGCGACCGTTCCGGGCTCGTCAGCCGTACTTCGCTGTCCACTGCGAACAACATTGAACCAGCGGGCATATGTGTGGGTTCAAAGTCACCTCGGCGACAGCGTCCACGTGTTGCTCTGGCAGATGGTGCTCGCGCCGCCGGCGACGGCTTCGTAGGTCACCGTCGGCTGAATCAAGCCGGTGGCACGAACCGGAAGATGCAAATGGTCAGAGTGTATGAACCGTCAGGCAATTGAACGAGCGGTGGAGGCGAGGTGGGTGAGGGCCCGGAATATCCACCGCACCCTGCCGCGAGCGTGATGCACATCGCGACGATCGCGCGCCCGCAGATGCGGGGCAAGAGGAGTCCACTGGCGCAAAGGCCGCCCGCCACTCGCGTCATGCCCTTATATTGGAGCACATGTCCAGGCAGAACATCGCGACCGGAACCAAGTGGGAACCGATTGTCGGCTATTCGCGCGCCGTGCGGTCGGGGCGGTGATCCACGTCTCGGGCACGACCGCCACCGGACCGGATGGCGCGCTGGTTGGGAAGAACGATGCCCGCGCGCAGACGCTGCAGATCCTCGCGAACATCCGCACCGCACTCGAACGGGCTGGCGCGTCGACTGAGGATGTCGTGCGCACGCGGATCTACGTGACCGACATCGCGCGCGACTGGGAAGCCGTCGGCCGCGCGCATGGCGAGAGTCTTCGCGTCGATCAGGCCGACGACCTCGATGGTCGAGGTCAGCCGGCTGATTGATGCTGAAATGCTTGTCGAGATAGAGGCGGAAGCGATCGTCGAGCGTGACGTGCCGTAGTTCGTAGCTCGTCGGCTCGTCGCTCGAAAGGCCTTTCGAAAGGGTCTACGAGCTACGAGCCACGAGCCGCGAACCACGGCAGCGTTCTTATCCCCACCGCGGCTGCTCGTCCGGATTGATCCCGAGCGTCAGCTTGCCGACGAGTTCGTGCGAGAGGGCGGGATTGGCCGGGTGGAAGCGTCCGGCGCGCGCGTCGCGGAACAGGCGTTCGAGTCTCGTGCTTCTTGAACATCCCGAATCCGCCGGACAGATCCATCGCCTTGTCGACCACCTGCCAGGCGCCGACGACGGCCTTGTGCTTGGCCGAGACGAGCTTGATCGGCCAGTTCCCGCCGTGGTCCACGCCATTGGACCAGTCGACCGCGACCGATTCCAGAAGCGCGCGAATCGATTCGAGCTCCATGGTGATCTCGGCCATCCCGTGCTGCACCTCGGGGTGATACGCCATCGAGCGGGTCAGGCCGAGCGAGCCCTTGCCCTTCACCATCTCGACAATCAAGATCGCGGACGCGGCACGCCAGGCCGTAGTAGACGTTGCCGAAGTTCAACAAGGCCCAGGCGAAGATCCCGATCACGAAGCCATCGATACCGGCGGCGCCGGCGGGGACGATGCGGCCGATGTACTTGTCCGGACAAAAGGCCCGTTCGAGCACCGTGTCGTCGCTGCGCGTGGCGCGCATGCCGAGAACGTCCCACGTCTCCTTGATCGTGATGCCGGGCGTGTTGCGCGGGAGGAACCCGTGCACGACCCTTGGCGCGGACGGGTTGCTGGTGTCCAGGCCGTGCACGCCGAGGCGAGTCCACACCGGTGTCAGGCTGCCGAACGACTTCCTGCCGGTGAAGGCCCAGCCTCCGTCGACGCGCTCGGCCTTGGTCGTCGAGAGCAGCAGCGGGAGGTCGTTCCCGGGTTCCGCATGGCCCGCGGCGAAGACTTCGCCGGCGGCCGCTTCGCGCAGCAAGCCACTCCAGGGACTTGTCGCCGCCGCGCCAGAGGTCTGCTGAGAGCCCGACCCAGTAGTTGTGCATGTTGGTGCCGAGTGCGGTCGAGGGGGCGTACATCGCGACCCGGCGCGTCTCTCGGGCCACCTCGGCGAGTTTGAAGCCCAGTCCGCCCAATTCCGACGGGACTGCCATCTTGAGATAGCCAGCTTTCTTCAGTTCGTCGAAGTCTTCCTGAAAGAATTTGTTGTCGCGGTCGTAGCCCGGCGCCCGTGATCGGAATGTCTCGAGCTGTGTTTCTGTGAGTAAACTTGTCAAGGTAACGGCCATACCGCACTCTCCTTCACACCTAGCAATCAGTGTCAGGCTACATCACCTGAATAGGCGGCGATGGTAATGAATCCGTTAGGAAAGGGTTCGAACCTTCGTCCCCGCCGGCCTCGTCATAATAGTGCCTGCCTGCCATCCGGCGAGCCCCCTCGCCCGCGGTCGAACCATGCGCGATTGAGTTATCCCGAGAATCGCCTGATGCCGTCACGGTGTCAAATTTACCAGGGGCTATTCTGGCGGGCAGTTCCGTCCGACTAAATGCCTAAGAGAAGCTCACTTAGCCCCTAGAATCACTGGCCGGGGTGCGGGCTTTGCCGTATAATGCGAGCTAGGGAAAGTCCCACCGTTAACCCATAGGTACATCGGATGTTCGAACGTTATACGGAACGAGCGCGACGCGTCCTTTTCTTCGCGCGGTACGAAGCCAGCCAGCTCGGCAGCATTTCGATTGAGACCGAGCACCTCCTTCTGGGGCTAATCCGTGAGGGGAAAGGGCTGACCAGCAGGATTTTCGCGCGCTCCCACCTGTCCCTCGAAAGCATCAGGAAAGAAATCGAAGGCCGGACGGTTTTCAGGGAGAAAGTCTCGACCTCGGTCGAGATCCCCTTCAGCGCGGAAACGAAGCGGGTCCTGCAGTTTGCGGCCGAAGAGGCCGATCGTCTGCTGCACAACTACATCGGAACCGAGCACCTGCTGCTCGGCATCCTCCGCGAGGAACGGTCGGTCGCCGCCACTATCCTCATGGAAAAGGGGATGCGGCTCAACACCGTCCGCGAGGACATCGTTGCGCTGCTGAACGAGAAAACCACGCTGACCCGCGTGAAGGAAACGCCGCTCCTCGCCGAGTTCTCGCGTGACCTCACTGAAGCGGCGATGAAGAACCAGCTCGATCCGCTGGTCGGACGACATATCGAGCTCGAACGCGTGCAGCAGGTGCTCTGCCGTCGCACGAAGAACAATGCCGTCCTGATCGGCGAGCCCGGCGTGGGGAAGACCGCCATCGTCGAGGGGCTCGCGCAGAAGATTGTCTTCGGCGACGTGCCGCACTTCCTGGCGGACAAGCGCATTCTGGCGCTGGACATCTCGCTGATCGTGGCGGGGACGAAGTATCGCGGTCAGTTTGAAGAGCGCCTGAAGGCGATCATGAAGGAGCTGACCGAGAACCCGAACATCATCGTCTTCATCGACGAGCTGCACACGCTGGTCGGAGCGGGTTCGGCCGAGGGATCCCTCGACGCCGCGAATATCCTCAAGCCGGCGCTGTCTCGCGGCGAGATTCGCTGCATCGGTGCGACCACGCCCGCCGAGTATCGCAAGTACATCGAAAAGGACCGTTCGCTCGAGCGCCGGTTCCAGGCGATCAAGGTCGACCCGCCGTCCGAGAAGGAAACCATCGACGTACTGATCGGCGTCAAGGATCGCTACGAGACGTTCCATCACGTCGAGTACACGCAGGAAGCCATCGAGGCGGCCGTCTACCAGTCGAACCGCTATATCACCGACCGTTTCCTGCCCGACAAGGCGATCGACCTCGTCGACGAGGCAGGCGCGCGCGCCAAGCTGCGCGAGGCCGGCTACAGCGAGGAGTTCGGCGAGATCAACAAGAGCATCCGCGTGGCCGTCGAGCAGATGGAGAACGCGGTCTCCGAAAAGAACTTCGAGAAAGCGCAGTTCTACCGCGAGCAGGAAGTGCAGGCGCGCGAGAACCTGCAGTTCGTTCGCGAGAAGTTCGACGTCAAGTCCAGCACGCGCCGCGTCGATCGTCGGCAAGGCCGAGATCGACGAAGTGGTCTCCAAGTGGACCGGCGTGCCGCTCACGTCCATCAACCAGGACGAAGGCGACAAGCTGCTGCGGATGGAAGAGGAGCTCCACCGCCGCGTGATCTCCCAGGAACGGGCGATTTCGGCGTTGGCAAGGGCCATCCGCCGCTCGCGCGCCGGCCTGAAGAACCCCAACCGGCCCGTAGGAAGCTTCGTGTTCCTCGGTCCGACCGGCGTCGGCAAGACCGAGCTGGCGCGCGCCCTGGCGAACTTCCTGTTCGGCAGCGATCACGCCCTCATCCGCTTCGACATGTCCGAATACATGGAGAAGCACTCGGTGTCGAAGCTGATTGGCTCGCCGCCGGGATACGTTGGTCACGAAGAGGGCGGGCAGTTGACCGAAAAGGTCAAGCGCAACCCGTACTCCGTCGTCCTGCTCGACGAGATCGAGAAGGCTCACCCCGACCTGTTCAACATCCTGCTGCAGGTCTTCGAAGACGGCCATCTGACTGACGGCCTCGGCAACCGGGTGAACTTCAAGAACACGATCATCATCATGACGTCGAACATCGGCGCCCGCTTCATCCAGAAGAAGGCGTCGCTGGGCTTCCAGTCGAGCGACCTCGAGTACCATCGCCAAGAGCGTCACGGACATGGTGCTCGGAGAGGTCCGCAAGACCTTCAACCCCGAGTTCATCAACCGCATCGACGAGATCATCGTCTTCGAGGCGTTGTCAGACGACGATCTGCGGACCATCACGCGGCTGCTCGTCAAGCAGTTGAACGACAACCTGGTCGACCGGAAGATCCGGCTCGATCTGTCCACGGATGTCGTGGACTGGATCATCGAGCAGACGTGCAAGGACCGCTCATATGGAGCGCGACCTCTGCGCCGGGCGATTCAGCGATACATCGAGGACCCGCTGTCGGAAGAGCTGATCCGCGGGCACCTCAGAGGTGGCGACATCGAGGTTTATATCGATGGCGGCAACCTCGCCTACCGTCCGGCCGGTCAGGCCGTGGACGGCCGACGGCTGGCCTGAGCCGCCGACGCCGCGGCGACCCTTGGCGCCGCGGCTTTGGCGTGCCTACAGCAAGGCCGGTAAGTGGCCTTGCACGTCTAAAATCCTGTAGAATCATCGCTTGGCTTTGGCCGTGGGCTCTCCGCCCGTGCGAAGCCAGGCCGGTATCCCCGATATAAAGCTCGATCTATGCGTGTTCTTGCGTTAACGCTCGTAGCTCTGCTGGGCGCCGCCGCCAGTGCGACGGCCCAGGGCGCGCCAGCCGGCGCCGCGCCCCAGAGTAGCCCCCAGCAGGCTGGCGCCATCGTCGCGCCAACCGCCCCTGCCACCGTTTGTGACCTGCCCATTCCGATACCGGCAAAAGCGCCCCCGTCGGGGTCCGGGCCGGTCGTCTACCAGATCCTGCTCTGCTTCGACAAGCAGGGCGGCGCGTCGGTCATCGAGGCCAACACGTACCTCTACTACATCCAGCTCCGGGGCAGCACCTCGTCCCAGGATCGATGGGTGCCGTACAACGAGGCCACCGAGCAGACGATGGTGGCGGACTTCAAGCGGTTGTGGGCGACGAACTTCCTGGACGACCTGAGCGTTCAGGTCATCGATTACCCCTTCGCCAATGGCGTGATGGGGAAGATCGTCGTCTACAACATGGAGGAGCGGCAGCGGGTCAAGATCGTCGACTACGAGGGCAACCAGAAGGTCGACGCGAACAAGATCGACGAGAAGCTGAAGGAAGAAGGCGTCACGATCCGCCTCGACTCTTTCATCGATCCGGGCCTCCTTCGCCGCGTCGCCGGGGTCGTACGCGAGCTGTACGCGACCGAGGGTTACCAGTTCGCCGAGGTCAAGCACGAGATCAAGGCGGTCGACGGCGGGCCGAAGCTCGTGCACGTGACCTTCCACGTAACCGAAGGCCCCAAGGTGAAGATTCGCGACGTCGACTTCGTCGGCAACCAGGCGATCACCGACGGCGCCCTGCAGAAGCACATGAAGGAGAACAAAGAGAAGGGCTTCTTCGGCTTCATCACCGGCGGCGGGACCTACAAGGAAGAGAAGTTCGCCGAGGACGCGCAGGCGGTTCAGGAGCACTACCGGAACGAGGGGTACATCCTCGCCCAGATCGGTCAGCCCGAGCTGAAGGTGATGGAGGACTCCGAGGACGGAAAGACGCGCTGGGTGCAATTGCGGATTCCCGTCACGGAAGGCAAGCGTTACCGCGTCGGCAAGTTCGATTTCGAAGGCAACAAAGTCGTCAGCGCGGAAGCCCTGCGCCCGCTCTTCAAGTTGAAAGAGGGCGAGTACTACAGCCACAAGGACGTCACGAAGGCGTTCGAGAAGGCTCGTGAGTTGTACGGCGCGGGCGGCTACTACGAGTTCACGGCCTTCCCCGATCTGAAGCCGCGTGACATGCCCGGCGAGCACAATGGCAGCACTGAGGATCCGGCCGGTCCGCCGCCCGCTGCGGCCCCCGCCGATCCGAATGCGCCGCCCGTTGTCGACGTGACGATCCGGATTGACGAAGGGGAGCAGTATTTCGTCAACCGCATCACGTTCGTCGGCAACACCACCACGCGCGACAACGTCATCCGCCGCGAGATCCGGCTGGTCGAGGCCGGCGTGTTCAACACCGAGGCGCTTGAAGTACAGCATCCGCCGCCTCAATCAGCTCGGGTACTTCAAGAACCTGGAAGGCGAGGCCATCAGCGTCGAGAAGACCCCGAACACGAAGAACAAGGTCGACGTCCAGCTGAAGCTGGAAGAGCAGAACCGCAATCAGCTGACCTTCGGCGCCGGCGTGTCGCAGTTCGACGGCTTCTTCGGTCAGCTGTCGTTCCAGACGTCGAACTTCCTGGGTCGCGGCGAGACGTTCTCGGTCACCGCGCAGCAGGGCAACCGCGCCAAGAACTACCAGGTCGCGTTCACCGAGCCGTTTCTCTTCGATCGGCCGATGACGGCGGGCGTCGACATCTACGCCCGCGAGATTCGCTACCCCGGCCAGTTCACCCAGGAGTCCCTTGGCGGCAACGTCGTCTACGGCTTCCAGGTCGCCGACTACGCGCGCATGTTCATCAACTACAGCTACGAACATGTCAAGGTGAAGGACCTGAACCCGCTGTATCAGGATCCGCGGGTGCTCGCCGGCAATCCGTTCCTGCAGGATTCGCTGCTCATCGGCGCCGGGGGCAGGCGGATCATCAGCAAGGTTGGTCCGAGCTTTGTCTACAACACGGTCGACAGCCCGATTTTCCCGTCGAGCGGCACGCGCTACACGTTGTCGATGGATATCGCGGGACTCGGCGGCAACACCAATTTCTTGAACCCGAGGGCCGAAGCGATCTGGTACAGGCCGTTGAACCGCCGGATGTCTCTCGGATTCCGCGTCCAGGGGGAGTACATCAAGCAGTTCGGCAGCACGATCGCGCTGCCGATCTTCGAGCGGCTGTTCCTCGGCGGCGAATACAGCATCCGAGGCTTCGACATCCGGTCTGTCGGGCCGCGCGATCCGGTGACCGGCCTGGTGCTCGGCGGCAACAAGAGCATCCTGTTCAACGCGGAATATCTGATTACCATTGCCGGTCCTGTTCGCCTGGTCCTGTTCGCCGATGCCGGCCAGGTGCGCAACACTGGCGTGAACTTCGGCTGGAAGGAACCGATCGTCGAGATCCGCACGCCGGGCGCGTTGCTCCCGGGGCCGTTCGATCCATTCGTGGTGCCGTCGCCCTTCGCGAGTCAGTTCGCTCCCGAGACCGTGGTCGTCGGCGATCGCGACGCGTTCAAGACGTCGGTTGGCGCTGAGATTCGGTTCTTCATGCCGGTGCTGAACGTGCCGTTCCGATTGATCTTTGCGGCGAATCCGTCGCGCGGCGGTGTGCTGGACAACAACCTCCAGCCCGAAAAACTGTGGAAGTTCCGGTTCGCCGTGGGCTCGACTTTCTGAGTTGAGCTGGGACGAGGTACGGAGGGACGGAGACTGAGGGGACGGAGGACACGGAACAGGCTTTAACACAGAGACGCAAAGACACGGAGGATGTTGGCTGAGACCGTGGTGAATTGACCGGCCTTTGCCAAAATTCTCCGTTTCTCCGTGTTGAAGCTCGTTCCGTGTCCTCCGTCCCCTCCGTCAAACGATTGTCAAATTCGAAAGGGAAAACATTCATGAGAGCGTTGAAGACGATGACTGTGGTGGGCGCCGTGAGTTTCGTGCTCGCGGCCGGATCTGCGCTGGCGCAAACGCCGCCGCCGACCCAGCCGCCGCCAAGCCAGCCTCCCGCGAAACCACCGGTCGGGGCGCAGCCACCGGCGACGCCGGCCGCCGGCGGCCACGCCGCAGCCGCCACGTCCCTTCCCCGAAGGCGCGAAAATCGCCTACGTCGATCTCCAGCGCATCGCCCAGTCCTCGGCCGAGGGGAAGGCGGCGGCTGCCAAGCTCGAGGAGCTCAAGAAGCAGAAGACCGGTGAACTGACCGAGAAGAACAAGGCGCTCGAGGGCCTCCGGACGAAGCTCCAGCAGGGCGGCACGGTGCTCAGCGAATCCGCGCGGGCGCAGCTGGAGAAGGACATCGACAAGCAGACCCGCGAGATCCAGTTCCTCCAGCAGAGCGCCCAGGCGGAGTTCGAGCAGCTCGAGCAGGAGTTGAATCAGGAGTTCCAGAAAAAGCTGAACCCGATCCTCGACCAGGTGTCGAAGGAGAAGGGCCTGCACATGCTGTTCAGCATTCGCGACAACGGCGCGGTCTGGGCCGACACCGGCCTCGACCTCTCCGAAGAGATCGTCAAGCGCTTCGACGCAGCGACGAAGACTGCCGTCAAGAAGTAACGCGGAGCTCGCGAATTCGCTGAAGCCTGGCGCGGCACGCACGTGCCTTGCCGAGGCGGTCAGCTCCGCGATTCGAGGCCACGGACCACGGCTGAAGCCGCGCGCTCCTACGGTCCGTTCTGATAAACTCCTCCCACGTGCCCATCAACATTTCCGAGTCGATCGAACGACTCTGTTACCGGTATCCGTCTGCGCTGGTAGACGCGATCACGGAGCACGAGCCGGGCCGGCGCCTCGTCGCGGTCAAGAACGTCACTGTCAACGAGGACTTCTTCCAGGGCCACTTCCCAGGGAAGCCAACCATGCCCGGTGTGCTCATGATCGAGACGCTGGCGCAGGTCGCGACGCTGCTGCTGGTGCACGGGCCGGACGGTCAAGCATCAGGCAACGCCTATCTCCGCGGTGTCGACAACGCGAAATTCCGGAAGCAGGTGGTTCCAGGCGACCGCTTGCGCCTCGAGGTGACGCTCGGCCCGCGCAGGGCAACGCTCGCGAGGGCGAAGGGCGTGGCCTACATGGGCGACGACGTGGTGGCCGAGGCGGAGCTGTTGATGGGCCTGGCGCCGGTGGCTGCGTCAGCGGCGCGCGACCGGTGTTCAAGATCCACCCGACCGCCATCGTCCACGAGAGTGCTGCGATTGGTGCCGGAACCGTGATCGGCCCGCACGCCGTCATCGGCGAGCACGTGCGAATCGGCCGGGACTGCCGCGTGGGCGCCTCCTCCGTGATTGACGGCTGGACGACTATCGGCGACGGCAACGAGGTATTCCCGTTCGCGTCCATCGGACTCATCCCGCAGGACCTGAAGTTCCGTGGCGAGCGAACGGAGCTGAGATATCGGCCATCGGAACGTATTCCGCGAGTTCGTCACGATTCATCGCGGCACGGCCGGCGGTGGAGGCGTGACCGACATCGGCGACCACAACGTGTTCATGGCCTACGCGCATATTGCGCACGATTGTCACGTCGGGAATCACACGATCTTCGGGAATGCGGCGACGCTCGGCGGGCACGTCACCGTCGAGGACTACGCCACGATCAGCGCGTTTTCAGGGGTGCACCAGTTCTGCCGGGTGGGCCAGCACGCGTTCATCGGCGGCTTCTCGGTCGTCACCAAGGACGCGTTGCCGTTTGCCAAAACCGTCGGCAACCGCGCACGCATCTACGGACTCAATACCATAGGGCTCGTCCGCCGCAAATTCTCTCCGGACGCGATCGCCAAGCTCCGCCGAGCCTATCGCCATCTGCTGCACTCGAATACCAGCCGCGCGCTGGCGCAAATCGAGCGCGACCCGTCCCTGCGCTGCGACGAGGTGAGTTACGTCGTGGAGTTCATCAAGACGTCCAGCCGGGGAGTGGGTCTGCGCAGGCCCAGCCGACGGTTGGAAGAGCTGGTGGAAGAGTGACGAACTCCCGACCTCCAACTCCCAACTCGCAACCGAGCCATTCGAGACAGCGAGTCGAATCGACCGACAGGCCGTCTGGTAGTCTTGACCTGAGTTTCTCGAGAGACTTGCGTTTCGGGAGTTCGGAGTTGCGGAGTTGGCTACGGGTGCACCACCTGCACCGTGTAATTGATCGGTGCGTCCGTCGGCACATTCCCCTGCGAGTCGAACAGCCTGACACAAAGACTGCTGGGAGCGACGACCGTTCCGGTCAGCGCGGCAGATGTCGTGGCCAGGTTGTTCAGCATGATGACGGTGCACACCGAGCCGTCCCACGTGCCCATTCCAAAACCGAACGACGGCGAGGTCGAGGGGTCGACGGCGGTGATGGTGGCGGTCACGGATCCGGCGGCTGGTCGCGATGAACGGGTGGACCACTGATCCGTTCAGGTTGACCGTGCCCGTGAACGTGTCGGTGACCGGGTTCGGCGGCGTGGGGAGGGTCGGCGAATCGCCGTTGTCACAAGCCCCCGACAGCAGCAAGGGCATCACCAGCAGCAAGAACCCGACCTTGGCCACGTAACGCATTCAGTCTCCTTGAAACATCGGCCGCCGGCAGCAGGCTGGCTCTTCCAGACAACCGAATCTCCTATTGTACTTTGATAGACTGACGAACTGACTAACGGTTTGGCCGGTCAGAGTCCGGCTGAAGCCGGATGCGACGGCTCACTACCGGTCCGGCGATCTGGCCGGCCTCCGGTAAACAGCTCTCCGAGTTTCGACCGAACCCGCCTGCATGAGCAGAATCGGCTTGATCGCCGGCAACGGGAGGTTTCCGTTTCTGGCTTTGCGAGGCGCCCGCAGCCTGGGCCACGACGTGACGATCGTCGCCGTCAAGGAGGAAGCGTACCCAGAGCTCGAGGGTGAAGCCAGACTGGCCGGGGCCGATCTCCACTGGGTTTCGCTCGGGCATCTCGGGCGGTGCATCAAGATCCTCCGGTCCGCCGGCATATCGCAGGCGGTGATGGCCGGACAGGTCAAGCACGTCAAGATCTTCTCCGGCATCGTTCCCGATCTGACGCTGCTGTCGGTCCTCACAAAGCTGAAGGCGAGAAACACCGACGCGCTGATCTCGGCTGTCGCGGACGTGATGCGCGGCGAGGGGATCGAGTTGCTCGACTCGACCGTGTTCCTGGAGCCGCTCCTGGCCCGGGAGGGCGTGCTCACCGGCCGCGCGCCAACCGAGGACGAGCGAGCCGATTTCGAGTTCGGGTATCGCATGGCGGACACGATCGCCGGCACTGGACATCGGCCAGACGATTGCCGTCAAGCACAAAGCGGTGGTGGCGGTTGAAGCCATGGAGGGCACCGACGAAGTGATCGCGAGGGCTGGCCATCTCGCGGGTCCCGGAGTGCGAATCGTGAAAGTCGCGAAGCCGAATCAGGACATGCGGTTCGACGTTCCGGTCGTCGGGCTGGCGACCATCGAGGCGATGCGCGCCGCCGGCGCGTCGGCGCTGTCGATCGACGCCATGCGGACGTTGGTGCTGGACGGCGAGCGGTTGCTCGCGTCCGCCAACGCCGCACGCATCACGATCGTCGGCCGGCCGAGCCGCGAGCAGCATCCGAGGCGCGAGCAGACATGAATGATGGTTATCGCCTGGCGGTCATCGGCGTCGGGCATCTCGGCCGCCATCATGCCCGGATCCTCTCCGCGCTCGATGGTGTGTCGCTGACCGGCGGTCGTCGACGTCCTGCCGGAGCGCGCCGCAGAGGTGGCAGCGGCGACCGGCGCCGCCGCATTCACCGAGAGCCGGCAGGTGCTCGACAGAGTGGATGCCGTCACGGTGGCGGTTCCGACCGAACTGCATCGAGACATCGCGCTGCCGTTTCTCGAGCGCGGCATTTCCGTCATGGTGGAGAAGCCGCTGGCGCGTTCGCTTGCCGAGGCGGACGAGCTGATTGCGGCGGCTCGCGCGTCCGGCGCGACGCTGGCCGTTGGACACACCGAACGCTACAACCCAGCCGTGGCGGCAATCCTGCCGCTCGTGACCACGCCGCGGTTCATCGAGGTCCATCGCCTGGGTGTGTTTCCCGAGCGCAGCCTTGATATCGATGTCGTGTTCGATTTGATGATCCACGACCTGGACATCATCCTCGCGATGGTGCGATCCGAGGTCGCGTCCATCGAAGCCGTCGGCGTCCCCGTGCTGACGCCGAGGTACGATATTGCGAATGCCCGGCTCCGCTTCGCGTCCGGCTGCATCGCCAACGTGACGGCCAGCCGCATCAGCCGGGAGCGCGTCAGGAAGATTCGCTTTTTCCAGCCGGACTCCTATTTGTCGATTGACTACGCCGCGCAGGAAGTCGAAGGCTGGCGCCTCGTCAGGAAAGACGGGGCGAAGCCCTCGATTCAGGGCGGGCCGATCCCGGTGGAGCGCGACGAGCCGCTGCGCCGGGAGCTGCGCGATTTCGTCGACGCGTCGAGCGCCAGAAGGCCGCCGCTCGTCGATGGGGACGCTGGCCGCAGGGCTCTCGAGCTGGCGACCAGGATCGCGGACAAGATGGAAAGCGTAGTGTGACCGTCAATCATGTCGTTCGATAGCATCAACGAATTCATCGCGGCTCTCGACAAGCAACGGGAGCTCGCTCGCATCGCCGAATCGGTCAGCCCCGATCTCGAGATCTGCGCGGTCACCGACCGCGTGTCGAAATCGCCCGGCGGAGGGCCAGGCCTGTTGTTCGAGCGGCCGGACGGGTTCGACGTGCCGGTCGCCATCAACCTGTTCGGCTCGATGCGGCGGATCTGCCTGGCGCTCGGCGTCACGTCGCTGGACGACCTGGCACGGGAAGTCGAAGATCTGTCGACGCCAAAGGTGCCGGGCGGTCTCGTCGATGCGTTGAAGATGCTGCCGGTCGTGAATCGCCTGCGCGACCTGATGCCGAAGACCGTGACTGACGCCCCGTGCCAGGAGATCGTCCGGAAGGATGGCACGCTCGACGATCTTCCAATCCTGAAATGCTGGCCCGAGGATGGCGGCCGCTACATCACGCTGCCGCTCGTGTTCACGCGTGATCCAGAGAGCGGCGCGCGGAACATCGGCACCTACCGCATGCAGGTCTACGATGGCCGGACGACGGGCATGCACTGGCAGCGTCACAAGGGCGGTGCGCAGCACTATCGGGTCGCCGAACGATTGGGTAAGCGGTTGCCGGTCGCGGTCGCACTCGGTCCGGACCCGGCGCTGGCCTATTCCGCGACGGCGCCGATGCCGGAGGGGCTCGACGAGCTGATGCTGGCCGGATTTCTGCGCCGTGCGCGCGTCGAGATGGTCAAGTGCGTGACGGTCGATCTCGAGGTTCCGGCAAACTCGCAGATCGTGCTCGAAGGGTATGTCGAACCGGGTGAGCGCCGCCTGGAAGGTCCCTTCGGCGATCACACCGGCTTCTATTCACACCCGGATGACTATCCGGTCTTTCACATCACCTGCATCACGCAGCGCAAGAAGCCGATCTACCTGACGACGGTGGTCGGCATTCCTCCGATGGAGGATTACTACCTCGGCAAAGCCAGCGAGCGGATCTTCCTGCCCCTGATTCGCAAGACGTTGCCCGAGATCGTCGACATGCACTTTCCCGCGCCCGGCATTTTTCACAACATCGTGATCATCTCGATCGACAAGCGCTACCCCGGACACGCGCGCAAGATCATGAACGCCGTGTGGGGCCTTGGGCAGCTGATGTTCTCGAAGACGGTAATCGTGGTGGACAAGGACGTCGACGTGCAGAACGAGGCCGAGGTCGCCTGGATTGTCGGCACGCACTACGACCCCGAGCGTGACGTCCAGTTCACACGCGGACCGGTCGACGACCTCGAGGACGCCAGCGATCTGCCGGCCTACGGAAGCAAGATGGGCATCGACGCCACGCGCAAGTGGCCATCGGAGGGCTTCAAGCGGCCGTGGCCGAAGCGCATCGCGACCGACGCGCACGCGGCGCGGAAAGCTGAAGAGATCTGGCAGAAGATCGGCAAAGGATGGAGGTCATGACGCTCGACGCTGTCGCCGACCGTGTCGCCAGGGGCGAGCTCCTGACCGACGACGACGCACGCGCCGTCCTCGCGACGCACGACCTGATTGCTGTCGCAACGCTGGCTGACGAGGTCAGGCGTCAGAAGCGCGGTGCGCGAAACGACGTTTGTCCGCGTGCTCGACGTGCACGTCGATGCCGTGCCCGCCAGCCTTCCGGCTGGCGTGAGCGCAGGTGAGATCAGAATCGTCGGTCAGCCGGCCAGCGAGGCGGATGCGCTGGCTGCGGCTCGTGCCGTTTCCGCGCTCGCCGGCAGGACACCCGTCACCGGCTTTTCTCTTGCCCACCTTGTCGTCGCTGACGCCGTCGCCCGCTGCGCTCGCGCGGTTGTGTGGCGATCTGAAGGCCGCCGGGTTGGCCGCCGTGGCCGAGGTGCCGATCGATCAAGTCGACGACCCTGCAGTGGCTGTTCGGAGCCGCCAGAGATGGCGGCTTGTCGGTGCTTCGAATGACGGTTGCCACGCTCGAGGAAGGCCAACAGGTGGCAATCATCGAACGGGCGCGCGCCGCTCCAACAGGCTCGCGGCGGGTTTCGCGCGTTTGCGCCGCTGCCACGCGTCATGTCCGCGTCGGCGCCGACCACTGGCTACGATGACGTGAAACACGTGGCGCTGGCCAGGCTCATGCTTCCGGGTCTCGACTCGATCCAGGTGGATTGGGCACTCTATGGACCGAAGCTGGCCCAGGTCGCGCTGACCATGGGCGCCAACGACGTCGATGGTGTGGCGGCACTCGAGTTGGAGAACCTCGGGCATCGTCGCAGCGCGCTCGAGGAGATCACGCGGAACATCCGTGCCGCCTCGCTGGAGCCCGTTGAACGCGACGGGCTCTTCGAAAAGCGCGGCCCGCGTGATCCGGAGGCAACCGGCAGGTGACATCGGGACCGACCAGAATCAGGCTTGGGGCCGTCAACTATTTGAATGCGCGGCCGTTGGTGTTCGGCCTCGAGATGCGGACCGACCTCTTTTCGGTGCGGTTCGACGTGCCTTCGAAATGCGCCGCGCTTTTGCACGAGGGCTCGATTGACGTCGGGATGATCCCGTCGATCGAGTATTTGCGCGGTCACGAGCCGTATCGAATCGTGCCCGGCTCCGGCATCATCTCGGATGGTCCGGTTGCGTCGGTGGCGCTGTTCAGTACGAAGCCCGTCAGCCAGATCCGATCGATCGCGGCCGACATCAGCTCGCGCACGTCGAACGGGCTTCTGCGAATCCTCTGCTACGACGCGTTCGGCGTGGATCCGTCGTTTGTGCCGATGCCGCCGCGGATCGACGAGATGCTGACCGCTTGCGATGCGGCGCTGCTGATAGGCGATCCCGCGTTGTTCCTGGAGCCTGCCTCCAGGGGGCTCTTGAAAGTCGATCTGGGCCACGAGTGGACCGTCATGACCGGGCTGCCGTTCGTCTGGGCATTTTGGGCGGGACGGCCGGATGCGCTGTCGGCGGACGCCATTCGCGTGCTCACCGATGCTCGCGACGCGGGGGTCGACGGCGTCCGATGCGATCGCGACCGCATACTGCGGACCCGAGCGCGCGGCGCTCGGGCGCGCCTATTTGAGGGACAATATCAAGTACAAGCTCGGAGATCGTGAAAGGGCCGGCCTGCAACGCTACTACGAGCTGGCGGCGGAACACGACGTTGTCGAAGCGTCGAGGCCGATCGTGTTCTATTGAGACTCTGGCGTTCGTGACGAGATGTCGATAACCGAGATTTCCGGAAAAGTCCGTAGCGGAGGCCGGCTCGATCCCTCCGAGGCCCTGGAGCTGTACCTGAACGCGTCCACGAGCCTCCTCGGTCAGCTGGCCGACGAATTCCGCGCGCGCCGACACCCGGACGGCATCGTCACCTACATCATCGACAGGAACGTCAACTACACGAACGTGTGCGTCGCGCGCTGCAACTTCTGCGCGTTCTATCGCCCGGTCGGCTCCGAGGAAGGCTACGTTCTCGGATTCGAGGAGATTTTTCGCAAGATTGACGAGACGATCGCTGTTGGCGGCGGTCAGCTTCTGCTGCAGGGAGGACACAACCCCGATCTGCCGCTGGAGTGGTACGAAGATCTGTTTCGCGCCGTGAAGGCGCGCTATCCTGCGTTCCGCCTGCACGCGCTGTCGCCGCCCGAAGTCATTCATCTGTCGCGGCTCACGCGGCTGCCCGTTCCCCAGGTGATCGAGCGGCTCATCGCCGCCGGCCTGGACAGCATCCCCGGAGGCGGCGCGGAGATCCTCGTCGATCGCGTACGCAAGCTCCTCAACTGCTACAGCAAGGCCACTGCTGACGAATGGCTCGACGTCATGCGTCACGGCCACATGTCCGGACTGCGCACAACGGCGACCATGATGTATGGCACCGTGGAGACCCTCGAGGAGCGACTCGAGCACCTGTTCCGGCTGCGCGACGTCCAGGACGAGACCGGTGGTTTCACCGCGTTCATCACCTGGAGCTACCAGCCCGAACACACCGAGCTGGGCGGCGGCGAGGCGACAGGGATCGACTATCTTCGGACGCTGGCCATCAGCCGGCTCGTGCTCGACAACTTCGACAACCTGCAGTCGTCGTGGGTCACGCAGGGTGGCAAGGTGGGGCAGCTGAGTCTTGCCTTCGGCGCCAACGACATGGGCAGCGTGATGATCGAGGAGAACGTCGTGCGCGCGGCCGGCGCCAGTTACTGCATGGACGAGATCGAGATCGTGCGGAACATCGAGAACGCCGGGTTTGTTCCCAAGCGACGCAACATGCACTACGAGATCCTTGGCGATCCGATCTTTCGTGAACGAGCCGTTCCCAGGATGCTGGAGCTGGCCGTCGCGCGAGCTGAGGGAGACACGACCCGTCCGCCCGAAATCAATCGCTACGCGGCGAGGAGCGCCACGGAGAAAAAGGCGCGGCTGACCGGCGCGCCTCCGGAAGGGCTTCGCCGGCCAGGCCATTGATCGTCCATCGCGCCGCGTGGGTTCTGCCCATCGCGTCGCCGCCGCTGCGCAATGGCTGGGTAGCGGTTGACAAAGGCAGGATCGTCGCGCTTGGCGGTCCCCAGGACGAGCCGCCCACTGACGCCTCCGCGGATGTGCCGCTTCTGCGGGACAACCGCGAAACCGCGGACACGGCTGGAGAGTCCCGGGCGATCCTGCCGGGCCTCGTCAACGCCCACACCCATCTCGAGCTCTCCTGGTTGCGGGGGAAGGTCCCGCCAGCCGAATCGATGCCAGCCTGGGTCGGTGGACTGCTGGCCCATCGTCGCACCGCTGACGATCCTCCTGGGCCAATCGCTGAAGCGATCCACGAGGTGCGCATGACGGGCACGGCGCTGGTTGGAGACATCACGAACTCGCTCGCGTCCTACGACGTCCTCGCCGACAGCGACTTGTCGGCGGCGATCTTCCACGAGCTTCTTGGATTCCGCGTCGCCGATCCGGCGGCGGTGGTTGCGGAAGCCGAGGATCGGCTGACGCAGCTGACGCCGTACGAGTGGCTGCGCCCTGTCGTCGTGCCGCATGCGCCGTATTCCGTCTCGCCCGATCTCTTGCGCGCGCTCGGCCAAACGGACCATGGGCACCCTTTGAGCGTGCACCTGGGGGAGTCGCGTGAGGAGGTGCAGTTTCTGCAAGACGGCTCGGGCCCGTGGCGCGCGTTGCTCGAGATGCTGGGGGCCTGGACGGATACCTGGCAACCGCCGGCGTGCGGCCCCGTGGAATACCTCGATCGTCTGGGCCTGGTGAACGATCGGCTGATCGCAGTGCACGGCGTCCAGTTCACGGATGGGGAGTTGAAGCGTCTGGCGGCGGCCGGCGCGACAGTTGTCACCTGTCCGCGCAGCAACCGCTGGACCGGGGCGGGACGCGCGCCAGTCGAGCGCTTCTATGCCTCGGGCGCGCGTGTCGCGATCGGCACGGACAGCCTCGCCAGCGTCCAGGACCTCAATTTGTTTCAAGAGATGGCGGAAGTGAGGCGTCTGGCGCCGACCGTTCCGGCGTCACGCGTGCTGCGCAGTGCGACGCTGGATGGGGCCCGGGCGCTCGGGATTCGGACGCGATCTCGGGTCGATCGAGCCTGGAAAACAGGCGGCGCTGATCGCCATCCGCATGCCGGCCGATGTCGTGGATGTGGAAGAATACCTGGTTGGGGGTATCGCGCCCGACCAGATCCAGTGGCTGCAGGCGGATTGATCGACACATGACGGCTTCAGTGGAAAGACTCAGGACGTATGGCTCGTTCGTCCGGTTCAGCCACAGTGTGTTTGCGCTGCCGTTCGCGCTGACCGGCGCGATCCTGGCCCTGCATCGGCAAGGCAACTGGAGCCAGGAGTTCGTGTCGTGGCGCATCTTCTGGATCGTCGTCGCCATGGTGGCCGCACGAAGCGCGGCGATGGGCTTCAACCGTCTGGTGGACGCCCGTTACGATGCGCTCAACCCGCGCACTGCGATGCGTGAATTGCCGCGAGGCGTCGATGACCCGGCCGGAAGCCGTGCTGTTCGTGACGATCGCATCAGCGGTGTTCGTTTTTGCTGCCTGGAAGCTTTCGCCGCTCTGTTTCGCGCTGTCGCCGGTTGCACTGGTAATTGTCTTCTGGTATTCGCTTGCGAAACGGGTCACCAGCTACACGCAGCTCTTCCTCGGCCTGGCCATGGCCGTCGCGCCGGTCGGCGGCTGGCTCGCCGCAGGCGGCCGCGGCGGCTGGGAGCCCTGGCTGCTGGCGATCGCCATCGGCACTTGGGTCGGCGGGTTCGACGTGCTCTATGCGTGCCAGGACCTCGACTTCGATCGGGCGCATGGTCTGAGATCTATCCCGGTCCGCTTCGGCGTGGCGCGCGCGCTGGTCATCTCGCGCGTCATGCACGTGATCACCGTCCTGTGCCTGGCATCGCTGGCTTTCGTCGCGAAGCTGGGCCTGGTCTACCTCGCCGGCGTGGCCGGCGTCGCGGCGCTGCTGGTGCTCGAGCAGTCGATGGTCACCGAACACGACCTGTCGCAGGTCAAACGCGCGTTCGATCTGAATGGATACGTAGGGATTCTGTATTTCCTGTCGACCGCGGCGGCGGTGTATCTGGTGAATTAGTAAAAAAGAACAGGAGAAAGGGAGAACGGGAGAAGAAGCACGAACGAACGATTAACGTCGAGGCCGGATGCGGCCGCCTTGGCCGGCCGCACGATCGACGCGATCGCGTGACAAGCTGCGGTGCGAGTCGCCTGAAGCAGCTTGTGCGCGCGGATCGTCGTTCGATCGTGCGCCGCGCGTGCGCGGCGGCATCGGCGCGTTCAGCTCGACGAATCGCTCCACTGTTCTTCTCCCGTTCTCCCATTCTCCTGTTTTTGAAGCGCAAGCGTACAGCCTTGATTGATTGGATCGACCTCGGAACGAAGAGGGCAGCCACGGAATGAAACGCACGCTCGCTATCGCGATCACCGGCGCCAGCGGGGCACTCTATGCCACGCGCACGATGGCTGCGTTGCTCGAGCGCGGATGTCATCTCGAGCTGATCGTGTCGGACTACGGAAAACGATTGCTGCGCGACGAGCTCGGCGACGAGGCCGCGATCGACAAGCTGCTGCCGTACCTCGTGTCCACCTATGGCGAGAGCGTCCGGTAATGGCACCTTCACGCTCTACAGCAACAAGGATCTCGGAGCAAAGATTGCCAGCGGCAGTCAGAATTGCGATTCGATGGTCGTCGTGCCCTGTTCGATGAAGACGCTCGCCGGTATCGCACATGGACTGTCACGGAACCTCGTCGAGCGCGCCGCGGACGTGATGCTCAAGGAACGGCGCACGCTCATCATCGTGCCTCGTGAAACCCCGATGAGCCTGCCGCAGCTGCGCAACATGGTGCTCTGCGCCGAAGCCGGCGCGATGATCATGCCGGCCATGCCTGGCTTCTATCAGATGCCGCAGACCCTCGAGGATCTCTCCAACTTCATGGCGGGCAAGATTCTCTCTGCGCTCGGCTTTCAACACGAGCTGTACCCCGCCTGGAAGGGGTGATGCCGTCAGCGCCTGACAAGACGCCGTCGCGTATCGCCGGGATGTTCGACGCGATCGCGCCTCGCTACGATCTGCTCAATCACCTGCTCAGCGCCGGGCTCGATCGCCGTTGGCGGGAGCGTGCCGTGGATGCGCTCGAGCTGAAGCCCGGCACGCGCGTCCTCGACTTGTGCACGGGCACCGCTGACGTGGCGATCGCCGCGGCACGCCGGGCAAGCCGGCCGTCGATCGTCGGAGTCGACTTCGCCGGTTCGATGCTCACCCTCGGGCTGGAGAAGATCCGCGATGAGCACCTCGATCGGCAGATTTACCTGATCCGCGGTGATGCCACCCGCATCCCCGTGGCTGATGGCACCTGTCAGGCTGCGACCATTGCGTTCGGCATCCGCAACGTGGCAGAGCCGGAAAAGGCCATCGCCGAGCTCGCGCGCGTCCTGAGGCCTGGGAGCCGGCTCGCCATTCTCGAGTTCGGCGCCCCGCGCATCCCTGGGGTCCGGACGATGTACGACGTGGTACTTCCGCTACCTCTTGCCGTTGCGTCGGCCGGGCCGTCTCGAAGCATCAGAGCGCCTACTCTTACCTCCCTGCATCGGTCACGAGCTTTCCGCCACCCGCTGAGTTCGCGCGCATGCTCTCCGCGCACGGCTTCCAGGACGTCAAACCCGTCCCTCTGACGCTCGGCATCGTCTATCTCTACACTGCGACCCGGTCATAGTCGGCTGGTCAGTAAGTCGACCGTTCGACAGTCGAGTCGGCTCCGACTGACTGACGACTGACGACTTAAGACTGACGACTGTTACTGTTATACTCGGTAAGTTCCTGATGTACTTCGATTTCGAGGATGATCGACCGGATACGCCGACCATAGCGCGGGCGATTTCGGCCCGCGAAGGCGTGATGCTGTCGATCATCCTGCACCTCCTGGCGGTCATTCTGATCCTGGTCGTACCGACGCTGCCCTTCATGCGGGAAGCGGAGGCCAAGCGACAGCAGGCGCTCGAGGAGCAGCGGCGTCTGGAGCGCGAGAAGATGCGGCAGAACGCCCGGTTCGTGTTCGTGCAGCCGCGCATCGAACAGCCCGCGCCGCCACGCCCGCGGGCGGACTTGTCCGATTTGGACCGTCAGGCGCGGACCGCCGAGCGCGCCCCGAAGCCGACGAACCCGCTGCCGTTCTCGCGCGGCAACTCGCCCGAGCGCATCGACACGCCGGCGCCGCCCGAGCCTGTCCGTCCGCAGCCTGAACCGGCCCCCGCACCGCCTCCACAGCCCGTAGAGGATCCGACGCGTCAGGGATTGACGCTGCCGAACGCGCAGAACGGGTCGGAGATTCGGTCGTCCCCGATTGAACGGCAGCCGGCCCAGAAGCCCGCGACCGGGGTGATCGCCGACGCCATTCGCAACGTGCAGAAGTACGTGCAGCGCGAAGGTTTCGTCAATCTCGAGGGAGGCGCCAATCAGGAGTTCGCGCCGTTCATCCAGTTCGACACCAAGGGCGTCGAGTTCGGACCGTGGCTCCGCCGGTTCATCGCGCAGATTCGCAGCAACTGGTTCATCCCGTACGCGGCGATGTCGATGCGCGGCCACGTGGTGGTCACGTTCAACGTGCACAAGGATGGGCGCATTACGGACGTCTCGATTCTGAAGCCGTCGCGAATCGACGCGTTCACGAAGTCCGCACAGAACGCGGTCATGGCGTCCAATCCCACGGTGCCGCTGCCTGTCGAGTATCCGGAGGAGCGGGCGTTCTTCACCGTGACGTTCTTCTTCAACGAGACTCCCGGATCGATGAGAACGCGGATCCCCACGGCTCCTCAATCGCTTCAGTCGCGGATCGCCTCTGATCCTCGGCCGCCTCAGACGCGATTCCTGCGGATTCTCGCGAATCGTTTCTCGTGCGGAAGGTCCGTCGCGGACACAGCAGCTCGGCCTGCTCGTCGTGCTGGCGCTGCTGGCTGCGCTGGCGGTGGTGCGTGTCGCTCTCGGCGCGCTGACGCGCGCCCGCTGCTGGTCGCCATTCTCGGTCCGACGGCGACTGGCAAAAGCGCGCTGGGCATCG
Source organism: uncultured Acidobacteriota bacterium (assembly GCA_963710415.1). Taxonomy (GTDB): domain Bacteria; phylum Acidobacteriota; class Vicinamibacteria; order Vicinamibacterales; family 2-12-FULL-66-21; genus CAVQAH01. Next base: position 100,806 of record CAVQAH010000004.1, on the reverse strand, counting down.
CGCTCGCACAGAGGTTCGACGGCGAGGTTGTCAGCTGCGATTCCACCGCGGTCTATCGCGGCTTCGACATCGGTACCGACAAAGTGCCGATGGAGGAGCGCGCCGGCATCCCACACTATCTCGTCGACGTCGCGGATCCCACCGAGGAGTACTCCGCGGCGCGCTATGCCCGCGAGGCGGCGGCTGCCATCCGTGACATCACCCGCCGTGGACGGCTTCCGATTCTGGTGGGCGGGACCGGTCTGTACTACCGGGCGTTGACCAGGGGGCTCTTCGCAGGCCCTGGACGCGACAACGCGCTTCGCGCGCGCTTCGAGCGTGTGGCCGACCGCAAGGGCAGCGAGCGTCTCCACGCGATGCTGCGGCGCGTGGATGCGGCATCCGCCGATCGCATTCAGCCGCGCGATCGCAAACGCCTCATTCGGGCGCTCGAGGTGTTCCAGGTCACCGGGCGCCCGCTGACCGAGCACTTTGCCGAAACCCAGTCGCCCATCCCGGAATACGACGTCGTGTCCTTCGGTCTGCGCATTCCATCCGAGATGACCGCCGACCGCGTGGCGCGACGTGTGGATGCCCAGTTCGAGCGCGGCCTGCTCGACGAGATCCGAAAACTGCTGGCCGCCGGGGTGCCGGAACGCGCGCATCCGTTCACGGGCCTGGTCTATCGCCAGGCGCTCGAGCACCTACGGGGCGTGCGCGACGAGGCCGCCACACGCGAACTGATCGTGCGCGAGAACCGTCGCTATGCGCGCCGGCAGTTGATCTGGTTCAGGAAAGAGCCTAATCTACAGTGGATTTACGCCGCGGGGGAGAGCGAGGCGACTCGAGATGAAGTCGTGCGAGCCGTCGCGGCGATGGGAGACGAGCCGTAATGCCGCAGACACGTGAGTCGAAGCCCGCAGCCGCGCAGCCCAACATTCAGGATGTCTTCCTGAACTACGCGCGCCGCGAACGGCTGCCGGTTCAAATCAGGCTCATGGACGGGTCCGACTTCGAGGGCCGCGTCAAGAACTTCGATCGGTTTGCCGTCATCGTCGAGCACAACGGTTCCGATCACATGATCTTCAAGCACGCGATCGCTACCATTCGCTCCCCGCGGGCGATGAGCAACTACTACTCCAGCCACGAGGGCTGATCGCCGCACGATGGCCGCCTCGTCAGATGCGTCCGGCGGTCGGCGGCCGGACCGCGTCATCCTCATCGTTCTCGACAGTGTCGGCATCGGCGAGCTGCCCGACGCCGCGACCTACGGCGACGAGGGCAGCAACACCGTGGGCAACATTGCCAGCAGCGTCGGCTTGCGCGTGCCGACGCTCCGTCGCATGGGCCTCGATCGGCTCGTCGCCCTTCCGCAATCGTCCTCCCAGGAAACGCCCGCTCGGCGCGTTCGGCCGGATGGCCGAGTCGTCGCCAGGCAAGGACTCCGTGACCGGGCACTGGGAGCTGATGGGGCTGGTGCTCGATCGTCCGTTCCCGGTGTTCCCCGGCGGGTTTCCCGCATCGCTGATAGCCGAATTCGAGCGCAGGATTGGACGACGGACGCTCGGGAACGTCGTCGCCTCAGGCACGGTCGTCATCGACGACTTGGGCCCTGAGCACATGCGCACCGGCGCACCGATCGTCTACACGTCTGCTGACAGCGTGTTCCAGGTTGCGGCGCACGAAGACGTGATACCTGTCGCTGAGTTGTACCGCATCTGCGACGTGGCCTTCGACCTGGCGGCTCGCGGCCTTGGCGTAGGTCGTGTGATAGCGAGGCCGTTCATCGGTGTTCCAGGTGACTTCACGCGCACCTCGAATCGCCGGGACTTTGCACTGACGCCGCATGCACCGACGCTGCTCGATCGCGTCAAGAGTGCCGGGCGCCCGGTTTACGCAATTGGGAAAATTGAAGATCTCTTTGCCGGTCGCGGGATCACCACTGCGGTGCACACGACGAGCGATGCGCACGGCATGGACGAAATCGAACGCGCGATGCACGTCGTCCGGTCCGGTCTGATCTTCGCCAACCTCGTCGACTTCGATACGAAGTTCGGCCACCGCAACGACGTGCCCGGGTACGCCGCAAACCTCGAGTCCATCGATGCGCGTCTGAAGTCGCTCCTGCCAAAACTCCTGCCGGCTGACTTGCTGATCGTGACCGCAGATCACGGCAACGATCCGACGACACCGAGTACCGACCATTCGCGAGAGCACGTGCCGGTGTTCATCGTTGGTGCGGGCGTGACGCCTGGAACGGACATCGGCCTGCGGAAGACCTTCGCCGATCTGGGCCAGACCGTGGCGGAGGTCTTCGACGTCGGACCGCTGGATCACGGCACCAGCTTTCTCAGCGAGATTCAAAGGATCTGATGGGGATACGAGAAGAGATGGAGCAGCGCGAGCGGGACATCCTCGCCCCGCGAGCTGCGAAGAGCGCCGACAGCCGCGGCCGCCTGCGGCCGGAACCCGAGGACCCGATCCGGCCGGCATTTCAGCGCGATCGCGATCGAATCATCCATTCGAAAGCGTTTCGCCGCCTCAAACACAAAACGCAGGTCTTCTTCGCGCCGGCGGGCGATCACTATCGCACGCGGCTCACGCACACCCTCGAGGTCTCGCAGATCGCCCGCAGCGTGTCGAAGGTGCTCCGGCTGAATGAAGAGCTCACGGAAGCCATCGCCCTTGGCCATGACCTCGGGCACACGCCGTTCGGTCATGCCGGCGAGCGAGTATTGCAACAACTCGTGCCCGGGGGCTTCGAGCACTACGAGCAGAGCCTGCGGATCGTAGATGTCCTGGAACACGACGGCCAGGGCCTGAACCTCACCTGGGAGGTGCGCGACGGGATCGCGCGCCACTCGAAAGGCAAGCACGGCGTTCCAGTCGGCGCCGATCCGGCTCATCGGGCGAGCACGATCGAAGGCCAGGTCGCACGCGTGGCGGACATCATCGCGTATGTGAACCACGACATCGATGACGCCGTGCGGGCGGGGCTGCTGAGTGAAGGCGACCTTCCCAGAGAGCGCGTCGAAGTGCTCGGACGCACCTCCTCCGAGCGCATCGGCCGGATGGTCACCGACGTGGTGATGAACACACTCGATGGCGGACTGTCAGAAGTGCGGATGAGCGACGAGATGCTGCGCGCGACGATCGGTCTGCGCAGCTTTCTCTTCGACGCGGTCTACGAGAACGACGTCGCCACCGCGGAGTTCAAAAAAGCCGCCGGCATTCTCGGGGGACTGTGGGAACGAGTCCGGGAGGATCCGGAGCAGTTCCTCGATCATCAGGTGATGGCGACCGAGGGCTTGGATGCCGCGGCTCGCGATTTCCTTGCGGGCATGACCGATCGTTACGCGGTCAACCTCTACGAACAGCTCTTTATCCCGAAGCCCTGGGTCTCGTTGCGCGAGCTCTGACACGCCGCCATCTCTTGATGCAGCGCGTTTTCGCGCATGATAGTCTGTAATGCAGACCGGTCGGCGATATGAATTCGAATGCGCACGCGGCTAGCCGGTCAGCAGGCCGAGGAGAGTGCGCGTGAGACCGCCCTTTGACGACATTGCCGCGCTGAATCGCCTGATTCACGAGCCGGCGCGCCTGGCCATCGTGACCGTCCTCGCGGGATGCGAGAAAGCCGACTTCATCTTTCTCGTCAACGTCACCGGGCTGACCAAGGGCAACCTCTCGAGTCACGCATCGAAACTCCAGCAGGCCGGCATCATCGAGATCGAGAAGGTGTTCGAGGGCAGCTATCCCGTCACCTACTTCAAGCTCACAGGCGAGGGACGTGAACGTCTCGAGGAATACTGGAATCGCGTCGACAATATTCGACAAGTCGTCCGCGCCCAGAAACTTCGCCGTTCCAGGCCCGCTGAGTCGTGACATCCGAGTCGGCAGCACGAGCACGAACCACGACTACGGCTCGCGTCCGAATCGTGTAAGCTAAGGTATAATGAGCGGTTGCCGCCCGCCGGTAGGGGTCGGCAAGGACCCTATGCTTCTGGACCTGAACAAGCTGCACGGCTCCCGCGAGCGAGTCGAGCGCGCGATCCCGCCATCGGCCTTCGACCCCCAGGACGAGCTGTACACCGTCGTCGCCCCGGTCGAGCTGTCGATGGACGTGCACAAAGTGGGGAGCGACAACTACGAAGTCAAGGGCAGTGCCAACACGCGCCTGGAGTTGTCCTGCAGCCGCTGTCTCGAGACGTTCGAAATCCCCGTCAACGCCACTTTTGACCTGCGCTACGTGCCACAGACGCAGAACGTGGGTGAAGGGGAGCGGGAGGTCGCAGAAGACGATCTGACGACCGCGTTTTACCGCGACGGGGTCCTCGACCTTACCGACTTGTTGCGCGAGCAGTTTCAGCTCGCGCTGCCGATGAAGCCCCTCCATGACGACGCGTGCCGGGGTTTGTGCCCCGAATGCGGCGCGAACCTGAATCGAACGGAGTGCGGCCATCAACCGACGTGGGAAGATCCCAGGCTTGCACCGCTCAAGGGGCTGCTGAACCGACCGAAGGAGATTTGAGATGCCCAATCCGAAACGCCGGCATTCCAAGACGCGCACGGCCAAGCGTCGCACGCACGACGCGCTGAAGCCGGTCGCCGTCGGCACGTGCCCGCAGTGTCACGAATCGAAAGTGCCGCACCAGGTCTGCCCGCACTGCGGGCATTACAAAGGCCGTCAGGTCCGCGAAGTCGAGGAAGCCTGAAGCACGAGACGCAGATCTCCGCGGATCATCTCTGGACAACGGGACGCGAATTTTCGCGGATCATCGTTGGACAAAGAGACGCGGATTATCGCGGATCAATTACCGGATAACGGGAACGCGAATTTTCGCGGATCATTACCGGTAACGAGACGCGATTTCGCGGATCATTACCGGGTAACGAGACGCGATTTTCGCCTATCATTCCTGACAACGGGACGCGGACCGTTGCGGGTCATCACAAGAGATCAGGCGCCGAACGTTGGCGGCCCCCTATGAGAACGGCTTTCTTGTGACATCTCTGATGCATCCCGAGAACGTATTAGGCCAAGTCGTCGGTCCGCGAAGATCCGCGTTCCGTGATGTGATGGATCCGCGAAGATCCGCGTCCCGTGACGTGGTAGATCCGCAGAGATCCGCGTCCCGTGATGTGATCGATCCGCGAGGATCCGCGTCCCGTGATGTGATGGATCCGCGAAAATCCGCGTCCCGTGACGTGGTAGATCCGCAGAGATCCGCGTCCCGTGATGTCGTGGATCCGCGAGGATCCGCGTCCTGTAGCGTTCTTGATCCTCGCACCCCGGCGTGCGATCCGCGGTAGGTGATGCGAATTGCCATCGACGCGATGGGCGGCGACGATGCCCCGGGCAGTATCGTGGATGGGGCACTCGTGGCTGCGCGCCATCTCCAGTGCGGCCTGCTGCTGGTCGGCAGCCGGAGAGCGATCGAGCAGGAGCTGGCCAGGCATCCCGGTGCGGGCGCTCTCGACATCGCCCTCCTCGACGCCCCGGAGCGCATCGAGATGGCCGAATCCGCAGCCGCGGCGTTACGTCGCAAGCCCGGCGCCTCGATTCGGCTCGCCGCCGAGGCGGTGCGCGACGGACGCGCGGACGCGCTGTTCAGCGCCGGTCATACGGGCGCGTCGGTGATGGCGGCGCACGCGGCCTTCGGCCGGATCGCGGGGGTCGAACGGCCGGCATTGGCGACCATCATTCCCACCCGGCGCGCGCCTGCGGTCCTCCTCGACGCCGGTGCAACCGTGGAATGCCGTCCCCAGCATCTCGTGCAGTTCGCGATCATGGGCTCGGCCTACGCGCGGGTGGCGCTTGGATGCGAGGCGCCGCGGGTCGGCTTGCTGTCGGTCGGCGAAGAAGAGAGCAAGGGCAACGACCTGACCCGCGAGGCGCATCAACTGCTCAAGGATGCGCCGATCAACTTCGTCGGCAACGTCGAAGGGCGTGACGTGTACGCCGGCGAGACTGATGTGATTGTTTGCGACGGGTTCACCGGCAACGTGACGTTGAAGATCAGCGAAGGGCTCGTGGACACCGTCGAGCGGCTGCTGCACGAAGAGCTCTCGTCGACGTTCGGGACGCGCGTGGGCTATCTGCTGTCGAGGCAGGCGTTTCGGCGTTTCCGGAGGCGCGTGGATTATTCTGAGCACGGTGGCGCGCCGCTCGTTGGGCTCAATGGCCTGTGTGTGGTTGGACACGGCCGTTCGTCAGCCAAGGCTGTTGGCAACGCGGTTGCGATGACGATTCGCTTCGTGCGCGAAGGATTGATTCGGAGGCTCACCGCCGATCTCGCCAGTTCGTCAACCGTTGCTCGCACGCATTCCAATTGATTCCCGCATGATTGCTTTCGTGTTTCCAGGACAAGGTGCGCAGAAAGTCGGTATGGGCCAGGCGCTGGTGGAGCGATTTCCGATCTGCCGCGCGACGTTCGACGAGGCTGACGCGGCGCTTGGCGAATCGCTGAGCACGTTGTGCTTCTCGGGCCCTGAGGATCGCCTCCTGCTGACCGAGAACACGCAGCCGGCGATCCTGGCGGTGAGCGTCGCGGCCTGCCGGCTCGTCGAGTCCCAGGGCGTTCGTGCGGCGTTTGCCGCCGGTCACAGTCTCGGCGAGTACTCGGCGCACGTCGCGGCCGGTACGTTATCCTTTCAGGATGCCCTGACGACGGTGAGGCGTCGTGGGCGGTACATGCAGGAAGCGGTGCCCGTTGGCACCGGGGCGATGTCCGCGATCCTGGGGCTGGATCCCGACGGTGTGGCGACGGCGTGCCAGGAGGCCGCCCAATCGTTGCCCGGGCAGGTGGTCTCGCCAGCGAACCTCAACGCGCCCGGGCAGGTGGTGATTGCCGGAAGCGCGGAGGCGGTCGCACGGGCCGGCGAGCGCGCCAAGGCGCTTGGCGCCAAGCGCGTGATTCCGCTGGCAGTGAGCGCGCCGTTCCATTGCGCGCTGATGAAGCCGGCAGAGGAGCGTCTCGCGCCGGAGCTTCGGGCGTTGCCGGCCTCGGCGCCGCGGATTCCGGTCGTGGCAAACGTCGACGCGCAGCCGAAGCGCGACGCGGCGGCGGCCATCGAGGCGTTGATTCGCCAGGTCTCGGCGCCCGTGCGGTGGGAAGAGGTCGTGCGACGCCTGATCGCCGAGGGCGTGCGGACGTTCGTGGAGCTCGGGCCAGGGAGCGTGCTCGCGGGCCTGATCAAGAAGATCGACCGCAGCGTCTCGGTCGTCAGTGTGGAGAGTCCGGAAGGGCTCGACGGTCTGGCGGCGCTGGTTCGCACGGATGCGTGATCGGGATCGGAACGAATGCTGAACCTGAACGGCCGCATTGCCATCGTGACGGGCGCGTCTCGGGGAATCGGCCGTGCGATCGCGCAACGCCTCTCGTCGCGGGGCGCTCACGTGGTTGCTGCCGCGCGCGCCGAGAACGCGCGCGGTGTGGTGGACGAGATTGTTGCGGCTGGCGGCCACGCTGAAGCGCTGTCGCTTGACGTGACCGAGCCTGGTTCCGCAGAGGCCGCCGTGGCGGCCACGCTCGAGAAGCACGGGCGCATCGACGTGCTGGTCAACAACGCGGGCATCACCCGCGACCAGTTGATGCTGCGGATGAAGCGCGACGACTGGGATGCGGTAATCGCGACCAACCTGACGGCGGCATTCACGCTGACGCAGGCCGTGCTCAAGCCGATGATCCGTCAGCGCGGTGGCCGCATCATCTGCATCAGCTCGGTCGTCGGCCAGAGCGGCAACGCCGGCCAGGCGAATTACGCGGCGTCGAAGGCGGGCATCATCGGGTTTGCCAAGGCGGTGGCGCTGGAGGTTGCCTCACGGGGCATCACCGTGAACGTCGTCGCCCCGGGTATGATCGAAACGGACATGACGCGCGCCATCGCCGAGCGCGCGCGTGAGGAGTGGGAATCACGGATACCCCTGAAGCGTCTCGGGACGCCCGACGATATCGCGTCGGCCGTCTGTTTCCTGGCATCCGACGAGGCGTCGTATATTACGGGGCAGGTTCTCGCGGTAAATGGCGGAATGTATACATAACTATCGGCCCCGCCGAAGCGCGCATGGATTATTCTCGCGCGAAGGCGGGGAGCTCGGTTCTGTCGAATTGTGGTGTGGCGCGGGGGCTGTCTCCCGCGGATGGAGGGCTGAATGGCCGTCGCTGACAAAGTGAAGAGCATCATCGTAGAGCAGCTGGGTGTGGATGAAGAAGAAGTCACCCCGGATGCCTCATTCGTGGACGATCTGGGCGCCGACTCGCTCGATACCGTCGAACTGGTGATGGCGTTCGAAGAGGAGTTCGGCATCGAGATTCCCGACGAGGATGCCGAGAAGATCACGCGCGTCAAGGAAGCCATCGAGTACATCGAGTCCCACAGCAAGAAGAAGTAGCGTCCGGCTTCAGCCGGACGGGCCGGCTGCACGGTTCAGCCGGACCACAGGAGGCGGTTTGAGCAGGCGAGTCGTCGTGACGGGCGTCGGCCTCGTGTCGCCGCTCGGCATAGGCACCGAGGCGAACTGGGAGGCGCTCTGCGCCGGGAAGAGCGGGATCGGGCCGATCACCCACTTCGATGCGGCGCAGTTCTCCGCGCGCATCGCCGGCGAGGTCAAGGGCTTCGACCCGCTGGCGTTCATCGACAAGAAAGACGTCAAGAAGATGGACGTCTTCATCCAGTTCGCGATTGGCGCCTCGCAGTTCGCGATGGACGATGCCGGGCTGTCGGTGACCGAAGACATTGCGACGCGTGTGGGCGTGTTCATCGCCTCGGGCATCGGCGGGTTCAGCACCATCGAGCGCGAGCACAAGGCGCTGATTGAAGGGGGCCCGCGGCGCATCTCCCCGTTCTTCATTCCGGCGGCGATCATCAATCTGGCGGCGGGGCAGGTGTCGATCCGGTTCGGCGCGAAAGGGCCGAACTCGGCGACCTGTACGGCGTGTTCGGCGTCGGCGCACGCGATTGGCGATGCGCTCGAGATCATCCGCCGCGACGATGCCGACGTCATGATTGCTGGCGGATCGGAAGCGGCGATCACGCCGATGGGCGTCGGCGGCTTTGCCGCAATGCGCGCGCTGTCGACCCGCAACGACGACCCCTCGCGCGCCAGCCGTCCGTTCGACCTGAATCGCGACGGCTTCATCATGGGCGAAGGCGCCGGTGTCGTCATTCTCGAAGAGCTGGAGTTCGCCAAGCAGCGAGGCGCGCCGATCTACGCCGAGCTGGTGGGCTACGGCATGTCGGCTGACGCGTTCCACATCACCGCGCCGTCCGAAGATGGCGACGGCGGCGTGCGCGTGATGCGCGAGGCGATCGGTGATGCCGGCGTGTCGCCCGAGCAGGTCGACTACATCAACGCGCACGGCACGTCGACGCCGTTCAACGACAAGCTGGAAACGCTCGCCATCAAGCGGCTCTTTGGCGAGCACGCGCGGAAGCTGGCCATCTCGTCGACCAAGTCGATGACCGGGCACCTGCTCGGCGCCGCCGGCGGCCTCGAGGCCGGCATCACCGCGCTGGCGGTGAAGCATCAGATGATTCCGCCGACCATCAACTACGAAACGCCGGACCCCGAGTGCGATCTCGACTACGTCCCGAACGCGAAGCGGGCGGCAAAGATCGACTACGCGCTCTCGAACTCCTTCGGCTTCGGCGGCACGAACGGAGCGCTGCTCTTCAAACGCTTCGTATCGGAAGAACCATGAAAATCGCCGTCTGCATCAAACAGGTCGTCACCCGGGAATGGCAGCTTCGGGTGAACGATGCCGGCACCTGGATCCGCGACACCGACGCCAGTTTCGAGCTCAACGAACCGGACGCTTACGCGCTCGAAGAGGCGCTGCGCCTCAAGGAGAAGCACGGCGGAGAAGTGGTCGTCTGCTCCGCCGGGCCGGCCCGGGCATCGCAGGTCATTCGCGAGGCGCTGGCGCGTGGCGCCGATCGCGCGATCCACGTCGAGGGCGACGCGCTGGTGGCCGCTGACGCCTTCACGATCGCCGACGCGCTCGCCGCGGCGATTCGCGACGAGAAGTTCGACCTCGTCCTTACCGGTCTGCAGTCCGACGATCAGGGCTTCGGTCAGGTCGGTGTCGTGCTGGCCGAGAAGCTCGGCATGCCCCACGCGACCATCATCATGGAAGTGCAGGCGGCCGACGGCAGCCTGAAAGTGAAACGCGAGCTCGAGGGTGGCTGGTTCCAGTGGATGACGCTGCCGCTGCCGGCGTTGCTGACGATCCAGAGCGGGATCAATCAGCTTCGCTACGCGACGCTGAAGGGCATCATGGCGGCGAAGAAGAAAGAGATCCGCAAGGTCTCGCCGCCGGCCGCCGTAGAAGGCCGACGACGCGCATCCACCGGCGTCTATTTCCCTGAGAAGGGAAAGAAGACGCAGATGATCGCCGGCTCGGCTGCGGACGCAGCAAAGGAGCTGGTCAAGAAGCTGCGCGACGACGCGAGGGTCATTTAGCCATGGTGTTGGTGATTGCTGAACAGCGCGACGGCAAACTGAACCGCGCGTCGTGGGAGACGATTGCGGCGGCCCAGCAGACGGGGGAGCCCATCAAGGTCGTGGTGCCCGGATCGAGTGTCGGCGGCGGTCGCCAGCGAAGTCGCGGCGGCGGCGGTGACTGAAGTCATCGCGCTCGAGAGCCCGGCGCTGACGGATTACACGGCCGACGGCTACGTCATGGGGCTTGCGGCGCTCATTCAGGCCGATCAGCCGTCGCTGGTGTTTCTGCCGCACACGTATCAGACGCGCGATTTTGCGCCCGCCCTGGCGGCGAGGCTCGGCCGCGCGCTCGTCACCGATGTGACCGGCCTTCGCAAGGAGGCCAGCGGCTCTGATCTACTACGCGGCCGGTCTTCCAGGGAAAGTTGAACGCGGATGTGACGCCGAACGGGCCGGCTCCGCATCTGATCACGTTTCAGATCGGTGCCTACCGCGCGGATGCCGCCGCACGCGGGAGCGCCGCGGCGCCAGTCCGTCAGGTGCAGGCGAGCTGTCGATGCCGGCAGCGATCCGCCAGAAGCCGGAAGCGCCGTTCAAGGAAGCGAAGCAGGCGGTCGATCTGTCGCAGGCCGAACGGATTGTTGCGGTCGGACGCGGGATCAAGGGCCAGGAGCATCTGAAGCTGGTCGAGCAGCTCGCGCAGGCGATGGGCGCCGAGATCGCCGCGTCCCGGCCCATCTGCGACGCCGGTTGGCTTCCAATGGATCGCCAGATCGGAAGCTCCGGACAGACCGTGGCGCCGAAGCTCTACGTGGCGCTGGGCATCTCCGGCGCGATTCAGCACCTCGTCGGGATGAAGGGATCGCGCACGATCGTCGCCATCAACAAGGACCCGGAGGCGCCGATCTTCGAGATTGCCGACTACGGGATTGCGGGAGACCTCTTCGAGGTCGTGCCCGCGATGGTTGCCGAGCTGACAAAATAGACCTGTGGAACGTGAGACGCTGGAAGTTGATGTCCTGATTGTCGGCGGCGGGCCCGCCGGCATGTCCGCGGCGCTGCGGCTGGCGCAACTCCAGAAACAGAAGGGCGGCGAGCCGCTCGCCATCGCGGTGCTCGAGAAAGCTCGTGAAGCGGGCGCGCACATGCTCTCCGGCGCGGTCCTGGATCCCATCGCACTCCGTCAGCTGATTCCCGACTTCAAGGAAAAGGGAGCGCCGCTCGCTGCCGAAGTGCACGACGAGGATGTGTATTTCCTCACGCGCAGCACGAAGCTGCGGTTTCCGATCACGCCGCCCCCTCTCAGCAATCACGGCAACTACGTCATCTCGCTGAACCGCTTCGTGAAGTGGATGGCCGGCCTGGTCGAGGCCGAAGGCGTCGACATCTTCACTGGCTTTCCTGGTTCTGAGGTGTTGTACGAGGGCGAGGGCAACCGGATCGTCGGCGTCAGGACCGGCGACCGCGGAATCGGCAAACACGGCGAGAAGAAGTCCACGTTCGAGCCTGGCGTCGACATTCGCGCCAAGGTCACCATCCTCACCGACGGTGTGCGCGGCAACCTCACCAAGACGGTCGTTCGCCGCCTCGCGCTCGACGAAGGCCGGCTTCCGCAGGTCTACGCGATCGGTATCAAGGAGTTGTGGGAGATCCCCAAGGATCGGTTGAAGCCGGGTTACGTCATGCACACCATGGGTTACCCGCTTCGCATGGAAGAGTTCGGTGGCGCCTTTCTGTATGCGCTGCCGGACGGCGTCGTTTCCGTCGGGTTCGTCGCCGGCCTCGACTACCGCGATCCGATGTTCGATCCGCACGTGCGCTTCCAGCACCTGAAGCGGCACCCGGCCGTGGCATCAATCCTCTCCGGCGGTCAGATGGTCCGCTACGGCGCGAAGGCCTTGCCGGAAGGGGGATGGCATACCGTCCCGCGCGTCTATGCTGACGGCCTGCTGATTGCCGGCGACGCCGGCGGGTTCGTCAACTCGATGCGCCTCAAGGGCATCCACCTGGCAATGCGGACCGGAATGCTCGCGGCAGAAACGGCGTTCGAGGCCATCGCCGCGGGAGACACGTCGGCGGCGCGCCTGAAGAAATACGCGGATCTGATCGATGCAAGCGAGGTGAGGCGAGAGCTGTATCCGGTCCGCAACGTGCATCAGGCGTTCGGCCACGGGTTGCTTCCGGGGCTGGCGTTCGCGGGTCTCTCGCTGGTGACCGGCGGCTGGTGGCTCCGCGACCCGATGCCTTCGCACGCGGGCCACGAACGGATGGTGAAGGTCGCCGAGTATTATCGTGACGGCCGGCCGGACCCTGATTCGACGGTGAACCCGGCGAAGATCGATCGTCAGCTGACGTTCGATCGCCTGACGAACGTGCACTTCTCGGGCACGCGGCACGCCGAAGATCAGCCATCCCACCTCATCGTCCACGACACCGACATCTGTCGTACGCGCTGTCGCGAAGAGTATGGGAACCCCTGCACGCGGTTCTGCCCCGCGAACGTCTACGAGATGGTCGACGCCGGTGACGGCACGAAGCGCCTGCAGATCAACGCCTCGAACTGCGTCCACTGCAAGACGTGCGACATCATGGATCCGTATCAGATCATCGACTGGGTGCCTCCGGAGGGCGGCGGCGGGCCGAATTATGAGGGCATGTAAGTGGATCGGACGAGGATCGGAAATCGGAAATCGGAAATCGGAAATCGGAAATCGGAATCGGCCCGCTTCTCTGCAAAGCGATGCGTCGTGCGGAACCCTCGTTCTGAACCCCCGTGTGAACCTCTGTCTGAACCCTCGTCTGAACCCTCGTCATGCCGCCTCACGAGAGGGCAGCGGTTTCAGGCCGCCGGCATTGCCGCCGTCGTTTCACCGCTCGTGGGGGCCCTCTGCAGGACGTTGACTTGGCGGGTCGAGGGTCTCGAGCACTACGACGAAGTGCTGCGTTCAGGCCACCAGCCGATCATGGGCTTCTGGCATGGCCGGATCCTCCCAGCCTTCTACTACTTTCGCAACCGCGGCATTGTCGTGATCACCAGTCAGAATTTCGACGGGGAATGGATCGCGCGAGTGATCGAGCGATACGGATTTGGCACGGCGCGAGGCTCCACGTCGCGGGGCGGCGCGCGAGCCCTCGTGCAGCTGCGTCGCGACCTCAAGCGCGGCCGGCCGGCGGGTTTCACGCTGGATGGTCCCCGCGGGCCCGCGAGAATCGCGCAGCCGGGCGCAGTGTGGCTCGCCGGTTCGACCGGCCATCCGCTCCTGCCGTTCCACCTGGAAGCCGCCCGTCACTGGTCGCTGTCGAGTTGGGATCGCACACAGATCCCCCGGCCCTTCACCACCGTCGCTGTCGTCATGGGGGAGCCGATCTACGTCGAGCGGACCGACGAGGAGACGATTGAGGAGATGCGGACCCGACTCCAGAGGGCGCTGGCGACGCTCGAAACGCGCGCGCTCGCGCTGGTGAGGGACGACTGACGACTGACGACGACTGCCGACTGCACGACTACGACTCGATGCTCCTCCTCACCTCGACCGACTTCGATCAGCACGTCACGCCCCCGGGCCACCCGGAGCGCCCCGAACGTGCCCACGTGTTCGACGCCGTTGCCTCTCAGTGGCGCGACAACGGTGGCCGGATTCTGCTGCCACGTCCGGTCAGCCGGGAGGAGCTGGAGCGCGTCCACGATCCCGTCTACCTCGATCGAATTGCCGCATCCGACGGGCAGGCGGTGATGCTCGACCCCGACACGTTCACGTCTCCCGACTCGCTGCACGTGGCTCAGCTGGCCGCCGGCGCTGCCGTCCAGGCTGCAGCGCACGCGCTCGACCACGCCGAGCCCGCGTTTGCTCTGGTTCGTCCGCCGGGGCATCACGCCGAGCGCGATCGGGCGATGGGGTTCTGTCTCTACAACAACGTCGCGGTTGCGGCAGCCGCCATGCTCGACCGTGGCCTCCAGCGCATCGCTGTCGTCGACATCGACGTGCATCACGGGAACGGCACGCAGTGGATCTTCTACGACGACCCGCGCGTCCTCTATGTATCAACCCATCAGTTTCCGTTCTATCCGGGAACCGGCGCAGCCGACGAAGTCGGAACCGGCCAGGGGCAAGGCTTTACGGTCAACGTGCCGATGGAGGCCGGGTGCGACGACGGGGACTATGCGCTGGCCTATGGAGCGATCGTTGAGCCAGTCGTCGATGAGTTTGCGCCGGAACTGCTGATCGTATCGGCGGGTTACGACGCGCACGAGCGCGATCCGCTGGCCTCTATGCGCGTGACGACGAGCGGCTTCGGCAGAATCGTGTCCCGATTGCGGGGCGTCGCGGAGCGACATGGTGCGCTGGCGCTGGTCACCGAAGGCGGTTACGACCTGAGCGCCCTGGCTGCGTGCCTCGAGGTGTCGTTCGAGGCGCTCTCCGGCAACAAGCCTGGCGCCGTCGGAGCGGTGTCCGCGACGCCAGGTCGCAGCGTGATTCGCGGCCAGCGCGCTGTCGCCGCGGCGAGGGCTGCCCTGAAGCCCTTCTGGCGTGGGATATAATTTTTGGATCGTGCCCGAGTACAAGCCCCAGACAATCGAAAAGAAGTGGCAGGAGCGGTGGCGGTCCCAGCGCGCGTTCGAGGTCGCTGAGGATCCCGCCAAGCCGAAGTACTACTGCCTCGAGATGTTCGCGTATCCCTCCGGACACGCGCATGTGGGGCACCTCCGCAATTACATGATCGGCGACGTCGTCGCCAGGATGAAGCGGATGCGGGGCTTCAACGTGCTCCACCCCTTCGGTTGGGACGCGTTCGGCCTGCCCGCGGAAAACGCCGCGATCAAGAACAAGACGCACCCCGAGACCTGGACACTCGAGAACATTGCCCACATGAAGGGGCAGCTCCAGCGGATGGGGATCAGCTACGCGTGGGATCGCGAGATCGCGACGTGCCTGCCCGACTACTACAAGTGGAACCAGTGGATGTTCTTGAAGATGCTGGAGCGCGACCTCGCGTTCCGGCGGCGATCGACCGTCAACTGGTGCCCGAGCTGCAACACGGTGCTGGCCAACGAACAGGTGGTTGACGGCGGATGCTGGCGGTGCGGGACGCCGGTCATTACCCGTGAGCTCGAGCAATGGTTCTTCCGGATCACGCGTTACGCGGACGAACTGCTCAGTGCCGCCGAGGAGCTGAGCCAGTGGCCCGAGAAGGTTCTGACGATGCAGCGGAACTGGATCGGGCGCTCCGAGGGCGCGCGCGTCCGGTTCGCCTTGTCGGACGCACGCGACGCCGCTGACTCCATCGAGGTGTTCACGACCCGGATCGACACGATCTACGGCGCCAACTTCATCATGCTGGCGCCGGAGCACGCGCTCGTCCAGAAATGGAGCGCGGAAGGCGGAGCGGCGTTCGCTGACAACCTCAAGCGGTTCCAATCGCAGGACCGCACGGCGCGGATGACCGGCGAGGTGGAGAAGGAAGGCTTCGATACGGGTCGTACGGCTATCAATCCGTTCACGAACCGTCCCGTGCCCATCTGGGTCGCGAACTTCGTGCTCGTCGAGTACGGCACCGGCGCGGTCATGGGCGTCCCCGGGCACGATCAGCGGGACTTCGAGTTCGCACGCAAGTACGGTCTGCCGATCACGGTGGTGGTGCAGCCACGCGAAGGGCATGAGCCTGTCCGGCTAAAGCCGGACGCGACACCTGTGTCCGAACCGTACGACGGTCCGGGTACCGTGGTGGATTCGGGCGAGTTTTCGGGGATGTCCACCGACGACGCATTGGACAAGATGGCGGCCTGGGCCGAGTCGCGCGGGATCGGAGAGCGGACGGTCCAGTACCGGTTGAAAGACTGGGGCATCTCGCGCCAGCGCTACTGGGGTACGCCGATTCCGGTGCTCTACTGCGACAAGTGCGGCATGGTCCCGGTTCCCTATGACGACCTGCCTGTGCTGCTGCCCAAGACGGCTGAGTTCAGCGGGCGCGGCGATTCGCCACTCGCGCAGATCCCCGAGTTCGTCAATGCCACGTGCCCGGATTGTGGCGGTCCCGCCCGTCGCGAGACCGACACCATGGACACGTTCGTCGACTCGTCGTGGTACTTCTACCGTTTCTGCGATCCGCACAACGAGCAGCTGCCGTTCGAGCCGGAGACTGTCGGATATTGGGGTCCGGTCGACTTTTACGTCGGCGGCATCGAGCACGCGATCCTGCACTTGATCTACTCGCGCTTCTTCGCGCGAGTGTTCCGCGATTTGGGGATGACGGTTCTCTCGGAGCCGTTTTCGCACCTGTTGACGCAGGGTATGGTGTTGAAGAACGGCGAGGTCATGTCGAAGTCCAAAGGCAATGTCGTGGACCCGGACGACATGATTCAGAAGTATGGTGCCGACGCGACGCGTTTGTACGTGATGTTCGTTGCGCCGCCTGAGAAAGAAATCGAGTGGACCGACGCGGGCCTGGAGGGGAGCTTCCGCTTCCTCTCCAGAGTCTGGCGGCTGGTCGACCAGGTGAGCGAGATGATCGGGGGCGAGGGGATTCCTGCGCCCGACGGGCTCGAACTGAGCGACGCCGAACGCGCGCTCCGGCGGAAGACGCACGAAACGATCCGGCGCGTCACTGTGGATCTCGACCAGCGTTTCCATCTCAATACGGCGATCTCGGCGCTGATGGAGCTCGTCAACGAGTTGTACGCGTTCTGCGGCCCGGGTGGCTGTGTGCGCATCGGCCGAGACGCGGATGCGACCAGCGCTGTCGGAACGGTCGAACGCGCGGCAACGGTCGCTGTCCTCAAGGAAGCTGTTGAAGCGCTCGTGTTGATGGTCTCGCCGTTCACGCCTCATATGGCCGAGGAGCTCTGGGAGTCGCTCGGACACAAGGATGGCGTGACGGCGGCTGGGTGGCCGCAGTTCCAGGAGGATGTCGCCAGAGCGCAGGAGGTCGTGGTGCCCGTGCAGGTGAACGGCAAACTGCGCGCGCGGCTCACGGTGCCGGCCGACGCCTCGGACGATCAGTTGAAGGAGACTGCGCTGGCTGATCCGCAGGTTCAGAAACATCTCGAAGGGAAGACGGTGCGCAAGGTTGTCGTGGCCGGCGGTGCCACCGGCCGCCTCGTGAGCATCGTCGTGAGCTGATGCAGAGACGGCGAGCCCTGGCATTGGCGACGGTGATGCTCGCGGCAATGGCCGCGTCCGGCTGCGGATACTCGCTGGCTGGCCGCGGGTCGTTTCTGCCTGCCTACATCAAGACGATCGGCGTGCCACTGTTCATCAACAACTCGCCCGTCTTCAACGTCGAGCAGCGGATCACCGATCAGGGTCCGATCGGAGCTGATCGGGCGGGGCCGATACAAGGTCGAGACCGGCCGCACCGGCGTCGACGCAGTGCTGCTTGGCGAAATCGTCTCGCATCATCGGCGCGCCGGCGGCGTTCAACCCGCAACAACAGGCGACGCGGTATGCGCTCACCATGGTCGTCAAAGTCGAGTTTCGCGATCTCAAGACCGACAAGGTTCTGTGGTCCAACCCCGGGATGCAATTCACCGAGCAGTACGACGTCACCACCGTCACGACCGGCCTCGATGCTAACGCGTTTCTGGGTCAGGACGCGAACGCGCTCGAACGGCTGGCCTCGGAGTTCGCCCGCGCCCTGGTCAGCGCCATCCTCGAGGCGTTCTGATGGCCACTCAGCCACGCCGGCCGTCGTCCGCAAGCAGATCGCACAGGGAAACCCTGACCCCCTCTACCTGATCGTCGGCGACGACGATGCCGAGATGATGAAGCTCGCGGGAGACTTTGCGTCGCTCGTGGAAGACGAGCTGCGCGCCTTCAACATGGAGAGCGTCTACGCGACGGACAAGGGCGTGACCGCCGGCATCCATCGTCGAGTCCGCGCGGTTGCTTCCGATGATGGCGGATCGCCGTGTGGTTGTCGTGCTGCGTGCGGAGAAGCTCCTCAAACCGAAGCGTCGCGGCGAAACTCGACGAGGATGTCGAGCCGGACGACGACTCGGCGCCCGATCGAATCAGATGCGCTGGAAGCGTATGTCAAGGATCCCGAGCCTCGTTCCGTGCTGGTGATGGTGGCCGCGGACGTCGATCGCACGCGTCGGTTGTACAAGGCGCTGCAGAAGACGGCGACGATTGTCGAATGCTGGGGGCTGAAGGGCAGCAAGGACGCGAAAGTCGATTTCCGCCAGGTCGCACGGCAAGCCGAACAGATGGTCCGCCAGGCCGTCACCGATGCCGGCCAGCAGATCGATTCGCAGGCTGCGCGGCTCGTCGCCGAGCGTGCGGGAACGGACATCGCGCGGCTTCGTGGCGACGTCGATCGACTGCTCCTGTATGCAGCCGGACGACCGAAGATTACGCTCGCTGACGTTCGTGAAGTCGTCAGCGCCGAAACCGCGCAGGATGATTGGGCGGTCACGAATGCCATCCAGCAAAACAACGCGGCGGAAGCGTTGAAACATCTCGGGCTGGCGCTCGAAGGCGGAGCGGTGCCTTACATGGTGCTCGGCCAGCTTGCCTGGTTCGTCCGGGAGAGGTTGTCGATGTCGGAGCCGCGGAGAGTCCCGGCGGCGATTGAGGCGCTGTTCCGAACGGACCTGGACTTGAAGAGCTCGGGAGGAGATCCTCGAGTGTTGCTCGAACGGCTGGTGACTGAATTGTGTGGCGCCGGCCAGGGCCCGTCACGCGGATTGCAGGCAGGCCGGCTCGAGGCGCAGGTTCAGAGGTTCTAAGGAGGCGCGTGGCTGTCGAGCCACGCGCACCTGCTAGGCGGCGGACTCCTTCGCCACGCGCGACGCCAGCCGCGACTTGTAGCGGCCTGCGGTGTTGTGGTGAATCAGACCTTTCCCGGCCATCTTGTCGACGAGCGAGATGGTCTGACGCAGGGCGTCTTTGACCTTGGCGGGATCGCCGCCGTCGATTGCCGCGCGGATGTCGCGCAGGGCGGACCGCAGTTTCGTCCTGAGCCCGCGATTGTGTTCACGCCGCTTGATGTTCTGCCGATGCGCCTTCAGCGCGGATTCATGGCTGGCCACAGTCGATTCTTCCTTCTAAATCCCGAACTACGGGTCTGAAACGGCCCGGCGGCACTCCGCCGATGGCCACAAACCACCAATCTTAGCACAGTAGCAGCAGCGCGCGGCTTCAGCCGCGCGTCACGTGACGCGGAGCTGAAGCTCCGCGCTGACTGCGATCAGCTGCGTTCCTTCAGTTTTCTCAACGCCCTGCGCTCGCGCTTGTCTGGGGCCCCAGAGCCGGCCGGCCGGACGAAAGGTCTCGCCAGACGAGCCATGCGACGCATTTCGACTTCCTCGGGTGTGGTGGGGGAGTGAAGTCGTTGTATAGTTCGCGCGCCTGCGATTTCGGGATGTGCTGCTCGGCCAGGCCGACGACCACCACTCGTTGCTTGCGTCCGAGCGGCCGGCTGATCGTGATCTCGTCGCCGGGATGAACCTCGCGATGCGGCTTGGCGGACTGCCCGTTGACGTCGACCTTACCGCCCTTGCAGGCCTTTTGGGCTTCCGATCGCGTCTTGAATAGGCACGCGATGTCGAGCCACTGGTCCAACCGCATCGAGTGATTGTATAGGCCACTAGTTCATATTTCTGACGGGAGTTCCCATGACGAAGCGGTCTCTTGTCTGTCTCGCCGCCCTCTGCCTGGCAGCCTGCGCGGCTGACGCGCCGAACACACAATCGCAGGCTCCACCATCGGCGACGGCGAGCCAGGCGAACTCCGCGTATCTGGATTCCAGCGGCCGGCCGGACCGCCTAGCGGGCGGCGTGCGCCTGGTCCCGATCACCACGCCGAAAGGGTCGTTCCAGGTCTGGACGAAGCGCGTCGGGAACAACCCTCGGATCAAAGTGTTGCTGCTGCACGGCGGCCCGGGTGTCACCCATGAATACTTCGAGGCGTTCGACAGCTACCTGCCGGCCGAGGGAATCGAGTACCACTACTACGACCAGCTTGGCTCGGTACTACAGCGACCAGCCAGAGATGTCAGACGACATGCTCGCGCTGCCACGCTTCGTCGAAGAGGTCGAGCAGGTCCGGCAGGCGCTTGGTCTCGACAAGGACAATTTTTATCTGCTCGGCCAGTCGTGGGGCGGCATTCTCGCGATCGAGTACGCCCTCAAGCACCAGGACCACCTGAAAGGTCTGATCATCTCGAACATGGTGGCAAGCATCCCGCAGTACAACGACTACGCTCAGAAGGTGCTCATGCCCGGGATGGACCCGAAGGTGCTCGCAGAAGTGAAGCAGCTCGAGGCGGCCGGCAAACACGAGGACCCCCGATACATGGCGCTGCTCATCCCGAATCACTATCAGCAGCACATCCTGCGCATGCCAGCGGACCAATGGCCGGATCCGGTGAACCGCGCGTTCAAGCACTTGAATCCGAAGATCTATGTGCCGATGCAAGGGCCGAGCGAGTTGGGGGCGAGCGGAAAGCTGTTGAACTGGGATCGGACCGCGGATCTGAAGAACATCACGGTTCCGACGCTGACCATCGGTGCGCAGTACGACACGATGGACCCCGAAGCACATGGAGTGGATGTCGAAACAGTTGCCGAAGGGGCGTTACCTGTATTGCCCGAACGGCAGTCATCTCGCGATATACGACGACCAGGAGACCTACATGACCGGCGTGGCCAGATTCATCAAGGACGTCGACCGTGATGTCGTGAGATGAGTCGTGCAACTCATCCTGTAGGGGGCTGCGAACTCCTGACGCAGTACGCCGCGAGGAGCGCCGCCTTCGACCACCAGCTCGTGCGGCCGCCACGCCATAACCTCGTGGACCTGAGCCGCTATCTGCGGTAGTTCTGCGCCTTAGATCATCAACAGCATCCCGTAACCGTCCATCGAGGAGGTTCAAGTGACTCGCACGTTGCCCCTCATCGGCATCTCCCTCGTCGCGTTTCTCGGTCATATTCGGGCCGCACGCCTGGCTTTGCACAAGCGCCGACGTCTTCGAATCGGATCATCCTCGGCAAAAGAGAGCACGTTCCAGGACGAACTGAACCGGGCTTCGGCCGAAGGATACCGGGTCGTAACGGGTGACGCGGGAATCGAGATTGGCCGTCTTGGAACGCGGCGGCGACGGCATCCAGCGCTCGTATGTGTTCGCGCTCGACGTTGAGAAATTCCTCAACGAGAAAAAGCTCGAACCCGGGCTTCGATTGCTTTCCCCTCGACATTCGGGGCCGATGATGTCAGGTTCGGTGCGATCTTCGAAAGGGTTCGAGGATGACGTATCAGCTGCGAGAATACCGATTCGTCAGAGTGAATTCCAGCGGTGCTCTACGAAAGCGGTTCGAGCAATCTGACGAGGGTTCGACTGGGGTCGTCGCGGTCGCTGCCGGGTCCCCGGGCGTGGCGGTCATCTCTGAGACGCGCCCGGACGCGCGTGGTGCCGGTGTAATCGCGTCCGGGATCACCGGCACGCTTATCCGAGGCCTTCCGTCAGGCCGGCGCAGCAGGGACAGTGCATCATCGATTCCGACGGCATCAAGGGGCCGATCTACGTGCTCGAACCGTGCGCAGGCCGGCAACACCTCACTCGACTACCAGGTCATCGCCACGACGAAAACCGGCACGTTCGAGAAGGAGCTCAATGCCGCAGCGGCGAAAGGACTACGGTTCGTCCCGGAAAGCCTGATCGGCGATCGAGAAAAAGGCGCTCTTGGCGGCCGCTTACAACATCGAAACCGTCGGCGTCGTCCGGCAGTCTGCCGCCGCCGCACCCGGTCACTTACCGCGTGCTGGCCGCCGTGCGCTTGGGCACGCTGGCGAAAGAGCTGGAGGCCGCGGGAACCGAGGGCTTCCGTGTTGTCGCTTTCACTATCGGCCGAAGGAGTCCCTGCTCGTGCTCGAGAAGAGATGACCGGCGCGCTTCCGGGATTCCATCACGCTCGTCGTCTTGTAGAGTGGACGGCGCAAGCCGGGCGTCACCGTGAAAAGCGTAGCCGTATCGCGGGACGGTTCGGATGTACCGCGCCGTCCGTGGCGAGTCGCCGAGCGCGGTGCGGACCTCCGCCACCAGGTTGTGGAGACCCGCATCGGAGACAAAGCTCTCCGGCCACAGGCGGTCGAGCAGCTCCGCCTTCGCCACAGCCTCCGGCCGCCGCTCGAGAAGAAACTCCAGGAGCTGGAAGGCCCTGGGGGAAAGCGGCTTGGCGCTTCCATGGCGAAGAAGCAGCCGTCGGCCGGAGTCGAACTCGCACTCTCCAAACACGACACGCATAGCCAGCCCTGAAAGAATTAGAGTTTCATGAGAACTCGACGAGGACAGCGTGCTTCACTGGCGCCTATATTGGCACAGGGAGCCCTTCATGATTCGACTACGCAGCGTCGCGATCATCGTCCTATGCCTGCCCGCTCTGGTGGGTCAGGAACAGCCAGCCCCAAACAGGGGCTGAGCGCCAAGACATGGGTGGGGCGCTATCGAGAGATCGAGGAATACTTGAGGATCGCCGAGTGTGTACGCATGCTGCAGGGTCTGACCCTCGCAAGGCAGCGCGGCTGCACTCTGCCCCCCGGCGGACCCATCGCCAGGATGGCTTGGAGATCCCCTCCTGATGGGATCTACCGCGGCTTCCGTGAGAGTTACAAGACCGAGATCGCAGCATACGAGCTCGACAAGCTCCTGAAGATGGACATGGTGCCGCCGACTGTGGAACGGCAGCTCCAAGGCATCAAGGGCGCGGCCCCACACTGGGTGGATGGCGCCATAGGGGTGCAGGCCGACGAGTCCCCCGACGAGTCACACCGCGCCCATTGGGAAAACCAGCTTGCGCAGATGACGATGTTCGACAACCTCATTGGCAACCGAGACCGAAACCGGGGCAATCATGCTCCGCGATGCCGCGTGGAACCTGATCCTGATCGATCACTCACGAGCGTTCGGGGCCGGCAGCGAGCTTCCCAACAAACTGACTCGCGTCGACGACGGCCTCTGGGCGAAGATCGAGAGCCTGACGCCGCAAGCAGCTCGCCGGAGCGCTCCGCGCCTGGCTCGAAGAGAACGAGATCAAGGCCATCCTGGACCGCCGCGAGCGGATGAGAGCCGAGATCAAGATTGCTGCCGAAATAGCGCGCCGACTTCGTCGATGCAGGCGTGGTGGATAACAGCGGTCTCGGCCGATGATCACGAAGACGATCTCTCATTACGAGATCCTGGCGCCGATTGGTGAAGGCGGCATGGGCGTCGTGTACCGCGCCGTTGACACGCGGCTCGGCCGGCCCGTCGCTGTCAAGCTGCTCCGCTCTGATGGAGCGATCGACGGCGAGAGCCGGAAGCGCTTCGTCCATGAGGCGAGAGCCGCCTCCGCACTGAATCACCCGCACATCATCACGATCTACGACATCGGGCAGGACGCAGGCGTGCGACTTCATCGCGATGGAGTACGTCGCGGGCTCGTCGCTCGCGCATGTGCTCGAGCGAGGCAGGCTGCAGCATCGACGATGGGCTGAAGTACGCGATTCAGATCGCAGATGCGCTGGCGACCGCGCACGCCGCGGGGATTCTTCATCGCGACCTCAAGCCAGCCAACATCATGGTCACCGACAAGGGATCGATCAAGGTGCTCGACTTTCGGGCTCGCGAAGCTCACCGAGCCCGCCGACTTCGAGCCGATCGATGAGCGCGTCACGACCGACACGGCTGACGTCGAGCAAGCGCCTCAGACCGCCGAAGGAACGATCCTCGGCACGGCCGCCTACATGTCGCCCGAACAGGCGGAAGGCAAACCGGCCGATGCGCGATCCGATGTCTTCTCGTTCGGCGCCGTGCTCTACGAGATGATCACCGGCCGTCGTGCGTTCAGCGCCGACTCGAAGATGTCCACGCTGGCGGCGGTCCTGACGAAGGAGCCGGAACCGCCGAGCCAGGTGGTCCCTGGACTGTCGCGCGATCTCGAGAAGACTGATCGTCCGCTGTCTCCGCAAGAGTCCCGATCGACGTTGGCAGTCGATGGCGGATCTGAAGGTCGCGCTCGAGGACCTGCGGGAAGAATCCGATTCGCGCAACCGGCGCTGAGCCCGCCGTCTCGCGCCGGTCCCGCCGATCGAGTGCAGGCCCTGGTGGCCGGCGCTCGCGATGATCGCCGGTCGGAGCTGCTGATCGTTCGGCGCGTGGTGGCGGATCACTCGGACAGATCCGGACGTCGGCCCTCCACGCCCTTCCTGACAAGGCTCACGTCGGACGTCGGCTGGACGGACTATCCCGCCATTTCGCTCGATGGAAAGATCCTCGCGTACGCATCCGACCGCAGCGGCGACGGCAACCTGGATATCTGGGTTCAGCAGATTCCGGATGGAGCTCCCGTGCAGGCTGACCCGTCACGCCGCAGACGATGTCGAGCCGTCGTTCTCGGCCGACGGAAGCCGGATCGCGTTTCAATCCAGCCGACTGGGGGAGGCATCTACGTCATCCCGACGCTGGGCGGTGAAGAGAGGCTTGCTCGCGGCGCGAGGCTTTTCGCCGCGCTTTTCGCCGGACGGACACTGGATCGCCTACGGTGTCGCGGAACACGGCGGCGGCACGAATCTACGTGGCTCCAGCCGCTGGCGGTCCTGCGACGCCTGTCGCTGCCGGTTTCTATCGGGCTCAGGCACCCGTTGGTCACCCGACGGCCGATACCTGCTGTTCTGGGGACAGCGCCAGCGCGACGCGCCACCCGAGAACAACATCGACTGGTACGTGGCGGCGGTCCCCGGCGGGTCGCCCGTAGCGCACGGAGGCGCGCAGCGTGCTTGCTGCGAGAGGGATTCCAGGCGTTTCAGGGGCTGCCGTTCCCCGATGCCTGGGTGCGCGCGGGGAATCGCATCCTCTTTCATGGCCACGTCGGCGACTCCTCGAACATGTGGCAGGTTGCCATCTCGCCGGAGAGCTGGCACGTCAGCGGGACGCCGCAGCGGGCGACGTTCGGCACGACCGACGAAGCGGCTGCCTCGGTGACCTCGGACGGACGCATGGTGTTCATCAGCCGGACGATGGGGGCAGACATCTGGAGCCTGCCGATCGACGCAAACCGCGGGAAAGTGGACGGGCCCGCTGAAACGCGTGACCGCAGGATGCCGCAGATGACTACGACCCGACGCTGTCAGACGATGGGGCGACGTTGGTGTTCCGTTCGCGGCGAGCGGCCGCTTCGGCGTCGTTCTGAAGAGGCTCGGAACCAGCGCAGAGACCGTCCTGACCCGGACGCCAGCGGATCACTATCCAGCGGTCAGCCGTGATGGAACGAAGGTCGCGTACTCGTTTCGACAGAATGGCAAGATGCCCATCTTCGTCGTCGCCGCGAGCGGAGGAACGCCCGAGCTGGTGTGCGACGACTGCGGCGAAGTGGAGGAGTGGTCACCGGGCGGCGACCAGATCTTGTATGTCACGGCGCATGATCCGTCCGGCGTCGGCCTCGTTGAAGATCGGTTCTTCGCACAACGACGCATGGTTGAGGCATCCGGGTTACGGGATCTACAACCCGCGCGTCTCGTCGGATGGCGGCTGGATTGCCTTCAATGCCAGGACGGACAGGCTGGCCCCGCGCGCGCGTCTTCATCGCCAAGGTACAGGCGTCGCGGCGTCGCCGGCGAGAAAGAATGGATCGCGATCAGCAAGGATGGCGATGCGCCGAGCTGGTCGCCGGAGCGAGTCTCCTGTACTTCTGGTCGGATCGCGATGGCTCTCCGTGCCTGTGGGCGCAACGGCTCGATCCGGCGACGAAGCGGCCGACCGGCGCGCCGCTGAGCATCCAACACTTCCACAGCCGAGGGCTGTCGTGGAGGAACCTGTACCTCGGCGCGCCGGATATTGCCGTCGCGCGCGACAAGATTGTCTTCAACCTCGGCGAGCACACCGGCAATATCTGGATGACACTTCTGCCTCGCGCGCGGGATTGAGCATTTCAATGGCACTCGGCTGGCCGCGGTGCCCACCTGACGACTCCCGACTCAAAACGCCTTGGTCAATCGGGCCCCATAGCCGTGACTGCCCACGAGCGGCTCCACAACCCATCGGCGGCTCTGCGCCTTCGCGCCCGCGTAGAGCAGATCGTCGTGTGGCATCAAAGCGTCTACGGTCAGCCCGATCAGCGCACCGAGTAAGGCTCCAGCCCCGAATCCGATTGCGCCGCAGAATACTGTCGCCACCGCAGCCTGGTCTGTTGCTGCCAAGAAGCGTGCCCCCAGCTGCGCCTGCACCCAGGCCAAGCAGCGCACCGTTCCACAGGCGATCACCCCTCCGGCGAA
Source organism: uncultured Acidobacteriota bacterium (assembly GCA_963710415.1). Lineage (GTDB taxonomy): Bacteria > Acidobacteriota > Vicinamibacteria > Vicinamibacterales > 2-12-FULL-66-21 > CAVQAH01. Next base: position 74,136 of record CAVQAH010000004.1, on the reverse strand, counting down.
CCTCACGGACGTCGCTCTCGTTGAACTCGCGGCTCCCGTCGCCGGTTCGTATGAAATAGCCGTGACGCGTCGAGTCCCTGAAAGCGCCCGCGAACGGTCGCGCCGTCGGTGGTCGTCACGACCAGCCGTCGACCTGGTTCGATGGCGCCGGTGAGATCACGGAACGTCGTCGCAATTGAGGATTGGGTCTCCTTGACTGCGACGGCCTGGCCCTGTGCAGGGCTTGGTGACAAGGTCACGACTACCAGCAGCCCGCCGAGCCCTCGTCGTCTCATATGCGTCATGGATCAACCCTCCTTGTTCAGTTGATGCGCAGACCGAGGGAGAACGGGCTCATCGTCGCGATCATCGCCTCCGTCGGCCGCTCCAGTTGTCAGGAACGCGGCACGGGTGTAGGCTCCAGCCACCAGAAACACTCGGCACCCGCAAAAGGAGTCATTGCGTGACCAGCTTTCGAGTCGCCCTGTACGGTTGGCCGCTGATGGGTCTGCTAGCGCTTTGCGCTGCTCCCGCAGAAGGCCAATGGAATCAGTTTCGCGGGCCGAACGGGTCCGGCGTTGATTCCGCGACGGGATATCCCGTCGCGTTCTCCCCCTCCAGCAACGTCGTTTGGAAAGCCGCAGTTCCTTTCGGGCAGTCGTCTCCTATCGTGGCGGGCGGGCACGTCTACCTGACCGCGAGCGACGGCGACCGGCTGCTGACGATCGGTCTCGACGCGGCGACGGGGCGCGAGGTCTGGCGCAAGGAGGTCAAGCGCGCTCGTGCGCACAAGATCTATCGCGCTAACGATCCGGCCTCGCCTACTGCCGCGGCCGACGACGACGGCGTCGTCGTGTTCTTTGCAGACTTCGGTCTGGCCGCTTACACGCCTGACGGTAAGGAGCGTTGGACGCTTCCTCTGGGCCCGTTCAAGAGCTTCTACGGAATGGCCGCGTCGCCGATCCTCACCAACGATCTGGTCATCCTCGTCTGCGATCAACAGAGCGGTTCCTTCCTGATCGCGGCAGACCGGACGACGGGACGCGTGCGGTGGAAGAAAGATCGCGCGGAGGCCATCGATGGGTACGCGACACCGATGGTGTTCCGGCCCGCTGCTGGCGGCCCGGCGCAACTCATCGTGCTGGGCTCGACGCGCCTGAGTTCCTACGCGATCGACACCGGCGCCGAGCAGTGGTGGATGCCCATCGGCTCGAGTGGCGCGATGGGTACCGCGGTAGCGAGCGGCGACACGTTGTTCGTGTCGACACTGGGCAGCAGCGAGCCGGTATTGCCGGCGTTCGACGGCGTCCTGTCAAAGATGGACACGGACAAGGATGGCAAGGTGTCGCAGCAGGAGTTCAGCGCCAATAAGGAGTTTGCCGAGCACTTCGGTTGGATCGATACCGATTCCGATAACTTCATCACCGCAGCGGAGTGGAACACGGCGCGGAACCTGGGCGCTGGAGAATATGGCGCCATCGCCGTCCGTCCGGAGAACGCAAAGGGACGACTGGATCCCAAGTCCGTCCAGTGGCGGTTCACCAAGAACCTTCCGTACATTCCGGCGCCGCTGGTTTACAAAAACGTGCTGTACCTGGTGAAGGATGGCGGCATCATCACCGCGCTCGATGTGGCAACCGGCCGAACCCTGAAAGAAGGACGCAGCCCCGAGGCGTTAGGGGAATACCACGCATCACCGGTGGCGGCGGACGACAAGCTGTTCCTGGCCAACGTCGATGGCAAGATCACGGTGTTGAAGGCGGGCGGGGAGTGGGAAGTCCTGGGCGTGAACGATATCGGCGAGGAGATTCACGCCACCCCGGCGCTCAGCGGCGGACGAATCTACGTCAGGACGCGGGGTGCTCTCTATTGTTTCGGCGTCAAGACATCCTGACCACGGACTATCCCGCGTCATGAGAACGCCTGCTCGTCTCGGGCTGCTGCTCCCCTTTGCGGGCGTTCTGCTCGTATCTCAAACGCCGAGCGCCGATCTCGTGCTGCTGAACGGCGCCGTAATCACGGTGGACGCGCGGGACTCGATCGCGGAGGCGCTTGCGGTCAGAGACGGCAGGATTGTCTTCGTGGGATCGAGCAGCGCCGCAAAGGCGCACATCGGTGAGCGAACCGATGTCATCGACCTCGCGGGGCGCACCGCGACGCCTGGACTGATCGATACGCACGTTCACTTCTCGGAGCCGGCGGACACACTCGATCTCGGCGATGCCCGCTCGATGGACGAGGTGATCGCGAGAGTGCGCGCTTGGGCGGCGAAAGTGCCATCCGGTGAATGGGTGCGTGGCGGCGGCTGGGACGAAGGCAAGCTCGTCGAGCGTCGCTACATCACCGCAGCGGATCTCGACAAAGCAGCTCCGAATCATCCCGTCTACCTCACGCACACGACCGGCCATTACGGCGTGGCCAACTCGCTCGCGATGAAGCTGTCCGGCGTGACGAAGGATACGAAGGATCCGCCCGGTGGCACGATCGATCGCGACGCGAACGGCAACCCAACCGGCGTCATGAAAGAGCGCGCGACGAGCCTCATCGCGCGAGGCGGGGCGCTGGCGGTGGCGGCCGGAGCAACAACATGCGCGCCGATGTCCTGCGGATCATCGCGGGCTTCAATCGCGAGGGGATGACCGGCGCCAAGGATCTCAACGTCAGCCAGGCGAAGTGGGATCTCTACAGGCAGCTGCTGGATGAGGGGTTGCTGAATGTCCGTGTAGCCGCGCTCTGGCGAGGTGGCGCCACGATCGATTCCGTCCGCCAGGCCATGGCCTCCATCGCCGCGGCGCCCAGGCTGCCCGCGACGCTCGGCGACGGGCGGCTGGTCTCGGCCGGCGTCAAGCTGTATGCCGACGGCAGCGGCGGCGCGCGCACTGCGTGGATGTACGACGACTGGAACAAGGAACTGACCGGCTCGGATACGGGCAACAAGGGCTACCCAGCAAACAACCAAGACTACCCGGCGGTCTACAAGCAGCAGGTGACGATGCTGACCGACGCCGGCATTCACGTGGGGACTCACGCCGTCGGCGACCGCGCGATCGATCTCGTCGTGGACACGTACGCCGAGGTGCTGAAGGCGACATCCGGTGAAAGGCCTGCGGCATTCGATCATCCACGCCAACCTGCCAACCGATCGCGCGATCCGTCTGATGGCCGATCTGCAGAAGACCTACGACGCGGGATACCCGGAAGCGCAAGCGCCGTTTCTCTGGTGGATCGGCGATACCTACGCGGGCAATTTCGGCAAGGCCCGCAACCCACGCCTCGAGCCGTTCAAGTCGTATCTCGACCGCGGGGTTATCTGGGCCGGCGGGTCGGACTATAGCGTGACTCCCTACCCCGCACGCTATGGTCTATGGGCGTCCGTCGTGCGTCAGACGCTAGCGGGAACTTACGGACAGACGCCGTTCGGCATGGCCGAATCTGTGGACATCCGCGCGGCGCTGAAGTCGTACACGATCTGGGCGGCGCACCAGATGTTCCTCGACACGCAGGTAGGATCGCTCGAGCCCGGCAAGTTCGCCGACATCGCGGTGTGGGATCGGAACCTCTACAAGGTTCCCGCGGCCCAACTGAAGGACCTGCAGTGCGAGATGACCCTCATCGCTGGGAAAGTGGTATTCAGGAGGAAATGACTGATACCTTTCCACAGTCTCCTTTTCGAGCGCCCTGACAAAACCGTCATCCATCCCCGCTGAGCCCACCCCAGTCTCGATTGCGCAGTACCGATTGAGTAGGTGCTGAACAGTGGCATCAGAAGGAGACCGCCATGACACCGCAGAATTGCGCGGCAGCCCTTTCGGGCGCAATCGTGTTCTCGCTGACGGCCCTGGCGGCGCAAGAGCTGCCGCCGCATTCCCAGTGGACTGACCGCATCCTTGCGACGGTCGCGCGAGATGCCGCACCCACGACCCATGCCTGGGACAGCTGGGTCGCGCTGACCCCCGACCTCTCTCGTATTGCGTACGCTGCGCGTTTTCGCGCCGGTGACGTTGTTCGCGAGACTATCGTCGATGGCAGCGAGCGAGGGTCCGAGTTCCTGCACGCGAGTCGACCAGTGCTCAGCCCGAATGGTGAACACCTGGCCTACATTGCTGTCCCTGTCGGAGACGCGTTACCGGCGTTTCTTCACGTCGGCCGTTGGCGGCTGCAGATTCAGATCAACGATCGCGTTCTTGGACCCGCCTGGATTCCTGTTTTCTCCCCCGACAGCCGGAAAATCGCCTTTCGGGCCGAGCGGCCCGGCGGACACTACGCCGTCGGTGTGGTGGATGCCGACGTCGAGCCAGAGGCAGTCGAGAAGTCTGTGGTGTGGGGGCCTGAATTCATCGACGTAGACAGGCCAGTCTGGAGCGCAGACTCGACAAAGGTGATCTACGCAGGTGCCCGCAACCGCCGCGAGTGGGTAGTCGTGGTCGGGCGGGAACCCTACGCGACGTTCCAGGACGCGACGGGCGCCCGGTTCTCGCCTGACGGCACGCCGGTGTTCATCGCGTTTGACGGCAAGAAGCACTTCCTCGTGATTGGCCACAGGTGCCAGACTGGTTTCGACACGGTCACCGAGCCGTTCTTCAGGGCAGACGGCGCCCCCGTTTACGGCGCCTCCGAGGCAGGGCGCCACTACATCATTGCTGGAGAAGAACGCATTCGTGTGCCCCATGCCATCGAAGGGGTGGCGGTCTCGAGGGACGGTTCGCGCACCACGGCGTGGTATCGCGACGGCGATCGCGCAGGGCAACGCATGGTGATCAACGGCGTGCAAGCCGGGCGTTACTACACTCGCGTCAGCGTGCCCCTCATCCACGCGGAAACGGGCGCATACATCTATACAGCCCAGGACAACTCCCGCTTCCATGTCGTCACCTCAACAGGGGAGAGCGACGCTTACGAGGGCGTGCTGTGGAACCCTCGGATCCGCGACGATGGTGCGGTGGCGGGATATGTTGCGCTCAACGGTGGCCGGCTGTTGTGGAAGGTGGCGTCGCTCCGATGAGAACGCGATGAGCGAGTAAGCATCCTCCGGTCCATTGTTGGGGCCGGATCGGCGTGTGAACGTGGTGTTGCAGCCGGCCGTGACGACCCCACGGCCCTGGGGACGAACACGACGATCACGACGGCCACGACGTCATCAAGGTGGCCGCTGGGTCAGTCGGCAGCTTAGCTCAATGTCGTCGCGATCGTCGCGTCGTCGTGATCGTATCCGTTAGCGCTTCGCGGAAAGCGCTGCGAGCCAGTGCGTGTGAAGCGACCGACTGTCGACTCCCGACTGCTGCCGACTATTCGCATCTCAGCGCCACAACCGGATCGACGCGCGCCGCGCGGCGCGCCGGGACGTAGCTGGCGGCGAGCGCGAGCGACGCGAGCACCAGCGTCACCGTGACGAACGTCAGCGGATCCCAGGGGCTGACGTTGTACACGAGGGCTGCGACGAACCGTGACGCCCACAGGGCGAGGCCAATCCCGATGACGATGCCGGCAGCGACGGGCAGTGAGCCTTGCAGAAGAACGAGACGGCCGATCGTCCGGCGATCCGCGCCGAGCGCGATGCGTATGCCGATCTCGCGCATGCGCAGACCGACGACGTAGGAGGCGACGCCGTAGATGCCGATTGTGGCGAGGCTGAGTGCGAGCAGGCTGAAGAAACCAAGCAGCACCGAGCCCATTCGCTGAGGCAACACGAGCTCTCTGACGTGAAACGTCAACGGCTGGAGATCGAAGATCGGCACCTGCGGATCGAGCGCGCGCAGGCGATCGCGGACGGCGGGCAGCACCTCGGCGGGATCCCCGGTGGTTCGCAGGAACACGTGCGCTGGCGCCAGGAGGCTGCCGAACCCGATGTCCTGGTCGAACGGAAAGAAGACGTAGGGGAAGGGTTCTTCGCCGAGCGCGCTGATTGTCGAGTTCTCCGCCACGCCGACGACGGTAATCCACTGGCCGTCGTCCATCTTCAGTCGTCCGCCAAGTGGGCTTCTTCCAGGCCAATACTTCCGGGCGGCTGCGTCGTTGACGATAGCGACCCTGGGTGCTGCGGTGGTGTCGGAGCTCTCGAACGCGCGGCCGCTCAGAATCCGCGTGCCTAACGTCTCGAAGTACCCGTGACCGGCCTGTGACAAGAGCACGCGTGGCTCTTCATCCGGCGCCGTCGCGTATCCCTCAATCTGCACGGTCGCCATCATCGACCCGTTGGTTGGAATCAGCGTCCCCCACGCGGCGGATGACACGCCAGGAATCTTCTTGACGCTCTCGAGAGCGGCCGCGAAGAACTCCGACGCGCGCGCGTCGGTATAGCGCGCGAGTCCCAGGTTGACGGAGGCGGTGGCAACCCTGTCGGGCGCAAACCCCAGCGGCACGTTCAGCGCCTGGACCAGGCTTCGCAGAAACAGGCCGCTGCCGGCGAGCAGAACGAGGCTGAGCGCGACCTGCGCGGCAACGAGTGATCCGCGGAGCCGGCTCCTGGAGCTGCCGCGTCCCTCGCCACGAAGCGAGTGGAGCAGATCGCCGCCCGATGCGCTCCAGGCCGGCGCCAGCCCGAAGAGCAAGCCCGTGAGGATCGCGAGGGCCGCGGTCGCGATCACCGCCGTGCCGTCGAGCGCGAGCCCGAAGTTCGCGATGTCGATGCCTCCGGGAAGCTGATAGGACGAGAGCAGTCGAAGCGTGAGATGCGCGACGACCAATCCTGCGGCGCCCCCGAGAGCGGCCAGAACGAGGCTTTCGATCAGAAGTTGCCGAACGAGCCTGCCTCGGCTGGCACCGAGAGCCCGGCGCACGCCGATCTCGCGCTGGCGGGCGGCCGCCCGCGCCAGCAGCAGGTTCGCGAGGTTGGCGCAGCCGATGAGTAGCGTGAGCGCCACCACCCCGACGAGCAGCATCACGAAACGGCGAATGGCCAGCGTGTTATCTCTGTCGAAGACGCGAGTGGCGAGCGGTGCGAGGCGCAGCGGCTCGCGCGATCGGCTGCGAGACGGTGGATGAAGTTGCGGCATAGAGGATGTTCAGCGCGTCGGCTGCTTGATCGCTCGTCACATCGTCCCGTAGCCGGCCGACGACGCTCAGCCAGGCGAATCCACGGTTGGTCAACGGATTCTCGGATGCGAAGAAGCCGGTTCGGAGCACCTGCCTGACGGAGGTGATTGGCAGATAGATCTGCGACCTGGACGTCAGGCTGGTTCCGCGGAAGCCCTTGCGAGCGACGCCGACGATCGTGACCGGCGCCCCGTTGATGGTCACCGCCTTGCCCGCAATGGCCGGATCGCGGCCGAACCGCGACGCCCAGAAGTCGTAGCTGAGGACGCCGCTGATGGGCCCACCGGGACCGGTGTCGTCGGACGGCAGCAGAACACGCCCGATTTCGGCCGGCACGCCAAGCACTCCGAACGTATTCCCGGAGACGAAGATGGCGGCCGCGAGGTCGGATGTGCCGTCCACCCTGAGGTTGACCCTGTCCCGGCCGCCGCCCGTGGCGAAAGCAGCAGTGAAGAGATCGTTGCGCTGCGCGTACGACTGATAGTCCAGGAACGAGCTCGACGACGTGAGCACGGCGAGGCGTTCAGGCTCGGAGATCTTGAGCGGGCGGAGGAGCGTCGCGTCCGCAAGGCTGAAGAACGCCGTGTTTGCGCCGATCCCGAGCGCCAGCGTCATAACGGCGGCCACCGAAAATGTCGGCGTTTGGATGAGCAGCCGGAGGGCGAACCGGATGTCGCGCCAGAGGTTCAGCATGGGTTCTCCTGGTCGTTTGGGCTCCTGAGGGTGAAGGAGCGCGCGTGCCGCGGCCCATCGTGAGTACCGCCCACCATTCACGCGGCAGCGAACGAAGCAGATCGATCGTGACGCGCCACAGGACTTCAGGCGCAGGTCTCGCGCTGGCCAGCGTGCGGACGCACTGCAGCATCTCCGCGCCGTGACTGCGCCGGAAAGATGGAGGGTAGAGCCGGAGAAGGGCGGCGTAGACGATGAGCACGTTCACGCCCGCTTCGCCTTGGGCACGATCTTCTTGGCCCTCGCCGCACCGACGAGCGTCGCCAGGCGCGCCGTCTCCGCTTCAAGGACCTGCGTTCCCAGTTTCGTGATCCGGTAATACCGCCGCCGCTCATCGTCGAGCTCAGGATCCGGCCGCTCGTCAGCTTCCTCGACGAGCCCGGACGCAAGGAGCCGTTTGATGGTGCCGTACAGCGTGCCGGGCCCCATGCGCGTGCCGCCGCCGGTCAGGAGCTCGACCTCCTGCATGATGGCGTAGCCGTGCCGATCCTGGTCGGCGAGCGCCAGAAGGATATGGTGGATGGCTGGCGTCAGCGGCAGAAAGCTGGCCGCCTGGCTGTGCGTTTTGGCGTCATTGATGTCCTGTATATCCGTTACGGATATACCACAGTTTCGCATCGTAAGACGCAGGAATCGGGCGATTGGTTGGTTCGTGGACCGTCGAGTCGTGGTTCGAATCTCGCTCCAGGAGCGCGCGGCTTCAGCCGCGCGTCAGCGGTCGGTGACGCGGAGCTGAAGCTCCGCGCTGCGGTGTCTCGAGAGTCGGCATCCTCCGAAATCACAATGCACGCTCAAGCAGGGTGCGATAAAATGAACGCCTCACGTCAGGAGACACTCGTGCACTTTGACCCGGTCGGCGCGTCGCAGGATCAGTCTCAGGTCAACAACCCCATCACCTCAGACGACGACATCGATCGCGACTTCGATCGCGAAGAAGAAGATAAGTCGGCACCCCGAACGCGGGAAGGGTTGCCGAAGGCGTTCCGGATGCGGCACGGCCGTCACTACGTCGAACAGTTGATGGGGGACGCGCCCCTCAGAACCGTTCGCGAAATCGCCGTGGCGGATATCGAGGCTTCCACCGGACGATCCGACGGATCTTCAGGAGCTCGAGCGTTCGATTCGAGAGCTGGGCGTTCTCGAGCCATTGCTCGTCAGTCAACAGGGCAAGCGTTATCGCGTCATCGCAGGAATGAACCGGTTGCGAGCTGCGCGGACCGCGGGGCTGCGATCGGTTCCATGTCTCGTCCACGAAGTGGACGACGAGATGCTGAAGAACATGCGCGAAGCAGCTTCACGGCGACCGGCGTCTCCCGCCTCGCCCGAGCCAGCACCGGATCGAACCGCCTCCGCCGAGGATCAGCGGCGTGATGGCACCCTGCCGCCGGCGTTTGCCGAGGTCACGACCGGATTGAATTTCGTCTCGGCGCTCATGCCGGCGATCGACGCCGCAGGCGACAATCGCTTCCGCTGGTCGGTGCTGACCGACCTCGCAGGCGTCGAGCTGCTGCGCGCGCGAATGGTGGCGGCCGCGGCGGAAGTCCTTGCCGGACAGCCGGTGACCGATCGCTCCGATGTTCGCAGCGGCGATCTCCTTGACGCCGTCATCGCAGCAGTTGCGCCCGAAGCCCGGCTCCGCGGCGTGGGGCTGAGCGGAACGGCAGCGGACCGCGACTACCGCGTGGCGCTCGATCTTCGCCTCACCACGCCGGCGGTCATCGGTCTCGTTCAGAGTCTTCTGGGAATGAGCGCTCCTGGCGGCATCGTCAGCGTCGCGATGAAAGGCACGGCAGTCAGACCCGCTCTGATCGTCGACGTGTGCGTCAGCGATGCGGACCTGAACGCGCAGGCGGTTCAGCGGTTTTTCGATGGTGAATGGCGCGAGCACCCGGCTGGTCCGTCAGCGGCGCTGGTGCTGGCCGGATCCGCGCGCGTGGCCCGGCTGCACGGTGGACGCGCAGACGTCAGGGCACTCGACCCTCACGGATTCCTCGTGACCTTCGTGATCCCGCGGCCGCTGTTGGGGCGGTAGGGCGTTAACCTCCAACTCCCAACTCCCAAGGAGATCAAGCCGTCGGCTGAGGCGCTTGGGAGTCGGGAATGACAGGGCTGTCTATTTCTTGGTGACCGTCGTGGTGCTGACCAGCTCGGCACCAGGCGTGTTGATCGTCGAGTATCGCGGAACCGGCCGGCCCTCGACATACTCGATCGTGCGGTAGACACGAACGACCGGCGGCGCGGCCGCTTCCACCGCCACCGTGATCTTCTTCACGTAGTCCTTCGTCTCCCGATAAGGCGGAACCGCTCCATATTTGGCAACCGCTGTGGGCCCCGCATTGTAGGCTGCGAGTGCCAACTCGATGTTCTGCGAGTATTTCGTCAGCAGACTCTTCAAGTACGCCACGCCCGCGCGGATGTTTTCCGCCGGATCGTAGGGGTCGCGCACGCCGTACCGCTGCGCCGTCGCCGGCATCAGCTGCATCAGCCCCATCGCGCCCTTCACCGACGTCGCCGAGGGGTTGTAGGCGGATTCTGCCTGAATGACAGCCTTCACGAGGTTCTTGTCCACGCCGTGCACTGAGGAGTGCTCCTCAATCAGCGGGTCGAATCTCGTCGATCGGTTTCCCATGACGCCGCGCGTCGTCCGGATCGTGCCGGTCGTGCTCACAACGAACGTCTTGGCGGAAGGGTCTTTGGGCTGGTCGGACAGCACGTAGTTCCCGGAGCCGTCCCGCCACATGTAGATCTGGGCCTGCGCCACGGCCGGGGCCGTGGTGACGAGCACAAGGCTGCTCAGAACAATCCGGCGGAGGCGATCTGACATGTTCGTAGGGGGCCGGCAGCGGCCGGCTGTCCCCTCGTGAGGCAAGTCAGATGCCTGCGTGCGGTCAACAACTTAGCGGTGGTTTCGAGGTCGGAATGTGCCGAAACGGGACACGGTTCTGCAAAATTGCAGGATCGTCATTGGCAACACTGCAACGTGCCGTGGTTCGTGGTCCGTGGTTCGTGTCTCGCGCGGGCATTCACGAAAGGAGCGCTCGGAGAACCTCTGGGGCTCTGTCGAGCATCTCATTGATCTTCGACCCGTCCCGGCCGCCCGCTTCGGCGAAGTCCGGTCTGCCGCCGCCACCGCCGCCGACGATGGGGGCGAGCTCCTTCACCAGGCGTCCGGCCTGGATGCGTGGCGTGAGGTCTTTCGTGACCGACACGACCAGCGACACCTTGCCGTCCTGCTCGGCAGCGAGCACGATGACGCCACTGCCAAGCTTGTCGCGGAGCGAATCGGACAACACTCGCAACGCGTTCTTCTCGAGCCCGTCGACGCGTCGCGCGATCAGCTTGATACCCTGAACGTCCTGCGTGTCGTCGCTCAGAGTGCCCTGAGCGGAAGAACTCCCCGCCGCGCTGCCGCCGAGCGCCGCTTTGACCTTCAGCTGTTCGACTTCGCGGTTCAGCCGCTTGACGTCTGCCTGCAGACGCTGAACCGCATCGGCCGCCTGCGCCGGCGTCGTATTGAGCAGCGTGAGGACGCCGTTCAGCGCATGCCGCTGCTGCTGGATCCACTGCACGGCTCCTGCGCCGGTCAGCGCCTCGATGCGGCGAACGCCCGCAGCCACGCCACCTTCTTCCGTGATGACGAAGGCGCCGATGTCGCCAGTCGCGCGGACGTGTGTTCCGCCACACAACTCGAGGCTGAAACCGGGCACCGAGACGACGCGGACCCGATCGCCGTATTTTTCGCCGAAGAGCGCCATCGCGCCGGCGGCGATTGCTTCGTCGGTCGAGCGCACCTCGGTCTGTACCGGTGTATTTCGGAAGATATGCGCGTTGACCAGGCGCTCGATTTCCTCGATCTGCGGGGAGTGTGACGGCTGCGAAGTGGACGAAGTCGAAGCGCAGCCGGTCGGGGGCCACGAGCGATCCCGCCTGCTTCACATGCGTGCCGAGCACCTGCCTGAGCGCCGCGTGCAACAGGTGAGTGGCCGTGTGATTGCGGCGCGTCGCATCGCGGACCTCGTCAGTCACCTCCGCCGTGACGATCTGGTCTTTTCGGAAACTCCCACTTTCCACCCTGACCAGGTGCAAGCGCGGCCGTCCGCTCCTCGGGCGAACGAGCCGCTCGACGATGGCCACCGAGCCGTCAGGCCCCAGGATTCTGCCGCTGTCGGAGACCTGGCCGCCCGCCTCGAGATAGAAAGGGGTGCGCCCAAGAGCCACGTAGCCCTGTGTTCCCGCGCTCAGCCTGTCCACCGACGCGCCAGACTGATCGAACAGCGCGACAACAGGCACACCCTGGACGATGGTCGATTCGTAACCCGCGAACTGGTCGCCGGCGCTGTCGAGGGCCCGCTCGATATCCGGGCTCATCGTGAATGTCAGTCCCTTTTCTCCGCCCTTGAACGTGCTGCCGGCGCGCGCCTTTTCGCGCTGGCCCTCCATTGCCCGCTCGAACCCCTGCGCGATCGACGCTGAGCCGCCGCTGGCCCGCGAGGTCTTCCATGAAGTCGAGGGGCACACCGAGTGAATCGTAGAGCCTGAACGCCTCATCACCGGGCAGCACGCCGTTGCCGGTTTCGGCCCGGTCGAGCGCGTCCTCGAGACGCGGAAGACCGGCCGTCAGCACGGCGTCGAATCGTTCTTCTTCGCTGCGCACGACGCGGACGATCGCGTCGCGGCCGGATCGCAACTCTGGGTACGCGTCGCCCATCTCCTGCACGACCACGTCCACGAGCGAGTGCAGCACAGGCTCGCTGAAACCAAGCCGCTTTCCGTGGCGCATTGCCCGGCGCATGATCTTGCGCAGCACGTATCCGCGATGCTCGTTGGAGGGCATGACGCCATCGGCGATGAGGAACGTCATCGCGCGGAGGTGATCCGCGATGACCCGCATCGACACGTCCGATGGATCGTCGAGCGTTGCTGCATACTGCCGTCCCGCGCGCGCAGCAATCGCGTCGAGGATCGGCGTGAAGAGGTCGGTGTCGTAATTGGACAGCTTGCCCTGGATGACCGCTGTGATCCGCTCGAGGCCCATCCCAGTATCGATTGAGGGCGCCGGCAACGGGTTGAGCCGGCCGTCGGGCTGACGGTCGAACTCCATGAACACGTTGTTCCAGACCTCGACGAACCGGTCGCAGTTGCAGTCCAGTCCGCGGCAGGCGCCGCCGCGGCGCTCTTCGTCGCAGGGCGTATCGTTGCCACGAAAGTAGTGAATCTCGGAGCACCGGCCGCACGGGCCCGTGTCGCCCATCGACCAGAAGTTCTCCGCGAGCCCGAGCTCGGTGATGCGATCGGCCGGCACCACTTTCGCCCAGATCTCGTACGCTTCGTCGTCTCGCGGAATGCCGGACTCGCCGTTGAAGATGGTCGGAAACAGGCGATCCGCCGGCAGGCCCCAGACCTTCGTCAGCAGCTCCCACGCGTACGGGATCGCCTCCTTCTTGAAGTAATCGCCGAAGGAAAAGTTGCCGAGCATCTCGAAGAACGTGTGGTGCCTGAGCGAGGGGCCGACGTTGTCGAGATCGTTGTGCTTGCCGCTGACGCGCATGCACTTCTGCGAGGTCGCCGCACGCGTGTAGGCGCGCTTCTCGCGGCCGAGGAAGACGTCCTTGAACTGGTTCATCCCGGCGTTGGTGAAGAGCAGCGTCGGGTCGTCGCCCGGAACGAGCGGAGAGCTGGGCACAATCGTGTGGCCCTTGCGCGTGGAAGTACTCCAGGAAGCTGCGCCGAATCTCGCGAGAACGCATAACACTCAATTCTACCCGCTTCGTCGCGTCTCAGTCTGCCTCGTGCACTCTCGTCCACTTTTCTTCGAGATTCCGCGCGGCTGTCCAGCGCGCGGCGCCCTCTCATACCGTCTCGCAGCGGCTCATTTCGTCTCGTGTATTAGCGAATGTTTGGCACTGGTCACGTGCGACAACATATATACAATAACGACATGGCGCCCCCGAGAAAGCCCGTCACGAAGCGGCTGTACAGCTTCTGGATCGACCCGTACCAAGCCGCCGGGCTGAAGGCGGTCTATGCGCGAGACGGCGTCCTGCCGTCCGAGCAGGTCCGACGGGCCATCGACGCATGGCTGAAGCGGAAGGGCATCAAGAAGGGAGGGAGGACCAGGGCGTAGTCAAGACGGCGCGCACGCGGGCGGTCACCCGCAGGCGCGCCTGACCCGGCAACCCGGTCCTGGCGGGCGTCGCGGGCTGCTGGCCGGACCAGTTCTCCGTCGGGTGTTGGCATACCCACGAGGATAATGCATGCCGGACTGTCCGGAGTTCTGCGGACGACCGTTATGAGAGTGTACAGCACGCTGCTGGCAACCGGAGGGCAGGATGCATCCTCTCAAACTCACGGTTCTCGTTCTGGCCGCCACTATGACGAGCGTCTGCAGTAACCCCGCACGCCCTAGTGAGACCGTCAGTGAGCTGGTCATCACCGGCGCTGATACTGTTCTGACGGGACTTCCGACCAGCTACACCGCAAAGGTCACGTTCGCCGATGGCACCACAAGCACGGCGACCGCCACGTGGACCAGCAACAACACGCAGGTGGCCGTTGTTGATAATGCTGGCCGCCTCGAAGGTCGAGCCCATGGTTCGACGGTGCTGACGGCTTCTTTCTTGGGTCGTCAAGCGTCGAAGACCGTTCAGGTGGTCAACAACTACGCAGGAAGCTGGTCCGGTCACTACGTCGTCAGGGCGTGCGACAAGTCTGGACAGCACGACCAGAACGGTGGGTGTCGAGGCATCGTGGGTTCGGAGTCAGAGGTCAGGCTGAGGCTGACGCAGACCGGCGGAACAATGCGTGAAATCGGCGGCACTCTCGACCTGGGTGGCGTGGCCTTCGGAGTGCCTATCCGAGGCGTCGTGACCGCTGACGGGCACCTGAACCTCGACGGCCGCTTCGATCTCCCGGACTTTTACGGCTACGGCGTTTGTTGTTCGTTGGAGATCGGCGGTTGGGACACGCGTCTGAGTGGACCCGACGCGATGACGGGCCGATGGACACAGCGGTTCACCTATCTCGCATGGACCGGCAACTCTTACATGGAGAGCGAGATCGTGTCGATGACTCGCGCATCGACGCAAGCCGTCTAGCAGGCCGTGGCGAAATGCGGTACGACCTGCCAGCGGGACTCCGCTCCGTTCACTCGCAGCCCGTCCACCTTCGAGCTCACGTCCCCGCCCGTAGCCCGGCCGTCGATACCTGCAGGCGCTCACGAGCGAGGAGTTGTTCGGCGCGGTGGACCGGGCGGCCGTACGTGCCGAAGATCGTCACCGGCGTCTCGATCACACCCTGCCGGATCTGCAGCAGCATCGTCGCTCGGCGATAGCGATCGAAGGTGACGATGCCATCGTTGGCGATCGAAATGGCGCGCGCCTCCTCGCTGCCGGGATAGCCATCCGCCTTGACGAGCGTGAGGATGGCGATCTCGCTGGCAGTCGCGGTATCGAACAGCGCGAGGCGCTGCTCGTTGATGACGAAGCCCACCGTGCGGCTGTCAGGACTCCAGACGATGGCCCGACTCCAGTCCGCGTCCGGCGCGAGGGCCCGCAGGTATCGCGCAGGCTGGCCAACCGGGCCGAGATAAAGGTGGTCGTCGGGCGGATCGGGATTCAGCCCTTGGTGCACGAAGGCCACGTAGCGCCCATCGGGCGATCGGGACGAGGTGTGCGTCCGCGGCAACAGATCGCGCGCCAGCTGGCAGCCTCCGATGGCGAAAAGGGCGACGAGACCGAGCGCCGGGCAAAGGGAAACTCTCATGGCCGGCTAATCATACCGGGGCACGACACCTCGGTCACCAGCCGGCCCAAAACCCGGCGGTCATCACGAGTTGTGACTCAGGTTGTGACTCTCTCGACCTCGTTCTAGGGCGGCTCCCGGTGGCGATTCCTCGGGGGGCTCGGCGCTGGTGTCCCAGGCCGCAAGCCCTACGGGGCGCCCTCAACCACACCGCGCAGAGCACCCACTAGGGGCGTTTAGCAGAATCTTGGCGTTTGGGCGGCCATCAACAAAAAAAGGCCCGTCTTGACGGGCCTTTTTCGCGTGCGGGTTATGACACTCAATTGTAATTCACCCCTTGCGCAACTTGCGCAGCGCGTCGGCCACGACAGAGGGCGTGAAGCCCTGACGCATCAGGTGCTGGTAGAGCCGCGCGTGCTCGGCGGGGGTGACCGGCGCGCCCCGGTGCCGCAGTTTCTTCTGGATGGCGCGGTCGACCAGCGTCCGTTCGTCGAGATCGCCGAAGACGTTGGCGACAGCAGCGGCGGCGACGTCGCGGGCGATGCCCTTGGCGTGAAGTTCACGCTGTACACGCAGGCGCCCGCGGCCTTTGACGTTCACAGCCGTCCGCGCGTACGCGTTGGCCACGCGGTCGTCGTCGAGCGCTCGCGTTTCAATCAGGTGCGCGATGGCGGCGTCGACATCGTCGCGAGAGTGCTCGCGATCGAGCAGGCGCGCGCGGCACTCGGCTATCGACAGTTCGCGGCCGGCGAGGAGGCGCAGCGCATCGGTGAGGGCTGATGAGGCGGGCACTTCTTACGATCGGAGATCGGAGATCGGAAATCGGAAATCGGAAATCGGAGATCGGAAATCGGCAATCGGACATCGACAAAGGGCCATCGGAATTGCCCAGTGCCTTACCGATCTCCGATTTCCGATTTCCGATTTCCCGATCAGCCATGGGCGTTAGCCCATGGCGCTCTAGCTGCCGAACCGGATGATGTCGGGCTGGCCGACGCCACCGCCGCGCGCCATCTCGTCCCGCGCGATGTCGGCCGTCGTGCCGATGCCCTGGACCTTGAGCTTGAACTCGTCGACGTTGCTCGCCCACCGCAGGGCTTCTTCGAGCGTCACGAACCCCTGCTGGTAGAGACCGAAGATCGACTGGTCGAACGTCTGCATGCCGTACTGCGAGGTGCCCTGGGCGATCGCACCGTGGATCATCGGCGTCTTGTCCTTGTCCACGATGCAGTCGCGGATGAAGGCGGTCGCGACCATCACCTCGACCGCCGGCGACACGGCCCAGGCCATCGGCGCGGGGCATGAGGCGCTGCGAGATCGCCGCCTTGAGGACGCCGGCCAGCTGAATGCGAACCTGACGCTGCTGGTGCGGCGGAAAGACCGCGATGATCCGGTTGATCGTTTCCGTGGCGTCGAGCGTGTGCAGCGTGGAGAGGACGAGATGTCCTGTCTCCGCCGCCAGCAGCGCCGTCTCGACCGTCTCGAAATCGCGCATTTCGCCGACCAGAATGACGTCGGGGTCCTGACGCAGTGCGCTCCGCAGCGCATACGAAAACGAGCGCGTGTCGACGGCAACTTCCCGCTGATTCACGATCGCCTGGTAGTCGCGATGGAGATACTCGATGGGGTCCTCGACCGTCATGATGTGGCACGCACGGGTCGAGTTGATGTGGTCGATCATCGCGGCGAGCGTCGTGCTCTTGCCGCTGCCGGTGGTTCCGGTGACCAGCACGAGGCCGCGCTCTTCCTGAGCGATCCGCTTGAGCACCGGCGGCAGCCCCAGCTCGTCGATCGGCTTGACGCGCGTCGGGATCACGCGCAGCACCATGCCGATCGTGCCTCGCTGCTGGAACACGTTGCAGCGGAACCGTCCCAGTCCCGGCACGCTGTGCGCCAGGTCTACTTCTTGGCTCTTGCGGAACTTCTCCATATGGTCGGGGGAGAAGAGCACGCCGGCCATCGCTTCGGTGTCGTTGCGATCGAGCCGCTTGGCCTCGGACGCCACCACCAGCACGCCGTTGACGCGCATCATCGGGTAGCTGCCGACTTTGAGATGGACGTCGGACGCTCCGCTGGCGACCGCGACTTTGAGCAGTTCGTTCAGTTCCATGGGATCCGCGTCTGCAGCCGATCTACTTCTTCGCGGCGCCTCGGGATCCGCCGGCGCCGACCGCCTGAAGCGGTTCGCCGGGGTAGACGTAGGTCAGCCAGCTGTGCTGATCGGGCTTCTCGCCGTTGATGATGTCGAAGAACGTCCGCTGGATGGCTTCGGTGATCGGCCCGCGCTTGCCGTTGCCGACCGTGATCTTGTCCACCGACCGGATGGGCGTGATCTCCACCGCCGTTCCCGCAAAGAACGCCTCATCCGCGATGTACAGCAGTTCGCGCGGCAACATCTCCTCGCGAACCTTGAACCCGAGATCCTTGGCGATGGTGATCACCGAGCTGCGCGTGATGCCAGGAAGGATCGCCGCCGTAATCGGCGGCGTGTAGACCGTTTCGTCACGGACGATGAAGAGATTCTGGCCGCTGCCCTCGCTGAGATATCCGAACGAGTCGAGCGCGATGCCTTCGCTGTAACCTTCGGTCACCGCTTCCATCTTGATCAGCTGCGAGTTCGCGTAGTTCGCCGAGGTCTTCGCCAGCGTCGGGAACGTATTCGGCGCCACGCGCGACCACGAGCTGACGCGCACGTCCACGCCGCGCTCGAGCGAGTCCTGCCCGAGGTACGCGCCCCACTCCCACGTCAGGATCGCGGTGTCGACGGGGCAGGGGAACGGGTTGACGCCCAGCGCGTTGTACCCGCGGTAGATGATCGGACGGATATAGCAGGCCTTGAACTGGTTGGCGCGGATGGTTTCGAGCACGGCCTCGGTCAACGCCGACTGCTGGATCTCCGGCAGCATTCGGTAAATGCGCGCGGAGTCGAAGAGCCGGCGCATGTGCGCGTCGAGACGGAAACAGGCGGACCCACGTGGGGTGTTATAGCAGCGGGCACCCTCGAAGACGCCGCTCCCGTAGTGGATCACATGGGACGCGACGTGAATCTTGGCATCCGCCCATTCGACGAGCGAACCGTTCATCCACACTTTGCCGGAGCCGGAAAAGGCCATCAGCTACTCCTTCCGGGGGGCCAATCTCGCAGACCATTGCGTCAGGCCTTTCGCGGGACGGTCACCTGCCTGGCGCGTAAACAGACACGCTTAAGCAGAACGCGTGCCGTCCTGCCGCTGGAAATTCTAACATAGCCGCCGAGGTCGAACTCCGGTCCAATCCGCTGTTGGCGGTCGCCAATCACGGGACGCGGACCCTCGCGGATCGCTCTCTCACGGGACGCGGATCTTCACGAATCTTTTCACGGGACGCTGACGCGGATCTCTTCACGGGACGCGATCGCGCGATCAGTGGATCATTCACGATCACCCTCGAGAAGGAGACGAAATTCTGCTTCTCCGCTCGGATCCCGGTTCCGCTATTGCTGTTCCCCGCAGAATGGACACTTATCGGTGCGCGCGTGCAGCGGCTTGCGGCACTGCCAGCAGAATCGGGGGCCTGGCGTCTCTCTCGCGCGCACACGGGTCTGAATTCCCTGCGCGTCGTCTCGATGCCCGCGCGTGCCGACCTCCACCGCCGCGGGTGACGATGGCGCCCGGCGCGCCTTGGCGGGCGCGCCGGCAGCGAGCACATCCTCGAGCAGATCGGTGGCGCGCTGATACCGGGTGGTAAGGTCCGGCGACATCGCGCGCATGACGACGTCGTTGATGGCTTTGGGGATCGCGGAGTTCTTGAGGCGCGGCGGCGTGACGAGCTCGCCTGACATCAACTTATCGAGCTCGCCCGGGGCCGGTGTGTCGTACAGGCAGCAACCCCGTCAACATCTGATACATCGTCACGCCGAGCGAGTAGATGTCCGACGCGAACACGGCCTTGCCATGGAACTGCTCGGGCGCCATGTAGGGCGGGCTCCCGATCACCGTCGTCCCGTGCGCGGCGATCTCGAGGAAGCGCGACGTGCCGAAATCCGCGACCTTCAGCATGTCGTTCTCGGTGACCAGCACGTTGGCCGGTCGCAGATCGCGGTGGATGACGCCCTGGCGATGCGCGTGATCGACCGCGTTGCAGATCTGACACGTGAAATCGAGCGCGCGGTTGAGCTCGAGCGACCCCTTCAGCGCGATGATGTTCTCCAGCGTCTCGCCCTGCACGTACTCCATCACGATGAAGAAGACGCTGTCCTGCTTTTCGGCCGTGGTGATGGCGACGATGTTGGGATGGCTGACGCTGGCCAGGAGTCGCGGCTCGCGCAGCAGCTCGCCGAAGTCGAGACCTTGCCGGTGCGGGACCTTGATCGCGACCTTCTTGTCGATCCAGGTGTCCTGCGCGAGGTAAACCGTACCGAAACCGCCGCTGCCCAGAGGCGCGATGATCTTGTACTTGCCGAGCGTTTGTCCTCTGAAGAGCAATGCCTGATGCTGGGATGCCGAGCCGTTCAATCCAAACTTCTGTGCGAGTATAACCGCGATTTCTCTTTTAGGGGTGACGGAGGTGACGGAGGGAACGGAACGAGCTTCAACTCGGAGACGGGAGAAACGGAGACGCAGCTGTAGTATGTCACGCTCTGGGCCGATGCCGGCCCGGCCATCGGCCGGGCCGAGCGATCACGTGATACCCCACGGACACAAGCCGCGCCCGCATCACCCGCAGCTTGCGTCCGCGGGGTGTCGCGCGATCGCCCGCCGCGCAGCGGCGGCATCGGCGGACCCCGCCCGCGATCCCCAGATCTGCGCCGATCCGCGTCCCGTTGATCCCTGGAGATCCGCGCCGTTTCGCGTCCCGTGATCCCCGGAGATCCGCGGTCCGCGGCGGTTGATCCAGGATCTGCGGTTGATGTCCCTTCCGCGTTTCCTGGCCCCCTCTCTCGATCCCGGTAGTCGCGAGGTGACGCTGCCCGCCGACGAGGCCCGCCACCTGACCCGCGTCCTGCGGCTGGCGTCTGGCGCGCGGGTCGCCGTGTTCGACGGCAAGGGACGCGAGTTCATTGCGACGGTGTCGACTCGCGTCGCGCGACCGCGTCACGCTGCGCCTGGAGGAGGCGGTCGAGCGCTTTCCCAGCCCGCGCGTCTCGATCACGCTGGCTCAGGCCATCCTCAAAGGCGACAAGATGGACGACGTCGTTCGGGACGCCACGATGATTGGCGCCGACGAGATCGTGCCGGTGTTGTCGGAGCACATCAGCGTCAAGCCGGCGGTGATCGCGAGGGGCAAGCCGGAAGAACGGTGGACCAGGGTGGCGATAGCATCGGCCAAACAGTGCGGGCGCGCGACGGTCCCGACGGTGGGCGCACCGGTGACGCTCGGCAGCTGGCTCGGCGGCCTGCCGAAGGACGAGACCTTGAGGCTGATCCTCGTCGAACCCACAATCAGCGATCCGCGCGTTCGGGCTTTGCGAGAGTTCATCAACGCGCCTCCCCCTCCGCGCGTCGCCATCCTCGTGGGCCCTGAAGGCGGCTGGTCACACGCGGAGGTCGAGGCTGCGCTCGCCGGCAGGCTGCGTGCCGGTCACGCTCGGACGGCTCACGCTTCGCGCCGACGCCGTGGCACTCGTCGCCCTTTCGGCGTTGACGACGATCTGGGAGGGATGAGGGGTGGCTACGCGCCACGCGTGAGCACGAAGGCCCACCAGTCGTCCTCTTCGGCCGACTCGCCGATCATCAAGTCCGGCTCGAACGCCTCGGCGACCATCTGTCGTTCCTCGACGTTGAAACCAGAAACGATCAGCGTGCCGCCCGGCTTGACGAATCGGCGCAGCGTTTCGGCGTGACGCGCGAGGAGCGTCCCGGTCAGATTGGCGGTCACGACGTCCGCGGGAGGGGGCGGCGGCTCGGTCAAATCCTGGACGTGCGCGCGGACGGTCGACGTCACAGCGTTGCGTTCGATGTTCTCGCGCGCGTTCTCGACCGCGTCGGGATCGCTGTCGATGGCCTCGACTTGCGTCGCGCCAAGCTTTGCGGCGGTGATGGCCAACACCCCGGAGCCGGTCCCCACGTCTGTGACGCTAAGCCCGGTCAGGTTGCGGCTCTGAAGAAGGGTGATGCACAGCCGCGTCGATTGATGGTGCCCGGTGCCGAATCCACGCGAGGGTTCGATGACGACGAGGACGTCGGGGTTGGTCGGCCCGGACCAGCCCCGGCTGAAACCGGGTGCTGCGGTTGAGGCGGGAATGTCCCACGGCGGCGCGATCGTCACTCGTCCGATCCGTATCGCCGGCAGGTCCGCCTGTGTGCGTCTCGCCCAATCCTCGTCCGGAATCTCGACGGCCTCGACCTCGAGCGACCACTCGCTGCCGCGCGTGAGATCGGCCCGGGCGGCATCTCGGCTGGCAGCATCGGGGAAGTGCGCGATCCAGCGCCGCGAGTCCGTGATGGCATCCTCGTGAATCGCCAGCACGGAGTGTCCTGCCAGCACGCCAGCGAGCAGGTCGCGCCAGCCAGCCGACGCGCCGGCGGGGATGGTGATGATGAGGGCGGGGGAGTCAGTCAACGAAACGCGTCGTTCCGTAGTCCGTGTCCGTGTCTCGCCGCGACCTGGGCTCTCAGGAGACCCGGCTGTTCGACGAGACACGAACCACGAACCACGGACTACGGCCTGATCTAACCAAAAATATCTTTCACTCTCTCGAAGAACGGCTTGTCCCCGGCATCGTCCGCTGCGTCCAACGAGACTTTCTCATCCTTCAGCGTCTTGCCAAGCTCTTCGAGCAGGTGCTTCTGTTCCTTGCTCAGCTTCTTCGGGACCGCGACCCTGGCGATCACGTGGAGATCGCCGCGGCCACGGCCGCTCACGCTCGGCATGCCTTTGCCGCGGATCTTGAATCGCGCGCCGGTTTGGGTTCCGGCCGGGATCGACAGGTCCTCCTGACCGTTCAGCGTCGGCACCTTCACGGATCCGCCGAGCGCGACGGTGGGGAAGCTGATGGGCATCTCGCAATAGAGGTCGTCGCCCTCGCGGTGGAAGAACGAATGCTCCTGAACGTGCACGACCACGTACAGGTCTCCGGGAGGGCCGCCCGCGCTACCGTGTTCGCCTTCGCCGTAGAGCCGCAGCCGCTGGCCGGTCGCGATCCCCGCCGGGATCTTGACCGTAATTTTCCGCTCCCGCCCGATGCGTCCCGCGCCGCGACACGACTGACAGGGCTTCGCAATCGTTTTCCCGGTGCCGCGACAGTTCGAGCACGGGCGCGCGACGGTGAGGAAGCCCTGCTGATAGCGGAGCTGGCCTGAGCCACGGCACTGCGAGCACGTCTCGGGCGATGTGCCTGGCGCGGCGCCGGACCCGCTGCAGGTTTCGCAGGTTTCCTCGCGTGGAATCTGAATCGTCGTGTCGGTGCCAGTCGCCGATTCGTCGAAGGTGATCTCGAGGTCGTAGCGAAGGTCCGACCCGCGCTGCGGGCCGCCTCGCCGCCGACGGCCGCCAAAGATGTCGCCGAACCCGAAGACGTCGCCGAGGCCCGAGAAGATGTCGGAGAAGTCGGCGAAGATCGTGGGGTCGAAGCCCGCGCCGGCGCCAGCGCCCGACACGCCGGCATGACCGAATCGATCGTACAGGCTGCGCTTCTCGGCGTCGGCGAGGATGGCATACGCCTCGGCCGCTTCCTTGAACTGTTCTTCCGCCGCCGGATCGCCGGGGTTTCTGTCCGGATGATGTTTCAGCGCGAGCTTGCGGTACGCACTCTTGATCTGTTGTTCGGTGGCCTGACGATCGACGCCCAGGACTTGATAGTAGTCACGCTTGCTCACGCCCGACCTCATTGTTCGCGTTCATCCTTGCTTTCGTCTCGTTCGTCCTTGCCGTTCTCGCGGTCATCCTCACCATCACCCTTCGCCACTTTCACCATCGACGGCCGCAGCAGCCGATCGCCGAGCATGTAACCCCGGCCGAACTCTTCGATCACCTCGCCCTCCCGGCGTCCCTCAGCCGGTTCGTAGGACACGGCCTGATGCTGGTGCGGATCGAAGTCGGTGCCGAGCGCGTCGATGGGGCGGACGCCTCGCTTTTTGAGCGTTTCGAGCAGGCGCCGATGGATCAGTTCGACCCCTCGGCGATAGGCCTCGACGTCCTTGCCGGCGTCGGCTTTCAGCGCGCGCTCCATGTCATCTACGAGCGGAAGGAGCTCGGCGATCAAGTCGGCGGCGGCGGCTTCCGAGACGCTCTGACGCTCGCGGTCGATCCGCTTGCGGAAATTGTCGAACTCCGCGGTCTTGCGCAGCAGCAGGTCGTAGTACTCGTCGCGCTGTTTCTGTAGTTCGTCGGGGGACTCGTCGGCCGCAATGCGGCTTTGCTCGTTCTCCCTGGTCGGTTCGGTTGTCTTCCATGATCGTGAATTGCCTGGTATTGAAGTGGCGTTCGTTGCGATCGCGCGTGACGCGGTGTCAGGATTTCGCGGCCACCATCCGGGTGATGGCGCTAGACAGGCTCTCGACCGCGTTGATCGCCCGTGAGTAGTGCATCCGGGTCGGGCCGATGACGCCGACGGCACCCGTGCCGCGGCCGTCCGTGTATTTCGAGACGATCAGGCTGAAGCGGCGGAGATCCGGCGAATGATGTTCGGTGCCAATGACGACCGTCACGCCGTCGCCACCGATGTACTCGTCCAGCAGCTCCACCAGCCGGGTCTTCTCCTCGATCATTCTCAGCAGCGTGCGCAGCGTCTCGAGCGTCACGTCCGGCTCGCCGCCGTCGAAGACTTCGACCAGCAGCGATGTGCCCTGGATGAAAACAGTCGGCGCCGCATCGTCCATGCCTTCCAGCGTGGAGTTGGCCAGCCGCAGCGCACGCGCCATCAACGCGTCGTACAGGATGCGATCTTCTTTGAGACGCTGCAGCACGAGCTGGCGGATCTCGAGCAGACTCCGGCCCCGGAACTCGCTATTCAGGTAGTTTGCCGCTTCCTGCAGCTCCGGCAGGTGGTAGTCCTCCGTGGGCTCGATGACCTTGTGCGAGACATGCCCGCCGGCCGCCACCAGCACCACGAGCACGCGGCGGCCGTCGAGCGGCACGAAGTCGAGGTGTTCGAGTACCGCTGAATCAACGGCAGGCGCCACCGCGAATCCGACCTGATGCGACGCGCGCGAAACTTCGTGAGACGCGTGACTCAACAGGTCGCCGACGGAGCTCGCGCGGCGGAGCCTGGCCTCAATCTGGGGTGCAGGTCTGGATGCGCGGCGGTCGGTCAGCAGTTGATCGACGTAGGTCCTGTAACCGCGATCGGTCGGGACGCGGCCCGCTGAGGTGTGAGGCTGCCGAACATATCCCTGTTCTTCGAGACGGGCCATGATCGCGCGGAGCGTCGCCGACGACACCCCGAACCCCCGTCCGGCCAACCAGAGTGAGGAGATCGGGTCTCCCTGCTCGATGTAGGCCTGGACCACGGCGCCGAGAATCCGTCTATCTCGTTCCGGAAGTTCAGGATGGCGGACCATAGTCAGTTAGCACTCGAATCTGTGGACTGCTAAACCATTATATCGGGTTCGTCCGTTTCCGCCAGCACCCCTCGACTTCCCTCGATTTCCGATCTTCACAGTCGGATTCTCTCGATCCCGCGATATGCGGTTGGTTCAGCCGACTCAGGCCCGGCTGGCAAGCTCGGCCGCAGCGAAGCGTGCCTCGGCGGCAATCTCAGCAGGGTCGACGCGTTCCAGGCCGAAATCACGCACCAGCACCTCGCCATCGACCATCGTCAGACGGACATCTGTTGCGCGCGCTGCGTAGACCACGGTCGAAAAGGGGTCGGTGCCCGGCGAGAGATGCGGGCGGTCGCGTTCGATGAGGATCAGATCGGCCCGCTTGCCGACCTCGATCGACCCGACCTCGTCTTCAAGCCCGAGCGTACGAGCGCCTTCCCGCGTCGCCATCCACAGCGCATCACGTGCGGTCAGCGCGCCCGGAGCGTGACGGACGGCCTGGAGAGTGGCGGCGAGGCGCATCTCGTCGAACATGTCGAGCCGGTTGTTGCAGGCGGCGCCGTCCGCTCCGAGCGAGACGCACACGCCGCGCTGGCGCATTTCGACCACCGGCGCCACGCCCGATCCGAGCTTCAGGTTGGAGCCGGGGCAGTGCATGACCTTGATGTCGCGCTCGGCGAGCAGCGCCTGTTCGCGCTCGGTGACCCACACGCAATGGGCCGTGCAGAGCAGCGGCGTCGCCAGCCTCGTGTCGGCGAGGTACTCCAGATTGCTCAGGCCCCCCGACAGCCGCCGAACCACTTCGATCTCGTCGCGCGATTCTGACGCGTGCGTGTGGACGAGCACACGGTGCTCGGCGGACAGGTCCGCCACGGCTTCGAGCAGCGTGCGCGAGCACGACACCGCGAACCGCGGCGCGAATGCCGCCCGGAGCCGGCCGTTGGCCGCCCCGTCCCAGCGCGCGCGGAGCGACAGGCTCTCGTCAATGGACTTCTGGGTTTGTTCCTGCAGGCGGGCGGGCACCTGGTCGTCGGAGTCCATCATGCACTTGCCGACGGTGGCGCGCAGGCCCGCCTCGGCGAGCGTCTCGAACACCACGTCGGTGTCGTGCACCGTCTCCATCGTGAGCACCGTGGTCGTTCCGCCGAGCAATAACTCCGCCGCCGCCAGGCGCGCGGAGGCCGCCAGCGTGGATGCCGAGTGGGCAGCCTCCATCGGCCAGATCCGGCGGCGCAGCCATTCGAGCAGCGGCATGTCGTCAGCCGATCCTCGAAAGAGCGTCTGGCAGAGATGAATGTGCGTCTGGATGAAGCCCGGCAGGAGGTACGCGCCGGCCGCGTTGATGACGGTGTCGAAACGGCCGTCAGGTTCCGGGCCGATCGAGATGATCAACCCGTCACGGACGACGACCGCACCTTCGCCCACATCGAGGCGATCGTTCATGGTGACGATGTGGGCGTTGCGGATGAGGGTCGACGGCATCAGAGCGCCGACTTGATGCCGACGCGGGCCATCGAGAGTGCGCTGCTGTCCGTGCCGCGTCTGACGGCGATCAGTTCGGCGAGAATGCTGACGGCGATCTCGGCGGGCGTCACGGCGCCGATGTTCAGGCCGATTGGGGCGTGGACGCGCGCGAGGCACTCGGCCGGCATGCCTTCGGCGAGCAGCGCATCGTAGATGCGCTTCACCTTGGCCCGGCTCCCGATCAAACCAATGTAGCGGAGGTCGCGCGCGGCCAGGGCGCGCAGCGCGTCGAGATCGTTCTGATGCCCGCGCGTCACGATCACCACGAACGAGGACGCGGGCAGTTCCGATCGATGGAGCCAGTCAGGAATCGGCTCGACCACGACGTCCGCCGCTTGCGGAAAGCGCTCGCGGTTGGCGAACTTCTCGCGGTCGTCGATGACGTGCACGTGGAACTCGGCGTCGCCTGCCGCGCGCGCCAGATGCCATCCCACGTGACCGGCGCCGATGATGTAGAGGCGCGGCGCCGGCAGCAGCGGATCCACGTGGACGTCCATCTGTCCTCCGCAGATGAGCCCGTTCTCCTGGGCGAAGTCGTCGTTCAGCTGATAGTGGAGCAGCGCCGGGCGTCCCGAGGCGAGCGCCTCGCGCGCTTTCCAGAACGCGTCGTTTTCGTAGCACCCGCCGCCGATGGTACCGACTGTCCGGCCATCGGCGAAGACGAGCATTTTCGCGCCGGCCCGTTGCGGTGTCGAGCCGTTGGCGCGCACGACCGTCACGAGCGCCGCGGGTTCGCCGCGCTTGAGGGCATCCGCCGCGGCAAACAGGACTTCCTCGTTCAGACGAGAACCTCGATCTTGGATTTCTGCTTGAGCGAAGCGACAAACGAGGCCGCTTTCTCCTGCTTCTTCTGCTCCGTGAGGAACTGCCGCACGCGCTCGGTGAGCTGCTCGTCGAGTGGAACGGTCGACGCCGCCCGCCGGTCGGTCACCTTGATGATGTGGTACCCGAACTGCGTGGTCACGATGTCGCTGACCTCACCCGGTTTCATGGCAAAGGCGGCCTGTTCGAATGGCGGAACCATCTTCCCGCGCTCGAAGAAACTCAGGTCGCCGCCCTGGGCGGCGCTGCCATCCTGCGAGTGTTCCTGGGCGAGCTTGGCGAAATCCTCTCCAGCCTTCACGCGCTTGTTGATCGCCTCGATCTGTGCCCGTGCCTTCTTCTTCGTCGCGTCGTCCGCCTTCTCGTCCGCGAGAACCAGGATGTGGCTCGCGCGCACCGCTTCGCCGCGCTTGAACTTGTCGGGATTCTTGTCGTAGAACTCTTTGCACTCGGCATCGGTGGCGGGTTGCGCCGATCGCCACCTCGGCCTCCATCAGCCTGGAAATCACCATGTCCACGCGCGCGTCGTCTCGCAGGCGATCGATGGACATGTTGCGGGCGCCGAGCGCTTTCTGGAAGGCTTCCTCGGTGGGGAACTGACCCTGCATGGTCTTGATGCGCTCGTTGACCTCCGCGTCCGAGACAGTCACGTTGCGATTCTTGGCTTCCTGTTGCAGGAGCGTGTATTCGACGAGCTGATTGAGCGCGGCGCGAAGGACCTCGTCGCGACGCTCAGCGGGAATCGGGCCCTGCGACAGCTCCATGTTGCGCACGAGCATGTCGAAGTCGCTCTTCTTCACATCCTGTCCATTCACGCGGGCCAGCACGTCCGGCAGCTCGGCCGGCATCGGCTTCGGCGGCTCCTGCTTGGCGGCCTCACCTGAGGTCGGGGCCGCTTTCGTGTCCGCAGCCCCCGTTGCCGTCGAAGCGGGCTTGTTGCAGGCGACAGCGGACGTGAGTATTACCAGCGCGAGAACGAACGTGATCGAGTTGTGCACGGAGTAATGATCCTGAGTTGAGGGATGTGCGCGTAAGTCTCATGATACCACCCGATACGGGGCGATCCTGCCGTGGCTCGTAGCTCGTAGCTCGTGGCTCAGTCCGGCTAAAGCCGGACAAAGGTCCGTAAAGCCGGACACTACGAGGTCGGCTAAAGCCGGCTACAGCTACGAGGTCCGGCTAAAGCCGGACACTACGAATCGCAGGTGCGCCCATCCAACCGACAGCGCGTGGGGTCCGGCCCGTGAGTGGCGTCCGGCTTCAGCCAGACTGTGGGCGTAGTGTCCGGCTTTAGCCGGACTTGTGTAGTGTCCGGCTTTAGCCGGACTGTGGCGTCGCGTCGGCTTTGCCGAACCGTAGCGTGGAGTCCGGCTTTAGCGGACCACGAACTACGAACCACGCCCTACGGCAGCGTCAGTTCCAGTATCTATGCAGTGGACAGGTCTCGGTCGGCGCGGTGCCGGTGAGGAACGCTTCCGTGAACACGCGCGGGCACATGGGGCCGGCGACTTTGCCGGTGTCGCGATCGATGTCCACCATCGAGATCCCGTCGGGCGGCTGGAACGAGACGTTCGGTCGGCCGGCGAGTGCGCGGGACATGAACGTCGTCCAGATGGGCAGCGCGGCCTGGCTGCCGCTCAGCCCGAGCGGCAGGTTGTCGTCGAGCCCGACCCAGACGACCGTCAGCAGCTCGGGCGTGAATCCGACGAACCAGGCGTCGCGCAGGTCGTTGGTCGTTCCGGTTTTCCCGGCGGCGTCCAGCGCAAACCCGGCGGCGCGCGCGCCGGCACCGGTGCCCTCGTTGAGCACGCTGCGCATCATGTTGGTGACGAGGAACGTGGTGTCGGGACGGGCGACGGTTTTCGGCGCCGGGTTGTCGATCGGCACATCGCGTCCGCCGCTCACCATGCGCGAGATGGCGCGCAGCGGCCGCAGCACGCCGCCGTTGGGGAACAGCATGTAGGCCTGCGCGATCTCGAGCGGCGTCGCCTCGAATACGCCGAGCGCGATCGACGGATACGGCCGTGGCGGCGTGCCCGACCCGACGCGCTTCCACAGCGCCGCGACCTCGTCGTAGCCGGCCGCTTCGGCCACCTTGATCGTGGCGATGTTGCGCGAGAGCGCCAGCGCGCGACGTAGCGTGATCGGGCCGTCGTACTCCCCTTCGTAATTGCCCGGCGTCCAGTTCTGCTCGTTGAAGACAAACGTCGTGGGCTCGTCGCCGACGACCGTCGCCGGCGTGACGTCGGTGCGTCCTTCCTGATACGCGTGCTCGAAGGCGGCGAGATAGACGAAGGGCTTGAACACCGAGCCGGGCTGCCGGCGGCGGTGATCGCGCGGTTGAACTGCGACTGGTTGTACGACCGGCCGCCGACGAGCGCCAGCACCTCGCCGGTGCGCGGATCGACGGCGATCAGCGCCGCCTGCGGGCGCCGCCGGCGGCGGGCGAGCATCTCATCGAGCCGCGCGACGCCGTCGCGGATGGCGTCGTGCGCGATTCGCTGCAGGTGCAGATCCAGCGTCGTGTAGACGTCCGCCGCCGACGCCGCCGCGCCGTATTTCTCCTGGAGCACCTGGCTGACGTAGTCGACGAAGTACGGCGCCTCGGAATCGAGCGCGCGTGCCGAGATCTCGCAGTGGTTCCTTGGCCGCCCGGTCCGCGGCGTCAGCCGCGACGAACCCCGCGTCAGCCATTGCGCGCAGGACGACGTTGCGGCGCTCGCGCGCGCGCTCGAGGTGATTGAACGGCGACAGTCGCGACGGCGACTGGATGACGCCGGCGATCGTCGCCGCCTCGCTCAGCGAGACGTTGGTGATGTCCTTGGCGAAGAACAATCGCGCCGCTTCCGCAACGCCGTGAATCGCGAACGACCCGCGCTGGCCGAGCGCGACGTCGTTCATGTACAGCTCGAGGATCTGATCCTTCGACAGCCGCCGCTCGAGCACGACGGACATGAACCACTCGAGCGCCTTGCGCCTGAGAGCTCTTCTCCGGTGTCAGGAACGTGTTCTTGACGATCTGCTGCGTCAGGGTGCTGCCGCCCTGAAGATAGGGTTTGTCGCCGAAGACGTTGGTGAAAACGGCGCCGACGGTTCGGATCGGGTCGACACCCGGATGATCGTAGAAGCGGCGATCTTCGATGGCCAGCACCGCCTGCACCATCCGCTGCGGGATCTGCTGCAGCGGCACGTCGCGGCGCTTCTCACGCCCTGTGTGACACGAGCGCCGTGATCACTGGGGCGCCGAGGTTCAGGTGGTCGGCATCCGCTCTTTCGAGCCGACCAGTTCGATCTTGTCCGACGGTGTTCGCCTCACGCGTCTTCGTCGCCCCGGTGAACACCACGCGAACGGTGCGTCCCTTGCGATCGCCGTCACGGGGGATCAGGGCGACGGCGTCCCGCCCGATGGTGAACTCGCCGGGTTGCTCGGCTTTGGCCCGCTGCGAATAGCCGAGCTCGTTCAGCCGCTCGACGAACTGTCGAAGGCCCACCGATTGGCCGCGCCGGAGCTCGAACGGCCGGGCAAACACACGCGGGATCCACACGCTGGAGCTCGCCGTGAATCCGCGCGTCGACCATGCGCGAGAAGACGACGTAGTAGTACCCGAAGATGCACGACAGGACGAGCAGGGGACCGGAAAACGCGACCAGCGCGTAGAACTTCCAGCTGCGCCGCCGCCGACGGAACCAGAGACGAAGGCGGGAGGCCAAAGGCTTCGTTGGACGGTCGGCTTTCGTGGTCGTCACGGTGGTGGACGTCAGTTCGCCGGTGCTCGCAGGTCTCAGCAGGAGTTATCGGCTGGACCCGTTCATCGGGATACTGCGTCTTAGGGGAAGCCGACAACATTGTATACTGGCGGGTCATGTTCCCGTAAGGGAATCCACTACCCCCTCGCGTTCACATCTTCGGTGCCGTTGGGGAGGCATCCATCATGATTCGAATGACGAAGCATCGCCCTGCTGGCCGCGTGGCTAGCGGTGGCAGTGCCGTCGACCGCAAGTGCGCAATCCCAGGCAGCCAACGGAAACATCGAAGGCATCGTTCGCGATACGAGCGGTGCCGTTATCCCGGGCGTGACGGTCACTGTGACGAACGTCAACACCGGCACCAGCCGGGTGGTCGTGACCAACAACAACGGCCTCTACCGGGCGCTGGCGTTGCCGCTCGGCACCTACTCGCTGGTCGCCGAGCTGCAGGGTTTCCGGAAGTTCGAGCAGACTGGCCTTGCCCCTCGCCGCGGGGCAGTCGCTCGTCCTCGACATCAACCTGTCGGTAGGCGGTGTCGCCGAGAGTGTCGTGGTGTCGGGCGCGACGCCGGTCGTCGATACCGGAAAGATCGACGCCGGCCGGAACCTCAGCGAACGGGAGATCAAGAACCTTCCGCTCGTGTCCCGGAATCCCTACAATTTCGCGCTCGTCCAGCCTGGTGTCAGCGGTTTCGAGAACCCCGAGTTCGGCGTCCCGCGCTTCAGCGCGAACGGCACGCTGCTCAGGGTCAACTATCAGATCGACGGCAATACCAATACGGAAAAGGACCGCGCCGGCCTGCGGCTGCTTCCCGTCTCGGAAGTGATGGTGCAGGAAGTGAAGGTCGTCACCAGCGGCTACGCGCCGGAGTTCGGACAGACGACAGGACTGGTCTATAACGCCATCACGCCTTCGGGGACGAACCTCCTAAAGGGCTCGGCGAGCTATCGTTTCAGGCGCAAGCCGTTCAGCGCGTATCCCGTACCCGTTCACGCAGCCGCGCACGGACTCGAACAAGCCTGATACGCGGATCGATACCTGGACCGCGGAAGCGGGGGGCCCCATCGTCCGCGATCGTGTGCACTTCTTCGGCGGCTTCGAAAGCACCTATCGCGATCTGTCGGGGACAACGCCGATCACGGTGCGGCCTGAGGACGCGCAGCGCCTCGGCCTTGCCGCCGCAGCCGGCGGTCATCCCTCGCGAGCAGACCGCGCGTTTCTACATCGGCAAGGTGGACTGGCAGGCCAGCAGCGCCCATCGCGTCACCGGTCGCTACATCTACTTCGAGAACGACTCGCCGGCGAACATCACGTCGACGACCTCCAGCGTGCCGAATTCGCTCGAGGTCGTCACCGACTTCGTCGACGCGATGAAGTCGGCGGCCGTGCAGGTGGTCTCGACGGTCGGTACCAGCAGGCTGAACGAGCTGCGCTTCCAGTTCGCGAACTCGTCATCAGTCCCGGCTTCCGAGCGAGTTTTCGGGCAGTGGATCGCAGATCCGCGTCACCGGTGTCGCGAATTTCGGGGGGCCGAACAGCACGACGGCGGATGCCGGGTTCGATTTCACGCAGGACATCTGGCAGATCATCGACAATTTCACCTGGCTGCGCGGAAACCACAGCTACAAGTTCGGCTTCGACGCGCAATTCGTCAGCGACCAGCGGGTCGCCTCGCTCTTCTCGCTCTATACGTTCCCGTCGATCGATGCGTATCTCGCGGCGCGTGATGGTGTGAATCCGCGCAGCTACACCAACTTCACGCAGCTGTTCGGCGAGCCGGCGTTCAGCATGGACACCCGGCTCTACAGCCTGTTCGTGCAGGACGATTGGCGCCTGACCTCCGACCTGAAGCTGCTCTACGGGCTGCGTTACGATCTCTACGACTGGCCCGAGGCGGACCCGACCTCGCCGTTCGAGTCCTCGCGCGAGTTCAAGACCGACACCAACAACTTCGGACCGCGCGTCGGCTTCGCGTGGACACCGTTCAAGGACAAGCGCAGCGTCCTCCGCGGCAGCACCGGCATCATGTACGACCAGCCGCTGCTGGTCGCGTACGAGAACGCCTTCCAGAACAGCGGTTCGCCGTCGCGCGTGTCCGTCGCGCTGAACCCGACGGCCGCCGGGGCGCCGGCGTTCCCCGGCACGCTCGACAACCTGCCTCCGGGATTCACGCTGCCGACCCAGAGCATTGCGACCATCGATCCGGACTTCGCCGTGGCCCGCACGTTCCAGAACAACGTGCAGTACGAGCGAAGCGTCGGCACCAACTATGCGGTGACCGTCGGCTTCGTCTACGCCAAGGGTGACGCGCTGCCGGTGTTGAACGACATCAACCTGATCAACCCGGTCGGTCAGCTCGAGGACGGTCGGCCCATTTTCAGCACCGCCGTCAACGCCTCGACACGCGGTGGACCCGCGGTTCAATCACATCTACAACCTCGAGTCGGTCGGCGAGTCCACCTACAAGGGCCTGACGCTGCAGTTCGGACGACGGTGGGCGAATAACCTCCAGTTCGATCTGACCTACACGTTTGCCAAGGGCGAGGACACGGCGCCGATGTGGAATCCGTCGATCCTGACCTCGTATGCGGTCAACTCCGACGATCCGCGATCGGATCCGACCAACCTCGATCGCGACAAGGGTCCCAACCTGATGGACCAGCGGCACAACTTCGCCGGCACGATCGTCGCGCGGTCGAGGGTGTCGACCGGCCATCGCGTGCTCGATGCGATCCTGACCGACAACCAGGTCGGCGTCATGATGCAGTTCAACAGCGGGCTGCCGTTCGCGATCCGCGGCAATCAGGATCTGAACCAGGACGGCCTGCCGAACGATCGGCCGCTGTTCGTGCCTCGGAACTCCGTCTATCTGCCCGCGCGCTACAACGTCGATCTGCGGTACTCGCGCTTCATCCCGATCGCCGGCCGCCGGCAGGTCGAGGTCATCGGCGAGTTCAAGAACCTCTTCAACACCGACCAGGTGACACACGGTGAACCCGTCGTTCACAGTCACCGCCGCTCGGCGTGCCGACGACGCCGCTGCTGACGACCGGCGACGAGTTCAAGGATGCTGGACGCGTGACGGCTGGGTTCGAACAGCGCGCGTTCCAGCTTGGTTTCAAGTTCTACTTTTAGGAGAGTGCCGCACATAGCACGGTGCACAGTGTATGGCACCGTGCACGTCAGCACGTTTCCCATTCGATGAAGCTGATTACTCGACTCGGGCTCCCGTTCTTCGCTTTCTTCCTGTTCGTCTTCCTCAACGCCCCGCTGCCGGCCCAATTGCGGGTCCAGCCGGTCGGTGAACATCCTGACGCCGCGGCGTTGGGCCTGGCCATTCGCCAGCTGAGACCGTCTCGACGTTCATGCAGACGACCGCGCATCCCGACGACGAAGACAACGCGCTGCTCGCGATGCTCGGCCACGGGCAGGGCATGCGGACGGTGCTCGTGACCGCCACGCGCGGCGACGGCGGGCAGAACGAGATCGGCCCGGAGCTGTTCGCAGGCGCTGTCCGTGCTGCGGACGGAGGAGCTGCTCGCCGCGCACCGCTTCGACGGCGCCGAGCAGTACTTCACGCGCGCGATCGATTTCGGCTATTCGTTCAGCGTCGAGGAGATCGCTGCAGCGATGGGGGCACGACGAAATCCTCGGCGATTTCGTGCGGCACATCCGTACCATCCGCCCCGATGTGATCGCCGGATTCCTCTGCGGCGGCGACGGGGGAGGGCAGCACCACCAGGCCTCCGCCCGTGCTGACGCGCGAAGCGTTCCGCGCCGCGGCCGATCCGTCGCAAGTACCCGGAGCAGATCAAAGAAGGTCTGCGGCCCTGGCAGGCGAAGCGCGTGTTCTGCACGGACATGGCGAGCTTCTCGGACCATGCTGGCGACCGTCTGAAGCCGGCGCAGATGCGGATGCCACCGATCGTGTTCGATCCGCTGCTCGGGCGCACCTTCGGCGAGCTGGGCATCGAAGCGCGCAGCATGCACAAGTGTCAGGGAACGTCGCAGCTGCTGCCGCTGCCCGGGACCTCGAGCCCGCGCACCTATCTGCTCCAGGACTCCGCCATTGGCCAGCCCGGCATTGCGCCGAAGTCGTTCTTCGAAGGCATCGACACGAGCCTCGCCGCGCTGACGGCATTTGCCGGCGGCTCGCCACCCGCGGCGCTGAGTGCCGGCGTCGAGCGGATCGCTGATGCCGTCGACGCTGCCGAGCGCGCCGCCGCGTCAGGCGACCGCGCCGGCGCGGCACGCGCAACTGGCGGCGGGCCTGACCGCAGTCCGCCAGCTGCGCCGTGACCTCGCCAGCGATGGGACTGCTCGAGGAAGGCGCGCTTCGAGATCGAGTTCAGGCTCGCGCAGAAGACAGCGCAGTTCGAGCGCGCCCTGGTCATCGCCGCGGGCCTCCGCCTCGAAGCGCTCGCCGATGACGGCCTGGTCACCGTCGGTCAGCCGGTCAAAGTCTCGATCCTCGCGCGGAACAATGGTCCCGAGGCCCCAGCTGGATCAACCAACGACGTGCGCATCAATCGCGTGACGTTGTCAGGCTTCGACGGCAACGCGAGCGACTGCCGGACCGTGCTGAAGCCTGGGCGAGCTCGCAGTTGCGAGTCGGAGGCTTCGCATCGCCGACGCTCCGCTGACCGGTCCGTACTGGAAACCGCGCACTGATGCGGCGCGCTACGACTTCGAGCCGGGCGTGCCGTTCGGCGTGCCGTTCCGGCCGTCGCCGTTCGTCGCCAGCCTCGAGCTGACGATCGCCGGCGTGCCAGGTGACGCTCGACCGCACGATCGAATACCGCTACGACAACGTCGTCGCCGGCGAGAAGCGCATGGAGCTGAAAGTCGTCCCGCCGTTTGCCGTGACGTTGTCCACCGATATCGCCGTCATCCCGCGCGCCGCCGTCACGACCAACGGCGATCGCGGGCCCTTCCGCGGCCGGCCGCGCATCGACGTCACGGTCATCGGCCAGGCGAAAGCCGGCGCGTCGGCCACGGTCGCCTGCAGGTGCCTTCCGGTTGGCAGGCCGCAGCCCTCGAGCGCGACGGTCAAGTTCAGCGCGAGGACGAGTCGAGCACCATGACGTTCGTCGTGACGCCGCCGGCACGTGTCGAGACCGGCGACTTCTCGTCAAGGCGTCGGCTGAGGGCACTGTCGACGGCGCCTCGACGCGTCGTCGTCCACGGGCTACGACGTCATCGAGTACCCGCACATGCATCGCCGGCATCTGGTCCGCGCCGCGGAGGCGACGCTTGCAGTCCTCGACGTCACCATCGCACCGAGCCTCGTCGTCGGCTACATCATGGGCGTGGGCGATCAGGTGCCGCCGGCCATCGAGGAGCTCGGCGCCGACGCTGCGGCTGATCGGCCCCGACGAGCTGGCCTCCGGCGACCTGTCGAAGTACGACGTCATCGTGACCGGCGTGCGCGCGTACGAACGGCGCGCCGATCTCCGCGCCAACAATCATCGGCTGCTCGACTTTGCGTCCGCGGGCGGAACGCTGCTCGTCCAGTACAACAAGTTCGAGTTCAACCAGGCGCAGTACGGACCGTATCCGGCGAAGGTCAGCTCGGACCGCGTCACCGACGAGAACGCGCCCGTCGAAGTGCTCGTGCCCGACCACCCGGTGTTCACGACGCCGAACCGGATCGGCCCGGAGCTCGTGGGCCGGCTGGGTGCAGGAGCGCGGGCTCTACTTCCTCGGTGAGCGCGATCCGCGTTACGTTGATCTGGTGCGGCTCAGCGATCCGTTCGAATACAACGCGGGGCCGAAGACCGGCGCGCTCGTCGAAGCGCGTGTACGGCAAGGGCCGGTGGATCTACATCGGCCTGGGGCTCTGGCGCCAGCTGCCCGCGGGCACCCCCGGCGCGTATCGTCTGCTCGCCAACCTGCTTTCGCTGGGACATACACGATGACGTTCGCGCCCGAGTACGTGAAGTTCGTGCTCAACGAGAACTTCGAGGACGCGAAGGCGCAGTTCCTCGCGCCGCTGATGGCGATCCACTACGCGCATCTGGTCATGCTCGCGCGAGCGCGGCATCGTCGCGGCGCCGCACGCGAGCGCGATTCGTGACGCGCTGAACTCGATTTCGCTCGAGGCGGTGCGCTGTGCGCAGTATGACGGCGCCTGTGAAGATCTGTTCTTCTACGTCGAGCGCCTGGTGATTCGAGGCGTGCGGCGACGAAACGGCCGGCCGGCTGCACACGGCGCGCTCGCGCAATGACATCGACATGACGATGTACCGGATGCAGCAGCGCAGCCTGATCCTCGCCGTCTGATCTGAGGGCGTGCTGCAGCTGCGGTCAGTGCTGCTCGACCATGCTGACCGGCATCGCGAGGATGTCTTCGCCGCGCACACGCACACGCAGCCGGCGCAGCCGACGACGATCGCGCATTACCTGCTCGCCGTCGTCGAGCAGCTGGAACGGGACACGGTCAGGCTTGAAGGCGGCCTACGCCAGCACGAATCAGAATCCGCTCGGATCCTGCGCGATTACCGGAACCGGTTTTCCGATCGATCGCGATCGAACGACCGCGCTCCTGGGTTTCGACGGGACGACCGGAAACACCTACGGCAGCATCGCCACGGTGGACTACCTGCTCGAGAGCGTGTCCGCGGCGGCGGTGCTCGTCGCCGGGCTCGGACGCGTCGTGCAGGATCTTGCTGCTCTGGTGCACGAGCGAGTTCGGCTATCTGCGGCTGGCGGACGGCTTCGTGCAGTGCAGCAGCATCATGCCGCAGAAGCGCAACCCGGTCGCGCTCGAGCATGCGCGCGCGATTGCCAGCAAGGCCGTCGGGCAGGCGGGCGCGATTCTGCTCGCCGTCCACAACACGCCGTTCGGCGACATCGTCGACACCGAGGACGATCTGCAGCCGCTGGTCCACTCGATGTTCACCGACGCCTCGCGCGCGGTGATGCTGGTGGCCGCGCCATGGCGACGGCGCATTTCGAGACGGAGCGGATCGCCGAGCGGGCGCAGGCAGGGCTGGATCACCGTGACCGAGCTCGCCGACACGCTGACCCGCGATCACAACGTGCCTTTCAAGACCGCTCACGCGATTGCCTCGCGCTTCGTCGCGGAGTCGTCACGCAGGGCCGGCGACACGCCGGCCCGAGTGCTTCGCGACGTCAGCGAGAGCATCCTGGGCCGATCGATCGCGTTCACCGACGACGCGCTTGCCGAGGTGCTCAGCCCCGAGCATTTCGTCCGCGTGCGCAAGACGCCTGGAGGCCCGGCGCCTGAAGAGTCCGCGCGCGCGATCGCCCGTTCGCGGGCGACGCTGCTGCGGATTCGGACTGGCATGGGAAGGCGATCGAGAGGTTGCGCGCGGCGGCGGGGAATTTGAAAGCCGGCGGCGCGCAGCCCTGTAGAAATCACCGGGTCAGCGTCCGCGGCGTCAGCCGCGCGACAATGACGATGTCACGACGACTGACGCGGAGCTGTAGCGTCCGGGCTGTTCGGGCCTGTCGAGCCAGACCAGCACCCAGTGCTTCCCCAGTTCGAGGGGCAGGTCGGCCAGCAGGCGGTCGACGACCGCTGGGCCGTATCGGTTCAGGAAGTAGATCACGGCGAGCGTGCGTTCCTGCGGATGGCCGAGCGGGAACACCTGGGCCTGCGCCCGCATGAACTGCCGCCGCAGCGTTTCGTCGCGCCGTTTCGCCGCCTGGATCATCTTTGCGTGCAGGTTCCGCAGATCGTGATCCATCTTGCCGACCGTCGTCTTTGCCGCGCCCGCAAGCGTCGGGTCGAGCGCAGGCATGGCATCGATCAGCCCTTGCATCGACCGATGGATCGCCTCCTGCGCGTCCTTCATCGCCTGTTCGACCGATTTCGGCAGCAGGGATTCGAGCAGACGATTCAAGGCGGACTCGTCCTGCGGCTGAAGTGCCTCGAGCGGAACGTCATAACGGGTGAGGAATCTGGCGGCGGCTGAATCGACGAGCGTGGCGCTCGCGCGGGGATACACGAGCGGCATCGGTATCCCGAAATGCTGGTAAACCCCTCCGAGCTGGCCGAGGTAGGCGAGCTCGCTGGGGCCGGCGACGTAACAGATCGTCGGGAAGAGCGTGTCCTGCACGATCGGCCGCAGGAGCACGTTGGGGCTGAAGTGCTCGGGAGATGCTTCGGCCTCCTGCAGCAGCTGCTCGGCCGTACACGACGTCTCACCGAACACGAACCGATCGCCGTCGCGCCGGATTGCCCGCCGGCCTCCATCGAGATGGAAGAGGGAGACGCTGTCGGGTTGCGGAGCCACCTGTGGTTGATGTCCGCGGGCGGCAAGCTTGGCGCCCGCGTCCGCGGCGAGGGCGGCGGTTCGTCCAGGCGTACGCAGCTCGCGCGTGAACACGTCGCGGGCGAACGGCTTCGCGGCGGGATCGGACGATTCGAACACGACGAGGCCGCGTGGCCCGAGGATTCGTTCGAGCCAGATCGCGAACGCCTCCGCCATACCTCGTCCGGGACGATACGCGTCACGGAGCGCGCCGATCGTCCCCTCGGTGAAATCGGTCGCACCCAGCGCGCCCGTCAGCTCTTCCAGGCTTGTCTGAATCCGCTCATCCAGCGTGAGAGCGGCAACGGGCCGGTCGCCGGCGCCATCGAGCGGCGCCAGCGTGACGGTTCGCGGCTGGAATGCCTGATCGAGGACCGTGCAGCTGGCGACCTCTTCCCAGTCGTGATCCTCCGCGTCCACCCAGAAGAGTGGCACGACGTCGGCGTTCTGTTCGCGCGCGACCCGTCGCGCCAGCTGAATGGTGGTGATGGCCTTGAGGAGCGTGAAGAGCGGTCCGCCGAACGCTCCAGCCTGCTGGCCGGTGACCACGGCAACCGTCGACGCAGACGCGAGCCGGGCCGCGCTCGCCCGTGCTTCGGGCGGCGCGCCGCGACGTTCCTGCTGCGCGGCAAGAATCCTGGCGATATCCGCCGGCTGCCGCTGGATCGATCGGGCTCGCGCGATCGCGTCGCGCCAGGACTCAGGCTTTGTCGGATCCCCGGCGAACAGCGGCGCGACGTTCGGGAAGTTGAACGCGTACTCGCCCGCAAGCGGGCGGATCCAGCCGAACCGGCGCACGTCGACCGCCATGCGGGTCGCCGCGCTGTCGGCCGTGCTGTGCTCGGTCGCTTGCGCGGCCCCTGTGTGCGTCCTGTCGGCTGGCACCGCCCCGTACTCTCTCAGAGCATTCGAAAACATGTCAAGGTGATCGCCCGCTGGTTCGACGCCGATCGCACGAGGGTGGTTCCCGCGAGAGGCCGCGGAAGGCCGCTGAAGCCGCTAATGGGATGAAGGGCCCGGCTACGGGGACCGGCGGTCGGTCTGGCTGAGAAGCCAACCGCTGATAGCTGTAGGTACAGCAGCAAATTGTGTTAGATTTTTCTGATCCCGCCTGAGGAGCCCCGTACTGACCAGAGACGACCAAACGGCCTTCGCACCGCCAGCAGCCTTCGGCCCGTTCCGGGTGTTACACCAGGTCGGCGTCGGCACGCTGGGACCGGTGTTCAGGACTTACGAGCCGACGAGGGACCGGCTCGTGGCCGTCAAGGTTTTCCGTCTCGATATCACGCCGGAACAGGCCCAATCGCTCGCAGACGAGCTTACAAGAGCTGCGGAAGCCGGGTTGTTCCATCCCTCGATCGTCGAGCCCATCGCGGCTGGGGTGCAAGGCACGGTCGCATATCGCGCTGACGAATATGTCGCCGCGGAGTCGCTGGACGTCGCGATGCGGCACTATGCGCCGGCCGCGATCGACAAGGTTCTGCCCTTCATCATGCAGCTCGCCGGCGCGATCGACTTTGCGCGTGCCGCCGGGATTGGGCACGGCGCGCTTCATCCGCGCGACATCTTTGTGACGCCAGACGAGGCCCGCGCCACTGGTTTCGGCGTGGTCGACGCGCTCGAGCGCGTGGGGCTCCGCGCACCGGTGCGACGCCCCTACAGCGCGCCCGAACGCATCGACGGGCAGCCCTGGGGCGCCCCGGCCGACGTGTTCTCGCTGGCGGCGATCGCGTTCGAACTGCTCACAGGGCGTCGGCCGTTGGGCATCGGCGATCAGATTGGCACGCTCGCCGGAGCTTCCGTCGGCAACCAGGCCGACGCGCTGCGCGCGGTCCTCGCACGGGCGATGAGCGAGTCTGCCGACGATCGGTTCTCAAATGCGTTGGCGTTTGCGTCAGCGCTCGAAGCGGCCGCCCGTCCGGGCGCGTTGGTTCCGGAGTTCGCGCCGTCCAGGCCGGCCGCCGTGGCGCCGTTGGCGTCAAGGCCGCCGGCGATCGACGACGATGTCAGAGAAGACAAGAGAGATGACGAAGACGAACGTCATGACGCAGTCGTCGAGAGTGCCCTCGGTGTAGCCGGCGTCGACATCGACGATCCTGGCGCTGCTGCGACTGACGTCGATGACCTGAATGACGATGACAGGAATGCTGATGGCATCAGCGCTGATGCCCTTGATGAGCGATGGCAACATTGACGACGATGCTCCTTGATGAAGATGTCATTGATGAAGATGTAAGTGCCCCGATCGATGACATTGCCGCGGAGCGCGAGGAAGACGAAGCCCACTGGGCCCTGACGCAATCGGAGCAGACGGAACCTCCACTCGCCCCGGAGGGCGATCCCACGAGGCTGTTCGACGACGAGCAGATCGAATCGGCCCGCGATCGACTGGTGTTCGACGCGGCGGATCTCACGCTCGCAGATGAGCACCCAATCGACCGGCGATTCAGTTACGAGTTCATCGACCCGCCACCCACAGCGGCAACGGTGGACGAGCAGCCTGTCGAGCCACCACCGCTTCCTCCAGTACCGCCAGTCGTGCCCCCGGTCGAGGAGCCTCCCATCCGACCGGTTCAGGAGCCTACGACGGCGGGCGCGACCGGTGGTCGTGCCGCCACGCGCGATCGAGCCGGAACCCGAACGCGAACGCCTACGAGCGATCGAGCCAGAGCCGGTCGTGCCGCCACTCGTGCGACCCGTCGAGCCGGTTGAGCATTTCGGGACTCTCGGCATCGATCGAGTTGAAAAGTGGGAGAGAGCGGAAGCGCGTTCCCGCCTTCCGATGCTGCCCATTGCGATCGCGCTGATACCCGTATTGCTGCTCGGGTTCGCCGCAGGCTATTTCGTTCGCGGGCGCAATGAGGCGCAGCAGGCTGCATCATCGGGCGCGCCAGTCGCCCAGACGGCGGAAGCGATCCCCGCATCGCCGCCGGCGAGCACGCCTGCGAAGCCTTTCAGCGAACAAACGGTCACGGCGCCGCCTTCAACAGCGCCAGCGCCGCCAACGACCGCGCCCAGCGTTCCCGGTGATGCACCCGTCACCAGGGCGTGGAACAGCGCCCGCGACGGAGACCGCTCGTCCGGCACCGCCAGCACCAACGGCCGGCAAACTTCAGGTGCGGTCCAACCCTTCGGGCGCGTCGGTCACGCTCAACGGCGCGTGGCGTGGGCGCACACCGCTCACGCTCGATGACCTGGCGTTCGGCGACTACGTGGTCCGCGTGGTGTCGCCCGGATACGACGTCGCACGCGAAGAAGTCACCCTCTCTTCCGCGGCCGCGTCCCACGACATCGCCGTGAGGCTGCAGCGGCAGAGAACTGCCGCCGCCAAGCCGGCGTCGCCGGCGCCAACGCCGCCAACCGCGCGCACGCAAACGCCGCCCGCACGCTCAGCAACGCCGCCGCCACCGCCAACGACTCCAGGCCGAACGACTTCGCCGCTGACGGGATCGGTGTACGTCGACTCGCGTCCGCGGGGCGCGAAAGTATTCATCGACGGCAAGGAAATCGGCAGCACGCCCGTTCAGATCCCCGAGGTCCGCATCGGCTCGCACGTCATCCGGCTGCAGCTGGCGGATCATCGCATCTGGTCCAACAGTGTCAGTGTCTCCGCGGGCAAGGAATCCCGCGTCTCAGGATCGCTGGAACCCATAATAGTTCGATGAAAGCAACACTCGCTCTCGAGAACGGCATCTGGTACGAAGGAGAATCGGCCGGAGCTGCTGGTGAGACGACCGGCGAAGTCGTCTTCAACACCAGCATGACCGGATACCAGGAAGTGCTCACCGATCCGTCGTACGCGGGGCAGATCGTCACGATGACGTGCCCCGAGATCGGCAACTACGGTGTCGCCGACGAGGACGGCGAGTCGCGCGCGCCGAAGGTCGCCGGGTTCGTCATGCGCGAGTCGTCGCCCATCGCGAGCAACTGGCGCGCGGACGGAACGTTGCGCGACTACCTCGTCGGTCACAACATCGTCGCCATCTCGGACATCGACACGCGCGCGCTGACCCGCATCCTGAGGTCCGCTGGCGTCATGCGTGGTGTGATTGCCACCGGAGAGGTGGATCCGCGGGTGCTGATCGATCGCGCCCAGGCCGTGACCCCGATGGAGGGCTCGGATCTCGTGCTCGGCGTCACGTGTGAGCGCGCCTTCGACTGGAAGCCCGAGACCAGTCCGTCCGACGAGTTCGCGCCGCCGCCGCAGCGAAACCCCCGCCGGCCGCTGAAGATTGCCGCGTACGACTTCGGGATGAAATGGAACATCCTTCGCCGGTTCACCGCATACGGATGTGACGTTCGCGTCTTTCCGGCAACGGCGCCCGCCTCGGATCTCCTTGCCGCCAAGCCCGATGGCGTGTTCCTGAGCAACGGTCCGGGAGATCCCGCGGCGCTTGGATACGCGATTCGCAACGCGAGCGATCTGGTGAAGTCCGAGGTGCCGGTGTTTGGCATCTGCCTTGGCCATCAGATCCTGTCGCTGGCGCTCGGCGGAACGCACGTACAAGTTGAAGTTCGGACACCGCGGCGCGAATCATCCGGTGAAGGATCTGGCGTCAGGCAAGGTGGAAATCACCTCGCAGAACCACGGCTTTGCCGTCGATCCCGCGTCGCTCCCATCCGACGTCGTCGTCACGCACCAGAACCTGTACGACGGCACGATCGAGGGGTTGCGTCACAAAACGAAGCCGGTCTTCTGCGTGCAGTACCATCCGGAGGCTGCGCCCGGCCCGCACGACGCGGATTACCTGTTCCGTCAGTTCATCGACGAAATGGAAAACGGGCTGATCGGCCACTCAGGTCGGGCGTGTCGTGATTTGCTCGGGCCTTCATAGACCCCGACGTAATTGAATGCCGAAACGCACAGATATCAAGCGCATCCTCGTCATCGGTTCCGGTCCGATCGTCATCGG
This sequence comes from uncultured Acidobacteriota bacterium, assembly GCA_963710415.1. GTDB lineage: Bacteria > Acidobacteriota > Vicinamibacteria > Vicinamibacterales > 2-12-FULL-66-21 > CAVQAH01. The sequence continues at coordinate 29,906 of CAVQAH010000004.1, read as the reverse complement.
TCAGGCCTGTGAGTTCGATTACTCCGGCACCCAGGCGTGCAAAGCGCTGCGCGCCGAGGGGTTGGAGGTCATCCTCGTCAACAGCAACCCGGCGACGATCATGACCGACCCGGAGCTGGCCGATCGCACCTACATCGAGCCGCTGACGACCGACGTGCTCGAGGCGATCATCTCGAAGGAGAAACCGGACGCCATTCTGCCGACTGTCGGCGGGCAGACGGCGCTCAACCTCGCCGTTGCCCTGGGTGAAACCGGCATCCTCAAGAAGTACGGCGTCGAGCTGATCGGTGCGTCGGTGGAGGCGATCAAGGTCGCCGAGGACCGTCTGCTGTTCCGCGAGGCGATGCGATCGATTGGCGCGGACGTGCCCCAGAGTCGATACGTTCGCAGCCTGGACGAAGCGCTGACGGCCGTCGAAGACATCGGGTTCCCGGCCATCATCCGGCCGTCGTTCACGCTGGGCGGCGTGGGCGGTGGCATCGCCTACAACATCGAGGAGTTCCGCGAGCTGGCGGGACGCGGCATCGATTTCAGCCCCGTCCACGAAGTGCTGCTCGAAGAGTCGGTGATCGGCTGGAAGGAATTCGAGCTCGAGGTCATGCGCGACCGGGCCGACAACTTCGTGGTCATCTGCTCGATCGAGAACGTTGATCCGATGGGCGTTCATACCGGCGACAGCATCACCGTCGCGCCGGCGCTGACCCTGACGGATCGCGAGTATCAGCGGATGCGCGATCTGGCCCGGCGGATCATCCGCCGCGTCGGCGTCGAGACCGGCGGTTCGAACATCCAGTTCGCGATCAATCCCGCCGACGGACGGATCATCGTCATCGAGATGAACCCACGCGTGTCGCGTTCATCCGCGCTCGCGTCGAAGGCCACAGGATTTCCGATCGCGAAGATTGCGGCGAAGCTCGCGCTTGGCTACCACCTGGACGAGATCCCCAACGACATCACCCGGCTCACGCCAGCCTCCTTCGAACCGACCATCGACTACGTCGTCGTCAAAGTCCCGCGATGGGCGTTCGAGAAGTTCCCGCGCGCGGATCGCACGCTGACGACACAGATGAAGTCAGTGGGCGAGGTGATGGCCATCGGGCGGACGTTCAAGGAAGCGTTCATGAAGGCGTTCCGCTCGCTCGAGCTGGGCGCCGAGGGCTCGCTGTTCGGTCAGGCGCGGGGCGACGCGAACGCCGATCCAGAGGACGAGAAGGCGGCCCTGCAGAGGGATCTCAGTGTGCCGACGGATCGCCGGATGTGGGCGGTGTTCCGCGCGCTCGATCGCGGCTGGTCGGTGGAGCAGGTGCATCAGTTCACGAAGATCGATCCGTGGTTCCTGACGCAGTTCTCTCAGATCATCGAGCTTGGCCGGTCGGCCGGCCTCGTCGGCCTGCGCGGGATCTCTCCGGACCTGCTGCGGACGCTCAAGCGCGCCGGCTTCAGCGATCGTGACCTCGGGATCATCCTCGGCGGCGACGAAGACGCCGTGCGTGCGAGCCGGATCGACGCGGGTCTGCGGCCGGCGTACAAGCGGATCGATACCTGTGCCGCCGAATTCGAGTCCTTCACTCCCTACATGTACGGCACGTACGAAAAGGAGTGCGAGGCCGATCCCACACCGCGCCAGAAGGTGGTCATTCTCGGCAGCGGTCCGAATCGAATCGGACAAGGTCTGGAATTCGACTACTGCTGCTGCCATGCGGCCTTCGCTCTTCGCGAAGAAGGGTTCGAGACCGTCATGATCAACTGCAATCCGGAGACGGTCTCCACCGACTACGACACGGTCGATCGGTTGTATTTCGAACCGCTGACGTTCGAGGACGTGTCTGCAATCATCAGCCGTGAGCAGGAGTCCGGCGCAGATGTCGCCTGCGTGGTGCAGTATGGTGGGCAGACACCTCTGAAGCTGGCGCTCTCGCTCCAGCAGGCTGGGATCAGGATTCTCGGCACGTCACCAGACTCGATCGACCTGGCCGAGGACCGGGAACGCTTCGCGCAGTTGTTGTGGGACCTGGGCATTCCGCAGGCGCCGAGCGGCACCGCGACCACTCCGGATGACGCGCGCAACGTCGCGGCCAAGATTGGCTTCCCGCTTGTCGTGCGGCCATCGTACGTGCTGGGCGGACGTGCCATGGCCATCGTCTACGACGTCGCGGCTCTCGATCGCTACATGACGCAGGCCCTCGCGGCGTCCCCTGGCCACCCGATCCTGATCGACAAGTTCCTCGAAGATGCCGTCGAGCTCGACGTCGATGCCGTGGCCGATTCGACCGGGGCGGTCGTCATCGGCGGCATCATGGAGCACATCGAGGAGGCCGGCATTCACTCGGGTGACAGCTCGTGTGTCGTGCCCCCCTATCTGGTAGCCGAGCGTCACCTGGCACTGATTCGCGATTACACCCAGCGCATCGCGAAGGCGTTGAAGGTCGTCGGGCTGATGAACGCGCAGTTTGCGATCAAGGACGACACGGTGTACGTCCTCGAGGTCAACCCACGCGCGTCGCGAACCGTGCCGTATCTGTCGAAGGCCACCGGCGTGCCGCTTGCGAAGGTCGCCGCGCGCGTGATGGTCGGCCGCACGCTCGCGCAGCTCGGCTTGATCGAGGATCTGAGCGTCGCCGGAGTCTTCGTCAAGACGCCGGTCTTCCCGTTCGTGAGGTTCCCGGGCGTCGACACGATTCTCGGACCGGAGATGAAGTCCACCGGCGAAGTCATGGGTGGCGCGGCGTCGTTCGGGTCGCGCATTTGCCAAGGCGCAACTCGCCGCCGGCCTGCGGCTGCCGCCCGACGGCGCGGCCTTCATTTCCGTCAACAATCACGACAAACCCGCTGTCGTACAGATTGCCAAGGACCTGCGCGACCTGGGCTTCCGGCTGATCGCCACGCGCGGCACGGCAAGCTTCCTGCGCGCACACGGCCTCGACGCGGAGATCGTGTTCAAGATCAACGAGGGTCGCCCGCACGTCGGCGACGAAATCCTGAACAACCGGATTCAGATCGTCATCAATACGCCGCTCGGCCGCGAGTCGTTCTTCGACGATCGGACCGTGCGCCGGATTGCCATGATGCACAACGTCCCGTGCATCACGACCCTGACCGGCGCGGCCGCCGCCGTCAACGCCATCCGCGCCATCCACACCGAGGGGCTGAAGGTCCGCGCGCTGCAGGAGTATCACGCAGAAATTGCCACCGGCCGGGCATGACCTGGTCGTAGCTTCTTCATCATTCCTCACTAGGTCAATCGAGTTGCAGGCCGATCGCGCACGCTGACGGAGTGCGCCCCGGCTTTGCATCGGGCGCACCATGCGCGCCCCGGCGTCTCTGCTGGCCATTCCGCTGCTCGTCGGCGTGGCCGCGGGACTTCGATTCTTCGAAACCCAGCATCTCCCTCTCTGCGCGGCAGCCGGCGCCGTCCTGGCGCTGGTTGCCGGTATTGCCGCCTTCGCCGATGGCGGCGATGCAGAGTGCCTGGCGGCGGTCGTGTTGGGCAGCCTGCTGTGTGGCCTCTCGCTGGGCGCGGATGCGGCGCGCCGCGTTTACTCTCCCTCGCTACTTCCTTGGTTCACCAACCGCGCTGACTTCAGCCCCGTCATCCTCGACGGCACGCTTCGCGAAGATGCGGCGGCGGGCCCTTTGGCGTGTCGCTGCTCCTGGATGTGATCAGGCCAGCAGTTCAGGCGGCGGATCCATCTCCGATCGCCAATCGAGGGCGGGGTTCGGCTGACCGTGTCCGGCTCGCTCGCATTGTCTTCTCGCTGAGTGGAAAGCCGGTCGACGGGTGAGGGTGACGACGACGCTGAGGGAGCCGGCGGTGTATCTGAATCCAGGCGCCGGCGACATGAGGGCGTCGCTCGCCAGGCGCGGCGTGATCCTGGTTGGATCGATCAAGAGCGCGGCGCTCGTGAGCGTAACTGCCCGTGGCTCGGCGCTCCATGAAGTCGCCGCCGCAACGCGTGCCTGGGCGCGCCGGCGGCTGAGTGAGTTCGTCGGCCGGTGGGGAAGTCGTTCGGCCGCCATCGCCACCGCGATCTTGATCGGCGACCGCACGGGCCTTCCAGACGAGGACGAGCGCCGGTTGCAGGAAGCGGGGACCTATCACGTCATCGCCATCTCGGGTGGCAACATCGCGATCCTGACGGTCTTCCTGCTGGTGTCCGCCAGGCTGGCGGCGTCGGCCAGCGCAGTGCCGCCGTCACCGTGATCGTGACGCTCGTGTTCTACGGTCAGCTCGCGGGGCTGACCGCATCCGTTCAGCGAGCCGTCATGGCTGCCGTCGCTCTACCTGCTGGGACGCCTGATCGATCAAAAGGGCCGCACGATCAATATTCTCGCCGCCGTCGCTCTCGGCGCGGTCGGCCACACACCCGTGTCGGTTGTCGATTCCGGATTCCTGCTGTCTTTTGGGGCCACGCTCGGCATCCTGCTCATCGTTCCGGTCCTGCAATCAATGTCAGCGGCGGTCCGGTGGTCGGCCGTTCGGGCTGCTGCAACCGTCCTGTTCGCGACCGTCGCCGCCGAGGTGGCACTGGCTCCGGTTGCCGCGTTGCTGTTCTCGCGGGTGACATTCGCCGGGCTCTTCCTGAACTTCGCGGCGATCCCGTTGATGACGATCGTGCAGATCGGGTCGATGGTCACGCTGGTCCTGTCAACTTTCAACGAGGGCCTGGCATCTGCCGCCGGATACGCCGTGCACGTCGCAGCCACGTGGCTCGTCGAGTCGGCTCGGCTGAAGGATGCTGCGCCGTGGTTGTCCGTCACGGTCCTCCCGCCATCAGGTGGCTGGTCGTGGCCTACTACGTTTCGGTCGCCGTCGCGATCGCGTCCGCTCGATTCCGTCGTCATGCCCTCGCGAGCCTGACCCTCGCTCTAGGATTGTTGCTCGCCGGCATCGGCGCACCCAGAGAGGTCGAGGAAGCGCCACGTGATGCGCTCCGCGTCGTGTTTCTGGATGTCGGCCAGGGCGACGCCACGCTGGTGCGGTTCCCGGATCGCCGCGCCTACCTGATAGACGCTGGCGGCCTCCCCGCGCCAGCGCCCATTGATACACCAGAACCTGGACCGTCAGGCGTCGACATCGGGGACCGCGTCGTGACGCCGGCCCTGCGCGCGCTCCGCATCAGATGCCTCGACACCTTCATCGTCACGCACGCCGATCCCGATCACATCGGCGGCGCGCGGGCTGTCATCCGGTCGTTCTGGCCTCGCGCGATCTGGGAAGGCATTCCCGTGCCGCCGCACCCCGCTCGACGCGATCTCGTCGCCGATGCAGAGTCCGCCGGCCTCGAATGGCGGATCGTCCAACGCGGCGAGCACATCCGTCTCGCGCAGGTCGACGTGCGGGTCCTCCACCCCCCACGCCCCGACTGGGAGCGCCAGCGTGTCCGCAACGACGACTCCGTCGTCATCGAGTTGCGATACGGCGACGTGTCGGTCGTCTTGCCCGGTGACATCGGAAAGGAAGGCGAAACAGCCGTGTTGGCGCACTTGCAGCCCTCGCCGATCACGATTCTCAAAGCGCCGCACCACGGCAGCGCAACGTCGAGCACCCCGGAACTGCTGCACGCCCTCGAGCCCGACCTCGTGGTCTTCAGTGCCGGCCGCGCCAACCGCTTCGGCCATCCCGCTCCCGCCGTCGTCGCTCGCTATCGCGCGTTGGGGACGACGATGTTCTCAACCGCCGAGGATGGGGCCGTGATTGTCGATACGGACGGGAAGAGCGTGCGCGTGCGCGGGTGGACGGGGAGGGAGGTGATCGCTTCGTCGGTAGGGATTCCAGCAAGGAGAGCTGAGACGTGACACAGACAGGCCGACGCTGACACGAAGGGCACGAGAGAGACGGTGGATCTCGTCAAGACTGTCGAGACCGCCCCTGACAGACGCTGAAGAAGCCATCGTGACTGCGACAATGGACTGTCGGATTCGCTGTGCACCGAGAGCTCGGCCCTGGGTTCAAGGAAGCGATCTATGCCACTGCGCTTTGTCTGGAGCTGAATTCAGCGAGGCATGAAGTTCGAGCGCGGAGAAGGCCATCGATGTGAAATACCGACGAGTGGACAATTCCCGGGGCAACGCGTGGACCTGATTGTCGAAAGCCTCATCGTCGTTGAGGTGAAGACGATCCCGAATGTTCGGTCGCTTCACCGACGGCAAGTGTTGTCTTACCTAAAGACCACTGGTCTCCCCATTGGCCTGGTAATGAACTTCAACACAGAACTGATTCATCGATGGGTTCAGGCGAGTCGTTCTTTCGGAGCCGCCGGTGAAGCCCCGGCCCAGACCAGCTACGGTTCCTCGACGAGCACGAGCACGAAGAGCACGACGTCCTGACTGACGAGTCACGGATCGGACGGTCACCGCGGAGCCGCGAGTTGCGTCGCAGCGCGGGTGACAGGTCGTCGCGGCGTCGCGTCGTCGTGATCGCCCGCCGTACGTAGCGTGAGGCGTTCGCGAACGCAGCCGGTAACTAACCGACAGCCGCTCAACCAGGCTGCAGGTCGTAGCCGCTTCGTGTCCGTTCGCGTCTCGTGATCGTAAGCAGGGTGTTGAACGTAGCGGTCCGGACCGTGTGACCGTCGTCCGACGCGTGTCCGCTCATTCCCGGACACGCTCACTCTTGATCTGCGTCCACGCGGCCTCCATCTCCTCGAGCGTCGCATCGTGCACCGAGCGGCCCTGTTGCTCGAAGTGTGCTTCAACCGCCGCGAACCGCTGACTGAACTTCGCATTTGCCTTCCGCAACGCGGACTCCGGTTCGACGCCAAGCTTTCGCGCGAGGTTTGCGACGCGCGAACAGCAGGTCGCCCATTTCCTCGGCCACGCGCGCTTGTCCTTCGGCCTCGACCGCGTGCCGCAGCTCGGCCACTTCTTCCTCAATCTTCGCGACCACATCCTCGGCCCGCGCCCAGTCGAAGCCGACAGCGGCGACTCGCGTGCCGATCTCGTGGGCGCCGAGCAGGGCGGGAAGCGTCGTCGGAAGGCTTCCGAGGACGGCCTTGCGCGTCCCGGCGTTCTGCTGCTCGCGTGCCTTGATCTGTTCCCACTGCTCGAGAACCTGAGCAGGCGTGTTGACGTCTCTTGTCGTGCCGAAGACGTGGGGATGGCGGCGGATCAGTTTCTCGGTGATGGCGCGAAGAGAGTCGGCGACCGTGAAGCGTCCTGCGTCCGTCTCGATCTGGGCGAGGAACACGCCCTCGAACAGGAAATCCCCGATCTCGCCGCGCAGGTCGTGATGATCGCCGCGGTCGATCGCCTCGAGCACCTCGTAGGTTTCCTCGAGCACGAACGGTCGAAGTGATTCCAGTGTTTGCTCGCGATCCCAGGGGCAGCCAGCCGGACCGCGTAGCTGTGCCATGATGTCGACCAGCTTCTGAAACTCGCGTCCGGCGTCCTTCGTTTCGATGTGGTGGTCTGTGCCGTCGGCCTGTGTCATCGGGCGATTATGCTAGCATTCCGATGTGGCCGAACAGGACACGGCAGACCTCACGTTTTCGGGATTCGTGCTGTCGCTGGCAACGACTGCCGCGTTGCATTTCGGCGATCTCGCCGATCCGCAGACCGGCCGGCCGCCCGAGCCGGATCTCGAGTCCGCGGGCCGCATCATCGAACTGCTCGAGATGCTGCAAACCAAGACGCGAGGCAACCTGATCCCGGAAGAAGACAAACTGCTCGAAGACCTGCTTTACGAGCTGCGCATGCGATTCGTGCAGGCGCAGGGCGACCAGAAACGAATCATCGAACCGTAGCGTTGAAAATCACCTTCCTCGGCACCGGCACGTCGCAAGGCGTTCCGATGATCGGTTGCGATTGCGTGACGTGCCGCTCAGAGGATCCCAAAGACAAGCGGCTGCGCCCATCCATCTTCATCGAGACGGATGATGGCACCGGCGTGCTCGTCGATGCCGGCCCCGATTTGCGCACGCAGGCGCTGCGTCACGACATCCGCCGTGTCGATGCCATCGTCCTGACCCATAGTCACGCCGATCACATCCTCGGGCTGGACGATATCCGGCGCTACAACATGCTGTATCGCCGGGCGATGCCGTGCTACGCGGACGCCGGAACGATCCAGCATGTCCGATCGATGTTCTCCTATGTATTCGATCCGGCGACGCCACGCGGCGGCGGGCTTCCACACATCGAAACGTTCACGATTGCCGGCGCGTTCTGTATCGGGCACGCCGAGTTCACGCCGGTGCCCGTCTGGCACGGCTCGCGACTGATCCTGGGACTGCGGATCGGCCGATTCGCCTATCTGACGGACTGCAACCGCATTCCGGATGAAGCGTGGCCGCTCCTGCAGGATCTCGATGTGGTGGTGATCGACGCGTTGCGCGACCGGCATCATCCGACACATTTCTCGCTCGACGAGGCCGTGGCCGCCGGAAGGCGCATCGGGGCCCCACAGGTCTACTTCACGCACATGTGTCACGACCTGGGTCACGCCGCCACCTGCGCGCGGCTGCCTGGCGGAATGGAGCTGGCCTATGATGGGCTGGTTCTCGAACTAAAGGACTGACGACTGGCCGACTGAGGAACGCTTTTGACCACCGACTCCCGACTGTAATGTTTGTAGCCCACTATCCCGACGATGCCCCGCCGCGTTGGCCGCAGCCCGTACTGGCGCTGGGCAACTTCGACGGGTTGCATCGCGGGCACATGAAGATCATCGACCGCGTCCGTCGTCGAGCGGGCGAGCGCGGTGGCATGCCGGCGGCGATGACCTTCGATCCGCATCCGCCTCGCGTCGTGAGGCCCGACAAGGCGCCGCCGCTCCTGATGACCATCGAACAGAAGATGGACGCTCTCGGCCGCGCCGGGATGCAGGGCGTCGCGGTGATCCGCTTCACCCGCGAGATGTCGCTCTGGGAACCTGAGGCATTCGTGCGGACGGTGCTCGTCGAGTGGCTCCACGTAGCCGAAGTATGGGTGGGGGCGAACTTCCTCTTCGGCCACGATCGGGCGGGGACGTTTTCGGTCCTGCGCAGCCTGGGCGCGCGCTACGGGTTCCGGGCCGAGAAGATCGATCCCGTCCGTTACAAGGACTTCGTGGTCAGCAGCACGCGCGTGCGCCGCCTGGTGTCGGAAGGGCGGGTGGACGAGGCGGGCGCACTCCTCGGGCATCATTACTTCATCGACGGGACGGTTACGCGTGGCGCCGGCCGCGGGCGGGGCATCGGGTTTCCCACCGCGAACCTCACGACCGAGAACGAGCTGATTCCACCGGCTGGCGTGTATGCCACGACGGCGACGATTGGTGGCATCGTTCATCCCTCGATTACGAATATCGGCATGCGGCCGACATTCGGCGACGTCGACAAACTGACGGTCGAGACACACGTGTTCGATTTCGACAAGGATTTGTACGATTCCCGCATTCGTCTGGCCTTCGTCCAGCGGATGCGCGACGAACGGCCATTTCCCGACGTCGATGCACTGCGTGCGCAGATCGAGGCCGATGCGCGCAGCGCGCGGCGGCTGTTTGGCCGGATTTCGCTGTAGAATTGAAGAGTGTCGTCTGATCTCGGAGGAAACGTTACGGAGACCCGGTCGCTCGTGCTGAAGTTGTCGGTGCCTGCCCAGGGCGGGCTCCGTGGGCTCGCCACGGAAGTGGCCACGAAGATCGCGGCGTATCTGGGCACCAACCTGCCCGATGCCGAATCGGCAGGCGTGACGCTCGAAGGGCTTGCCGAGCGCGTCGCGCCGCATGGTTCCGAAGGGGACATTACCTTCGAGTTCCGTGAAGTCGAGGGGGAGTTGCTGATACGCGCGCACTGCGACAATCGATCGTCGGAAGCACGCTACCCGCTGCCTGCGTGACCCCCGCGATGGGGCTCACGATCCTCTTCTGGATGGTGCCACCAGCGCCAGCATCTTGATTCAGACATCAGCATGCGTCTCTACAACACCCTGACACGTCGAGAGGAAGCGTTTGCGCCGAGTCAGGGCAACGAGGTGCGCATGTATACCTGCGGGCTCACCGTGTATGCCCGCGGTCACATCGGCAACTTCCGGACGTTCGTGTCGCTGGACGTCCTGCGCCGCGCGCTGAAGTACCAGGCCGGCTACCGGATGCGGCACGTGATGAACTTCACCGACGTCGACGATCGTACGATCCTCGAGTCGCAGAAGGCCGGCGTGCCGCTGCGCGAGTACACGGATCGTTACATCGCGGCGTACCTCGAGGACGCCGCGGCATTGGGCCTCGAGCCGGTCGAAGAGAACCCGCGCGCGACGGACCAGGCGAATATCGACGCCATGGGTGCGACCATCCGCGCGCTCGAGGAGCGGGGTCACACGTACCGCAGCGATGGATCGATCTACTTCAAGATCGACTCGCTGCCCGACTACGGCAAGCTCGCACGCCTCGATCACGCGGGCATCAAGAGTGGCGCGCGGGTGGACGCCGACAAGTACGACAAGGAAAACGCACGCGACTTCGTGCTGTGGAAGTCGACCAAGCCCGGTGAGCCGACGTGGGACCCGGGGATCGGCCCCGGCCGTCCGGGCTGGCACATCGAGTGCTCGGCGATGGCATTACGCCTGCTCGGCGAGCCGCCGATCGACATCCATGCCGGCGGCGTCGACCTGATCTTCCCGCATCACGAGAACGAGATCGCACAGAGCGAAGGGGCGACGGGCAAGCAGTTCTCCCGCTTCTGGGTCCACGTCGAGCACCTGATGATCGAAGACGAACCCGGCAAGACCGACAAGATGTCCAAGTCGCTCGGCAACGTCTTCAACCTGCAGGACATCATCGATCACGGCTTCCGGCCCTCTGCGCTGCGCTACCTGTATCTCAACGTCCACTATCGCAAGCAGCTGAAATTCTCGTGGACGGCGATGGCGCAGTCGGAGGAAGCGCTGAAACGGCTGACGGACTTTCTTGCCCGCCTCGACCGGCTGCCGGCGCGAGAGGCAAATCCGCAGATTGGCACCGCGCTGCAGGAGGCGCGAACGGCGTTTGGCGAGCACATCGACGCCGACCTGAACACGGCCGCGGCCATTGGGGTGGTGTTCGATCTGGTCCGCAGCCTGAACGCGGCTATCGACAGCGGCGAGCTCGGCGCGCAGGACGTTCCGGCCGTTCGCGACACCTTCGAGCAGTTCGATCGGGTGCTCGGCGTGCTCTCGCTGCGGCGGCTGGAGGACGAGAAGCCGCCGGTGCCGGTGGACGAGATCGAGCGGTTGATCGGCGCGCGCCGTGCGGCGCGGCTCGCCCGCAATTTCGCGGAAGCAGACCACATCCGGAAGGACCTCGAAGCGCGTGGCATCCTGCTCGAGGACACCGGCACGACGACCAGGTGGAAACGGAAATAATTCCCATGATTGAAGCTATGAAGGCTCCGGACATCAAAACCGAGCTCCCCGGGCCCAAGGCCAAGGCCATCATCGAGAAAGACAGCCGGTATGTGTCGCCCTCCTACACGCGCGACTACCCGTTTGTGATCGCCCGCGGCGAGGGTGCGATCGTCGAAGACGTCGACGGCAACCGGTTCATCGACTGCGCGGCGGGCATAGCGGTCAACTCCACGGGCGTGTCGCATCCGGAGGTCGTGAAAGCCATCACGGAGCAGGCGCAGAAGTTCATCCACATGTCGGGAACGGACTTCTACTACGAGCCGCAGGTCCGCCTGGCCGAGGAGCTGGCCGGCATCGCGCCGATTGGCGGGGATGTGCGCACGTTCTTCGGCAACTCCGGCACCGAAGCGACGGAAGCGTCGATCAAGCTCGCGCGTTACTACACGAAGCGGCAGGGGATCATCGCATTCCTCGGCGCCTTCCACGGACGGTCGCTCGGTTCGCTGTCGCTCACGGCGAGCAAGGCCATTCAGCGCCGGGGTTTCGGTCCTTTGCTTCCCGGCGTCTACCACGCGCCGTTCCCGGATCCATACCGGGCGTCGAGCCCGGATCACGCCGCGGCGCAGAGCCTGTCGTTCATCGAAGATCAGCTCTTCACACACCTCATCTCGCCCGACGAGGTCGCTGCCGTCGTCGTCGAGCCCGTCCAGGGTGAGGGCGGCTACATCGTGCCGCCCCGAGCGTTCCTGCAGGGGCTGCGCGAGCTGACGAAGAAGCACGGCATTCTGCTCGTGGTCGATGAGGTGCAGTCCGGCATGGGCCGCACCGGCCGCATGTTCGCCTCCGAGCATTTCGATCTGAAAGGCGATATCGTCAACATCGCGAAGGGGATCGCTTCGGGCCTGCCACTGGGCGTCACCTGCGCTCGGGCGGACGTGATGTCCTGGCCTCCCGGCGCGCACGCGAGCACATTTGGCGGCAATCCCGTGTCCTGCGCGGCCGCCAACGCCACGATCAAGCTGCTCAAGGGCGGGCTGGTCGCCAACGCCGCGACCGTCGGCGCATACCTGATGAACGGGCTGCGTGCCCTGCAGGAGAAACACGAGATCATCGGCGATGTCCGCGGCATGGGGCTGATGATCGGCATCGAGCTCGTTCGCGACCGTCAGACCAAAGAGCGCGCCACCGACGAACGCAATGCGCTCGTGCAGGCCATGTTCCGCCGCGGGGTGCTGATTCTCGGCGCCGGACGGAACGCCGTCCGCCTCGCGCCGCCGCTGATCCTCAGCAAGGACCAGGCGGACAGCGTCCTCACTGTCCTCGATCAGGCGCTCACCGAGATCCGGCGGTCCGTCACGGTGTCTGACCCGTGTTTGCGATCTGGGCCTTCTCCCAGTGTCCGGCTTTAGCCGACCCGTCAACGTCCTTCGCGAGTCGTCGAGGCGATTCGACAGACCTGACGCTGTACCAGTGATCCGCGATCCGTGGTTCGTCGCCACGGCCTGAGAACTCAGCGCGGTTCCGTGTGCGCTATTGCACAGACACCACAGGGGCGGTCTGTCACCATCTCCTGCTGCTGTGGAACCCCCCGTCGGCTGCCTCGAGACGGCGTGCGGCGACATTCAAGGTTCCCCAACATTCGTTGCGCTGCGTAGAACCCGGGGTGCAGCGGAAGCCTCCGCCCCTCGGTAGCCGTTACCTCGTCTTCACCAAGAGAGCAACCGACAATGAAAACAGTGAGAACAGTCGTGTTGATCGGAGTGCTGATCGTGCTGGGCGCGTTGCCCGTCATCGGGCAAGTCCACAAATTCTTCAGTCCTGGAACGGTTTGGACGGTCACGATGATCAAGATGGCGTCCGGCATGGACCAGAGCTACCTGCAATATCTGGACGGCGAGTTCAAGAAAGCAGAGGAGGCGCAGATCAAGGCCGGATTCCAAAAGTCCTACAAGATTCTTCGAACGATGGACGACGGCGGTGCGTGGAACCTGTTGATCCTGCGGGAATACACCAGCCTCGCGAACATCGAAACCAACAAGAGAAGGCCGATGCACTCGGCCAGCAGACGAGTGGCGATGACCAAGCTCAGATGCAGGGCTATCAGGACCGCAGCAAGTACCGCGAGGTCATCGGCACCAAGTACGCGCGCGAACTGATCTTGAAATAATCAGCGATCTGCCGCCGCTACCGATCACCGCGGGCCATTCGACTGGGTGCAATCGCACCCAGTCAGCCACTCCATCCAGCCGACATCCGCCTTACGGCGGCCCGATTCCGATCTGTCGGAGCAGGTTCAAACTCGTCACCCGCATGTGATCCAGATTGTGACACTCCCATCGAAACTCTCGTGTTGAAGGCCGGATTTTCAAGCAGGCTGCGCGGGCGCATCGATTGCACACTGCCGCCATCCGGGCCGCGGCGCTTCGCGCGCCGCAGCCTGAATCGCCATGCTCAGACACATCATCCGAACGCCCACGATGACGCACGAAGGCCATCCTGACACTCGCCGCGCTGACCGCGGCGATTCCGGTGGCCGCGTGGAATGTCGCCACACGCCGCTCGAGCGCGAAGGCAGCCGCTGCGGCGTCGGCTCAGGCGCCGGACGCAGCGGACAACCCTGTCGAGGCGCGCCGGCGCGCCGACTTCGCCGCCATGCAGTCCTTCAGGCCCGGCTATGCGTTCTGGCAGCACGTCTTCACCATTCCCGACGGCGCGATCGCGTTCGGCAGCGCCGTTGACGGACGTCTTCTTGCGACGTTTCCCGCAAAGGGAGTGTGGACGCGTCAGGCCGTGTGGGGCGATCCCGCGATAGCCCGCATCCTCGACGGTCAACGGCTCGTTCCCAAATTGAAAGAACGGCGACAACAGGTGGCGCTCCTCCTGGAGGGTGAGGCTGGGCCGGTGCTGCACAACGCAACGCGTGGAGACGCACTGCTGACGAACGCTCCCAGGTACGGCCCCTTCCTCGCGGAGTGGGGCGCCATTTACGAGCGGTTCGGCGTGCCTGCGGAAATCGGCTTGGCGCAAGTCATCTTCGAATCGGGCCTGAACGGTACGAGGCGCTCGGAAGCCAACGCCGTGGGGTTCTGCCAGTGGCTACAGAGGAACTGGAAACGATTGAACTACTTCTCACCGACACCTATCGAGGGACGGAACCAGACGACGCAGGCGCCTTACTGCGCCGCGTACCTGTCCGTGCTCGCCACCAAGTACGGATCGTTCATCCCTGCGCTCTCGGAACACAACGCGGGCGGCACGAATGTCGGGCGGGCGCTGATCAACGGCGAGTACCTTGGTGCCGAGGATGTCCGGACCCGATACTTTCTGGGCTCCAAGCTGGCCCTCGACCTACGGGGCCTGCCAGGCAAGGAGTATGCGGACGTCTACAAGAGCTATGGCCCGCGCTCGTATCTCTACGCGGAGATGGTGTTCGGCAACACGTTCAACATCAGAAGGCTAATCGCGTCGACGCCCCAGGTGTCGATCAGCGCGATGCGTACGCCGCGTCCGATTTCGCTGGCCGAGATCATCGAGCGAACGCGTCTACCTGCTGACGAAGTGCGCCGGTTCAACCCGGCACTCGTCGAACGAGTTCCAGCTCGACGCCACGCTCTACCTTCCAGAGTACGTCGGCGAGTTTGGTCCTGACGTTGCCTTCTGGCGCCGGCCGCCCAGCCCTTCGTATGTGGCCGTTCTGAATGATTTCATGCGCCTCGACTCCGGCCCTGAACAGTGGGACGATCCGGCTTTTGCGCCAGTACCTGGAGAACTTCAAGCGCCGCTTCAAAGAGACGAACACCGAGGAAGGCGTGGTGATGGAGACGGTGCTCGCGTATGCGATGGACCAGGCATATACGAGTAGCCGCCGCACGCTCCTGTCTGAATACCGGAACAGCGAGAAGGTGCGGTGGCTGATCGAGCGAGGAGTGCTTCAGCTCGACGCCCTGCGCAACGCCCGGACTTTGGGTATTGCTCCAGCAACGGTTCTGACGCCGGAATGATTGGTCACGTCACTCGCGATTATGACGTGCGCGAGCTCTGCGCGCAGCGCGCGCAAGCGTAGAGAATGC
This sequence comes from uncultured Acidobacteriota bacterium, assembly GCA_963710415.1. Taxonomy (GTDB): domain Bacteria; phylum Acidobacteriota; class Vicinamibacteria; order Vicinamibacterales; family 2-12-FULL-66-21; genus CAVQAH01. The sequence goes on along the minus strand of CAVQAH010000004.1, from coordinate 14,538 downwards.
CCACACTGTCAGAGCGCCGACGATCACGAGAGCCGCCACATTGCCCCAGAACGCCACATCGGGCCCCGTTTCCCAAATGAGAGGCTTGGCTTCTGGCGAAAGCTGCCACTCGGACCGACCGCGCGTCAAGAGATCGAAGGCGCTGAACATGTTGCCGCCGGCATGGAGGACCATGCCGGGCAATGTGGAATCTGTGAAGTAGGCGAGGGCGCCGTACACAGCGGCCACGGCGATGTAGAACGGCAGCAGCACGACGCCCACCTCCGGGTGCGAAAAATGCGCGAACCCAAACAGGCTTCCGGTTACCAGGATCGCGATGACAGGCCCGTGCCGGCGCTCAATCGGCCTCTGCAGGTAACCGCGGAAGGATGTCTCCTCCACGACGCCGGCGACGACGGCACTCATCACGACCCACATCAGAACCGTGACAGCTGAATACTGCGACACGTCGAGATCCCGTTGCTGGGGGAGCGTGACGAGTCGGCTCAATACTCCTTGAAGGAGCAGTACGCCTGCGAGGCCAAGCAGTCCCGCCAATAGAGCCGGCCCCCAGGTTTCGTCCGGCAGTGCGTTGGCACGGGCATTCATGCGGCGCGCTTCGGCTGTCGACTGCGGCCATCCCGATCCCCGCACGAGATAGCGCCAGTACAACCACAGGTACACCGCCATCAACGGTACAGCCCACGGCAGCGCCGGTTGATGCCTGGTGTTCGCCGAGACCAAAGCGGCCCACGGCATGGTCCCGGCGGCGGCGGCAGCCACGCCGACGAGAACCGCGCGCCCAACGACGGGGAGGCGAAACCAAAGTCGATCGACGAAAGTCATTGGCCACCGTCGGCCCATCAACTCTTGCAGTAGAGCACGGAGATTGCAACCTGCGGGCAGCGCGACGATGACGCTGCAGCGCCAGGCCCTGGGAAAACTGGGGGAATCGTTAGCGGTCGAAGAACTCGACCGCCGCGGGTACGCAATCGTTGCGCGCCGCTACCGCACACGGCATGGCGAAATCGACATCGTGGCCGAAGATGGCGACACACTCGTGTTCGTCGAGGTCAAGGCCCGTGCAAATGGCGAGTGCGGGTTGGCGGCGGAGGGTGTGACCCGCTGGAAGCAGCTGCAGCTCGCGTCGATGGCCGCGGAATACCTTGCGCGACACGACATCACGGATCGCCCCTGCAGGTTCGACGTCGTGGCGATTGACGACGCGGAAACCTGTCCTGTCCTGACTGTTTTCCCAGACGCCTTCGACGCCACGCGTTGAAATCGGTCCTTCTTCTGCTACTGTGAACGGACTTCACAAGGAGTCCATTCAGTGAGCACAACTCGCAGGGAGGCGTTTGCCGCGCTGGCGGCGATGGTGGGTGGTTCGGCATTGGTGTCGGCGAGACAGCCGGCGGCGGCGCCGGCGCCAAAACCAGCCACCAAGCCACCCGCGCAGCCTGTTGCGCGCAAGCTGGCGACCGTCTCGGACTTCGAGCCGCTCGCCAGACAACGCATGTCGCACATGGCCTACGAGTACGTGTCCGGCGGGGCCGGCGATGAGCTCACGCTGCGCGACAACATTCAGGCGTTCGATCGGCTGCGGCTGCATCCTCGCGTCCTGGTCGACGTCTCGCAGCTCGACACGCGGACCACGATCCTTGGCCAGGCGCTCGAGTTTCCGATTCTGATGGCGCCCACGGCCTACCACCGGATGATGCACCCCGAGGGCGAGCTGGCGACCGTTCGCGGGGCCGCCAAGGCGGGCGCGATGATGATTGCGAGCTCGTTTGCGACGACGACCATCGAGGACATGTCGCGCGCGGCGAAGTCGCCACTGTGGTTTCAGTTGTATTGCGTCCGCGACCGCGGGTTCACGAAGGAGCTCGTGCAGCGCGCCGAGAACGCCGGGTGCAAAGCGATCTTCGTCACCGTCGACACGCCGGTGACCGGCAATCGCCATCGCGAGACGCGGGTCGGATTCGCGCTGCCGCCCGGCCTCGATCGCGCGAACTATCGTGGCCTCGGCGGCACAGCATCCACCACGTCGCATCGTCCAAGCGAGCGCGAAATCTACAGCGTCGTCCTCGATCCGACGCTGACGTGGAAGGAGATCGAGTGGATTCGCTCGTTCGCGCGCGTCCCCGTCGTCATCAAGGGCGTTTTGAGTCCGCTGGATGCGGCCAAGGCGCTGTCGGCCGGCGTTGCGGCGATCGCGGTCTCGAACCACGGTGCGCGCAACCTGGACACCGTGCCCGCCACCATCGACGCGTTGCCGCGGATCGCGGAGGCGGTGAAGGGGGAGTTGCCGCTGTTCGTCGACGGCGGTGTGCGGCGGGGAACCGACGTGTTGAAGGCCCTGGCGCTGGGTGCCTCGGCCGTCCTCGTCGGCCGTCCATACCTCTACGGCCTCGCCGCCCAGGGCTCCGACGGCGTGGCGTCGGTGATGACGATGCTGAGGACGGAGCTGGAGATGGCGATGGCGCTGACGGGGCGTCGCACGCTGAAGGAGATCGACCGAACCGTGTTGTGGACCTAGTCGCTGGTCCGTGGTTCGTCGCTCGTTGCTGGTCGCTCGAAAACCTCACTGGTGCACATGGGCTCTTCGAGCGGCGAGCTACGGACCACGAACCACGGCAAGCGTTAGGGATGTGGCATTCTTGCCTGGTTATTGAAGGCTGTGGTACGATCAACGTTCCGCCGATGAGCCGTGGGCTGTGCTGTTTCGGTGGGTCAGGTTTGTCCGGGCGGGAATAACTCAGTGGTAGAGTGCGACCTTGCCAAGGTCGAAGTCGCGGGTTCGAATCCCGTTTCCCGCTCCAAGTTTAAGAACGTCGCGGCCCTGTGGGCCGCTCCTGCGCGCTTCGCTACGCCGGCGCTTCGTCGCCGGCTCCGCTCCGCGCGCTAACGTGACTGGTCAGGGTCGTTGTTCGTAGTGTCCGGCGTCGCCGGACGCGCCGCGAGTAGTGTCCGGCTTTCTTGGCGCGCCGAAGCCGCCTCAGGCGGCGAAGGCGGCAGCCGGACGGTTTGTGACTGTGCTTCTTGCTCGCCTGATCGAACGCTGTTGTTGCCGCGCCTGACGCGGCCGGACTATCCCTGCACAATTCTGAGAACGTCGCGGCCTAGGGCCGCTCCTCCAGTTCCGACCGGCGCCGTCGCCAAGTGGTAAGGCAGAGGTCTGCAAAACCTCCATCCCCGGTTCAAATCCGGGCGGCGCCTCCAAAATTCCTCAGCAAATTTGCCGTTTAGGTAAGTAGCCCCCGGGCTGTCCCGGCCCCGGGTATAACTTAGCTCTGCGACAGACCCGCCTGCCCCCTGCCGCCCGCACAGCCGCTGAACAGCGGCTCCGCGAAATTTGGTAGTGTCTCAGTTTGGAATGGGCCTAACTTATAGCGGAATCGACCTTCTATGGCCCCCACCTTTTGGCCTGACGGACTAGCTCAGGCTCCTCGATGAGTTGCGCGCGGGTCAACCGGAACTCCCCCTTGATTGTTCTTTCGAATTCTTCCGCCTGCTTGCGTAGCCGCTTGACGTACACAAGGAGGTTCTCGGGCTCGCCGGAGGGTGGCAGCGAGGAGTTAACGGCCCAGACATGATTGAGCCGAGCGTAGAGTGCCACGTCTACTCTCGGCATTCAAGCCTTGCGTGTCGTGGGTTTTTTTACTTAGCCTTTTCTCTGTCAGCGCAACGCTCACATCGCGGGCGCCCGCCCTCACCTGGGCGTCGATTCTTTGATGCGATGTAGTTGCCCTCTGTGCAGAGGTTGCTGTCGTGGTACACCTTACGATCCGAATCGAGCTTCCAGTGAAACGCCTGAACGATTGCCATGGCATCCACCTCGCTGCTGTACCTAATCGCGAATTACCTAACCTCTGATCCTACGCCCCCCTCATCCGATCAGACGCCACGATTTCTTCAATGGTCCAAACGTGCGTCGAAACACCGGCTTCCATTGCTGGCGTCACCCTGAGCGTCTTGTGAATCCTGGCGAAGTTGTAGTGCATGTAGTGTATCGCCAGCATCGCGACATGGTTCTCCACCCGAAATTTGACGGCCGTGGGATGCCGTGGGATAGTGTCATCAGTATCGGTGCTGTTCATGACCGGGGTGGCAAGTTCAGAGGTCCCCGGCGCCTTGACTGAATGGCAGCACTGAGTCGCGAGTTTCAAGGGCTCGCGTCGGTTTCACTAACCGGCGCGGGCCTTTTTGCCCTTTCGATCAGACCCCGCGCCACCTACACCGGGGGTGTCAGATGGGTACGACGATCATCGCAGAACTGAAGGCGCTAGACCGGAGGATTCAGGAATCAGATGAACGCACTGCCGAGAGCTCACAGAGCGGGCTGCGCGACCGCTGGGAGTTCGGACGCAAACTCCTGACGTTACGGGGGAACAAGAAGAAGCTCCCAGACGGCCTACTGGACGAATTGGCACAGCAGGGGCGCAATCGGCAGGAGCTACAGGCCCGCATGAAGTTCGCGGCCACCTACCCGGACGACGAACGATTGTCTGACGCCATCAGACAATTCCCGACGTGGCACGCGATGATACACAGAGGGCTAACGAATCGGCCGAGTGGCCTGCAGCGTGCCGCCACCCTCATCGAGTCGTACAACGTTGCGGACATGACTGACGCCGACCGCACAGCGCTGATACAAATCGAGGCAGGCATCCGGCGCATCAGGAACGCGGTGGCGGAAATGCTGAAGGGGGTGGCGTGATGGGCGAACTTTTCCGCCGCACGCTACTGACCGTGGAGCTAGTTCGGCACGCCGACCCCGCCTTACGTGAATACATGGCCCTTGAGTGTTCGGATAGCGAAACCCCGTTGGGCCTCACTGGCGACTATGTCCTGGAGACGGTGCTCATGGGTCGCGACTGCGATTACGGCCTGCCTGACCTCATCGTTCATGTCTCACCAGACATGACGGTGTGGGACCTGTTGCGCGTGGCGGCAGACTGCGTGTGGCAGCAGAGCAGTGGGTCGCGTGGTCACTGACGAGGAAGTCGCGCGACCTCCGGTCTTGGTCAGACCGTCGCCCCCGGCCCGGTCCCTCGGGCCGGGGGTTACGCCTGCTGGGCCTTGGGAGGGGCCACCCCATCCAGTCGCACCGCGGCGTCCCGGAGGTCCTGCTCGTCGACGATGCGATACCGCCGGTAGATGGCTTCGGTCTTGTGACCCACCATGCGCATTGCCACCGACCGCGGGATCCCGGCCCGGACCATGTTCCGCACCGCCGTGCGGCGGAAGTCGTGGGGGATGCGCCCCGGACAGCCTGCCGCCGACACGCGACCGTCCACGCCTTCGTGAAGGCCTTGATGGGCCTCGGCGCCTTCGGCCCTCCGCGGCCCTTGGCAACCATCCGGAAGAACACGTAGGGGCAGATGTGGCCCTTGCGCTTCAACCGTCGTCGCTCGGTCCCGCTGCGCCTCCAGCAGTGTCCGCAGGCCGGCCGTCATGACGAACATGCGGCCCTCGCCGTTCTTGGTGCTCCCGACGTCCAGCCGCACTTCCCCGCTCGTGAAATCCACGTTCCGCCACTCGAGCGGCAGGACTTCGCTGGCGATGCGCCAGCCGGTGATGTAGGCGAACGTGACCACGAGCTGAGCTCCTGGGGCAGATGCCGACGTGCGGCCTCGAACTGCTCCGCCTCGAAGAACCCGCCCGGAGGCCGTCCCCCGAAGCATGGGGATATGCGGCCGCATGCCGAGCCGACCGTCCTTGACGGCCAGGTTGAACATCCGCTTCAGTATCTGGAGCTCGCGGTTGATTTCCGCGTTCCTCACGTCACTGGTCCGCTCGCCCTTCTTGTTGACGATGCCCTGCTGCTGGCGATGGCTGATGTAAGCCACGGATATCTGGCGATATAATGCCCGCCATCCGCCGACGCCAAAGTAGGGCTGGAGATGCTTGTTGATTCGTCGTTCGACGACGCCGAGGGACTTCTTGCCATTCGTCCTGAAGTCCTGAGCACGGCGTCTGCCGCGTCGGGGAACGTGAGATGTTCGGCCTTCGGAATGACCGGCAGATGATGTTCCCGGGCACCCGTCCGCTTGAGGAGCAAACCTTCGGCATCCCCTTTGCGGACTCCCCGAAGATTCGTGTTTCCGTTTGCCATCCGGACCGCTGTAGGCAATCCACCAGATGCGACCCTGTTGGTAGACGCAGCCGCTACCTCGCGCTCGTTTCGTCATCGCTTATCTCCCGTCCCTGGTCGCAGCCCGCGTCGGTCTGTGCGGTTGGTCTGCCAATGGCGGCTTTTACATCGCGGACACATGCGAACGACTCTTGGCGGGGTCGCCACTTGAAGTCACAGCGCTTACAATGCAACGGCCCCGCCAGCGTAATCGTGCCATAGCCCGAGTATAACACAGGTTAACCTTTACGTAAAGGTTATACATTTAGTTGTTGCAATTGTCCCGGTTTTGTACTACGGTTGTTGTAACTTACCCGACGGCCTGGCGCACGGCGCGACGCGACGTGCTTGCACAGCGGGGAACTAGAAACGAATCGGGCAGCCGTAACCCTCGCGGGGCTGCCGAGGGGACAGAGTGAGGCTGACCGTCGGAAGTAGCGCCTAGAGTTACCCCAACCTATCAGCGCGAAACCATTCCATCAGATCGTCGCTTCCCAAAGCGACGAGGAAAGGTTTCTGTGCTGTACTCGAATACCGATGCGCCGAACTCGGGATTTCCTAAGCAGGAAATTGCCACGTGTGCACCCTCAAAAATCGCGCACCCTCAGCGGCATCATTCACGGGGCGAATCAACCCTAATCGAGATGAACTGACCCGATTGGCCGCGGTGCTGGAGGTTCGCCCGCCTGAGGCGCTGATGCAGCCTGTGCGAATCCTGCACCCTGCAGAACCGGTGGCGTCGTGACACCTCTGGTCCTTGACGTGAAGAGTGCCGCTGCGGCTATCGGTGTGTCGCCGTGGGTGCTGCGTCGCTACATCGACGATGGCCTGCTGCCGACTGTGAAGTTTCCGTCTGCCAAACACCCGGGGGAAGTCAGTCGGCGTGTGCTGATTGCCGTGGCGGACCTCGAAGCCTTCGTGCAGCAGCACCGGGAACAGGTGGTGCCATGAACATCGCCGACGGGCTGCGCCGAGCTTGGGTTAGCCAAACGCGCACTGGCCCGTCGCGCACGCCTGGACCGCCTGACCCTCAAACACGCCATCAGCGGTCGCCGGACCCTATCTCCGGACGAACTGCGGCGGCTCGCCACAGTGCTGGAGGTCGAGCCCGAGGGTTGATGCCGCGCGTTGCGGGAGAGCAGGTGGCGCGGTGACACCAGACGTGATGGCCGAGCGGTTCGGCTGGCGGGTGATTCTGCTGAGGGCAAATCCCCGTGTCGTGCAACGGCCATCACTGGGTTACCGCCGACCCGGACGAGATTCGTCGGCATCGTGGCAATTGGGGCTACATGGCCGGGAAATTTGCCGTGCTGGACTTCGACCTGCCCGGTGGCCTGACGGACATGGTCGCCGAACTGGGCCTCTGTCCCCACGGTCGCCACGGGCAGCGGGAAGACGCATTGTCACGTACCGTCGGGTGTCGGACCTGCCTCGCTACCTCTACTGGCACGGGCAGAAGGTCGGCGAAATCGTCCGACTGCGACGAGTATCCGTCTGCCCGCCGTCCGTCATCCGACGACCGGCCGCCCGTATCGCTGGCTGGTGGACCCGGGCGGCCCTTCCCGGAGCTTCCGCCGGAGTGGGTGGCGATCTGCGCTCGTCCGCCCCGGGGGCAGCACCGATGGGCGAGCCGGACCCGGAGCGGTTGGCGCTGGCACTGAAACAGCCAGGAGCGAGACGGCGCAGTAATGGCGTCAAGTTTCAGTGTCCCGCGTGCCGCGCCGAGGGCCACGACCGCCATCGCGATAACGCGATTATGTTCACCGACGGCCGATTTGGCTGCGCGTATGACTCCGCGCACGGCCCGGCCATCGCCGAGGCACTGGGCTTGCGAAGAACCAGTTACCGGTTCGCCGCTCTACGGGTTGTCGGGTATCCGGGGCATTTCCAGTGGCCTTTGACAGGAACCCGACCCCAAGGACCCTATGACGTGCAAAGGCACTTGAAAATGAAAAGGACGTCCTTCGCCTAGAGACCAGGCGTATGTAGAGTTCAGGTCCGAGCCGCGCATCATTGGCCGAGTGCCGCGGATTACGGCGCTCACGCTGTCACAGCTGCGCGAGCATAAGTTTGAATCACGACCCGCTCTGTTATTGAAGCAGGGCTTCCCATCTTTCGCGCCGGAAACATCGTGCAGTTCTGGGCCATCGTGGTGTGGGAAGTCGTGGCTTCGCCGAGACGCTTGGCTCTCGTGATGGGAACAGGCATTCGGGCGCTTGGCTTTGAAGGCCCAAAGGAACCATGCCGCGTGCTGTATGTCGACGGGGAGATGCAGAGCAGAAGAAATTCAGGAACGGTTTACTGCTCTAGAACACAGGCTGCGGGGGCGTAGAGGACTGGTAAGTCCTATCGACACATTTGAAGACAATATCACGGTCATTGGCTCTGATTGGCAAGAGGAATTTTTACCCCCCGCTCGATACACTTGAAGGTCAGAAAGCGATAGAGCCGTGGGTTAAAGAGACTGACGTCATTTTCTTTGACAACAGGTCTTCGCTGTTTGACCCGCAGGGAAATGGACCCTATTGCGTGGCAGCCAGCACAAGACTACCTTCTCAGTCTGCGACGACAAGGCAAGACTTCAGTTATTGTGCATCACGCGAATCGACTTGGGCCACGCCCGGGGCATCTCAAAGCGGAAGACGTCATTGACGTCAGCATTGGTTTGACGCTCCCCGAGGACTACGAGCCTGCCCAGGGAGCACGGTTTACGCTTAGTTTCGACAAGTCGCGCGGCATACGCCCCGGGGCGTGGCTCAGACCGTTTACGGCGCGGCTAGAACCACATGGTGGGATAGAGTCGGAGAAACAACAGGGATATAACCTTATAGCTATCAAGGAACGGATTCGGGACCGCTTAGCCTTGGCTGCGAGTGCAAACGAATCGCCTAAATCGCAGAACGAGGTATTGAAAGGTGTCGTGGGCAACCAGAACTTGAAATTCCAGGCGTTCCGCGAAATGCAAGTGGCCCGGCAGATTACAAAGAACGACAAGGGCAGATGGGTGATTCTGGAGCCGGGCGTCGTAGAACAGACGTGCGAACCGGAGGAAGATGTTCCGCCCCCGAGCGACGAGGATGCCGGGTTTTAGGTGCTACCTAGTGCTACCTGCGAGGGATAGCGGTAGGTAGCGGGGGTGCCCCCGGGGTGCTACCCGGGCAGGGGGCAGGTAGCGGTTGCGGGGCACCCCGTAAGGGCAAAAACAGGCCCGTAAACAGGCCGCTATCCCCGCTACCCGGGTGCTACCCGGTAGCAGCGAATAGCACCAAAGCGCCACCCCGCTACCCGTACCCCTTACGGGTAGCCGGGTAGCGGTAATACCCCCCGGGCAGGTAGCACCCCCCGGGACAGTGCAGAGAGGACCCCGGGTGAAGAAGAAGAAGAAGAAGAAGGCCACATTCCGCGTTCTGGGGAGCCGGTGAGATGGATACGAAATGTAGGGTGTGTGGGGTTACTAAGAAACGTTCCCGGCTCGGTCCTGAAAAGGGGAGTTACAGGTGCCCTGCACACTCTACAGAAACCAGCTCTCGTCCGTGCGAAACGGGGCCAGAATTTTCGTTAGCTCTTTAACTCCAGGCGCTTAGAGCAAGGTGTATTTCTCATGGCCGATAGGAACTACCTAAAATCGCGGTCTACAACCGACCAATGTGAGGCCGTGAACCGCGAACGGCGACCTTTGCGGTCGCTGGGACGATGACGAATTACTGCCATATCACAACGGAAAGCCATTTATCGCATCACCTATAAACAAGGCATGCTCAATCTCTATCCCACTGCCGTCGCCCGTCTCGCGCGGCTTATGGACTCCCCGGACGAGGACATATGGGACTCGAAGGCGATCATTGTTCAGCTCCGTTTCACGTTCGGCGAGGCAGTCCCAGCGGTGGACCGTGGCGACAAGGGCGACGAATTAGAACGTGCCCACTCAGCACGCTGCTCACCCAGGCGAAACAGCTCATCGCGCACATGGAGGAGCAGGCCGAGCCGCCGCCGGACCGGTTGCACGCCACCCCTACCGGGGCTACCCGCCCGCAGCCCGGGCAAACCCCCGGAGACGGTCCCTGCGGGGCAAACGGCCTGCAGGCCGGGCGCAGGGTCCCCCGCAGGCCGGGGGCCTGTAGGGGCTGCGGCCGGGGGGACCCCGGGCACCGGGAACGCAGGTTATACAACCCGGTGCGCCACGTGTAAGGGCTGTGGATGCCACAGGTTACGGGGTCCGTATAACAGGGCTATAACATCACGGCCCGGGGGCACATGGGCACCGAAAGAAGGAGGGAACGAGGGCCACACCGATGGGCACGACCACCGTTGGAATGCAGCCCCCTGTATCTAGTTGTGAAAGAGCAGCGAACTACCAGACGGAGGTCCGCAGACCCCCGTCTCGGGGTTCCGTCCTTTACGCGGCCTTGGTGCGGCCCTTGGCAGGCCTTCGCCTGCAGTGCAGCCAGCGCAGCTTCCGCTGCAGCCGCACGCTCGGCGGCGGCGGTCAACTGCGCCTGCAACTCCGCGACCCTGGCCGCGCGCTTCGCGTCGCGTTCGGCCTTGCGCGTTTCCTTGGCGGCCGCGACGGCAGCCGGGTCGGCCAGACCGTCGCCGGTCAGCGTGAGGGTTTGCGGCGGGTCGCCCGCGAACATCGCCTTCGTGGCGTACACGCTGCCGTTCAGACCTTCGAGACGGTAGGTGCATTCGCCATCCTTTGGGCGCACGCGAATGAGAGTAAGAGTTAGGGATGGAAGGTTGCTATTCATCGGTTCGCTCCGTGTTATGTGTCCTGTAAGTAGGACACTGACAGTGTCACATAGTAGGACATGTATGACAAGGACAACCGGCATACGACGGAAGAATTAGTGGTGGCTAAGAGGGACCAAAGTGCTTGTATGGAAGGTTGCCATGTGCTAGGGGGATAACAAATTTACGAATCCGCGCGGGGTTCGTGTTTCGGGGTAGTCGCCCCCGCGACCATATCAAAAATTCTTGACTTGTTTTTGACCAACATTCCCCCCGAAAATTCTCCCTTAGTTTTTAACTAAGATGCAGGACACACCCATCTCGTTAGAGGAATACTTCGCCCCGTGCGACCCGGAGCTCGTGCGCCGTCTCGTTCCGCCTCCAGGGGACATCGACCGTGTGAACCCCGACGCCCGCGTCGGTTGCCCGCTCGACCTGCTTGCCATGCGCGACGCACTCGCGCGCGGCGACGTGGCGCAGTTCGAGAATCTAGAACTGAATTACTTCCATCTCCTGTTCCTCTACCTGTTCTCTCACCCGTCCCTCGACTACGGCGCCATCTCCTGGGATGGTGTACTGCATCCTCCCCCGGAACACAGACCCGGAACCCCCTCCAGACCACAAACCACACGAAAGGACACGAACATGAGATACGAATTCAGAACTACTACCGGCCGGGTGTGCTGCGCCGGCGAGGGCGAGCCTATCCTGTGCCCCACGTGCCGCGCACAGGCCCAGGTCGTGTCTCCACCCCCGGACCTGTTCGCCGCCATCCGTGCAGCCCGCGCCCCCAACCAACCCACACCGGAGGACAGGGTCCTGGCGTTCTTCGTGAACGCCCCCCGTCGATCGACGGAGAGGTACCGATGACCCCGGAACAGGTGGAAGCCATCAGCGACGACTTCGCCGCTCTTACAGCCCGGAATGAACAGGAACGGGATGACCTACTGGCACGACCCCGACTGCGCGCAGGCGAGCAGCGGCGATTGGCGGATTTGAAAGAGGCGATTCACCAACTGACGTTCGGGGCGGGGCCGAATGACGGGATGTTGCCCGAGGTGGCGGCACTCGCCCAACGGGCGGATGTGCAGAGTCTGCATCGGTGATGCCGGGTATCGCCTCCCTGACCCGCCTGCGCGACCGACTGCTCGCGGCACGGGAAGCCGAACAGGCGCAGGTGGCGCGGGCGGCTGACGACCGTCTGCGGCCCTACCGACTGCGGGAGGGGATGCGGCACGGGGTGGGTGATAGGGACATCTACCCCGAGAGGTGGTGAACCTCACGGCCTCGCAGGCTTTGGCGTTCGCGGACAAGTTCGACCCGGTCGTCGAGGCCGAACCCGTGGCGACGGAATAAGAGTTGGTGGGGCGGGGAACTCCTATGCTGTGGGACCGCAGCATCAACCCGGCGCTGGCCCCTGCCGCATGCGTGCTTCCACCACGCATGTCCATATACCAGCGCCGGGACGGTCCCTTCGTTTTTGAAGTCCCGTCTGGCGTCAGACACAGTGCTGGCTACAGCTACTTGTTCGGCCGCTGCCGAAGTATCAGGATTTGCTGTCCGGCAGTGGCATCCTCGAATTGCTTTGTCAGTTTCTCAGCCTCCGCTTCCGGCATGACTTTTTTCAGAATGACGTTGGTGTCGTAGGCGCTGGCGTCTGGTAAAGCGGGATCAGCCAAGGAGACGTACGTGAATGTCCCGTCATCGTTTGGCTTGACGGGCGCCAGAATTCGTGTCGGCTCCATCACCTGCCGCGTCGTTTTGTCGACTTCTGCAGCCTTGGGTAAAACCGCTAAAAACTTGCTCAAGGCGTCCTCAAACTGTTGCCGTTTGTCTGCTTTGACCGTGGTGATATTTACGACTACCGTTTCCCCCGGCTTCGCTTGCTCTGCATACAGTCTGGCTGCTTTCGTTGCAGAGGTGGGCGCGAGGGCGATGAAAGCGGATACCAGGACAAAGTTGCGACGATTCGACATGATCATAGAGTTCCCTCCTAAGCACGCTGGTTGCGGGAGGGAGTATACACAACGTGATTCGAGGGTGCCAGAGGCTCAAAGGAACTTCAGCCTCGGGGTGGCTGAGCGATTTTCGCGGCCAGCCGAAGGCTCTTTTTAACTAAAGGTTCGGCGGTTAGCCTATCCGTGGCCCGGAGCGTCGCCGGAACATCACTGCCGATGTAAATGGGGTCGGGGTCCCGCCACTGATTCGATTACCCCGGCCCTGGCCCGCTCCACTCGGTCGGTGGGCGCGCCCGACCAGCCCTCTGGAGCCACCACCTCGCCCGGACGCCGGGCGTCGTCCTTACCGCACCCACAACAGCGGGCTCCTGACGTCTTCAGGTTGCACAAACGAAAACGCAGGCGTATACTGCCGATGGCACTTTTGAAGTGCCATGTTTTCGGTAACTGCTTTCTCCTCCGCTTGGCGGAGGGACGCACCTTGGGTGCGACGAAAGGAAGGCGCATATTGGCCAGCACGAACCTCCCCTAGGGCTGTCTGTGACCGTCCGTTCCCCCGAACATCCCGTGAGGGGCGAAGTGTGTCTTGCTCCGCTGGGCGGAGCACTTTCGCAATGCGCTAGGCGCGTTGCTGCAGGAGAAGTACGCATGTCTGCGAAATCAAGAAAATCAGGGGCCACGTAATCACGTCGACGAGCCCCAGCACGAGTCTCAACCTGCGATCCCAGTGCGTATCACCTATTTTCTGAGTCAACAAGGCCGCCGGGAATCACTGCGTCGTGGTGGCGACGGAAGGGCGCGCCAAGAAGTGACTGCGAACGTGCCGACAGAAGACCTCGACCTCTTCGCGGTCGGCGAGGACGGCACAGTCACGCTTGACCTCACCGAGACTTACGAGGTGTTCGGCGGGCATGAATTCGAGGCGCCAGCCAACAAAGCCCATTGGGCTATCGGCGACGAGGACAGTCAGGTGCTCGAATGGGATGTAGTTCCCGAACTGCAAGATTTTGTTGGTGTCGCGCGTGTGATTAGAGAGTCGGAAGCAATAGCCGAAGCTTATCGTGCCCAGCAAGAAGGTCTACGGAAACAAATCATTGCTGAATTCTTCGCTGACCCGAACGCTCGCGCGACAACGGTCGAACGCGATTACGTCGTCATCGGAGGCCGCAGGTTTCGGGAACTTGGAGGCCGTTGGCCTCGAAGCACGAAAGCGGTGGAGGGCAGACCAGGACGAATTGAAGGAGGCGAACCAGGCTACTCTCGCCGAGTGGATTCAGCAACACGGCACCGAGAACCAGCGCCAACGACTTGCGGCGGGCCTGTTGCCGTGGAAGGAGGCCTTCGCGGAAGCAGAGGAATCGTTCTTCGCCGCGTTGGCCGAGTTCGACCGGTATGCACGGTTTGAGCCTCATGAGGTTTGTCATTGCATACACCAAAACCCCGACATGGGAACGTGCGAAGTCACGTTTCAATCTGTCGACGCCAGTGAACTCACCGCCGAGGAGTGGGACCAGTTCGCCAAGATAAAGGCCGCCGTGCCGGGTGCACAACTTCGGGTGCGCGAGCACCGCGCAAAGTGCGATTCTAGAGTTGAACCAGAAATTAGGCGAGGCGTGGTCGTCAAGTTCACGATGGGCAGGCTGACCTTCAAACGGGAATATGCGCTCTCTCAGGTGGGAGGTGCGGAGTGACCATCTCCGAATACACAGAGAGGCGCGACAAACAGCCCTGTATTGT
>CAVQAH010000003.1:0-460004 GCA_963710415.1 uncultured Acidobacteriota bacterium | reverse complement strand
CCCGTGACGCCCGCGCGGCAGGCGTCAGCGACGCCACGATCGCCGCCACGACGAGCACGGCCGCGGCGCCGACGATTGGCACGACGCCTGGGATCTGACGTCGGTGACGACGCTGCCGACGATGCGCGCGAGCAGCAGGCCGCCTATCGCGCCCGCGACGATGCCAATCACGCCGATCGTCGCCCCCTCGCGAAGGACTCGCGCCAGGAGGTGGCGAGGCGTCGATCCGATCGCCAGCCGGATCCCGAACTCGCGCGTCCGGGCGCTCACCGAGAACGCCAGCACGCCCGCCACGCCGACGACGGCAATCAGCAGGGCCACGCCGGCGAAACCGCCGAACACGAGCGCGTTCACCCGATTGGGCGCCAGCACCTCCGCGCGGATGTCGTCGAGCGTCGCGGCTCGCTCCACCGGCTGATCGCTCGCCAGCTCCCGGATCACTTTCGTGACGCTCGGGACGAGCGCGTACGGGTCCAGCTTCGCGTGGATGAAGAGGCGCCCGCCGTTCATCTCCTGCTGACATCGGGTGATACACCGTCATCGCCGGCTCCGGCACCAGGTTCTCGTCGTCCATGTCGGCGGCGATGCCGACGATGCGCCGCGGACCGGTGCTGACGCCGATGAACTTCGTCACCGGATCAGTCCACATGAACGTGCCGGTTCACGGCGTCCATGCCCGGGAACATGCGCCGGGCGACGCTCTCGCTGATGATGACGACCTTGTCGCCGTCGGCCCGATCGCCCTCGTTGAAGTCGCGGCCGGCGACGAGTCGCACGCCGAGCGCGTCGAAGAAGCCCGGCGAGACGGTCCGGAACCGCGCGCGCGGATCCTCTTCGCCGTTGGCCTTCGGTAGCCCTCGACCGTGAACTGCGCGGCAAAGAAGCCGGGATCCCGCCACGGGACGACCGTGCCGACCGCCACGCGCTCGACGCCCGGCAGCTCCGAGATGCGGCGGATCGCTTCCTTGTAGAACCGGCTGACCTCCTCCGGCTTGCGCGTGTACGAGACGACGGGGACGTTCACCGCGAGCACGTTGCCCGTGAAGCCGGTCTGCTGGCGCTGGAGCGCGAAGAGCGTCGTGACCAGCATCCCGGCGCCCGCGACCAGCACGAACGACGCCGCGATCTGCGTGACGGCGAACACCTGCAGGCGCCGGTTCGTGCCAGACGTGATGCGGACGCCGCCGCTGGCGAGGCTCGCCCCGTTCGCCGCCGTCCGCGGACGGCAGTTTCGGCACGTACGCCAGCAGCACCGCCGCCGCGATGGCGAGGCCGGCGCCCACCCAGAGCAGGCTCGCGTCCACGGTGACGTCGTGCGCGCGAACCGAGAAGCGCGCGGCGTAGCGCGCCAGCACGGCCACCATGGGCCGCGCGATCGCAACCGCGAGCACCGCCCCGGCGCCGCAAAGCAGCAGGCTCTCGGCGAGGAGCGTACGTCTGAGGGCGCCCGTGCTGGCGCCAAGCGCCGCGCGCACGGCCAGCTCCCCCTCGACGCCGCACCGATCGGGCCAGAATCAGATTCGCGACGTTCGAACAGGCGACGATGAAGACAAGGCCGGAGGCGACGAGCAGAATCAGCAGGATGGTCCTCGCGGGCGAGATGATCTGGTCCCGCAGGCTCCTGGCCTCGATGCGGTAGTCGGCCTGCGCCTGGTAGGCTTCGGGGTGCGCCTTGACCATGGCGCCGTGCACGGTGCGAAGCTCGGCGAGCGCCGTGTCCAGGTTGGCACCAGGCGCGAGCCGGCCAAAGAGCTCCGTCATGCGGTGGACGCGTCCCTCGACCATCGTCGCATCGAGATGGTGCGGGCTGGTGACGACGTTGGCGATGATCTCGGTTTCCTGCGGATACGGCACCGAGGGTTCGAGGACCCCGACAACGGTGGCGGGCCGATCGCTCAGCCGGATGACCTTGCCGATCACTCCCGGATCGCTCTTGAACGCGCTCGTCCAGAAGCGATAGGTGAGCACGGCCGCGCCTTCGGCGTTCCTGCCATCGTCTCGCGGACCGAGGAGGCGGCCCATGACCGGACGAAGCCCCATCACGTCGAAATAGGAGCCTCCAACCACCCCCGCGCGAACCGTCCGCGGCTCGCCGAGACCGATCATGGTGAATTCGATGGTCGAGAAGTCGCCGAATGCGCTGAGCGACTTCACGCCTGCCTGGAGGTCCTTGATCTCGGGGACCGAGAAGTTCGTATTCGGCACGCCGAGGCCGGGGGCGCTCTGACGGATGTAGATGAGGCGATCGGCATCGCGGTTGACGAGGGGCCGCAGCAAGACGCCGCGAACGACGCTGAAGATGGCGGCGTTGGCGCCAATGCCGAGCGCCAGCGTCACGATGACGGTGAGGGCAAGGCCAGAGGCCCGCGTCAGGGAGCGAAAGGCGAATTTGAAGTCGGTCATCAGGCTCATGTCGCGGTCGGCCGCCCGGCATTCGGGGGAGGCCATTCCTTTCACTCTTCTAGTCGAACCAGTGATGTCATTTTCGACACCGGCCGCTCATTTTACGCGGGCGTTGATGAATGTCATGTTGATGGTTCGTATGGGCCTGCACCATCGCCAGCCTCGGCCAGTCGGGCGCTCAAGACCTTCGGAGAACCACCAAGGTCGTAACTAGTTGAATCATATGGCTATGCGACTCGCTGAAGCGCATCGACATACATGAGCCAATCGCTGATCTGGTTCCAACTGGCGCTGTTCTGGTCCACCAACCTCCGCATGATTCAGGTGCTTCGAGAGCGCGATTACGGCGTGTTGATCGTCTCGCCGGCAAGAGGCGGTGTGAATCGCGGCAGCCGGCGCGCGCGGGTGGCCTGCTCGAAGCTGTAGCCGAGGGCGAGCAGCCTCGGCTCGCTGAATGCGGGGCCGAGAAACGAAATCGTGACAGGCAGACGATCTCCAGTAAAGCCGGCCGGCACGATCAGATCGGGGAAGCCGGTGAGGTTGGCGATGTTCGTGGCCCCGAGGCCCATCGCACCGAGCAGCGCCGCTGGTGTTGCGGCGGCGCTCACGCCAGGGTCCGCGATGAGTCCGGGCCGTCGCGACGCCGTGGGGTACACGATCGCGTCGAGCTTCTGCGAGGCGAGCAGGCCCTCTACCGCGGCCCGCACGAGCGGCAGGGCGTGATCGCGCACCGAGGTGTAGCGGTAGTCCTCCATGGTGCCGCTCTCGAGCTCGCGCTTGAACAGTGTCCATCGACTCGGGTTCGGACCGGCATCGCCGCGCGTGGCGGTGAACTGCTCCGCCCGCTCGATCAGCTGCGCCAGCGTCTTCGGGTACTTCGGCCCCGTCGTCGCGAGGTACTGCGCGATCTGCACCGTGAACTCAGGCCGCCGGATGGCGTTGTAGAACTCGTCCTTCGCGTCCAGCAGCCACCTCGGGTAGCGGACATCCACGACGGTCGCACCCGCCTTGCGCATGGCACCCAGCGCCGATTCCACCACCCAGTCGACATCCGGATCCTGCCCCAGGAAGTCACGCGCGACTCCGATGCGCGCACCCTTCAATGCGTCCGCTTCGAGAAACTTCGTGTAATCGGTCTCGGCGCGCCCTTCGCTTCTGCGCGTCGCCTCGTCCGCGCTGTCCACTCCGGTCATCACACCGAGGACAGCGGCGACGTCGTACACGCTTCGGGCCATCGGTCCCGCGGTGTCGAACGTCAGCGCCAGCGGGATGATCCCGTCGCGACTCAATAGTCCGAGCGTCGGCTTCAGCCCGACGACGCCGTTCGCAGTGGAGGGCCCGCGGACCGAACCGCCAGTGTCGGTGCCGAGGCCGACCACCGCGTAAGCAGCCGCGACGGCGACGCCGGTACCACCCGAGGACCCCGACGGGCTTCGGGTCAGGTCGTGCGGGTTGAGCGTCTGGCCGCCCAGCGAACTGTAGGCACCGCCCGACGCGAACTCCGACAGGTTTGCCTTGCCGATGATCACGGCGCCCGCCGCCCGCAGCTTCCCGACCACGAACGCATCGTCCGGTGGGATGGACCCCTCGAGCAGCACCGATCCACCAGTCGTCGGCATGTCCACGGTGTCGAAGTTGTCCTTGAGGACCACTGGAATACCGTGGAGTGGGGACCGCGGTCCTTTGACTTTCCGCTCGGTGTCAAGGGCCCGCGCCGTTTCGCGTGCTTTGGGGTTGACCGCAATGAGCGCGCGCAGCGAAGGCCCACGACGATCGTACGCCTCGATGCGCGCGAGAAAGAGCTCGGTCAGTTTCTCCGACGTGAGCGTCCCGGCCTTGAACGCCGCGTTGAAATCCGCAATCGTGGCGCTCTCGAGATCGACGACGCGGCGGGCCGAGACAGGTGTGAGCGTAACGACGAGCATCGCGAAACTCGCGACGAGCAGCCGGGTTGCCATGATCGAAGCTCCTCTCGAGATGCGGCCGATTATAGTTTCGGCCGCGCCAACTCGTCGCCCACCACATTGACGCTCAACGTGGTCGCGAAGATGAACACACCCGGGAACAACGCCAGCCACGGCTCCGTGCTCACCGTCGATTGCGCCTGGTAGAGCATGCTGCCCCAACTCGCCGCCGGCGGCTGAACGCCGACACCGAAGAAGCTCAGCGTCGACTCCAGCAGGATGCTCCTGGCAACGGCCAGGGTGATGGCGACGAGCACCGGCCCGGCAGCGTTGGGCAGCAGGTGGCGCCCAAGAATGCGCGGCGCCCGCGCGCCAGTGGCGTGCGCGGCGGCGACGAACTCGCGAGTCGACAGCGATAGACACTCCGACCGCGCGACGCGCGCGGTCTCCATCCAGCCCACGCTTCCTACCAGCACGATCAGCAGGCCGACTGATGGTGACAGGATCGCACCGGCGATCATCAGCAGCAGCAGGCGAGGCACTGCCAGCAGCGCGTCGGTCAGGCGCATGAGCAGTCGCGTCCACCGCTCCGCCGACGAGGCCGGCAATGCCGCCCACGATCACACCAATGCCACCGGCAACCGCGGCGGCAAGCAGCCCTACCGCCAGCGAGACGCGCGCGCCGTGCAGGACGCGGGCGAAGACGTCGCGTCCCAGATCGTCGGTGCCGAACCAGTGCTGCGCCGACGGCGCCGCACGGCGGTTGGCCAGATCGAGGGTGTCAGGTGCGTAACGCGACACCAGCGGTGCTGCGGCGGCAGCGCTGACGAGGAGCGACAGGACGAGCGCCGCGATCGTGCCCGAGCGGGTCACGGCGTCACCCTCGGGTCGAGCCACTGATACACGAGATCCGCGACCAGATTCATCACCACGATCGCGCCCGACGCGAGCATCACCATCGCCATCAGCACCGCATAGTCACGTCGGGCCAGCGCCTCGGTGAACAGCGTGCCAAGCCCCGGCCAGGCGAACACGCTCTCGGTGACGACGGCTCCGGAGACGAGCAGCGCAGCGTCGAGCAGGACCACGGTGACCAGCGGAAGGAGCGCCGTGCGCACGACGTATCGCAGGACGATTCTTCGCTCCGGAATCCCGCGCGCACGGGCGGCGACGACGAACGGGTGATCGAATGCCGCGACCATCGACGCGCGCAGGTAGCGCGTCCAGGCCGCAGCGTGGATGGTGGCGAGCACCATGGCGGGCAGCACGAGGTGCTGGACGCGGTCGATGACGCTTCCGTCGCCGGGCGTCACGCGTCCGGAGGACGGCAACCATCCGAGCGACGCCGCGAACACCAGCTGCAAGACGAGCCCGAACCAGAACGCCGGTATCGCGAGCCCAGCCGCCGACGCGGCTCGCACGACAAGGTCCGGCCATCGCCCTCGCGCCAGGGCCGCGCAGGTTGCAAGCGCAAAGGTCAGCGACGAACGCGATCCCGATCGATGCGGCGGCCAGCTCCAGCGTCGCCGGCGTGCGCTCCAGGACGCGATCCAGCACCGCACGGCTGTCGGTCAGGCTGTAGCCCCAGTCGCCGCGCACGAACGCGCCAAGCCAGCTGCGCGTACTGCACCCACACCGGCTGGTCAAGTCCCAGCGCCCGCCGCAGCCGCTCGATGTCCTCGGGCCGCACGCCGGGATTCGGCGAGGAACACCGCCGTCGGCCCGCCCGGCGCCGCATGGATCAGTGCAAAGACGACGACCGAGACGATGAGCAGAAGCGGAACGGCCGTGGCCAGGCGGCGGAGAATGGCGAGCGCTGGGACGGCTTGCCGGGACCGTGATTCGCATCGCTCAGGCGTTCACTGTACCTCCCACTCGTGCACGTTCCAGAACGCTCCCGCATTGGTGGGATTGCCCTTGAAGCCTTGCAGCGTCGCGGGCACGGCGTCGAGCTTGGTGACGTTGTAGAGCGGAATCTCCATCGCCAGGTCGGCGATCCGAAGCTGCGCCTCGCGCAAGTAGCGTCTTGCGCTCCTCGCGGTCGACCGTGCGATCGGCCGCGTAGACGAGCCGCGTCAGCGAGATCGTCGTTGACGAAGTTGATGTTGCGCCCCGCCGGCGGCGTGCGATCGGCAGCGAAGAACAGCGTCAGCTCCGGATCGGCCGGCATCTGCCACCAGTGCAGCATCGCGTCGAAGCGGCCTTCGAACCAGATCTGGCTGATGCTGGTGCCGTCGTGCAGCGAGATCGACATGTCCGCGCCGACGTCGCGGAACTGGCGCTGCAGCACCTGTGCGACGCTCTCGCGCACCGCGAAGCCCGCCTGCGTGATGAGCGTGAAGGCAAAGCGGCCGCCCGTCGCGCTCGCGGATGCCGTCGCCGTTGGCGTCGCGCCAGCCGGCTTCGTCGAGGAGCGCGCGCGCGTGCCGCCGGATCGAACGGATACGACGCGCGCATCGTCTGCTGTACGCCCACGACACCGGCTGAATCGGTCCGTGCGTGACCGGCGCCAGGCCGTCGAGGATCGTTCGCGCGATGAGCTCGCGATCGACCGCCAGCGTCAGCGCGCGCCGAACGCGAACGTCGGCGAAGGCGGAGAACTGCCGTTGATTGAGCGTGACGTGCTCGTAGGCGTTGCCCGGCGTGCGATGGATCGAGAGGCCCGGGACCGCCGCCAGCTCGCGGTACTTGTCCCACGGCACCGTCGCCACCATATGCACCTCGCCGGCCTTGAGCTGATTGATGCGCGTGTTGGTGTTCGACAGGAACTTGAAGAGCAGGCTGCGCGATCTTCGGCGCGCCGCGCCAGTAGGTGGGCACGCGCTCGAGCAGGATGTACTCGCCGGTCTTCCACTCGGCGACGCGATACGGACCGGTGCCGAGGAGCGAGCGATTGTAGTCGCCGGCGCGATCGATGTCGCGCCCCTCGAGCAGGTGCTTGGGCAGACAACCGCGGATGAACTGCAGCGCGTAGGGTGCGTAGACCTCGCGGTAGTGCACGATCGCGGTCAGCGGATCGGGCGTCTCCACCGACGTGATCCGATCGAAGCCGTCCGTGCTCTCCGGGTTGTAGCTTCGGGTCGTTGATCGCGTCCACGGTGAACTTGACGTCGGCCGAGGTGAACGGCCGGCCATCGTGCCAGGTGATGTTCGGCCGCAGCTTCCAGGTGACGTCCATCCCGCCATCGGGCCGCAGCGCGACACCGCCGTTCTCGAGCGTGGGTACTTCGGACGCGAGCAGGGGCTCGATCCGCATCTGTTCGTCGGTGATCGTCAATCCCTCGACGACGGTCGACTGGATGTCCTCGAGGATATGCGTGCTGAAGCGGTTGAGCGTGTCCGGCTCGCGATCGTAGCCGATGATGAGGAGGTCGTTGGTCGGGCCGGACGTCGCGCCACGCCGCGCGCACGACGCCGACGACGACAGGACGATGGCCAGCGTGGCAGCGATCGCACAGAGGCGGACGCTCACGCCGGCTCCATCGTCATCAGCCGCGCGATGAGCGGCACCGGTATCGCGCCATGCGAAAGGACCCGATCGTGAAACGCTCTCAGGCTGAAAGCCTCGCCGGCGCGCACCTGGCAGGCGCGGCGCAAGGCGTGCAGGTCGCGCGTGCCGAGCCAGTACATCACCGCCGCTCCCGGAAACATCGAGTTCTTCACCGCCTCCGCGGTGGCCGCGTCGGTCGTCATGTGCGCGTGTTCGCGATAGAGTGCGGCAGTCTCGTCCAGCGTCCGACGCCCCGAGTGTAATTCCAGATCGGCAATGGCGCGAGCCAGCAGCCTCACACGCGTGTGCTGTTGAGCCGAGGCCGTGAGCGGCGCGAGGAATCCGGCCTCCTCGGCCAGGTCGCAGGCGTAACAGGCCCACCCCTCCGCCAACGTTCCCGCCGCGAACATGCCGATGCGACTGGCGCCATCCACCGCCGCCACCTGGCCGATGCGCGACGCGCTTCGCGTGGCGTAGTCATTCTGCACGTGATGGCCGAGCCCGCCGTGATGGATCGACGTGGTTCAGCATGATCGCGCTGTTGTTCCACGCGCGCAGTCGACGCTGCTGCTCGACGGCGGCTTCCTGCGCCGTGCGCTGCTCGCGAACAATCGACGGCACGTCTACCGGCATCACGCCATAGTCGTGCACCGGCAGGCGATCGAACGGGGCTGGGGATCGATAAAACAGGTAGTACAGGTGCGGCGCGACGGCGCGCGTGTGATCGGGAATCGGGACGTAGCGAATCGGCGCGTCCGGCCAGGTCACCAGATCGCGGGCAATCGCCATCTCGCGGCAGGCATGCCACGAGCGCTTGAAGGCAGAGAGGTAGTCGTCAGCGGCGGGATGGTCGGCGGCCAGCTGCTCCTGAACCGCCGGCCAACCGCCCGACGTGAGCGCGCGCGCCCGTCGCTCGAGCTCGGCCGACTCCGCCTGCAACGCGTCGCGTGCTTCGGCCAGCAGAGTGTCAATCGGTGTCGCGCACCAGTGACCACGGCGAAGAAGCAAGCCAAGGAGGTCCGGGCCCGCGTTCGTGCGCCCAGAGCCGCCGTCCAGGAGATCCGACTCGAGCCATCGCGCGAACGCGTCGAACGCCCGGCCCGCCGCCCTCGCGGACGACTGGAGATCGTCGAACAGCGCGCGGCCGATCGTGTGCGTCCTGTGGAGGTCGCTCCACCAGTGCGGCAATCCCGTGCCGAACAGTCGCACCGCGGCGGAGCACTCGCGCAGCCCACGCGACCGCCAGGCGTGTGGACGAGTCGCGAAGCACCCGGCGAGCGTCGTCCAGAAACGCAGGGATCGCGCGCATGCGCGCCGCCGCCGACTCGAGCCGCTGATCGAGCGGGGCAAAGTCGCGCGTGACCAGCGCGATCACGCCGAAGATCGCTTCGCCCGTCCAGAGCGCCGGGTTCTGCCGCAGGAAGTACCCGCTCTCATGCTCGGCGATCTGGATCTCCAGGAAGCCATCGGCGAGTGCGAGGTCCACCTCGTTCGGAAAACGCCGCACCCGGTCATCGTCCACGCGGCCGACAGCGTCTAGTGCTCGTCGAGTGGAGCGCATGTCCGCCGTCGCGCCCTCGAGGCCTGACGGCGACCAATCGGGAAGCCGTGTATCGTGGGTGTGGATGCCGGTGAAGGTGGCCTGCACGGGCCGCCACCGGTAGTCGCGCTCGAAGAAACGATCGAGCGCGAGGTCGGCGGCGGTGCGCGGAGCTGCCGATTCAGTGGCGACTTCACCCGGCCTGGCCGCGGGAGTCAGGCGAGCGGGAAGGTCACCCATCGCCGCTCTCGAAACGACTGTTCGACGCCGTTGATCACTTCCTGCACCCACGCGCCATCGTCGAAGTTGCCCTCGTTCTCGTGGCCGTCCGACAGGATCTCGTCGATGAGGCTGCGCACGAGATTGCCGTAGAACAGCGTGCGCCACGATTCCGACGGGCTTCCGCCCGGAGGATAAAAGCGTCCGGGCACGGGAAGATCGCGAAACTCGACCTGGTCCTTGGTCGCCGCCTTCAGCGACTCGCAGAGGCCATTCTCCTCGACCAGACGGCAGATGAGCGCCGCCTTGCTGCCGTAGATGCGCGCTTCGATGCCGGGGTAGTTGCCGACGGTGACGAAGCTGGTTTGCACCGAACACAACGTGCCATTCGCGAACTCGCCGATGAAGATGTCACCGTCATCGATGTTCATGCGCATCATCCGGCCGGTGGCGCGGACCATGCGCTCGGGGATGAAGTTGCGCATCGTGCCAACGGCCTGCGAGAGGTCGGCGCCGACCAGCAGGTGCGCGATGTCGATGATGGGTGCGCCGTAGCCTTCGAGCGATGACACCTGGAGCCGCGAGGGGTCGGCGTCGGGATCGACCTGCCGAAGCGGCGTCGTCGGATCGAGCCACTGCGAGTTCTGCTCGTAGCCGTTGAAGATGAACGGTGTCCCGACAAACCCCTCTGCCACGAGCTCGCGCATGTACCGCAGGGCAGGGGCATAGCGGAATGTAAACCCGAGCTTGGTCTTGAGTCCCTGCGATCGGGCCAGGGCTGCGGCGCGGCGCGTGTCGCGAAAGTCGTAGGCGACGGGCTTCTCGCAGAGCACGTGTTTGCCTGCCTCGAGCGCCGCCCACGCGAGCGCGAAGTGCGTATGGCTGGGGGTGCAGACGTCGATGAGATCGATGTCGTCGCGGCGAAGCAGATCGCGGGACTCGGCTGCGACGACCGGGATCGTCGAATTCGTCGGCGGCCTCCTGCGCGCGTTCGACGATCGTGTCGGCGATGGCCACGACACGGCAGCGTGGATCGCGGCTGAACGCGGGCAGGTGCGCCGCACGAGCCCAGGCGCCGGCGCCGAGCACGCCGACACGCACGGGTGGTGAGACGCGGCTCAAAAGAGCACGCTCCGCGTCGCTCGCCGCGCGGCCGGCTTTGATCCTGTCGCCATCGACCTGTCGGAATTATAGGCTCTCAATCGACGTCGCGTGGTTGAATGCGTGTCACGTCTCTGCCGCCGTCGCTCTTCGCGCTGAACTTCGACCGCACAATGGTTCCCGGCGGAACCGTCTCGGGTGGCGGTTTCTGCAACAGCTCGCTATGCGGTTCCATGGCGCTGTTCTGGGCCACCAACCTTCGCTCTCGATTCAGGCGAAGGTTGCCCGCCGTAGCGCGAAGCGCGTAGGCGGGCTGCTTCTGTCTTTCCCGAGAGCTTCGGTTGGCAAGCCATCCTTCGCGTAGTTCATGCGAAGGTTCAGCCTTCAACCCGCGCGAGTTTCCATCACTGAAAGACGCAGCTTGTCCCGTCGTCGGGCGCTGTCACCCGTAGCGGCGCGTCCTCGAAGGTGGAAGCGCGAAGGCGGAACCCGGCCTCATCACTCGAGAGCATGCTTTTCGCCGGATTCTGTACGCAAAACCCGCCATAGGTCTGCCCTGTCGATCGGGAGAATTTTGCACGCGGCTGCGGTTGCCGCTGAGGATTGCAAAGCTTTCCAGCCTTGCGGGCGCCATCGCTCTCCGGCGAAAGGCTTGCACCTCCGATAACGAGCGCCCCGAAACTCTTTGTCAACGTCCTTCGGAGTCTCTCAGACCCGGAGCGACCGTACATCGGTCTTACCCACGATGTCCAAGCACGATTGGAGGCGCACAATGCCGGTCGCTGCGCACATACAGCGCGCTACAGGCCCTGGGAGCTTCGGGCGTGGATCAGTACAGCAGCGGCCAGTCGCAGTCGGTCCGGCATGAAAGATAATCTGGCGAAGGCCGCCGAGAGACTCGACTTAGCCAACAAAATCGTTACACGGCAGTAAGGATTGACTCAGGGATTACGCCTCCTCGCTTTGCGTTCGGGATTTGCCCGGCGGGCGGCCCGCCCCTCGGACGAGCCGCTCCCCGTTAGCAATCCGTTAGCAAGTTCTGGCGAGGCCCATGAAAAGGCCCGGTTTTCAGGGCCTTTTCGTGTACCGTCGTTAATTGTGGGTTACGGACGGGGGTTCAGTCGGGGTTTAGACGGGGGTTCAAGACGGGGGTTCTCACGGGGGTTCACACGGGGGTCCAGACGGGGTTCAGACGGAGGTTCAGACGAAGTCTCGGGCGGTTTGTCACGCTCCAGGGGCAAGTGGCGTCAGATAGGCAAGGAATAGGCGGACACACTACGCCCCCGCCGCATGCGCTCCATGCGCGCGGTCGCGACCCGCGCGAGCAGCGAACAGAACAGCACGATGCTGACGAGGACGAGCGCGCCCGCCCACGCCTGACGATGAAGATCCGGGTACGGCGAGATGGCGTAGGTGTACACCTGAACGGTCAGCGTGGCGATCGGCTGACCCACGTTGGTGCTGAAGAAGCCGTTGTTGAAGGCCGTGAACAGCAGCGGCGCCGTTTCGCCTGCGATGCGCGCGAGCGCGAGCAGGATGCCCGTGAAGATTCCGGGCAGCGCTGACGGGACAACGACGCGTGAACACAGCCCGCGCGCGCGTGGCGCCGAGCGCCAGCGCACCTTCCTTGAGCGATCCGGGCACGAGCAGCAGCAACTCCTCAGTGGTCCGCATGATGAGCGGAATCATCATGATGCCCAGCGCAACGCCGCCGGCCACGGCCGAAAACGCCCTGAATGGCAGTACCGCAATACCGTAGACGAACACGCCGATGACGATCGACGGCACGCCGTTGAGCGTGTCGGCCGCGAAGCGCGCAGCCGACGCCAATCGCGTGCCCGCATACTCAGACGCGTAGATGCCGCTCATGATGCCCAGCGGTATCGCGAAGATCGCACCGAGGCCGACGACGATCAGCGAGCCGACAATCGCGTTTGCCATGCCGCCGCCTTCTTCGCCGACCGGACGAGGCATCTGCGTGAAGAAGCTCCAGTTCAGCGAGCTCAACCCCTGCGTGATCACGTAAAACAGGATGAACGCCAGCGGTACCAGTGCCAGCAATACCGACAAACCGCAGAGGACCACGATGGCGTGCGACAGGAATTTCCGCCAGGCGGTTCGCATCATGCGTTCGCTCGTGCGGCGGCCGTTCGCACGACCGCTCGCGGTTTTCGTTGCCGTCCCATCGACCAGATGAACGACCGCGAGATGGCGTTGACGATGAGAGTGATGATGAACAGGACGAAGCCGATCTCGACGAGGGCGTGGAGATAGAGTTCGCTCGCGGCTTCCGCGAACTCATTCGCCAGGACCGCCGCCATCGTGTACTGCGGCGCGAACAGCGACCACGTGATCCGTGGGCTGTTCCCGATCACCATCGTCACCGCCATCGTCTCGCCGAGGGCGCGCCCGAATCCGAGCATGACCGAGCCGACAATGCCGGTGCGGGCATAGAAGAGGGCCATGCGGATCGCTTCCCAGCGCGTCGCGCCGAGCGCGTAGGCCGCTTCCCGTTGCGCCTGCGGAACGGAGCGCAGCACTTCACGCGCGACCGACGAGCTGAACGGAATCACCATGATCGCCAGAATCAGCGCGGCGGACAGCATGCCGATGCCTAGCGGCGGGCCCGTGAAGAGCGGCAGCTGCGCATCCAATCCGGCGTCACCACCTGGAGCTGCCGGACCACAGGCACCAGCACGAAAATGCCCCAGAGGCCGTAGACGATCGACGGAATGGCTGCGAGCAACTCCGTCAGAAAGACGAGCGGCCGCTGCAGCCAGGCGGGCGACAGCTCGGAAATGTAGATTGCAATGCCGAGCGCGATAGGCGTGGAGATCAGGAGCGCCAGTATCGACGAATACAGCGTGCCCCAGATGAACGGGCGTGCGCCGAACTCGCCGGCCACCGGATCCCAGACGTCGGTCTGCCAGAACTGCCAGCCGAAATGATTGATCGACGAGGATCGACTGGCGGTACAGCTCGAATCCAATCGCCGCGACGATGACGATGAGGAGCACCGCGAAGGCGCCGGTCCCCGCAGCCGTCGGGAAGCAGGTCGAATCGACTCGGCTCCGTAGGTCATGGGGTCGAGCGATGCCCTCAGCATCGGAGTTTGAGGTTTCGGGCCGGTCACGTCCTTGTTTCAGGCGTGTTATTGGCGAGGGGGGGGAGCGGCGACGCGGCCGCTCACCCCTCCAGCGAGCTAGCGTGCGGACCTTGTCCAGCTTGACGGCCATGTCGGAGACCTTCGGGCAGCGGGGAGTAACCTAGGTCGCGCGCATACTTCCGACCGTCCCCGAGCGCCCACTTCACGAAGCCCACCATCGCTTTCGCCTGCGCCTTGTCCTGCGCGTCCTCATAGAGCAGCAGCCAGGTGAACGACGCGATCGGGTACGCGTCCTTCCCCGGTGGGTTGGTGATCGAGACTCTGAAGTCCTCCGGCATGGAGGAGGCTGCAGCGTCGGCCGCCGCGGTGACCGATTCGATCGACGCCGTCACGAATTCGCCCGTGCTGTTCTGCACGGAACCGAACGAAATCTTGTTCTGCAGCGCGTAGATCAGCTCGACGTACCCAATCGAGCCCGGCGTCTGGCGCCACCATTCCCGTGAGCCCTTCGCTGCCTTTCCCACCCACGCCGGTCGGCCACTTGACGGAGGTGTCGACGCCGACAGTCTTCTTGAACTCGGGCGACACCTTCGACAGGTAGTCGGTCCAGATGTAGGTGGTGCCAGATCCGTCGGAGCGGGCCACGACGGTGATGTCGGTCGCTGGTAGCTTCGACCCCGGCGTTGAGCTTCATGATCGCGGGATCGTTCCACTTGGTGATTTTGCCCAGGTAGATGTCGGCGAGCAGCGGCCCGCTGAACTTGAGCTCTCCGTGAATCCGGGGATGTTATAGATGGGCACGACTGCGCCCAGCACGGTCGGGATG
Organism: uncultured Acidobacteriota bacterium; assembly: GCA_963710415.1. Classification (GTDB taxonomy): domain Bacteria; phylum Acidobacteriota; class Vicinamibacteria; order Vicinamibacterales; family 2-12-FULL-66-21; genus CAVQAH01. Next base: position 445,415 of record CAVQAH010000003.1, on the reverse strand, counting down.
TGCAGGACCGGGCCGGCCGCCGCCTTCAACTGCTCCTCTGTCATCGGACCGTCGGTCGCGCCGAAAAACACAGTGCGGTTCGTCAGCAGCCGAATACCGGCGCCGGAGCCCTGCGGCTGGTAGTTGATCTGTACGTTCGGATTCAGCTTGTTGTATTCAGAAAACCACTTCGTATAGATCGGGGCGGGGAATGTGGCGCCCGCGCCGTTGATCTGAATCGTCTGGGCAACAAGCGTGGCGCCAGCCAGCACTGCCACGCCTGCGAGTGCGAGACTTCTCCGTACTGTCATAGCCGTCTCCTTCACAACAATGCGATCGGGTCATGAATTGGATTATTCGACACGAGTGCAATCGTCTGAAAATCACCCCACATGATGATGGCGATGAATGCCGGCCGCACTACGATTCGATTACGCCGGTGTAACGAGTCGGCGGGACCATACGGAACCATACTAGAAAACGGGACGTCAGAATCCCGTAACGTCAACGTTTCATCAACGTTAAAACTGCGACTGTATCGAAACAGTCGCGTAACCTTTCCGCTCGCCGGGTGTGGAGATCCTCTGAACCCCGCCTCCTCGCGCGCCGGCGGCAGCGCTTCCAGCCCATCCCGCCAGCGGAACCAAGGGTCCGCGCGATTGGACCGATGGCCGTCACTCCGGACCCCGCCTTCTGTCGGTCATCCGCAAACCCGCCGGTTTTATTGAGATCGCCTTTTTGCTTGACGAACTCCTGCCACCTGGCGTAATTTGTCCCGCGAAAGAACAATAGATGGTGCGACAGTCGGCCGCGTCACTGTGAGAGTAGGGCGTTGGACCAACGCCAGACGGCCGTGAATCGGGGCCGAAACGCTATTTAGTCTTACAAAGGTACTAAATGAAACGCCTGGATCCGGCCAAATTCGAAGTCGCTACCCGCGGCACCTCGCGCGAGATCAACAGCCGCATCGTGCTGAACCTCGTGCGCGCCCACCAGCCCATCTCCCGTGCCGACCTCGCCCGGACCATGGGCGTGCGCCGGGGTGTCGTCACGCTCATCGTCAACGACCTGCTCAAGCGAAAACTGATCGTCGAGGGGGCGACGGGCGAGGCCGTCCGCGGCCGCAAGCCGACGTTTCTCTACATCAACTCCCGGCGCCGGGCCGTCGTCGCTGTCGACGTCCGCGCGAGCGAGACGTATTTGCTGCTCGCGGACCTGCTCGGCAAGGCGATCACCGGCGTCATTGCGTTCCGCACCGACCGCGATCCCAAGCAGCTGACCGCCACGCTGGCCGAACGCATCAAGCGGCTGTTAGCGGAACACCCGGATATCGAGGAATGCGAAGGGATCGGCGTGGTCGTGCCCGGCATGGTCGAGCACTCGAGTATGCGCGTGCTGCACGCGCCGACGCTCGGCTGGCGCAATGTCTCGCTCCGCGAGCAGCTGTCGACGGCCACCGGGCTCCCGGTCCAGATCGAGAACTCAGGGCGAGCCTGCGCGTTGGCCCAGATGTGGGCCACGCGTAACAGCCCGACGCCGCCGGTAGGCGACCTGGTGTTCGTCAGCGTCTCGGATGGCGTGGGTGTGGGCGTGATCATCCAAGGCGACGTCCTGCGCGGCCGACACAACATCGCTGGCGAGTTCGGTCATGTTCCACTCTCGCTGGATGGTCCTCGGTGCTCGTGCGGGGCCAACGGGTGCTGGGAAGCGTATGTGTCCAACCGGGCAACACTGGCGCGGTACTTCGGACGACCGATGACGGCCACCAACGGGCCTCGAAGAAGTCGGTCGGGCGCAGTTCACGGTCGAGGACCTGATCGCCCGCGCGCGAGCCAACGATGCCAAGGCGATCGCGGCCATCGAGGCCACCGGCCGCTATCTGGGGCTGGGGCTGGCGTCGGTCATCAACGCGCTCGATCCGGCGCGAGTGTTCATCGGGGGCGAGATCACGCTGGCCTGGGATCTGATAGAGGGCAGCGTACGATCGGCGCTCGCCGAGCGCGCGCTGACGGCGGCCGCGGCGCAAACAGAAATCCGTCCGGTTGCCGCGACGGAATACCCGCGCCTGCAGGGCGCCGCCGCGCTCGTTGCGGCGCCTGCGTTTGCGGCGTCGGTGGTGGCGTGACGGTCGAATCTTCTGTGAGGCCCGGCTTCGGCCGGGCGAGTTGAAAATCCTCGGAGGCGTCATGAGTACGGAAGCGCTGGCGTTGGCCGGCTGTGTCGTTCGAAATACGGCGGCGAAAAAGGGCCGCAATCGCGCGGTCGCGCCTGGCGCGACGTCGGCGAAGCACCTGCACTACGGGCGAATCATTCTCGATGCCGGTCAGAAGGCCGTTCAGTTCTCAACCGACACGCTCGAGACAGGTCTGATCTGCCTCAAAGGCAGCGCAACCATCGTCGTCGACGGCGCGCCGTACCAGGCCGGCCGCTTCGATTCGATTTACGTGCCGCGCGACAGTCAGGTGGAGATCACGCCCGGCTCGAACGGATGCGACATCGCGGAGATCGCCGCACCGGTTTCGCGCCGGCATCCGGTGCAGTTCGTGGCGTTCGCCGACGTGCAAAAGGACTCCGGGCTGCACTTCGAGGCGGGCGGTCCCTCCGCGCGCCGCGAGCTCAATGTGCTGCTTGGCAAGAACGTGCAGGCGGGCCGAATCCTGGCCGGCGTGACCTTCAGTCAACCCGGCAACTGGACATCGTGGCCTCCGCACGAGCATGCGGCGATGCTGGAAGAAGCCTATCTCTACATCGAGATGCCGCCGCCGTCGTTCGGCGTGCAGCTCGTCTACACCGATACACGGGAACCGGAGGTCGCGACGATCGTGCGCGAAGGGGACGTCGTCCTCATGCCCGCCGGTTATCACCCCAACGTCGCGGCGCCAGGCGGATCGATCAACTTCGTCTGGATGATGGCGGCGCATCGTGAGGATGCCGATCGTCAGTTCGGTGTCGTGAACGTGCAACCCGATTTCGCGGCGACAGGCTCGGGACTCGATCCCGGCAAAGCGGAGCGCAAATGAGCACACCCGATTCCGTTCTCGACTTCCAGCATCGAGACTGGACCACGGTTCCCGTCGAGCAGATCGCCGAGGGCATCGAACGGCAGATGGTCTGGGGCGATCGGCTGATGGTCTGCCGCCTGCGTCTCGCGCCCGCGCGTGGTGACGGCCGTGCACTCCCACGCGCACGAGCAGATCACGCTCGTCGAGCGCGGGCGTGCGCTGTTCACGATCGAGGGCCGTCAGCGCATCGCATCGGCCGGCGACATCCTCCACTTCCCGTCGCATTGCCGCCATGGGGCGACGATGCTCGACGAGGAGGTGGTGCTGATCGACATCTTCTCGCCCATACGCGAGGATTTTCTGCCATCGAGCGAGACGAGGGGATAGCGCGCGTGTCACTGGATCTCTTCCGGCTCGGCGGCAAAACGGCGCTGGTGACCGGCGCCTCACGCGGTCTCGGTGCGGGAATGGCGATTGCCCTGGCTGCGGCAGGCGCTGAAGTCGCGCTGCACGCCAGCACCCGTCCTGCCGCGGACACCGCGAACGAGATCCACGGCGCCACCGCCCGGCCGACGCACCTGCTGACCGGCGATCTCAGCGATCCCACAACGCCGCGCCGACTGATCGACGAAGCCATCGCGAAGATGGGCCGCCTCGACATCCTCGTCAACAACGCCGGCATCATCCGTCGTCAACCGGCTGCCGAGCACAGCGATGAACTCTGGGATTCGGTCATCGAGGTCAACCTCTCGAGCGTGTTTCGCCTGTGCCGCTCAGCGGGTGCGCACATGATCGAGCGGCGCGAAGGCGGGAAGATCATCAACGTCGCCTCGTTGCTCTCCTTTCAGGGTGGCATCACCGTGCCCGGCTACGCGGCGGCCAAGGGCGGGGTGATGCAGCTCACCAAGGCGCTCGCCAACGAATGGGCGCCGCACAACATTTCGGTCAACGCGATTGCGCCCGGGTACATGGAGACCGACAACACGACCGCGCTTCGGCAGGATCCAGTCCGCAGCCGCCAGATTGGCGAGCGCATTCCCGCCGGCCGCTGGGGCACTCCACAGGACCTCGCTGGCGCCGTGATCTTTCTCGCCTCGCGCGCATCGGACTACGTCAACGGCCACGTCCTCGTTGTGGACGGCGGCTGGATGGGTCGGTAGAGCCAATGGGCCAGTGGGCAATGGGCGATGGGCAATGGGCGAGGGCGTGGCAACGGGGAAGATGAGGACTGTGGCGATGCATCAGGAGCGGGACCGATGAGCGCAAGCCAAGCCGACGTGCTCCGCATCATTGAGGCGACAGGCGTCGTCGCCGTAATCCGGCTGGCTGACTCAGCCGGGCTTGCTTGCCGTCGGCCGATGCTCTGGCCGCCGGCGGCGTGCGTGCGCTCGAAGTCACGATGACCGTGCCGCGCGCCGTGGAGTTGATCGAGGAGCTGGCCACGTCGCTGCCGCCGGAGTTCGCGGTTGGTGCGGGAACCGTCCTCGATGGGGAAACAGCGCGTCAGGTCATCCAGGCGGGAGCTCGCTTCGTGGTCAGCCCGGTCTTCCGCCCCGAGGTGATTGCCGTGGCGCATCGCTACGGTGCGGCCGCGATGCCTGGCTGTTTCACGCCGACAGAGATCCTCTCGGCGTGGGAAGCAGGCGCGGACATCGTCAAGGTTTTTCCGGCGACCGCGCTGGGCCCGGGATTCTTCAGCGACATCCGCGCGCCGTTGCCACAGGTGCGGCTGATGCCCACCGGTGGCGTCACGCGCGAGAACGCGGGGGACTGGATCCGCGCGGGAGCCGCGGCGATCGGCGTGGGGACCGCACTGGTCGATCGTCGCGCGGTCGCGGCCCGGCAGTTCGACACGATTTCCGCAAACGCGAAGCACTTCATCGAAGCCGTCCGGCACGCGCGCAGCGGCGCGACCGGCGGGAGTGTAGCGAGATGGTCAAGACCGTCTGTTTCGGCGAGATCATGCTGCGGCTGAGCCCGCCCGGATTCGAACGGCTCTTTCAGTCGCCCGTCCTCCAGGCCACGTTCGGCGGGGGCGAGGCCAACGTGGCCGTGAGCCTCGCGCAATTCGGTTTCGACAGCGCGTATGTCACCCGGCTGCCGGCGAATCCCGTCGGCGACGCCGCCCTGAAGGTGCTGCGCGCCGAGGGCGTGAACGTCGAGCACGTCGTTCGCGGCGGCGATCGCCTGGGCATCTACTTCGCGGAGACCGGTGCGAGTCAGCGTCCGTCGACCGTGATTTACGACCGCAGTCATTCTGCGATCGCTGAGCTCCAGCCAGGCAGCGTGCCGTGGCACGACGTGTTCGAAGGCGCGAGCTGGTTCCACTGGACCGGCATCACGCCGGCGCTGAGCCGTTCGGCGGCCGACTGCACGCGCGAAGCGATCCAGGCGGCGAAGCGCGCGGGCGCGCGGGTCAGCGTCGACTTGAACTACCGCCGCAAGCTCTGGTCCGAGCGCGAGGCGCGCGAAACGATGCGGCCGCTGATGTCGTTGGTCGACGTGGTGATCGCCAACGAGGAGGATCTGCAGGCGGTCCTCGGCATCGAGGTGGCACAGGTCGATGTCACGTCGGGCGAGCTGAACGTCGACCGGTACCGTGAGGCGGCCGAGCGCGTGGTGCAGGAGTTCGACGTCAAGCAGGTGGCCGTCACGCTCCGCGAGAGCCTGTCGGCCAGCGACAACGCGTGGAGCGGCGTGATGCTCGACGCGACTACCCGCCGTTTCCATCAGAGCCAGCGTTACGTCGTGCGACTGGTCGATCGCATCGGCGGCGGCGACAGCTTTGCGGCGGGCTTGATCTTCGGGCTGGCGACGGGACGCGACAGCGATGCCTCGCTGCGGTTCGCCGTCGCCGCCAGCGCGCTGAAACAGACCATTCCGGGCGATTTCAATCACGTCACAGTCAACGAAGTGGAGCGACTCGCCGCCGGCGACGCCAGCGGCAGGGTCCAGCGGTAACGCGTGGAGGAGCGGTCATGAAGAAATGCATTGTCGCGATGGTTGGCGCCCTCGGCAGCCTGTTGCTGTTGGCCCCGACAGCCGCTGCGCAGGACTACCGGGGACGTATCCAGGGTACAGTCCTGGACGCCAGCAAGAGTTCGCTTCCCGGAGCGACGGTCACCGTCCGCAACGATGCGACGGGGGTGGCCGCCACATTCGTCACAGACACCGCTGGGCGCTACATCTTCGATTTCGTAGACCCCGGCACCTACACGCTGACGGCCGAGCTTCAGGGATTCAAGAAGGCCGAGCAGAAGAACCTGCGCGTCGCCCAGCGCGCGACGGTCGCGGTGGATCTCATCCTTGACGTCGGCGGCATCGAGGAAAGTGTGACTGTCGACGTCGGCGCCGGTGACCGTGCAGTTCAAGTCGAGCAGCGCCGACCTGACGCTCGAACAACACCTCGTCGACCAGGTGCCGATCAGCGGCCGCAACCCGTACAACCTGTCGAACCTCGATCCGACGATCATCGTCTCGCCGGCGACCAACGAGAACCGTCCGTATCACCACGCCTACGCGAACGACTACGACGCCGGCGGCAACACGCGCCGCGCCAATGACGTGCTGCTCGACGGCGTGGCGCTCGGCGCGAGCTTCAAGACCGCCTATACGCCAGCCGTGGACGCCGTGCAGGAAATCACCGTGTCCAAGACCAGCGTCGATGCGGAGAACGGACACAGCCTGGGTGGCACCATCAGCCTGAACATGAAGTCAGGCACCAATCAGCCGCATGGGACCGGTTACTACTACTTCCGGAACCCGAACCTGAACGCGATCAGCGATCCGACGATCATCGCACCGGCCGGCGTGGACGAGGACAGCCTGCGCGGAACCAAGCTGAAGATGTACGGCGGCACGTTCGGATTTCCGATCAAGCAGAACAAGATCTTCAGCTTCACCTCGTTCGAGCAATGGGACGACAACCGCCCGCTGTCGATCGTCCGCACCGTGCCGACCGAACTGGAGCGTGCCGGTAACTTCAGTCAGTCCACGCTGGCCGGGCGCGTGCGCACAATCTACAACCCCTATGCCTCGACATTGGACGCATCAGGGCGTGTCGTCCGCCCGGCGTTCGGCGGGAACATCATTCCGTCGGCGATGTTCGATCCGGTGGCGCTGAAGATGCTGAACGACATTCCTCTGCCGAACCTGCCGGGAAACGTGGACAACTGGCAGGGTAGCGTGTTCGAGAAGGTCGACTACTGGAATCTGTCGCAGCGCCTCGACGTCAACCTCTCGGACGACTGGCGCGTGTTCGTCCGCTACGGGCAGTTCAAGGCCAACCTCTATCAGCAGAATCCCACCGACGCCGGGTTCTTCCCGCTGTCCGGCAGCAACCGCTACGGTCTGAGCCTGGCGGGCGACTCGGTCTGGATCATGTCGCCGAAGACGACGCTGAATCTGCGCGGCAGTTTCTACAACATGACCGACGAGTTCTACAATCCCTCGCTGTTGCTGGGGAACGAAGGCCTCGCCGACTACTGGTCGAATCCGTGGTACTCGTCGCTCTACAACAGCGGCTACGTCTACTACCCGGCGCTCGACGTCATCTCAGGAACGGGTAACGCGACCACCAACCGCCTCGGCCGTCAAGGCCGCGAGTGGTATCAGCATCCTGACGCCTGGACCATGTCGGCGCGCATGAACCAGTACAACGGTCGTCACAACGTGAAGTGGGGAGGCGAGATGCGCGCGTACTACGGCGAGGCTGCGCGCTTCGAGCCGATCAACTTCGTGTTCAATTCGTCCCTGACGGCGAACAGCGACACCAGCCCTGATGTCGTGGGCAGCGGCAACGAGTGGGCGTCGTTCCTGATCGGGGCGGTCAACAACCAGAGCTCAGCGCGGCTGGTACCGCTGCAGAACCCCAAGCTGATGGGCTACGCCGCATACTTCCAGGACGACTTCGAGCTGAGCGATCGCCTGACGCTGAATCTGGGATTGCGGTGGGAATACGAACCGGGACCGACCGACCCGGACGACCGCCTCTCGCAGCGGCTCGATCTGACGCAGGCGATCCCCGAGATGCAGGCCACGCCTCCGGTCATGCCGTCGCAGGCACTGCAGCTGATGGCCAGCAAGGGCTACAGCCAGATCTACAACGGTGCCTGGGTGTTTGCGAACGCTGACAATCGGAACGCGTGGCACAGCTCGCCGTGGAATTTCCTGCCCCGCGTCGGCATCAACTACCGCATCGGTGATGATGCCGTCGCCCGGTTCGCCTACGCGCGCTACATGATGCCGATCAGCAATGTGCGCGATACCCTTGGTGACTTCGTCAACCAGTACACGGGGTTCGCGCAGACGACGACCACGCTCGGCCTCGCCGCCGGCGTCCCGCAGCAAACGCTACGAGATCCGTTTCCGGCGAACAACCCGGTGATCGAGCCGTACGGTCAGGCGTATGGGCGTTACACGGGACTCGGCGGCGCCGTCAGCCTCGACCAGTACGAGCTTCGTCCGCAGATCAACGACCGCTTCAATTTCTCCTTCCAGAAGGAGATCTGGGGCAACACCATCGTCGACCTGAGCTACTTCTACAACTTTGGCACGCGGGTGCCGTACGACGTCAACATCAACATGATGGATCCGGCGTTCCGCTACGAACAGCGGACGGCTCTGAACACGCAGGTGAACAATCCGTTCTTTGGATATCTGACCGTTGACAAGTTCCCAGGCGCCCTTCGCAACAACCGGACCGTGACGCTCGGGAGCCTGCTGGTTCCGTATCCGCAGTACGGCGCGATCACCCAGACCAACACGAACGGCAAGCAACTCAAGACGCAGACGTTCGAAGTGCGTGCCCAGCGGCCGTTTTCATCAGGCGTCAGCTTCCTGGCGGCCTATGCCTGGAACCACGAGCGTATCCAGCAGTGGTTCGACGATATCGGTCAGTATCAAGTGTTGACGACCAACGGCGAGGACGGCTGGGAATGGCGGCCGACCGACTCGCCCGTGCACCGCTTCACGATGGCCGTGTCGTGGGAACTCCCGTTCGGGCGGGACCGCGCGTATCTGTCCGACATGTCCGTGCCGCTCGACCTGGTGCTCGGCGGGTGGCAGTACACCGCATCCGGGCGCTGGTATTCCGGCAGACCGCTGCTCTTCGGCAACAGCTACGTCGTCGACCGGCGATCCGAGGCTCGACGATCAGACCAATGCGCGCTGGTTCGACACGAGCGTCTTCCAGACGGCGGACACGTTTGCGCCGAGAACCAACCCGTGGTACTTCGATGGCCTCGACGGCCCGTCCGCGCTCTTCGTGGACATGACGCTCACGAAGAACTTCAACCTGACGCAGAAGTACCGGCTGGAAGCACGGGTCGAGGCGTACAACGCGCTGAACCATATCGTGTGGGACAACCCCGGCGTGGTGCTCGGCCAGGGCACGTTCGGCACGGTGACCCGCAAGCGCATCGACGGGGCGGGCCGCGAAATCCAGTTCGGGCTGCGGTTTGTTTTCTAGGACCTGATCGAGGCCGCCGAACGAGCCGACGGCCGGAAACGATCACGACGACGCGACGATCGCAACGGAACTAACGTTGTGCATCGTCGTGCTCGTCGCGACTGTTGCATGCGTCGTGGAACGTAGATCCTGGTCTCCCATGAATCGCCGAACAGCTCTACGTTCCTTGTTCACCGTGGCCGGCCTGACGCTTGTCGGCCGGCCCTCATTTCCTCAGCCCGCCGCCGGTTCACCGGTCGCGGCAACCACCTCCGGGAAGATCCGCGGTTTTCGTGACGGCGACATCTACGGTTTCAAGGGCGTCCGTTACGGCGCGGACACGGCGAAGCGCCGGTTCATGCCACCCGTGCCGCCGGAGCCCTGGATCGGCGTCCGCGACGCGATCGAGTTCGCAGCCATCGCACCCCAGCCCACCGACCGCGCCGTCAGCGAAGACTGCCTGCACTTGAACGTGTGGACGCCGGGCTTGCGCGACGGACGCAGGCGGCCGGTCCTGGTGTGGTTTCATCCAGGCGCGTATTCCAGCGACACCAGTAATCGCATCGAAACCGACGGCACACGTCTCAGCCGCCGCGGCGACGTCGTGGTGGTCACCGTGAACCACCGTCTCAACGCCTTCGGGTATCTGTACCTCGCCGAACTGGGAGGCGCGGAATTTGCCGACTCGGGTAACGCCGGCATGCTGGATCTGGTCCTCGCGCTGCAGTGGGTGCGGGACAACATGACGGAGTTTGGCGGCGATCCAGGGAACGTGACGATCTTCGGTCAGTCTGGCGGAGGCGCGAAGTGCGCCACGCTGATGGCGATGCCTGCGGCGCACGGTCTGTTTCACCGCGTCATGACGATGAGCGGGCAACAGGTGACGGCGAGCCGCGTATCGACGGCGACCGGCCACGCCACACAGTTGCTCGACGCGCTGCAACTGCCACGAAGCCGGGTTGGCGATCTGAAGACGGTTCCGATGGAACAGATCATCAAGGTCAGCCGCGCGTCGAGCTACCTGGGCCCGGTCAAGGACGGCCGGTCGCTGCCGCGTGACCCGTTCGACCCCGACGCTCCGCCGTTGTCGAGCAGGATTCCAATGATTCTCGGCAACACGCGCGGCGAGACGCGCACGTTGATCGGCCGCGGCGATCCGTCGATCTTCGACCTGACGTGGGACACGCTGAAAGCGAAGCTCGAGAGTAATTCGCCGTTCATGGGCGATCTCGATCGCGGCAGGGTCATCGCCGAGTACCGACGACTGTATCCGGCCTATTCGCCCGCGGATGTCTTCTTTGCCGCGACGACGGCATCACGATCGTGGCGGGGGCAGGTGATCGAGGCGGATCGCAGGGCGGCACAACCATCAGACGCCGCCAGGACGTGGGTGTATCAGCTGGATTGGGTGTCGCCAGTCGACCAGGGCCGATGGGGTGCACACCATGGTCTCGATGTGCCACTGGTGTTCGACAATGTGCCGTTGGCCGGACGTATGGTTGGCACCTCGCCGGACGCTCAACGCGTAGCGGATTGCATGAGCGAGATGTGCCTTGCGTTCGCACGAACCGGCGATCCCAACACCCGCGCGATTCCCGAGTGGCCATCATTCGATTTGAAGCGGCGTGCCACGATGGTCTTCGATACCATTCCACGTGTTGTCAACGATCCACGTGGAGACGAGCGCCGGCTGTTTGAACCGATTCCCTATGTGCAACCAGGTACGTAGGGATTGCTGGAACTGACTTTGAAGAGATACTTGTCAACTCCCAAACTCCAACTCCCAACTCCCAAAGCACTCTCTCGATTGCCTCTGAGTGCCTTTCGGCGAGTTGGGCGTTGGGAGTTGGGAAATGCTCGTCTAGCGCGTCCGACGTTGATTGTGATAGAACGGCGCCTGCGGCTCACCGGAGGTCGGAGATCAAGAGGCAGAGAAACCAGAAGTTCTCCCGATCTCCTGGACTCGTGTTCAGGTGGCGCGCAGCGATCAACGGCTGACGCGCTAATCAAATACGTTGGGAATTGACACGCGGCGTCAGGACTCTCAGAAAGGAAAACGTGGCAAACAGCCGGTCTGTCGAAAACTGATCGTGTTGGTCGTCGCGGTCTGGGCCATGTCGAACGCCGTGCTCGACCGCGCTGGCTCCGCCGCGCAGGAGCCGGGCCGCAGCCAGATTCTCGACGCGATGAAGCGCGCGACGGTCTTCATGGTGGAGAGCGTCAGCACGAACGGCGGTTACGTGTGGTCGTACCTTCCCGATCGGTCACGGCGGTGGGGCGAGCTCGAGGCACGCGACACGATGATCTGGGTCCAGCCGCCAGGCACGCCTGCGATGGGCCATCTGTTCCTGGACGCCTATCACGCGACAGGCGACGAGTACTACTACCAGGCGGCGGAGAAAGCTGCCAACGCGTTGATCTGGGGTCAGCTGCCTTCCGGCGGCTGGAACTACATGATCGATTTCGGCGGCGACCGCTCGCTCCGCGATTGGTACGACACTATCGGCCGCAATGCCTGGCGGCTCGAAGAATTTCAACACTATTGGGGCAACGGGACGTTCGACGATGCGGGCACGGCGGAGGCCTCCAAGCTTCTCCTGAGGCTCTACGTCGAAAAGCGCGATCCGAAGTTCAAACCCGCTCTCGACAAGGCGATCCAGTTCGTCGTCGAGAGTCAGTATCCGATTGGTGCGTGGCCGCAGCGCTATCCGCTCAAGTCGGAGTTTTCGCGTCACGGCAAGCCGGATTACACGTCGTACCTGACCTTCAACGACGACGTCGCAGCGGAGAACATCGATTTTCTGATCATGGCTTACCAGGCGCTGGGCGACCAGCGGCTGCTGGATCCGATCATCCGCGGCATGAATGCCTTCCTGGTCACACAGCAAGGTCCACCGCAGGCCGGCTGGGCGCTTCAGTACACACCGGACTTGAAACCGTCCGGTGCCCGGACCTACGAGCCCAACGCGCTCGTGACGCACACCACGGCTCGCAACATCGAGCTGCTGATCATGTTCTACCGGCTCACCGGCGAAACCAAGTTCCTCGCACGGATTCCCGAGGCGCTCGACTGGCTGAAATCCGTCGAGCTCCCGGCTGGTGTTGCGCCGGAAGGTCGCACGCATCCCACCTTCATCGAAATCGGCACGAACAAGCCGCTCTACGTCCACCGTGAGGGCTCGAACGTCGTCAACGGCCGCTACTACGTGGACTACAACCCGAAGAACACCATCGGGCACTACAGCGCATTCAGGCGAGTGGACCTGCCGGCGCTGCGCAAACAGTACGAAGAGGCGCGGGCCGAGTCACCCGAGGCGCTTGCGAAGAAGTCGCCGCTCGCGGCCGGCTCCGGCGCCGGTTCGCTTGCACGCTACTTCACGGTGCAGAGTGGCCCGGGGACCACAAGCGTCAGCAAAGTGATCGGTGACTTGAACGCCGGCGGTTTCTGGAGCGCGCCCCTCGAGTACACCAGTCATCCCTATCGAGGGGACGGCTCATCGAAAGTCGCCACCGGCGACTTTTCTACGGCTCACGTCGGGGATGACTCAGACACGTCGCCATTCCGCGACGACAAGCTGACAGGCATTTCGACCGCGGCGTACATCCGCAACATGGGACTGCTGATTCGAGCACTGGATTCGAGTCAGCGATCGCAAGTCGTCTGGCGCCTCGATAACGTCGCAACGATTGACGGCGTTCCGGCCACAACGATCGGTCAGCCACGCGTCGTGCAGACCGACATCGGCCCGGCCGTCGAATTCAACGGCAGCAGCGACGGACTTCTGTTGGAGGTCAACCCACTGGCCGGTCTCAACCGGTTCACGATCGAAGTGGTGGTTGCGCCCGCACCGGGCGGAGGGGAAGAGCAGCGGTTCCTGCATTTCGAGGACTCAGCGCCGGCTGCCGGCACGGCGAGCCGTGCGCTGCTCGAACTTCGAATGGATCCGCGAGGTGTCTGGTCGCTCGACACGTACCTGCGTCACCGCGAGGTCGGCCTGACGCTGCTGGACCGCGCGAAGATGCACGAAGCCGGACGGTGGGCGGTCGTGGCATTGACCTACGACGGCAAGACCATGGCGCATTACGTCAACGGGCGGCGTGAGCTGATCGGCGAGATCGCGTTCGCGCCGTTCGGAGCTGGCCGGACGTCGATCGGTGTCAGGCTGAATCGCGTGTCCTGGTTCAAGGGCCGCATCCATTCCATCCGCATCACTCCTCGCGCGTTGGTGTCAGCCGAGCTGATGTCTGTTCCGCAGACATGACAACTCTGCTCCTCGTGGCTGCCGTCGTCTCGTCCCTCGCGGGCGGTGACGCACAGAGCCCGCGACCGGACCGCCAGGTCATCGTGCTCTGGCCGGAGGGTGTGCCGAACGCAAAGCCGAACGGAGGCACCGAGCGCGTCGAAGACGGCCGCGTCTACAACGTACAGAACCCGACGCTGACGATAGTCCCTCCTGAGACGAGGCCGAACGGAACTGCAGTCGTCGTCTGTGCGGGCGGCAGCTACATGCGGCTGGCGATAGCCAACGAAGCCGAGGGTGTGGCCGAGCGGCTGCGCAAGGTCGGCGTGACGACCTTCATCCTGAAGTACCGGCTCGCCGAGTACGGACACCCTGCGCCTCTGCAAGACGTGTTGCGGGCGATCCGCGTGGTTCGATCGCGCGCCGAGGAGTTCGGGGTCCGCCCCGATCGTGTTGGGGTCATGGGCGCCTCGGCAGGCGGGCACGTAGCGGCGTCGGCTGCGACACTCTTCGACTCGTCAGACGGCCGCACGGCGGCAGCCATCGACAGCATCAGCGCCCGCCCGGACTTCGTCGCGCTGCTCTATCCGGTCATCACCATGCGCGAGCCGTACGCGCACGACGCGTCGCGGCGGAATCTGCTGGGCGATCATCCGCCCGAGGCTCTCATTGCACGCCTTTCGCTCGAAAGCCAGGTGACCTCGCAGACGCCGCCCGTGTTCCTCGTGCACGGTGCGGATGATCAGAGCGTGGCAGTCCAGAACAGCATCCTCTTCCATGAGGCGTTGCTGAAGGCCCGTGTCGCCGCGGAGTTGCACGTTTACGAGCACGGGCCGCACGGGTTCGGGACGTCTGCCGGTCTGGGGCCCACGTCGTTCTGGGTCGACCGCTGGTTCGATTGGATGCGCGCGCATGGTTGGTTGGGTGACCCTGGAGATTGATCGTGAGGATGACTCCTGCAGCGCTGGTGATCGTGTTGTCGACTGTCGTGGTGTCGGGCCAGATCGTCGTGCAGCCCGCCGTCACAGAGCCGCGTACGGATCCCTCGCGAGATGACGCCCGGCCGGCGGTGTTCGTGATCGGAGACTCGACCGTCAAGAATCATGGACCTGGCGAGGGGTGGGGCGACTACCTGGCGCCCTTCTTCGACGAAACGCGCATACAGGTCGTGAACTGGGCCATGGGCGGACGGAGCAGCCGCAGCTTCATCGAAGAAGGCCGCTGGGCTCGGGCGCTCGGGCAGATGAAGCGTGGCGACTTCGCGCTCGTCCAATTCGGGCACAACGATCAGCGCGAGCTGACCACGGATCGAGGAACAATCCCATCGGCAGGCGACGAGTCACGGGAAGTCATCGACGAAACGTCGAAACAGAAGACAACGGTTCGAACTTACGGCTGGTATCTCCGCCAGTACGTCCGCGACACGCGCGCCAGGGGTGTCACGCTGGTGTTTCTGTCGCCGGTTCCGAGGAACTACTGGTCCGCGGGCGGACAACTGAACAACGTCATGGCAACGCACGCACGCCTGATGGAGCAGGTGGCCAGAGAGGAGAAGGTGCCCTTCTACGATCTCAACGCGGCTGTCGCGCGTCTGTATTCCGGCGCAGGCCAGGATGAGATCACCGCCCGCTACTTCACGGTTGGCGATTCGACGCATCCGAACGCCGATGGCGCCGAAGCCAACGCGGCGACGGTCGTTGACGGCATCCGATCGCTGCCGCAGGTGGGGCTTGCCGCGTATCTCCAGCCGACGGCGTCATACGCGTTGACCGGCCGCAAACAGCCAGTCTGGGCGAGAGGCATCGAGGGCCAGCGCAAGGCCGATCTCGGGAACGGCTACTTTCTGAACCCGATCATGAGCGGCGATCATCCTGACCCGTCGATCCTGAAGGACGGGTCCGACTACTACATGACCTTCTCGTCGTTCGACGCGTATCCGGGGCTTGTGATCTGGCACTCGAAGGATCTCGTCAACTGGCAACCGATCGGCCCGGCGCTCTTCAAGAACGTCGGATCCGTGTGGGCACCAGACCTGGTGAAGCACGGCTCGCGGTATTACATTTATTTTCCGGGGGTCGGTCCGTATCGATCGAACTACGTCGTCTGGGCCGACGACATCCGCGGACCGTGGAGCGAGCCGATCGATCTGAAGATCGGCCGAATCGATCCTGGGCACGCTGTTGGGCCCGACGGGAAGCGGTATCTCTTTCTGAGCGCTGGCTACCTCGTAACGCTCGCCGACGACGGCCTGGCAGTCGTGGGAGAGCCGACGAAAAATCTACGACGGCTGGAAGTACCCGCAGGACTGGATCGTCGAGGGATTCGCGCAGGAAGGCCCGAAGATCATCCGCAAGGGCGATTACTACTACATGGTGCTGGCCGAGGGTGGCACGGCCGGTCCGCCGACCGGGCACATGATCGTTGCCGCGCGTTCCAAGTCGATCGAGGGGCCGTGGGAGAACTCACCGCACAACCCCATCCTGCGCGCAACGTCTGGCAACGAGAGCTGGTGGTCCAAGGGCCACGGCACGCTGATCGAAGGGCCGGATAACCGCTGGTGGATCGTCTATCACGCGTACGAGAAGGGTTTCTACAACCTCGGGCGCCAGACTCTGCTCGAGCCTGTCGAATGGCTCGACGATGGATGGTTCAGGGTGGCGAAGTACGATCCGGCGCGGCCAATTCCCAAACCGGTGCCCGCGAGCGCCAGTCCGCACGGCTTTGCCTACTCAGACGACTTCTCGTCCAGCAGGATGGGGACGTTCAATGGAGTTTTTACGCCGGCGACGTCAACGACCGCGATCGGTACCGGTACGAGAACGGCCAGCTCGTCTTGAAGGCGAAAGGAAAGGCTCCGTCCGATTGCTCTCCGCTCTGGTTCGTCACCGGCGATCACGCGTACGAGATCGAGGTCGAGATCGATGCCGACCCGGAGGCGACGGCGGGCCTCCTCTTGTTCTACAACCGAAAGCTGTATGTCGGCCTCGGCTACTCGGCGAAGAACTTCATCATGCACAGCTACGGCATCGAGCGTCCTGGCGCGAAGCCCGCCGACGTCGCCAATCGCGTCCACCTGAGGCTTACGCAACGATCGGCACATCGTGACGATCGACTACAGCGTCGATGGTCGAACGTGGACACGGTACGACCGTGGCATGGAGGTTTCGGGCTATCACCATAATGTCGGCTACGACTTCCTGAGCTTGCGTCCTGCCATCTATGCCGCAGGCAGCGGCGAAGTTCGGTTCCGCAATTTCAGGTACCGAGCGCTGCCTTAACCGCTCCCAACAACTCATCCCCCAGATTTAACCCGCCCGTAACAAGGGTGTTGCGTGTGGATTACACGCACTCATTAGCCTTTGTGAGTTTCGGGGGGAGATTGTGCCCCTTTCCTGTGAACCGTCTCTCTCTTCCGAGGATCGTCATGAGCTTTTACCGAAGGATCGCTAGCCTTGCCATGGTCAGCATCGCTGTCGCGATCGCCCCGTGGCTGGCCGCGCCGTCTGTGGCGCAGCAGGTCGAGTCGCGCATTGTCGGCATGGTCGCGGACGCAGGCGGCGGGTTGCTGCCGGGCGCAACTGTAACTGTCACGAGCCAGCAGACTGGGGCTGCCCGAACAACGGTCTCGGATGAAAGTGGTCGCTTCACTCTGACAAACCTCGGTCCCGGGACCTACGATGTCACCGTGGAGTTGAGCGGTTTCGCGGCCAGCAAAACGACTGTTGCACTGGGTGTGGGTGAGAACAAGCCCATCGACGTCAAGCTCGGTCTGGCCAACGTGACCGAGTCAGTGACCGTGCAAGCGCAGGTGTCGTCGATCGACGTGAGTTCCGCGAAGATCGGCGTCAACGTGTCGCCGGCAGAGCTCGAGAGCCTGCCGGTCAACGGCCGCAACTTTGCCAACCTCATGACGCTGGCCACCGGCGCGACGTCGGATGGCAATGGAGGCTGGGCGAGCGTGCGCTTCAATGGCAAGTCGAACCAGCAGAATTACCTCAACTACGACGGTGTCGACGGCACCTACGTCTGGGATGCCAGCCCCGGTTACCTCAACGCGACAGGATCGCAGTTCCGGCTGCAGACCTCGATGGAGTCGATCTCGGAGTTCCGTGTGAACTCCGGTCTCGCGCCGGCTGAGAGCGGGCTCGGGGCCGGTGGGAACATCACGGTCATCAGCAAGAGCGGCAGCAATCGGTTCAACGGGTCGGTGTTCAGCTATTTCCGAAACGATGCCCTCGACGCCGCGAGTCCCTACGACGATCAAAAGCAGGAGCTCAGCCTCAACCAGTTCGGCGGATCGTTGGGCGGTCCGCTGGTGTCGAATCGCACGTTCTTCTTTGGCAGCTATGAGGGCCTGGATCAGAACATCGGTCTGACCTTCACCGAGGCAGTACCGAGTGCCGAGGCCAGGCGCCGCATTCTGGCGGGGGAACCGGTTGGCAGCGGCCAGGGTCAGAGTCCCGCGCGGACACAAGCCGTCGCGCCGCTCCTCGCAGGATTCCCGGAAGGGACGGTTGCCGTGCCGTCGAACGCCCTGCTGGCGCTTGCGTCGCTGACCACGACCGCTGACCAGAAGGAACACACGCTGGCAGCCCGCATCGACCACCGATTCACAGACTCACAATCGTTCTACGCGCGAATTCTTTACAGTGATGGCGAGGTCGATACGCCTGACCGTACGGTGACACCGAGGCGGGTGCTGGCATCTCAGCAACCGATGAATATTGTGTTCAGCCACCAGTCACTGTTTGGCAGCAGCGTCATCAATGAGCTGCGACTGGGCATCAACCGGCCGAAATACGATGCGGTGGCCTTCGGGCCGCCCGGTACGACGCCTTGCAGGTATCGCTGTCCGGGACAGTCACCTCGGCGTCGGCGGATGCACGAGGGACGACGGGTGTTGCGCGAAGCGGCCTTCTCGTTCGTGCGACGAGCAACGCCTCGACCAACGGCCAGGCCTACGACCCCCGCTCGATTTCGATCGCCAACGCACTGACTCTGAGCAGGGGCGTGCACACGCTCAAGTTCGGCGGCGAGTACCGGCAAATCGAGTCGAAGTTCCGCTTTCTCGGCAGCGAGGAAATCACGTATGCCGGCATCAACGAGTTCATCGATAACCGGCCGACGCAAGTGGCCGTGGCCCTCGATTCGCCGTTTTTCACGCCGCAGCAGTTCTACGCGATTGGCTTCGCGCAGGACTCCTGGCGCGTGGGCCGGCGGCTCACGCTCGAGCTGGGCCTGCGCTACGACTTCTACTCGGTCGTGAAGGAAAAAGACAGCAGGGCCAGGCCGTTCTTCATCGAGGAGAACGACTTCGGCAGCGACCCGGACAATTTCTACAATGCTGACAAGAACAACTTTGCGCCGCGCCTGTCGGCCGCGTACCAGCTTACCGACAGGACGGTGATCCGGGCAGGTACGGCCTTTTCTACGGTCCAGGGCAGTTCGAAGATCGCATTCAGCCGATTGAGAACTTCATCGAAAGGCGGCGGGTCCAGTCGACCGACGTTCCCGTCCTGGCCTACCCGGTGGATCCGGCCACGTATCGAAATCTGCTCTCCATTCGCGGCTATACCCACGAACGGCCCGACGAGTACAACATCCAGTACGGTGTGAGTGTTAGTCACGAACTGCCTGGGGATATGAACCTGAGCGTCGGCTACACGGGCAGCAAGGGCCGCGACATGTTCCTGCGCGGCGTCGCCAATACGTTCAACAACACCACGCGAGTACGTCTCGCTCCTTCCGTCGGCCAGGTGGATTACAAGACGTCGGGATGCGTCGACGGGCTGGTGATCAACGGTAATCCGATCTTCGGTTGCGGCGAGGCCAACTATGACGCACTGCAGATCAGCCTGACGCGTCGTTTCCATCTGGGCTTTACCGGCGGGTTCCAGTATCAGTATTCGCGGAATGAAGGCACGACGCAGGGATCGAACGAGGCTGTCACGGCCAACAACACGTTCGACTACAACACCGAGTTCGGGACGAACCTGAGCGACATTCCGCACACCTTCAACGGTTCGCTGGTGTATGTGCTCCCGTTCGAGGGATTCTGGAAGGGCGGATGGCGGCTGGGCAGCATCGTGAACGCGCGCAGCGGCGTGCCGATCAACGTGCTGATCAACCGGCCGGACACCGTGTCGGTGAACGGTGTGACCGTGACGAACGTTCCCGGAGGCAACACGCGCGGCACCCAGCGCCCCGACCTCGTGCCGGGCGTCAACCCCTACCTGAAGGACGGTGTCCGCTGGTTGAATCCCGCGGCGTTCTCAGCGCCCCTGCCAGGCACGTTCGGTAACCTGCCGCGCAACTATCTCCGTGGCCCGAATTTCTGGCAGGTGGACCTGATGGCGAGCAAGGAGTTCAGGTTCGCCTCGAATCAGGGCGTGCAGGTGCGCTTTGATTTCTTCAACATTACGAACCGTTTGAACTACGAGAACCCGGCGTCGACCCTCCCGGCCGGCACCGTGGGACAGCCATTCACCGATGCCTCCGCCGGAACGTTCGGCTACATGCTCGGGCCTCTCAACAGAACCGTCGGATTGGGCACCGCGCGTCAGACGCAGATCTCGATCCGGTACCTGTTCTAAACGTCGGGGATTGGCGAGGGAGGGTTTATCACTCCCTCGCCACCTGCTCGACGCCAGCCTCGCACACGCCGCGCTCCCTCGCGCGATTCCGCACGTACCCATAACTGGTACGCGCGACAGAACTTGTTGTCGCGACGTTACAGATATGACGAATCCGTTAAATCTGAGGCAGATCTGCTAAGATTCTCGCCCGGAGGATAGCGGGTGGCCTTCAGACTGATACCGCGCGAAGAGCGCTTCTACGACGATTTCGTGGCGCTCGCCGAGCAGATTCGCCTGGGCGCGGGCCTTCTCGAAGAGATGCTCGTGCCCGATCATCCGATCTGGGACAAGGCGGACGAGATCAAGGAAGTCGAGCACAAGTGCGACTTCCTCACCCACGAGATCATCCAGCGCCTGCACCGCACGTTCGTCACGCCGCTCGATCGCGAAGACATCCACGCGCTCGCCCGATCGCTGGACGATGTGATGGACGCCATCGATGCGTCGGCGGCGGTCGTGCGGCTGTATCAGATCGAGCACGTGCGGCCCGACGCCCGCGAGCTGGCGAGGCTGGTCAAGGTCTCCGCCGAGCAGGTCGTGCTGGCGCTGAAAGCGCTCGGCAAGCGGAAGGGCGTGTCCGAGCGCGGCGGTGGAGATCAACCGCCTCGAGAACGAGGCGGACCGCGCGCATCAGGCCGCGCTGCGGCGCCTGTTCGAGGAAGAGCGGGACGCCATCACCATCATCAAGTGGAAAGAGGTATTGGACTTCCTCGAGGATGCCACGGACCGCTGCGAAGACGTGGCCAACGTGCTCGAAGGCGTCGTCGTGAAACACGCCTGACGCCTGAATGGACACGAACTTTCTCGCCGTCGCCGGGCTCATTGTCGTTGCGCTCGTTTTCGACTACATCAACGGCTTCCACGACGCCGCCAACTCGATCGCCACGGTCGTCTCCACGCGCGTGCTCACGCCAGGCAAGGCCGTGGTGTGGGCGGCGTTCTTCAATTTCGTCGCCGCCTTCACGTTCGGGACCGCCGTCGCCAAGACCGTCGGCTCTGGCCTCGTCGACATCCGGGTCGTCACCTTTGCCGTGATCTTTGCCGGGTTGATGGGCGCGATCGTGTGGGACTTGATCACGTGGTATTACGGCTTGCCCACCAGCTCCTCGCATGCGTTGATCGGCGGCTACGCCGGCGCAGCGATCACCAAGGCGGGATGGAGCGCCATCATCGTCTCGGGCTGGACCAAGACGCTCATCTTCATCGTCCTGGCGCCGCTCATCGGCATGTCCCTGGGGTTCCTGTTGATGGTGGCGATCCTCTGGATCTTCTCGGGCACGTCGCCGAGCCGCGTCGATCACTGGTTCCGCCGTCTGCAGCTGCTGTCGGCCGCCGCCTACAGCCTGGGTCACGGCGGCAACGATGCGCAGAAGACGATGGGGATCATCGCCGGGGCGCTGTTCGCGGGCGGCTACATCGCCGAGTTCCGCATCGATCTGTGGGTCGTGCTCGCGGCGCACGCCGCCATCGCGCTGGGCACGCTGTCGGGCGGCTGGCGGATCATCCACACGATGGGCTCGAAGATCACGAAGCTGCAGCCGGTCGGCGGGTTCGCCGCCGAAACCGCCGGCGCGATTTCGCTCTTCACCGCAACGCATCTCGGCGTGCCGGTCAGCACCACGCACACCATCACGGGCGCGATCATCGGCGTCGGCTCGATCAAGCGGCTTGTCGGCCGTTCGATGGGGCGTCGCCGGCCGGATCGTCTGGGCGTGGATCCTGACGATTCCTGCGGCCGCAATCATCTCTGCGCTCACGTACTGGATCACTGCGACGACGCTTGCGCCCTAGACACGATCTGAGCCGTGGTTCGTCACTCGTCGCTCCGTAGAACTCATCGGTCTTCCAGACGCTCTACGAGCAACGAGCAACGATCGACGAGCTACGGCACCAATCAGGGAATTGGCAGCTCTATCGTGAATACTGCGCCGCCCTCCGCCCTGTTCGCGGCGCGGATTCTCCCTCCGTGCAGCTCGATCAGGTGCTTCACGATCGCCAGGCCCAGACCGGTCCCTCCAGGATCCCGGCCGCCGCGCGAGCGAGCTTTGTCCACGCGATAGAATCGCTCGAAGATCCGCGGCAGGTCGGCTTCCGGAATGCCTGGACCCTGATCGGAGACCGACAGCAGCATCGTGCCGTCGCGGCGCTCGGCGCTCATCACGATACGGCTGTTGGCGGGTGAGTAGTTCGTGGCGTTTTCGAGCAGGTTCTTCAAGGCATCGTGGAGCTTCGCGGGATCGCCATGAATCGTTGCCGCCTCCGGAGCAACGCGATGCTCGACCGTCTGCCCGCGCGACTCGATCGCCGGCGCCAGCTCGGTCTCGACGCCGCTGAACAGCGACTCGGTGGAGCAGGCGACATGCTCCAGAAGTTCCTGTCCCGCATCAAGTCGCGCCAGGCGGAGCAGGTCGCGCACCAGCCGTTCCATGCGCAGCGTGTGACGACCGATGATCTCGAGGAACCGCCGCGCCTCCTGCTGGTCGGTGCCGCCGTCGGTCAGCGCTTCGACATATCCGCGGACGGCGGTCAGCGGCGTGCGCAGCTCGTGCGAGACGTTGGCGACGAAGTCACGGCGGATCCTGTCCGCGCGTCGCAGGTCGGTGATGTCGTGCATGACGAGCACGGCGCCGCCTTCCTCCGCCGCCGCGACCGGCGTGCTGCGCGCGATGATAATGACCTCCGGCTCCCGCGGGAGCGTCAGCTCGAGCGGGCTGGTCGCGGCCCCCTTCAGCGCGGCACCGAGTTGCGCGGCGATATCCGGATGCCGGACGATCTCGAGGTAGTGCCGTCCTTCGGCGGCGTGCTGCACTTGCAGCATACGCCGCGCCGCGTCGTTCACCAGTTGCAGCCGTCCGTGTTCGTTGACGATCAACACGCCTTCGACCATGCCCGAGAGAATGGCCTGCATCCGTGCGCGATCGGAGGCGAGATCGCTCGCCCGTCGTCCGATCTCACGAACGGACTCGTCGAGCACCCTCGCGACGGTGCCGATCTCGTCGTTGCCGTAGTCGCGCGCCGGTCGCGACAGGTCACCCTCCGCGTACCGTCCCGCGACTTCGGCGATGGCCCGCACGCGCCGGCTGAGGAGAATTGAGATCCCGCCGGACAGGGCCATGGCTGCCAGCAGACCTATCCCGAACGCGATGGCCGCCAGGCGCCGGACCTCGGCCAGTTGATCGCGTACTTCCGTGAGCGGCAGGGCGAGGCGGACGAAGGCCAGCACAGGCACGTTCGGATTGCGCACCGGGACGGCGACATACAACATGTCCACCGACACCGTCGTGCTGTAGCGGCGCGCCACCCCGAGCCCCGAGCGGCCGGCGTCGAGGATCTCGGGACGCGTCCCATGGTTTTCGACGGAACGGAGCGCATCGCCATCGAGCTGGGAGTCGCCGACGACGGCGCCATCGGGGCCGATGAAGGTGACGCGGGCTGACACCAGCGTTCCGAGGTCGTCAGCTTCGTTGTCCAGAGCGTCCGCTCCGGCCGGGCTGCGGTGGGACAGCGTCTCGGCCATCAACCGCGCTTCGTTGATGAGCGAGCCTTCGATTCGCTCGTTCAACGTTCGGCGGAGCGACCACGAAACCAGGACCGTGGCGACCAGCAGCGTCAGCGCCGCAGCCGCCAGGGATGTTGCGAACAGGCGCGAGCGAAAGGTCACGGGCGTTCGGCGAGCTTGTAGCCAAACTGCTTGACGGTCTCGATCGCATCCGCCAGGATCGGCAGTTTTTCCCGCAGGCGGCGAACGTGGACGTCCACGGTCCGCGTGCCGCCCGTGTACTGGTAGCCCCAGACGTCGGTCAGCAGCAGGTCGCGCGAGAGGACGCGTCCGCGATGCTGCACGAGATACAGGAGGAGCAGGAACTCTTTCGCCGTCAACCTGATTTCCTCGTTATCGAGCGTGATTCGATGCCGGTCTGGATCGATCGTGATCGGGCCGTAGCGCATGACGCCCGTCGAGCCGCCCGTGCGCGTCGCACGACGCAGCAGCGCCGTTACCCGCGCGCTCAGTTCCTTGGGGCTGAACGGCTTCGTGACGTAGTCGTCTGCGCCGAGCTCGAGACCGGACACCCGATCCGATTCCTCGCCGCGCGCGGTCAGCATGATCACCGGGATCGACGCGGTTGCCGGGTCCGATCGCAACGCCTGACAGACGAGCAGTCCATCCATGCCCGGCAGCATCAGATCGAGGATCACGAGGTCCGCGGGCTGTTTGCGCAGGCGGGGCATGACGTCGCCGCCCGACGTCAGCCGATCGACCCGGTGCCCAGCCTTTTCCAGATAGTGCGAAATCAGCTGCGCGATGTCGGCGTCGTCTTCGACGATGAGGATGGAGGACATGTCTAGTAGAGCGTATCTCCTGACTCGCGACCGGCCGCTCGGTTGTCGCGGCCCGCTGATCACGGCCGGACGCTTGTTGAGAGTAGTACTGATTCAGCTGATACGTGCCACTAGTGCGGGCCGCCGGCTTCGCCTTCGATCACTTCGACGGGCGCGTCATCGAGCGCGGCGCGCAGGTCCGCTGCCGAGGCGTACTCGCGTATCGGCAACCGTCGCGCCAGGATGCGGAGCGGAACACGCGCGCCGGCGAAAGGATCGGGAGACACCTCGACCGTATCGTGCCTCAGTATAATCCGGCGTCCGTACGACTCGAGCGGCTGTGGCCATCCAGTACAGAAGGCGAGCGAGATGCGATCTGCGGCATGCACGAATCGGTAGTCAGCCAGGATGTGCTCACGCCGCGCCTGCGCGGACTC
Organism: uncultured Acidobacteriota bacterium; assembly: GCA_963710415.1. GTDB lineage: Bacteria > Acidobacteriota > Vicinamibacteria > Vicinamibacterales > 2-12-FULL-66-21 > CAVQAH01. Next base: position 420,353 of record CAVQAH010000003.1, on the reverse strand, counting down.
CTTTCCAGCTGAGCGACGCTCCGCGCTTGCATGGTCTCGAAGAACGGATACCAGGCGAGGTCAGATTCGAAGTGCCCGTAGACCGTCATCGCATGCTGCGCCACGAGGGCCGCGGCGTACGGGTCCTCTTCAGCCAGTCGATCGACCGCCCGCGGCCAGATGCGGTGCCGCACCTCCACTGGCACGCAGATGAAATCCAGAGCCTTGCCATTGGCATCCACGTGCGTCGTCGCGTCCTCTTCACGCCATCCGTTGTCGTGTTCCCGCGCCGCCAGGAGGATTGATGGACGCCGCGGGTTGTCGTCGAACCCGTCGTCGCGCCACTGCGAGATTGCTTGTGCAGCGAGCCGTGCGTGATCGGGTTGCGTGATGAAGAGCTGAGAATCGTCGTGGGTCCGGATGATCATCGCCGAGGTGTCAGGATTGTAATCGCTGGATCCGAATTCCGTGCAACGCCGGCCTGCTGTCCTGGCTCCCGAACGGACCCTGTTGCCTCGAGGGGACAGTCGGTATTGGCTCTGCCGCAAAACAGGCCGAAAAAGTCGATTTTCAAATGGCACCGCGCTTGGACTTCCCGACGCAACCGGGAGGAACCGACCATGAACGCTTTCGAACGCAAATCGGAGTGGGGACGCGCAACGGGAGCGGCGCTCGGGCTTGGCGCGCTGCTCGTGACAGTTGGATGCGGGACGCGCGATGCGACAGGCGTTTCGGCGCAGTCGCTCAACGCCAGCCCGGCCGGCCTGCCGGTCGTGGTGACGTGCGAGCCGCATCAGCGAACCCTCGTGCGGCCAGTCGTCCTGAATGGCGCCACGGTGTCGCAAGTCGAATGCGTGGCGGCCGGTCAGCTCTCGACGACGCAGGCGCCGTTGCGTCCGGAGGCGCAGCAAGCCTACGTGCCGGTTCGTGCCACGACACCGGCGTACTCGGACCTCGGCGACGCGCGCGTCGTGCCGGTGGCGCGACCAGTGACCCGGCAAGACAAGTGTATGAAGAGCGTCGCGCTCCTGTGCGGCAGACGCGCTCGGTGAAGAAGAGCGCGATCATCATCGGGTCGTCAGCTGGCGTCGGCGCCGGCGTCGGCGCGGCGGTTGGCGGCAAGAAGGGCGCACTCATCGGCGCGGCCATCGGCGGCGGCGGCGCCGCAATCTGGGATCAGATCACGCGCCGGAAGTAGTCCGTCCAGCGGGTTCACACAAGAGCGAGGCCATCAGGCCTCGCTCTTGTTTTGTACCTGCGCCGGACACCTGTTAGCATCTGATAATGATGCGCATTCTCGCCTGCGCGGTGTTGGCGTTTGGAGTATTCGCCGGGAGCCCGCAGGCGCCCCCACGGCCCGCCGCGGAGCTCGACAAACTGGGTCCACAGGTTGGTTCGCGCGTTCCTGACTTCTCCCTGATCGATCAGAACGGCCGCACGCACACCCTGAAGTCCGTGCTTGGACCGAACGGCGCGATGCTCGTGTTCTTCCGTTCGGCAGACTGGTGACCCTACTGCAAAACGCAGCTCGTGCAGCTGCAACAGAGTGCAGGCGACCTCCAGAAGCGCGGCATCGGGCTGGCGGCGATCAGCTACGATCCACCGGCAACCCTGAAGGCCTTCGCGACTGCGCGCGGAATCACGTTCCCGCTCCTGTCCGATGAAGGCTCCGCAGTGATCAAACGCTTCGGCATCCTGAATATGGAGGCTACCGGCAAGACGCTGGGCATCCCGTACCCCGGCACCTTCGTCGTGAACGCCAGAGGGATCGTCACCAGGCGATCGTTCGAAGAGCGGTATCAGGAGCGAGCCAGCGGTGCGAGCTTGATTGGCACTCCGGCCGGTCAACAGCCTGGCGCCGATCGCAAGGACACGCCACATCTCACGCTGACCACGTCGTCGAGCGACGCTGTCGTTGCTCCAGGCACGCGGTTCTCACTGTGGGTCGACATCACACCCAAGCCGAAGATGCATGTCTACGCGCCGGAGCAGAAAGACTACATTCCGATCGAGATCTCGCTGGAGACCGACGAAGCGTTCAAGGTGTTTCCGCCTGTCTTCCCGAAGGGCGAGAAGTTCTTCTTTGCTCCCCTGAAGGAAACGCAGCTCGTCTTCAGCAAGCCGTTCCGCATCGCGCAGGATGTAACGGTGAGTCTCAGCGCTCCCGTCCGCCAGCGTGCAGCCGCCGCCGGAGCGACACTCACGATCAAAGGCACGTTGCGCTATCAGGCGTGCGACGACAAGGTCTGCTAATCCTGCCGCAGTCATTCCACTGTCGTGGACCGTTGGACTGAGGCCGTTGGCCCAGAGTCCTCTGCCGTGAACCTCCGTCGTGAATCGCTCGTCACGGACCATGTCCGCGTCCGCATCACCGGGCTCGGATCCGCTTCGTCTGAACTTCGCGCGCGTCACGATCGTCGCCGGCTGGCTGGTCCGGAGGCAAGCGCCCAATCGGTTGGGCAACGAGGCGATTCGGTCGCCGGAGACAACTTTGGCCGGCGCCGCTTGGACCCGCTCCGAGGCCGTTTTTCAAACTGCCGCCGTCGCGCAGCTCAGAGGTCGCCCGATCCAACCAGCTCGCTCGCTACGGACCGTGTCAGCGATCGGATCACCAGGCTCTGAACAATCGTCCGAACCTCCGTCGTGAACCCTCGTCCTGAACCCTCGTCCTGAACCCTCGTCCTGAACCTGATAGACTTCTGAGCTGTCGTGCTGCTCATTTCTTCCGCTTTGTTTCTAGGCTTTCTCCACGGTCTGGGCGCTGACCATCTGATGGCCATCGCGGCGTTGTCGCTGGCCACAACCGGCGAGACGCCAGCCGTGCGACGGGCTCGTGCGCTAGGCGTGGCCGTGCAGTTCGCCGTCGGGCATGCGTTGCTGCTGGCGCTCGGCGCCGGGACGTTGATCGTGCTCGGGTGGTCGCTACCGATCGTCGTCGAGCGCGGCGGCGAGATTCTGGGTGGTTCGCTGCTCGTCCTGTTCGGCGGTGTCGGGCTCTGGGGCGTGTTCGCCGGCCGCCTCTATGGGCACACGCATCGGCATGCCGATGAGCCTGTCCCACACTGGCACCTGCACGTCGGCCGCAGAGATCACCATCCGCTTCCGGCCGCTCACTCACATCTGCCCACGATCGTCGGCGCCGCCTTCGCCATCAGCAGCCTGCGCGCGTTGACGATGCTCGCACCGTTTGGTGGCAGCACCGATTCGGCGTCGCTCGGAAGTCTGCTCGTTCTGATCGCGGTCTTCGCGCTGGGCATCCTGATCTCCATGTCGCTCTTCGGTGTCGCGTTTGCCCGACTGATGTCCGCGGCAGCCGCGGCGCGGTTGGGACAGGCGGCGGCCGTTGTCATGGCGATCGCCTCTATCGGTCTCGGTGTGTTCTGGATGGCGAGTGCGTAAGACGGGGGTTCACGACGGGGGTTCACGACGGGTTCACGACGGGGGTTCACGACGAGGGTTCACGACGAAGGTTCAATATGAAATTCACGACATTCGAAGCGGGCCTGGTCTCTGGGTCGCAATGCTTACGCTCGGAACGTTGCTGTGGGTTCCAGCCTGTTGTGGATACCCATCCTCTTACGCGACCGTAGTGCCTGACGGTCCTCGTTTTCTCGGCCTTCGTTGTGCCTCGACCAAACTGAAGCGGTGGTCACGACGAAGGTTCACGAGACCTCAGCAAATCGAGCAGCGTACGGATGGTGAGTTGCTGCTGTGTCTCCCGCGAGATGGTCGCGGGCCAGTCGCCGGGTTGAAAGCCGTAGGATCCAAATTGCGAGTGATTGCCGCCGTCGATGCGCACGCTCAGTGTCGTTGGTGGGAGATTGGCCAGGGCGCTGTGGACCTTGTCGGCATCGGCGACGGTATCGCGCGTTCCGAACACCTGAACGACCGGGATCACGAGGTGAGCGAGGCTGAAGTCGCGGGGATGTGACGTGCCGATCAGCACCAGGCCCGCGAATTTCGGATTCGCTGTTTGCGCCAGGCTGGCGGCAATCCTGCCGCCGAGTGAGTGTCCGGCGACAACCCATCCCCGAACATCGGGCAGCCCGTTCATCGCGGCACGCACCCGCCCGGCGACCTCCGGGCTTTCTGCTCCTCCAAACGCGCCGCGCCTGGGCACTTCGATGAGGACGGCCGTGTGGCCGCCTCTCGCGATCGGCGGCGGTGATCGGAGCATACGCGACAGGATCGACCAGCGCGCCAGGCAGGAAGATCAGGCCGGTTCGTGATGCGGTGCCGGATGGTTGGAATTGCCAGTACCCGGTGGCGTGCGAGACGATCGCGCCATCTGCGCTCGTCAGCGCATGCCGCGCGTCAGAATTGGCCCGGTAAGCCAGCAGCGACCAGCCGATGAAGATGGCTCCAGCGGTGAGGCCAGTCAGCGCCCAGATGCGCCGAATTTTTGCCCAGTGCTGACGGAAGCCCGTCGTGACCCGCCGTTTACTTGAGGCACGCGGGCGGCAGGATGCGACGGATCTTGGCGCGTCCGCCATCCGGCGCCCCGACGTGGATTCTCGAATCGACGTTCGGATCCACTTCCTTCATTTTCAGTGCGAACGTGCACTCGGCGGTCCTGGACTGGACTAGCTGGTTCAGGGCGTTGACGGCGTTGGCGAGTGCTGCGTCGGCCGCTGCGGCGTCGGCTGATGTGGCCTGACTCTCTCTGGCGGCGCGCAAAGCTTCGACGACGTGTTTACGTGCCGATAGAAGCTGTTGCGCATCAGTGGGTTTTGAAGCGGGCGCGGCTGGCTGTGACGGTACGGCAACGGTGGCCGTGACCTGCTCGCGCGCTGACGGCTGCGACGTGATGCTAACCAGGACGCTCACGGATCCGACAACAACCGTCTTCAACATGATGCCCTCCCGCCCGTAAAGGCTACCATTTTTGGACGATCCAGCGACGCTCGACTACGAGCTGTATGGCCGTCATGCCGTGGTCCGTAGCTCGTCGCTCGTGGCTCGAAGAGCTGGGCCGCCGCTCGCGGTTCTCCGAGCAACGAGCGACGAACCACGAACTACGGACTATAAGTTTCTCACTCCCTGGCTCCTCATCAGGAAATAGATGGCCACCATCGACACGAGCCCGCCATTGATTGCCAGGACAGCGGGCGCCGACGCGAGGCTGGCGGCATACCCCGCAGCTAGGCTGCCGAGCGGCGCGCCGCCACGAAACGCCACCATATAGATGCTGACGACGCGGCCGCGGAGATGGTCGGGGACGATCAACTGCACCAGTGACGCGGTCATCGAAAAGACGACGATCAGCGCCGCGCCGCAGAAGAACAGCAGCACACAGCTCACCCAGAACACGCGCGACAACGCGAAGGCCGCGATCAGTCCGCCAAACGCCACCTGCACCGTCAGTAGCGTCAGCCCCATGTGCTTGAAGCGTCCCAGCCAGGCCACGACGAGCGCGCCGACGACGGCGCCGATGCCCTGAAACGCCATCATCTCGCTGTAGAGGCCGATGTCCCCCTTGAAGATGTTGCGGGCGAACACCGGCAGAAACGTCAGCAGCGGCAGACCCAGGAACGTCGTCATGAACGCGAGCACGGTCAGCGCCACGATCGCCGGCTCGTTGCGCGCGTACGTGAAGCCGCCTTTCATTTCCTGTAGTAACGGCTTTCGCTCGGCCTGCGGGATGTGCTTCACGAAGAGCGACATGATCGCGACGATGACGATGAGGAAGGACAGGCCGTTGAGGCCGAAGCACACCGCGGCGCCGAACGAGGCCATGGCGATGCCGGCGATGAGCGGCCCGAATACCCGCGCGAGATTGAACTGAATCGAGTTGAGCGCGATAGCGTTCGGCAGATCCTTCTTGTTCACGAGCGAGGGGATCAGCGACTGATACGCCGGGCCACCGAATGCCTGCGCGAGTCCGGCGACGCACGACAGCGTAAGGATGTGCCAGATGCTGACGAGGTTCCAGTAGACGAGCGCGGCCAGCGTGAAGGCCGTGGTCATCTGGACGTATTGCGAGCCGAGAAGCAGCCGCCGGCGATCGTGCCGATCCGCGATGACGCCGCCCACGACCGTGAAGAGCAGAATCGGCAACTGCCCGAGAAAGTCATCGAGGCCGAGATAGAACGTCGAGCCGGTCAGATCGAGGACGAGCCAGCTCTGAGCGACTTTCTGCATCCAGGTGCCCACGGTCGACGAGAACGCACCGAACCAGAGGACGCGAAAGTCCCGATAGGTGAACGCCGCCAACGCACGCTGAAGGGTGGGGGAGCGAAGGGTGGTCGCGGCCGGCCCGGGGTCGGGCGCCGGCGGGGCTTTGGCTTCGAGCGGCGTGGTCACGAGGGCATCTATCTTAACAACCAATCCTTCTGGCACTTACACGGATGGGACGAGCCAGGGACCGGAACCGCTTGATCCGGTTCAGCGCGAGCACTATACTCACGGTGCGAAGGCGAAGAAAAAGCGAAATCATGGCACGCGTTCACCTCGAATCGCTTCTCCGGGCCCGGAAACTCGACGTCACGCTGACCGACACGTCAGTGCCGCGGGCGCCCGACGATCTCGCAGCGACGGGCGTGCCGGCTGTGGACGCCGCGCTGGGCGGCGGGTTCGTGCGCGGACAACTCTCGGAGATCGTCGGCCCTCGGTCGTCAGGGCGAACGGCCGTGCTGTGCCAGACCCTCAGGGCGGCCACCGCGCGCGGCGAGCTGGTGGCGCTGATCGATACCAGCGATCGATTCGATCCGGTTTCTGCGGGCGCCGCGGGCCTGGATCTTTCTCGCCTTCTCTGGATTCGCGACACGGGTGACGCCGCGCGTGCGCTGAAGGCCACCACCCTCGTCCTCCAGGCTGGCAATTTCGGCATCGTCGCTTTCGATCTCGCAGACGTGTCTTCTCCCACGGTGCGCGCCTTTCCGTTCACCACCTGGCTTCGCATTGCGAGGATTGTCGAAGGCAGCCAGACGGTCGCTCTGATTATCGGATCCGATCACATCGCCCGCAGCCCCGGGGGAGTGACGCTGACGCTCGAGTCGTCGGTGCGCGACCCTCGCGTGCGATGGGCAGGAACTTCGAACCGCGCACGCCTGCTCAACGGCGTGGAGTTGAAGTCTCGGATCGTCGGAGGGCGATAACCCATGCGCATTCCGTCTTACGACGATCTCACGCCTTCCATTCCGGATGTTTCCGCGAACGACGTATTCGCGTCCGTACAGCGATTGCTGTCGGATTCCGGTCCGGTCACGCGTGGCACAGCGCCCGCCGCCGGGCGTTCCGGAGGGAGTCTGTTCGCCTGCCTGCGGTCAACGCGCAATTCAGGCGCGCTGATGGAAATCGCCCGCGACTTTTCACCGAGAATCCAGCGCTATGGCGCAGAATGTGTCGTCCTCGATGTCAGCGGACTAGGCAGCCTGCTTGGCGATGCGGACGCGATCGGCGCCGAGCTTGCGCGGGCGACTGCTGACAAATGCGGCGCGCTCCGTACCGCTGATTCCGGTGAGCGAACGGCCAGCATCGATGATGGTCGACACCGCCCGCGGTTCACGTCGCGTTACGGAATCCGCATTGAGCCACATCCTGTCGAGCACGGGAACTTATCTATCCATACCGCGGTTGCTGGTCTCAACAGGACGCGAATCATCGCGGATCCTTCGGATGCCGGGACGCGGATCATCACTGATCCCTTGGATAACGGGACGCGGATCATCGCGGACTCTACGGATAACGAGACGCGGATCAACGCGGATTCTACGGATGACGGGACGCGGATCATTACAGATTCCACTCACAGAACGCGCGAGTTCTCTCCTGACCGGCGTCTCGTAGACGAGGTCCGCGTTAATCCGCGTCCCGTAGATTCAACAAGATCCGCGAAGATCCGCGTCCCGTGAACCCAAGCAAGATCCGCGTTGATCCGCGTCCCGTGAACCCAGCAAGATCCGCGAAGATCCGCGTCCCGTGAACCCAAGCAAGATCCGCGAAGATCCGCGTCCCGTGAACCCAGCAAGATCCGCGAAGATCCGCGTCCCGTGAACCCAAGCAAGATCCGCGAAGATTCGCGTCCCGTAGAAACATTCGCGGTCGCGGTCGCCCCAACCCAGCTATCCGCGTTACTGGCCTCGCTCGGCGGATCGCGGCTCACCGTCATTACCGCGAACATCGACGACGCATTGGCGCCCCTGCCTCTCCGGGCTTTATGGCAGCTGATGTCGACGATCCACGGCGTCACCGTGCTTCGACCGAAAGCATCCGCGATCGAGCCGGCGACAGGTGCGCCGGGATGGCCGGCCTGGCCGGCCTGCGAAGAGGTCTTCGACGTACTTCAGCGTTGGGGGTTGAAAACGCTCGGCGAGTTCGCCGCGTTGCCGGCAGCGGATCTGTCCGCACGGCTGGGGAAGGCTGGCGTAGCGTTACAGCAGCTGGCGCGAGGGATCGATCCGCGTCCGCTCGTGCCTGATCCGGATGTGCCGCGGTACCGCGAGCAGATGGAGCTGGAATGGCCGATCGACAGCCTCGAGCCACTGTCGTTCGTGCTCGCGCGGCTGCTGGATTCGTTGTCGCTCGCACTCGAGCGCGCCGATCGCGGCGCGGCCGCCATCCGGCTGGACCTGCGGCTGGTCGATCGGTCGACCCATTCCCGGATGCTGCAGTTGCCGGTCGCGATGCGCGATGCGCGGGTCCTGCGCACGCTGCTGCTCCTCGATCTCGAATCTCATGCGCCGGGCGCGGCCATCGATATCGTCACGATCGAAGTCGATCCGGCGCCGGGGCGCGTGCTCCAGTATTCATTGCTCGAGCGTGCGCTGCCGTCGGCCGAAACGATTGCCACGCTGACGGCGCGCCTTGGCGCCCTGGTCGGTGAATCGCGGTGCGGAGCGCCGGTGTTGCTCGATTCGTACAGGCCCGATGCGTTCGAGCTCCAGCGGTTCGCGCCGGCCGAGGTCCAAGTCCGCGCCCGGCCCGCGCATCCTGGAGCCGTGAGCACCGCGCCGTCGGGTCCGCGTGTGCCTCTCTCTTTCGGCGGTTCCGGCCCCCTGTCGCCATTCGCGTCGTCGTGGAGCGCGGGCGTCCCGGTGCAGGTGGCCATCGATCGCCGTGGCATGCCCGGCGGCCAGATCGTCCAGGCGGCCGGACCATGGCGATCGTCAGGCGAGTGGTGGACCGGCGCAGCACGGCACTGGGATCGTGACGAATGGGACGTGTCGTTCAGCGACGGCGCCACCTGTCGGATTGTTCAAGGAACGGGAGAGCGGAGCGCTGGTTCATGGAGGGAGTCTTCGATTGAGAGGGCAGACGGGGGGACGGAGGAATCAGACGAAGCTTCAACTCGGAGAAACGGAGAAAGTGAACCTTCGTTGAATGAAGCTCCCCGTTTCGTGAACCTTCGTGTTGAACCCCCGTGTGAACCCCCGTCGTGCACATGTATATCGAGCTGCATACTGCCTCCGCGTTCTCCTTTCTCGACGGCGCCTCTCTGCCCGAAGCGCTCGTCGATCGCGCGGCACATCTCGGCTATCCGGCGCTTGCGTTGCTCGATCGTGATGGCGTGCATGGTATTCCGCGGTTTCACCTGGCCGCACAGAAAGCCGGGTCTGAAGGCGATCGTCGGCGCCGAGTTGACTGTGGCGACTCGTTTGGATTCGCCTTCCGCGCGGCAGAGAATCGAATGCGCTACGGCGAGGCAGGCGCTGGCCGGTTATTCCGGTCTACCCGTGCTCGTCGCGTCCCGCGAGGGATATCGCAACCTGTGCCGTCTGGTTACGACCATGAAGCTGCGGGCGCCAAAAGGAGAGGGCGCGCTGACCCTGGAGGATCTCGACGGCCATGTCGCCGGATCTGATCGCGCTCGTCGGGCGCGCCGCGATCGATGGGCCGCGGTTCGGCGTCGGAGGCCTCATCGATCGGCTCGTCGGGATTTTCGGCTCCGGCAATGTGGCGGTCGAACTGCAGCGGCACCTGTTGCGTGACGAGGAAGCGGACAATCACGCGCTCATCGATTTGGCGTCAGCCTTTCATTTGACGACGGTGGCCACCAACGGCGTGCGATTCGCGGAGCCGATCGATCGGCCGCTGTACGACGTGCTGACCTGCATCCGGCACAAGACCACGCTGGAACGGGCCGGACGGCGATTGAGCTGGAATGCCGAGCGTTACCTCAAGCCGCCGGATGCGATGGCGCGATTGTTCAGCGACATGCCGGCCGCTATAGCCGGGGCACGCGAGCTGGCCGATCGGCTCGAATACACGATGTCCGACCTCGGCTATCGCTTCCCGGAATATCCCGTGCCGCCCGGCGAAACGATGTCCTCGTTCCTCCGGAAAATCACGCAGGCCGGTGCACGCGAACGGTATCGGCCGTATCACGATCGCGCCCGGCGTCAGGTCGAACGTGAGCTGGCGCTGATCGAGAAGCTCGATCTGGCCGGCTATTTCCTGATCGTCTGGGACATCATCAACTTCTGCCGGCAGGAGGACATCCTCGTGCAGGGGCGGGGTTCGGCGGCCAACAGCGCCGTCTGTTACAGCCTGGGCATTACGGCGGTCGATCCGGTCGGCATGGATCTGCTGTTCGAGCGGTTTCTGTCCGAGCAGCGTGGCGAGTGGCCGGACATCGATCTCGACCTGCCGAGCGGCGATCGCCGCGAGCGCGTCATCCAGCACGTCTACGAGAAGTACGGCAAACATGGCGCGGCGATGACGGCGAACGTCATCACTTACCGGGGCCGCAGCGCCGCGCGCGAAGTCGGGAAAGCGCTCTCCCTCGAGGCCGTGCAGATCGATCGGCTTGCAAAGGTGATGAACCACTTCGAGTGGGTCGATCCGAAGGAAACGCTCGAGCGCAACCTGCGCGAGGTGGGGCTCGACTATCACGATCCTACGATTCAGCTCTTTGGGCAGCTCTGGCAGCGCATTCAGGATCTGCCGCGGCATCTCGGCCAGCATTCCGGCGGGATGGTGATGTGCCAGGGCCGCCTCGACGAAGTCGTCCCTCTCGAAAACGCCAGCATGCCCGATCGCGTCGTCATCCAGTGGGACAAGGACGATTGCGCCGACATGGGGATTGTGAAAGTCGACTTGCTGGGCCTCGGCATGATGTCGGTGTTGCAGGATGCGCTGCATCTGGTGAATACGCACAGTCGGGAGTCGGCGACGTCGAGAGTCGAAGTCAGTCGAAGCGTCGACTGCCGACTGACTGACGACTGCCGACTCCCGACTGCCGACTCCCGAGTCGACCTGGCCCACCTCCCCCCCAACGATCCGGCGGTGTATCGCATGCTGCAGGAGGCGGACACCGTTGGCATCTTCCAGGTCGAGTCGCGTGCGCAGATGGCGACGCTGCCGCGGCTGCGTCCGCGCTGTTTCTACGACATCGTCGTGGAGGTGGCCATCATCCGGCCCGGACCGATCGTCGGGCAGATGGTCCATCCCTATCTGAAACGGCGGCAGGGCGTCGAGCAGGTGGTGTATCCGCATCCGTCGCTGCAACCGATCCTCGAGCGCACGCTCGGTGTGCCGTTGTTTCAGGAGCAACTCCTGCGCATGGCGATGGTGGCGGCCGGGTTTTCCGGTGGCGAAGCCGAGGAACTGCGTCGCGCATTCGGCTTCAAGCGATCGGAAAAACGAATGCAGCAGATCGAAGGCAAGCTGCGCGCCGGCATGGCACAACAAGGCATCGTCGGCGCCGCGGCGGAAGAGATCATTCGTTCGATCACGTCATTTGCGTTGTATGGCTTTCCGGAATCGCATGCCGCGAGCTTTGCGCTGCTCGTCTATGCAAGCGCGTATCTGAAAGCCCACTATCCCGCAGCGTTCTACACCGCAATGCTCAACAACCAGCCGATGGGGTTCTACCATCCGGCCACGCTGGTGAAGGATGCCCAGCGCCATGGCGTCCGCTTCGCGCCGATTGACGTGCAGGTATCCGACTGGGAGTGCCGGGTCGAACCAGATGGCCGCGTGCGCCTGGGGCTGATGTATGTGAATGGGCTGAGACAGGACGTTGGTAAAGCGATCGCGTCAGCGATCCGGGGCTCGTGGACTCGTGGACTCGGGGCTCGAGAGATGCCGAATGTCGCTGAGATGGAGCCAGAGACGCTGCCCTAAGTGTGGTTGTGACGATCGAACGATGATCGAAGCACTCAGGAGCAGGGATTCTTCTGCAACGTGTGCGCGTATGAATGGTCACGTCAGATCACCGTCAGATCGTGAACCAAGCCCCGATTCTCGAGCCCCGAGTTCCGAGTCCCGAAGCCCCGAGCCACGAGCCCCGGTACCGAATCAATCGAAGATCTCGTCAAAAAATGCGGTCTGCGCCGCGACGAGCTTGCGACGCTGGCGGAAATCGGTGCGCTGAATTCTCTCGGCTACGATCGCCGGAGTGCGCTCTGGCAGATCGAGCGAGCCGTGCGACCGTCTGGTGAGCTGTTCGCCGAGGATGATGCGCGGCCTAGAACTCCGACCCTTCGACAGCCTCAGGGTCGCCGAGCCTGTCGAACGCCCGGCACGAGCGAACCACGGACCACGTCCCATCGCCCCTTCGTCCGATGACCCCTCCCGAGCGTGTCATGGCCGATTACGCCGGCACGAGCTCTGACGATCGGTCCGCATCCCATGGCGCTGCGCCGGACGGAGCTGGCGCTGCGTGGCGTGCTCCGCGCGCGCGACTTGCCGCTGGCGCGTCATGGAAGGCGCGTGCGCGTCGCCGGGGCGGTGATCACGCGTCAGCGGCCCGGAACGGCCAAGGGATTCGTATTCCTCACGCTCGAGGATGAAACCGGCATCGCCAACATCATTGTTCAACCCGATCTGTTCACCGAGCAACGGACCACGATCGTGGGCGAGCCTTATCTGCTCGTCGAGGGCACGCTGCAGATTCAGGAAGGGGTCACCTCCGTCAAAGCCGATCGTGTGCTTCCGCTCATTGGCGCGGAGCCAGCCCCCGATCCGCAGTCGCACGATTTCCGCTGAACGCACAACCTCGTCCACTCCCTCAAGCTGAGCCTCAGCCCTGCTGAGCTCTGGCGCGTGCCTTGCACAATACAGCCTGGTGAACCCTCGGCGATCGGCTGGATCGACGCATGAGGAGGATTACGACGTGTCAGTGTGGCGCCAACTTACACACCGGGAAACGAGCCCAGCCTCTGTCGTGGGTCGCTCGTCATCACGGTCGGGCTGGCCGCCGCCTGCTCTCCCTCGATCCGCTCGACCATCCCGCGCCCGCCAACCGCTCGAGGAACTGGCCGAGCTGTGGGAGCTCCCAGACGGCGGCAGAGATCTCTTCTGGGGCGTTGGCGGAAAACGTCTGGCCCCTGATCCGTCCGTGACCTATCTGGTCCTTCGGTCAAAACGAGCGGCTTCAGCAAGGGCTACGACATCGTCGGACCCGACAAACGCGAATGGAGCGCGAAATTCCCTCCCGAAGCGTCGACGGAGATCGTGGCATCGCGGATTCACTGGGGCATCGGCTACCATCAGCCGCCGAACTACTACGTGGCGAAGTGGTCGGCAGAGAAGGCGCCAGTCAGCGAACCCGCAACCGCCGGCGCGGTTTCGAGAAAAGAAGCCGGATTTTCACGGACTGGATGATGTCGGCACGTGGTCGTATTTCCAGAATCCGTTCGTCGGCACCGTGCAGCTGAAAGGGCTGATTGTGCTGCAGGCGATGCTCGGCAACTCCGACCTCAAGGACGACAACAACGCGCTCTATCAACTCCGCGAGGCGTTCGAAGGCGCGAAGCCGGTGGTACGTATCGCGCGACCTCGGGCATACCTTCGGCCGGACAGGCGTCTTCAGCGCTCCCGCGCGGTGACATCGAGGTATTCGAGAAGACCCCGTTCATCAAAGGTGTCGTCAACGGCCGTGTGAAGTTCGATTGGCGTGGCCGGCACGACTCGCTGCTGGACGATGTCCGTCCGGCTGACGTCCGGTGGATTTGTACCCGCCTCGACGCGTTGACCGACGCGCAATGGCAGGACGCCTTTCGCGCGGGCGGCTACTCGAAAGAGCTGGCCGATCGCTTCATCCGACGACTCGAGCAGAAGATCGCCGAAGGCCTCGCGCTGAAGGATTGATCACTGACATGACCGCACATCGATTCGCTGCGTAGGGCGCCGCGCGCTCTGGGTAGCGCTCGTGTGGATATTCCTGCTGACGCTGGCGCCGGCCGCGCGCGCCGGCCAGGAAACGCTCCCGCAAGCAGCCGCAGGAACAACCGGCGCAGTCGAACCGCAGCCCACACGGCCCGCACCCGCTCCACGAAATCGACGACGCGATGATCAGGCTGCCGCTCGCCGCGGTCCTCGGAGCCGCGCTGGCGCTGCGTCCCAAGCGGCGTGGCACGCCGCCACGCAGTCCGGCGGTCGTCCAGACGCAGATCATGCTGGCCGTCGTCGGGCGCTGATCATGCTCGTCGTCGGCGCCAGCCTGGCGCGCGCGTTTGGCATCGTCGGTGCCGCGAACCTGATCCGCTACCGATCGAAAATCGACGATCCCGAAAGACGCCGTCGTCATGTTGTGCGCGCTGGCCGTCGGCCTGGCCTCCGGTGTCGGCCTCTACGCGCTGGCGGGCTTTGCCACGGTCTTCATGGGCGCCGCGCTCTGGGTCATCGAGTCGTTCGAGCCGAAAACGGGGAAGCACTTCTCGCTGAAGATCAAGGCCGGCAAGGACACGGACGCCATGCGGCCGAAGTTCGAGCGGATTCTGTCGCGATACAAGTGCGAGTTCGAGCTGCGTAGCTCCTCCGACGACGAAGTCTGTTACGACGTGCAGGTTCCGCTCGAGGTGCCGACGGATCGCATTTCGGACGCCATCCTGCGTCTCGATCCCGAGGGCCACCTGGCGGTCGACTGGTCCGAGAAAAGCGACAAGAAAAAGTAAAAGGGAGCGGGGTTGACGAGGTGAAGCTGATCATCCAGCCCGACGACGGTGTGAAGCCGCTGTTGAAGGCCATGCGCCGGGCAAAGAAGTCCATCGATATCGTCATCTTCAGATTCGACCGCCTCGAGCTTGAGAAGGCGCTGGAGGCGGCGGTCACTCGCGGCGTGGTGGTCCGCGCGCTGATCGCGCATACCAATCGCGGCGGCGAGAAGAATCTTCGCAAGCTCGAGCTGCGGTTGTTGCAGGCGGGGGTCACGGTCGCGCGGACCGCAGACGATCTGCCGCGCTATCACGGCAAGATGATGCTCGTCGACGACGTGCTCCACGTGTTCGCGTTCAACTACACCAAGCTCGACATCGAAAAGAGCCGCAGCTTCGGCATCGTGACGCGCGACAAGAAACTGGTCAAAGAGGCCTGTGCGCTGTTCGAGGCCGATCGCACGCGGCAGCCCTATTCGCCAATCCACAATCGCCTGGTGGTCAGCCCCGAGACGTCGCGCGAGCTGCTCACCGCATTCGTCCGCGGCGCGAAGAAACAGCTGTTGATCTACGACGAGAAGGTCAGCGACAACCTCGTCCAGCGGGTCCTTCAGGATCGCATTCGCGCCGGGGTCGAAATACGCGTCATTGGCAAGGTCGAGAAGTCGTTGACCGGCGTCGAGGCGCGCAAGCTGCCGGATCTTCGGCTGCACGTGCGGGCGATGGTGCGTGACGGCAGCACTGCATTCATCGGGAGTCAGAGCCTGCGCAAGCTGGAGCTCGATGGTCGCCGCGAGGTCGGCGTGATCATCAACGACACGCGCCTCGCGAAGAAGATTCAGTCGGTCTTCGAGACCGACTGGGCGCACGCCGCGCCGCCCAAGTCAGCCGAGAAAAAGGCGAAGGAAAAGGAAGAGAAGGCGACGCTACTGAGTCGGCGCGCTGCCGGCGCCGGATGACGCCGGAGTCCACGACCTGCCCGGAGCGCGCGATGGCGTTGAAGAACATCTCGTCGCCGTCGATCTCGACGGCGAGAAACGCCTGATCGGTATCGAAACCTTTGGCGGTGAGCGCCGATCTCGCCTCGATGTTCCCACGCCTCAGCTGACCACCCGAGCCGACGACGAAGTGAACGATTCCGTTTTGCGGGTTGGTGCGCTCGTAGAAATGGTCGTGGCCGGCGAAGACGACGCTGATGTTGTACTTCATGAACAGCGGCTCGAGAATCGTGCGAACGTCGTCCTGCGAGCCGTGCCGCTTGCCCGGATGAGTAGAGCGGGTGGTGGAAGTAGGGAATCTTCCACTTCTCGCCGGACTCCTGCAGCTCCTTCTGAATCCAGCCGATGTGCGCGACGTCGAGATACGAGCTCTCGAGCGCGAAGAAGCGGACGTCCTGGTGCGGCGCCTTGAACGTGTAATAGAACTTGCCGTCCATGTTGAACAACGCGTAACGGCGCTGCAGCTCGCGGTCGTCGTGATTTCCGAGCGACGCGTAGAATTTCACGCCGGCGCTGATGAGATCCTTGTAGACGTCCTCGAACCGCCGGCGAAGGCTCTGCGCGTTGTTGCCGCCGTAGATGTTGTCGCCGACCGTGATCACCAGTTCGAACGGAAAGCGCCCGCGGAGCTTGCTCATCTGGCCGGCGAGCTCGGCCTGCTCGCGCGATCCGTTGCCCCAGTCGCCGAGCACGGCAAACTTCAGCGAGCCATCGCGGTTGGGAAGGGCAACCGTCGCCGATTGTGCGCTGCCTGCTGCCGGGCTGACGAGGTCGGGCCAGAGGACGCCGGCCGTGCCAACGTGCATACCCCAGGAGCAGGGCGACGACGACGATACTCGGTGCGATTCGGCGACCCGCGCGCATGATCCCGCCACCCTGCTATTTGTCGATGGCTTCGTCGATGTAGTCGACGACCATCGCCGACTCGAGATCGAGGAGCACGCAGATCTTCGCCGACGAAGCGATATTCGAGCTGTGGCGGAAGCGCGGGGAGAAGCAGTAATACCTGCGGCGGCATGTTGGTCAGCACCACGCCGTCCGGATAGCGGCTGTTGACGTGGAGACGAATCGTGCGCGGGTTTTCGTCCATGATGGATGTCTCGCGCGCGCCCCCTCCGGTCCTTCGAAGACGCGGGACAGTTGCCGCCTGAAATACGCCCTGATCGGCTGCGTAAAGATGTCGCCGCGCTTCGCGCCTGCCCGCGCGCGGGCGATGCAGCCGTTCCAAGCGCACGCTGATGCTGCTGGACGTCCTCCGGGGGCGACTGGTCCGCCAGCTTCGGTAGCGTCTCCTTGAGTTTCTCCCGCAGATCCACATATTCTTGACCCGTTTGTGGAAGTCGGCCAGCAGCGCCGCATCGCGGGTTCTGGTTCTGTCGATCCGGCCACGCCTCGGGCGCACCCGGCAGACTCGTCAGGACTGCCAGTCGACGACGGCCACGCGAAGCCATCGCCGCGCGTGGCCCGGCCATGGATGGTCATCCGCGGTAGTTTCCGAACTGGAGAGACACGCCGAAGTCGTGCTCGCGCAGGAGCCTGATGGCTTCCTGCAGGTCGTCTTTCGACGCCGACGAGACGCGAACCTGATCGGACTGGATGGCGGCCTGCACCTTCTTGAGCTTGTTGTCTTTCAGGAACTTGACGATGTCCTTGGCGGCCTCGGTCGGAATGCCTTGCTGGAGTGTGATGATGCGGCGGACCGTGTCGTTGGCCGCGCGCTCGAGCTCGCCGGGCGTCAGGTTCTTCGTCGGCACGCCGCGCCGGACGAGACGGCCCTGGAGGATTTCCCACAACGCGTTCATCTTGAACTCGTCGTCGGCGGTCAGCGTGATGTTGTTCTCGGTCCGGTTGAAGTCTATTGCGGCGCGCGACCCCTTGAAGTCGTAGCGTTGTGCGACTTCCTTGCGCGCCTGGTTCACCGCGTTGTCGACCTCCTGGAGGTCGACGCCGGAGGTGATGTCGAACGAAGCGACGTTTGCCATATCAATGTGCGGAGCCCAGGCGCATGCGCCGTACACCCTCCCCAATGCGCAGCGACTGTTCGAAGATCGCGCCAACGCGCAGCCCGCCCGGCAACCGGTGACGGCCGACGGCGCCGAGACCGGCCGAGGCGATGCACCCGCAGTTCTCGCAGTCGGGGTTGCCCCCGAACTGGCACGGCGAAATCTTGTGCTCGAAGTCCGCCGAGATGCAGGTGGTGGTCTTCGCGAAGATGCATTCGTCAGGGATTCTGCGGCGGCTCCGCATACACCCGGATCATGCCTTCGGGCATTTGCAGTTTGGGATAGAGGCGGCGGAGGTGCATCAGCGCGGCGACGACGCGTTCACGGTCGGCCGGCGTCAACCGCTCTTCGGACACCTCGCCGACCTGCGGCGTGTACAGGCTGACCCAGATCTGGCGCGTGTCGGGATTCTCCGACCAGAACCGAACGAACTCGTCGAGATAGCCGTCACGGCGCACCTGCTGGCGCGTCACCGTGCAGTGCACGGTGATCTGGTGTCCCTTGATATGTTTCAGGATGCGGTCGTACGTCGCCGGCGTGCGCCGGACGTCATGCTCGGGTTGCAGGCCGTCGATCGATACGACGATCTGCAGGCGCGGAATCGATGCCCATTCCGTTGGGATCGTGCGCACGGCGCTGGTGACCAGCTGCGCGTAGATGCCTTTTGCCGCCAGGCGCGGCAGAATCTGATTCAGCTCGCGGATAGCGGACGAGCGGTTCTCCTCCCACGATCGAGACGTGGAGCGGACGATGTTCGTCAACGAGTTTGAAGAACCGTGAGACGAGCTCGTCGCCTTTGTAGTCGCTGACCTGTCGGAGGGTGACGTCGCCGCCCAGATGCTCGTCGTTGTAGGCGTAGCATCCCGGGCATTTCAGCGGGCACTCGCGAGTGATCTCAACCGACAGCGCGGGACGGTATCCCTTGAGGATCCGCCCCCACGCGGTGATAATTCCTTCCATCCGCCGACTATATCATCATCATCGGCGCCTTAGCTTCACGCTGCCGTTGACCGTTTCCAATTCGAGGGAGCGTCCGCCGCCGCCGATCGTGCCGTTCAACGACCGACGGTTCACGCGGCCGGATACGGTGATCGGGAAGTCGGTGGTGATGTCGCCGTTGACCGTGGTCGCGCGAAGATCGGTGCTGATGTCGCCCGGCAGGTCCAGCGTGATGCTACCGTTGACGGTCGAGAAATTGAGTTCGCCGGACCACGCGCTGTTGCCGAGGGCGCCGGTAATCGAGCCGTTGACCGTCGTGGCGTCACCGTACGACGATGTGGAGAAGTTGACCGAGCCGTTGACGGTGGTCAGCGATACGGCGCCGGTCAGCGCCTTCGCCTCGATGTCGCCGTTGACCGTCTTGCCGGCGAAACGGACGCCGGTCGGCACTCTCACCGTAAACGTCACAGAGACATCGTTGTCGCGGACGTTCATCCGTCCGCCCTCACCCGGCTTGCACTCGTTCGCGCGTCCGTCGCTGCTCGGATAGACGGCGCAGATCGTCACGCCGTCGCCGTGCTGGACGACCTCAATCTGGACGTCCTCCGGGTTGTTTTTGCGCCCGCGCCGGACCGCCCGCACCTCGACCTCACTCCCGCTAGCCGGCTCAGCTGTGACGTCTCCGTTGACGCCCTTGATCTCAATCGTGCTGCCTTGGAGCACCGTGCCTCGCCATTCAAAAGGCGCCGATGACTGGGCCGTCGCGGTCGATGCAGTCAGGCCGACGAGCAACGCTGTTGAAACAGCAACCACCGAGGCAGTGGAACGAACTGAAAACATGCTGACCTCCTCCGGTCTGCGGCTTAGACGAATCCAGCAGGCCGGATGGTTGCGTTATTGCGCGCACTAAACGTGCATCTTCCAGAATCGAGATCCAATCTCGGGCGTAATCAGATCCGTAAGTTCAAATAATAGATGGGGTTACGGCTTACGTCACAGCTTGCCGCGAGGCTGTCGGTATGTTTCAATAGAGATTGGCTTCACAAGAACACGAACTCGGTTTGGAGGGTGTCCAGCCCTCAGCAGGGGAGGCCTGACTGCATGAGCCAGGGTAGTGACGATCAAGGTTTGAGTCGGCGCCGGTTCCTGGGACTCGGCGCCGTTGCTGCGGCAGCGTCGGTGATCCCGGCGCGCGCGCTGGCCGCACCGCTCTCGATGGCCTCAGTCAGCCGCTCCTGAGCGGGTGCTCTCATTATTCAATACGCACACCGGCGAGCGGCTGAAGGCGGCATATTGCTGCGGCGGCACGTATCAACCGAACGTGCTCGAGCAGGTGAACTTCATCCTGCGAGACTTCCGCGCCAACGAAATCAAGCCGATCGATCCGAAGCTGCTCGATCTGCTGTACGAACTGGGCGGCGTGCTGCAACACCGATCAGCCGTACCACGTCATTTCAGGATATCGCTCGCCGCAGACGAACGCGATGCTGCGGACGCGAGGCGGGTCGCACACCGGCGTCGCCTCGGGCAGTCTCCACATGGTGGGGAAGGCGATTGATATTCGCCTGCCGGGCGTCAAGCTCGCACACCTCCACGCGGCGGCGACGTCGCTCAAGCTCGGCGGGGTCGGCTACTATCCGAGCTCGGATTTCGTCCACGTCGACACCGGTCGCGTGCGCTACTGGTAATCTGTGTCGGATGATCGAGAAGCGTCGTTCCCGCATCCAGGGTTGGGGCGTCTTTGCGACCCAGCCCATCACCAAAAACACCCGCATCATTCACTACGCTGGCGAAAAGATCACCAATCGTGAAAGCCTGCGCCGCGAGAAGCGCTACCTGAAGAGGGGCCATATCTGGTGCTTCAAGCTGAATCGGCTGTATGTGCGCGACGCGGGCGTCGGCGGCAACATCGCTCGATATATCAATCACGCGTGCGAGCCGAACTGCTACACGCAGGTGACCGGCGACACGATCTGGATCCGCGCCGCCCGGAACATCCGTAAGGGCGAGGAGTTGACCTACGACTACTCGACGGACGGCGAAGGCTCCATCAGCTGCCGCTGCCGTCCGGGTTGTACGGTCATGCTCTGATGCGGGTGTTCTACTTGCACGGATTCGCGTCTTCCGCGCGGTCGTCGAAGGCCGCATTCTTCTCGTCCAAGCTCGCCGCAAGTGGGATCACCCTCGAGGCTCCGGATTTCAACGAGCCGGACTTCAGCACGCTGACAATCTCGCGGATGGTGAACCAGGTCGAGCGCGAGATCGATCGACGCCCCTCGGCGCCCGTGACGCTCATCGGGTCGAGCCTCGGCGCGTTCGTCGCGGTGCACGTGGCGGTGCAGCGGCCCGATGTTGTGGATCGTCTGATCCTGCTGGCACCGGCGCTCGATTTTGGTGGCAATCGCATGGGCACGCTAGGGGACCGCGGGCTGGAGGCGTGGAAGCAGACCGATCGCCTGGACGTATTCCATTACGGCTACGGTCGGGTGATGCCGGTGCATTACGAGCTGTATGCGGATGCCAGAAAGTATGACGCCATGAACGCCCGCGTCGCGATGCCGGTGCAGGTGTTTCAAGGCACCCGCGACACGGCCGTGGACCCGGTCACAGTGGAGCGGTGGTCAGCGAGCCGGCCGAACGTCGAACTACACCTGCTGGACGACGATCATCAGCTGCTGGCGAGCCTTGAATACATCTGGCGCGAGATGACCCGGTTTCTCGAGCTTCAGGCTCTGGCGCCGAATACCTGATGCCGGTAATCCGCGCCCTGCCCGGTTCCGGTTCGCTACGCTCCATTTCCGCTGCGGCGCCCGGTTAGCTGGGCGCGTATGAACCTCGCCAGTTCAACTGCGGACACCCGGCCTCCGCGTGTCTTGAAGTCCTGACGGCGCTGGCGCAGGAATCCGAGGCAGAATCGCAGTTGCGTCTCGCAGAGAAACGCGAGGTCAGGCTGGCGTCTGAGCCAGCATTTCAGCCAGCCGATGGCCGCTCTGCCGCTCTGTGTGTACACGTGAGCGGGCGCGTCGAAGAGTCGCGCATCCCCCCGCTCGAAGGTGGCGTCGCGCATCGCCGCGTAGAATCGCCCGTATTCTCCGTGCCAGCGACGATGGTAGCGTTTCGTCATCCGTGTCGCGGTCACCTTGTGTCGCACCGCGACGGCCGGCAGGTAGAGCCCTTTTTTTCCTGCCTGCCAGAGTCGTTCGAGGATTTCCCGAACCTCGACGCCACCGATCAGCCCGTCGGAGCCGCTCGATCCGGCTCGATATCCACCGACCGCTTCCACGTCTGCGACTCGAAGCGAGCAGCCGAGTAGACTGACTTTGCGTTCCGTGTCGACCGTGAACGCGGTCTCGCCGTAGTCGGTCAATGACAACGCCGACCAGTGCTCACGGCCAAGCCACGACGGAACTTCCCCCTGCCAGAGCGGCAGCACCTTCGCGCCGGTCACCGAGATCTCGGGATGCGCGCGAAACGCGTCGACGACCCTCCTCACCAGGTCCGGCGGCAACAGGTCATCATCATCGGCGACGGTAACGATCGATCCGCGAGCCTCGGCCACGCCCGTATTGAGCGCGTGGGCCTTTCCCGGACGGCCCTCGAACACATAGCGCAGGTTGAGATGCCCGCTCATCATCAGCGACTCGACAACGCGGCGCGTGTCGTCGCTGGAGTTGTTGTCGACGACCAGGACCTCGTACGGGCATTCGTCATCGACGTCCTGTGCCAGCGCTGTCGCTAACAGATCACGCAGATCCCGGCTCCGGTTATGCGTGCACACCAGCAGTGAGACTGCGACGCGATCGGCCGCTGGTGCGACGTCGCCCGTCATCGTGCTAGGCCAGCGCCACGCTCTCTTCCGGACGCGGCGCACCGAGTTTGAACACGTGGGCGGCTGGCTTCTTGATCGCGTTACGCGTGTCGACGATGAGGCTGGCCTCGGCGACCATGGCGGGGTAGTCGAACGACTTGTGGTCGGTAATGATGACGATGCAGTCGTACTGGCCGAAGGAGCCGCGAGCAGCTGTGACGCTCTTCAGATCGCGTCGCCCTGACCAGTCGCGCGCCGGGACCTCGGCCACGAACGGATCCGCGTACGAGACGGTTGCTCCCTTGCCCTCGAGAAGGCCCATCACGTCGAGGGCCGGAGACTCGCGCAGGTCGTCGATGTCGCGCTTGTAGGCGACGCCGGCGATGAGGATGTTCGCGCCGTTGATGGCTTTGCGTTTCGAGTTGAGCGCGTCGGCAACCTTTTCGACCACGTAATGCGGCATGGCGCCGTTGATGTGTCCGGCGAGCTCGATGAATCTCGGGTCGAAACCGCTCTGCTTGGCCTTCCACGACAGGTAGAACGGATCGATGGGTATGCAGTGACCGCCGAGGCCGGGACCAGGGTAAAAGGCCATGAACCCGAAGGGCTTCGTTTTTGCGGCCTCTACGACTTCCCAGACGTCGATGTTCATGCGGTCGCACATCAACGCGAGCTCATTGACCAGTCCGATGTTCACCGCGCGAAACGTGTTTTCGAGCAGCTTCACCATCTCGGCGACGCGCGTCGAGCTGACTTGTACGATTGACTCGATTGCCGTTGAATACAGCGCCGCCGCAAGCGTCGAGCATGCCGGCGTCAGCCCGCCAACGACCTTCGGGACGTTGTGCGTCTGAAAGGTCGGGTTGCCCGGATCGACTCGTTCCGGTGAGAACGCCAGGAAGAAATCGGTCCCCGCTTTGAGCCCTTTCGCTTCGAGCAGCGGCTGAACGACTTCGTCGGTTGTCCCCGGGTATGTCGTGGATTCGAGGCAGATGAGCAAACCGGGGTGCAAGTGCGCAGCGATCGATTCCACCGCCGACACGATGTAGGACATGTCGGGGTCCTTCGTTTTCCGCAGCGGTGTCGGCACGCAGATATTGATCGTGTCCAGGTCCTTGACGACCGAAAAATCCGTGGTCGCCTCGAGTGCCCCTGACTGCCGCAGCGTCCGCACATCGTCTGTGGACACATCGGGAATGTAGGACGTTCCTGCGCTGATCGCCTGAATCTTGCGCTCGTCGAGGTCGATGCCGGTGGTGCGAAAGCCGGCTTTTGCCAACTCGACGGCTAGCGGCAACCCAACGTAGCCGAGTCCGACCACGCCGGCGCGCGCCTCGCGGCGCTTGATTCGGTTCAGCAGTGTGTCCGCAGCCTGATTCATTCTCTCCCTCGTTGTTGAGAGCTCGCCGGCCTCCGATGTCCGTCTAAGCGACGGCTGTTGGGCCGGTATTCCTCTTCCATGATACGACGCTGCCCGGCAATTTGCCGCTCGAGCCGGGCCAGGGCATCTTCACGCGCCGGATCGCAATGATGTTGATGATGCGCGAGACACGCCGCTCAGGTTGTGAACGAGGTCGGTGGCGTCCGCAGGAAAGGGGGTGGCATGGGCCGGACTTCGGCCGCGTGCCGAAGCGCCTCCGCGTCGGCGCCGTGCGTTGGGCAGCACGCCACTCCGACGGCGATGGACCTCGTCGACGTGAATTCGGAGTGATCGAAGCGGGCGATCAGCCGTTCGAGCACACGCATCGAGTTCGGGAGGTCGGCATCCAGCAGCACCAGCGACAAGCGCCCACGGTCATTGCGCGAGATCAGATCGGTCTCGCGCACGTCGCGGCTGACGACGTGTGCAAGCTCCCCGGCCAATTGAACAGGCGCATCACCCTCGGAGCTGGATTCCGTTGCCTCGATGTGAAACAACGTGAGGTAGTTCTGCGATCGCAGGGCGCGTTTCAACTCGTTGTTCAGGACGAAGTCGAACGCCTCTGGCGTCAGCACGCGCGAGTTCTCGTCCAGAAAAGGATCGACGGACCGATGGCTCATCAGTGGGCCTCCGCTCGCGAGCTCGGCCGCGCGCGATTAGTCTCGCGTAATTCCGCACTCCTTGATCTTGTTCAGAAGTGTCTTGTAACTCACGCCGAGAATCTGCGCCGCCTTCCGGCGATTCCAGTGCACTTGTCCGAGGGTCTGTTCGATCGCCGCGCGCTCGGCTTTCATGGCCGCAGCTTTCGCGACCGCGGCGAGCGATCCACCGGTCTCCTCCACCGCCGCCGCCGTTTCCGTGTCGTCTGCGTCCACCGGCTCTGGTTCAACGGGCGCGAAGGCCACGGGGGCTGACGTCGCGACGGCGCCAACCGCGGCAGGCACGGCGATTCCTGCGCCGACGGTGACCGCAACGGGCGGCGCTACAGGAATGGCCATCGCTGCCGCGCGCTGCATGTTGCGCTGAATCTCGCGGATGACAAGCTGTTCGTCCTGAAGGATCACGACGCGCTTGATCATGTTCTCGAGCTCGCGAATGTTGCCTGGCCATTCGTACTTTGCGAACAGCTGCCGGAGCTCGTCCGAAATCGGCCGTGCCGGACGGTTGTACTTGCGCGAGTATCGAGCCACGAAGAAGTCAGTGAGCGTTGGAATTTCATCCCTCCGCTCCCTCAGCGACGGGACCGTCAGCTCGATGACCTTGAGACGATAGTACAGGTCCTCGCGGAATTCTCCGCTCAGCATCATCTTCTCGAGGTCGCGATTGGTGGCCGCGACCACGCGGATGTCGACCTGAATGCGCTTGTTGCTGCCGAGTTTGGTGAACTCTGCGTCCTGGAGGACGTGCAGCAGCTTGGCCTGCAGCGCCGGTTTCATCTCGCCGATCTCGTCCAGCATCAGCGTGCCGGTGTCGGCCTGCTCGAACTTGCCGATGCGTGTCGTGGCCGCGCCCGTGAACGCCCCACGCTCATGGCCGAAGAGCTCGGACTCCAGGAGCTCGGCCGGCAACGCCGCGCAGTTCACCTTCACGAAAGGCTTGTTCCGGCGCGTCGAGCGTTGATGGATCGCTCGCGACACGAGCTCTTTACCGACACCGCTCTCGCCGCGAATCAACACGGTGACGTCGCTGTCGGCGACCTGTTCGATCACCTGAGCAATACTCTGCATCTTCTCGCTGTTGCCCCAGACGGATCGATCTTCGTCGTCGCTCAGTTGCTGACGAAGCTCGCTGAGCTCCGAGACGAGTCGATTCTTCTCGATCGCGTTCTTGATCGCGACATCGAGCGCGATTTCGCCGAGACCCTCAGGATCGTCAGGCTTGACGACGTAGTCGGCTGCGCCCAGCCTGACCGCTTCGACGATGGTCGATACCTGGTTGCGCCCCGAGAGCATGATGACCTGCGCTTCGGGACGTGACGCCTTGAGTGCCCGCAGTGTGGCGAGACCATCCAGTCCCGGCATCATGACGTCGAGCAGCACGACATCGGGTGCTTCACTCTGTTTCATGGAGGCGAGCATCTCGTCGCCTCGTGTGTAACAGCGGGCTTCGTACCCCCGAAGCGAGAGGAATGTTCGCAGGTACGCCGCGAATGACGCGTCGTCGTCGACGATAGCGACGTAGGGCTTTTTCATCTATGTCTATGTCCTTGCACGCAAGCAGCGACGTCCCTGCACCCAAAACCAGGTCCGCTGAGGGTCGTAAATGGAAAAGAAACGATACAGGAGCGCATACCGCATACCCTGCGCATTCAAGAGTTGTACCTCAACCACAGTCGCGTTGCGAGGAAAAGGGGGAACTTTGAGCAAATTGTTGTTCTCCTAACCCGTTGAGGATGCGGCAGCTAGTCGAGAATCGCCGGCTTCCGCGGTGCTGCCGTCGGCAGAGCCATGTTCGGCGGCTGTGCGGAACGCCGAGTGAGCGTCTTGTGTTCGACTCGCGTTCGCACGCGTTCAAACTTGATGCGGAAGCGCGATGACGGCTCCTGCCCTCGATTCCTCCAGGGGTGACCAGATAGTCCCGCCGTGCGCGTTGATGATTCGACGCGCGACGGGCAGGCTGAGACCACATCCCCCGCGCCATTCATCGAAGGTCGTGAGGGCCGAGTCGACCGCGGTCGACAGCCCACCAACACGGTTGGGATCGGCGATTGCTATCCATGAAATCCGGTCGGCGCCGTTCTGACGTATTCGTTGATGAACACTCAGCCGATCGCTGGTGATCAGCTCGCGTCGAAGGGCCGCGATGACCGATGACAGAGCCGAGCGGAGGCGCGTGGCATCTCCCTGCACCGTCGCCGGGCCGCCCTCCGTGTCGAGCTCTACGCGCACCTCGCGATCGGGCAGTTCCGGCAGGCCGTCGATGGCCTCCGAGAGCAGCATTTGAGGTCCACAGATGCCCGGTTGAACGTCGCGGTTCCACCTTCGAGCGCGGACAGTTCGCTGACCTCGCCGAGAAGCGCCGACAAGCGGGCGCATGACTTTTCGGCTTCCTCGAGAAGCCGCCGCTGCTGATCGGGAACCGGGCCCGCGCGCTCTTTCAACAGCATCCTGATGTACCCGGCCACGACCGTCATCGGCGTTCGGAACTCATGCGTCGTGAGCGACAGGAGCTTCGGCCACCGCGGATCGGCCGGGCCAGACGATGCCATGACCGCATTCTATTACGCAGGGAAGTAGCCGGCTGCGGCCGGTGTTTCTAGTAGCAGGTAGGCCGGAGGCTAACGGTTCGGCTGGCCATGCTACAGTCGCTCGTAGCCGTCCGGGTTCCGCAGCATCTAATAGCCAGAGGTCAGCATGTTGATCAAACGCGCCCTGGATATCCCGTCGTCGGAGATCACTGACGAGAAGATATACCGGCAGCGACGGGAATTCATACGCCTGGCTGGCTGCGCCGCGGTCGCCGCGGCTGCCGGGCCAATCGTGACCGCCTGCAGCCGCCCCGAGTCCTGTATGCCTCGCGGATGCGGCGCCGATCATCGCCGGCCAGACCCCGTTGAACGGCATCAAGCAGGGTGTCGTGACCACCGACGAGAAGTGGAATACGTTCGAGCAAATCACCAGCTACAACAACTTCTATGAGTTCGGCAACGGCAAGGACGATCCGCAGCGGTTCGCCGGCCGGCTGAAGACGAGCCCATGGAAAGTGAAGATCGACGGGCATTGCAGCAAGCCGGCTGACTACCTGCTCGAGGACCTGATTCGCGACGTGCAGCTCGAAGAGCGCGTGTATCGCCTGCGCTGCGTGGAAGCCTGGTCGATGGTCATCCCCTGGGTGGGGATTCCGCTGAGCAGCATCCTCAAGCGCGCGGAACCGACGTCGAAGGCAACCTTCGTCGAGTTCACGACGCTTTTACGGCCGTCTGAGATGCCCGGTCAGAATACGGGAAGCCTCGAATGGCCCTACGTCGAAGGCCTGAGGATGGACGAGGCAATGCACCCGCTGACGATCATGGCCGTCGGGCTGTATGGCAAGACCCTCATGAATCAGAACGGCGCGCCCATGCGCCTGGTCGTACCGTGGAAGTACGGGTTCAAGAGCATCAAATCCGTCGTGCGGATTCGCTTCGTAGATAAGCAGCCGGGTACGGCGTGGAGCATTGCGAATCCCCGGGAATACGGCTTCTACTCGAACGTCAACCCGGCGGTCGATCACCCACGCTGGAGCCAGGCCCGCGAGATCCGGCTGCCCGGTCTCTTCAGAAATCGAGAGACGCTGATGTTCAACGGGTATGGCGATCAGGTGGCGTCGATGTATGAGGGGATGGATTTGAGGAAGTACTACTGAGTGCCGTGGTCCGTGGTCCGTGTCTGAACGGGCCGGCTGGGTATTGAGATCGGAGCGCGCGGCGAGACACGGACTACGGACAACGAACTACGGCACCCACAAGTGATGCACCGTCTACTGAAGCCCGTCGTCTTTCTCGCGGCCTTGAGCCCCTTCCTGTGGCTGGTGTTTCGAGCGTTCACGGAACGGCTCAGCGCGAATCCGGTCGAGGATCTGACCCTCACGACGGGCATCTGGGCGCTGCGGTTCCTGCTCGTCACCCTCGCGATCACCCCCATTCGGCGGATAACCGGATGGCATCGAATCATCCAGTTCCGGCGGATGTTCGGCCTCTTCGCCTTCTTCTACGCGTCGGTCCATCTGCTCATCTACATCGTGTTCGACCAGGCCCTGGCGTTCCGGTACATCCTGCCGGACCTGGTCAAGCGGCCGTACATCACCGCCGGGATGGCGGCGTTCCTTCTGATGGTGCCCCTGGCCATCACGTCGACAAAGGGATGGATCCGCCGGCTAGGGCGGCGATGGCAGGTCCTGCACCGACTGGTCTACTTCAGCGCCTTCGCTGCCTGTCTGCACTTCATCTGGAAGGTGAAAGTGGTGATCGGCGAGCCGGTGTACTACGCCGCTATCCTCGCGACCTTGCTGGGTTTCCGGCTGATGTGGCACTTCCGCTCAACCGCGAGGCCGGTCACCGGCGCCCGCGTGCCGGCGGCAAGCAGCCGCCCCCCGCTCGCGGGCCGCTAAACGGGGCGAGTATTGCCCTTTCACCCCCGTTTCCGGCCAATTTGCCTGTTTTTCGCCGACTTGCGCTGACAAAACCGTTAGCCTCGACTATATGCACAAGCCTATTAAGTACGTCGAGAAGGGGCTGACGGTCGTGGCCAAGGGGGCCTGGTCGGTGTTCGACTCGCTGAACAGCCTGAAGCCGGCGAATGCCTTCACGCCGAAGTGGTCCGACCTGCCGCTGCAGAAGTCGTGGCAGAAGGTGAAGCCGCCGCTCGGTTGGCCGCGCGAGACCGACTCGCTGTGCCCGGTGTGCGTTCGCGAAGCCCGCCAGGAAATCCTGGACGGCAAGCGCGACTACAAGATCCTCCTGAGCGAGAAGGTCGGCGAGATCAAAGCGCAGATCATCGAGCGGGACGGAAAGATTCTGATGGTCAAAGACTGTCCGGTGCACGGGCACTTCGAGGACGTCATGGCCATCGATCCGGCGTTCTTCAAACACCTCGAAGAGGCGTTCCCCGGCAGCGACATCAGGTCGCACGCCGACGAGAAACTGCACAACCACGGCAGCAGCACGATCAAGTACGGCCGCGGCGCCGTGCTGACGATCGACCTGACCAACCGCTGCAACATGATGTGCGATCCGTGCTTCATGGACGCGAACCAGGTCGGCTTCGTGCACGAGCTCTCGTGGGAAGACATCCAGACGATGCTCGACAACGCGATTTCGATCAAGCCGCGCCGGCAGATGTCCGTCCAGTTCTCGGGCGGCGAGCCGACGATGTCGCCGTACTTCCTCGACGCCGTGCGCTACTCGAAGAAGGTCGGCTACAACTCGGTGCAGGCGGCGACCAACGGCATCGAGTTCGCGAAGAGCCCGGAGTTCGCCAAGGCGGCGGCCGAGGCGGGCCTGCGCTATGCCTATCTGCAGTTCGACGGCATCGGCAACGCCGCCAACTCGCACCGTCTGGTCGGCAACCTGTTCGACGTCAAGCTCCGCGCCATCGAGAACCTGTGGTCGGCCGGCGTGGACATCGTTCCGGTCGTGACGATCGTCAACGGCGTGAACAACGAGCAGGTCGGCCGGATCATCCAGTTCGCGCTCGACAACCCGCGCAAGATCAACTTCCTCTCGTTCCAGCCGGTGTCGTTCACCGGCCGCGACGAAGAGGTCACGCCGGAGCGGCGCGCGGCGCAGCGCTACACGCTGTCGCATCTCGCCCACGACGTGAAGAACCAGGTGGGCATCGGCGAACCGATCCGCGACTGGTTCCCGATCTCGTTCATGGGGACGTTCACCGACTGGGCGGACCTCGTCCACGGTCCGAGCGCCGAGTGGGGCAACCTGACCTGCGGCTGCCACCCGAACTGCGGCGTCGGCATGGCGGTGATGATCGACAAGGAAACGAAGGAAGCGGTGCCGGTCACGGCGTTCCTGGACGCCGGGGCGCTCGCCACCGACCTCAAGAGGGTGAACGACGCCGCTCGCGGCCGGTTCCTCTCCGTGGTCGGCATGGCCCTGGCGCTGATGAAGAACTACGACCCGTTCAAGGCGCCGACGCACTTCAAGCTTGTCGACCTGATGAAGAAGTTCGACAAGACCTTCGGTGCGAGCGGCCACAACTACGGGAAGGTCACCGTGGATCGGACCTCCGCGGACATCGAGAAGCGCCGGTCGGATCGCTGGAACTTCCTGTTCATCGCGGGCATGTGGTTCCAGGATCTGTTCAACTACGACTTCCGCCGTACCGAGCGCTGCATCATTCCGTATGCCACGCAGGAGGGGGAGATCTCCTTCTGTGCCTACAACACCGGCATCGGCTGGCGGAACATCATCGAGAAGATGCACATGACGGCGACGCTCACCAAGTGGTACGAGGAGCACGGCCGCCACGAGATCATCGCCGGCGGGAAGAACGTCCAGCTCGACTCGAAGGACCACAGCCTGGTGCTCGATCCGGAGGCCGTGGCCGCAGGACGGCAGACCGATCTCGATGAGATGGGCATCGCCAAGACCGCGCGCGAAGAGAAGCTGCGCGCGCGTGACGAAGAGAGAAAAGACGCAAAGAAGGCCAGCGATTCGGAGAACGAGCGCATGGCCGCCCTCTACCGGCAGCACGTCCTCAAGGAGGCGGCGCCGGAGCCGGTCATCCAGATCAAGGGTCTGGGTGGCTCGAAGAAGAAGCAGGATGTGCAGGAGGTCCTGCACAAGCCGACGACGTAGCGTCCGGCTTTAGCCGGACACGTAGCGTCCGGCTTCAGCCGGACCGGGCGAGACAACGGCCGCGGATTCCGCGGCCGTTGTCATGTACGTCAGTTAGGATCACGCAGATGAAGAAGTCACCCGCCCTCCCTGGCCGCTGTCTTGCGTCCTTTCCATCGCGACAAGCCAGCCGTCGGCCGCGCAACAAGCGTCGCCAACCCGCGCTCGGAGCGCTTGCCGAGTTCTCGCGCTCTCTTCAGGAATTCTCCGATCGCGTCAGCCCGAGCGTCGTCCAGATCTTCGTGACCGCATTCGTGGCGCCAGACGACGAAGATCGATCGACGGCTGAGCCGGTCGTGGAGCGCAGCAGCGGATCAGGCGTGATCGTCGACCCTGACGGCTACATCGTGACGAACGCCCACGTCGTCGAAAACGCGACGCGGCTGGAGGTCGAGCTCCCGGTGCCGCCGCAGTCGAAGGGCGGCTCGATCCTCAAGCGCCGCGGCCGCATCACAGGTGCGCAGATCGTGGCCATCGACAACGAGACCGACATCGCGGTTCTGAAAGTCGAGGCGTCGAACCTGCCGGCGCTGCCGTTCGGCGATTCGGAGGAGCTTGCGCCCGGCCAGATTGTGCTCGCATTCGGCAGCCCGCTCGGACTGCAGATCTCGGTGACGATGGGCGTCGTCAGCGCGGTGGCACGCCAACTGACGCCGGAAGATCCGATGATCTACGTGCAGACCGACGCTCCGATCAATCCTGGTAACAGCGGCGGGGCGCTGGTCGACACGAACGGCCGGCTCGTCGGGATCAACACGCTGATCTACAGCCAGGGCGGCGGGAACGAAGGCATTGGGTTCGCCGCGCCGAGCAACATCGTCCGCAACGTGTTCGCGCAGATCAGGAAAACCGGCCGGATGCGGCGAGGCGAGATCGGCATCTACGCGCAGACGATGACGCCGCTCATCGCTGAAGCGCTCGGCATCTCCAGCGATGCCGGCGTCATCCTCTCGGACGTGGTTCCCAACGGTCCGGCCGGACGCGCCGGCCTGCGGCCCGGTGACCTCGTCGTGTCGCTGGACGGCAAGCGTATGGAGAACGGCCGCCAGCTTCGCGTCAATATCTACACACGGGGCATCGGCGACACGGTCGTGATCGAGGCGCAGCGCGGCGACCAGGTCTTCACGGCCAAGGTGGCGGTCGCCGAACGGGATGACGACGCGGGCAAGCTGAGCGATCTGATCAATCAGCAGAGCGCCGTGCCGGCGCTGGGAGTCCTCGCACTCGATCTTTCCCCGCGCGTCGCGGCGATCCTTCCGCCCTTGAGGCGGGACAAAGGTGTCGTCGTCGCGACCGTATCAGTCCGCCGCGCCCTATTCCCAGCAGGGCCGCCTGCAAGCGGGCGACGTCATCTACTCGCTGAACGGAAAAATGATGGAGAAGATCGCCGACCTGAACGCCGCCGCCTCGACGCACTGAAGCCCGGCACCGCGGCAATCCTGCAGATCGAGCGGCAGGGGACGCTGATGTATTTGTCGTTCAGGACAGAACGCTGATGCCGCCGTAGTTCGTGGCTCGTAGCTCGTGTCTCGTGACGATCGTTCGAGCTCCGTCTTGACGAGTTCTGCGAGCCACGAACCACGAACCACGAACCACGGCAAGCAATTATCCCCCCCGTGTATGCATCTCGAGATGCGCGTCTTTCTTGAGCGCCGTGACCGGGATGAGCGTGTCCTGTCGCTCGCTGCTCAGCCGTTCCTCGGCGCCGCGGTCGGCGCGTGAGGCCCACACCGTCTGAATCAGGTGTTTCAACTCATCGAGGCTCGCGCCGGCGCGGAGCGGACGTCTGAGGTCGGTGCCGGCGCGCGCGTACAGGCACATCAGCCAGACCCCGTCAGCGGTCAGCCTGGCGCGATCGCACGATGCGCAGAACGGCTCGGTTGTCGAGGAGATGATCCCGAACACCGTGCCGTCCGGCAGGGTAAAGCGATCGGCGGGCGCCGATGACTCGTTCGACGATCGGCTCGACCGGGACCGTAGTGGGATTCGAGCCGCTGGAGCATCTCACGACGCGAAACGACGGCCTCGGGCGACCAGCGCGTTGCCCCGCCAACGTCCATGTACTCGATGAAGCGGACCTCGGCGCCGACCAGCCGACCGTATTCGATCAGCGGCACGAGCTCGTCATCGTTCAGCCCGCGCATGATCACCGAGTCGATCTTGACCGAGTCGAACCCCACGCGTGACAGCTTCGGCGATCCCGTCGAGCACCTGCTGAAGCGTGTCGAACCTGGTGATCGTCCGAAAGCGCGCTGCGTCGAGCGTGTCGAGGCTGACGGTGATCCGGTGCAGGCCCGCGGCGCGCAGCGCACCAGCCTCGGGCGCCAGCAGCACCCCGTTCGTCGTCAGGGCCAGGTCCCGGATCGCCGGTCGCTTCGCGAGCTGCGCAATGAAGTCCGGAAGATCCCGCCGCAGGAGCGGCTCGCCTCCGGTGATCCGAATGCGATCGACGCCGAGATCCGTGAACGCGTCGGTGAGAAGTGCCGTTTCCTCGAACGTGAGCAGGTTCTCCCTCGGCAGCCAGGCGTAGTCGGTCTCCGGCATGCAGTACTGGCAGCGCAGGTTGCAGCGGTCGGTCACCGAGATTCGGAGGCTCCGCAGCGGGCGGCGGAAACGGTCGAGCGTGGGCATCTCTCAGTCAATTATGACGCGGTCGCGTAAGCGAAGTCATTGTCCACTCCCAACGCCCAACTCCCAACTTCCAACGCCCGAATGGACTCTCAGCCGACTGACCCTGATTTTCATTGGAGTCTGACATCTGCGCTCAACACCTCGAATGAAAATCGGTGTGGGTCTCCGCTCAGAAGCCTTTGGACTCGACTGCGCCGCGCCGACGGCCTTCGCAACGAGCACGACGGCGCGACGTTCACGACACCTGCTGATCTCTATGCTTCGTGGTCGTCGTGGCCGTCGCGATCGTTCGTGAAATGCGTTCGGCGTCCAACACTGTCAACACAGCAAACGAGCCTGTTCCGAGCAGCGGAGTTGGTGGTTAACGGAGCTTCAACCATCGAGCTTCGTCGGCCGCATCAGATGGAATCCCGCCGCGTCCTGATAGCCTTGGCCAGCGCCAGCAGCTCGGTCTCGCCGAATGGGCGCGCGAAGAACGTCACGTTGGTCGGCGTGCCAGCCTCGGTGAAGCCGTTCGGCACGTTGATCGCCGGGTAGCAGGCCAGGTTCGCCATCGTGAATGGCGCTGCGCCGGACCCTGCGGTCGCGGCGGCTCGCCCGTGCCCCGTCCGCGCCCGCCGTCCGCTCACCCGCCGCGTTCGCCCGGCTGGCTGCGCCTGTTTCGGGCGCGGCCGGATCGGTCCCGCGGCCCCTCCCGCCACCGCCTCCGCCCGACGCGTTCGCCGCCACGATGTACACGTCGAAGTCTGCCGTCGCGTCTGGCCAGCTCGGTCATCATCATCATCCGCACGCGCTGCGACTGCAGGTACTCGACGGCCGGCATCAGCCGCGCGGTCTGACGGTCCGCCGCGGCGCGCCTCGTTCATCTTGCCGGCCGCGTCATCTCGTCGAAGAACACGGCCGACTCGACGCCCAGTCCGCCGACGTTGGTCTGGAATGCGGGAACAGTCAGCGGTATGAACGTCGAGACGCCGAGCGATTTGCAGCGTGTCGAGCACTTTCTGCGCGTTCGCTTTGACGACCGGATTCGTGATGTCGTCGAACGATTCCTTGATGATAGCCGACGCGCAGCTTCCGGATGTCGAGCTGGGCGTTCCAGTTGAACGGAATGTCCGACACGCTCATGTCGCGGCCGTCGGGCTTGGCGATCGCCTGCATGACGATCGCGCAGTCTTCGGCGTACCGGCAGATCGGGCCCGAGCCGATCCTGCGTCCACGACAATGCCATGACGCCGTACCGGCTGATGCGGCCGAACGTCGGACGCAGCCCCGCGAGGCCGCAGCGCGCCGCCGGGCTCAGGATCGATCCGCTCGTCTCGGTGCCGATGCCGAACCCGACGCAACCCGCCGCCGTCGCCGACGACGGTCCGGCCGACGATCCGCTCGAGCCCTGCGTCGGATCCCACGGGCTGTTGGTCCGGCCGCCGAACCACTGATCGCCCGGCGGCGAGCTCGCCGGTCGTCAGCTTCGCGATCAGCACCGCGCCCGGCGTCGCGCAGCATCTCGACGACGCTCGCGTCGTAGTCGAAGACCTGATCCTTGAACGCGGCCGATCCCCACGTCGTCTTGTAGCCCTTGACCGAGATGATGTCCTTGGCGCCCCACGGAATGCCGTGCAGCGGCCCCTTGTACTTGCCCGCCGCGATCTCGGCGTCCGCCTGCTTCGCCTGCGCCATCGCCAGGTCGTCGAGGAACGTGACGACGTTGTTCAGCTTCGCGTTGTAGCGATGGAGCCGCGCCAGGTACATCTCGGTCAGCTCGACGGACGTGACCTGCTTCGTGCGAATCGAGCTCCGCCAGATGACGAACCGGCCAGAACGCGACGTCCTCGAGGTTCGCCGGCCGCTTCACCGAGCGGCGCGGCGCTCAGTCGAAACGGCTGCTTCGTCTTGTTGACCTGAATGCCCGGCACGAGCGCGCTGAAATGAAATGGCGGCGAGACGTCGTTGGGGATGTGAATCTTGCGCAACTCCTCGTAGCGCGCCAGGTTCTGGTTCGCCGATTGGACCATCGCCTGCCGATCCGCCTCGCTGGCATCGATGCCCGGACAGCTTCAGCGCCTCGGTGACCATCGCGCAGCGTGATGCGCTCCGACTGCGCGTCCTGCATGCGCGCCCAGATGATGCCGGGCGCCAGCGTCGATCCCAGACCGATGCCGGCAAAGTAGGTCATGAACCGTCGTCTGGTTTCGTCGAGGTGTGGCATGGGGGGATTCTACGATGGTTCACGACGGGGGTTCATGACGAGGGTTCATCACGAGGGTTCAGGACGAAGGTTCGCAAGAGGTTCACGACGTGGGTAAGGCGGTGGCCGCGTTCGTAGCTCGCATGTCGATTCGCTGGGGATGCAATCTGTGAGACAGGTGTTCGACCGTCCGGCTGAACCGTGTGCGACTGTACCGCGTGTGAACGTCCGTGTGAACCCTGTACCGTTGAACCACCTGAACCCTCGTTGTGAACCCTCGTCGTGAACCCCCGTCGTGAACCCTCGTCGTGAACCGCCGTCAGAAAACTGCTATCCTGCGCGCCGTGGAGGTGCGGTGAATGCGTGGTAGCAGATGGATCCTTACTCTCAGCCGCGACGGCAGCGATCGTCGCGACCCCGTTGGCACAGACGCGTCCGGCGGCCCCGTCTGCGACGTCGCAGAAGCCGCCCGAGGCCAAGCCGGATGATGCACGGACGGCCAAATTGAAGGCCGAGGCGATCAAGGACGTCGAGTCGATGAAAGAGTTCTCCCAGCAGATGGTGGACTCCATCTTCAGTTTCTCCGAGCTGGGTTTCCAGGAGATTGAAACCAACCGCTACCTCGTCGACATCCTGAAGAAGAACGGGTTCACG
Source organism: uncultured Acidobacteriota bacterium (assembly GCA_963710415.1). Lineage (GTDB taxonomy): Bacteria > Acidobacteriota > Vicinamibacteria > Vicinamibacterales > 2-12-FULL-66-21 > CAVQAH01. The sequence continues at coordinate 383,587 of CAVQAH010000003.1, read as the reverse complement.
GTCCAGGAAGGGATTGCCGGCATTCCGACGGCGTTCATGGCGACATGGGGATTGGGGAAGCCGGTTCTCGCGCTCGGATCGGATATCGACGGCATTCCGCAGGCGTCCCAGAAGCCTGGGGTCGCTTACTTCGACCCGCTGATTCCTGGCGCGCCCGGACATGGGGAAGGACATAACTCCGGCCAGGCGGTGAACATCACGGCGGCCATCGCGGTCAAGAAATTGATGGAGCGCGAGAAGCTGCCGGGCACGATTCGCATATGGCCCGGGACGGCGGAGGAACTGGTCGGCACGAAGGCCTATTTCGTCCGCGAGGGCTTCTTCAAAGACGTGGACATCGCGCTCTTCACGCACGTTGGCGACAACCTGGCCGTTTCTTGGGGTGACGCCTCGGGTACAGGGCTGGTGTCGGTCCAGTACACCTTCCAGGGCCAGACCGCTCACTCGGCTGGCGCGCCCTGGCGCGGACGAAGCGCGCTCGACGCCGTGGAACTGATGAACGTCGGGTGGAACTACCGGCGGGAGCACCTTCCACTCGAGCATCGCTCGCATTACGTGGTGACCGATGGCGGCGATCAGCCCAATGTCGTGCCGCGAACGGCATCGGTCTGGTACTGACTTTCGACAGACCACCTATCCCACGATCAAACAGCTGTGGCAGATCGGCGACGACATGGCGAAAGGTGCCGCGTTGATGACGAGCACCGAGGTGCTTCCGATGCGCGTCCTGGGTTCCGCCTGGCCGAGGCATTTCAACCGGACCGTAGCCGAGGCCACCTGGGCGAACATTCAGAAGGTCGGCCTCCCGGAGTGGAGCGAGGACGACCAGACGCTTGCACGCGCGCTGCAGAAGGAACTTGGCAACGCCACCCAGCGCGGGCTCTCGGTGAAGCTCCCCGAGGAACTCGAAGGACCGGTGAGGGAAAACCGCGGCGGCGGCTCCGACGACATTGGTGACATTTCCTGGAACGTGCCGACCGTCACGTTGCGCTACCCGTCGAACATTCCCGGCCTGCCCGGCCACAACTGGGCGAACGCCATCTCGATGGCCACGCCGATCGCGCACAAGGGCGTGACCGCGGGCGCCAAGGTGCAGGCGATGACGATGCTGGATCTGATGCTGAAGCCGGCGCTCGTCGATCAGGCCTGGGACTACTTCCGCACCGTGCAGACGAAAGAGACCAAGTACGAGCCGCTGATTCGGCCGGAGGACAAGCCCGCCATTCATCTGAACAAGGAGATCATGGACAAGTACCGGCCCGAGCTGAAGAAGTACTACTACGATCCGTCGCGCTACAAGACGTATCTCGAGCAGCTCGGGATCGCGTATCCGACGGTCAAGAAGTAGAACGGGACGGGACTATTCGGCGCGAGGGGGTACGACGTGACGGCGGACGTCGCCCTGCACCTTCGATAGATTGACAGCCGCATCGTTCTGCGGCAGGGCGAGAAAGTACTCGGTCAGGGGACGATCGTCGGTCAGGATCGTGCCCTGGCCGACGAATGCGCGCATTTCGTCGGGGCCAGCCACGTACCTGGACAACAGCGCGTTGAAGCTGCCGAGGCCCATCGATTCCAGCGCGCGCCTCGAGTCGTCGCTGGCCAGCTTGCGATCGAACGCCTCCTGATCGAGAACCAGCGGCTTGCGCGATCCGACCATCAGCGTCCCATGCTCCCAGAGCGTCGTGTGCGGGAACACGCTCAGGAACGTCCGCATGATCAACTTGTATTCGGTCTCGGTCCCGCTGCCAATCCACTGCACCGCGATGCCGTGGCTGTTGAGCACGCGCGACATCAGGCGATAGTACTCGGCCGAATAGAGATTGCCGGCGCCGGCGTGGACGGGAAGGATCACGTCCGCCGTGACGATGTCGTACCGCTTGTCCGTCAGCAGCATGTAGTTGCGGCCGTCGTCGATGTGCACGTGCACGTTCGGCCGGCGTAGCAGATCGAAATTGATGCCGCTGAACTGCCGTGCGGCGGCGACGACCGCCGGAGACAGTTCGATGACGTCGACGTCGAGTTGGGAGCTGTACGCGCCGACCGCGCCAGCCGTCGCTCCACCACCCGCACCGATGACGAGTGCCTTGTGCGGCTCAGCCTGGATAGCGAGACCCAGCGTGCCGATGGTGCGGTGATAGGCGACCATGCTCGGCTCGTCGCTGGCCTGGTGCATGCCGTTGATGTAGAGGTAGTGGATCATGCTTTGAGCGAAGCGTGAGGCGCGTCGAAGAATCGTTACCGTCGCGTGACCGTCCTCTTTGCGCCAGACCTGAACCTGTCCTGGAAACCGGGAGTGCAGCAGGCTGGTGACCGGGTCGGGCGTAGACGAGGCGATGCTCACGAACGCGAAGAGCGCCGCCGCGCTGCCGGCGAGCACGAGCACTCGTCGCTTCAGCTGCCAGAGCAGCAGCAGCCCGGTGCCCAACGAGAGCGCGGAAATTACGACAAGTGTTGCCCGGCTCCCCAGTAACGGCAGCAGGATGAAACCGGTCAGCAGGGCGCCCGCCACCGCCCCGGCGACGTTGACGGCGTATATGAAGCCGACGCGCTCGCCAGCGCGCTCCTCGGTCACGTCACCAGCCCACAACGCGATGCCGATGGGAAACGCCATGCCCATCATCAACGCGACAGGGAAGATCGCCGCGACGCTCGTGACGGCCATGGGTCCGAAGTACGCGAGGCGTCCTCCAGCAAAGTGGGGAGCCGCCCACCCGTAGACGGCGCCGGCCTGGCCGACGACGGCCATCGACAGGATTGACGTCAGCGCGACGAGCACTTCGAGTATCGCCAGGAGCGCCAGCGGATTGAGCCGTCGGCGATTCATGAGCGGCGTCGCCAGCGCGCTGCCGAACGCGATGCCCGCAAGCACCGTGGCCAGCATCACGGTAAACGCATAGGTCGTTGGCACTCAGGAGCACGACGAGCAGGCGGAACCAGACGATCTCGAGCGCGAACGAGGCGAAACCCGAGACCGCGAACGTGAGCAGGACGAGCGTGTGAACGATGGGCGAGTTGGCGGGGCCTCGCTGATGCCGCTGCGGCGAGTTGGCGGCTCGGCTGATTCAGCAGCGCGAACGGCTGACGCGCGCTCGAATGATGCCGATAGCGCAAGCGCGCCGGCAGCCACGATCAGATTGGCCACGGCGCCGATGCGGAACGACCAGCTGATGCCGAGCTGAGGCACGAGCCACAGCCCGGCGAACAGCGCTCCGACGATGGCCCCGCCGGTGTTGAACGCATACAGCAGGCTGATCTGACGGCCGAGCAGGGCATCCCTGCCGAGCGCCGACTTCACCACGAGCGGCAACGTCGCACCCATCAGCGTCGTGGGCACGATCAGGATCGCAAACGAGAGCACGAAGCGGATGATCGTGACCAGAACCGGTGCGCCGCTGAAGGCGGGGTAGAGCCGCACGTAGAGAAGTTCAACCGCGTCGAGAAGGACGGGTGTGCACAGCGCGGCGACGGCCACCAGAGCTTCGGCAATCGCGAACGCGCGGAGCGGCCGGCGTACGCGATCGGCAAAGCGTCCCGCGGTCGCGCTGCCGAGGGCGAGGCCCATCATGAACGCTGCCAGCACGGTGCTCGCCGCATGGACCGTGACGCCGAACACGAGCGCCAGCAGCCGCATCCAGAGCACCTGGTAGATGAGGGCGCTTGCGCCGGAGAGAAAAAAGAGCAGCAACAACGGCGCGAGCGGTGCACCCGCGTGGCGCACCCGCGTCGCGGACGAATGCATCATGCGGCTCCATCATAAGCTGGACGCAGGGATAAGCCCTATCGAGGGTGATTCTCATCAGGGATGATCACTATAATGAAGGGATGATCCGACCCTATCGCGGGGTGTATCCAGAGGTGCACCCGTCGGCGTACGTCGATGAAACGGCGCAGCTCATTGGACACGTCTCGATCGGGCAGGACAGCAGTGTGTGGATGAACGTCGTGATCCGCGGAGACGTCAACCGCATCACCATCGGCCGGCGCACGAACATTCAGGACGGAACGGTCATCCACGTGATGCGCGACACTCATCCCACGAGCATCGGGGACGAGGTGACCATTGGACATGGGGCTGTCGTCCACGGCTGCACGCTGCACGACCGCGTGCTCGTCGGGATGGGCGCCATCGTGCTGAACGGCGCCGAGGTCGCGGAGGATTCGATCGTCGCCGCCGGGACGTTGATCACCGAGGGCGCGAGAATTCCGGCCCGATCGCTCGTCATGGGCAGCCCCGGAAAAGTCCGGCGGGAACTGACGGAGGCGGAGGTCGCCTCCATCCGCGACTATTCGGAACGTTACGTCGGATACCGCCTCGATTACATGCAACAAGCGTGATGCCGGAGCACACTCGCCCCGCGCGGGGCATGCGGGACTTCCTGCCCGAGGACGTCCGGCGCCGCGACTACGTGATTGCCATCGTCAGGGATGTCTACCAGCGCTACGGGTTCGAGCCGCTCGAGACGCCCTCGCTCGAGAACATCGAGACGCTGACCGGGAAGTACGGCGAAGAGGGCAACAAGCTCATTTTCAAAGTGCTCCGTCGCGGCGAGCACGAAGCCGTCCGGAGAGACCGATCTGGCGCTTCGCTACGACTTGACCGTGCCGCTGGCACGAGTGGTTGCTGAGTATCGCGGCAAGCTGCCGAAGTTCTTCAAGCGGTACCAGATTCAGCCGGTGTGGCGGGCCGACCGTCCGGCGCGCGGCCGCTTTCGGGAGTTCTATCAGTGCGACGTGGACGCCATCGGGTCACGATCGATGGTGGTGGAAGCGGAACTGTGCTCTGCGGTGTCCGACGTGCTGACCCGGCTCGGTTTCGACAACTTCACGCTGAAGCTGAACGACCGGCGCGTCTTGAGCGGGTTGCTGAACGCCGCCGGCGTTCCGGCGGAGATGCACGGCACGGCGCTCGTGGCGCTCGACAAGCTCGACAAGGTCGGCTTGGAGGGCGTCGAACGCGAGCTGCGGGAGCGCGGCGTGCCGCCCGGCGACGACGGCCAGTATCTCGGGCCGTGGCGGCAACTGCTGCCGCTGTGGGAGAACGCGTCCGATCCGGCGGAGGCGAATCACGACTCGATCGATCTGCTGCGGCAGCTGCTGGCCGGGCATGACGACGCCCGGGAAGGCGTCGATGATCTCGACGAGATACTCAGGTATACGTCCAGAGACCTCGGCGGGACGGCATCTGCGCTACGACGCCACGCTGGCGCGGGGCCTGTCGTACTACACCGGCGCGATCATGGAGATCACCGTTCCGGATCTCGCCGGCAGCCTGGGTGGCGGCGGCCGCTACGACAACCTGATCGGCATGTTCCTCGGCGAGAACATCCCGGCCTGCGGGTTCTCGCTCGGGCTCGAACGGATCCTGGTCGTGATGTCGGAACGGCAGATGTTTCCGGCCGACGTTCAGACGACTGCCGCCGATGTCATGATTACGTTGTTCGACCAGGACTCGGTCGGCGACGCGCTGGAGCTCGCCGGCGAGCTGCGGTCTGACGGGCATCCGCGTGGAGGTTTATCCGGAGCCCGACAAGCTGGGGAAGCAGTTCAAGTACGCCGCCTCCCGCGGCGTCCGCTACGTGCTGGTCGTCGGCGCGGACGAGCGGGCGAGAAACGAAGTCACGGTCAAGAACATGTCTACCGGCGAACAGACATCGGTGCCGCGATCAGGACTGCAAGGATCAATTGATCGGTTGAAGTTCTTGGGCAGTTCGGAAGTTGCCGGCGTTTCAAGTCTGGACCCGAGTTCACCAGCATGAATCAGCCACTTGGAACCCTTGCACGAACCCATACCTGCGGCGGCCTGACCGCCGCGGATGTCGACAGAGATGTCGTTCTGCTCGGGTGGGTCCATCGGATTCGCGATCTCGGTTCGCTCGTGTTCCTGGACGTCCGCGATCGGCACGGCATCACGCAGGTCGTCGCGCGCGAGAACGACGCGCTCGTGGCGGCGGCGCAGCGTCTTCGACCGGAGTACGTCGTGGCGGTCCTCGGCAAGGTCGAGCGGCGCGCGCCGGAAACCATCAACCCGAAGATGAAGACCGGCGAAATTGAGGTCGCGGCGGCCGAGATCCGTCTGCTCAACGACGCCAGGACGCCGCCGTTTTCGATCGCCGACGATTCGCCGGTGTCGGAAGACACGCGCTTGAAGTATCGCTACCTCGATCTACGCCGCCAGCGCATGCAGCGCAACATGATCCTGCGGCACAAAACGACGATGGAGGTGCGGAAATTCTTTGACGAGCAGGGCTTCCTGGAGATCGAGACGCCGATGCTCACCAAGTCGACGCCCGAAGGGGCGCGCGACTATCTGGTGCCCAGCCGCGTACACCCGGGCGAGTTCTATGCGTTGCCGCAGTCGCCGCAGATCTTCAAGCAGATCCTGATGATCTCCGGCATCGATCGCTACTTTCAGATCGTCAAGTGCTTCAGAGACGAAGATCTGCGCGCCGACCGGCAGCCCGAGTTCACGCAGATCGACCTCGAGATTTCGTTCGCGACCGAGAATCTCGTGTTCTCGATCATCGAACCGCTGATGGGCCGGCTGATGGGGCTCATCGGGCGCGACGCCCCGCAGCCGTTCTTGAGGCTTCCCTATTCCGAGGCGATTGCGAGATACGGATCGGACAAGCCTGATCTCCGCGTCGGCATGGAAATCAAGGAGCTGTCGGCCGCGTTTGCGACCTCCGAGTTCTCGCTGTTCCGCGGCGCGATCGACAAGGGAGGCGTCGTCCGCGGTTTCGCGGCACCCGGCGCCGCGCGGTATTCGCGGCGGGAGCTCGACGAGCTGGTGGAGCAGGCGAAGCAGCTTGGCGCCGGCGGCCTGGTCTGGGCGCGCCTGGCGGAAGGTGCCGTGCAGAGTCCGGCGCTGAAAGCGGCTGGCGAGCCGGCCATCCGGCGTGCGATCGAGCTGGCAGGCGCCGGAGCCGGGGATCTGGTGCTCATGGCGGCAGGCGCCGCGGAAGCCACGTCAAAGGTGCTCGGACAGCTGCGCCTCAACATCGCTCGCAAGGAGAACCTGCTCGATCCGCAGAAGTTTGCCTTTCTCTGGGTCGTCGACTTTCCGATGTTCGAGTGGATAGAGGAGGAGCAGCGGTACGAATTCATGCACCACCCGTTCACCTCACCGCTCGAGAGCGACGCGAGCCTGCTCGAAACCGATCCCGGCCGCGCGCGTGCCCGCGCGTACGACCTGGTCCTGAATGGCAGCGAGATCGCCGGCGGGAGCATCAGAATTCACGATCAGGCGCTCCAGCGCCTGATCTTCAAGCTTCTCCAGATATCCGACGAGGAGGCGAAGCTGCGTTTCGGGTTCTTCCTGGAAGCGCTGGAATTCGGGACGCCCCCGCACGGCGGCATCGCGCTCGGGCTGGACCGCATCGTGGCGATCCTGTCCGGGGAGAGCTCCATCCGTGACGTGATTGCGTTCCCGAAAACGGCGCAGGCGGTCGACCTCATGGCGGGAGCGCCGTCGACGGTCAATGAGAAACAGCTGCGCGAGTTGGGGATTGATGTGAAAAGGTAGCCATACCAGCAGCGCGGAGCTTCAGCTCCGCGTCACCGACGTTGACGCGCGGCTGAAGCCGCGCGCTGCTCTCCGAGCCACGAGCGACGAACGACGAACCACGGCCCCAACACGTCGCCGCCGGGCGTCACGGGCCGATTATGGTAGAATGAGAGCTAATTAGCTGTTTTTGCAAGGAGTTACGCCAATACCTCCTGCCACGGTGGTTCGAAAAGTCGCTGTCCCCGACGAAGGCGTCGAGTCGCTCTTCGGGACCTACGACGAAAACCTCAAGCACCTCGAAACGCTGTTCAACGTCCGCATCCGCACCAATGGCCATGACCTGGTTGTCGAGGGAGAATCCGGGGACGTGGCAAAAGCCGAGCGGGTGCTCGACCAGTTGACGACGCTCATCCGCGGAGGCTACAAGCTCGCTAAGGGAGACGTGAAAACGGCGTCCCAGTTGTTCGTCCAGGACGAGAACGTCGATTTCGCCGATTATTTCCTGCGCGGCGCCCCCAAGACCTCGGGCAAGCGGCAGGTCCTGCCGAAGAGCGTCAATCAGCGACGGTATCTCGACGCAATCGAGAAACACGATATCGTCTTCGGCATCGGCCCGGCGGGGACAGGGAAGACCTACCTGGCGATGGCGCAGGCGGTGTCGTATCTGCTGGCCAAGCGGGTGAGCCGCATCATCCTGGCGCGCCCGGCGGTGGAGGCTGGTGAAAAGCTGGGGTTCCTTCCCGGCGACCTTCAGGAGAAGGTGAACCCATACCTGCGGCCGCTCTACGATGCCCTGTACGACATGATGGACCTGGAGCGTGTCGAGCGGCTGATCGAGCGGGGCACCATCGAAGTCGCGCCAATCGCGTTCATGCGCGGGCGCACGCTCAACGATGCATTCGTCATACTCGATGAGGCGCAGAATACGACCTCCGAGCAGATGAAGATGTTTCTGACGCGCCTCGGATTCGGATCGAAAGCAGTCATCACCGGTGATGTCACACAGATCGATCTGCCGACGGGCCGCACGTCCGGCCTCGTCGAGGCGATGAAGGTGGTTGCCAACGTCGAAGGCATTTCGTTCATCCACTTCGACGACAAGGATGTCGTCCGCCATCAGCTCGTGCAGCAGATCGTGAAGGCTTACGAATCCTACGGTGGATCCCGACAGTAAACGCCTCAGCGTGTCGGTAACCGACGGCAGCGGCCGCCGGGTCCGGGACGGCGGTTTGGGCCGCTGGCTGGAATCGATCGCGCCCGCGCGCGCCCGAGGCGAAGTCGCCGTCGCGCTCGCCACGGACGCCCGTGTCCGCACTCTCAATCGCCAATACCGGCGCAAGGACCAATCAACCGACGTCCTCGCATTTCCGTCGGCCGAGTCCCGAGTCCCCGCCTTCGCCAAGGCTACGGCGGGCAAGCCGAGCTCCGGCGCCTCGCCAAGCCTACGGCGAGCGAGCCCGAGTCCGGAGCGTTGGGAGACATCATCATCGCCACCGGCGTCGCCCGTCGTCAGGCGCGCGAGGCGGGCCACTCCGAACAGACCGAGCTGCGCGTTCTGGCGCTACACGGCCTTCTGCATCTGCTCGGTTATGACCATCACGATCGCGCGGATCGTGGACGCATGGCGAGGGCCGAAGCCCGGCTGCGTAGTCGAGGTGGATTGCCAACGGGCCTGATCGAGCGCGCGAACGGCCGATCAGATCGTCAGACGGACCAATGATGCCCGCCCTGTTACTGGTTCTCGCGATGGCCGCCGTCTACGTCGGGACAATCGAGACGGCGTTCAGTATGCTCATGCGGCTGTCGCTGCGGCTCATGGCGGAGCGCGGGGGCCGTAACGATCGCCTGGGTTTCTATCTCGATGACCCCATCCAGCTCTTTCTGCCGGCGCGCCTCCTGCTCGGACTGATCTTCTCGCTCGCCACCGTCGTGATCGCGGTCATGACGGGTCGTACGGGATTCCAGTCGATCGGCATGCTGCTGCTCTTCGTGGCGGTGTTCATTCTCGTGTTCGAGCACATCCTGCCGCTGCTGATCGTGCGGCGGAACCCGGAGCGAGTACTGGAGCTGCTCCTGCCGCCCTTCGACGTCGCCGTGAGCTTCCTGCAGCCACTGACGACGTGGTTGATCAATTTCATCATGGACAAGAAGGAGCGGTCGCCGGGGCCGCCGGCGGCGGTCGAGGAAGAGTCGAACGCCGCCGCGCGACAGTTCCCCGAGCCGTCAGAAGAGCATGTGTTGATCGAGAGGGAGGAACGCCGCCTCCTGCAGTCGATCGTCGACTTCGGCGAGACGCTCGTCCGCGAGGTCATGACCCCGCGGCCCGACATCGTCGCGATTCCCGCAGGGGCGACGCTCGGCGAGCTGAGAGCGCTGTTCCGCGAGCAGGAGTACTCGCGGATTCCCGTTTACCAGGAGAACCTCGACAACATCCTCGGCGTGGTGTTCGTGAAAGATCTGATTCAACTGAGCGACGTCGCGGGAAGCGAGCCGCCCATCGTCTCGTTGATGCGCCCCGTGTCGTTCGTGCCCGAAACCAAGCGCGTCCCCGAGCTGTTGAAGCAGTTCCAGCGCCAGCGTGTGCAGATCGCGATCGTCGTCGACGAATACGGGGGCACGGCCGGGCTGGTCACGCTCGAAGACCTGCTCGAAGAGATCGTTGGCGAGATCCGCGACGAGTACGACGTCGAGACCGAACCGGTCGTCGACGAGGGCAACGGGTCCTGGGTCTTCAGCGCGAAAGTGAACATCGACGAGGTCCGCGAACGGCTGGGTGTAGACATCGAGCTGGATGGGAGCGAGACCGTAGCCGGCTTCGTGCTGGCGAGAGTCGGCCGCGTGCCGAGCCCGGGAGAGACCTTCGATCTCGATGGGCTCGTGGTGGAGGTGCTGGAAGCCGATCGCCGCCGGATTCACAAAGTCCGGTTTCGCCGCGCGCCGCAGCCTGCCGAGCTGGAACCGCGCTGAGGCGTGATGTCCGCTCCACCCCGCGCGGGATACGCGTCTCTCATCGGCCGGCCCAACGCCGGCAAGTCCACACTCCTCAACCAAATCATCGGCGAGAAGATCGCCATCGTGTCCGACAAGCCGCAGACGACACGAAACAGGATTCTGGCCGTCAAGAATGTCGACGGCGGTCAGATCGTGTTCGTCGATACGCCCGGGATCCACCGCCCGCTGCATCGCCTGAACGTGCGGATGGTCGATGCTGCGGTCGACACGCTACGCGAGGTGGACGTCGTCGCCCTGGTGTTCGATGCATCGACGCGGCCCGGCAGAGGTGACGAGTACGTGTCGAATTTGTTGCGCGATGCGCGCACGCCGGTCGTCCTGGTTCTCAACAAGATCGATCTGGTCGCGAAACAGAAGCTGCTGCCGTTGATCGAGCAGGCCCAGACATGGCACGACTTCGCCGCGATTATCCCGGTGTCGGCGGTCACTGGCGACGGCGTCGATCGGCTCGAGCGCGAATTGCTCACTCATTTGCCGGAGAGTGAGCCGATCTACCCGGACGATTTCTTGACCGATCAGCCGGAGCGCGTCTTCGTCGCTGAAGCGGTACGCGAGAAGGTGCTCCAGCACACCCGCGCCGAGCTGCCGTTCTCCACCGCCGTCGTCGTCGATCAGTTCGACGAGACCGAGCGCGATCGTCTGCTTCGCCTCTATTGCACGATTTATGTGGAGCAGGAATCACAGAAGCCGATCGTCATCGGCCGTGGCGGAGAGATGCTGAAGCGCATCGGAACCGAGGCCCGTCAGGATCTCGAGCGCTTCTTCGATACGAAGGTGTACCTGGATTTGCGCGTGAAAGTGAACGCCGACTGGCGCAACGACGACCGTACGCTCGACGAGCTCGGCGTTCCGCGGACGGCGCGACGGCCAAGTAAACGACGTTAATCGTTACTCGTCTTTGATCGCCTGACGCTGTTTCGTCAGCTCTTCCCCGAACGCCTTCTCCGAGCGCTCGATGGCAGCTCGGCAGCCCGTCCGGATCGACGAACGCTTCTTCACCTTTCCCGGCGGCCGCCGCTTTCGCCTTTTCTCGAGCCCGTTGAACGCCGACGCATGTGCCGAGAGAAACACCTCGCACGTCAACCCCTTCTGTACGCGGAAGCTCTTGCGGAAAATCGCTGACGATCTGCGGGTACTCGCGGTTGTCCACCAGCTTGACCCCGTCGTTGACAGTCGTGCTGGCAAGAACAGACGACGTGACGCATCCGGCCGTTGCGATCTCTGGCCATCATCGTCCAGGTGGTTGTTCCTTTGGTGTGACCCGGCGTGATACGTGCGGTCAGCGAAATGCCGCCGAGCGTGACGACCTGGCCGTCGTGGAGCTCACCGTCCACCTTGACCTTCGGGAAGTAATAGTCCGGCCCGAAGTGAAAATCGCCCCTGCCGCCTTCGCGGACCACAGGCGCGTCCTGTGCTGACACCAGCACCCGCGCGCCGCTCGCCTCCGCGAGCCGCGCGTGCGCACCTACGTGATCGAAATGCGCCTGCGTCGTCAGAATGATCCGCACGTCCTCGACCTTGAACCCGGCCTGACGGATACCGGCCATCACCGCATCCGCATTCGCTCTCATGGCCGGTATCGATCAAGACGTGTCCGTCCGCGACTCGTGATCAGATAAGACGACAGGTCCTCGGTTCCAACGTAATAGATGTTGTCGATCACACGGAATGGCTGGGTTCGCGTCGGTCCACGTGTCCGGTATCGAGACACGGCCGGACTGGGAGAGAATGGCGCAGACAGTCAGAATCACTGCGAATATAGGCACGTTGGCCACACTATCACCTTTCTGGAACCCCCAGACCGCGCCGTCTGAATACCATGATGCCGGCGTCGAAACCGGCATCGAGGAGTGAGGCGGCTCTGATCCACGGACTGCCGGACGACGCGTTGATGGCCCGCATCGTGCCGGGTGATGCGCAGGCTCTTACGGAGCTGTTCAGGCGCCGTCAAGGCGAGGTGTATCGGTTCGCCCTGCACATGACCGCCTCGCCGCAGATCTCCGAAGACGTGACGCAGGACGTTTTCATCGCCGTGATGAAAGACGCTGCCCGTTACGACTCCGGCGCGGGCGCCGGTGATCGGCCTGGCTCTGTGGAATCGCCCGGAACTTCGTCCGGCGCCGGCTCGAGCGCGATCGTGCGCTGTTGCCGCTGGTGGACGACGACTCGGGCCTGGAACCGGAGCTGCCCGCGGTCCTGGAGCATCCGCTCGACGACTTGACGCGCGCAGAGCGAATCGAGGGACTTCGCCGTGCGATTCTGACCCTCCCGTTCCGGTATCGCGAAGTGGTCGTGCTGTGCGATCTGCAGGAGATGAGTTACGTGGATGCCGCTGAGGCAGTCGGATGCGCGGTGGGACGGTTCGGTCGCGCCTCCATCGCGGACGTGCGCTGCTGGCGAGCAAGCTCACGGCAACAGGGTCGGCCGGTTGAGGATGGCGACCGAGAGGATGTCCCTCCGTCGCGTGAGGTGCCTCGCATGACTTGCCATGAACTGCGCGAAGCGCTCGTCGATCATGCCCGTGATGCCTGACGGGGCGGGAAGCCGGGCGGCCATCGAGAGTCATCTCGAGCACTGCCATGCGTGCGCCACCGAATATGCCCGCCAGCGTGCACTGACCGAGGGCCTGCGAGCGGTCGCCAGGGCGTCCGCGCACGAGGCTGCGCCTTCGGCGCTCGAGGGATCGGCTGATGTCGCCTTTGCCTCACATCAGCTGCGCAGCAGCCATCGGCGCCGGCCATCAGTCGCAGGCTTTCACCCTGGTTGGCGGCGGCCGCGTCGATCGTCATCGTCGGTGGGGTGTCGTATGGGGTGATCGGATCGGGTGAAGACGGAGACGGCACGGAGAGTCCGGCTAAAGCCGGACGCCGACGGAAGAGGTCCGGCTAAAGCCGGACGCTACGGAGGTCCGGCTGAAGCCGGACGCTACAGGGGACGCGACGAACAGCCGAAGACAGGCAGTGCGAGAAGGCCACCTTCGAGGCCAGCGCCGAGGCCCGGGTCTGAAGATGGACGATTTCGTGGCCTTGCCAGGGGCGGTCGGTCTGCCGACGTTCGAGAGCGGGCGGATCGTGCGCCTCGATCTCCCAGTGTCGTCGCTCCCGGCCTATGGCGTGGAACTGGTGCCCGACGCCGCCCGAATCGAAGTGCAGGCCGACGTGCTCGTCGGGCAGGACGGCCAGGCTCGAGCGATTCGATTAGTGAGCGACATCCAGCGCCCGGAGCGGCGTCAGACCATAAGCCGAGCATGAGAGCAGTCTTCTTGAAGGAGCCAGATAGATGAAGCGCGGAATTTCTGTGCCGCGGTCATAGCCGGCGCGGTGGCCACGGTAACGGCCCAGCAGCGCGGAGGTGGCGGATGGCGGCCACCGTCAGGCGGCGAGGGAAACCCAGGTCCCGTCGAACATCAACATCGTTCGGCCGCGCATGGCGGTCGAGAGCCGGATCACCAAGAACGCGCCGTACTCCGGCGAGGCGGTCAACGAGTTCGTTCAGACGCTGTCAGATGGAAACCGCATCACGCGCAAGACGGTGACAAAGACCTATCGCGACAGCGAGGGACGCACACGGCGTGAGCAGACGATCACCAATTGGAGCAACGGCACCGAGACCACGACGATCATGATCGGGGATCCGGTAGCCGGACTGAGCTTCGTCCTCGAGCCGGAGACGCGCACGGCTTACCGCGAGACGCAGATCGTGGCGAGAGCCGTGCCGCCGACGGACATGCCAGCTCCGGGTGCGCGGGGCGGTGGCGGAGGCGGACGAGGTGGTGCTGCCGTGAGGTCCTACGGACCGGAGGGCTCGATGGTCACGACGCTGCCGACTCCGGTGCCGCCAGTCGGTGCCGGGCGGCGTGGCCGGTGTTCAAGGTTCCGGACCCTGGCGCGACGACCGAACAGCTCGGCCAGAAGATCATCGAGGGGGTTCCCGCCGATGGCACGCGGACGACCACCATCATTCCTGCCGGCACGATTGGAAACGAACAGCCGATCAAGGTCATATCAGAGCAGTGGTTCTCGCAAGACCTGCAGGTGCTCGTTTCGACCCGTCACAGCGATCCTCGCAGCGGTGAAACGGTCTACCGGCTGGTCAACATCGTGCGGGGCGAACAGGATCGCTCACTGTTCGAGGTGCCGGCGGATTACACGATCAAGGAATCGCGCATGCGCACGCCGCTGATGAAGCATCCGCAGTAGCCGGGCGCATACCAACAACCGCGTCCTTTCGGGGACGCGGCGAAGGGCAGCCGCAGAGTAGTCCTCCTATCCACTGCGGCTGTCCTTTTTTGTGCAGTTTTCATGCTACATTGGGCAGTTCACGTCTCTCTGGTCGGACTGCCTATGCCCCAGCGCAAGCTCGATGTCGTGCTCGACTCCGTCAAGCGTCTCCTGCGCATGGGGGCCACGGCCAATCTCGTCAACCTGCTCCACAAACAGCATCCGGCCGACCTCGCGCAGCTGTTTTCCGACCTGCCGGAGAAGGACCGCCGCTCCGCGTTCGCGTTGCTGGTCGAACGGAACAGCCGTCTGGCGATGGAGGCGTTGAGCGAGTTGGGTCCCGGAGGCAGGCGCCGCACTGCTCTCGGATCGCTCCGCCGAAGAGATCGTCAAGTTGACCCAGGAGCTGCCGTCCGACGACGCGGCAGCGATCATCGATTACCTGCCTGAAGAGCTCTCGGCTGCCGTTCTCGAGCAGATGCAGAAGCGTCCGGCCGGCGCTGACGTCGGCGAGCTGCTCGAATACCCCGAGCAGACCGCCGGCCGCATCATGAACCCGAAAGTCTTCGCGCTTTCGGAAGACATGACGGCCGGAGAAGCGATCACCGCGCTGCAGGCCGCTCGCGACGTCGAGATGGTCTTCTATCTCTACGTCATCGACGCCCGACGGCACCTCGTGGGCGTCGTCTCGCTGCGGCGGCTGCTGCTCGTCTCACCCACGACGCCGCTGAAGCGGATCATGACGACGGACATCATCAGCGTGCGGGCGGACATGGATCAGGAGGAGGTCGCCCGCCAGGTCGCGTCGTACAACCTGCTCGCGATCCCGGTCGTCGACGAGGAAAACAAGCTGGTCGGCGTGATCACGGTCGATGACGTGATCGACGTCATCAAGGACGAAGCGACGGAGGACGTCTACCGCCTGGCCGGCGTGTCGAGCGACGACCGGGTCTTCACGCGGCCGTCCGAGTCCCTCCGCAAGCGCCTGCCGTGGCTCATCGTCAATCTGGCCACCGCGTTTCTCGCCGCCTCCGTCGTGGCGCTGTTCTCGTCAAGCATCGGCTACCTGCCGATGCTGGCCGTCCTGATGCCGGTCGTCGCCGGCATGGGTGGTAACGCCGCGACGCAGACGCTGACGGTGATCGTTCGCGGCATCGCGCTCGGCGAGCTGACCTGGGGGAACACGCGCAAGGCGCTGTTGAAAGAAGCCGTCGTCGGACTCGGCAACGGCGTCGCCTGTGGGCTCATCGGGGCGGCCGTCGTGATGATCTTCAAGGGCGATCCGATGCTGGGGCTGGTGCTCGGCCTGGCGATGGTGGTCAACATGTTCATCGCCGCAACCGCCGGTACGCTGATTCCGCTGACGCTGCGCGCGCTGAAAGTCGATCCGGCGCTCGCCTCGTCAGTTTTCATCACCACGCTGACCGACATGTTCGGGTTCTTTTCCTTCCTCGGGCTGGCGACGGTCTTTCTGAGGTATCTGAAGGTAGAATAGGCAGGATTGGCGTTGCAGAAGAGACCGGCGTCTCGGTAGCTCGTGGCTCGTGGACTCGGACTCGAGAACTCGCAGCTCCTGGATGGCGCGTTGGCCTCCGAGGCCACGAGCCCACGAATCCACGGCACGCGGAATCTTGCAACGTTGCATCGAAACGTCAATGCCAGTATTCAAAGCCGACGCCCTGATTCTTCGCACCTATAAACTCGGTGAGTCGGATCGGATTGTCGTCTTCCTGACACGCGACCGTGGTAAGAAGCGTGGGGTCGCGAAGGGCGCGCGGCGGCCGCGGTCGCGTTACGTCGGAGCGCTCGAGCCGATGACGCGGGCGGGCGTGGCGTATTACGAGCGCGAGCAGCGCGATCTCGTCCGGCTGAATTACGTGGAGCCAGTGCAGTCGCCGCTCGCCGCGTCGACCGCCGAGGCCTTCGGGCACGTCGGGTACTTTGCGGAGTTGATTGACGAGTGGGCGCCCGAGGCCCATGCCGACGAACGGCTCTTCCGCCTGGGCGCCTCCATCGTCGATGCGGTTGCGGCCGGGAGCCCGGTCGACCATCTGGCGCGCTACTTCGAGTACTGGTTGCTCAAGCTTCAGGGGGTCTATCCGGCACTGGCCTGCGCGGGCTGCCGGACGGCCCTGGCGCAGGGATCGGTGATGCCGCCGCGGGATTTCGTGTTCGTCTGCAGGCGATGTGCGCCTGGAAACGGAGGCACCGACCTGTCGGCGGAGTCGATGCGCTTTCTGACGGCGTCGGGCACGATCAAGCCGGAGCAGCTGGCGTCGGTGCCGCTCTCGGCTGTGGCCTCCCGTCAGCTGGAAACGGCCCATCGGCGGTTGATCAATCTGCATCTGGAGAAGGAGCTGAAATCGGCCCGGGTTCTTCGCGAGATGCGCCAGGCCCCTTAAGCGCGAATGGTCACGCTGCAACAACTGAATTTCAGGCTGTCCGAGTTCTGGAGCTCGCGCGGCTGTCTCCTCCAGCTGCCGCTCGATATCGAGATGGGCGCCGGCACCATGCACCCCGAGACCTTTCTCCGGGTGTTGGGACCGGAGCATTGGAGTGTCGCCTACGTCCAGCCGGCCCGCCGCCCCGCGGACGGCCGGTTCGGCGAAAACCCCAACCGGCTCTTCAAGCACCACCAGTTCCAGGTCGTGCTCAAGCCTGCTCCCGATGAAGTGCAGCAGCTCTACCTGCAGAGCCTCGAGGCGTGCGGCATCGATCTCCGCGCGCACGACGTGCGCTTCGAAGAGGACAACTGGGAGTCGCCGACGCTGGGGGCGTGGGGGATCGGCTGGCAGGTGCTCTTCGACGGTCAGGAGATCACGCAGTTCACCTACTTCCAGCAGGCCGGCGGGATCGATCTGGCTCCCGTCTCGGTGGAGCTGACCTACGGTCTGGAACGGCTGGCGATGGCTCTGCAGGACGTCGACAACGTGTTCGACGTCGAGTGGGCGCCGGGGGTGACGTATCGCAGCGTCCGCCACCGCGACGAGGTGGAGCAGTCGAAGTACGCGTTCGGCCAGGTCGACATGCCCAAAGCCGAGCTGCACGCGATGCACCGCAGCCTCTTCGAGCAGTACTACACCATGGCCGGCATGTTGCTCCGATCGGGCCTGATCCTGCCCGCGCTCGACTACTGTCTGAAGTGCTCGCATATGTTCAACCTGCTCGACGCCAGCGGTGGAATCGGCGTGACCGACCGAATGGTCTACATCCTCCGCGTTCGACAGATGGCCGTGGCCATCGCCAAGGCATGGGTCGAACCGAGTGAGACGAAGGATGAGAGCAAGCCGGAAGTACCGGCGGGAGAGGCGACCAAATAAGCGCATGAAGGCCGGCTCCGGAGCAGCCGGCAGTCAGGCTCGCGGACCCAAGGCCAGGTCGCCCGACACGCGAGGACGAAGCGCGTAAGCGAGCGGGGGTGGGGCCCCGCGAGCATCGAGATAAAGAAGACAGTGGAGGCCGGCTCCACTCCGTTGTAAAAATGGATCGAGAGTTACTGATCGAGATCGGCGTCGAGGAACTGCCCGCCGGATGGATGCCGGGCGTGACGCGGCAGCTGGCCGATCGACTGGAAGCGCGTCTCAAGGAGTACCGCATCGCGCCTGGCGCTCCGGTCGAGAGCTTCAGCACGCCACGCCGCCTGACCGCCCGCATTGCGCGCATCGCCGAACGTCAGGAGGACCTGGACGAGACGATCACCGGTCCTCCGGTGTCGGCTGCCTTCGGCGGCGACGGTCAACCGACGCCCGCTGCGTTGGGTTTCGCCAAGAAGCAGGGCGTGCCCTTCGATCAGCTGGCGCGCGTGCAGACCGCGAAAGGCGAGTATCTCGCGTACCACAAACGGCATCGCGGCCGCAGCGCCGTCGACACCCTGCCCGACATCCTCAGCGCCGTGCTGCGCGATCTTCCGTTTCCGAAACAGATGCACTGGGACGCGAAGCTGGACGATGGGCGCGGCGAGTTGCTGTTCGGACGCCCGATTAGGTGGCTGCTGTTCCTCTACGGCGGCCGCGTCGTTCCGTTCACGATCACGAGGCTGCCCGGTGCCGCCAGCCCGCAGGTCGCGGACATCGAATCAGGCGCCTTGACCTACGGTCACCGGTTTCTCGCGACCAGCGGTCGGGCGGGACGTTCGATCAAGGTCAGGAGCTTCGAGGAATACCACGCGAGGCTCGCCGAGCATTTCGTGGTCCTCGATCACGCCGAGCGCCGCGATCGCATCGGGCGCGACCTCGAGATGCACGCGCGGCGTCTTGGAGGCCGGGTGTCGGTCAAGGATCACGGTGCGCTGACCGAGGAAGTGGCCGATCTGGTCGAGTATCCGGGCGTCGTCGCCGGCTTTTTCGACCGCGCGTTCCTCCAGCTGCCGGAGGAAGTGCTGTCCACGACGCTCGTTCACCACCAGCACTTCTTCCCCGTAGTCGACGAGAAGGGCAACCTCAAGGAAGCGTTCCTGGCCGTCGTCAACACGCAGCCCTCGGACGAGCGGCTCATCGCGAAGAACGCTGAACGTGTCGTGGCGGCGCGCCTCAGGGATGCGAAGTTCTTCTGGGAGTCGGACCGCCGGATCCCGCTCGAATCGCGTCTCGAGCGTCTGCACACCGTGCAGTTCCACAAGAAGCTGGGCAGCTATCGCGACAAGGCCGGACGAATCGAGCGGCTTGCCGGCTGGATCGCGAGAGAAGTCTTCGGCCGAGCTGACGTCGCGGAACGGGCCGCGGTCGCAGCGAAGCTGGCGAAGGTCGACCTCACCACGGACATGGTGTTCGAGTTCCCCGAGCTGCAAGGCGCGATGGGCGGCATCTACGCGCGCGAAGAGGGCCAGCCCGAGGACGTCTGGAAAGCTATCTACCACCACTACCTGCCTATCGGCGTCGAAGCCGATGCGGCGCCGTCACGCGCGCAGCTTGGCGGCGCGGCGGTCACGTGGGCGGCCGTTGCGCTGGCGGACAAGCTCGACACGGTCGCCGGTCTGAGTCGCGCCGGCGAACGGGCGACGGGGTCGCGCGATCCGTTCGGGCTTCGCCGTCAGATGCACG
The DNA here is from genome assembly GCA_963710415.1 of uncultured Acidobacteriota bacterium. Lineage (GTDB taxonomy): Bacteria > Acidobacteriota > Vicinamibacteria > Vicinamibacterales > 2-12-FULL-66-21 > CAVQAH01. Next base: position 363,809 of record CAVQAH010000003.1, on the reverse strand, counting down.
GCATCGTGCGCATCCTGATGGATCTGCCGGAGCTTACCGGCATCGATCGGGAGATCGGTGTGCGCGGCCTGCTCACCGAAGCGGGCCGCGCCTTCGACGACTCCGCCGCCGGCTGGGACGTCGATGCGGCCGTCGCATTCGCCCAGGAACGGGTGCGCTATGCGCTCGAGCAGCGGGCGCTACCCGTCGAGGTCGTGCGCGGCGCGACCGCGCATGGCTCGGACGCCGTTCCGCTGCGCGCCAGGCGGGTAGCGGCCGCCCTGCAGGGCATGCGGAGCTCGGAAGATTTTCAGGGGCTCGCCGTCCTCTTCAAACGCGTGAAGAACATCGCGCGCGAACTGACGTACACATGCGCCGCTCGATCGCTCGGCGCTCAGCGAGGCGGCAGAAACCGAGCTGCTGGCGCAGCTCGACTCAGTCCAGACCGCGGATCGAAACGGCGGCGCGCGCGGCGGACTATCGAAAAGCGTTTACCGAAATCGCATCGCTCAGGCCGGCGGTCGATCGCTTTTTCACGGACGTCTTCGTCATGGCTGACGACCCGCGGGTGAGAACCGCGCGGCTGACGCTCATGGCCGACCTGCGCGATCTCATCCTCGGGCTCGCGGACATTTCGGAAATCGTTCCTCAGACGGAGTAGACGACAGCACAATGGCAAAGAAAGTCGCAGTCAAGAAGAAGGCGAAGACGCAAGACGAAGACCAACGACCACCGCGAAATCCGGCGCGAAGTACGTGTATTTCTTCGGCGGCGGCAAGGCCGATGGCAATCGCACGATGAAGGAACTGCTCGGCGGCAAGGGCTCGGGCCTCGCCGAGATGACCAACGCGGGACTACCCGTTCCGCCCGGTTTCACGATCTCGACCGAAGCGTGCACGCTCTACTACCGCGAGGGCCGGAAGGTTCCCGCCAGCGTCGATCGCCAGATGATTGAGAACCTCGCCAAGCTCGAGAAGGCGGCCGGCGCCTCGCTTGGCGACGTCAAGAACCCGCTCCTCGTATCGGTCCGTTCGGGCGCCAAGTTTTCGATGCCGGGGATGATGGACACGATCCTGAACCTCGGGCTGAACGACCAGACGGTCGAAGGTCTCAAGGCACGGACGAGCAACGGCCGCTTTGCGTTCGACAGCTATCGTCGCTTCATCCAGATGTTCGGCAACGTCGTCCTCGAGATTCCGAAGGACGCGTTCGAGAGGGAGTTCGAGGCCGTCAAGGAGGAGCGTAAGGTCCACCTCGATACCGATCTGAACGAGGCCGCGTTGCGTGAGGTCGTCACGCGCTACAAGGCTGTCGTGCGCAAGAAGAGCGGACGCGACTTCCCGCAGGATCCGCTCGACCAGTTGCGCGGCGCGCGTGATGCGGTGTTCCGCTCGTGGAACAACGCCCGGGCAATCGAGTACCGGCGGATCTACGAGATTCCTGACTCGATCGGCACGGCGGTCAACGTGCAGCTCATGGTGTTCGGCAATACCGGCGACCGCTCGGCCACCGGCGTTGGTTTCACGAGAAACCCGGCGACGGGCGCCAAGGAGTTCTACGGCGAGTTCCTGGTCAACGCCCAGGGCGAGGACGTCGTGGCCGGCATCCGGACTCCGCAGCCGATCAGCGAGCTCGAGAAGGTGATGCCGAAGGCTTACAAGCAGCTTCGCGACATCACCACGCGTCTCGAGAAGCATTACAAAGACGTCCAGGATTTCGAGTTCACGATCCAGGACGATCGTCTCTTCATGCTCCAGACCAGGAACGGCAAGCGAACCGGCTACGCCGCGGTGGTCATCGCCACGGATCTCGTCGACGAAAAGCTCATCACGCCGAAGGACGCGGTCCTGCAGGTCGATCCTGAGTCTGTCTCGCAGCTGCTCGCGCCGGTCTTCGAACCGAAGGCGTGGAAGGCATTGCCGGTGGCGACGAAGGGACTTCCGGCCTCGCCCGGTGCCGCATCGGGCCAGGTGGTCTTCACGGCAGACGCCGCCGTCGACTGGACGCGGCAGGGGAAGCAAGTCATCCTGGTCCGCAAGGAGACCGTCCCCGACGACATTCACGGGATGTTCGTGGCCCAGGGCATCTTGACCGCCACCGGCGGCATGACCTCGCACGCGGCGGTCGTTGGCCGTCAGATGGGCAAGCCGTCGATCGTCGGTGCCGGCGCGCTCGAGATCGAGGAATCGGATCGCATCTTCCGCGTCGCCGGCAAGACGGTCAAGGAAGGCGACTACGTGTCCTTCGATGGCCTGAGCGGCGAGGTGAAGATCGGCCAGGTGCCGACCACGCCGAGCGAAATACTGAAGGTCGTCGCGGGCGAGATGAAGCCGGCCCAATCGGGGTTGTATCAGCGCTTCGAGAAGCTGCTGTCGTGGGCCGACAAGTATCGACGCCTCGGAATCCGGGCGAACGCCGATCAGCCCGACCAGGCAGAGACTGCTTACGCATTCGGCGCTCGCGGTATTGGCCTGTGCCGCACCGAGCACATGTTCTTCGGCGACGGCCGGATTCCGATCGTGCAGCGGATGATTCTGGCCGACAACGAGACGGATCGGCGCAAGGCGCTCGACGAACTCCTGCCGCTTCAGCGCGGGGACTTCTACGGCGTGTTCAAGGCGATGCATGGCACGCCGGTCACGATCCGCACGATTGATCCGCCGCTCCATGAGTTCCTGCCGAAACGGGAAGAGCTGATGGTGGAAATCGCGACGATGGAGACCAGGGGGGAGAAGGGGAACGAGCTCGATCAGAAGCGGGCGTTGCTCCGGCGGGTCGAGGCGCTGCACGAGTTCAACCCCATGCTCGGTCACCGCGGCGTTCGCCTTGGCGTCACCTATCCCGAAATCACCGAGATGCAGACGCGCGCGATCATCGAGGCGGCCTGTCAGCTCGCAAAGGAAGGCGTGAAGGTCGTTCCGGAGATCATGATTCCGCTCGTCGGCCACGTGAAGGAGCTGCGCGATCAGAAGGCCGTCGTGGTACGCGTGGCGGATACGGTGATGAAGGAGCAGGGCGTCAAGGTGAAGTACCTCGTCGGCACGATGATCGAAGTGCCGCGCGGATCGCTCACCGCGGACGAGATTGCCCAGGAGGCGGAGTTCTTCTCGTTCGGCACGAACGACCTGACGCAGCTGACCTTCGGGTTCTCGCGCGACGACATCGGCAAGTTCCTCGCGGCCTATCAGGACAAGAAAATCCTCGACAAAGATCCCTTTGCGACGATCGATACCGTCGGCGTCGGTCAGCTCGTGTCAATCGGCGTCCAGAAGGGCCGCGCGGCGCGGGCCGATCTCAAGATCGGCATCTGCGGCGAGCATGGCGGTGACCCGTCGTCGATTCACTTCTTCGAGCGCGTGGGACTCGACTACGTGAGTGCCTCGCCCTATAGAATTCCGGTAGCACGGCTGGCAGCGGCGCAGGCCGCACTGCAGGTGAAGGTCGGGGATTGATCACCATCTACGCTCACGAGAACGGTTCCACCCGATTGGTCGACCGGGTGGAGCCGGACTGGCTCCGCAAAGACAGCGGGGTGTGGGTGTGGGTGGACATCGTCAAACCCGAGCCGGGCGAGGTGCGAATCCTCAGCGAGGTATTCCACTTCCACGAGCTGGCGATCGAGGATGCGGTTGCCGAGATTCACCATCCGAAGGTCGAGTCGTACGGCGACTACTTGTATCTCATCCTCCATGGCATCGACTTCAAGGCGCGCGAGCACGCGTTCCTCACCCAGGACGTCGATTTCTTCCTCAGCGACCGCTACCTCGTCACGGTCCACCCGGGTATCTCGCGATCGATCGGCAAGGTGGGTGAGATCTGCACGCGGAACAGCCGGGTCCTCGGGGAAGGACCGCCGGCGTTGATGCACCGGATCATCGACGCGATGGTGGACAATTACCGCCCCGAGGTCGAGAAGCTACAAGAGCGGCTCGACGAGCTGGAAAAGGAGGTCTTCGGGCGATCGCGTCCGAACCTGCGCTCGCCGCATCATCGATTTCAAGCGGGACATCGCGTCCCTCCGTCGCGTCGTCCTGCCGGAACGCGATGTCGTCGGACGTCTCGCCCGGCGCGAGTTCCCAATCATTACCGAGTCGCTCGCGTACCGATATCGGGACGTCTACGATCATCTGGTCCGGTTGACGGACGAGGCCGTCTTCCTTCAGGACCGCATCTCCAGCCTTCTCGAGGCGCACCTGTCGGCGGTATCGAATCAGCTCAACAGCGTCATGAAGGTGCTCACGGTGATTGCGACCATCTTCATGCCCCTTACCGTGCTGACCGGGATGTACGGGATGAACGTCCCGCTACCGCATCTGCCGGGCGGGGAGAACCTGCAGTTCTGGTGGATTCTGTTCATCATGCTCGCGATCACGGGAGCCATGCTCTACATGTTCCGGCGCCGGGGGTGGTTGTGACGCGCGCGTGTCCGCCGGCTGCCAGTGCACCTGGCCAATCAAATCGCAGCTGGCGAAGTCGTCGAGCGTCCGGCCTCTGTCGTCAAGGAACTGGTCGAAAACGCCATCGATGCCAACGCGCGGCGTATCACCATCAGCATCGAGCTCGGTGGCAAGAAATCGATTCGGGTCGAAGACGATGGCGACGGGATGGTGCCGGAGGATGCCCGTCTGGCCATCGAACGGCACGCCACCAGCAAGATCGCGAGTCCGGAGGACCTGGGCGCCATTCGTACGCTCGGCTTCCGTGGCGAGGCGCTGCCCAGCATCGCATCCGTGTCGTCACTTCGTCCTCCGGAGCCGCGCGCGAGGGCAGGCGACGGGGACGGAGATTCGCGTCAATGGAGGCACGGTGGCCTCCGATCGCGAGGTCGGTGCGCCCGAGGGAACCTGCGTGGAAGTCGCCGACCTGTTCTACAACCTGCCTGCGCGCCGGAAGTTTCTGAAGTCTGACACCGCGGAAGCCGGGCAGATCTCCAGGCTGATGACGCAGATCGCCCTGGGTTACCCGGAGGTCGGATTCACGGTAACCAGCGGCGGCCGGCGGCTGCTCGAGTGTCCGCCGTCGGCCGGATTGAAGGAGCGATTCTTTCAGTTGTTCGGCGAGCGGCTCGATCTCGTGGAGCTGCGGAAGGAGGCGGCCGGGCTGAGCATCCTTGGCTACGTGGCCGTGCTTGGCGATCAGGGCCCTGTTCGCGGCCCGCAGAACGTGTTCGTCAACCGCCGCATCGTCAAGGACCGCACGATTGCGCACGCGATCTCGGAAGCCTATAGCGTCGCGACGATCAAGGAGCGTTCGCCCGAGGTTCATCTCTTCATCCAGATTCCTCCCGACCGCGTGGACGTGAACGTGCATCCGACCAAGGCCGAGGTCCGATTCCTCGAGCAGTCGCTCGTTCACGAGGTCCTGCGCCGCGGGCTGGCTGATGCGCTCGGCCAGGGAAGGGCACCCGAGCTGTTCCTGACGCCGTTTTCGCCGGATCCCGACGAGCCGCGGCCGATGAGCATCCCCGGTGTGCTGTCAGGTGCGTCCATCGGAAGCCGCTGGACGCCGTCTCACGACGCCGTGCTGCGCTCGATGGGGTCGGGCTCGGCCGCGGCCGTGCAGGACGCCTCGCCGGTCGACGCGCTGGCTGGCGGACAACCCGTCGCGCCGGCTGACATCCGACCGATGATTCCCCTCGGTCAGTTCCGGGACACCTTCATCATTGCCGTGGACGACGAGGGCGTGGCGATCATCGATCAGCACGTGGCGCACGAGCGCGTGCTGTTCGAGCAGGTCATGGAGAAGCTGACCGCCGGCCGCCTGGAGAGCCAGCGCCTGCTGACCCCAATGCTGATCGAGCTCTCGCCCGCACAACGCCAGGCCGTCGCGCAGCACTCGGCGACCCTTGACCGTTTTGGTCTCGAAATCGAGGAGTTCGGCGGCGACAGCCTTCGCCTCAGCGCGGTTCCGGCGCTGCTGCAACCGGCGGAGTGTGAGGCGGCCGTGCGCGCCCTTGCCGAGGATTTGGAAGGGCTCGATCGGGGGTCGCGCGTCGAGGACGCCCTGCGGAAGGTTGCGGCGACGATGGCCTGTCACGCGGCCGTGAAGGCGAACTATCCGCTCACGCTCGAGAAGATGCGATACCTCCTCGAGGAGCTGCGGCGAACCGCTTACTCCAGTGTCTGTCCCCACGGGCGACCCGTGGTGCTGCGGCTCTCGCGACGGGAAATTGAGAAGAACTTTCAGAGGATCTGATGAGGCGCACGCTGTTTCTGGCGCACAAGGACCGCTCAACAGGGTAATCTCTACGGGAACCGCTGTGACGGTGTTTTCCAACCAAAGGAGAGTCGATGGCTAAGACTGCGAAGAAGACGAAGGCCCGGAAACCGAATGCCGCATTCATGAAGCCGGTTCAGCCCAGTGCGGCGTTGTCGGAGATCGTCGGGTCGAAGCCAATCCCGCGCACCGAGGTCACGAAGAAGCTCTGGGTCTACATCAAGAAGAACAAGCTTCAGGACCCGAAGAACAAGCGGATGATCAAGGCGGACGCGTCGCTGAAGACGGTCTTCGGCGGGAAGGCCACCGTCAACATGTTCGAAATGACCAAGCTGGTTGGGAAGCACCTGAAGTAAGAACCCCCGTGCCCGGCGGCAGCGATGGCGTAGTCATCCGAGGCGATTCGCACCTCCATGAGCGCAATCGGTAGCTATTTCGTTGTCCGCCGGAGCCACTGGCCCGACTGCCTGGCCAGCGCGCGCAACGTCCGGTCTGAGACGACCGGCAAGTGGGTGTTTCAAAGCACACGTGTCGTCGGGCTCGACGAGTTCAGGCGCGTGTGGCAGGCCGCAACCGTACGAGAAGTTCCCTACGATTACTCGGGGTACGTGCTGGGGAACTATCTGGACGCGCAGGCGGTCGTGAATCAGGCTCAGATCTTCGACGAGCAGTCCGAAAACGCGGTGGCGCTCAGCAAGGCGTTTACAGCCGCGTTTCCTTTCGACGCGCCCGTCGCCCTCCCCGGCATGACGCCAGGTGCGCTGGAGGCGTTCTGCCGCGAGGAATACGGCGATGCCGACGCTCCCGGAATGGCCGAGGCGATTCAGGCAGCGCATCTCTTTTATGAGCGTGGCTTCAACGAGATCACGGCCGAGCATCTGGTCGTGTTCGTGATTGCGTGAAACACGTCCTGCTGCCCGGCAGCAGGAATGAGGCACGCTACCCCGGCCTGCGCCACATCCTTGAAGTGAGCGTTCGCAGGCCTACACCCGCGATGGAAAATACGCCTGGTCTTCGTGACGAGCGTCTGCGACGGACGATGCGGTGGGCTACGGGTTGTTGCTGCTCGAACGGCGCGATCAGAACTGGATTGTCGTCAAACCGCTCGCCATCGCGATCGGCTGACGCGGAAGGTCGGAGGATCAGATGAAACGACTATGCCTGGCGGTCACGTGCGCCTGGCTGTGCTGGAACATCGCTGGCGTGACTTACGCCCGCCGCCGGGTTGGCGAGGGTGGGAAGGAGACGGCATTGGCAATGGCAACGCGGGCGAGCGGCACGTTCGACGTCAAATTGAGTCCCCTGGCAAGCGAGGACGTCAAGGAAGGAGCCTCACTCGGACGGATGTCCATCGACAAGCAGTTTCACGGTGATCTCGAAGGTACGAGCAAGGGCGAGATGCTGACCGCGGGTACGCCGGTCAAGGACTCCGCCGGTTACGTAGCCATCGAACGCGTCAACGGCAAGCTTCAGGGCCGCAGCGGTTCCTTTGCGCTGCAGCACAGCGGCACGATGACGCGCGGCGCGCCGCACCTGACGATCACCGTCGTGCCGGACTCGGGCACGGGAGACCTGAAGGGCATCGCCGGCACGATGATGATCAGGATCCAGGGAGGCAAGCACTTCTACGATTTCGACTACACGATCGATTCGAAATGAACTCAGGGGGCGGCTGCACATCGACACATGAAATCGACGTGGGAGCAGTTCGCGCAGGCGCTGATCGCCAGGTTCGGCGGCGTTCCCAAACGCGTGGAGCGCCAGCGGCGGGCCACGCTGGCGACGCCGTTCCCCGGCGCGTGGACCGAGATCCTCAACCGGCGCTCGCAGCACTATCGGCGGCTTCCGCCGCCTTATCGCCAGTGTTTCGAGCAGCAGATCCAGATCTTCCTGTCGGAGAAGCGGATCACCGGCGTGGACGTGGATCTGGTGGACGAGCTCAGGCTGCTCGTCGCTGCATCGGGCGTGTCGCTGACAGCAGGATGGCCGGATTACACCTGGGATCAGCTGTCGGAAGTGATCGTCTACCCGCAGGACTTCGATCGCGACTACAGCTTCGATCAGAGCCACGTGTCCGGTCTCGCGCATCGGTGGGGCGTGGTCATCCTCTCGTTGCCGGCGCTCAATCGCAGCTTCGAAGAGTCGTCTGATGCCTGTCACGTCGGCTTTCACGAATTCGCGCACCTGCTGGATCTCGCCGGGACCCGTTTCGACGGCATTCCGTCGTATCTGGACGATGAGTCGACTCGACGCTGGGTGACGCTGCTCGAGCAGGAAGCCGAGCGAATCGAGCGCAACGATTCGATCCTCGATCCGTACGCGCTGAGCAGCCCCGTCGAGCTGTTCGCTGTCGCGGTCGAGGCGTTTTTCGAGACGGCCATTCCGCTGGCGGATCGTCACGCCGACCTCTACAGGTTTCTCGCAGCGTATTTCTCGCAGGACCCCGCAGCATGGAGTCGCGACAGCCATGGCAGGCATGAAGGTCAGGTTCTTTCCAACCCCCGGTGATTTGCGCGAGTGGTTTGCCAGGAACCACGAAACCGCCACTGAGCTCTGGGCCGGGTTCTACAAGAAGGATTCGGGTAAACCGAGCATCACCTGGCCTGAGTCGGTCGATGAAGCGCTCTGCTGTGGCTGGATCGATGGGATTCGCAAGAGCCTCGACGAGACCAGTTACACGATTCGCTTCACGCCTCGCAAGCCGACGAGCACCTGGAGCGCCATCAACATCAAGAGGGTGGCAGTGCTTCGTGGTGAAGGACGGATGCTGCCGGCCGGGCTGAAGGCGTTCGAGGCGCGCCGGGAGAACAAGTCCGGGATCTATTCGTACGAACAGAAGCTCGTTGACTTGCCTGAGCCATACAGCGGACAGCTGCAAAAGAACAAGACCGCCTGGAAATATTTCCAGGCGCAGTCGCCAGCAGTACGGAGACGGCTGATGTGGTGGATCGTCAGCGCCAAGCGCGAAGACACACGGGTGAAGCGGCTGCAGGAGCTGATCGACAACGCAGCGCGGAATCGGCCAATTCCGCAGCTGGAACGTGAGCCGCCAAAGCCGCGGCGCAGGCGCCAGCCGCTGATATGATCCGCCGGAAGAGTGAGGGGTTTCGTGTGCTGACTCGCGTCGTGTTCGTCGGTATCGCGCTGTCCGCAACGCTCGCCGCCCAGACCGGCGCTCGGCTGAGGCCGCGTGACGTGGACGGCCTGCCTTCGCGGCCGGCCGATGCGCGCGTCGCGTACGGCGAGGACGCGCTGCAATTCGGCGAGCTGCGGCTGCCGCCCGGCAGCGGGCCTTTTCCGGTGGCCATTGTGATTCACGGCGGTTGCTGGGTATCGCGGTTCGCGACGCTCCAGAACACCGCCGCGCTCGCCGATGCCCTACGCGACGCCGGCGTCGCCACCTGGAACGTCGAGTATCGCCGGCTCGACAATCGGGGTGGCGGATGGCCAGGGACCTTCGCCGATGTCGGCGCCGCGGCCGACCATGTTCGAACGCTCGCCGCCAGCCACCCGCTGGATCTGTCGCGCGTCGTTTCTGTCGGCCATTCTGCCGGCGCGCACCTGGCGCTGTGGCTGGCGGCACGATCGAAGTTGCCCCCGTCGAGCGTGCTGCACCGGCCCTCGCCCCTGAAGCTGGCCGGCGTGGTCGCACTCGGCGGTCCCGGCGATCTCCGCGACTTCACCACCTATGCGCGTAACATCTGTGGCGGGCCGGTCATCGAACAGTTGCTCGGCGGCAGCCCGCAGAAAGTGGCCGATCGCTACGACCAGGCGTCGCCCCTGTCGTTGCTCCCCCTGAACACGCCTCAGGTTCTCGTCGTCGGCGCCGACGACGGGGTGATGCCGAAGAGGTCTCGGGACGCATACGTCGCGGCCGCGCGGGCGGCCGGCGACAGCGCGGAGGTTGTGGTTGTGCCGGACGCTGGCCACTTCGAGGTGATTGCGCCAACAACGCCGGCGTGGTCCACCGTCCGGGAGGAAGTCCTGAAACTTGCACGACAGGGCTCTCGCTCGAGTGCAGATCGGCTGATGTATGCCCACTAAGTCGCGATCACGGCTCCCGGCGTCCACTCGGTTTCCGCGTCCGGTTCTGGTTCAGATTCGCGATGGCTTGTTCATCAAGATTCGCGCAGGCCTCGCGCCACACCGGTTCATCGGCATCTGGGCCGTCGTCGTCGACGATCGGGTGTTCGTGCGCTCGTGGAGCATCAAGCGTCGCAGCTGGTATCGCACATTTCTGAGCGATCCTCGCGGGGCCATCCAGATCGGCAATCGCGAGATACCGGTTCGCGCGCGTCCGGCGGCCGGCGAGCGCATCAGAGATGCGGTCGATCGCGCGTATCTCGAGAAGTACCACACGAAGGGGTGGGCCAAATACGCACAGGATCTGGGCCGCCCGAAGTCGCGTGCGACGACGACAGAGTTGCGGCCGCGGGCGCGCGAACGCGATGAGTGAGTTGATCCTCATTTGCCCAAACTGCTAGAGTGAGCGCACTCCCCGACCATGAGCTTCCTTCCGGCGCTCAACGCGTTCTCTGTTTTCCTCGCGATTGCCGCCGTGGGTTTCCTGTTTTTGCTGGTGTCGCTCGTGTTCGGCGAGATCTTCGACCACTTCGATGGCGGGCTCGATCACGATCTCAGTCATGGTGGCCCGGGATTCTTCAGCAGCCGCGTGCTGAGTGTCTTCATCACCGCCTTCGGCTGTGTCGGCGCCATCGCCACCAATTACGGGTTCGGCCCGGTGCCCTCGTCGGCATTCGGTCTGATCAGCGGCGCGGTCTTCGGCGGCGGCGTCTATGCGTTCGCCCGGTTCCTCTACGATCAGCAGGCCTCGTCCGACGTCCTCGCGAAGGACCTGGTCGGCCAGGCGGCGCGCGTCGTGGTCACCATCCCGTCAGGCGGGGTCGGGCAAGTGCGCTGCCGCGTCGGCGAGGAACTGATCGACAAGGTCGCGCGCGCGCGTGATGGCGCGACGATTCCCGAGCACACTACCGTGCGCGTCGAGGAGGTCCTCGGCGAGGTCGTCATCGTTTCACGCACCTAACGGCGAGGTAGCCATGAACTTCGATCCCGGTCTCGTAGTCCCGGCGCTGATCCTCGTCACGCTGATCGCGTTCGTAGTCGGCTTCCTGCTGATCAGCCGCAACTATCTGAAAGTCTCGCCGAATACCGTGGCGGTCCTCAGCGGGCGCCGCCGCAAGCTCGGCGACGGCCGCGTCGTCGGCTACCGCATGGTTCGGGGCGGCGCCGCCTTGCGTATCCCCCTGCTCGAGAAGGTCGAATACCTGCACCTGAACGTGATGACGATCCCGCTCGAGATCAAGCGGGCGTACACGCTCAAAGGTGTTCCCGTGTCCGTGAAGGCGGTCGCCAACGTCAAGATCCGCGGGGACGAGACGTCGCTGCAGGCGTCGGCGGAGCGCTTTCTGGGCATGACGCCGATCGAAGTGCAGAAGGTGATCTTCCAGACACTGGAGGGGCACCTGCGGTCGATCCTGGGGACATTGACCGTTGAAGAGGTGAACAGCGATCGTCAGAGCTTCGCGCAGAAACTGACCAGCGAAGCGGCCGTAGACCTCGAGAAGATGGGCATCGGCGTCGACGTGCTCACGATTCAGGAGATCAGCGACGAAGAGGAGTACCTCAACGCGCTCGGCAAGCGGCGGACCGCTGAAGTCAAGCGCGACGCGACGATCGGCGAGGCCGAGGCGCATCGCGACGCGAAGATCAAGTCGGCGCAGGCGCTGCAGGAAGGCGAGAGCGCGAAGTATCAGGCAGATGCCGAGATCTCCCAGTCGCAGCGCGACTTCATGATCCGTCAGGCCCAGTATCAGGCCGAGGTGGAGACGCAGAAAGCGCGGGCCGCGCAGGCCGGTCCGCTGTCCGAGGCCACCGCGAGGCAGGCGGTTGTCGCCGAAGAGGTCAAAGTCGAGAAGACCCGGACCCAGGAGATGATCTCGGTCCAGGAACAGGAAGTGCTGCGAAAGACGAAAGAGCTCGAAGCGACCGTCATCAGGCCGGCGGAAGCCGATCGACAAGCGGCCATCGTCCGCGCCGAGGCGGCCAAGCAGGCGGCGATCCTCGAGGCCGAGGGACGACGTTCGGCCCTCATCTCCCTCGCCGAGGCCGAACAGGAGAAGCTGCGGAAGGAGGGCGTCGGCCGCGCCGCTGCCGTCGAAGCTGAAGGAAAAGCGGAGGCGTCGAAGATCGAGGCGATCGGTCTCGCGCAGGCGAAAGCGATCGAAGCGCAGGGCATGGCCGAAGCTGCGGCCATCCTCAGGAAAGCGGAAGCCTGGAAAGAGTTCAACGAGGCGGCGCGCCTGCAGACGATCCTGGAGAAGATGCCGGCGATCCTTCAGGCGTCCACGGGGATCTTCAGCGCCGTTGCGGCGCCGCTCGGCAATATCGACAAGCTCGTGGTCATCGATCAGGGCGACGGCGGGAATGGTGGCAGCGGAGGCCTCGGACGCATCGCAAAGACGAGCCCCGCGCTCGTCTTCAACTTCCTGCAACAGCTCGAGGCGCTGGGCCTCAACGTGCCCGCCCTCGTGCAGCAGCTCGGAGCTGGCACCACGAGTCAGCCGCCAGTCGCGCCGCCACCGCCCGCGCCGCCACCGCGCGCGTCACGGGGCCGCGACCGCGAGTAGGCGTTAGTTTCGCGACCGTTGCTGCTCGCCCGACGTCGAACGAACGTGTGAGACCGCGTGCACTGGCGTGCGCAATTGCCTACGCCTCAGCCATAACCGTCTCAGAGCGTAAGATTTACGCTTGACTCTTTGCCCCGTCCCGTCTACAGTTTTTACATCCCAGCAACTCGGGTCTGAAAATTTTTCCAAGCGAAAAGGCAACCCCGGCACCGGGGTGCGCAAAGCTGTAAGCTCCGCCAGCGCGGGGTGGTTTAGCTGCCGAACTTGGAGTTGCTATGTCTACGCGTCGCGCAGTACCCGCATTTCTCGCTTCAGCGTTCGCGCTGTTGTTCTTCGGTCTCGGCAACTATCTCGGGGCACGACAGAACGGCAGCGACGAGCAGCTTGCCGTTTTGCGTGCCGAGATCGCGCTACTCAAGCACCGTCCGCCTGAGCGCCGCCGGTACGTCGGGCAGCGGCGGGCGCGCCGCTGCGCTCGACCCAAGCAATCGTGCGGCCATCGTCGCTGACGTCAAGCGCCAGCTTGCCGACGAGATGGGCCTTCTTCCCCTGAACCTCCTTCGCGATCGCCGCGAAAGCTTCGTCGAACTCTACTCGTACGACGACAAGGGCTCGAGCAGTTACGGAACGGCCGGGTATCTGGGCAACGGCTATTTCATCACCGTGAAGCACGGAGTGGTGGCCCTTGGTCAGGACGGGCTCGCAAATCCTCGCAAGATTGTCTCGGTGAAGCTGTCTTACAAAGGCCGGATGATTCCCGCGCGCCTCGTGGACGCCGGCGACGCGCAGGTGGAAGTGGACCCGGGCGACTGGGCGATCGTCAAGGTCAGAGAGACGATCGAGCTGCCGGCTCTGCATCTCAACCTCGGATACGGCTTCGACTTCGCCGATCCGATCTTCCGCCTCGGAAACGACTATTCGAAGGGCATCATCCTGTCGACCGGATACGTGGGCCAGAAGACGCCCAACAGCCTGGTCACGTGCCTGACCGACGGGCATCCTGGTGTATCCGGCGGGGGCGTGCTCAACCGCGACGGCGAACTCGTCGGGATTCCGATCGGCCGGATGCAGGGCGACTATCGGTTCTCGTTCATCCTGCCGCTGCGGCCGGAAATGTTCCGCAAGGTCGATCATCTGAACGATTAGGCCGCCGGCGCGGCGCTGCCGCGACAGCGGACGCTACGATCGGCGTTTCCTCAACGCCTCCAGCCGCTTCTTGATCTCCGCTTCACGCCCGCGCTCGGTCGGCTCGTAGAAATGCCGGCCGGCGTGTGCCGGCGGCAGGCACTCCATATCGCTGACCGCGTCAGGTTCGTCGTGCGCGTAGCGATAGCCTTTGCCGTAATCGAGCTGCTTCATCAGACGCGTCGGCGCGTTCCGCAGATGAAGAGGTACCGGTTCCGCAACCTCCCTGGACGCCGCCTCGGCTGCGCTCGAGTACGCGCGATACACCGCATTGCTCTTCGGCGCCATCGCGAGATAGATGGCAGCCTGTGCCAGGGCGGTGTTGCCCTCCGGCATGCCGATGAAATGCACGGCATCCTTGGCCGACACGGCAACTGTCAGCGCCTGCGGGTCCGCGTTGCCGATGTCTTCGGACGCGAACCGGACCAGCCGGCGTGCCACGTAGAGCGGATCCTCACCCGCTTCGAGCATCCGCGCCAGCCAATAGACCGATGCGTCCGGATCGCTGTTGCGCATCGACTTGTGCAGCGCGGAAATGAGGTTGTAGTGCTCCTCGCCGGTCTTGTCGTAGAGCAGCGATCGGTTTTGCGCGAGGTCCGCAATCATCGCCGCGTCGATGCGTTTCGTGTCGGCCGCGGCGCCGGCGGCCATCTCCAGCAGGTTCAGCGCCACTCGAGCGTCGCCATTGGCGTATTTCACCATCGCCGCCAGCGCTTCAGGTTCGATCGACAGATTCATCGATCCGAGACCACGCTCGGGATCCTCGATCGCCCTGGTCAGGATTCCCGATACCGCCTCGGCGCCCAGCGGCTGCAGGACGTAGACCTTCGATCTCGATAGCAGCGCCGAGTTCACCTCGAACGACGGGTTCTCCGTCGTGGCCCCGATCAGGACGATGTCGCCGGCTTCGACCCGTGGCAGGAAGGCATCCTGCTGCGCCTTGTTGAATCGATGGATTTCGTCGACGAAGAGGATCGTTCGCCGCCCACGCCGCCGCCGGGCCTCTTCGGCTTCGGCCATCACGGCACGAATCTCCTTGATGCCGGACAGCACGGCGCTGAACGAGGTGAACTGCGCGCGCGTAATCCTGGCGATCAGGCGCGCGAGCGTCGTCTTGCCGGTGCCCGGCGGTCCCCAGAGAATGATCGACTGCAGCCGATCGTGCTCGATCGCCTGACGAAGTGGCCGGCCTGGACCGAGCAGTGCCTCCTGCCCGACGAACTCGTCCAACGTGCGCGGACGCATCCGTTCGGCCAGCGGCGCCGACTGTGGCGGGGCATCAGGTTCCGGATCGTCGAACAACGACATACGTCAGCTTCCAGCTTTCCTCGATCGCGCCGTGGCTCTGCTGCGCGTTGACGCGACGCCTCGTAGACGATCAGCGCCGCTGCCGTGGCGACGTTGAGCGACTCGACGGGTGGCCGCATGGGCACTGCGAGACGCTCGTCCGCCGCAGCGACCACTTCGGCGTCGAGCCCCGCACCTTCACCGCCAAGCACGATCGCCGACGCACCGGTCAGGCCCGCCGAGGGCAGCGGAGTGCCGTCGCGCGGTACGGTTGCAAATACGCGCAGCCCGGCCGCCTTCGATGCTCGAACCGCATCGAGCGCGGAGGCGGTGCGTGGCGATCGGCATTCGAAATGCGCTTCCCATCGACCCGCGCAGGGCTTTCCACCCGAATGCGTCCGCCGATCCGGGCGTCGTCATCACGCCGGTGCCCCCGCATGCCTCAGCAGCCCTGATGATCGCCCCGACATTCCCAGGATCCTGCACGCCCACCACGATGACGACGAGTTGCGGTGGATTGGCGAGGACCCGATCGATCGAGGCCGGCCCGCATCGGGCAATCGCGACGATTCCAGTAGGCTCACGAACGGGGCTGATCGCGGACAACACCGCCGCCGACACGGACACCGTCTTCACACCCGATGCTGCTGCGCGCCGCACGATGCCGTCCAGCTCGGCATCAGACGGACCGTCAGCGAACGCGATCACTTCGAGACGCACGCCGGCGTTCAGCGCTTCGGTGACGAGGTGCGGACCGTCGATCAACACCAGATCGTGATCCTCGGCCGCGCGCGCCACGTCACGAAATCGCTTGACGAGAGGATTCTGCCGGCTCGAGATGCGATCCACGGATTGATTGTACCTAGCGGCGCTCAGTCAGCATTTCTTGGTGCGCGCGGGGCCCCACCCCGGCGCGTAAAGCGCGTGGGGGTGAGGCCCCACGCGCCTAAATAAAGTGCTACCATCGTGCCGATGAAAGGCAGGATCCTCAAGAAGTTCGAAGATGAGATTCAGCAGCTCGAGCGCGAGTTGAAGACGGAACTGCCGAAGGAGATCAAGCGCGCTCGGGAGCTCGGTGATCTGCGCGAGAACGCCGAGTACCACGCGGCGAAAGAGCGTCAGCGGCTGGTCGAGTCACGGATCAGTTTGCTCAAGAAACGGGTCAGCGAGATCTCGCTGATGAACCTCGACAAGCTGCCTCACGATCGCGTGGGGTTCGGCTCGACCGTGCATCTGAAGGATCCCGGCGGCCAGACGATTACCTATCAGCTCGTCATGCCCGAGGATGCGGACGTGGAGCAGGGCCTGATCTCGACGGCCTCACCAATCGGCCGGGCACTCCTCAACAAAGAAGAAGGCGACGAGGTCACGGTCACGACGCCGAACGGCAGCAAGCGGTTCGAGGTGGTCAAGTTGGCCACTATCTATGACGAGTGACGACGTGTGAAGACACGGGCGTGATCACCCCTGATTCTCCCGATCGACAGTATTCCACGCGGCTTCGCACCGCGCTCGTCCTGACGGGCACTGGGACTGGCGGCGCCTACCACGCCGGCGTGCTCAGGGCGCTGCACGAGGCCGGTATTCGCATCGACCTCGTTGCCGGCCGCGGCATCGGTGCTGTTGGGGCCCTGTTCGCTGCCGTCGACGGTGGCGCGCGTCTCTGGGAAGAACACGGCGTCTGGCGTGCGACGTCGGCATCATCCTTTTACGGCTGGCGGACGCCGCTTCGCGCCGCGTCGTGGGCCGGCGCAGCAGCGCTGGCCATCCTCGCGATTCCCCTCGCCATCCTGGTCATCGCAGTTCTCGCGGCGGTCGTCGGCATGTTGCTGACGTTGATCGGGCTCGGAGGCGCCGGTGGTGCATTGACTGGCGCCATCGGACGCTGGATCGCCTGGCTGTTCGCCCCTGGCAATCTGCCGACGGTTATTCCCCGGCTGGCGCTGCTGGCACTGCTGATAGCCGCCGTGGTCGCGCTCGTCGGCGCGTTTCCCATGCGCCGCGATCGCGGAAAGAGGCGCGCGCAGCATGGACTTGCCGGCCGCGTGCTTGGTGCACCATTCTCGCCGCACACGCTGATCGAACGATGCTCGGCGGAATTGTGGAACCTGATTCGGGGAGCGGCACCGCTCGCCTCACCGCCTCCCGACGAACTGGGACGGCGCTATCTCGAACTGCTGGCGGAGAATCTCGGTCAGCCGGGCTTTCGCGAATTGCTGTTGACGGTGCACGACGTGGACGCCCGCCGCGATCTGATCTTCGGTCTGCTCGGCGCCAGTTACCGCACACGGTTCTTCAGTCGTCCCGGGGTGGAGGCCAACGCCACGCGCAGCGTGGAGGCGTTCGATCTGATGGGTGCGGCTCGCGATCATGCCCTCGACGCGCTCAACGCTGCCGTCGCCATGCCGGCGGCGTGCGAACCACACCTCGTCACCTTCGCGCCGGAAGGACCGTGGCGAGGTGAGACGCACCGCGTGTGCGATCGGCCGGGCGCACTGCAGCGTCTGATCGAGGAGGTTGCGGCGGCGGGCGCCGAGCAGATCGTGATCGTCGCGGCATCGCCGCTGCCCGGCCGGCCACACGAGTTGAGCGCGGGCCGGGCCGACGTGCGCGGCCGAGCGGCGGAACCGCTCGCCGCCTTCGAAGCGGCAGCCCTCCGTGACGTCGTCGAGCACGCCGCCGGACGTTTCGCCGGGCTCTTCATGATTCGGCCGGTGCACAATCCTGTCGGGCCGCTCGATTTCGCCGGCGTCTACGACGAGCGCTCGGACCGCATCCACACCATCGCGGAACTCGTCGACCGGGGATACGAGGACGCCTATCGCCAGTTCATCGAGCCTGTCGTCGCGGCGACCGGCGACCGAATCGAAACGGTCCAATAGACGGTTGGAGTGCCGGACGCCGCCCGGCACCCTGACTCTGACACCGTTCGCGAATGTCACGATCATCGCGAGCGGAACCACGGACCACGAACCACGGCAAACGAAGCTCGAGTTTCTATGAAACCAGCAACCGAACTGATCCATCGCCCAGACCGCGCCGTCAATGCTGCGTCCCTGACGACGCCCATCTACGAGACGACAACGTTTCTGTTCGAGAATGCCGAAGAGGTCCGGGACTACAACGAGGGCCGATCGGCGAAGTTCCTCTACACTCGCTACTCGAACCCGACCACCGTCGAAGTGGAGCGGACCATCGCGGCGCTCGAGGCCGCAGACGCCGCGCTGGTGTTGTCGAGTGGTCAGGCTGCCACTGCCACCGCACTCCTGGCGTTGGCGAAGGGTGGCGACGAGGTCGTGTGCAGCTCGGCCATCTACGGCGGCACGCTTCACCTTCTCAACGATCTTCTGGCCCGCTTCGGTATTCGAGCGCGGTTCGCGTCGATCGACGAGCTGCGACGGCCGGAGTCGGTGCTGACCGATGCGACGAAGGTCCTGTGGTTCGAGTCGCCGATCAACCCGACGCTGCGCTGCGTGGATATTGGCGCGATTGCCAGCGCCTGCCGCGCCCGGGGCGTGACATCGGTCATCGACAATACCTTTGCGAGTCCGATGAACCAGCAGCCGATTACGATGGGCATCGACGTGGTGATGCACAGCGCCACGAAGTACCTGAACGGCCACAGCGACGTAACGGCCGGCGTGCTCGCCGGCAAGGCTTCGCTGATCGCGGAGATGCTGAAGGTCCGCAAGCTGATCGGGACGATTCTCGATCCCTCGGCGGCATATTCGCTCGGACGAGGCGTGAAGACCTTGTCTGTCCGCATGGAGCGGCACAACGCGAACGCGCTGGCCGTGGCGCGTTGGCTCGATCGCGACGAGCGCGTACAAACCGTCTACTATCCAGGGCTCGAGTCGCACCCGGATCACGCGATCGCCAAACGACAGATGCGCGGCTTCGGTGGGATGGTCTGTATCGATCTCGGCGCCGACTACAAGCGGGCGGCGCGGTTCTTCGATCGACTGCAGGTCTTCAGGCGCGCGGCGAGCCTGGGCGGCGTCGAAAGCCTGTGCAGCCTTCCGGTGTTGACCTCACAGTGGGGACATTCGGACGACGAGTTGCGCCGCGCAGGTGTCACGCCAGGTATGGCCAGATTGTCGGTTGGACTCGAAGATCCGGAGGACCTGATCGCCGATCTGGATCAGGCGCTGCGCTAGGCGGGACCGGCTACGACGACTTGGCGAGCACTTCCTTCTTCTTTTCCGTGGCCGGCTCGTGCAGGAAGACCTCGGCCAGTTCGGCGATCTTCAGGCTGATGTCGCGGCCGGACAGATCCCCGAACTTCTGACGGAAGCGGTCGATGGGGACGACCGCCTTGGCCATCGCCCGATGGCCGCCGGCGCTACCGACGTCACCGAACCAGCGCCTGACGAACTCGCCCGCGTTCCGCGAATACCCGAGGTTCCGCACGCTCAGGATGAGCGACCCGTTGACGACGCCGGCGACGATCGTCCACTTGACGTCTTCGAGCTGCAGGAAGAAGTCCGCGGTGTAGGGGATGAAATCCTCGCGCGGCGCCTCGCCGATGAAGGCGCTGAAAACCTGCTCGCGCATGATCCCGCCCTGGCTCGCGCGCGTGACGTACTCGAGGCGTTCGAGAGTGATTTCCGCACCCTCCATCTTGCGGATGAGCGCGGCGTCGGCCAGAGGATAGAGGAACGTGAACGCTTCCAGGTCCACGCGGTTCGTGTGCCGGGCGAAGAACAGCGTGTCCGACTTGATCGCGTAGAGCATCGCCGTGGCCGTCCGCTCGGAGATGTTGACATCCACGGCGCGGAGGTGTTCGGTCAGGATCGTCGACGTCGAGCCGTAGTCCGCGCGAATGTCCTTGAATACAGCGCTGTAACCTGGTTGTTCGGGATGATGGTCGATGACCAGGTCGGCGCGATCGAGCAGCCCGCCGAAATAGTGAGGCTGCACGTCGACGGTGGCGATGCGCTCGAACTCCTCGAACGACGCTGGCGTGATCCGCTCGACGTGGATGTCGAGCATGTTGGCCATGCGCAGGTTCTCCGGCCTCGTCACGCCCTGCATCGCGCCGATGATCGCCGTCGTCTTGGTCCGCCGGAGCAGGTTGCGTAGCGCGAGCCCGCTCGCCAGCGCGTCGGGGTCCGGATCGTTGTGCAGGAGGATCAGCACGCGATCGGCGTCCGCGAAGTAGCGCTGATACTGCTGCACGCGCGCGCGCGTCATCGAGCGGCTCAGCTCCGTCACCAGCGTCGGACGAATCAGCTCGGCGACGTCCATGTGCGTGACGTCGGTCAGCGCCTCGCGCGCCGCCTCGGACATGCGGGTGTTGCGCGGACCCGTGTGCAGCACGTAAATCAGCGTGCCTCCCGCGTCGCGCACCGCGGACACGACCTTGTGGATGCTGCGGCGGCCGTTGTCTTCGATGATGAAGCAGGTGCTGGGGGAGATGTCGGCTTTGAGGTAGGTATCGATCCGGCGGGGGTCTGCGGCGCTTATACGGATGCCGGCGTCGTGGAGGCGCCTTGCCAGCGGGCGGCTCTCCACGAGGAAATCCACCTCAAAGCTCGGCAGCAGCACGTCGTCCAGCGAGCGAATGACCAGCTCGTCTTGACAAATGGCGAGGACGCGCACGTCAGCCGAGCCTCCGATAGCGGCTCGCAGGTGCGGTCCGCAAAGCGCTCATGGGTAACTATCGATTATACGCCAGCCCGCCCTGAACGGCGGCCGGCAGACAAACCCGGTGGTAGGGGGTGGTACCATCTCGCTGAGCAACTCTGTGCAACTCCTGCACCTGATCGCGTGGTCGGTCCTCCCGGCGATACTGCCGGCGGGGGTGCGTGACGAGCCGAAGGGGCCGCCGTGTGCGGCCTGCCTGACGGTCGTCGTTGGCGTGGGTGACGCGTCGAGGATCCCCGAGGGCCTGAATGGCCTTCAGGTGGTCGTGGAGGTTGGCGCGGGTGAGGAGCGGCAGGCGGCATCGATCGTCGACGCCATTCGGCGCAGCGGCGGGAAGGTTGGCCTGATGGTCAGCGGTCCGGCAGCGCCCGACGACCTACAACTCGATCTGCTGATCGTCGACGCCCGTGGCGAGCGCGCTCCGGCAGCGACGCTCGCGTTCGAGCTCAAGAAACGGCTTGTCGCGCTGCGCGCGAGCTATCCTGATCTTCGGCTCGGTGTGGTGCTGCCAACGACTCCCGATGCCGAAACGCTGCGTCGCGATCTTGCCCCATACGTTGATTTCACGGTTGGTAGCGAAGGCTCGGCTTCTACGCTCCCCGCGGTCTGGCAAGACGGCGGAGAGGTGAGTAGCGCCATCGACGCGCTGAACCTGACGCGAGCAAGCAGCGCCGAGAGCGTGCTTGTTCGCCCCACGTCCGGCAGCCTCACCGAAACGCTGGCGGATCTCAGTCGAGCGCGGTCTGGCCTCAACTCCACGGTCGATGTCGTGGCACCACGACGTTTGGCCGTCGAAGAGGTCATCGCCAGACATCAATCCGCCGTTGCGCGACAGGCGGCGCGGATTCGCTCGCTGATCTCGACCGGCTCGCTGACGGTGACATTCGAGGCGCCCGGTTTCCCGGCGCCGATCACCGTCAGCGCGGAATCGATCGCCTACGCGGCGGGTCCGCAGACCGATATCGAGATGCGGTCGGTGCGCGTCAACGGGATCGAGTTCAAGGGCGCCGGCATCCCGCGCCTGCCGATCATCGAGCCGGAACGCGTGTCCACGCCTCCGCTCGCCATCACGCTCACCAGCGACTACCGGTACGAGTTGCGTGGAACCGCTGAAGTTGACGGGATTCTGTGTTACGTCGTGGATTTCGAGCCCGCCTCGCGATCCGGCTCGTTCTTCAAAGGCCGATCGTGGATTGATGTGACGACCTTCGGGCTGGTCCGTGTCGAGGCGCGGCAAACGCGGTTGCGAGGGCCGATCGTCTCGTCCGAGCAGGTCGATGAGTACCGCCGCGATGGTGGGGGCCTCTGGCTTCCCATTCGCTCGCATGTCAGGCAGTTGTACGAAGGGGCGGCGCACAAGACACCCATCGATCGCGTGCTCGTGACCAGCGACGCACGAGATCGACGCGCCGGATTTCGAGGCGCGTCGCGAAGCCGCACACGCGTCCAGTGCGCCAATGCTGCGCGACACCCCCTCTGGCTATCGCTACCTTTCTCGATCGACCGGTGCAAGCGCCGCAGAGGGTCGACCGGACGAGGCAGCCCGCGACGTCGCCGACCGCGCCAGCCATGTGCGGACGATGGTCATGGGCGCGATCTTCGATCCGAACATCAGCCACCCGCTTCCGTTTGCCGGTCTGAGCTATGTGGACTTCGACCTGTTTGGCACCGGAACGCAGCTCAACGGGTTCTTCGGGGGCACCTTCGGGCAACTGGCGATCTCGGTGCCTTCGATGGGGGGCACGAGATGGCAGCTTGGCGGACGTGCCTTCGCCATGCTGTCCTCGTTCAACGATCGGGCATTCGTGGATGGCCTCGAGCACTATGACGCGAATATCAGCCAGCGTCCGGCGCATGGCTCGGTCTGGCTTATCCGGCCACTGTCGACGCGAGTGTCGATCAAGGCGGGATATGAAGTGGACTACACGAGATACCGCGCCAGCGTGACGACCAGACCCCACCTTCACCGTTCCAGCCGATCAGCTCGTCCACGGATTTCGCGCATCCGTCGATGCTCAGCGGGGTGGCTGGCGGGCGAGCGCGTGGTGGAATCCGGCCATCCGCGCTGGCTGGCGGCCCTGGGGCCCGCTCGAGGGCAGCGAGTATCGGTCCACTCATCACGACTTTCAGCGGGCCGGCGTTTCGGTGATGCGGGTGACCGTGCTGTCACCCGGGCTGGTGGTTCGCGGAGAGGGAAGCTGGATGGCGGGGCGCGACCTCGACCGGTTCAGCCGGATGGCCTTTGACGGCTTCGAGAATCGTCTTCGTGGTTTTCCCGCGGCCCTGATCCGGTATGATCGCGGCGCAGTCCTGCGAGGCAGCGCGGCCTGGTCGCTCGGATCGCGGATGCGGCTCGATGGGTTCGTGGACACGGCGTTCGTCCACGACCCAGGCTTGAGCGCCGGCCTGACGCGGCTCACCGGTCTCGGAACGGCGATCGAAGTTCCGGCGCCTTTCGGCACGCATCGTGGCCGCGGAGTGGGGCTACGGCATTCAGGGACGCCGCTCCGACGGCCGTGAGGGCACACACGTCGTGCGCATCACGGGTTACAAGATTTTCTAGCGGGGAAGAACGCCTCAATCCCAACGCCCACTTCCAAGGCCTGACGAGGCCGATTCGGCTCACCGCAAGTTCAGCTTAGAGGAGACCGCGTGAACCGGTCGGCTGTCGCTGCTTTCCTGGTCGTTGCTACGGCGGTGCCACTTCTGGCGCAGACGTTCCGCGCCCGCGTCGACCTGGTCCATTTCCCCGTGGTGGTGACCGACAAGGAAGGCGCGCCGATCACAGGTCTCACGAAAGAGGACTTCGAGATCGTCGAGCAGGGCAAGCCTCAGACGATCAGCTACTTCGCGGTCGGCGACCCGAGCGACAGCAACCGGCTGGGCGAGGTCCTTCCGCTGCACATCGGACTGGCGCTCGACACGAGCGGCAGCATGGATCAGGACATCCACGAGGTTCGCACGGCCGTCGTCAAATTCCTCA
The DNA here is from genome assembly GCA_963710415.1 of uncultured Acidobacteriota bacterium. Classification (GTDB taxonomy): domain Bacteria; phylum Acidobacteriota; class Vicinamibacteria; order Vicinamibacterales; family 2-12-FULL-66-21; genus CAVQAH01. Next base: position 339,866 of record CAVQAH010000003.1, on the reverse strand, counting down.
ATGCCAATCCCGCCGCCGTCGACGTGACGCTGGTGAACTTCGACACGGAAGTGCGCGTCTCGCGTTATGGCGCGAACGAATACGCGCGGCTGATCGAGCGCATCCGGATGCGCAAGCCGGAAGGCTGGACGGCGTTCTATGATGCCCTCGGCGTCTACCTGAACGGCGCCGTCAGCCAGGACGGCCAGAAAATCCTGCTCGTTTACACCGACGGCGGCGACACCCGCAGCTCGCTGACCTTCTCCGAGCTGCTCGACCTGTTGAAGGCGTCGGACGTCACCCTCTACGCGATCGGCTATCTGGAACGGCAGTCGAGCTCCGCGCGCAACGAAATTCGCATGCAGTTACAGAGGATGGCGGCGACGACTGGCGGCCAGGCGTTCTTCCCGGCGAGCGTCAAGGAGTTGGATCGAATCTACGAGAGCATTCAGAAAGAGATCGCGGCCCGCTACAGCCTGGGCTACGTCTCGAGCGACGTTCGCACGGATGGCAGCTGGCGCAAGGTGGAGGTCAAGCTGAAACGCAAAGACCTCAAGAACGTGAAGCTCCGCACACGAGCGGGTTACTTCGCGCCGTACCGCGAAGGAGCCGACCGGCCGTCCCCACGTATCCCCTGATCGACAGCGAACTTATGGTACGATCGGCGGTTGTCGTCCCTGCGTAGCGGGACGCCTGTACTTCACTCGACATTGCAGCGCACTTCTCCCATGGCGTCCAAGTACGACCAGTTCAAACTCGTCAGCGACTTCGAGCTGCGCGGCGACCAGGCTCGGGCCATCGAGGAGCTCGTCGACGGCCTGCACCGCGGTGACAAGGCGCAGGTCCTGCTCGGCGTGACCGGCTCGGGCAAGACGTTCACGATGGCGCAGTGCATCGCGCGTGTGAACCGCCCGACGCTGGTCATGGCGCACAACAAGACCCTCGCGGCGCAGCTCTACCAGGAATTCCGCCGCTTCTTTCCCGAAAACGCCGTCGAGTACTTCGTCAGCTACTACGACTACTACCAGCCCGAAGCCTACGTCCCCACGACCGACTCGTACATCGAGAAGGAAGCGACCATCAACGACGAGATCGATCGCATGCGGCTGTCGGCGACGCGTTCGCTCTTCGAGCGTCGCGACGTCATCATCGTCGCCAGCGTTTCATGCATCTACGGCCTGGGTTCACCCGAGGCCTATTACGGGATGATGCTCCCGCTCGAGCGAGGACAGCGGATCGACCGCGAGCAGATCCTGCGCAAGCTCGTCGAGGTTCAGTACGAGCGCAACGACCACGAGTTCAACCGCGGCGCCTTCCGCGTCCGCGGCGACATCGTCGAGGTTTACCCGTCGTACGAGGATCAGGCGCTTGCGGATCGAGCTCTTCGGCGATGAAGTCGACGAGCTGATCACCTTCGACCCGTTGACCGGCAAGACCATCCGCAAGAACGACAAGGTCGCGATCTACCCGAAGACGCACTTCGTCACCTCCCGCGACCGCACGAAGCAGGCGGTCGAGAGCATCAAGGCGGAGTTGTCCTGGTATCGCGGCCAACTCGAGTCCGAGGGCAAGGTGCTCGAGGCGCATCGCGTCCACCAGCGGACGATGTTCGACCTCGAGATGATCAAGGAGATTGGCTACTGCCACGGGATCGAGAACTACGCGCGCCACCTCACCGGCCGCGCGCCGGGAGAACCGCCGCCCACGCTGCTGGACTACCTGCCGGGCGACGCCTTGACCATCGTCGACGAAAGCCACCAGACGGTGCCGCAGATTCGCGGGATGTATCACGGCGACCGGTCGCGAAAGGAAGTGCTCGTCGCCTACGGGTTCCGTTTGCCGTCGGCGCTCGACAACCGGCCGCTGAACTTCGAGGAGTGGGAAAAGAGGGTCGGCCAGACGCTTTTCGTGTCGGCCACACCCGGTCCCTACGAGCTTCGCGGGTCGGGCGGCGTACTGGTCGAACAGATCATCCGTCCCACCGGCCTGCTCGATCCGGTGATCGAAGTTCGTCCGGTGCGTGGTCAGGTCGATGACCTGCTCGGCGAGATTCGCGACCGCGCGGCGCGCGGCGAACGCGTGCTGGTGACGACGCTGACGAAGCGGATGGCCGAAGACCTGACGCAGTACTATCAGGAGCTTGCCGTAAAGGTCCGTTACCTCCACTCCGATATCGATACCCTGGAGCGCATCCAGATCCTCCGCGATCTGCGGAAGGGCGAGTTCGATGTGCTGGTCGGCATCAACCTGCTGCGGGAAGGCCTCGATCTGCCCGAAGTCTCCCTCGTGGCGATTCTCGATGCGGACAAGGAGGGGTTCCTGCGCTCGGGCGGATCGCTGATCCAGACGGTGGGGCGTGCCGCGCGCAACGTCAACGGGCGCGCCATCATGTATGCGGACAAGATGACCGACTCGATGCGCCACGCGATCGATGAAACCGACCGGCGCCGCACGATCCAGGAGGTCGTACAACACAGGAACATGGCATCACGCCGGCCTCCATCGTCAAGAGCATCGACGAGGTCATGACCAGCGTCTACGAGCGTGACTACGTGACCGTCGCCCCCGACGAACGCGAAGAGTTCCGGACCCATGCCGAGCTCGAGGCGCACATTGCGACGCTGCACACGCAGATGAAGGCGGCCGCCGCCAATCTGGAGTTCGAAAAGGCCGCGACCCTCCGCGATCGCATCAAACAGCTGCGCAGCCGCGAATTGGGACTTGCCGGGAGCAGGCGCTGACCGTGCTGGTTCGTTTCGTCGAATGGCTCAAGGCGGCGCTGCTCGAGGTGCAGGAATACGTCCTGATGATCGGCAAGGTCGGCCGGGGACTGACCAGCCGTCCCTTCTACTACCGTGACGTCCTCGAGCAGTTCGAAGACATCGGGGTGGGTTCGCTCACAGTCGTCCTGCTCACCGGCATGTTCACCGGGATGGTGCTCGCGCTGCAGTCGGGCCTGACGCTCGATCAGTTCGGCGCGAGGTCGATGGTCGGCCGCCTGGTGAGCGCCTCGATCGTCAAAGAACTGGGACCGGTGCTGACCGGACTGATGATCGCCGGGCGCGTGGGCTCGGGCATCGCGGCGGAGCTCGGGTCGATGGTCGTCACCGATCAGATCGCCGCGCTGCGGGCGCTGGGCACGGATCCCATTCGAAAACTGGTGTTGCCGCGCATTCTTGCCGGCCTGGTGATGGTGCCGGTGCTGAGCGTGATCGCGAGCGGCGTCGGCATGGTCGGCGGCTGGGTGGTCACCGTGTTCCTGCTCAGGGTCGCGTCGTCGGTCTATTGGAACTCGGTCGTCACCGGCCTGTACATCCAGGATGTCTGGATGGGGTTGATCAAGCCGTTCTTTCTCGGCTTCACGATCGTCAGCATCGGCTGTCATGTCGGCATGCGTGCCCGCGGCGGCACTCAGGGCGTCGGCCGCGCGACGACCAATGCCGTGGTCGCCAGCTCGGTGGCCGTGATCGCCGTGGACTTCCTCGTGACGCAGCTTCTGATCGTGCTGATGTACTGATGGCGACTGGAGTCACTCCGCGTCACGCTCTGCTCGACGAGGCGCTGGCCCACGGCGGCCCGATTATCGTGTTCGACAACGTGTGGCTGGCCTTCGACGATAAGGTCATTCTTCGCAACGTCAGCTTCACGCTGCAGACCGGTCACACCAAGATCTTCCTCGGCGCCAGCGGTGCGGGGAAATCCACGATCCTCCGGCTGGCGCTCGGGCTGCTGAAACCGGATGCAGGGAACATCTTCGTCAACGGCGAACAAATCGACGGGATGAGCGAAGACGAGCTGATGGCCGTGCGCGCCGACCTGGGCATGGTGTTTCAGGAAGGCGCTCTCTTCGACTCGCTGACCGTCCGGGAGAATGTCGGCTACAAGTTGTTCGAAGAGCTGCACTGGCCGCTGGAACGGGCCAACAACCGCGTCGAGGAAGTGCTGGGGTTCATCGGCCTCGGCGAGTTCATCGATCGGATGCCGTCCGAGCTCTCGGGCGGGCAGCGGCGCCGCGTGGCCATCGCACGGGCCATGGCTGCCAAGCCGCGGATACTCCTGTACGATGAGCCGACAACCGGACTCGATCCGATCACGGCGCTGACGGTGGACGAAGAGATCGTCAAGCTCCGCGATCTCGAGGGCGTCAGCTCGATTCTCGTGACGCATCAGCTGCGCGACGCGTTCTACGTCGCCGAGCACACGGCCGTTCGCGAGGAGCGGACGATCGGCTTCGAGCGCGCCGCAGGCGCGAAGGCCGACGAGGCGGAGTTCATCATGTTGCGCAATGGTGAGATCGCGTTCGAGGGGAACGCCTCGGATCTGCGCCGCGCAGCCGAGAAAGACGCATACTTGCACGCGTTTCTGTCCTAGCGAACTCCGATGGGGGCAGCCACGCACTGAAAGCTCACAATGCCTAGAACACGCTCACTCGCCTTGTCCGAACTCAAGATCGGCATCGTTGCCGTCATCGCCGTCGCCCTTGCCTCGCTATTGATCGTGTCCGTTGGCGGCACTGGCGGCTTCTTCTGGCAGCAGTATCAGTTGAAGACGCGGTTCACCAACGTGCAAGGGCTGAAGACAGGCGCAGTGGTCCGCGTGGCGGGTGTGGAAGTAGGAAAGGTCGACGAAATCAAGTTCGTCGGGTCGGAAGTGGAAGTCGATCTGAAGGTGAACAAGGATCAGCGCGAACGCATCAGGACCGAGTCGCGCGCGTCGATCGGTTCGCTGAGCCTTCTCGGGGAGCCGGTGATCGACATCACCCCGACGGCGCAGGGGACACCGCTGGAGGATGGGGCCTTCATCCCCTCGGTTCGTGCGCAGGGTCAGCTCTCGGATGTCGCGGCGGGCGCGACGGAATCGCTCGAACAGGCGACGCTGCTGCTTCGCGACATTCGGGCGGGGAAGGGAACTGTCGGGCGAGCTGTTCAGCGACGATCAGTTGTACAAGGAAATCACCGAGTTCGTGCAGGCGGCAGAAGGCGTGACCAACAACATCCGCAAGGGCGATGGGACGCTGGCGCGTCTGATTCGCGACCCGGTCGCATACGATCGTCTCAACGCGTCGCTGGAGAACCTGCAGCTCATCACCAAGCGAATCAATTCCGGCGAAGGCAGCCTCGGCCGGCTTCTGAACGATGACGCGCTGGCCAAATCGCTGACCTCGGCCTCCGGCAACGTCGACCAGATCGCGGCCAGCCTGCGAAAGGGCGAAGGAACCGCCGGGAAGCTGCTGACTGATCGGGAACTCTACGATCGCTTCAATTCGCTGGCCGGCCGGATCGACAAGGTGCTCGCGGAGCTTCAGAGCGGAGAGGGCACGGCCGGCCGCCTGCTGCAGGATAAGCAGTTATATGAGAACATGAATGCCGCGGTAGGAGAGCTGCGCGCGCTCCTCGGGGACATTCGCAAGGATCCCAAGAAGTACTTGAACGTCCGCGTCAGTATTTTCTAGTGTCTCGGAGGACACTCGTTCGCTGGAGAGCAGATCATGGCCAGAGACGACGGCGGAGTTGCGGGAACCATCATCGTGTCGTTCCTGCTGGGAGCGATCGCGGGAGCGGCGGTGGCCTTGCTGGTCGCGCCGGCGACCGGCGACGAGATGCGCAGGATCCTGGCTGAGAAGGCGAAAGAGGGCCGCGAGCGCGCGACCGACGCTGCTCGTCAGGGCCGCGAGTTCGTGAACCGGCAGCGCGATACGCTGTCCTCGGCGATCGACCGTGGACGCGAGGCCTATCAGCAGGCGCGGGGTGGAGCCGAAGCAGGCCCCGCAGGCGGTGGGCAGGACCTGTGAGCTGGAACGAAGCGTTCCTCGGCGTCATTGCACTGGCGACCTTGATCATGGCGCTGATCCAGGTCGGTGCCGTGATTGCCGCCGCCCGCATCGCGAAGCAGGCGCAGCAGACCTTGACGACGGTGCAGCAGGACATCCGGCCGCTCATCGCCAAGGTGCACGCGGTGGCCGACGAAGCGTCGCGGACGGCGTCGCTCGCGACCGCCCAGGCGCAGAAGTTCGATCGGCTGGTGACCGACCTGTCCGAGCGCGTCGAAGAGACGACCGCGATCGTTCAGCAGGCGATCATCATGCCGGCGCGCGAGGGCATGGCGGTGATGGCGGCGCTCAAGGCGGGGCTGGCCGCACTCCGCGGCTTCCGTGACGCTCATCCCCGCCACGGCCGGACCGCTGACGAGGAAGACCCTCTGTTCATTGGCTAATTGGGCAGGCCGGCCCCGACGAATTGACGACGTCGGGTGCAGGGTGGTAGAACGTGACCACCCATTCTGCCGAGGTTGCCCATGAATACGTCGAGCCTGATGTCTCACCGCGGTCGGGCCGCGGCGGTAGCCTTCATAACCGTTACGGTTTGTGCTGCCGCAACCGTTCGACCAGCAGTCGCCCAGGAATCGAAATCGGCTGCCGCTGCCAAGGAGCTGGTACAGGCGCTCGACGCCGCCAAGCTCGATGCCATTGCCGCTGCCGATCCCGCCAACCCGGGCACCTTCGTTGCCGCACTGTATTTTCCCGGCTCTCAGATTCTGGTCGTATCCGCGAAGTACGCGGCGCCGCCGCTGCTGGTCACCAAGATGGCCAGCAAGGAATTTCGGGACATCTACATCGATTTGAACTCAGCGTCCGTGGCCGGTACCAAGGTCTTCGTCATCGATCAAGGCATCGATGGCCTGGTCGCGAAGCCTGAGAACAATCAGGCTGCCGACACCTACGAGAACGGCAAGACGACGCTGGCGTTCGACGGGGACTGGCGCAAAGCCAAAATGAGCGAGGACGAATACATGAAGGCGTTCGCGACCGCCGATGAGCGGTACGCGAAGATCCTGTTGCTCCTCGCGGCGCAGGCGAAGGCGCCGAGTTTCTAACGCGGATCTGTCGGATCTCACGGGACGCGAATTGTCGGATCGGGTTCGAACTCGCCGATCATCGCGGATCCTGGCGGTCGGGCGGTGCGGCGTCGCGCCGGAGTTGCCGCCAGACCGTGATCAATGTTTCATCCTTCAGACGGGTGAGATCGACGTCTTCTTCTTTTCTACCTGACAGCGCGATTGCGGAGTCCGGTAGCCCATAGACCGTAAACCCCTGATGACCGCGGTACAGGCGGCCACCCAGATCGAAGCGCGCCAGCTTCACATAGCCGCGCTGCGCCGGGTCGTCAGCGCGCACGTCGACATCTGTCAGCACCAGATAACTGGCGGGCATCAGGATGCGGGAATTGAGCCCGGATCCGTCGATGAAGATCCTGTGGCTCTCGTAGGCGACCCAGCCGAATCCGCTTCCGACGACCTCGGTTGGCGCCGCAAACTGATCGAGGAAGGCGCCCGCCAGCCGCCGGTCGGCGTCGATGGCGTGCCACGCCGCGATGCCGCGCGGGTGAGTGACTTCGACGAGCGTGCGATGCCAATACGGAATCGCCACGAGGGCGATGACGATCGCGACGACCGCCTTCCAGCCGCTAGTGCCTCCCGCGGCCGCGCCGGACGCCGCGAGCCAGCACAGTGCTACGGGAATGGCCATGTACCACGGGTAGAGCTCACCAAGGTTCACCAATGAGTAGGCGACGCTGTGCAGCAGGAACCATCCGAAGATGCTGACGACGATCATCCGTCGAGCGGGCAGGGCCTTCGCCGAGACGACCAGCCCCATGACCGCGAGAATCCACAGGCCATAGCGAAGATCCGAGGCGATGTACTCCACGATCCAGAAGTGATCCATGGCCCTGCCGCTTCCGTGCGTGAGCTTTGCCGACAGCGACTGAGGCCAGGGGAAGCCGAAGTAGGTCCATGCGAACAGGAACCAGGGGAGACTGACGAGCAGCGCGGAACCGAGCATACGGATCGGCAGGCGTCGATATGCGATAGATGACGCGACCGTTACCGCGATGACCAGTGCCACCGCGTCCAGCTTCGTCATCAGAGCCAGGCCGAGAAGGGCCCCTGCGAGCCAATCGCGTCGCTCGCTCGCAGCGAGAAGAGCAGCCAGCCCAAGGGACAGCGCCAACGGCAGCTCGAGACCAGCCAGCGCCTGGATTCGCCAGAAGACGTCTGCCGGAACAGCGACTGCCACGAGCAGTCCTATCAACGCCCCGCCCACGTGCACAGCGACGGCACTGGCGAGCACCGCCGCGATCACGTAGAACACGGACGCCAGCAGCCGCGTGGTGCTCTCGACGTCGAGTCCCACGCGGGGGCCGAGCGAGATCAAGAGCGTCCATAGCGGATTGCTGGCGCCACACACCCGTTCGTGGTCGTTGTAGGTGAAGCCTTGGCCGTTGGCAATGCGTTCGGCGTAACGCAGTCCGATCGCCGCATCGTCGCCGAGGATCGGCGGCCTGGTCGCGACGCTCAGCCAAGCCGATAGTGTTGCCGCGATTGCGTAGATCGCGAGGTGCCGCCACGCGATAGTGCGGCGCGTGCCGGCCGGTGAGCGCGGATCGCTCGGGGCGATCGACTCCTGCGCGATCACGAATGCGGCAAGAAGGGGGTTGGCAAAGGTGTACCCGGTTAAGTATTCTACTCTTTCAGGTTGGGCGCTTGGCTCAGCGGTAGAGCACCGCCTTCACACGGCGGGGGTCAGTGGTTCGAATCCACTAGCGCCCACCAACTTTCCGGAGCAGTTCCACGCTGTGAGGTGAGTCATGCGCCGAGCGGGTTTGTGTGCCCTGTCGTTAGTTCTCGCTGTGATGGCTTTAGCAGACCCGCTCGGTGCAGGAGCGCAGGCGCCAACTCCCGCGCCGCCAGCGAGTCGACCAGCTGCATACCGCCGGTCCCCGGCCCAGACTGGGTCTGTCAGGATGGCGGCTGGCTCCCGCCAGGCCATCCCTTGATTCGCCTGTCCGGTGACACGTCGCGGCCACCGCCGCCGCCACCGAGTGCGAACAACTGCATACCGCCGGTCCCCGGCCCAGACTGGGTCTGTCAGGATGGCGGCTGGCTCCCGCTAGGCCATCCCTCGATTCGTGTCCGGTGAGCCGCCACCGCCGCCGCCACCACCGCCGCCACCTGCAGTTGGGGGGCCGCCGTTCGAGTGCCCGACATCGGATCCGTTCGCGGATTTTTCGGGTTCTTTGGCGTGTGCATCGACGGCGCCTGGGTCCCAATTGGACATCCGCTGGCCTCCGACTATCTCGGACGTCCGCTGGCCATCGCTTATTCGGAATACACGCTGACGATCCTCACCGATGACTGTACCGTCGAGGTTCCCGAAGTTGTCAAACAGCGCGTCTCCACTGCGCACGTCGTCCAAAGCGGTGCACGCTGAAAGGGCACCTTGACGGGTGCCCTTTCTTACCGGGCAGCAACAGTTTTTCTGGTGTCGTGGTTTCGGCCAACGAGATTCGGTTTGAGATTATCGGGTTCCAAGATCCCTGGGAAGGCGACTTCTTCGAGGTCTCCGAAAACGTCGCGGGCGTGGGAACGATTTACCTGTCGGGCTTCCCGATCAGAGCCGTCACGAACATCTCGGGGACGCAGATCAACGGCGCATTCAGCCAGAACGAAGGATTTTTGAACCTCGCCGGGGACCCCTTGTGTCGGATCAGCCGCTTTGAGCTGATTCGCCAGTGCGTAAGAACTCCGAAGTGGCCGACTACCGACTTTCAAAGACACGCAAATCGTCGGGGACGCGAAGGCGTAGAGGCATCCAGATCGACCTTTACGCCGACCGGGCGGCACGACGGTAGGCGAGCGGCGTGCTGCCCGTCCACCGTCGGAAGAATCTGTGAAACGCCGATGGCTCGGAGTAGCCGAGCAGGAAGGCGATCTCGCCGATCCCGATCCCCGGCTCCGGCAGAAGGCTCTTCGCGAGTTCGCCGCGGGTCGCGTCGAGGATGTCTGCAAACGAGGTGTTCTCGGCCCGGAGACGCCGATGGAGCGTTCGTTCGCTCAGGCCCAGGCCCCGGGCGATCGAGGCGGCGGTCAGCTCCCCGCCAGCCAGGTTGTCAAGCAACACGCGCCGGACCTGCGTTCCGATCGAGTCCTGCCGGGGAATCTGCTTCAGCATCTTGTCCATACGGCGGCGCACGATCCTCGAGAGTGCCGGATCGGCGCTTCGCAGCGGAAGCGCCAGGTCCGTTCGAGAGAACAGGAGGTGATTCGAAGATTCGCCGAATCGAACTGGCGAACGGAAGAACGCGCGATGCTCGAGCCGGCTTTCCGGGGGCCGATGCGCGAAGTGGACCTCGCGGGGGGCGAGGGATGTGCCCGTGGCCTCACGGGCCATGCGGACAATCAGGGCGAACGCGAACTCGACCCGATGTGGCTGCGCGGGCTTGACCCAGGTGAAGGCCAGCGCATCGCCAACGATGTCGAGCTCGGCGGCGGCGCGATCGCTGACCGCCCGAACGTAGCGGGCCAGTTGGTCCAGGCCGGAACCGACGGTCGGGCTCGAACGGAAGGCGTACTCGAGGATGTCCAAGGCACCGGCAGGAATCGACTGTGCCATGTGAAGGCCAATCGCGTCGTCTCCTGTGATCTGTTCGGCCAGATGCCACGCCTCGGCGGCCGAAGCGTCGGCGACGCGCACGTCAGGGTCGTCGAGGTCCCGTCCCGCGAGCCCCGGGAGGCGCCGCAGTGGGGTCGCGTCGTACCCGCACTCTGCCACGTGCGCGAGCAGGTGGGGCAGGATCCACGCAAGAACGGTAGAGGTCTGGCGAGACCGTGGGGTGCCGGTCGGACCAAGCGTCGTACGGTTCACGGCAATTCGTGGCACTCACTATCAACGGATTGGCGCGACACGTCAATGGCGCGTCGTCCGTGTGGTGTTCTCATGGAGGGGGAATTAGCACGGATACAAGGTGTGCGGTGCGGATCCGGACAGATGCCGATGTCCTCGGGCGAAGCATGACACTCTGACTGAACCCGTTGCTCCGCCGGATGTGGCGTGCTTCGTCGAATGGCTGCGCCGGATGCCGGTCGCGTCACCGTGGAGCGCGCACTTTGCTACGCGGCTTCACCAGCTTCGTGGCGGTGCGCCGTTGGCCTTGGCAAAGCCACTACCAGCCCTTCCACAACGGTTACCTCTAGCGTCGAGTGTGCAGCGCTTCGCTACGAGGCTGTGATTCGCGCTGCCGCGTACATCGTCAAGACGGATCGCGTTCGTTAACCAGGCGCAGTTCGTGGCTGGACTAGTCGGACACGCGCGGGCTGAATCTTAATGAAAGGGAGCAGTTGCACCATGTCAAATAAAGACAATGAGAAATTTGATGACACGTCACGCTCGACAGAGAAACCCGGTGACGTCTTTCGGGACGATCCGCTCGCGGATACCAGCCCATTGATCTCCCCGGAGGTTCCACCCGGCGTGGATCGCCGCAATTTCCTGATCCGAAGCGCGGTGGGCGGTGCGGCCGCCGTGATGATGGGGCGCGCCGTCTCGGCCGAAGAGCGAACCGCGATGGCCATCGCCACCCTGCCGCCGCAGGCGAAGCCGCCGGCAAGGGAACGCCGCCGCCGCTCGCGGCCGACTTGAATGTCGTGAAGAAGGGGGCGGGGCCGGTGTTGACGACCGTGGACGAGTTCTACAAGGTGGGCCCGGGCCCGTCCAGCTCGCACACGATTGGGCCGATGCGCATTACCTACGATTTCTACCAGCGCGCCACCAAACTGCCGGCCGACAAACTCGCCAAGGCGACGAAGCTGCAGGTGAACTTGTTCGGCAGCCTCAGCGCCACAGGCAAGGGCCACGGCACGGAACGCGCCGCGCTCGCCGGGCTGGTCGGGAAAGAACCGGCCACGGTCGACCCGAAATTCCTCGACAGCTTGCGCGACAAGCCGGACCAGGTGTTCCCGGTGAAGCTCGGCAACAAGTCCATCGATGTGAGCCTCAAGGACGTCATCTACGACGCGACGAAGGGCGACTTCAAACACCCGAACACGATGACGGTCAAGCTCCTCGCCGGCAAGGAGGTGTTGCTCGAGCAGGAGTACTACTCCGTGGGCGGCGGATTCATCGAGTGGAAAGGGTATACGCCCCCGAAGAAGAACCCGCCGAAGTACCCGTTCCGGACGATGAAAGAACTGCGGGCCCACGCCGACAAGAACAAGACCACGATCGCCAAGGTCATGCTGGCCAACGAGATGTCGATCGCGGGCAGGACGGAAGCGGAGGTGTATGCCTTCGTCGACAAGATCATCAACGCCATGGTCGCGACGGTGAAGTCGGGGCTGGCGATGCCGGAGGATGATGTGCTGCCCGGCCCGATCAAACTGCACAGCAAGGCCGCGACCGTCTACAAGCGCGCGCATGGACGACAAGTTTCAATCAGACCGCGGGATCGGCACGCTGTCGGCCTTTGCGTTGGCGGCCTCCGAAGAAAACGGGCGCGGCCACCTCGTGATCACGGCGCCGACCGGCGGGTCCGCCGGCGTCATGCCGGCGCTGGTCTATGCGCTCGTGGAGGTCCGGAAGGTCGACCTGCAGAAGGTCCGGGAGGGCATGCTCGCGGCGGCGGCGGTCGGCTACCTGTGCAAGCACCATGCGACGCTGTCGGCGGCCGAGGGCGGCTGCCAGGCCGAGATTGGCGTGGCGTCGTCGATGGCGGCGGCCTTGGTCGCGACGGCGTACGACGCCGAATCGCGGGTCGTCGAGAATGCGGCCGAATCGGCGTTGGAGCATCACCTGGGGATGACCTGCGACCCGGTCGCCGGCTACGTGCAGGTGCCGTGCATCGAGCGCTGCGCCTTCGGCGCCGTCAAGGCCTGGACCGCCTACGCGATCGCCAGCAACGAGATCGCGTCCCGGCACCGCGTCGATTTCGACGCCACCGTGATGGCCCTGGCCGAAACCGCGAAAGACATGAACAGCAAGTACAAGGAAACCAGCGAGGCTGGTCTCGCCCTCTCCGTCACGCTCTGCTGATCGAGTGGGGCTCCCCCGCTCGACCTCGCCTTGGGGATCGAGCGACGAGGAGCCGCCATTGCATACCCGGTTCGCCAAGTCAGGGAACGTTCCCTGACTTGGCGACTAGCGCCCACCGACTTTTCTCAGAAATGGCGATCGTTCGCTCTGATGCGCAGGCGCGCTTAGCGCTAGCTCGGCAGTGGCCGCACAGCTGATCTATTTCCGTCGCTCTGGCAGGCGTCGCGTCGACGGCCCGTCGTAGACGTGTTCCTTCGGGTCGATCTCGCGCATTGGCGAATGACGATCGATTTCTTCCTGCGCGTGCGCGGCAATGCCGGGAACACGAGAAATGATGAAGAGCGCGTTGGCCACCGCGGGTGCGATGCCCAGGTCTCCACAGACGGCGGCGATGGCACCGTCGATATTCACAGGCAGGATGCGGCCCGAACGATCGGGCTTGTCGTGGAGGACGAGCTCCACCGCGCGGATCATCTGGACGTGTTGCCCCTCGACCTCGAGCTCGAGCGCCATCTGGAACAGCCGTGCGGCTCTCGGATCCCGAGTGTGGAATCGATGTCCGAACCCTGGCGGCGTTTCGCCGGCATCGATGCATCGCTGGACGATCTCGTTCGCTGCATCGTGATACGAGCGCCCGGCCCGTACCAGTTCGAGCCCCGCATCGAGGAAGTGCATGCAGCTCTCGATGTCGCCGCCGTGGTAACGCCCGAAGCCGAGGACGCCTGCGGCGACGCATGCGCGCAGGGGTGCGCCGGTGGTCGCCGTGTTGCGCGCGGCCAGCGTGGAAGGCGGCGTGGCGCCGTGGTCGATGAACGACACGAGCATGGCTTCCATGAGGCTGCCGATGCCCGGGGACGGCACCTCGCCGATGAGGAGCAGATAGATCGCTTCGCCGAACGTCAGCCGGCCCATGATCTCGTCGAGCGGATAGCCGCGGACGAGGATCTTGTTCGGCTCGATGCAGGTCAGCGCCGTTCGCCAGCGCTCTTCGACGATCCGCTTCTGACTGCGCCGCTCAATAGTCGGCGACGCGTCCGTCCCGCCTGCGGCGTTAGTCTTCATGTGGCGCTCCTTGGCCTGGATAGCCCACCGTTTCCGACGGTCCGCCTTATGTCCCGTAGAGCCTGTCTCCAAAATCGCCAAGTCCCGGGACGATGAACTTGTGCTCGTTCAGACACTGATCGACGACTGGCGCATAGATGTGCACCTCTGGGTGATGCTTCTCGACGAGCGCGATGCCTTCCGGCGCGGCGACGATGCAAATCATCCGGACGTCACGGGCGCCGGCCTCGGTCAGCAGGTCGAGCGCGGCGACCGCGCTTCCACCTGTCGCCAGCATCGGATCGATCATCAGGACGTAGCTGCCATCGAGCCGCTTCGGTAGCCGCGAGTAATAGCGCGATGCCACGGCGGTCATCTCGTCCCGCTGTAACCCGATATGACCCACGCGGGCCTTGGGAATGAGCTCCAGAACGGCGTCGAGCATGCCCAAGCCTGCTCTCAGGACCGGAACGACAACGACTTCGCCGTTGATGCGCTGGCCGTCCGCGGGGCCGAGCGGGGTCAGCACCTGCACATCGGTGACAGGAATGTCGCGGGTGGCTTCGGCAGCCAAGAGCAAGCTGATCCTCACCGCCATCCGGCGAAACAGTTCCGGCGGCGTCGCGGCGTCACGGAGCGTCGCCAGCGCATCATGAACGAGCGGATGTGGCACACGGTGCAGCGGCACGGAAACACTATACACAAAGCGTCGTGCTAAATGGGTGGGCGATCGGCAATGGGCAATGGACGATGGGCAATGGGAGGATGGGGAGAAAACGCTGATAGAATTTCCGCCCATGTTGTCGCGGGTGTGCGCGCTCGTCGCGCTGGCGGGCGCTGTTCTGTCGGCCTGGCAACCGGCTCGCCGTCCGATACCCCTCGTGATTGCTGGCGGCGCGGTCGTGACGATGGACGCCTCGGCTCGGGTCCTGAATCCAGGGGCGGTGGCGATCGAAGGCCGCGACATCATCGCAGTGGACACGCCGGAGGCGATCGCCGCCCGCTATGCGCCGCAGGAGACCATCGATGCGGCCGGCCACGTCGTGCTGCCCGGCCTGATCAACACGCACACTCACGCGCCGATGGTCCTCTACCGGGGTCTGGCCGACGACCTGGCGTTGATGGAGTGGCTCCAGAAGTACATTTTTCCCAGCCGAGGCGAAGACGGTCAGCCCGGAGTTCGTCAGGGCCGGTACACGTCTCGCGGTCCTCGAAATGATCCAGTCCGGTACCACCGCGTACGCGGACATGTATTACTTCGAGGAAGAGATCGCGAAGGCGACGAAGGAAGCCGGTGTCCGCGGCGTGTTGGGCCAGACGATCATCGAGTTTCCGGTGCCAGACGCCAAGACGCCAACCGAGGGCATTGCGCGAGCGACGGAGTTCATTCGCCAGTGGAACAGTGACGAGCTGATCGTGCCGGCCATCGCGCCGCATTCGATGTACACCCTCGATACGGCCACGCTCAAGGCCATCAGAGCCGTTGCCGACAGGGAACGTGCGCCGGTCATCACCCACCTCGCCGAGACGCGGGACGAGATCAAGATTGCCAGGGACCGATACAAGACGACGCCGACGCAGTTTCTCGAATCGATTGGATTCTGGGGGCCGCGGACGATCGCCGCGCACGGCGTGTGGCTGACGCCGGCCGACATTCGCGTGCTCGCCCGCCGTCATGTCGGCGTGGCGCACAATCCCGAAAGCAACATGAAGCTGGCCAGCGGCACGGCGCCAGTCCTCGAGCTGCGCAAAGCAGGCGTCGCGGTCGGGCTCGGGACCGACGGTGCGGCCAGCAACAACGATCTCGACATGTTCGAGGCGATGCGCTTCGCCGGCTTTCTCCACAAGCTGAAATCCGACGACCCGCGTGCGCTGCCGGCGCTCGAGGTGCTGAAAATGGCGACGATCGAGGGGGCCCGAGCGCTCGGCATGGAGCGCGAGATCGGCTCCCTCGAGCCCGGCAAGCGGGCGGACCTGATCGTGGTCTCGATGGCCAGCGCCCGGCAGACGCCGATGTATTCGCCTGTCTCGCACCTCGTCTACCTGACGCGGGGCGATGACGTGCGCACCACCATCGTGAATGGGCAGGTGCTGATGCGCGACCGGAAGATGCTGACGCTGAACGAGCCCGCCGTGCTCGACGAAGCGCGGGCGTGGGCAGTCAAGATCAGAGACGCGGTGCGCTAGGAGGCGAATGGAGATACTGATCGCGGCAGATCGGATCCAGCAGCGGGTCCGTGAGATGGCCGACGAGATCGAGCGTGACTACCCGGCCGACGACGAAATCCACCTCGTCGGCGTGCTGAAGGGCGGGTTCGTCTTCATGGCCGATCTCGTCCGCGCCATGAGCGCGCGGGTGACGATGGATTTCATCGCCGTGTCGAGCTACGCCCAGAGCACCAAATCGTCAGGCGAGGTGCGCCTGGTCAAGGACCTCGACAGCGGCCTCGAAGGCCGCCACGTCATCATTGTCGAAGACATCGTGGATACTGGGCTCACGTTGACGTATTTGCAGGATATCCTCCGGGCGCGGGCCCCGAAGTCCCTCAAGACCGCGTGCCTGCTGAGCAAACCGTCGAGGCGCAAGATCGACGTCGTGGTCGAGTACATCGGGTTCACCATCGAGGACCGGTTCGTCGTCGGCTACGGGCTCGATTACGGAGAGAAGTACCGGAACCTTCGAGACATCGCGGTCCTGAGCGGCGAATGAAACGGTTCGACATCATCACGGAAGCCGACGCGCGTCAGCTCGACATCGGATCGACCGTCGAGCTCACGGCCGGCGGCGTCGTTACGCCGCTGGCGCGCGACACGCTGGCGGCGCGACGAGTCACTGTCGCCAGCCCTGGCTCGGTCGACCAGCACGGCCGGCGCCGACCTGGTACCGACGTCTGACATCCGGAAAGTCGCGATTGGAAGCGATCACACGGCCGTGGCGCTCAAGAATCGGCTGATCCAGCACTTGCGCGGGCGCGGCATTGCGGTGACAGATCTGGGCGCCAACAGCCCAGAGCCTGTCGATTATCCCGACGTCGCGGGCGCGGTGGCGTTTGCCGTTGCGCGCCGTGAGGCTGATGCGGGGATCGTACTGGACGGAGCGGGAATCGGCTCCGCTATTGCCGCAAACAAGGTTCGCGGCGTCCGCGCCGCGATGTGCCCTGACGAGACGATCGCGCGCTACTCGCGCGAGCACAACGGCGCGAACGTCTTGACGCTCGGCTCGACACTGATCGCCGGCGAGGAAGCGGCCATCCGGATCGTCGAAGTCTGGCTTTCGACGCCGATGCGGGAGCCGCGCTACATTCGCCGGCTCGCGAAAATCCGCCGTTTAGAGGAGCGGTCAGCTCGTGAAGGGTGATAACTCCGAACTGCCAACTCCCAACTCCCAAAAGAGCTCAGAGTCGATCGGCTGAGAGTGCTTGGGAGTTGGGAGTTGGAAATTGGGAGTTGACAAGGATCGATTGCAGGCATGTTGAATCCAGGTGATCTTCAGAAGCTGATCGAGATCATCACCGAAGAGGTGGTGGCGGCGCAGAAGGGGGGATCCCCCGTCCGCTGCGGATGCCACTCGGTGTTGTACGACTGCTGTCCGGACCGCCTGCGCGGCGTCATCGAAGCTGGCGCATCGCGAATCGGCCTGTACGCCGCCGGCGGGGCGCCAGATGGCGTCGCGGGCGTCATCGATCACACGCTGTTGAAACCGGATGCATCGAAGGCAGACATCGAGAAACTCTGCCGCGAAGCCGCGGAGTTCAAGTTTGCCACGGTCTGTGTGAATCCGGTGTGGGTTGCCTATTGCGCGGTCCGCCTCAAAGGTACGGGTGTCAAGGTCTGCTCGGTGGTGGGGTTTCCGCTCGGCGCGACGACGGCCGACGTCAAGCACTACGAGACTCGCCGCGCGATCTATGACGGCGCCGCCGAGATCGACATGGTCATCAACGTGGGCGCCCTCAAGTCCGGCGATCTGCACACCGTCGAACGAGACATCGAGTCAGTGGTCGAGCCGTGCCGTCAGTGCGCGGTCGTGAGCAAGGTCATCATCGAGGCCGCCCTGCTGACCGACGAGGAGAAAGTGACGGCGTGCACGTTGAGCAAGGCGGCCGGCGCGGACTTCGTGAAGACGTCGACCGGTTTCGGTCCCGGCGGCGCGACAGCGGCTGACGTGGCGCTGATGCGCCGCGTCGTGGGCGCCGACATGGGCGTGAAGGCCGCGGGCGGCGTGCGCGACCTCGAAGGGCTCAAGGCGATGGTAGCGGCCGGCGCGACCCGCGTCGGAGCCAGCGCCGGGGTGCGCATCGTCCAGGAGTCGAAGGGTCAGAAAGCTGCGACCGCCGTCAGCCGGCTATTGACGCGCAGCATTACGAGGTCGGGGCGGGCTTGCTCTCGACCGGCCTGGGCTGCAGCGCCGGGTACGGGATTTCAATCCGCTCACGGTCGAATACCTTCCTGATTCGCTTCCGCAGCTCCCGCCCGACGTCCCACTGTTTCAGCGGAACCGTCTTGATCCGCAGTCTCAAGTGCACGGACCAGTCCGCGAAGGCATCGACGCCGAGGACCTCGAGCGGCTCGAGTATGAATGGTCCGAACTGCGGATCGCTCTGAAGCTCGGCGCCGACGGCGTTGAGCAGCGCGGTAATCCTGTCGACATCTTCCCGGTAGGGAATTGCCAGGTCGATGACGTAGAAGGAAAAATCCTTGCTGCGGTTCGCGAGCGTGTTGATGGCACCGTTTGGAAAGACGTGCACGGCACCTTCACCGTCGCGAATCACAATGGTGCGCAGGTTCAATTCCTCGACGAGCCCGGCGACGCCGTTGATCGTCGCGGAGTCTCCAACGCGCACCTGATCCTCGAGAATCACGAAAAAGCCGCTGATGATGTCACGGACCAGGGTTTGCGCGCCGAAACCTACCGCCAGTCCCGCGATGCCGGCGCCGGTCAGGACGGGCGCGATGTCGACCTGAAACTCCTTCAGGATCATCAGCACGGCGATGCTGAAGATGGAGACGTTCGCAACCTTGTCGACCACTGCACCCAGCGTTCGCGCGCGTTTCGCGCGCTCCAACGCGTCGAGCCCTGTGCCCTGTGTCAGCTCGTATTCGAAGCGGCGGACGATGAGCGCCGTGGCGCGAATCAGCGCGTAGGCGAACAGCACGATCAACAGAACGCGCAGGCCGGAGGTGAAGCTCCACGCCGCCAGCGTTCGCAACGCCAGCCCGGTGGTCGGCTTCAGCCCGGCAACCTCGAAGGCAGGAAAGAGAAGGAGGGCGGTGACCAGCAGGAACACCGCTGCGCCCACCACGCGGCCCGGTCCGCGAACGAACGGACTGGTCACCGCCAGGGAATCGCCGAGGATGGCCGCGAGCACTGCCTTGACGATGCGGCGGGCAATTCGCGAAATGATGTACGCGACGATGAGTGTTGGAAGGAGCGCCAGCAGCACCGGCTGCCAGTTCGGATCGCCGTCGAACAGTCGAGTCCACATTTGCGCAGAATCCGATGGGAAATCGGAAATCGATGGAAATGGGCAATCGGCAGGTCCTTTCCGAAGTGCCACCTCCGATCGCCGATTGCCGATCTCCCATTCCGATGTCCGATTTCGATTCCGCGTTCGCGGTCCATGCCGTGACCGTCTGCGCCGAGCTTCGATCGGCTCGTCACCTCGTCGCGCACGGTCCACAGCTCGGGAAAGAACCTGATGTCGATGCGCTTGCCGAGGACCTCCACCGGCGTGCCCTGCGTGCCGATTACGCCCCCGCCGATGATCCGCTCGACGACCTTCAGATGGTGGAATCGCCAGATGATGGTCCGCTCATCCCAGGTCATCATCTGCTCGGCGAGCTGATACAGGTCCTCGAGCTCGTACCCGCGGTTGTAGACGTCGAGCAGCGAGACGCCACGCCGCGCGAGTAGATTCCTTGAACGCCGTGTCGAGCGCGGGCGAGATGCGGTGCACGCTGTCGGAAGCCTGGCGAATCGAACCCGGCGCCATGCCCGAGCGCGGTCCGCACGCTCGCGTAGTCGTTGGGCGACATGTGTTCGAGCATGTGGAGATGGTCGGTTACCAGCGACATGGCGTCGTTCGAGCGACGGATCAGACGGACGGCGTGAGTGACCCGATCGCTCTCTGTCAACCGTGTCGCATCTTCGAGCTCGATGCAGGCGAGCTTCAACCACAGCTCCGACGCCTGATGGACCGTCTGAAACAGATGTTCGTCGCGGTGAACGACCTGCTCGGGTGTCTTTTGCAGCGACAGCAGTTCGTCCGTGCGCAGATAGCGTTCGTAGTCGGTGGCGCCGTGGCCTGGCAGGATGGGCTCGTTCAGATTGCTCATGGTGATGCTTGGACGATTGTCAGACGTTGTAAAAGCCGGCTCGTTGATTCGTCAGGACACCAGGCTCTCGTGCGCGATCTGAGCCACGGCATGCAGAGGGATGCGCAGGCTTGCGCGGCAACCGCTCCGGTCGTCTCGATTCTCGAGGAGAAGGCTCCCGCCGTGAGCCTCTGCAATCTGGCGGCTGAGCACCAGCCCGATGCCGGAGCCGCCAGGTTTTGTCGTGAAGAACGGCACGAACAGGTTGCCGGTATTCGACAGCCCCGGACCATCATCCTCCACCCACAGCTCCATCGTCGGCGGCGATGAGCCGGGAATGCGCTGCCAGCCAACGCGAACGCCGCCGCCAGTCTCGCGGACGGCGTCAACGGCGTTGCGGATCAGGTTGATGAGGAGCTGTTCGAGCTGGTCGCCGTCCCCCTGGATGGTCAGCCGCGGACCCGGCGACACCACGATGTGATGCGCCTTTTCGAGCGTGACGACACGATCGACGAACGCCGATACGTCGAGCGGCACCAGCTTCGGCGGCGGCAGCTTGGCCAGCCGTGCATAGGCGCTCATGAACCGGCTGAGCGACTCCGACCGCGAGGCGATCACGTTGAGTCCCCGCTGCACGTCCTCGCGCCAATCCACCGGCGGCGGATCGCGTTCGACGATCGTTGAGAGACTGCCGGCGATGGACTTGATTGGGGCGAGCGAGTTGTTCATCTCGTGCCCGATGACGCGGATCAACCGTTGCCAAGCCTGCCGTTCCTCTTCCCGCAACGGCTGGCTCAAGTCGGACAGCACCAGCAGCTCGTGCGGACGGCCGCCCTGACGAAACTGGCTGCGTCGCACTTCCCAGCGGCCCACACCTCCCGGAAACGCCGTGTTGATCACGCGCGGCGCTTCGCCTGTCAGGTAGTCCATCAAGTCGATCTGGTCGGCGTGCCGCCCGAGCAGGCGTTCGGTCGGCTGACCGAGCAGCCGCGCGCCCGCACGGTTGATGAACTTGAGGTCGTGTTCCTCGTCGAACGTGAAGACGGCGACGTCGATCTCCGCCATCACCTTGCGAAGGAGCGTTGTCGCTTCCAGCGCGTCAAGACGCTGATGGCGCAGGGTCTCGACCAGCGCATTCACCTCGATCATCACTTCGCCGAGTGGATCGCCGCCGCGGGCACCGCGGGCGCGGATGGAGAAGTCCCCTTCGCCGAGCGCAGCCAGCAGGTTCGAGAGTGTCTGGAGTGGCAGGACCACGCGCTCGCGGAGCGCGAATGCGAAGCCCAGACAGAACGTGATGATGACGACGGTGAGCGTCCACTGGACCTTGGGCGTGTAGTCTCCAGTCCAGAGGAAGATGAGCGAGATGAGCGCGCCAGGCAAAGCTGACGCCAGGGCCATCAGCAGGATGCGCCGGTCGTGACTCAGGCGTGACTCGCGGGGGTGGGCAGGGCCCATCTATCTCATTTTACTAATCCCGGTGCTCGCTTGAGTTGGGAGTCGAACCGGAGGCTACCATGGCTCGCGCCACGCCCTCCTCGCTCCGTCGGAACACGACCACGGATTAGAGCCCGTAACGTTGGAGCCGGCGGTACAACGCGCTCCGGCTCAGACCGAGCGCCTTGGCTGCCTGGCTGACGTTGCCGTCGAAGCGCGTCATCGCCTTCTTGATCAGGAAACACTCGACGTCTTCGAGACTCATGTCCTCGAGCCGGCCGCCGCCTTCCTTGGTGGTCCGCAGGCCGAGATCCGTGGGCTTGATGAGCGGGCCAGGGGCCATCAACACCGCTCGTTCGATGGCGTGGTCCAGTTCGCGAACGTTGCCCGGCCACGAGTGCTCGAGCAGCATCTGCATCGCCCCACTCTCGAAACCGGTGAGACGCTTGCGGTAGCGTTGCGCATGCTGGCGCAGGAAGTGCTGGCCGAGGAGCGGGACATCCTCCCGGCGATCGCGCAGCGCCGGCAGTTTGATTTCGATCGTGTTCAGGCGGAAGAGCAGATCCTGCCGGAAACGTCCGCTGGCCACCTCTTCGCTCAGGTTGGCGTTGGTGGCGGAGATGATGCGGACATCCACGCGCCGGGTACGAGATGAACCGAGGCGCTCGAACTCGCCCGTTTCGATCACGCGCAACAGCTTCGCCTGCTGGCTGAGCGGCACGTTTGCGATTTCGTCCAGGAACAGCGTGCCCTGGTCGGCGAGCTCGAAGCGACCCACGCGGTCGGTCTTCGCATCAGTAAACGCTCCGCGCACGTGGCCGAAGAGCTCGCTCTCGAACACGCCTTCGGAGACGCCTCCGGAGTTGACGATGACCATCGGGCGCGAGGCGCGGCTCGAGACCGCGTGCAGGGCACGGGCCACCACGCCCTTTCCCGTTCCGTTCTCGCCGAGCACCAGGACGTTGGCATCCGACGGTCCGACGCGGGCGACGACCTGCAGAACGTTCTGCATGGACGGCGACTCTGCAATCAGGTTCGGCACGCCCTCGCCGCGCAGCAGCGAGTTCTCGGCTTCGAGCCGTTGGCCTTTGCGGAGGGCCTGGCTGAGCTCGATCTGCGTGCGAATGATGGCCAGCAGCCGGGCATTGTCCCAGGGCTTCTGGATGAAGTCGCGCGCGCCCCGGCGCATGGCTTCGACCGCCACTTCGACGCTGCCCCAGGCGGTCATCACGACGACCGGCAGAGTGGGGTCGATGCTCTGAATCCGCGAGAGGAGGTTGAGGCCCTCCTCGCCCGACGTGGTGTCCCGGGCGTAGTTCAAGTCGATGAGCGCGACGTCGAACTCGCGAGCCTCAATCGCGGCAAGTACACCCGCAGGGGAGGAGGCCGTCTCGAGCTGAAACCCTTCCGCCTTCAACAGAAGCCGGAGGGCTTCCAGGACGTCGGACTGGTCGTCGGCAATCAGCACGCGCGGCTCGCTCGCGCGGACCGGGTGGCGAACTGAATCCTTGAGGTGGTCTGTTATCAGCATAAGTCAGTCGTAGGTTAGTCGTCAGTCGCAGTCGTTAGTCGACAGTCAGTCGGCGGTCGTCTGTCGCCCTCACGCAGTCCTCGGCCCGCGTCTACTCACCCTTCAACGCGATGAGCGGGTCGATGCGGGTCGCGCGACGTGCCGGGAGGTAATTGGCGATCAACGCAACGGTGACGAGAACCATCGCCGTTGTCGCGAAAGTCAGCGGGTCGCGTGCGTTGACGTTCGGCAGCAACGTTGGCGGCACTCGCGGCGCCAGGGCTGCTGCTGCGATCAGGCCGAGCGCGACACCGATTGCGACCACGATGAAAGCGCGTCCGAGAACGAGCCGGAGAACGCTGCTTCTTCGCGCGCCGAGCGCCATGCGCACGCCGATCTCTCGCGTTCGCTGGGTCACCGAGTAGCTCGCGACGCCGTAGAGCCCGATCGAGGCCAGCAGGAGCGCGAGAATCCCGAACGCGCCGAGCATGATCACGTTGATGCGCAACGGTGCCAGCGACTGCGAGACCTGTTCCTCGAGCGTACCGAACGTTGAACACCGACAACGTTGGATCGAGCTCGCGGACCTCGCGCCGAACAGCTGGGGCGAGACCGGCGGCATCACCCTCGGCTCGTACGTGGAGCACGCCTGTCGGGACGTAGTTCTGACGGATCGGCTGGTAGATGAACGGAATGGGATCTTCGGCAACGCCGTTGTACTTGCTGTTCTTCGCGATGCCAACCACGGTGGTGAAATCCTGGTCGCCGAAGAACTTGAACCGCTTGCCGAGCGCATCCTGTCCGGGCCAGAACTGATTCGCCATCGTCTCGTTGATGACGACGACGCCGGGCGCGCCGACAGCGTCGGCGCGTGTGAAGTCGCGCCCGTGCAGCAGCGGAATGCCCAGCGTGGCGAAGTAATTGGCCCCGATCGAGTTCACCTGAACCAGAATGCGGTCGCGTGTCGTCGTGTCCAGGCCCTCTGGAAAGACGCTCCGAAGCAGTCCGCCGCCGAGTGGCGCACTCTGCGCGACGGTCGCAGCCTTGACGCCGGGCAGACCCGCCAGACGTTCGGCCGCCTGCTCGTAGAACAGCTGTCCACGCTCCGGCGTGTAGCCCTCGCGTCCGAGATTGACGTTCATCACCAGGACGCCGCGAGTCTCGAATCCGGCCTCCATCCTCTGGGCCGCGCGAAGACTTCTGGAGGAAGAGACCGGCCGCGACGAGCGCGAGCATCGACAGCGCGACCTGCGTAATGACCAGCACCTGACGGACCGAAAACAGGCTGGCGAAGCCCCGCCGCCCCGCGCCCGCGGGCACGCTTTCGTTCTTCAGCACCGGCACGACATCCGGCTTCG
Source organism: uncultured Acidobacteriota bacterium (assembly GCA_963710415.1). Taxonomy (GTDB): domain Bacteria; phylum Acidobacteriota; class Vicinamibacteria; order Vicinamibacterales; family 2-12-FULL-66-21; genus CAVQAH01. Next base: position 315,364 of record CAVQAH010000003.1, on the reverse strand, counting down.
ACGCCTGGATTGCCGGTGCGAGGCCAAAGAGGACGCCAGTCGCAAGCGTCAGGGCCGCGGTGAACGCGAGCACGCGGCTGTCGATGGTGATCTCGTCGCCGACAGGGATGGGCAGCGGCAGATCCGCCGCGACGAGCGCGTCGAGCAGCCAGTACGCGAGTATCACGCCGAGGATGCCGCCGAACGCCGAAAGCACGACGCTTTCGGTGAGCAGCTGCCGCACGAGCCGCATCCGCTCGGCTCCGAGCGCCAGCCGCACCGCGATCTCCCGTCGCCGTGTCGACGCCCGCGCCAGCAGCAGATTGGCGACGTTCGCGCAGGCAATCAACAGGACGAACCCGACGACGATCATCAGTACGGCGGAGAGCTGCACGACGAACGCGCCGCCGCGCGCCACCCTGAGGATTCAATCGCGCATCGAGGAGCGACACCGTCCCGGCGCTCCGTCCCTTGTTGTCGGTCGGAAACGCCTGCTCGAGTTGGGCGAATACGCGTCCGCAGGTTCGCCGACGCCTGTTCGAGTGCCGATTCCCGGCTTGAGCCGTCCAAACGCGAAAATGAAGAGCCCGCGCCGCTGCTCGTACCAGTCGAAGTTCGGCTGAACGACGTTGTGCATCGACATCGGAACCCATGCCGATGGCCCACCGCCGAGCAGCGTTCCGGTAAAGGTCTTCGGCGCTATGCCAATCACCGTGAATGGCGTGCGATTGAGCGTCAAGGTCTTCCCGACGATGCTCGGATCGCGGCCGAGGCTGCGTTCCCAGAAACCGTGGCTGATCACGGCCACGGGCGTGGCCGAGACGTCCTCTTCCGGCAGGAACGCTCGCCCTACCGCCGGCTGTGTGCCCGAGAACGGAGAAATAGTTGCCCGAGACGACCTGCAACGGGATCTGCTCCGACTCGGTGCCCGTGCTCCAGTTCACCTGAGCGAACGTGAACCCCGCCACATCGCTGAAGACCTCGTTCTGCGCGCGCAGATCCTTCCAGTTCAAGTGCGACAACGGGAGGTTGCCCGGGTTGCGCTGATCGGTCAGAAAGATCGAGGCGAGCCGCGCCGGCTCGGCCACCGGAATCGGCCGGAGCAGCAAGCACGTTGATCAGGCTGAAAATGGCGGAATTGGCGCCGATGCCGAGCGCGAGCGAAATGATGGCGACGGCGGTGAACGCCGGGCTCTTCGCGAGGATGCGGAGAGCGTAACGAAGGTCGTGAATCATGGAATTGCCGATCGCTGAGTGCCGACCGCCGATTGTGGCGGCCGCGCCTCCGAGCCGGAGACGCGGCCCATCAGCAGCCACCAATCAGCGACCAGGCAATTGGTCCTAATGCTCGATGTGGAAGCCGCTCTCTTCGAGCTCTTTCTCTCCGCGCCCCTGCTTGCTGCCGTCCTCTTCGACCACGCGTCCGTCGAACAGGTGGACGGAGCGGTCCGCATGCCGCGCGTAGCGCGGATCGTGCGTGACCATGCAGATCGTCGCCCCTTCGCGATGCAGCTCGCGAAGCAGCTCCATGACCGCCTCGCCGTTCTTCGAGTCGAGGTTTCCGGTCGGCTCGTCCGCCAGCAGGATCGACGGCGACGCCGGCGACCGCCCGGGCGACGGCGACGCGCTGCTGCTGACCGCCCGACAGCTGGCTGGGCAGGTGCTTCGCGCGGTGCGCCATGCCGACCTTCTCGAGCGCCGCCATCACGCGCTCCTTGCGCTCGGCGGACTTCATGCCGCGGTAGGTGAGCGGCAGCTCGACGTTCTCGTACACGTTCAGATCGCCGATCAGGTTGAAGCTCTGGAAGATGAACCCGATCTCGCGGTTGCGAACACGCGCGCGCTCCGACAGCGGCAGATCCGCGACGGACTTCCCGTTCAGGATGTATTTGCCTTCCGTCGGCGAGTCGAGGAGCCCGAGGATCGACAGCAGCGTCGACTTGCCGCAGCCGGACGGTCCGGCGATGGCAATGTACTCGCCGCTCTTGATCTCGAGGTGGATACCGGCGAGAGCGTGCGTTTCGACTTCGTCGGTGAAGAAGACCTTCGTGACGCCGTCGAGGTGAATCAGCGTTTGCGCGGCAGTGTTCATCGTGGCTCCTTTTTAGCCTGCGGTCTCTGACGTTCTAGCCCTGAATCCGAATGCGATCGAACTGGTCGTAGGCCGACATGTCGGACAGAATCACCTGATCCCCGGGCTGCAGCCCTTCCTTGATCTCGATCGTGTTGACCGAGCTGCGTCCGAGCTTGATCGTCGTGCGGACGGCTTCGCCGTTCGGCTGCAGCTTGAAGAGGCTGATCGTGCTTTCTTCCTGTCCGAATGCCGGCCGTCCCACGTGAATGATGTTCGTCAGCTGTTCGAGGCGGATCGTGCCGTCGACGCTCAGGTCGGGCCGCGCGCCGGGCGGCAGCTGGCCTTCGAGGATGATGTCGACGCCGACCGTGCCGTTCGTCGCCGCCGGGTCGATCCGGGAGACGCGGCCCTGGACGACGCCGTTGCGGGTATCCACTTCGGCGACCTGGCCGATCGTGATGTCCTTGGTCTGCGTCTCCGCGATGCGCAGCTCGGCCTTCAGGTTGGTCGGGTTGGCGACGCGGCACAGGTTGGTGCCCGGGCTGACCTGCGCGCCGACTTCGACCGGGACGACCTGCAGCACGCCGTCCATGCCGGCCTTGACCTTCAGATCCTCGAGCTGCTTCACGCGCAGCTCGTAGGCCGCCTTGCGCTGATCGACTTCCGCTGCCTGCGGTGCCAGCTGCGACTCGATGCCGTCGCGCGAGCGATCTCCATGCGCTTCTGCTCGATCGCGAGCCGGTTCTTGAGCTCGTCATTCGCCGCGCGCGATCGCTTCAGCTGCAGCTCCGAGACGAGACCGTCCTTGAACAGCTGCTCGTCGGCCTGCAGCGTCAGCGTCGCGTTCTTGTATTGCGCCTCGACGTTCGCCACGCCGGACTCCTGATTGAGCAGCTGGCTTTCGAGCTCCGCCTTGCGATTGGCGTAGTTGGCTTGCGCCGATGCCCACGCGAGCTTCGCTTCCATGACCGCCTGCAGCAGGTCGGGGTTGCTCAGCTCGAGGATGACCGTGTCAGGCTTGACGATCGCACCGGGCCGCAGCACGATCCGCTCGACGCGTCCCTGCGTCGTCGCCGCGATCCATCGGATGTCTTCCGGGATCAAGCGTGCCCGACCCTCGGACCTGACGCGTCATGTCCCCGCGCTTGACGGTGTCGATCCAGACAGTCGCGCGATCGACGCCCGGCGCCGCAGGCTTCAGCCGCGAGACGCCGACCGTGATGAGAACGATGACCAGCAGACCCACCGCCGCGTAAATGGCGCGGCGAATCTTCTTCTGACGCTTGACGCTTGCCGGACGTGCGATATCAACCATTGCGTGCCTCTGTCCTGAGAACCGGGGCAGAGCGAGACCCCGGCGTCAGTCCAGATAAGCCAAACCGTGTGCCACCACAGTAATGGGCGTAAACCCTTTGAATTCCGAATACTTCGCGCTGGACCGTGGCCAACCAGCCTCCTGTGGCTGACCGCTTGCGGAATGGCGCCGTCCCGTATCCGAACATCCCTTGAACCGGGCCCGTCTCAGCTTGCCCGCCGGAGCTTTCGCGAAGGCGGGCGCGTCAACGGCTGGGACGAGGTCCTATCCAGCTTGACGGACAATTGGACGAAAGTGTTTGCCGACTGGTTTAGAACAATTTGAAGGAAATAATTTTGCTTTGACAAACAAAATTAATTTGCGGTAATCTCCGTCCGATGCGCGACGTCCAAACGGCCGCCCGCGAGCTCATGGCGCTCTATCCGCGCATCTACTTCGCCTGTCACACCCGGCACGTTCGCGACCCGCTGACGCAGCGCCTGCTCAGCCGCCATCAGGCCAGCATTCTCGACCACCTCGACGAGATCGAGCCGACAACGCTGAACGACCTGGCGCGCCACATGGGCGTGACCGCGGGCACCATGTCGCTGTCCATCGATCGCCTGGAGCGCAAGGGGTACGTGGTGCGGATGCGCGACGCCGTCGATCGGCGCCGCGTCCACCTTCGGCTGACGACCGCCGGGGTTCGCGTGCGGCAGGCGAGCTCGGTGCTCGATCCCGCGCGCGTCGAAGCGCTCGTCGCACGCCTCGGCGACGAGGAACGCGAGGCCGCGATCGCGGGCTTGGCGCTGCTCGCGCAGCGCGGCGCAGCAGCAGATGGAGCCACGGTCGCGGCGAGAAGACGCCGCCCGACGAGCAGGCGGCGGGAGCCTGACGGTCGCAGCGGCGTGCGAACAGTTTTGAGGAGAACACCCATGAAATGGATCCTGATCGTCGGCCTCATCCTCCTGGCGATCGTCGCCGTTGTCGTCGTGATCGGACTGCTGCTTGCCGCAGTCACACGTCGCGACGCGCCGCGCATCGATCCCGTCGACATGCGAAACCGTGTTTGCGGCGATCACCGACGTCGAGCAGTTCTCGACCTGGCGCCGCGACGTGACCAAGGTGGAACGTCTTCCCGACCGCGATGGCCGGCCGGTCTGGGTTGAAGACGGGAGCTCTGGACGGATGACGCTCGCCGTCGAGCATGTGGATCGGCCGACCCTGCTGGTGACCCGCATCGCCGATCCCGACCTGCCGTTCGGCGGAACGTGGACCTACAATCTGCAGCCCGGCCCGGAGAGTTGTGAAGTCACCATCACCGAGAAGGGAGAAATCTACAACCCGATCTTCCGCTTCATGGCCCGTTTCGTCTTCGGCTACGAAGCGACGATGGCCAGTTACCTCGAGGCGCTCGGTTCGAAATTCAACCGTCCAGCGAGGACGTAGCGTCGGGCTTTGGCCGGACCTCGGAGGACCCTGACAATGGGATACGACGCGCGCTGCACGTTGCGGTTCGAAGGGCGAACGATCGCCGGCACCGCCTGGCTCGAACACAAGGACCTCGTTTTCCGCGGCCCGGAGCGGCTCGCGATTCCGCTCGCGTCGATCGCGACGGCACAGGCAGCCGGTGATGTCCTGAAGGTGCGGTTCGGTCAGAAGCATGCCGAGTTCGAGATCGGCAAAGATGCGGCGAAATGGGCGGACCGGATCTCCAACCCGCCCTCGCGGCTCGACAAGCTCGGGATCAAGTCCGGTCAGACCGTCGCGGTTCTCAATGTCGATGATGAGGGGTTCGTTGGGGAGCTGAAGGGCGTGGCGCGGTCGTGAAGCAGCCGCGGCCCGCTGCAGCGGCGAAGCTCCAGGCGATGGACATGATTTTCTTCGGCGCGACGCAGACATCTGCACTCGGTCATCTGGCGTCGCTTCGCGGTGCGATTCAACCGGCCGGCGCGATCTGGGTGATTCGGCCGAAGGGGCAGAAGTCGATCACCGAAGCCGACACGATGGCGGCCGGCAAGCGTGCCGGCCTGGTGGACGTCAAGGTCGTGAGCTTCTCCGATTCGCACACCGCAGAAAAATTCGTAATCCCCGTTGCAAACCGGCCCGCCGCGACTCCGGCGAAGAGGCGATCCGGAGGACCAGTAAGACGCCTCGCCGGAAGTAGCGTTCAAATTGCCAACGGCGCCGGCTCGGCTGTGCACAGGATTCAGCCACGACTGGCCGCGTGCGCCGTCGATTCTCATAAAGAGAAGCTGGCGAGACTGTTTCGGCATGCGGCGTGCGAGGGCCGCGGACATGGCTGACATCAGCGACCGCTTTCTGGGAGACCTTGTGGACGCGGTGAAGGACATGCTGAAAAAAGAGCAGTCCGACCGTCTCCGCGACGTCTACCTCATCGGTGACATTGAAAAAGACAGTGCCCGGGCTGTCATCGAGCGGACCCGCGAGCTCGCCAACGACAGTCGCCGTCCGATTCGTGTGTTCATCAACAGCGCTGGCGGCAACGTCACCGACGGCCTTGCGCTGCACGACGCGCTGCACCAGCTCGTTCTGGAGGGCTACGAGATCACCATCATCGTTCAGGGGATGGCCTACTCGATGGGGTCCATCGTCCTTCAGGCGGCGAGCCCTGGCCGGCGGCTCGCGTTTCCACATTCCTGGATCATGATCCACGAGCCCGCCAAGTGGGCTGGATGGCAATCGACCACCGCCGCCGCGCAGCACCTCGATCGACTGAAACAGATGCAGGCGCAGATCTACCGCATTCTGGCCGATCGATCGGGAAAACCTCTTCGACAAATCATTCGGGACACGAAGCGAACCGACTTCTATCTGGACGCCACCAGCGCTCGTGAGTTACGGCCTGATCGACGAGATTATCGGCGTGCGGAGCATCACTGCTTCCGACTCGGCTCTACAGACCGCGGCGACGCGGCGACCCTCAGGTATAGCCGAGGTCGCACCCAGCATTGCCCAGTCGGCGCCGGCTGCCAGTGAGGCCGCGCCGCACTCCCCAGAGTCCGGATCAATCCCCTGACGACTAGCAATCGTTTTCGGCGATTCCTGGTGGCACGACGGTTGCGACGAGCCACAGAGAGGAGTGTTGCCGCTGAATGCGGCTCATCAAATGGCAACCACCGGGACCATGGGGACCGCTGACGGCTATCCGTTCACTCTCTCGACACCTCTGCGGTTCTCCGTAGCGGTTGGCGCCGTTGCGGTTGTGTTCGTCATCGATCGCGCGTTCGGCTCGCTCGTTGACCAGGGCAGCTTGTTCCTCCTCTTGAGCACCGCCGTCATGGCGACGGCATGGGTCGCTGGTACCGGTCCGGCGCTGGCAGCCACCGTTGTCGGAGCGCTGTTCGGCGCGGCGGGTGGACCTCGGTGCCGAACGACTCCGCTACGCACGCGCGTCTCGCGCTGTTTATTCTCCAGGGCCTCGTTCTCACCGGAATCGTTTCCGAGTTGCGCCGCGCGCGACGCGCCGCCGAAGAGCAGGCTCACCGAGCGGAGGAGTCCCGCGCGAGAAGGAGAGGCCGCCAGCAGAATGAAGGACGAATTCCTTGGCACCATCTCCCACGAGCTGCGCACACCTCTGAACGCCGTTCTCGGATGGGCACACCTGCTGCGCACGGGCAAGCTCGATGCGACGGCCCGGGCGCGAGGCCTGGAGGCGATCGAACGGAACGCGCGTCTTCAGGCGCAGCTGACGGGAAACCTGCTGGACATCTCGAGGGCAATGACCGGCCGCTTACGGGTCGAATGCCGTCCGGTGTCGCTGACGGAAATCGTGAAGCAGGTGGCCGTGGCCGCACTGCCTGCGGCACATGCGAAGGGCGTTCGTGTTGCACCACAACCTTCCTGACAAGTCGGTCGCGCTGCTCGGCGACTGGGGCCGGCTCCGGCAGGTCGTCTGGCAATTGCTGGCGAACGCGCTGAAGTTCACGCCGAGAGGCGGAACCGTCTGCGTCGCGGTCAGCACCACGCGCGATCAGGCGGTGCTGACGGTGTCCGACAGCGGCGCCGGGATCGACCCGGCCTTTCTGCCAAAGATCTTCGATCGATTCACTCAGGAAGACGCCTCGCCCACTCGCACTGCAGGAGGGCTCGGCGTCGGCCTGTCTCTCGTCAGGGAGCTCGTCGAATTGCATGGCGGCGAGATCGCGGCAGCCAACCGCAGTGATACTCACGGAGCAGAATTCACGGTTCGATTTCCCCTTCAGCCAACAGAGACGATCGTGACCGGGCCGGCGTACCGTCGATGTCGTGCGCGCGGAGTTCCAGGTGCTCGAGGGGTTGCGCGTGCTCGTGCTCGACCGGGACCGTGACGCCCGCGAGCTGCTCGAAGCGGTGCTGCGGCAGGGTGGAGCAGCCGTGCGGACGACGGAATCCGTGGCGGACGCGCTCGACGCGCTCGAAAGCTGGCGGCCGGATGTGCTCGTCAGCGATCGCGCCTCGCCGGACCGCGACTGCTATCTGCTCGTCGGCAAGGTCGCGTCGCTCGAAGCCGATCGGGGCGGCCGCATTCCTGCCGTCGCGCTGACGAGTCTCGCCGGCACCGATCACCAACGGCAGCGGAACCTCCTGGCGCGATCGGTTCGCGATTTGCCCAAGCCCCTCGAGCCCGCAGCTGCTGACCGCAGAAGTCGCTCGCCTGGCTGGCCGTGGAGGACGCCGGGCCAGCAGATGACAGCAGCCGAGTCGCGTGACCCGTTCGGCGGCGCCTCTCGGCCGGCGTCGAACTTCAACCGGATTCCTCCGCGCATGCCCGCGTCTGGGCTCCTGCCTGTCGCACCCTCGCGGTCGTGGTCGAGACGCCAATCGCGGCGCTGGACCGACCACTCAGACGAATCGATCGCGGACGGCCGGCGGTTTCTTCGAAGGCGTCAGATTGCCGGCGTTCGACGCCGGCGATCGCTATCAATTCCAGCTCGATGGCAATCGGCTGCGGCCGGATCCCGTGTCGCGCTTTCAACCCGAAGGTCCTCATGGACCATCCGAAGTCGTCGATCCTGACAGCTTCAGTGGACCGATTCGACGTGGCAAGGCATCGCGCGCGAAGGCCAGGTCCTCTACGAGATGCACGTGGGCACGTTCACGCCGCGAGGGAACCTGGCGCGCGGCGGCGCGAGCAGCTGGAGGAGCTCGCGCGTCTCGGCATCACCGTGATCGAGATGATGCCGGTGGCGGATTTCGCCGGACGGTTTGGCTGGGGATACGACGGCGTCAATCTCTACGCGCCGACGCGACTCTATGGCACGCCCGACGATCTTCGCGCCTTCGTCGACCGTGCGCACGCAGCTCGGCATCGGCGTCATTCTCGACGTCGTCTACAACCATCTCGGCCCGGATGGCAACTATCTGCCCGACTTCTCGCCCGACTACTTCACCGATCGGTACGAGAACGACTGGGGGCCAGTCGCTGAACTTCGAAGGGTCCGCGCCCGGCGCGCGACTTCTTCGTCGAGAACGCCGCGTACTGGATCGATGAGTTCCATTTCGATGGCCTGCGTCTGGATGCGACGCAGGACATTCATGACGCCTCGCCGGTGCATGTGCTCCAGGAAATCGTGGCCAGGGCGCGCGGCCGCCGCCGGCGCCAGCCGGATCTGTGATCGTCGGCGGAGAACGAGCCGCAGCACACGCGTCTGCTCAGGACCCCGAGCGCGGCGGATACGGCATCGACGCGCGTGTGGAACGACGACTTCCATCATTCGGCGATCGTCGCCCTGACCGGCCGCCGCGAGGCTTACTACACCGACTACCGCGGACTGCCGCAGGAGTTCATCTCGGCCGCGAAGTACGGCTATCTGTTTCAGGGTCAGTGGTACTCGTGGCAGAAAAAGCGCCGCGGAACGCCCGGGCTGGACTTGCCGGGATCGGCCTTCATCACCTTTCTCCAGAATCACGATCAGGTCGCGAACTCCGCCTTCGGCCGGCGCGTTCACGAGTTGTCGTCGCCGGCACGATATCGTGCGCTGACTGCGCTGCTGCTGCTCGGGCCGGGAACTCCGTTGCTGTTTCAGGGCCAGGAGTTCGCCTCATCGGCACCGTTCCTCTACTTCGCGGATCATCCAGGCGAGCTTGGCCGAGAGTGTGCGCACCGGACGGCGAGAATTCCTGAGCCAATTCCCCAGCCTGACCGATCCGGACATCCAGGCACGGCTGCCCGCCTCCGGGAGACAGCGTCACGTTCGAGCGCTGCCGGCTGGATTTTGCGGAGCGCGAGTCGAACGCCGACGACCTATCGGCTGCATCGCGACCTCCTGCACCTTCGTCGCACAGATCCCACGATTGCGTCGGCTGGAGTGACGCGCGTGGATGGCGCGGTGCTCGTCGCCGGACGCATTCGTCCTCCGCTATGACGGGAAGGGCGCCGGCGACCGTCTGTTGATCGTGAACCTCGGTGCCGATCTCGACCTGAGTCCGTTGCCGGAGCCGCTGCTGGCGCCGCCCGACGGGACCCGATGGGCTCTGCGGTGGACGAGCAACGCCGCTGCGTATGGCGGCCCTGGCAGAGCCCCGTTGAAGACCAGCCCGTCGTGGCGTATTCCCGGTGAGGCGGCTGTGCTGCTGTCCCGAATCCCGTGACGACCAGCAACCCGTGAAGCGAACGATGGCAACGACCAGCCGTGAATTGATCCGAGCGTCAGCGCTCCGCGCGACGTGCGAGACGAGTCCTCAGGGCTGACGCTCCGCCGCGAATGGCTGGTCACGAACGGGCTCGGCGGCTACGCGTCAGGGACAGTGGCCGGTGTCGTGACTCGCCGCTATCACGCGCTGCTGGTGGCGGCGCTGCCGGCTCCGCTCGGCCGGTTCGTGATGCTCAACCATCTCCTCGAGCGCGTGCGGCTGCCCGATCGACAGGTGTCCTGGCTCGGCGACGAAGACGAGGTTGCGGGCGCCAACGCCGCCGACCATCTCGATCACCTGGTGGAGTTCCGGCTCGAGCTCGGGCTGCCCGTCTGGAGATACCGCCTTGGCGACATCGAGATCGAGAAGCGCGTGATGATGCCGTACGGACAGAACACCGTGCACATCACCTATCGGCTGCTTGGCGGCAGCGGTCCGGTGAGGCTCTCGCTGAGGCCGTCCGTCCAGTTCCGTCCGCACGAAGCGCCGGTCGGCGATTCACCGGCGCACGCCTACGGAGTCTCGGCGGTCCAGAACCGTTATGAACTTTCCGGCGGATCCGATCTGCCGGTCCTGCGACTGATGCTGCGGGGGCATCGCGCGGCGTTGACGCTGGACGAGCACGGCGTCGGGGCCGTGCCCTACGAGATGGAGAGGGTCCGCGGCTACCAGGACGTGGGCTCATTATGGAGTCCTGGGTATTTCCGCGCGGATCTCACCCCGGATGAACCGGTGACGCTCATCGGATCCACCGAATTGTGGGACACGGTTCTGGCGATGACGCCCGAAGATGCGATTCGCTCGGAGTGGGATCGCCGCGAGCGTCTGCTGGGTGATCGCGGGGACTGCCGCAGAAACCGACCTTGCCGCGGAACTCGTGCTTGCCGCAGATCAGTTCATCATCACGCCGGCCGGTCGCGCAGACGAAGCGGCGCGCGCCCGCGCAGCCGGCGAAGAGGTGCGCACGGTGATCGCCGGCTACCACTGGTTCACCGACTGGGGGCGCGACACGATGATCAGCCTCGAGGGGCTGACGTTGCGCACGGGACGCTTCCGCGAGGCCGCCTACATCCTGCGCACCTTCGCCCACTACGTTCGCGATGGGCTGATCCCCAACATGTTTCCGGATGGCTCGAAGGAAGGGCTGTACCACACGGCAGACGCGTCGCTTTGGTTCTTCCACGCCGTTGGCCGCTTCGTGCGTGCCACCGGCGATCGAGAGACGCTGCGAGTCCTTCTGCCTACGCTCATCGATATCGTCGAGCATCATCTCCGCGGCACCCGATTCGGTATCGGTGTCGATTCGCGAGACGGGTTGCTGACGCAAGGCGCTGACGGCTATCAGTTGACGTGGATGGATGCGAAGGTCGACGACTGGGTCGTCACGCCCCGCCGCGGGAAGGCGGTGGAGATCAACGCGCTCTGGTATAACGCGCTGCGTTACCTGGAGGGCTGGACTCATGATGAGGGGGTCGACCGCGGCCTCGACCTCGGCGGTTCCGCCGACCGCGCGCGGCGATCATTCAACGAACGGTTCTGGTACTCCGACGGCGGGTACCTCTACGACGTCGTGGACGGCGACCACGGCGACGATCCCGCGTGTCGACCGAACCAGATCTTCGCGATCGCGCTCGATTTCCCCGTCCTCGATCAAACGCGGCATGCAGCCGGTTCTCGACGTCGTCCGCGCCCGGCTCCTGACTCCGTTTGGGTTGCGGTCGCTCGCGCCAGGACACCCGGACTACAAGTCGAAGTATTACGGCGACCTCCGGTCGCGCGACGCGGCCTATCACCAGGGCACCGTCTGGGCGTGGTTGATCGGACCGTTTATCGATGCCTGGCTGCGGGTACATCCCGACGATCGGCGCGGCGCCCGGGCGCTTCTCGATGGGTTCGACCGGCACCTCAGCGACGCGTGTGTGGGATCGATCAGCGAGATCTTCGACGCGGAAGAACCCTTCACGCCGCGCGGCTGCGTCGCGCAGGCATGGAGCGTTGCGGAAGTGCTTCGCAGCTTGCTGAAGACCGGAGCGTGAGGCCGCACGGAGTCCTGTATCATGCCGAACACGAGTGATGGACCTGAAGGAGTTGGGGTGGACCGACACGTTCGCGCAGTCGTTCGTCGCGCTGAACGCCGACGGCGCGGTGCCGGGGCGCATCGCCCTCGAGCACACGCACATCTACAGGGTGCTGACGGACGACAGCGGAATGGCTGGCGCGCGTCTCGGGCAGGCTTCGTCACCAGGCAGACGATCGGACTGATTTTCCTGCGGTCGGTGATTGGGTGGCAGTCGAACCTCCCGCCCAGTCGGGGGAGGCGCGGATTCGCGCGATCCTGCCCAGGTTCAGCCGCTTCTCCCGGCGCGCGGCGGGGATCGTACCGAAGAGCAGATCGTCGCCGCCAACGTGAACACCGTGTTCCTGGTCGGCGGACTCGACCAGAACTTCAACCCCCGACGAATTGAACGCTACCTGCTCGTCGCGTGGGATAGCGGCGCACAGCCGGTGATCGTGCTGAACAAGGCCGACCTCGTCGACGATCCAGGCTCATTCGTCGAAGAGGTTCGCAGGCTTGGCCCGGCCGTGCCGGTGCACGCGATTTCGACCCGCCAGCCTGAGACGTTGGAACAGTTGCGACAGTACCTCAGTGCCGGACAGACGGTGGGTCTCCTGGGATCGTCAGGCGTCGGCAAGTCCAGCATCGTGAACCAGCTGATCGGTCACGAGCTGATGGCGACCCGCGACGTGCGGATAGCGGACAGCCGCGGTCGGCATACGACGACGTCGCGACAGCTCGTGGTGCTGCCAAGCGGGGGAGTGCTGATCGACACGCCCGGGATGCGCGAGCTGCAACTGTGGGAGACCGGCGATGCGCTCGGCGGGGCCTTCGCCGACATCGAGGAGCGTGCCGCGCAGTGCCGTTTCCGCGACTGCCGCCATCGCACCGAACCGGGATGCGCGGTCCGCGCGGCCGCCGAAGCCGGCGAGATCGCACCCGAGCGTCTCGAGAGCTACCACAAACTCCGCGACGAGCAGGCGTATCAGACGCGGCAACAGGACGAACGCGCACAGCTCGATCAGAAGCGCCGCAACAAGGTCATCACGAAGGCGCTCAACAAGCATTTGAAAGACAAGGGCAAAGGGTAACCCGCGCCACCCACCGGCCCCCGCCCGCCGTTCACCGGAGAGTGAGATCGCTTTCTCACGGGCAGGCGTATCGTGCAGCCATGAACGTCCTCACCGTGACGAATGCCCGCAAGTCATTCGGAGAGATCAAGGCGCTCGAGGGGGCATCGCTGGAGCTCCGGCAAGGCGAGCTGCTCGCGTTGCTCGGACCCAACGGCGCCGGGAAGACGACCCTGATACGGGCCATCGCCGGCCGCGTACGCCTCGACTCGGGTGAGATTCGCATGTTCGATCGCGTGCTCGACGGTGGCACCACGCCGCCGGAACTCGGCATCGTCCCGCAGGAAGTCGCCGTCTACCCGCTGTTGACCGCGCGCGAGAACCTCGACGCGTTCGGCCGCCTCTATGGCCTGTCCGGTGACCTGCTCAAACAGCAGGTGGACTGGGCGCTCGATCAGACTGGGCTCGCCGATCGCGCGGACGAGGCCGTTCGACGCTTCTCGGGCGGCATGAAGCGGCGGTTGAACATCGCCTGCGGCGTCATTCACAAGCCTCGAGTCGTGTTGCTCGACGAGCCGACGGTCGGCGTCGATCCACAGAGCCGCGATCGCATCTACGACATGCTGGCCGATCTCGCGAGCAAGGGCGTCTCGCTGCTCGTGACCACCCATCACCTCGAAGAAGCGGAAGCGCGATGCTCGAGAACCGTGATCATCGATCACGGTCGCGTCATCGCGGCCGGCAGCCTGTCCGACCTCGTCGAGCAGACGGTGGGTCGCCACCGGCTGGTGACACTGCGTCTCGACGGTCCTCTTGCACCGGCCTCCGCTGAGGCGCACGGCTGGGCGATCGATACGGTCGATCCGCGTGTGCTCCGCGCCCGGATGCGCGACGTCGCACTCGAGCTGCCGCCGCTCCTCGCTCGCGTCCATCAGGCCGGGCGCACGGTGGACGACGTCGACGTGCGCGGGCCAAGCCTGCAATCGGTCTTCATTCACCTGACAGGAAGGGAGCTGCGCGAGTAATGCGTACGCTGCTGCGGATCGGATGGCTGAACCTCAAGAGGGATCGCGTCGCGCAGGCACTGACGTTTCTGCTGCCGGTCATCTTCTTCTCGATCTTCGCCACCGTCTTTGGCGGACAAGGCGACGACGCTACGTCGCGGATTCGTGTGGCGGTGGTTGACGAGGATCGTTCTGAGGTGAGCCGGCGAATCGTCGAGGCGATGCAGGCGGAAAAGGCGCTTCGCGTCCGCCTGACGGCGGGCGAGGAGGGTCAGAGCGCGACGCTCGATCGCGCGAGCGCGGAGCGAATCGTCCGCGAGGGAGACGCCCCGGTCGCCGTCGTCATCCCCGCCGGGTTCGGCGCGGCGTTCATGGAGAACGGATTCGGCGGCGGCGCTGCGATGCAGCTTCTGGCCGACGTGTCGGATCCGATCGCGCCGCAGATGGTGCAGGGCCTCCTGCAGAAGGTCACGATGACGGCCGCGCCCGATTTGCTGATGGCGGGTGGCATGCGGCAGTTCGAACGTCACGCAGGCGCGCTCACGCCGCAGCAGCGCGCTGCGGTCGACCAGTGGCTGCCGCAGCTCAAGTCTGGTGTTCGCCGGATCCGGGACCGAGCGCAGGCACGCCGATGGGCGTGGGCGTCACGGTTGTTGACGTGATGCGAACCGACGATCGGCACGGCTCGCTGATCTCTTTCTACGCCGCTGGCATCGGGGTGATGTTCCTCTTGTTCTCGTGTGTGGGGGCGGCTGGTGGGGCGCTGCTCGAGGAAGCCGAGTCGGGCACCCTGGAGCGTCTGCTGTCGACGAAGATCGGCATGACCGGACTGCTCGTCGGCAAGTGGCTGTTCCTGGCGATCATGGGCTGCGCGCAACTGACGGTGATGTTCCTCTGGGGTCGTGTTGCGTTCGGTCTGCCGCTCTTCGAGCACATTCCTGGATTCATCGTCATGACCACGGCCACGGCCGCTGCGGCCGCGGCGCTCGGCCTGGTGCTCGCCACGCTCGCGCGAACGCGCGCACAGCTATCCGGCTTCTCGACCATTCTCATCCTGACCATGTCGGCGCTCGGCGGGAGCATGTTTCCCCGATTTCTGATGACCGAAACCATGCAGAAGGTCGGGCTCGTGACCTTCAACGCCTGGGCGCTCGACGGATACCTCAAAGTGTTCTGGCGTGACGCGCCGGTCTGGCAGCTCTGGCCGCAGGTCGGCGTGCTTGCCTCGCTCGCCGTTGTGTTCCTCGCCGTCGCGAGGCTGCTGGCACGGCGGTGGGAGACGGCATAAGAATCGATCCGATACACGTAGCTCGAGCTGATGCCGATGGTCCCAACTCCCAACTCAAAGCAGAGTCGATCGGACGAATGGGGTGGAAGACTACCGACGTAGCTTTGTGATTTGTCTTTTATCCCGACTTCTCGAGCGACTCTCACGTTGGGAGTTGGAAGTTGGGAGTTGGGAGTTATCGCGATGAAGGTCGCACTTGTCCAACAGTCTGCGGGTCCTGACAAGGACGCGAATGTGGCCCGCGGCCTCGCGGCGCTAGCGGAAGCGGCGCGCGGCGGAGCCGAGCTCGTCGTGTTTCCTGAGTTGGCCTTCGAAAGGTTCCACCCGCAGCGTCCGGCGGGATCCGAGCCGTGGCGTCTCGCCGAACCGGTTCCAGGCCCGATGACGGAACGATTCGCGCGCGCCGCCCGCGAGTTCGGCGTCGTGGTCGTCCTCAATCTTTACGAGCGTGAGGGCCAGCGTGCCTTCGATTGCTCGCCGGTGATTGACGCGGACGGCATTCTGCTCGGCCGGACGCGCATGGTGCACATCACCGACTATCCGTGTTTCCACGAGCAAGGCTATTACGCGCCGGGTGATCAGGGTGCTCCGGTGTATCGCACGAAGGCCGGCAACATCGGCGTGGCCATCTGCTATGACCGCCACTATCCCGAGTACATGCGCGCGCTCGCGCTTGCGGGCGCCGATCTCGTCGTGGTGCCACAGGCTGGCGCGCTCGACGAGTGGCCGGAGGGACTTTACGAGGGAGAGATGCGGGTGGCGGCGTTTCAGAACGGTTACTTCATTGCGCTGTGCAACCGCGTCGGGCGGGAAGAGTGTCTGACCTTCGCGGGCGAGTCGTTCGTCTGTTCGCCAGACGGGCGGGTGATCGCGCGTGCTCCCGCGATGCAGGACACGATTCTCGCCGCCGACATCGATCTCGGCTGAAACGTCGAGCTCGCACGCGCGACGGCTGTTCATGCAGCATCGCCGGCCCGATCTCTACGCGGAGTGGGTGACCGGATCTACCGCGGAGTGACGTCGCGGCCGCAGCGTTGCTGAATCGTGCCGGGAAGCCACACCCCGGCGATGCCGATTCGAGCCGCCACGCTGCCAGCCCATGCCGCGCAACGCGCGCGTCGCCCCACGGCCGGATAGTCTGCTCAGGAGACACATGAACAACGATCCGACGCCGCCGTTGCCGTTGGGAGACTTCCCCGGGCGGGGGCGTTTCCCGTCGTGGAAGCTCTGGGCCGCCGGCGCGCTCGTCCTGTTGCTGAGCCAGGCGCTGACCATCGGTCAGGGTTACATGACCGGGACGCTCAGCGGACCCGTGACCGGCAAGTGGGTGCTGCACGACGTGATCTTCTGGTTCTCCTGGTTTGCGGTGTCGCCACTGGTGTTTCTGGTGGCGGGACGGTACCCGCTGGATCGTCCGACGTTCGGACGGATCAGCGCTCACGTGATTGCGTTCCCGGTCGTGCTCACGCTCGCCGCCGTGCTGCGTCTCCTCGTCCGCTGGCCGTTCTGGGGATTCCCGCTGACCTTTCCGAAGAGCGTCATGCTGGCCATCAGCAGCTCGATGATGATCTTCCTGCTGCTCTATACGGCGACGGTCATCCTGTTCTACGCGCTCGAGTACTACCACGCGTATCACTCACGGGCGCTGCGATCGTCACAGCTCGAGACGATGGTCGTCCGCGCAGAGCTCGACGCGCTGCGCAACCAGCTCCAGCCGCACTTCCTGTTCAACACCCTTCACGCCATTTCGGCGCTGATGGCGAAGGACGTCGCCGGGGCGCGGCGGATGATGACGCGCTTCAGCGATCTGCTGCGGCTCGCGCTCGACGAGCCCGACCAGCACGAAGTCCGTCTCGATCAGGAGCTGCGCTTCCTCGATCAGTACCTTGACCTGCAACGGATGCGTTTCGGTGATCGCCTGGAGGTGGAGCTGGATGTCGCGCCGTCGACGCTCGACTGCCTCGTGCCCAGGCTGATCCTGCAGCCGGTCGTCGAGAACGCACTCACGCACGGAATTGGCAGCCGCGCCGGCGCCGGGCGGCTGCGTATCACCGCGGAGATCGATGAAGGCGTCCTCAAGCTGGAGGTCGAAGACGACGGCCCGGGTCTGTCGTCGAACCGTGGAGAGTTGTTGCACGAAGGCGTCGGTCTGCGGAACACGCGCGCCCGGCTGATGCACCTGTACGGTGACGACGCGTTGCTGGCGCTGGTCGACGTCCCCGGAGGTGGCTTGCGCGTCACGATCACCATCCCGGCGTTACCGCGGAGCCGTTCGGAACGGCACGCTGCCATACCCGCATGATACGAACCGTCATCGTCGACGACGAACCGCTCTCGCGAGAGCTCCTGCGTGGCATGCTCGATCAGGAGACCGACGTCTCGGTCGTCGGAGAATTCCAGGACGGCCACGAGGCCGTCGAGGGCATCCAGTCGCTCAAGCCGGACCTCGTGTTTCTCGACATCCAGATGCCCGAGCACAACGGATTCCAGGTGATTGCCGAGCTCGGCGATGCGCCGCTGCCGGCCGTCATCTTCGTGACCGCGTACGACCGGTATGCGGTGCAGGCGTTCGAAGTGCACGCGCTCGATTACCTGTTGAAGCCGTTCGACGAGGAACGCCTCGGAGCCGCGTTGCGTCACGCCCGCGAGCGCCTCGCCCAGCCGGACCGGACGGACACCAGCCGCCGGATCCTGACGATGCTGGAGCAGCTGACGGCGGGGTCACGCTATCGCGATCACCTCGTCATCAAGGGTGACGGGCGCGCCTACCTGCAGCCGGTGCGCGAGATCGAGTGGGTCGAGGCGTCCGGCAAGCACGTGCACATCCACGCCGGCGCCGAGACACGGTCGATGCGCGCGACGATGATCGACCTCGAGCAGAAGCTGAATCCGCGCCGGTTCCTGCGCGTCAGTCGATCGGCAATCGTGAACGTCGATCGAATCCGGGAAATCGCCCCCTGGTTCAACGGCGAATTCCTCGTCACGATGAAGAGCGGCGCGCAGGTGCCATCGACCCGCGGATACCGCCAGGCGCTGGTCGACCTTTTGGACCGTCGCTAGCGTCGCCTTGCGTGGTGGTCAAGTTTCGACGGTTGAGGCTTCGAGGGCGGTCGTGGATCCGATCGCGGGTCACCGTAGGCGAAGCGTCTGCTCGTCGTCGTGGCGCTTCCCCGGCAACTGCTCGTCGATTGCATTGCCAGCCGACAACACGCACCCAGCGGCGATGCCTATGCCGGTGAAGAACACAAAGGCGAGTGCGTTCGCGAGAGGCCTGAGCGTCCAACGTCGAACCACGTCCAATTATTATGGCAAATACAGTCAATATTGCAATTTTTCTTTAAAAATGAGGCACTGGGCATGGGAACGTGCCGCCGCCACTTGACGCCCGCCCGGCTCTAGCATCACTGTGATCCGGGATGCGTCGGGTTCCCACCCTCGCCGGGCTTTCCTGCCTGCTCACCGTCTTCCTGGTCGGCTGCCGAAACGTCGACGTCGTAACCGCCAGTTACGCAACGCTGGACGAGGCGCGCCGGGAGGGCGCGATCGAGCGTGGCTGGATCCCGGAGGGTCTGCCGCCACGCACGTACGAAATCCGCGAAGCGCACGATCTCGACTCGAACCGGCGCTGGGGCCTTTTCAGTTTCCAGCTGGAGGAGAGCGACGTCCTGCGCCGGCTGTTGAAGGCAGAAGAATTCCCGCTTGCCGGCGTGCGCGCCGACGCACCTCCGCGTATCGAGTGGTGGCCCGTCCTGTTCAGAGGTGCCCTCGATCCCGACGCGATCGCAGCGACCGGGCTTCGCGCCTATCAGTCGGCGAGCGGTGATCTCGTCTTCCTGGTCAATTGGAAGCAGGGCCGCGCATATTACTGGTCGAGCGGGAGCCGCTAACGCCCAGGCTGGAAGTGGACCCACGAGAATCCGCGAGCATTCGCCGTCCCGTTGCCGATTCGGAACCCGGCTTGTTATGATGAGGGTTCTGCAAGCGGCCGATCGCGTGCCGAGGTAGCTCAGTCGGTAGAGCACAGCACTGAAAATGCTGGTGTCACTGGTTCGATTCCAGTCCTCGGCACCAACCTTCGCTCATGACTCACGCGAAGGCTGCCCGCCGTAGCCTTAGGCGAAGGCGGGCTGTCAGTTGTTCGCAACGAGCTACGGCTGGCAAGCCATCCCTCCATTTTCGGTTCATGTTTTCACTTGTACTTTGTCGCGCGTTCCGGTACTTTCCACTTGTACTTTTGGCATCGGTCTGGTACCGTTGCGTGCGTCACCAACAGTCCATCGATGAAAACTCGTCGCCGGCACTCGTCTGTACCTGACAGCGATCTGGAGCATCTGCCGATGCCCCGCACTAATCGGCGCTGGCTTGGTCAGCTCCTGGGTTTTGCGACCGTGGCGCTCATCCTCAACGCGTTGATTGGCGAGCGCGGCCTCGTCGAGCGGCGGCGCGTCGAACGCCAGGCGGCCGCAATCACGGCCGAGCTCTCCACCATTCGTCGAGAAAACGCCGAGCTCCGTCGCAGGATCACACGGCTGACGAACGATCCGCTGGCCATCGAGCACGTCGCCCGAGCCGAGCTGGGGCTCATTCGCCGCGGGGAGGTGTTGGTGCTCGTCAAGGACGTCCGCCCGCGCTGACCTTTTGACACCCTGCACCGCCGTCGGCTAAAGTACGCAACACTTACCGGCCACGCCGATGAAAATCTCCCGCTGACCGTTCCGCCCGTTTCTAAATCCTCCACATAGTCTGGCCCGTCGCGATCCGTGTGTCGCGCGGTTCGTCGCTGAAGGACGCCCAGCGTTCGTGTCCGCCTGCGCTGCGGCCATCCCTTCACCCGGAGCAAGCGCATGTCCGTTCCTGCTATCGAAGTCCTCAACCTGGAAAAGGTCTATACGCGTCGCCGCGCCGACCCGGTGCGCGCCGTCGACGGCCTCACCTTCTCGATCGCGCCTGGATCGATCTTCGGTTTGCTGGGGCCGAACGGCGCCGGCAAGACGACCACCCTGAAGATCCTGACGACGTTGATCAAACCGACCGCGGGGCAGGCGCGCATTCTCGGCATCGATGCCGTCCGCGAGCCGCTCAAGGTCCGTCAGCGCATCGCCGTGGTCATTCAGGAAAGCGCAGTCGAGCTCTTTCTGAGTGTTCGCGACAACCTGCACACGTTTGCCCGGTTCCATGGGCTGCGCGGCGAGGAGATCGACCGGCGGGCTGGCCGCGTCATGGCTCAGTTCGGGCTGGAATCGGAGTCTGGCAAGAAGGTCATGGATCTCAGTGGTGGCTTCCGTCGTCGCGTGCAGGTGGCCAAGGTGTTCATGGTCGACACGCCGGTGCTGTTTCTCGACGAGTTCTCGACGGGAATGGATCCGATTCTGAAGCGTTCAGTAATGGCGGTCCTGCGCGAGAGCGCGCGTCAGGGACGGACGATCGTCCTGACGACGCAGATCCTGCAGGAGGCGGAAGAATTGTGTGACGACATTCTGATCGTCAATCGGGGCAGGGAAGTCGCGCGCGGCGATCTGCACACGCTGAAGCTTCTGGCCTCCGGCGTCTATGAGGTCACCATGACCTTCGACCGCGTTCCCGAAGGCCTCGAGACGGAGCTGGCGTCGCGGCATCCGCTGCGCTTGAGCGTGTCGTCGACGACGGTGGAGATTGCCCTGCGGGAACCCGAGCATCAAGTGCTCGAGCTCGTGACCGCCCTGTCGAAGCGTGCGCAGGTGCTCAGGGTCGAGATTGGCGGCGCCAGCCTCGAGGACGTGTTCGTGCAGTTGATGGACCGCGAGAACGGCGGAGGTGACCGATGACGGCGTTCGGGGCTGTGTTGTATCGCGAGGGCAAGATCCGCGCGACCAACCTGACCTTCATTTTCTGGGACGTGTTGTACCCGCTCGGCTATTTGCTGGTATTCGGCGTGGGCATGACGCACGCCGTTGGTACCGGCCTGCCTGGCGGGCTCGACTACAACGCGTTCTTCCTTGCCGGTGTGCTGGGCATGGCCAGTTTCGGCATCGCCGCGAACACGTCCTGGTCGTTCTTCATGGACCGCGACAACGGGATCTTCTACGAGATGCTGACCTATCCGCTCAGCCGATCCGAATACCTGATCGGCAAGGTCCTGTTCAACGTGCTCATCGCGTCGGCACAGGCGACGGTAACGGTCGTGCTCGCAGGCGTGCTGCTCGGCGTCCCGGTGCGCCTTGATTTCCTGCCGCTGCTCGTCGCCACGGTCACGATCGGCACCGCCGGCTGGTTCTTCTTCTATGCGATCTTCGCGCTGCGCATCCGGCGCAACGATGCGTTCAATACGGTCACGTCGATCTTCTACTTCGTGTTTCTGTTCGCGAGCTCGATGTTCTACCCGCTCGATCCGCTGCCGGAGGTGTTCCGTCGGGTGGCCTATGCGAACCCGATCACCTGGCAGGTGGACGTGCTGCGCTATGCGACGGTCGGCATCGGCGAGCCGCGCGTGTTGGTGATGGAGGCGGCCGCGTTCTGCGTGTTCACGGCCGCCACCTTCCTCGTCGCGCTATGGTCGCTGCATCAGCAGGAATAGGAGCGCGGCACTTAAGCGCCGCGCTCGGGGACGTGACGCGGGCTGAAGCCCGCGCTCTGGCTCAAACCGCGGCGACTTCGGCTTCGCGGACGAGGCCGAGCTCTCGGCGGACGCGCTCCTCGATCGCCTTGAACGTCGCCGGGTTGTCCTTGAGGAACTGCTTGACGTTCTCGCGGCCCTGGCCGAGACGCTCGCCGCTGAAGGCGAACCACGTGCCGCTCTTCTCGACGATCTTGCGATCGACCGCCAGATCGAGCAGGTCGCCTTCTCGAGAGATCCCCTCGCCGTACATCACGTCGAACTCCGCTTCACGGAACGGCGGGGCGACCTTGTTCTTGACGACCTTTACGCGCGTGCGGCCGCCGACCACGACATCCCCGTCCTTGATGGCGCCGATGCGGCGGATGTCGATGCGCACCGAGGCGTAGAACTTGAGCGCGCGACCGCCCGTCGTCGTCTCGGGGTTGCCGAACATGACGCCGATCTTCTCGCGCAGCTGGTTGATGAAGATCAGGCAGGTCTTGGATTTCGACACCACGCCGGTGAGCTTTCGCAGCGCCTGCGACATCAGGCGTGCCTGCAGGCCCATCTGCGCTTCACCCATTTCGCCCTCGATCTCGGCGCGCGGCACGAGCGCGGCGACCGAGTCGACGACGACGACGTCGACGCCGCCAGAGCGGACGAGCACCTCGACGATTTCCAGCGCCTGCTCGCCGTTGTCCGGCTGGGACACGAGCAGATTCTCGAGGTCGACGCCGAGTTTCTGGGCATACTGCGCGTCGAGCGCATGCTCGGCATCCACGAACGCCGCCATGCCGCCGAGCTTTTGCGCTTCCGCAATCACCTGGAGCGATAACGTCGTTTTGCCCGACGACTCGGGCCCGAAAATCTCCACCACCCGGCCGCGCGGCACGCCGCCAATGCCGAGGGCATAGTCCAGGCTGACGGAGCCTGTCGAGATGGCGGGAATGGCCGTGACGGCGTCTTTCTGGCCAAGGCGCATGATCGAGCCCTTGCCGAATTGCTTCTCGATCTGGCCTACGGCCATCTCGATCGCCTTCATGCGTTCGCGGTCGTTGCGGTCATCTGCTGCGGGGGGCATTCGGACTCCTTCTTCTGGTCGCGGGAATTCGCTGGAATGGCTTGCATTCTAGGAGTGTGCCGGGGAGAAAGTCAAGCGAAAATCTGTGAATGACGAGCCATTATATGTTTGTCTGTCAGTAAGTTGCGGAGCTCATGGACTTTCGCCTCTGGCATCGCAGGTACGCCGAAACGTCAGCGCTCGCGCGCGCAGCCGCAGTGCGATTTCTTCGAACCTTCGGGGTAATCTTCTGACCGGATGCCGTCGCCCGTCGGACATGCGCTCGCCGGCCTTGCCGCGGGCTGGATGGTGCAAGGGACGCCCCCGCTCAGCGCGAAAGCCACCTGGACCCGGGAGGCCGCCCTCTTTGGCACGCTCGGCGTTCTCCCTGACGTCGACCTGCTGTTCGACGCGCACAGCGGGCCCACGCACGGCGTCGGTGCCGTTGCCCTCGTCGGCCTCGCCGCCTTCGTCGTGTGGCCAGGCCAGCCCGCAGACTCCGCCTGCCGGGCGGCGCTTGCCTGCGCGCTCGCGTACAGCTCCCACATCCTCCTCGACTGGCTGGGCTCGGACTCCTCGCGCACCGATTGGGATCATGGCCCTCTGGCCGATGAGCCGCGAGTATCTACGAATCGAGCCTCCACGTCTTCATGGCGATTTCGCGCCGGTACTGGCAGGGTGCCGCGTTCTGGCGACAGAACCTGACCGCAGCTCGCGCGCGAGCTGCTGATCCTCGGACCGATTCTCGCGGCGGTCGTGATTGACGCGGAAGAGGCGGGCACGCCACAGCTGTAGGCCCGCCTTAAGTCGGGCGTGGGCAACCAGACGTGTTGCTGGATCTGGACACGGCCGACCTGATCGGGCTACGCCGATCTGCAACATCCACAAAACAATCGACAGCACGACCAGCGGCACTGCCGCCATGAGAAACCCCGCGAACGCCATGAACGCGCCGATCAGCCGGGCGAGCTGTTGCGTGCGCTGGATCTCCAGACCTTGTTTCAGCAGCAAGCGCGCCGCAGACAACGGCGACGAGCACGACCGCCGTGAGGGCAGGCAGGACGCGCGAGCGAAACAGCGCAAGAGAGGCCGCGCGATCGGTCCGCGCGAGTTCGGTCAGCGCCTCCAGATAGCTCGAGAGCCACCACACCGCCACAGTTCCGGCGACCGCAGCAACACCCCAGACGATCAACGCCAGCCGGCGGGCCTTCGGATCAGCGGGAAGAAAATCCTGCATGATTGGGAGAAGTCTGGGTTGCGAGCCACGATCCCGATCGGACCACGGCATTGCCGACGTCAGTACTTGTAGAACCCCTGCCCACTCTTGCGTCCGAGATGACCGGCCGGCGACCATCCGGCGGAGGAGCGGACACGGCCGGTATTTCGGATCGCCGAGACCGTCGTGCAGCACGTCCATGATCGCCAGGCACACGTCCAGCCCGATGAAGTCCGCGAGCGTCAGCGGACCCATCGGATGATTCATGCCGAGCTTCATGACGGTGTCGATTGCGTCCGCTGTGCCCACGCCTTCCATCAGCGCGAAGATCGCTTCGTTGATCATCGGCATCAGGACGCGGTTGGCGATGAAGCCGGGGTAGTCGGCCGCTTCGACGGCGGTCTTGTTCAACCGGATGCACAGCTCCGTCGCCGTCATCATGGTCTGCGGCGACGTGGCCTGACCGCGAATCAGCTCGACCAGCGACATGAGCGGCACCGGGTTCATGAAGTGCATGCCCAGCACGCGATCGGGCCGGTTGGTGGCAGCGCCAAGGACGGTGATCGAGATGGACGACGTGTTCGAGGACAGGACGACGTCGGGCCGGGTCAGCTGATCGAGCCGCGCAAAGAGCTCGCGCTTGGCCTGCAGGTCCTCGAAGATCGCTTCGACGACGAAGTCCACTTCGGCGAGCGCATCGAGGTTGACGCCGGTATTGATGCGGCCGAGGGCGTCGTCGCGCTCGGCGCCCGTCAGCTTGTTCTTCTCGACCAGCTTGGCCAGGCTCTTTTCGATGTTGGCCTTGCGCGCGCTCCAGCGCGCCGCCGGCGGCATCGACAAGCCGCACGTCGAACCCCGCCTTGCGCGAACACCTGGGCGATGCCGTTTCCCATCGTGCCCGCGCCAATCACACCGACTCTTTTGATGTTGAGCATGAATGCAGTCGTCAGTCGACAAGTCGTCAGTCGCGAGTCCCGAATCCCGAGCCCCGGATTCGATCACCCCGCTCCACCGCCAGCGCCACGCCATTGCCTCCGCCCAGACACAACGCCGCAATGCCGCGCCGGACGTTCCTGCGCTTCATCGCGTACAGACAGCGTCGTCAGCACGCGTGCGCCGCTCGAGCCGATCGCATGGCCGAGCGCGACGGCGCCGCCGTTGACATTGACGCGCGCGGGATCGATGCCAAGCTCGCGCATGACGGCGACTGCCTGAACGGAGAACGCTTCGTTCAGCTCGAACAGATCGACGTCGTCGAGCTTCCAGCCGGTCCGGGCTGACACGCGTCGGATGGCCTCGACGGGTGTCATCATCACCAGCTTCGGCGCGAGGCCGCTCGTCGCCTGGCCGATGACCCGCGCCAACGGCGTCAGCTTCAGCTCGCGTGCGCGGTCCGCGGACATGATGACGACCGCCGCCGCGCCGTCGTTCACGCCCGGGGCGTTGCCGGCCGTCACGGTCCCGTCTTTCTTGAATGCGGGCTTCAAGGCGCCCAGCGACGCCGCCGTCGTGTCTTCACGAATCGGCTCGTCGCGATCGATGACGACCGGCGCGCCCTTCTTCTGGGGGATGGAGATGGGAAGGATTTCGTCCTTGAACCAGCCTTCGCGGGTTGCCGCGGCCGCTCTGCGGTGGCTCTCGGCGGCATAGCGATCCTGCTCGGCGCGCGCGACGTGATACTTCTCCGCGACGACCTCGCCGGACATCCCCATGTGGCATTCCTCGAACGAACACCACAGCCCGTCGTTGATCAGCGAGTCCACGAGCTTTCCCGTTGCCCATCCGCAGACCCTTCGCGGACCCGCGGCAACAGATATGGGGCGTTGCTCATCGACTCCATGCCGCCGGCGACGGCGATCTCGATGTCGCCGGTGGCGATGCCCTGCGCCGCGAGCATGACCGCCTTCAGACCCGAGCCGCAGACCTTGTTGATCGTCATGCGCGGCGACGCGATCGTTCAACCCGCCGTTGAGGGCCGCCTGCCGCGCAGGATTCTGACCGTTGCCGGCCTGAAGGACGTTGCCCATGATGCATTCGTCCACGATGGCCGGATCGATGCCGGCACGGGCGACCGCCTCTCGCACGACGAGGGCGCCGAGTTGAGGAGCGGTGAAATCCTTGAGCACACCGAGGAACTTGCCGGTCGGTGTGCGAACCGCTGAAATGATAACGGACTCTTTCATTTCGCTTTTCGAAATGATCCTCGACGCAGATCCAGCCGCGACACGATGTTCGGGACCGAGCAGGTGCTGGAGGCGGGAGAGAATGACGTCCCGCGCGCGCTCGATCTCGCGAATCCATCGTGAATCGGCCGCGCGAACGGCCAGCACGCCATCCACCAGATCGACCTTCGTGGCCTTGGCGAGGGACGGTCCGACCGCCAGTTGCCAGACGAAACGCGTTTTCGCCGGCGATCCGGGCTGTCGACGGATGATTTCGGCGAGCACCGACGTCGAAAAGGAATGGAGCGGCTGCACAGGTTCTCACGGGCCCGGATCCAGAAAACGTGGAGCGTGTTTTCAGTTCAGAAGCGGAGCCTCCTCGATACTATCATCCGCCATGCGCCTCATCCTTGCGTCGAGCTCGCCCCGGCGTGCCGAACTCCTCGCGGCCGCAGGCTTTGCTTTCGAGATCTCGCCGCCGGATGTCGACGAGTCCGGTCTTCCGGACGAAGATCCCCGCGACTACGTCCTGCGCGTGGCGCAGTCGAAGGCGGAACATGTCGCGATCAGCAGGGGTCAGCAGGAAACCTTCGTGCTCAGCGCCGACACGGTGGTCGTTGCCCGAGGCCGGATCATGGGGAAGCCGGCTGATTCCCGGGAGGCGGAGTCGATGTTGAGGACCCTCTCGGGCGCCGTTCACGAAGTCCACACCGGAGTGTGTCTGCGTGGTGCGACGCAGGATCGCACCTGAGGTCGTGACCACCCGGGTCAGTTTTCTGCCTCTCACGGATCAGGAAATTGCCTGGTATATCGCGACCGGCGAGCCGCTCGACAAGGCGGGCGCCTACGGCATTCAGGGGCGGGCGTCCCGATTCATCGACTGGATCGACGGCTCCTGGTCGAACGTCGTGGGGTTGCCGATTGCGACGGTGTATCGGTCTCCTCAACGACCTGCACGGTCCAGATTGACCGGGTCTCCGAAGCGACGATATTCTGGGGCTGGGATAATCCCCGCAAATTATTATGAAGACTAAATCTATCCGGATTGCCGCCACGGCTGGCGTCATCGTCCTCGCCCTCATGGGCCTGATGTACACGACGCTCAGCGAGGGCACCGAGTACTACAAGCACGTGGACGAGGTGATGGCCGATCCGCAGGCGTGGCACGGGAAGCGCCTCCAGCTGCACGGCTACGTCATGGATCCGGTGCTCCACAAGGCGGAGACGCTCGAGTACCTCTTCAAGGTTCAAAGCAACGGGAAGGTCGTCCCTGCCCACTACAAGGGCGTTGTCCCAGACACGTTCAAACCTGGGTCGGAGGTCGTGCTCAAAGGACGGCTCGGTCCGGAAGGCTTCAGCGTCGCCCCGAACGGGGTGATGGCGAAGTGCCCGTCGAAGTACGAAGCGAGCCGCGCGCCCGCGGCACCGGGAACGTAGCACTCGAAAGACCAAGATGGCCACACTCGGAACGTTCCTCCTCCTCACCAGCTTTGTCGTCTGCGCCTACGCAATTGCCGCTTCGGTCGCCGGCGCGCGGCGGCGTTCCCGCAGGCTCATCGAGAGCGGCATTGGCGCGCTGCACTTCGTCGCCGCCCTGATGACGGTTGCCTCGGGCGTGATCGTTCACGCGTTCGTCACCAACAATTACGGCATCAAGTACGTGCAGCGGTATTCGGACGCCGCGCAGCCGCTCGCCTACAAGATTGCGTCGTACTGGGGCGGCCTCGACGGCTCGATCATGTTCTGGGTATTCCTGCTGGGCCTCTTCGGCTCGCTGGCCGTACACCTGAACCGCGATCGCCATCGCGAGCTCATCCCCTACGTCGTCGCCACGATAGCCGCCACGCAGATGTTCTTCCTCTTCCTGATGGTGGTGCACAACAACCCGTTCTCGACCTTCCTCACGGAGGCGCCGGCGCAGGGGCGCGGACTCAATCCGCTCCTCCAGAACTTCTACATGGCCATCCACCCGCCGTCGCTCTACATCGGGTTCGTGGCCATGACGATTCCGTTCGCGTTCGGCCTCGCCGCGCTGATCACCGGTCACCTCGACGACGCCTGGCTGCGGGCGGTCAGACGATGGACGATGATCGGCTGGCTGTTCCTGACGTTCGGGCTGACGCTCGGCATGTTGTGGGCGTACCGAGGAACTGGGTTGGGGTGGCTACTGGGGCTGGGATCCGGTGGAGAATGCCGGCCTGCTGCCGTGGTTCACCGCGACGGCCTTCCTGCACTCGGTGATGGTTCAGGAACGGCGCGGCATGCTGCGCGTGTGGAACGTGACGCTGGTCATCACGACGTTCTTCCTGACCATTTTCGGCACGTTCATGACCCGCTCGGGCATCGTTCAATCGGTGCACGCGTTCGGCGAGGATCGTGACCTCGCGATCCTGTTCACGATCTTCATGATCGCGATCCTGACGTTCAGTTTCGGCATGGTCATCTACCGCCTGCCGCTGCTCCGATCGAGACACGAGCTCGACTCGTGGGCGTCGCGCGAAGCGGCGTTCCTGGCCAACAACTGGATCCTCCTGTTCTCGGCGTTCTTCGTCTTGTTTGCCACGATGTTCCCGACGCTGAGCGAGGCGATTCGCGGTGAACGTCTCACCGTCGGCCCTCCGTTCTTCAACAAGTGGATGCTGCCGATCGGGTTGATGCTGCTGCTGTTGACGGGGATCGGCCCGTTGCTGGCGTGGCGCAAGTCGACCATCGCCAACCTCGTCGAGCAGTTCATGTGGCCCGTCGTGGCCTGCCTCGTGACCGCCGGGATCGTCCTGGCTCTGGGAGTCCGCGTCTGGAGCTCGGGGATCTGCTTCGCGCTGTGCGGGTTCGTGACCGGGACCCTGCTGCAGGAGTTCATTCGCGGCGCCCGCGTTCGCAGCGAGGCAACCGGGACCGGGATGCTGACGGCCGTGGTCGGGCTCGTCGGGCGCTCGAAGCGCCGCTACGGCGGGTACATCGTGCACTTCGGCATTGTCCTGATGTTCCTCGGCTTTGCCGGTGAGGGTTTCAAGCAGGAAGAGACGATCAATCTCAACATCGGTGAACAAGTGACCGTCGGGCCGTTCACCGTCCGTCACGATGCGCTGCGTGTGACGAGTGACGCGCAGAAGCAGATGATCACCGGACACGTGAGCGTGTTCGAGGGCGCCCGACAGATTGACGCGATGGAGCCGGCCAAGTGGTTCTTCGCGAAGCGGGAACAGGAGCCGACAACGGAGGTCGCCATCAGGCGTTCGCCCGCCGAAGATCTGTACATCGTGCTTGCCGGCTATGACGTGGCCAAGCAGGCGGCGACATACGCCATCACCGTGAACCCGCTCGTCAACTGGATCTGGTTTGGCTTCGGCGTGCTCGCGATCGGCAGCCTGATCGCGATGATGCCCGACAGCGCGTTTGCGTTCGCCACGGCGAGAATGCCACAGACCGCCGCGACGACGACCACGCTGCTGGTCCTGTTACTGGTGTCGTCGACCTCATTCGCGCAAACGGGGCAGACCGTGCAGCCGGTGCAGAAAAGCGAGGTGAGGCGTCAGCTGGAAGGCGACATCATGTGCTCGTGCGGATGCCGGGCGCCCATGAACAACTGTCAGATGGGCCCGAGCTGTCATGGGTTGCAGGAGCAGAACGCGAGGCTGGACAAGTATCTCGGCGAAGGGATGACGCGCGAGCAGGTGCGGGCGGCGTTCGTCGCGGCGGCGGCAAGCCAGGACGTGCTCACCGCGCCGATCGACGAGGGCTTCAACCGGCTTGCGTGGTTGTTGCCGTACATCATCGGACTCGCTGGTGCGGGCGCAGCGGCGTTCGCGGCGCGCCGATGGGCCCATCGCGACGCGCGGCGATCTGGCCTACGCCTCGGCTGGCCACACCGATGATGCCGAGCTCCGCTCGAGATTGGACGAGGAGCTTCGCGACCTCGATTGAGACTCGATTGAGAAATGAGGAGCTTCGCGACATCGACGAAGGACGTGAGTAGCGTCCGCCTTCAGCCGGACGTTACCGGCCCCGACATCACCGGTAAGGACGCGGGCTTTCGCCCGTGGCATTTCTTCGTACTGGCGTCTCTCATGGCGGCGACTGCCGCCGTGATCATGTCGAATCAGGCGACGCCCGAGCATCTGATCCTCATCAGCCTCATCATTGCCGCCGCCGGTTTTGCGGCGGCAGGGTTTTATCGCATGCTGGCTCCGCTCGCCGAAAGCGAAGCGGTCGCGGTGACTGAGCCGATCTCCAATCGCATGCGGTCGGACCTCGAGCGGGAGAAGGCGCTCACGCTCAGATCGATCAAAGAGCTGGAATTCGATCGGGCGATGGGGAAGGTGTCGGCGAAAGACTTCGACGAGATGGCCGACGCGCCTGCGATCGCGGGCGGTCGGCCTGATGAAGCAGTTGGAGCAGCGCGATTCCGGGTATGGGGCGATCATCGAGCGCGACTTGAACGTGCGGCTTGCGCAGCACAAGGGCTCTGATGCGAAGCCCGATGACGCGGCTTCCGGGTGCGCTGGCTGCGGAACGCTGAACGACTCGGACGCGACGTTCTGCAAACGCTGCGGCCGCAGGCTGGTCGAGGCATGATCCGCGCGCGCTGCCACGTTCTTCACCTTGCTGGCGCAGCTGGCGCTCAGCGGGGCCGTGCGCCGCACAACCTGGTGGCGGCGTGCAGATGCCGGACCCGAAGCAGATGTCGGGCGTGCCGCTTCCGGTCAACGATCTCAAGCCGGGCACCGTATCGGTGCGGCTGATCCGCGGATCGCTGGACAAGCCGATCTCCGGTCAAACGGTCACGATCACGGGCGGATCCACGCCAGCGACGGGAACGACCAACGACGTGGGACGAGCGGAGATCTCCGGTCTCGTGGTTGGCGCGCGCATCAAGGCGTCGGCAGTCATCGACGGGGAGCGTCTCGAGTCGCAGGAGTTCGCGGTGCCAGCGTCGGGCGGCGTTCGCCTCATGCTCGTGGCAACCGATCCGGAAGCGGAGGCACGGTCGGCCGAGGATCGGACGCTTGCGGCCGGTCCTGCGCAGCCGGGGATTATCGTCCTTGGCGACCAGACTCGGTTCGTCTTCGAGATGAGCGACGACGGTCTCAATGCCTTCAATATCGTTCAGATCCTGAATACGGCGCGCACGCCCGTTCAGCCGCCGCAGCCGGTGGTCTTCGAGATTCCGGAAGAAGGGGCGGGCGCGTCGCTGCTCGAGGGGTCGTCGCCACAGGCCACAGCCCAGGGCAAACGGATCATGGTCGCGGGTCCATTCGCGCCGGGAATGACGCTCGTGCAATACGGCTACTCACTGCCGTATTCCGGGGATCGCCTGACCATCCATCAGACCTTGCCGGCACAGCTGACACGGCTCACCGTGCTCGCGCAGAAGGTCGGCGAGATGCAGCTGGCGTCGCCGCAGATGCCGCAGCACCGCGACATGCAGGCCGACGGCCGCACGTATATCGTCGGTCAGGGGCCGGCGCTCAAGGCGGGTGATGTGCTGACGTTCGAGTTCACCGGGCTGCCGCACGGACCCACGTGGCCACGAAACGTCGCGCTCGGCCTGGCGCTGGCCGTGCTCGCGGCAGGGGCGTGGGGAGCGTTCCGCCCGGCCGGCGCGGCAATCGCGGGCTGATCGAGCGGCGGCAGAAGCTGGAAGCGCGCCGCGACCGTCTTTTCAACGAACTGGTCTGCGCTCGAAGAGCAACAACGGTCCGGCGGGTTGGACCGCGAGCGATACGACAGTCAAGCGCCGAGAGCTGGTCGGCGCCCTCGAGCGCATCTACGCGCAGCTAGACCAGGAGGCAGCGGCCTGACGGCCAGCGTGGACTTCACGTCTCTGACGTTCACCGAAGTGTCCCGCACGTTCGGCCGGAGGCGAGCCCTGAATCGCGTGTCGATGCAGTGCCGCGCCGGCGAGGTCATCGCGCTCCTTGGTCCGAACGGCGCCGGAAAATCGACGCTGCTGTCGATTGCGGCGACGCTGCTGGAGCCCACGTCGGGATCGGTGGCTTACGGTGAGCATTCACCGCGACGCGCGGGTGGGGCGCTGCGCACGCCGGATCGGCCTTCTTGGACACGATCTCTATGTGTATCCCGATCTGACGGCTTCCGAGAATCTGGACTTCTTTGGCAGACTGTACGGCGTTGCAAACCTGAGCGGTCGCGTCGCGGCGGCGCTCGAGCGAGCCGGCTTGACGGATCGGCGTGATGAGCCGGTCTCCGGATTCTCTCGGGGCATGCGCCAGCGATTGGCGCTCGAGCGCGCATTGCTGCACGAGCCGCGCCTGGTGTTGCTCGATGAGCCGTTCACCGGCCTTGACGACGGGGCGACGGCGGCGCTGACGGAGCGACTGGCCGATTTGCGCCGTGCCGGGGCTATCGTGCTTCTTACCACGCACGACCTGGAAACGATCGAAGGCGTCATCGATCGCGCCGTGATGCTGCAGAACGGCAAGCTTCTCGAGGTCGTTCCCGGGCCGGGGTCGCTGCGCGATCGATACCGCCGCCTCTGCACGGCCGCTACGTGATGCCCGGTTTCATCGAGACCGTCTGGCTCGTCGCGCGAAAGGATCTCGTGATTGAGGTCAGGAGCCGGGAGATCCTCTACACGACCACCTTCTTCGCCGTCGCGTGCGTGCTCGTGTTCGCGTTCGGCTTCGTGCGCGAAGGCGAGGCGATCGAGGGGCGGCGGCGGGAATCCTCTGGATCGCGATTGCTTTTCCGGGCACACTGGCGCTCGGCCGCGCGTTCGAGCGGGAACGGCAGAACGAAACGCTCCGCGCGCTGCTGCATCGCGCCCGTGCAGCGCCCGGCCATCTACATCGGCAAGCTGACCGGCATTCTGCTGGTCGCTCGCGATGGTCGAGCTCCTCGTCGTCCCGCTGGTCGCGTTGATGTTTCAGGCGCCGCTGCTCGCGCACCCGGTCTGCTGATGGGTCTGCTGACGGCCGGCACGATTGGGTTTGCCGCGGTGGGGACGCTGTTTGCGGCGATGCTCGTGCGCGCGCGCAGCCGCGACGTGCTGCTGCCGGTTCTCCTCTATCCGATTACGATCCCGGTGATCATCGCGGGCGTGCGCGGCACGGCCGCGCTGATTCAGCCAGAGGTGGATCTGCAGATGGCCCGCGCGTGGCTCTCGATGCTGGTGTTCTTCGATGTCGTGTTCATCACGCTCGCGCTCTGGACGTTCGAGCCGGTGATGGCCGATTCAGTAGCCATGTGACGATCTGACCGTGCCATGAACAAACTCTTCGCTCCACTGGCGATTCGTCGTCGCGGCGATGTTCGTCTACGCGCCCGTGCTCATCGTCAACGCGCCGTACGAATCGACGATGGGGCTGGTGCAGAAGATCTTCTATTTCCACGTGCCCTCGGCGATGACGATGTTCCTGTCGGCGTTCGTGTGCGGCATCGCCAGCGCCATGTACCTGTTCGGCCGGCGGCCGGCTGCCGATCGCGTTGCGGTGGCGGCGGCGGAGCTGACCGTGCTGTTCGGCCTCATCGTGCTGATCACCGGCCCGCTGTGGGCGCGCAAGGCGTGGGGCGTGTGGTGGCAATGGGATGCGCGGCTGACGTCGACGCTGATCCTGTGGCTGATCTTCCAGTCGTATCTGCTGCTGCGGCGATATGGCGGTCCCGGATCGGATCGCCTGGCGGCCGGCGTCGCGATCTTTGGCATGGCCAACGTGCCCTTCGTCTACTGGTCGGTCAACGTCTGGCGCACGGTTCATCCAACGACCAACGTCGTGCCAACGCTGCAGCCTGGCATGCGCGGTCCGTTCTGGTTCTGCGTCGTCGCGTTCATCGGTCTGTACGTGCTGATGCTCGCAGCGCGGGCACAGCTGGAAGCGCGGCGCGCGGAGCTCGAGGAGTTGTATCTGGCGGCGGAGGAGTGAGTGTCTCGAATCGGAAATCGGAAATCGGGAATCGGAAAAGCGCCTCGCGACACGACGATGAAGCGGCCGAAGGCCGGCCGCCGAGCGAGAGCGAGCGGGGGTGGGGCCCCGCGAGCACTAAGAAAAGCAGACCGATATGTCCAAACTAGCTATTCTCTTCCCCGTGATCCTCTACTCGGTCTTGCTGGTTGCGCAGCAGGTCCCACCTGGCACCCCGGACGGCTTCGTTCCGCTCGATCCGTCGGTTGCGCGCGAGCAACTGCCGGCCGCGCCGCTGGTGATGGGCGCTTACGCCATCGCATGGGTGTTGCTCATCGGATACCTGTGGTCGATCTGGCGGCGACTGGCGAAAGTCGAACAGGAGATCGCGGTCGTCAGCCGGCGACTCGAGGGTGGCGGGAAACGATAATGGGAGGCATGACGGCGGCGCACTTCATCTTCATCCCTGCCGTGCTGCTGATCGGGATCGTCATCGGCTGGGTGCTGGGCTCGCGCGCCGCACAGGACGCGTACGCCGCCGAATTGAAGCGTCGTGAAGAGCGAAGTCGAAAGACGGAACAGCTACGCGACAAGTAGACCTTTTGACACTGCGAGGTGAGCTATCTGCCGACAGCGAGGCGGTTGGCGAGGCTCGCCGGCAGCCCCGCGCTGATGATCCGGCGCTGAGCGGCATCCACGGGATAGTGAACGCGCCGGAGCACGAGCTCAGGCCCTGTCGAATCGTAGATGGCGAAAGCGGCACGCGGATCGCCGTCGCGTGGCTGACCGACCGAACCGGGATTCACCATGTATCGAATGTCAGGCTCGATCGTCAGGACCGAGTCAAACGCGCCCTCGGGGAGGAAGCCATCATACGTATCGCCGATGCGGCGAAAAACGACCGGCAGGTGCGTATGGCCGAACAGGCAGAGCGGCCGCTCGCCCGCATCGAGCGCTCGACGGGCATCCTCGGTGTCGAAAATGTAGTGGTCCTCGTCGAACGGCGATCCATGGCAGATCTCCACATGCTCGTCGATGGTGACCGGACCCGCCGGTAGTGACCGCAGGAAGTCGCGGTTCTTGCTGGTCAGCGACTCGCCGGTCCACAGCGCGGCGACGCGCGCCACGTGATTGAAATTGCTGCCGTCCTCGATGCCGCATGCCGCCTTGTCGTGATTGCCACGGATGATGGCGATCGGATTGAGCTCCCGCACGAGATCGATGACCGGATTGGGCGACGCGCCATACCCGACGAGATCGCCGAGGACGACGGCGTGATCCCAGGTGCCGTCCGGGGCGGCATCGAGCACCGCTTCGAGCGCCTCGAGATTGGCGTGGATATCAGACAGGATGAGGTAGCGCACGGCCTCCGGCAATTCTAATCTGGTTCGACATGCCGCTGCACTTGCGCACTTGCGCACCCGCGCACTTGCGCACTTTAATCCCGCGGCAGCGCGTCGAGGATCCGCTCGACGATCTCGTCGGGCCGTGCGGCGCTGGCGCTGATTCGCAGGTGGGCGAGGGCGTAGGCGTTCTGTCGTCCCGCAAACAGCCGCTCCATCTGTGCGAGGTCGGCCGCGAGCGGCCGCCGGCCGTCCGCCGGTACCCGGACGAGCACCTCTTGCAACGGCACGTCGAGCCAGACCGCCAGGCCATCTCGCATGATGGCGGCCCGGTTTTCCAGATCGACGAACGTTCCGCCGCCGGTGGCAACGACCACGTGGCGTAGCGGCAGCAGGAGCCTGAGAATCTCGCGCTCGATGGCCCGGAAATACGGTTCGCCGCTGCGCGCAAAAATGTCCGCGACCGGCCGGCGCTCGCGCGCTTCGATCAGTTCGTCCACGTCCTCGGCGCGCCACCCGAGCTTGTCGGCAAGCGCCCGCGCGACGGTCGTCTTGCCCGCCGCCATGAAGCCGACCAAATAGATCTTATCGACCGCCACCGGTTGTCGTGAGGCGCGCAAGCTCCTCGAAGAAGCCGGGGTAGGACACCGAAACTGCCGAGGCGCCCACGATCGCACTCGGCTCGGAGGCGCCCGATGCCGCAATCGCCAGCGCCATCGCGATGCGATGGTCGCCGGCCGCGTCGACGGTTCCTCCACTCAACGGTCGCGCGTGCACGGTGAATCCGTCGGCAACCTCCTCGACCTCGGCGCCGAGGCCCTGCAGGCCCTGAGCGAGGCAACGGATGCGGTCGCTCTCTTTGACGCGCAACTCCCCGGCGCCGCGCACCTGCATCGACTCGCCGTGAGGCAGTCGCGCGCCTAACGCCGCAAGCGCAGGAATCTCGTCGATGACGCCGGGGACCTCGTGCGGGTCGATGGCAAACGACCGCAACGCCGCATGGCGGACGTGAATGCGGCCAACGGGTTCAGGCGCCGAATCGTCCTGCACCTGTACGTCGACAGTCGCGCCCGCCCGTCGCACGATATCGAGAAACGCGGTGCGCGTGGGATTCAAGCCCACGTCATCGACGACCACGCTGCCGCCCGGCGTGGCAGCCGCCAGCACGATCCAGAACGTTGCGCTCGATACATCACCCGGGATCGTCAGATTTGCTGGTTTCAGACGCTGACCACCCTGGATCGTTACGGCGTGACCCTTCACAGTCACATTCACACCAAAGAGTTGTAGCGCGCGCTCGGTGTGATCGCGTGTCGGGGTCTGCTCGACGACGGTTGTGAGGTCTTCGGCCTGGAGGCCGGCCAGTAGCACGGCGCTCTTGACCTGGGCGCTCGGCACGTCTGCCGAGTAGCTGATGCCGTGCAGCCGTCCGCCGTCAATCGCGAGCGGCGGCCGCCCGTCTTTCGACATGATGGTGGCGCCCATGCGGGTGAGCGGATCGATTACCCGTCGCATCGGTCGACGCGACAGGGACGGATCCCCTTCGATCACGGTTCTGAACTCGTGCGCCGCCACAATCCCCGACAGCAACCTCATCGTCGTTCCCGAATTCGACGCGTCGAGGGGGGCCGCCGGCGCGCGGAGCCCGCGCAGCCCCCGGCCGTCGATTTCGACCAGCCCGGCGGTCTGCCGGATCGCCACGCCCAGGCTGTTCAGACAAGCCAGGGTAGCCGCGCAATCGGCGCCAGACGAGTATCCGTGAATGGTGGAGGGGCCGTCGGCGAGCGCGGCGAGCATCGCGTAACGGTGGGAAATCGACTTGTCGCCCGGTACCCGGATTCGCCCCGCCACACGCGTCGCCGGCAACACGATCGCGGCGTCCGCGGGCGTTCCGAGCATGCGCCGCACTATAGCATTCGCACTCTTGAATCGATCCGGTTTAGAATATTGGCCACCTGCGTGTTCCCCAAGAACGCTGATTCCACCGTCCATCTGGCGTCCAGCCTGGAGCGCGCCGCCCTGCGACAGGCTCAGGGCGTCCCGAGCGTGTGCGGCACGACTGCATGCTGACACGCGGCGGCACCGTCAGGCTGCAGATCCACAGTAACTTCGACATGCTGGACTTCGTCCAGGTGGTGAGCGATCGCCTCGGCCAGATGGCCGGGATGGACGACGACACCATCCACTGGATCGGCGTGGCGGTGCGCGAGTCGGTCATCAACGCCATCAAGCACGGAAACCGCGAAGACTACTTCAAGCTGGTGACCGTGGAGTTCGCGTTCCTGCCGCCCGCCAAGCCGGGCGAACTGATTGTCCGGGTTCTGGACCAGGGTGAAGGCTTCGACCCCGAAGAGATCGCCGATCCGCTGGCGCCGGAGAACCTGCTCAAGTCGAGCGGCCGCGGCATCTTCTTCATGCGTAGCTTCATGGACGACGTGACGCTCCGGCGCGCGTCGGAAGGAGGCATGGAAGTGCGCATGGTCAAGAAGCTTTCCTCTGGTGGCTGAACCCCTCTCACCGCTGTTCCTGTCAACCGCGATCGAAGCGGTGCTGCACGCCGGTGACGTGCAGATGGCCCACCTCGGCCGAGAGATTCGCGTCGACAAGAAGAGCGCCATCGACCTGGTGACCGAGATCGACGTCGAGATCGAGCGGCAGTTCCGCGCGCTAATCGCCGAGCGTTTCCCGGAACACGTCGTGCTTGGCGAAGAATTCGGATCGGTGAACACGCGCACGCCACACCTGGGTCTTCGATCCGATCGACGGCACGACGAACTACGCGCACGGCCTGCCGATCTTCTGCTCGTCGCTGGCCCTCGAGATCGATGGCGAGGCCGTCGTCGGCGCTGTCTACGATCCCAACCGTCGCGAGCTGTTCACCGCCGAGCGGGGTCACGGCGCGTGGATGAACGGCGTGCCGTTGCGCGTGTCGCGCACCGGAGCACTGATCGATTCGTTGCTGGTCACCGGATTTCCACTACGACGTTCACAAGAGCCGGGACGACCTGATCGAGCTGTTCAGCGCGCTGCTCGGCCGCGCGCGCGCGGTGCGACGCCTGGGTTCCGCCGCCATCGACCTGTGCTATGTCGCGGCCGGCCGTTTCGACGGCTTCTGGGAGAAGAAGCTGCAAGCCTGGGACGTTGCCGCCGGGGCGCTCATAGTGGCCCAAGCGGGTGGCATGGTGACGTCGATGGATGGGTCGGCTTACCGTTCGCAAGAGGGCAGCGTCCTCGCGACCAACGGGCTCATCCACCCGGCGATGCTCGAGAAGATCCGTGAGGTTTCGAGCAGCGCTCACGCGAGGAGATCGTCCCCCGAGCTCTGACCCCGGTGTAGAGATCCGCGGATCCGTTCAAGAAACTGGACGCGGGTGACCCCCTTCTAAGACATTTCCAGCTCCTCGTCAGGTGAACAGGAGGGGTTTGTGCGGACCAGGCTGGCACCGTTCGTGCTCGGGGAGTCAGCGAGCCGGCCCCGCCGTCGCTCGGCCGGTATTACGGAGAGAAACGCAATGATGACACGTCAGTGGCAGAGTGGTGTGCGGGTGATGCTCGGGATGATCCTGGCGGCAGCCGTGATGTCGCCTGCCCCGGCCAGCGCGCAGGTCGTTCGGGTCGGCCGGGGGGATGCGCGCCACACGATCAATTTCAACCTCGGGTACTTTGCGCTGCGCGGTGAGGACTCACGCGATGCAGACGATGTGCTGCTGGCCAATGTCTTCGATCTCGCCTCTCGCGACAATCCTTTCGATCCGCTCGACATCGGCGAGTTCAACGGCTTCACGTTTGGTGGTGAATGGCTCTACGCGGTCACCGACTACATCGAGGTCGGCGCTGGCCTTGGCTACTACCAGAAGGGCGTGGACACGTTGTTCAGGGATTTTCAAGACTCGGACGGCACCGAGATCGAACAGGAATTGAAACTCAAGATCCTGCCTATCACCGCAACGGTTCGGTTTCTGCCCCTTGGCCGTGAGGCTGCGGTCGAGCCCTACATCGGCGCCGGGATCGGCATCTTCAACTGGCGCTACAGCGAGGTGGGGGAGTTTGTCGATTTCTCGGACGGCTCGATTTTCGTGAATCGCTATACGGCTGACGGCACCGCGTTCGGCCCAGTCATCCTGGCAGGCTTGCGCGCACCGATCGGCGACGCCTGGTCGATCGGCGGTGAGTTCCGCTGGCAGCGAGCCACCGGCGACGGCCTCCTCGATGAAGGGTTTCTCGCCGACAAGATCGATCTCGGTGGGTGGACCACCAACTTTACGTTCGGCGTGAGGTTCTAGACAGCAGAGTGGATGAGAGTCGAGATCTCGATAACTCCCAACTCCCAACCTCCAACTCCCAAGGAGAGTCCCAGTCGAACGGCCGAGATTTCTTTGGGGTTCGGGAGTTGGCAGTTGGCGAGTTGACAGGAGATCAATTGGGCGTGGCCCGATAGAGCGCGACACCGCCACCCTCCGCGACGCGCTCGAAGCCGGCCAGGTACAACGCGTTCTGACGCGCCTGGTGGAAGATGATGTCCCCGCCTTCCGCTGATTCCTCGATCGCGACCCAGCGCACGTATCCTCTCGGCCCCATCGCCAGCGCTGCGACCCACAAATCACCGTTCCCCTCGTGCAGGAAGTCGTGGATGTTGAAGCCCTCGTGCGACAGGTCGTGCATGTAGTGAGCGAGCGAGCCCATGCTCATCATGATCGTGCCGCCATCGTAACGATCGCGCAGGTACTCGGTGACGGCGCGTCGCCCTTGCTGGTTGACCGCGTCACGCTGCGACTCCGCGATGAGCGGGGCGGTGCGATCGAGGGGCGACAGCTGCAGCAGGAGTGCGGCCACGACTCCCGCCGCGGCCAGGACCCGCAGCTGCTGCTGGACGAGCGCGAGGCCGGTCGCGATGAACACGGTGCACGCGGTCACCAGCGGAAGGCTGTAGCGAACGCGGAGCGGATGCCCGTTGAAGTACGCATACCAGGGCACGACGGCCGCACCGGCGAGCGCCAGCACGAGGACCACCGAGGCACGTTCCCGCGATCGCACGAACGTGACGACGATGAGGACGACTGCCAGCCATGCTGGCCAGACCGTGGCGGTGCCCGACAGCTTGTACAGACCCTCCATCACCTGTTGCCAGGCGAGCCAGGGCTGGCCAAGCGCCGCATTCTCGGCCACGAAGAAATCACCGCCGACGAACCAGCGTCCGGTCGTCCAGCGGCTGTTGGCGACAAAGAGAAAGATCGCCAGCAGTGAGTACGCGCTGAGCTGCAGACACTTCCGTTGAATCTGCCCGTAGGGATCGCCTCGCCGCCATAGGACCGCGGCGCTGAGCAGGACGATAGCGGCACTGATCGGCCACGCCTCGTACCTGGTCATGCAGGCCGCCATCATGGCCAGCCCTGCCGCTCGGGGTGGCAGTGGCGCACCACGATCCAGCCAGGCTGCGGTCAAGGCGATGCACACCAGCGTCGTGCCGAACAGCAGTGGTTCGGTCATCGGCGTGCTCTGCAGATAGAGCGTGTTGGGATTCGCGAGCAGCAGAAAACCCCCGACGAGGGCCGCGAGAAGCGAGCCGGTCACGCGGGTCAGCAACGCCGCGATCCCCCACGCGGCGGCGCCCATGCTCAGCACGGAGATGATCGTTCCTGACGCACCGTTGCGATAGAGCGCATCCACCTGAACAGGCAGCGCGTTGAGGATGTGCGGCAAGGGCAGCCAGACACCACCGATCTGCTGCCAGCCCGGCATCAGGCTGTCGAAGATGCGCCGCGCGACGACGAGATGCGCGCGCGCATCATAATGGCTCAGCGTCAGCCCTTCGCTCGCGTAGTGCCACGCCGCAGCCGCGCCGACAACGGTCACCGCCGCAGCCACCGCAAGGGCCGTGCGCGGATGCGTCGTCGCAATCGGTTCGGGCGGGGGCGCAGACAGGCCGGCCGGAGGAGCTTCGCGATCGGCCGGGCGCAACGAGGGACTCTTAATGGCCAGGACGTTTCTAGTCTACACTCAGTGAGATGGCGCGCGTCGTAGAGTGGATACAGGGTTTCGCGATGTCGCTCGGCGGACCCGGGCTGTTTATCATCGCCTTCCTGGATTCCTCGTTCCTCTCGTTTCCCGAAGTCAACGATCTCCTGATCATCTACCTGACGACGCAGCATCCCGAGCGGATGGTGTACTACGCGCTCATGACCACGCTCGGATCGATCGCCGGCTGCCTGGCGCTCTACACGCTGGCGCGCAAGGGAGGCGAAGCGTTTCTCCGCCGTCGCTTTCACGAGAGTCACATCGAGCGCG
Organism: uncultured Acidobacteriota bacterium; assembly: GCA_963710415.1. GTDB lineage: Bacteria > Acidobacteriota > Vicinamibacteria > Vicinamibacterales > 2-12-FULL-66-21 > CAVQAH01. The sequence goes on along the minus strand of CAVQAH010000003.1, from coordinate 273,461 downwards.
CGATGGAGATCTTTCGCCGTTACGGCCTGTTGGCGGTACTCGTGCCATCAATCCTGCCGCCACCGACACCCTTCAAGATCTTCGTCCTCGCCGCGGGCGTTGCGCGCGTCCCGTTGTGGCAGTTCATCACTGCTATCGCCATCGGCCGCGGCATCCGATATTTCGGGGAAGGGCTGCTGGCGGTCTGGTATGGCGAGGCGGCGGCAGACTTTCTGCGCGACAACGCCCAGCCGATCGCGTTCGGCGTCGCCGCCACGTTCTTGGTCTGCGGCGTCGGCTACATTCTCTGGACGCGGCGTGGCGACCGCAAGACGAGCGGCCCGGAGCGGACGATTCCCTGATCCCTTGACCTTGGGTCCGGAAGCTTCTTACAATCAAACGTTTACACGTATTGATGACCGTTGAAGTCTCCGTCGTCATTCCGCTGCGCAACGAGGGTCCCAACGTTGCCGATCTCCACCAGGAGCTGACCTCCGTTCTCGAGTCTTTCGGGCGCCAGTACGAGATCCTTGCCATCGACGATGGGAGCACCGACGACACGTTCGAGCTGCTCGCGAAGATCCAATCGCGCGATTCGCGCCTGCGCGTGATCCGCTTTCGTCGCAACTTCGGCCAGACGGCGGCGTTCGCAGCCGGGTTCGCGCACGCGCGCGGCCGATTCATCGTGACCTCCGATGGAGATCTTCAGAACGATCCGAGCGACATTCCCGGGATGATCGAGCTCGCCGAACAGACAGACGCCGACATCGTCGCCGGGTGGCGCAAGGATCGGAAGGATCCGTTTTTCAGCCGGCGGTTGCCGTCGACGATCGCCAACTGGATCATCTCGCACGCGACCGGCGTGAAGCTCCACGACTACGGCTGCTCGCTGAAAGTGTTTCGAGCGGAAGTCGTCAAGCCGATGAAGCTGTACGGCGAGATGCATCGCTTCCTGCCGGCGATCGCCAGCGAGTTCGGCGTGCGCATCGAGGAGAAGGAAGTCAACCATCGTGCGCGGCGGCGCGGGCAGTCGAAGTACGGCATCTCACGGACGATCCGGGTGATCTTGGACCTGCTCACCGTGAAATTCCTGATCAGCTACTCGACGAGGCCGCTGCAGATTTTCGGGCTTCTGGGCCTCGGCATGGGGGCGCTCGGAACGCTGATTTGCGCCTACCTTGCGTACGTGAAGTATTTTCAGCACCAGGGCATCGCCGATCGTCCGTTGCTCCTGCTCGGGATGCTGCTGCTGTTGTTCAGCGTGCAGTTGCTGACCTCCGGACTGGTCGCGGAGATGCTCGCGAGGACGTATCACGAGTCGCAGAACAAGCCCATCTATGTAATCAAAGAGATCTGCGAGTCGGAGATGCGTGAGCCTCCAGCGGAACGGACGCGGGAACGGCGGGGAGCGTAGCGTGTTCGATTCCAGGATGCGGCTTGCCGTCGCGTCGACGCTGCTGTTCCTCGTGGCGTGTGGCGGAGGGCCGAACGATCCAGGGCCGATGCCACCGCCGCCAGCGGCCAACCAACCGCCGAACATCGATTCGATCACGACCAGCGCGCAGCGTGTCGAAGTGGACGAGTCGGTCACGATCACCGCATCGGTTCGGGACGCAGAGACGCCGGTCGATCAACTGACCTTCGAGTGGGCTGCGGATGCGGGAACGTTCAGCGGTCAAGGCGCCACGGTGACGTGGCGTGCCGCCGCCGATACCGCGACGCCAGCCAACGTGACGATTCGCCTCACCGTCCGCGAGGTGTATGGAACTGCGCCTGCGGGCGGGACGCGGCCGGAGCATCGCGTCACTGGCACCAGTAACCCGATGCGCCTGCACAATTCTCCACGCGAGGTCGGCGAGCTCTCGATGCGCTTCCTGAACGACTTTGCGACGTCGTCGGTGTCGGCGGATGCCTGCGTCCGCGATTTCAGCGACTCCTGCCGCGGCAAAGTCGACGAGTTGAACGAAATCCGAGACAACCGTATCCGCTACGACATCGTGTCCTCGTCGCTGCGTTTGCGGAATGTCGGTGTCGCGCAGAATCGGTTGACGGGAAACTCATCGGTGGACTGTGGCTTTCGTCGTCACGCTACAAGGTGTGTCCTCCGAACAACCCTAACTGCCCGATCGGTGGATTGGAGTCTGTATCGGGCAGCTGCCTGATGACCGCGGTCTACGAACAGAATCGCTGGTGGCTGTGTCAGAGTAATTTCCAGTCCAGCAGCGGAATCATGTTCTCGAAGATTCCTCTCAGCGCACCGCGCTAGTACCTGGTGCTGCGCGCCACACTCTTCAGCCTCGTTCTGACGATGGCCGGATGCGGCGGCTCGACGTCGCCGGAGCCCGGCCCAGGCCAGCCGCCGCCGGCAACGCCCGCGGTGCAGGCACCGGCACAACACCTCCGCGTGCAGGGCAGGATGTTCGTGCGCGCGGACGCATCTCCGTTCGAATGGCGTGGGATCAGCGCGTTCGCGCTTGTCGAACAGGTTGCGAATGGACGGGCTTCAGAAGCAGAAAGCTACCTCGCCTGGGCTGCCAGCCAGAGAATCACCGTTGTCCGGGTCCTCGTCATGGCGCAGCATCTGTTCAAGTTGAGCCCTGATCAAGGTCGCGCAGCGTTGCCGCGGCTGCTGGAGTTGGCTGCCGCCCGCCGCCTGCAGGTCGAAATTGTCGCGCTCGCCGACACGGCGGGTGTGCCAATGAATTTCGAGCAGCACGTCAAGGAAGTGGGGGCGATTGCCGCGCGTCATGCCAACGCGCTGGTCGAGATCGCCAACGAACCGGCCCATCCGACACAAGACACGAGGCTGCATCAGGCTGACACGTTGAAAGCGCTCGCGGCGCTCGTGCCAGACGTCGTACCAGTAGCGCTCGGATCGGCCGAGTATGGTGACGGGTTCGCGGGTGGCGACTATGTGACCTATCACTTTCCGCGCGACACGGGTGACGATGGCTGGGGCCACGTGCGAAAGCTGGCTGATGGCGCGACGCTCGTCGATCGTTGGGCAAAGCCGGTGGTCAGCGATGAGCCCATCGGCGCCGGCGAACGTTTCGTCGCCGGCCGGCGGGATGACGACCCACGACGATTCGCTGGAGCGGCGCTGCTGACGCGATTCGCAGGGCTGCACCCGACGTTTCACTACGAGGGTGGTCTGCTCGCCAGGCGTCCAGGCGGTCGCGAACAGGAAAGCCTCGATGCGTGGACCCGAGCGCTCGATCTCTTCGACGACGCGGGCGTCTCGCTCGACGGCCGGTTTCTTCGCGGTGACGAGGTTGGATCGGTTGCTGACGTCCGCGGGGCGAGGGTGACGTTCGCGCGTGCAACCGATCGCGAGGCGTGGTTATTGATTCTGGATCCCGCAGACCGGAATTCGCTGTCCGTGGTGTGGACAGCCCCCTGGCGGCAGGGCGGTGAATGGCACGTCGACGGTGCGCGCCTGGTACGCGCGACCCGCCAGCAATGACGGCGCTGGCTCCTCGAAGGCGGCCTTCAGCGCCTCCAGCCAGATCTCGGCCATGTGCTGGTAGCCCGCTTCAGTGGGATGCAGGCCATCCTCGCCGATGTCGTTGAGGCTCATCAAGCGGAAGAAGTCGACGAGCGTTGCCCCTTCATCAGGCGCCATCCGCCGAATCTGTTCGTTGAAGTCGCCGACAAACCTGGCGGCTGCGCTCTTGCCACCAGGCCGTTGCGGTGGCAGCGTGCCAATGAAGACGCGAATCCCACGCGATACCCCTTCGCCAATCAACACCTCGAGCGCGCCGATGGTGGGGGAGATCGCGTCGCGATTGCCGACCATATTGAGATCGTTCGCGCCTTCGAGCAGCAGGAGCGCCTCCGGGTTCGACGCCCGGATCGCGTCAATCAGGCGTCCGCGATCCTCAGCCGCCCGATTTCCCGCCCGGCCCTCGTTGAACACCAGCACCGACTGCGCCGAATAGCGCTGCGTGAGGATCGACTGGAGCTTGAAGACGTAGGACTGTGGCAGCCCCGCATCCAGGGCGTGCACACCCGGCACCGGCGCACTCGTGGTCCCTGCCGTCATGCTGTCGCCAAACGCAAGAATGCGAGTGATTCGCAGGTGCGGCGGCGGAACTGGTGGTGGAGGCTGCGGCTGGGGCGGTGGCGTAGTCGGTCCGGGCTGGTTGGGCGACGACCCGCATGCCGCTGCGACAAAAGCCGAACCGAGTCCCAGCAGGAGCTGCCGCCTGTTCATGAATAACCTTACCAGAGTAGCACAGCCGTAAGGGAGGCCCCGTACCCCTACGACGACGAGCCGGACGCCGCCCGATCATCAGCGTTTGTCCGAGCCAATACGGGACGTGTGCGCGGCTCAACCCGACCGTTTTGACCACCGACCGCGCGAATCGGGAGAGCGTGTCGCTCAGGATCGATCCGCGGAAGAGGATGTAATCCAGTTCGAGGCGCTGGACGTGCGGGCGCGTGCGCACGACGTGGTAGCCGGCGGATTCGAGCATGCGCCGCATGGTCGAACGGTCGAAGTAGAACAAGTGCACCGACGTCAGGAACAGCCAGCGTCGGCCCATCGCCTGCGCAACCCAGCTGCCGATGTCCGGGAAGTTCACGACCAGCACGCCGCCTGGCTTCAGCAGCTCCCGGCACCGGTCGAGCATCTGCCTGGGGTTGGGCGTGTGCTCGATCACGTCCCAGAGCGTGACGACGTCGAAGCTGTGGTCCTCGTATGCCTGGTCGTAGACGCTGCCCTGGCGGATCGTGATGCCGTAGTGTCGCGACCCCCATTCGGCGAGCCACTTGTTCGGCTCGCAGCCTTCGGCATCCCAGCCCTGGGCTCGGGCGGCCGCGACGAACGCGCCCGCGGCCGTGCCGATGTCGAGCAGCTTGCCCTTGCCTCCGGCGACTCGCTCGATCTCGCTCAGTGCGCGGCGAACGTCCGCTCGCGGGCGTCGACCTGCGACACGTACGGCGGGATCGTCACCCTCGGTGTAGCTCGAAAAGATCAGATCGCTGCGCAGGCGCGGATTGACGTACTGAAACCCGCAGCGGGTGCAGCGAACGAGCTGGTCGATCAGCAGCTCGTCGCCGGACGCGCGAAACTTCTGAATGAGATCGGCGTCCTTTTCCCGATCGTGCTGGGCCTCGTAGATGACATCGTACTGATCGGCGCCGCAGAGAAAACACGGCACCGTCTCCATGATGTCTGTCGACAGCGATCTGCAGCGGTCGGCCATGCGAAGCCGTTCATTATAACCTGTCCGCCGTAGCGTCCGCGAAGGCGGAGCTGGTAGTGCGATAATGTGGCGTGCCAACGACTCAGCCGCGGCGCTCGCACCTGCGCGTCGTGCTCTTCTCGGGCGGACGCGGATCCGGTGCGCTCAGCTCGCAGCTCGTCGCGAATCCACAGATCGCGCTCACCATCGCGATCAACGGATACGACGATGGCGCGTCCACTGGAGAGGTGCGGCGGTTTCTCGGCGATTGCCTCGGGCCGTCGGATTTCCGGAAGAACTCCTCGCGGCTGGCTCGTCTGCTCAAGACCGCGCCGGCCGCGCTGATCGACCTTCTCGATTTACGGCTCGACGACGATCTCAACGACCGGGCGACCGCTGCCAGGCTGACCGCTGCCGTCGCCGGCGAGCAACCCTTCGATCCCCGGCTCGGCAAAGCCGCTTCGCTGGCCACGACGCTGTCGCAAGCGGTGCGCTCGGCCGTCGCCGTCCGCCTTCAGCGGTTCGCGCAGGAGCTCGTGGCGAGCGCGGCGCCGTTCAATTTCGCCGATTGCAGCGTCGGCAATCTGGTGTTCGCCGGAGGGTTCCTCCTCGCCGATCGTCAGTTCAATCCGGCCGTCGACGACTACGTCGGTCTGCTCGGCCTGCCGCCGGGCATGATCGAGAACGTCACCGACGGTGTCAACGCGCATCTGGTCGCCATCGACGCCGATGGCAAGCTGCTCGGCAGCGAAGAGGACATCGTCGATGCGAACCGCCGCAATCGGATACGACGACATCTACCTCCTGAATCGTCGATTGACCCCTCAGGACACGGAGGAGTTCGGCCGTCTGGCCCCGCACCGATCTGGCGCGTGCGCTCGATCAGCGAACGGCTGGAGTCCGTTTGAACCCACGATTGGCGACGGCCATCGAGGAAGCGGATCTGATCGTCTATGCGCCGGGCACGCAGCACTCGAGCCTGTTTCCTTCGTACCTGACGCCGGGCCTGAGCGAGGCGCTGGCGCGCAACCTGACGGCGGTCAAGCTGCTGGTGACCAACATCCAGGCGGACGCAGAGATCACCGGCAGCAGTGCCGTCGACATCATCGATCGCGCCGTCTTCTACCTCAAGGAGAAGGGCTCTCTCGCGTCCATGGCGACGCCCTGCCTGATCACGCACTACCTGGTCAACGATCCGCAGGGGACCGCCAACGAGACCCCGTACGTGCCGCTCGGCACGCTCGAGTCGCTCGAAGATCCGCGGCTCGTCCGGGTCGCCAACTACGAAGAGGGGATGACGGGCCGCCACGACGCGACCAAGATTCTGGGTCCCTTCGTGGAGTCGTTCCTGGCGCGTTGGAACGCAACGAAAAGGATCGCCGTCCTGCTGTACGACGCGAACACGACCAACAAGGTCGTCCAGAGCATTCTGGAGATGCTGCGCGCCGGCATCCGCGACCTGCCGCTGGAGCTGACGATCTTCCACGACGGCCCGGCCGACCTCGATCCGCGCTTCGTCAGCGAGCTTGGGTTCGGTGTTCGCAGGCTGGAAGGCAATGAGGTCGAGCGTGACGCGACGCTCCGTCAGGCTCTCGAGCAGCAGGCATTCGACTACGTGATGCTCTTCGAGTCGTCTGGCATGTACAACGGCGAGGATGCGGCGAACCTTGCGTCACACCTGACCTCGGGCCGGCTCGACGCGATTTGGGGGAGCCGCCGGTTGTCGGTGCGCGACATTCAAGCTTCGTATCGGCTTCGCTATCGCCATCGCACGCTGCTCGGCGCAGTCAGTTATGCCGGCAGCCACGCGCTGAGCCTGCTGTACCTCGCCCTGTATGGCCGTTACGTGTCGGATACCCTGTCGGCCGCGCGGGCGGTGCGCACACGCGACGCGCTGCGGGTGCCTGTTCCTCTCACCGACAAGCTGGCGAACCAGCACCTCCTGTCGCTGCTGCTGCGACGCCGAAGCCGAGATGTTCGAGGTGCCGGTGCAGTTCTTCGCCATCTCGCCGGATCAGGTGCGCCGCACGAGCCCATGGGACGGCCTCCGCGCCATCGGTGCGGTTCTCGAAGGACGCGTGCAGCGGCTCGATGAGACGCGCCGGCGGCGCGTGCGTCGAAATCACCCCTTTGCTGATTCGGACACGCCCGACCTGACCGCCTCCGCCAAGGCTCCGGCGAGTCCTCCGGAGCGCTTCGCGCGAACCGGACGGTCGGGTCCAGCAGGTGTCGGGCCGACGCGTGTCGGGCCGCCGGGGAGCTAACGCGCGTGGAGCGCCTCCTCATCGTGCCGGCCGCGGGTACCGGCTCGCGGCTGAAGTCGACGCTTCCCAAGCTCCTCGTTCCGGTTGCCGGCAGGCCGATGATCGATCACGTGCTCGCGCTGTATGCCGGGATCGCCGACGCGGGCCGCTCTCGTCGTCCAGCCCTCCGCCCTGGCGAGTGTCCGGCAGCACCTCGAAATGGCGCCGATGCCGGTCGAGTTCTTCGTCCAGCAGGAACCCACCGGGATGCTCGACGCGATCCTGCTGGCGCGCCGCGGTGTCGAGCGCGTATCGGCCGCGCCGGGTGTGGATTACCTGGTGCGACCAGATTGCGCTGCGTCCGGCGACGATCGGCGCACTCGCGACGGCCGATGACGCGACACCGGAGCCGCCGCTCGCGCTGCCGACGTGCCGGCAGAGCAGATCCCTATGTGCACTTCGATCGCGACGGCGATCGGATCATCCGGGTGCGTCATCGCCGCGAGGGCGATCAGATGCCCGACATCGGCGAAACGGACGCAGGCCTGTTCGATCTCTCTCATGACGGCGTATCTCGCACGACCTGCCGGCGTATGCCGCCGCTCCCGAGATCGGTGCCAGGACCGGCGAGCGCAACTTCGTGCCCTTCGTGTCCTGGATGTCGGCACGCGGCCCCGTCGTCACGGTCGCGTGTTCGAGCCCCGAGGAAGCGGTCGGCGTCAACACGCCTGACGAGCTGGAGCGGATCGAGGCGCACCTGCGCGCCCGCGCCTCGCTCCGATGAACCGCCGAACGCTGTCGATCGTCATTCCCGCATACAACGAGGAGCGCTTCATCGGCGCGCTTGCTCGAGCAGATCGCCGACGTCGATCTCGATCAGCTCGGCGTCGGCAAGCAGGTCATCGTGGTCGACGACTGTTCGCGGGACAGAACCTCCGAAATCGTCTCGGGATTTCCGAGCGTCCGGCTCGAGCGGTCTGCGGTACGAACAGCGGAAAGGGCCGGGCGGTCAGGACGGGAATGGAGCTCGCGACCGGCGACTTCCTGATCATTCAGGACGCCGATCTCGAGTACGACCCGCAGGACTACGTGCCGATGATGCAGGCCCTGCTCGACGGCCGCGGCGACATCGTCTACGGAAGCCGCTATCTGGGGCGTGGGCGCCACACGAACCAGTCGCTCACCGCCTACCTTGGCGGCCGCAGCCTCAGCTACGTCGCGCTGGCGTGCACCGGCACCTACCTCACCGACACGGTCACCGCGTTGAAGCTGTTTCCCCGGGAGATGCTGATGTCTCTGACGCTGACGACCAGCGGCTTCGAGCTCGATCACGAGATCACCGCCAAGGTCTGCGCGAGGGGTCTGCGGATCGTGGAGGTGCCGGTCCGCTACTATCCGCGATCGCGCGAAGAGGGAAAGAAGATCGGGATGAAGGACTGGTTCATCGGCTGCAGGACGTTCTTCCGATTCAGGAACGGCTGTACGACCCGGCTTCAGGTACATTTGAGCTATCTGCCGCCAACGGGCGACGGTGTACGCGTGACGTCGCGACTGGCAACGACTCACGACGTGTCGCGTCGAACGTTCGGGAGTCGTGAGGATCACTTCGACGCGATAGATACTGACTTCCTGATTCGCAAACACCCGCTCGAATTTGTCTGGATGCGTGTCGAACTTCGCGAGACCCTCGCGTAGGCGGCACGGTCCTCCGGATCGACGTAGATGTAGTCGATCCGCAAACGCCTGAGGATGCGCCCAGGCCTCGTCGGCGTTGGTTGTCGCAAACGCCGTCCGCACCAGCTGCGATCGCTGCTCGTACTCCGGTAGCGGAAGCAGCGATATCGGCAGGCCCGCCGCCATGCGCCGGCCGGCAAACGACGGGATCAGCGTCCAGTGCTCGCGCGCGCGCACCATCGGTTCCATCTGGACGACCGCGGTCGGCGGCGTGTGCGCACGAAGCCAGCGAAACGCTTCCTGCTGCGCCGGCGTTGACCCACAGCGTCCAGCGGAACTGCGGACCCGGCCGGCGGTTGCCGATGTCCTGCGCGTTCCAGGTGTCGACGATGGTCGTCGGCGCTCCGACGATCAGGATCAACGCCGCGAGAACGGTCGCCGGCGCGCGGCCCGATCGTTCGAACGTAACGGCGAGCAGGATCGGAATCGAGACGAGCAGCATCTGGCCGGCACGGAACCCGACCCACGAGGCCTCGGATATCCGGACGAAGTAGAGCAGAAACAGTCCGACGACGATGCCGCTGATGACCGATGACCAGCGGGCGGCCGACTCGCACCGCGCGCCGAAGCAGCCCGGCGACCGCCGGAACCAGAATCGGCCCGAGCGACAACAGCAAGCGTGACGATCGGCGCGTGACGCGAGAACCCGTGGTAGCCGAAATCGAGCGCGGAGCCTGCGCCATCCATGACGTGGCTGGCCGCTCCCCACGCGACGGCCAGCACGACCGGCAGCGCGGCGAGCGCATGGACGGGAATGCGCCGCCATGCCCGCGCTGTGTAAGACCGCATCGACCGCGATGCACGACGCCGTAGATCATCGAACAGACGCGCGCCAAGCAGAGGGTTCATGGTCGTCGACAGGCCGAGCGCGATGCCGGCGCCGACTATCGCCGGCACTCGCGCGTTGACGCCGCCTGCCGACGCGACGAGCAGCCCGACCAGCCCGAGCGCGATCGACGTGGTGTGCTGAGGCGTGTACCAGAGCGATCGCGGGATGTTGTCCACGCGCAGTCCGCCGAAACGCCACGCCGTGATCGCATCGATGTTGGTGTCGAGCAGATCCGTCAGCGGCCGGCCCTGTCGCAGCGAGCGCGACGATTTCGTAGATGCCCTCGGCGCTCGCGGCGACGATCGCGAGACCGACGGCAGCGGCGGCCGGCCATGGACTCGCGACTGCCGTTCTGCACCAGCAGGAACAGCGCGCCAACCATGAGGAGCCCCACCAGCATGGCGTTCGTCTTGAGGCATCGCTCAACATCACCCATGCCGTCCGGGCGCGAGTCGAGCCACGGATGCCGGCAGCAGGAAATAGGTCCAGTAGTAGTTCATCGGCCGCGGCGTCATGTATGGATTCCGCGGCGGCAGCGCGAAGTTGCCGAGCTCGTAGGCGAGGGCGCTGTGCCAGAGGAAGTCGGCCGTGAAGTAGGCGCGGTAGTAGCGATTGCCGGTTTCGTCGGCCCGGCCAAGGTTGCGATACGGCGGCCCCATCAGCGACCGGCACGAGAACGAGCACCAGCAGAAGTGCTCTCGTGTCGGCGGCTCGCCATTTGGGCAGGATACGACGGGGCCGCGCGGGAAGCCCGCGCGCGAGAAGCGTCGTGACAGCGCCCAGCAGCAGCCACGCAACAATGAAAGGTGAGGATGGACGCGAGCCCGGAGACGATGACCAGCCACAGCGTCAGCTGCGTCAGGCCGTAGCCGAGCAAGGCGCCAGATACCCAGCCCGGCGGCGTGGCGCGCGCCGAACAGCACGAAGCCCAGCGGAAGCCCGGGTGCGACCGCGAGGGCGAAGACCACGACATAAGCTATCGACATCGGGCCCGCCGCCAGCCACAACGACGCCAGCACAGCGCCGATCGCCGCGAGCGGCAATGCGAGGGGTCGTCATCATGGCGTTCGCGGGCGGACCCCACGCATACAGGGCTGCGCCGGGCAGGTTTCCGACGAGGCCGAGTCGCGATGAACAGAATGGAGAGCGCGACCGCCTGGCTGGCCGGAACGTTCACCTGGCCGAAGAGCGCGACGAACGCGAGCTGCCCGATGCCGAGCCCCAGAATTGTGATGGGGATCTGCATGACGAGCATCGCGAGCGGGATGAACACGAAGTACAAGACGAGCGGCACGTCCATCGACAGGCCCCGTGCCCAGGCAGTAGGCCTGGATGACGCGGAGGAACTGCACGCCGATCGAGGCCAGCAGCACCTTGACCAGTTCGGTCCGGTGGTGCGCGTAGCGCCTGACGGCATCGCTCAGCGACAGCGCGATCCGTTGAAGCCGCGTCGCCGGCCATCGCGCGATCCGATCGCCTGTGCGAACGATGCTGCTCGAGGACTGAAGACCGCAAACGCCACGATCGCGCACCCCGCCAGTCCCAGCGCCAGGGTCAGGACGACACGTGCGTCGGTGACGCGTTGCGGCACGAACGGCAGCACGGCCATCGCCAGCAGCACGATCGACAGCACCCCGAGCACGCGGTCCATCAGCACCGACGCGGCCGACTCGAGCCGGCCGCACCTCTTCGTTCGCGAGGCTGTAGGCCCGATAGATATCTCCGCCGACGCTCGGCAGGAACGATGCCAACGAACGTGCTGACAAAGAAAATACGCAGCACCGTGCGCGAACGGCGGTCGCGATCCGGGCGTCAGCGCGCACAGCAGCTCGATCCAGCGGTAGGCGTTCAGCGCGCGATCGACGAACACGAGCAGAACAGCTGCGGCGGCCCAGCGAAGGTCGAGTGTCCCGGCGCGCCTGGAGGATCTCCGACAGGTTGGCCCGCCAGACGATGAACGCCGTCAGACCGACAGCGACGGCGATACGAAACGTGCGGGGGAGAAAAGACGCGCGTGCCTTATCGGACAACCGGCAGGCTCTCGAGATGCCGCTGCGGATCGCGCTTGACCTGGTAGGCGCGTTTCAGGAACTTCGCGTAGGGGATGAACTGCTTCATCGCGCCGACGTTGACCTGGCAGGGGCTCAGGCAGGTGGGACAAATCTCGGCCTTCAAACGCTCGCGGTGCGCAAGATTCTTGACGTTGAAGTAGAGCGACTCGGCCGAATCGTCGAGCACGTTCCCGATCTTCTGCGGAGTTCTCGCAATAGTGCAGATCGCCGTAGGGATTGAGCAGCAGTCCCTGGCTCTGGAACGGGCAGGGCATCGTTCGGTGATAGCCGTTGGCGATCATGTCCGCGTAGTGCAGATACATGAACGACTGGCCGCTGAGCACCGACTCTTCCTGAACGCGGTCCAGGAAGAACTTGCGCATGAATGCTTCCTCGCGCTGCCGGAACCCGATCTGCTCCTCGAGATCCTTGTTGTGCAGCATGGCATCCGTGAAGCGCAGCATGTTGAAGACGAGATCGAGGTTCTTCGTCCGCGCCCAGGCCAGGATGTTCTCCGCATCTTCCATGTTGGTGGCGAAGATGGTCGCGGCGAGACCGAACTGGAAGTTGTCGTGTTTCGCCGCCAGCGCCTGCATCGCATCGATCGTCTTGCACGCCTTGTCGAACCCGCCTTTGACGGCGCGCACCTGGTTATGGATGTCGCCGATGCCGTCGAGCGACACGCGGATGCTGATCAGGATGCCCTTGCTCGCGCAGAATTCCACGATCCGCGTCAGCATCGGGATGGCGCGATGCGGCGTCAGCCCCGTGGTGTTGATGCCGATTTTGCGCAGGCGAGGGAGATGACGATGGAACATCTCCACCATTTCCGGCAGGTCGTTCCTCGTCGTCGGTTCGCCGCCCGAGATATTCAGATTCTCGACCGCGCCCCAGAACGGGTCCGCCAGGACCGGCTCGAGCTGCGCGAGCGTCATGTCGGACTTGCGATCGCCGAACTTCCAGTTGCTGCACATCGTGCACTTGGCATCGCAGACCCAAGTGCAGTTGTAGATCAGCACGGTCGGCCGGATCGGGTGGAGCTTCGCGTTGACGAACGTATTGACCAGGTCCCTGGGGACCCCGGCGGCCGCCTTGGCCAGGTACTGCAATCGGAAGGTCGATGTGGACATCGCTTGATCGGACTCGCGTCTGGCTAACGCCGGGACCTGTACGCGTCCGGCTTTAGCCGGACCCGGAGGCTCCGGCGTCGACCGGAGCCACAGACGATGATACAACGAACGGTCGCAGGTTCAAAGCTTTGCGGTACTGTAAGTTACACGCATTGAGCGCGGCAGTTCACTCGCCATCCGGCCCCCCGGCTGACACGAGCTCGACCCGTTCGAGGACCATTGGCGTCCGGCCGTCAATCCAGATGCGGTACTCGAGGTGGTTCGTCGGCTCGGGAAGCACGAAGTGAATCTCGGCCAGGAGCCGCGAATCGGGGGCCATCTCGCCCGGCAGGATCTCCCTCCTGGCGAGCTGACGATCTCCAGCCCACACGTCAACGAACCCTATCGGTCCGGGTGGAGGCACGCCGGTCATCGCGCCAATCCAGCGGGCGCGGTAGGCACCGACCTTCATCGGAATGCCAGGACCATACTGAAGATACCCGGCCCGTCCGACCGAACGAATCACGCCCGCCGCTTGATCGCGTTCCCCGGCATCGGTGATGAAGCGTTCGTTCGATGCTCGAACCGACAGCGAGATCGGCCGCTTGCGATCGTATCGTGCGGCGAACCGGCGTCCAGCGCCCACGTTGAGATACCACAGGCTCCGCAATCGCTGAGCGGAGAACAGCGGCCCTCTGAGCGCGTCGCTGAGCCGGTCGTAGTACTCGTGCAGGGCCGGATCGGCCAGCCGGTTGGTGCCGCTCTCCAGCGTCTCGAGGTAGCCGTCCGGGACGTCTCGAAAGTAGTGGCCTGCGTAGAACTCGAAATACAGCCGCGGCGACACCGGCAACCTGGCGAGCAGCGGATCCGAAAGGGCATTGCGATCGACGAGGTGCTTCTCAGGTCCAGCTGCCAGACCGAAGAACCCGATGCTCCCCTGGACGGTGACCTTGTCCGGGCCGTTGCGGAAGCTGAGGCCTTCTCGAACCCAGGTGTGATCGGGGAGCTGGTGAAACGGACTGTAGCGGAACACGTTGGTGATCTGGTGGTAGTGGCCGCGCTCGTCCTTGATGCCGTTCTGCGATCGCCAGGGCCAGGCTGCGTCGTAGCTGGCCGTCGTCTTCACCGGCACGATCGGCATGAACAGGTTGTAGGCGAGCAGGGCGGCGCCGGTGGCCCGCTGGTATTCCAGATTCCGCAGCACATGCATCGTGGCCAACACGGCGACGAGAAACGGCATCGCGAAGAACCGGCCGCTCATGAAATCGCCGCCAACCGAAATGGTGTACGCGACGTACAGGAGCGACGACGCCATGGCGGTGCGCAGCGGCATCGTCGAACCCAGCGCCAGCACACTGGCGATGCCGACAGTCCCCAGTGTCAACGGATCGGCGCCGAAGCTGTTGATGAGATAGGCGAAGCCCTGGCGGTAGAGCAACCCTGACGGGATACCGGTGGCGACCTTTGCGTAATACGTATTCGGCAGAGGGAAGCCGTAGTACAGCGTCGCGAACACCAGCCAGGCCGCGACCGGTGCAGCGAACGCAATGACCAGCGGCGCCGATCGTTCATCGCGTCTCCTGAAGGCCCGTAGACGCAAGCCAGGCGAGTGGTATCGCATACAGCACGACGCTATCGATGCGATTGACGAATGCCAACCCCGCCAGCAAACCGAAACGCCGCAGGTCTTTCGGCGTCAGCGGCCTGTCGCTGATTTCGAAGAAGCGGACGTAGAACAGCGCCAGCAGCAGATAGCTGAGCGGGTATTCCAGGCCTGAGCTCGAGTAGTCGATGAACGCCTTCGAGCTGACCAGCCAGAGAAAGGCCACGACGCCGCCCGCGATGTCCCTGGCGCTTCTGACAACCGTCAGGATGGCGGCGAGTGTGAATCCGTAGGAGATGACGAGCGACGTGAAGAAGAACTCGCGCGTCAGCGGCGGTCGTAGCCGTCAGCACCAGGAACCACAGTGGGTGCGTGTACGCCTGCACGCGCTCGCCCGGGTTGAAGACGGCGCCGTACCCGTGCAAGAGATTCCACGCGACGCGAAACGTGATGTACGCGTCATCGCCGAGCCACGCGTTAGCGAGAAAGATGTACGTGAATGCGGCCGTGAGGCAGATGATCACGAGGCGCCGCGTCTGGCGCGTCTCGATCGCGCCTTCGGAGACTTGCGGAGGGGAAGGTGCGGGTATCACGGACACGAAGGCGGCGGGCAGGACATCATCCCGCCCGCCGCCGGTAAAACGCGTCGAGTGAGGTCAGTTCAGTCCGGCCGGGCGCGGCCGGTTCGAGATCCACACGTGACGCACGATCATGCCCGGAACGGTTGCCGCGTCGAATCCGCTGCGGCCTACCGGCGCGCCGATGAACGCGTAGTGCGGCTGCGGGTCGTACCCGCGGCCGTGATACGTCCTTGCCCTTGTTGTAGATCGTGTCCCCGTTCGAGCCGCCGCGCTGGACGCGGAGATTGAAGACGCCGTTCCACGTCGCAGTCCAGAGATAGGACGTGTTGGGATCGAAGGGCACGAACTCGCGCTCGGGGCCCTCGGTGTCCACCTGGTCGTCGTGAGTAATGAAACGCCAGGCCACGATGCCTTCCGGGTCCCCGCGCTTTTCGACCGTCATCCGCCGATCGTTTTCGACGATATTGTCGGGGGCCGGGCATTGCAGCGGGCCCTCGGACATAGCAAAGACCTTTGTCTTTCCGCCTTCGGTGTTGGTCGCGACGCCCGTGATGATGAGCGAGAACTCGCCCGTGGTGAGCGTTCGTCGTAGCGGGTAGCGAATGTAGCTGCCAGAGCCATTCAGACGGACGCCGACGTTGGGAATGAAGGTCACGTCGCCGAAAATTTCGCCGACGGTCCGTCCGTTGACGAGCGGATCGTAGACGCCGTCGTCGGTGATGCCGCCGCCGGCCGTGGCCCTGAACGTGGCTTCCGTCGACCACGGACCCTGCCTGCCCTGCCACACCGCGCGCGCACGCCAGCCGTAAATCTGATCGACCTCGAGCGAGCAGCTCGGCGTAGCCGAGACCGTGCCGCCGCTTCCGCCAGCCACCGTGACGTTACATCCCGCGACGGCGTTGCCCGATCGTCGGATCTCGAACTCGTACGAGTAGGCGGACGATGACGACGAGTATGGCGACGAGGCTTTCGTCGCGACCAGGATCAGCCCGCCTTGCGGCTGCTGGTTGTTGACTGGCGATTGGGGAACTGGCGCGGTGGCCTTCAAGGTTTCGTTATTCGGACCGGCCGTTGTCGCACCGGGCTGCGACGAGCTCGGTGACACCGGACCATCGGAATCGTTCGAACACGCTAAGACGCCGGCGAGCAGAGCCGCCGACGCACAAGCCACGAGCGTCTTGTACTGCATCAGAAAAATCCTCTTGCTTTGGGGTTGTGCCGCTGGGAGCAAACGGCCGAAATAGTACTACGGGATCGTTGCGCTGTCATCCGAAACTGCACGCACGAGCTCACGAAAGACAGCGTTCGCGAGCGGGTTGACGAAGTTCGTCGTGTTACCATTTCCAAACTCTGCCCGTCGTTCGCAGCGGCGAACCGGAGCATTCGAACGCAAGGAGTCTGATGAATAGCAAGCTGACCGTTGCCACTCTCGCGCTGACTCTCTCCACCGTGTGCACCTCGATGCATTCGCACAGATGCAGTGGACGAACCAAGGTTTCGTGAACGTGACACTCGGCGTCCAGGCGCCATCGCACGAGCTGAACACCGAGAACGTTTTCAGCCTGTACGGTGACGACGCCATCCTCGCCACGACCCAGGACGTCGGCGGCGGCTTCTTCTTCGACATCAGCGCTGGTTACAAAGTGTGGCGCAACCTCGCCGTCGGTCTCGGGTTCTCGCATGTCGGCAGTGAGGCCGATCTCGTCATCGACGCCCAGATCCCAGACCCCGATTTCTTTGACAGCCCGCGGTCTGTGACGACCACGGCCCTCGGCGCGAAGCACTCGCAGCCGGCGTTGCACCTGACAGGGACCTGGATGATGCCGGTCACCGACAAGGTCGACGTCGGGTTCCAGTTCGGCCCGTCGATCTTCTTTGTGAGCCAGGACCTTCCCACGTCGGTCACCGTCACAGAGCCAGGCCCGACCCTCTCGAATCTTCAGGTCACCAGCGTCGACAAGACCACGGTCGGCATTCACTTCGGCGTCGACATCACCTACCTGCTTACGCCGCGTATCGGCGCCGGCGTGCTGGCGCGCTATACCTGGGGCTCCGCCGAACTCGAAGGCACGACCGGTGATTCCCTGACGGTTGGCGGCCTTCAGCTCGGCGGCGGCGTTCGCGTCAGATTCTGATCCTCGGGGCGGCGGGCCGATAGTCCGCCGCCTTCAACGCTCCGGGTCAATCCACCACGCCCGACCTCAAGGTCGGGCCTACTGAATCTCGCAGACGTCCACCCTGATCCCTGGCAGCGTGTGTGGTCCGGAGAAGCCAGGCGACTGCGCGCCGTCGATATCCCCGAGCACGTCCCACTGCCGCTGCGATCCTCCCTGACCGGCGCACAGCACGTCACAGGAGTAGCCGTTGCAATTGGTCCCGCCCCGCTTCCGCAGGATGCCGAACGGGCCACCGGGGATGCCATTCCGATTGAGCGATTGCGCGACGGCGCGCATGAAGTTGAACATGTCCCCGTGCGACATGAACCCGAATTTGCTCCGTTCGCACACGACGATCGCTTCAGCCGAGCTCGAATTGCAGGGTCCACCTCCTGGCGCCGGCGCGGGTCCCGGCGGAGCAGGGGCGTTGGCCGCAGTGATGAAGCCCTGGACACCCGACCAATCGCTCGTTCGTCTCCCCGTCAGAGGCGCGCGCTCTCCAGAAATGCTGCCGATCCGACGCGAGGTTCGAGCCAGGCGTAAACGACGTCGTGTCGCCGCCTTCGCCGACGGATCCGGTTGCGACGATTTGCGAGAACGCGGCGTCCAGCGAGACGTGGAATTCGTAGCCCACGGCGCCGATGGCGGCGTTGCGATCAGAGCGCCCGACGACGAGGTCCGGGCGTCGCGAGCTCGTGCGCTGATTGTTGATGGGTGTCAGGAGCGGCGGAGCACCCAGCTGCGCTCGCGGCAGCACTTCAAACTGCACGGTCGCGTAGGGACCGGTATTTGCCCCATCTTCGGCGCGTGCTCGCCAGTAGTAGGAGCGACCGAGCTCGAGGCGGTCGATTGTCACGCTCGTCTGCCCGTCGCCGGGCTGAACCTGGCTTCGGGCGAACATCTTTGTCTGGAACGAAGAGTCCGCCGCGACCTCGAACGTGTAATACAGAGGCCTGACGCCATTGCTGCTGGCGTTTCCAACGGCCAGTTTGATGGGTTGCTGGTTTTCCTTGTAGCGCGCCCCTTGCGACGGCTCGATCATGCTGAGGCGCGGTAATCTCGACGCCCGGAATCGGACCAGCGACGGAGGGGCTGAGCGGGTTCTCGCTCTTCTGCGCCTCGCAGGCGGCGAGCGTCATCGCCAGTGCTACTGACAACGCAGCGGCTGGGACGAGATTGATGCGTCTCATGGTCCGTTCCCGATTCTGGCCACAGCTCCCGCGGCCCTGGATAACCTGTTCGCCGGCCGGAGGCCGACCATCTGCATAGACCCTGCAGTGACACTTATCGGTGCGAAGCCACTGCGGCTGCAGGGAGGGAACTGCTGGGAAGTTCCGTGAGAGCCTACAGGATACGGATCGGCCCACCGGCCGTCAAGCGGGGGCCAGGCCGTTCGGGGGCGTCAGGCAAGGGATTCCCCGCCGGCCCCCCGGAGGCGAGCCAGGTAGACGAGCCCTCCGGACAGCGAAAACAGCATGATCAGCGCGGCTCCCATGAAGGAGACAAGCAGCGCCGATTCGAGCGACAGTCCCAGCCGCGTGAAGTAGAACCCGAACGTCGCCTCGCGCACGCCGAAGCCGTTCATCGAAACCGGCAGCATCTGCACGATGAAGGTAATCGGGACGATTACCGCGAGCTCCGCGAAGCCGACCGGGATCCGCATGCTCAGCGCGACGGCGAGGTAGAACCCCACGAGCACGGCCTGAACGGCCACGGCGCCGACGAAGCAGCCTGCCAGCGCCTCGCGTGAGTCGCGGAATCGGGCCAGCGCATTCGTCATTCGGCCGATCCGTTCGTCGACCCACTCCGGATTCAGCACCCGTAACGGCCTCAAGAGCCGCATGAACTTGTCGGGAGCCATGAGCGCAGGCGTGGCCAGGATCGCCGCAGCCCCGAAACCCGCCCACAGAATCCCCGGGCTGACACCCGCTTCCGAACCGAACCGATGCCCCAGGGTCGCACCGAGGGCGGCAATCAGGACCAGACCCAACAGGCCGATACCCCGATCGATCAGCACGACCGTCGTCGCGATCGTCCGCGACCCGGCCGCGGTCGCCGTGTCCGCCACACGAATGACGTCGCCACCGATGTTGCTGGGCAGAAAGTTGTTGAAGAACGTCGCGACGAGAAAAGACGACGTCAGCTTCGCGAAGGGAAGGCGGATGTTCTGAGCGTTCAGGAGCAGGCCCCAGCGCCATGCGCTGACGAGAATCATGACCAGATAGAGCACGAGGGCGGCGGCGAGCCAGGCGGTGGACGCAGTCCGGGCGACGTCCCACAGCCGCGCCGCGTCAACACGCGTGAACAGCAGCACGAGGAGGGCAATGCTGACCCCAGCTTTGAGCACAGGCACCAGCAACGCACGGGTCCGCATCGCCCCGGATGGGGGCGGCACGTTCGAATCAGTTGTAGGCACTGGCGAACAGAATAACCTTAACTCGCGGAAATGGCGACACTTACGTTGACGTTTCCGAAACCCTTCCGTACAATTCGTCAGATCAGGCTGTGAAAATCCTCATGATCGCGCCGGAGCCATTCTTCGAGCCCCGGGGCACTCCATTCTCCGATACCACCGGATCCGCGCGCTCGTCGAGCTGGGTCACACGGTCGATCTCGTCACGTATCCTTTCGGCAAAGACGTCACGATGCCGGGCCTGCGCGTCTTTCGATGCGCCAAGCCGCCGTTCATCAACGATGTCCGAATCGGTCCGTCCTTCGCGAAGCTCCCGCTGGATACTGCGATCGCGCTGACGACCATCCGTCGAGCGATGGCCGAGCGGTATGACGTCATCCATTCGCACGAGGAGGGCAGTTTCATCGGCGTCATCGCTGGCCGGGATCCTTGGTGTGCCGCATCTGTACGACATGCACTCCAGCCTCCCCCAGCAGCTCACCAACTTTTCGTTCACCCGGTCCCCCGTCCTGACAGGAGTTTTCGGCTGGATGGAGCGGTTCGTTATCAGGCGGTCCCGGGTGGTCATCGTGATTTGCCCGCAGCTCGAGGAGACCGTCAGGAGTATCGATACGGCCGTGCCGGTGGTGCTCATCGAGAATGCGCCAGGCTCAGGCGACGCACCCACCGAAGGGTCGGGGGTCGCAATTCGGGCCGGGCTGGGCATCGGCGACCACGCTCCGATGGTGCTGTACACCGGTACGTTCGAACACTACCAGGGGCTCGATCTGCTGTTTGCTGCCGCTCAACTCGTGAAGGCCGTTCGGCCGGACGTCCGATTTGTCCTGGCTGGTGGACGACCTGAGCAGGTCGCTGATGCGGCGAAGACGATTGCGCGTGAAGGGTTGTCCCAGCAAGTGGTCTTCGCCGGCCAGCGGCCCGCTGACGAGATTCCGCGCTTCCTCGACGCGGCCGATGTGCTCGTCTCGCCGCGCAGCACCGGCACCAATACGCCGCTCAAGATCTATCAATACCTCCGTTCCGGCCGCCCCATCGTCGCCACCCGGCTCCTGACGCATACCCAGGTGCTGGATGATGACGTCGCGCTGCTGACGCCGGCGACGCCGGAGGGTTTTGCAGAAGGAATCTTGAAGGCGATCGCCGATCCCTCGCTCGGACGCGCCGTCGGCGCTCGTGCGCGTTTGCTGGCTGAGACGAAGTACAGCTACGAGGCGTATCTCAACCGGACTCGTCAGGCGTGCGAACACCTGACGCGCGAGGTCACGCCCGAGGTGGCGGGAGGCGTGGCGTGACGAGCGGACCGCAGCCGCGCGCCGACCATTACAGCTACTCCGTGTACGCGGATCGGGCGATGGCCGAGTCGTTCGACCGCCAGCGGTTCAGCGGGCCGATCGGGCGTCTTCTCGCCGAGACCCAGGAAGAGGTGCTCGCCAACTTCCTGGCGCCCGTGGGGGGCAGGTCGGTGCTCGACGTGGGAACCGGCACCGGCCGGGCGGCGATTGCGCTTGCGACCCGTGGAGCAATCGTCACCGGCGTCGACGCATCTGCAGAGATGCTCGCTGTTGCCGGGGAACGCGCGCAAACGGCACACGTCAGCGTCGCGTTCGAGCAGGGCGACGCGCACGGGCTGCGATACCCCGATCGATCGTTTGACGACGTCGTGTGCCTTCGAGTGTTGATGCACACGCCGGACTGGCGAAGTTCGCTGGCCGAGCTGTGCCGGGTCGCGCGCGATCGAATCGTGTTCGACTATCCGGCACTGGCCAGCGCTGCTGCGCTGCAGGCGGCGACACGGCACGTCGCGCATGCCGCCGGCGCGCGGGTCGAGGCCTACAGAGTTTTCAGCGATCGTTCGATTGCCGCCGTTCTCGAGGCCAACGGCTACCGCCGGACGCGGCTCACATCGGCAGTTCGTGCTGCCGATCGCCTTGCACAAGAGGCTGGGCTCGCTGACGGCGACACAACGGATCGAAGGCGTTCTCGCGAAGATCGGGCTGCGCGACGCGTTTGGATCGCCGGTCACGGTTGTGGCACAGCGTTGCAAGTCCTAGTCACCGGCGCCACAGGCTTCACGGGTGGCCATCTGGCGCGGACCCTCGCGGCTCGCGGCTACGCCGTTCGGGCGCTTGTGCGCGATCCGAAGCGCGGCGAGAGCCTGCAACAAACGGGCATAGAGCTGAGGATCGGGGACGTTCGTAACCGCGCCACACTAGAGACCGCGATGCGCGGCGTCGAGGTCGTCTACAACATCGCCGCGCTCTACCGGGAAGCGGGGTTGGCCGCGGCCGAGTATCGCGCCGTCAATGCCGAAGCGCCCGGCGGCATTGTCGAGGTCGCGGCAACGAGCGGCGTGCGCCGCGTGGTGCATTGCAGCACCGTCGGTGTTCACGGAGATGTCGAGCATCCGCCGGCCAATGAGGATGCGCCGCTGAAGCCGGGCGATCTGTATCAGGAAACCAAACTCGAGGGTGAACGGCTGGCGCTCGAGGCTGGAAGAGCCACCGGTGTCGAGGTCGTGGTTGCGCGGCCGACAGGCATTTATGGCCCAGGCGATCGTCGGCTCCTGAAGCTGTTCCGGGGCGTTGCGAGGAAGCGATTTGTCATTCTCGGTGACGGACGCATCTTCTATCACCTCACCTATATCGATGACCTCGTCGAGGGCTTCCGGTTATGCGGCGAGGTGGCCGGCGCAGGCGGACGTATTTACATCCTCGCTGGCGGGGAAGTGACGATGCTGAACGAGCTTGTCGCGCTGATTGCACGCGAGGCAGGAGTTCCGCCGCCGCGATTGCACCTGCCGGTCTGGCCGTTTTGGACCGCAGGAGCTCTCTGCGAGGCTGTTTGCGCACCGTTCGGCATCGAGCCGCCGATATACCGGAGGCGTGTGGATTTTTTCACGAAGAGCCGGGCGTTCGACATCTCCCGCGCGCGACGTGAGTTGGGTACGCGCCAAGCGTCGGCTTGCAGGACGGGATCAGAAAGAGCCTCGAGTGGTACCGGACTGCCGGCTGGTTATGACGGTATGACGAAGATTCCGCGGGCGCAGGACCAGTTGTTCGATACCCGGCAATCGGCTCGGGAAAAGTACGCCGCGCTGGTCGTCGGCCGCCCGGGGTGGGCCGCGCTCATCAGGCACGAGATGATCGTGTTGTCGTCGCAGCACGTCCCCGGCGCGCTCGGCTTCGCGCTGCGCAAGATGTTGTATCCCAAACTGCTGGGACGTTGCGGCCGCAACGTGATCTTCGGGCAGAACGTCGTGCTCCGTCACCCGCATAAGATCAACATCGGCGACAACGTCGTCGTCGATGACAACTGTCTCCTGGATGCCAAAGGCGAGTCGAACCGCGGCATCACCATCGGCAGCGGGGTGTTCATCGGCCGCAATTCCATCCTGTCGTGCAAGAACGGTGACATCGACATCGAGGACGGCGCCAACATCGGGTTCAACTGCGAACTGTTTTCAGCCAGCCGCGTGCGGGTCGGGAAAGAGACGCTGCTTGCGGCCTACTGCTACCTGATCGGTGGCGATCACGACTTCAGCGATCTCTCGCAGCCGGTGCT
Source organism: uncultured Acidobacteriota bacterium (assembly GCA_963710415.1). Classification (GTDB taxonomy): domain Bacteria; phylum Acidobacteriota; class Vicinamibacteria; order Vicinamibacterales; family 2-12-FULL-66-21; genus CAVQAH01. The sequence goes on along the minus strand of CAVQAH010000003.1, from coordinate 250,016 downwards.
GGCGCAGAACCGGAAATCGGAGGGCGTCACGATTGGCGCGGGCGGGTGGCTCGGCGCCGGCGCGAAAGTGCTCGACGGCGTCTCCGTCGGGGATGGCGCGATCATCGGCGCCGGCGCCGTCGTCCGGATCGTCCGTGCCCGCCGGCGCCATTGCCGTGGGGATTCCCGCGCAAGATCGTGGGGCAGCGCAGCGAGGTCGCCTCGTCGTGACCGAACTCCGTGATGACCCGGGCCGCAAGCTGAACGTCCTGCAGGTCTGCGATCACCTCGGCTGGGAGGGGTCACGAATGCACGGGGTGAAGCGGCTGTTCGCGTGGATGATTCCGCGCTTCGATCCGGCGCGCTTCAACGTCTCGCTCGTGAGCCTCAGGAAGAAGGACTTGTCGGAGGAAACGCTGGAGTCGTTCGGCGTCGACATCACCTACCTGCACAAGTCCAAATTCGATCCGGCAACCCTGCCCGCATTGCTCAAGGTGATCGATCGCAAACAGATCGACATCCTGCACCTGCACGGGTACGGGGCGACTACCTTCGGGCGAACCGCGGGCGGCATGCGGCGGATTCCGTCGATCCTGCACGAGCACGCGAATCTGACGGATACCCCGTGGTTTCAGAAAATTGCCGACAGAGCGCTCGAGCCACTGACCGACATCGCGATTGCTGTTTCGAAGAGCACGGCAGACTTCGTGATCAAGGCGAGGCAGATCCCGCCAGACAAGGTCAAGGTCGTCTATCTCGGCGTGCCGCTCGAAGAGTTCAGTCGCGAGCGCACGGCGGACGAGATCGCCGCCGCCAGACGGGAACTGGGGATTGCGCCGGAAGATGTCGCGATCGGGACCGTCACGCGTCTGCACGACTCGAAGGGCAACTCCTTCCTCGTCGACGCTGCCCGGCTCGTACTCGATCGACCGGCCCCACGCGCGGTTCTTCATCGTGGGGGAAGGACCGCTCCTCAGGCCGATCTCGAGGCGCAGGCCCGCCGGCTCAATCTCGGGGATCGGTTTGTGTTCGCGGGCTTTGCCCGTGACGTTGCGCGCGTCGTCTCAGCGTTCGATGTCAGCGTGTTTCCCTCGCTCTGGGAAGGCACGCCCCTCACCGTGTTCGAGGCGCTCGCGATGGGGAAGGCGATCGTCGCGACCGACGCCGACGGCCTCGTCGATGTGCTGACACACGATCGGGATGCGCTGATTGTCCCCAAGCGCGAAACGCCGAGCGTTGGCAAATGGGATCGTCCGCATGATGGACGAGCCCGATTTGAGGGCGAGGCTCGCGCGGAGGCGCGGGTGACTGGCCAGCAATACGACATCGCGGCGTTCGTGTCGAAGATGCAGCGGCTGTACTACCTCCTGCATCGCGTCTCGCGGGCGACCCACCGCAAGGGCGCGCTTGCGTCGGACCTGTCGTTTCTGACCAGCCGCCGACCGGCATGATTCGAGACACCGATCCGCCGGCACACGTCAGCACGCCAACGTCCGCCGTGGATCGGCGCCCGCGCAACTTCACGCCCGGGCTGATGCTCTCAGCAATTCTGCTCCTGCTCTACGGCGGGCTCGCCGTCAGCATCGATTACCCGACCGTGGGCGGCGGGTTCAAGAGCGACGAAGCCACCTACTACATGATGGGGCACAGCCTCGCGCGCGATGGCGATCTCACGTACCGGCGCGAGCGATCTCGCGCGTGTGTGGCATGAGTATCCATCCGGTCCCACTGGCGTGTTCCTCAAGAAGGGCCGGGACATCGTCGGCGGAGGGCTGATGCTGCGTCCTCCCTTTTTCTGGACGGCCACCGCGCCCGATCCCGACTCGTCGCGGCTCTTCTACGGCAAGTCCTTCATCTATCCGTTGTTCGCGTCGCCGTTCATCCGACTCTTCGGTACGAATGGCTTTCTCGTGCTGAATGCGCTGCTCGTTGCGGTCGCCGTCTGGTGCAGCTATCTCGTGCTGCACGCCCGCATGCCGGCGGCGCCCGCGGCCACGCTGGCCGGCGCCTTCGTGATGGCCACCGTCGTCCCGGTCTACGTCGTGTGGATCATGCCGGAGGTCCTGAACTTCACGCTCGGCCTGCTCGCCTACTTCTGCTGGCTGTATAAGGAAATCGAAGATCCGAACAAGGCGCCCGAGGAATGCGCTGGGCTTTTCGCCCCGTCAGTGACGTGCTCGCGGCCGTGCTGCTCGGCCTGGCGACGTTCTCGAAGGTCTCGAACGCGCTGCTCTTTCCACCAATCTTCGTGTGGCTCGTGTGGAAGCGGCGCTGGGGCGCTGCGTTGACGACGGGTGCGGCGTTCACGCTGGTGGCTGGCGGGTTGTTCGCCGTCAACATGGCGATCGCCGGCGAGTGGAACTACCAGGGCGGCCAGGATCGGAACACCTTCGTTTTCGAGTTCCCGTTTCAGACGACCGAGTCGAGCTTTGACGTCGGCCTGGAGAAGGAGCGCAACGAGGCGCTGACGGACGTGATCTTCAACCGGTCCGTTTTTTTCACGAACCTCTTCCACAACTTCGGTTGGTTTTTCGTAGGTCGCTATTCCGGGCTGATCGCGTACTTCTTTCCGGCCGTGTTTGCGCTCGCGTTCCTCGTCGCGGCACCGCGACGACGACCGCTGTGGCAGTACCTGGTGGCTGTGGCCGTCCTTGCGCAGATCCTGCTGTTCATCATCGCCACGCCTTACACGTGGTTCGGCGGCGGAGGCTCGGTCGGCAATCGCTACTTCATCGGCGCCTACGGTCTGGTCCTGTTCCTTCTGCCCTCCGTCTCCCGTGTCTGGCTGGCCATGCTTCCCTGGGCGGTCGGCGCTCTCTTCATGGCGAAGCTGGTGCTCAACCCGTTCGTGGCGTCGAGCCGGCCTGGCGAGTACGCCGACAACGGTCCGCTCCGGTGGCTTCCAGTTGAACTGAGCAACATCAACGATCTGCCTATCAATACCAATCCATCGCGAGTGCTGCTCTGGTTCGGCGACAACCCGGGTGTCGGCGATCCTGGCTTTCAGATTTATCTCGTCGACAAGAATGCGTTTCGTGAAGAGAAGACGTTCTGGGTGCGAGGCCGCTCGCGCGCCGAGATCCTGATCAAGGCCGATCGCCCGATGAAACGATTGATCCTGATACTCACGGGCGCGGCGGTTCGCACCAACGTCGTCGCCCGGGTACAGGGCCGTTCCCAGGATTTGACGATAAGCCCCGGCGAGTCGCACCGGCTGGTGTTCAATCTCGGCGACGGTTTCCCTTACGAAGGCCGTTGGATCTGGAAGGCATCGGTCTCGAGCAGTGAAGGGTTCGTCCCGCTGTTCGTGCAGGGGAGCGACGATACGCGCTTTCTCGGCGTGAACGTCCGACCGATGGTCGAGCTGGCCGCGGCGAACCCCGAGTCTCGAGCCCCGAGTTCCGACCCTTCGACAGGCTCAGGGTCGTCCCGAGCACCGTCGAGGGACGAGTGATGCGCGTCGCCGTCGTGACATCGAGCCCGCCGATGGTCGAGGGCGGACACATGGTGATCGCCAGGGCGCTCGTGCAGGCGCTGCAGGCGGCGGGGCATCAGGCAGACATCGTCGTCACGCCGCAGAACCGCTTCGGGCGCCAGGCATCGGCGTACCTCGCGAACTGGCTGACGGACGTGGAAACGAGCGACGGCAAGCCGATCGATCACGTCATCAGCCTGCGTTACCCGAGCTACGCCGTCCGCCATCACCGCCACGTGTGCTGGTTGAACCACACGATGCGCGAGTACTACGACTTGTGGGACCGGTTCAGCGCCACGCTCAGCCCGAAAGGGCTCGTCAAGGAACGTGTGCGCCGGCGGCTCATGCATGCGGCGGACCGCTATCTGCTGACGAAGAACGTTACGCGTCTCTTCGTCCAGTCGAAGACCATTCAGGAGCGGCTCCAGATGTGGCCGGAGCTGCAATCAACCGTTCTGTATCCGCCACCGCCGCCGCGCCCCTACCGTTGCGACGACTACGGCGATTACATCTTCATGGTGTCGCGCCTGACGCCGCTCAAACGCGCGGATCTTCTGATCGAGGCGCTCGCCACGTCACGCGCCGCGGGCATCAAGGCCGTCATCGGCGGCGAAGGCGAAGAACGCGTGAGGCTCGAGGCTCGCAATCGCCGCGCCACGGACTCGCCAACCGCGTCACGCTTACCGGGGCGCTCAGCGACTCGGCCCTACTCGATCACCTCGCGCGCTGCCGTGCCGTGTGCTTTCCTCCAGTGTCCGAAGACTACGGCTTCGTCACGGCCGAGGCATTCGCCTCGCACAAGGCGGTCGTCACCTGCCGCGATAGCGGCGGCCCCGCGGAACTTGTCAGCGACGGCGTCAACGGGTTGATCTGCGAGCCATCCGCAGGAGGACTGGCCGACGCGCTGCGGCGGCTGATGGACGATCGCGCACTTGCGGAGCGCATGGGACAGGAGGCCAGCTCGACGGCCGCCAAGATGGACTGGGCTGACGCGGTCCGGCAGCTGACCACGTTATGATTGATTCCTGAACTGACGCTGACCGTGGGTCGTGGCTCGTCGCTCGTAGCTCGGAGCGCCGCCAGTGGCAGGTTTGCGAGCTACGAGCTGCGGACCACGAAGCACGAACCACGGCAGCGAAGCTCTATGTCATATTCATCACCGCTCGAAACAAGGATCGCAAAGAAGGTCACGAAGGCGATCACGGACTACTCGCTGATCGAGGATGGCGATCGCGTGATGGTCGGGCTGTCCGGCGGCAAGGACAGCTGGGCTCTGTTGCAGATTCTCGACGTGCTGCAGCGGCGCGCCCCCATCAGCTTTTCCCTCGTCGCGGTGACAGTCGATTCCGGCTACGACGGCTATCGACACGATCTGATCACCAAGACCTGCGAGCAGCGCGGGTGGGAATGCCGCATCGTGCACACGGAGATCGGCGAAGTGATGGAGGACCTGCTCGGCGCCGAAGCCACTCCGTGCTCGTTGTGTGCCCGGTTGCGGCGCGGCGTGCTCTACCGGCTCGCCACTGAGGTCGGCGCGACGAAGATCGCGCTCGGTCATCACCTCGACGATTTCATCGAGACGCTGTTGCTGAATCTGTTCTTTGCCGGCGCCTTGAAGGCCATGCCGGCCAAGCTCGTGTCGGACAACGGCCAGCACGTGGTGATCCGGCCGCTGGTGACGGTGACCGAGAGCGAGGCGCGAAACTACGCGAAGGACCAGCAGTTGCCGATCATCAGCTGCTGCTGTCCGGCATGCGGGGACCTCGGTCTGCAGCGTCAGCGAGTCAAGCGGCTGATCGCCCAGCTCGAGGTCGAGCACCCGGAGGTCAAGAGCTCCATGATCCGCGCGCTGGCGAACGTCGCGCCACGTCACCTGCTCGACCGGCGGCTCAACCCGCTGTCCGAGCTGCGGGCGCTGGCGTTCGAGCGCGGCGCCGTTCCGCTACCGATGGTCAAGCGCTGAGTGCATGCGCGCCGTGATTCAGCGCGTCACGCGCGCCGCAGTCACCGTGGAGGGCCGTGTCACCGGCCGCATCGGCCCCGGCCTCCTGGTCTTTGCCGGCGTCGCGGGAGACGATGGTCCGGCGGATGTCGACGTATATCGCCGGCAAGGTTCGCGAGCTGCGTATTTTCCCCGACGAACACGGCCGCATGAATCGCTCCGTCGTCGAAAGCGGGGGAGCGGTGCTGGTGGTGTCGCAGTTCACGCTGCACGCCGACTGCCGGAAGGGCCGGCGGCCGTCGTTCGACGCCGCGGCGCCCGCGCCGTTGGCGGAAGCGCTGTACGTGGAGCTGATCAGAGCGCTCCGCGAATCCGGGCTCGCCGTCGAGACCGGCGTGTTCCAGGCGCAGATGGAAGTCGATCTGCTCAACGACGGACCAGTAACCATGCTGCTCGACAGCCGCCGGCTGTTCTAGACGGGGTCAGGTCTTGAATTCACACCTTTTTCACGACCTGGCCCAATCGGAGGGGGCAGGTCGTGGAAAAGTGTGAATTCAAGACCTGACCCCGTCCCAGAGGCTCAATGAGACTGAGAACGATCGCCATCCTCTTCATCCTGCTCGCCGCCAGCAGGCCAGGCTTCGCGCAACAACGTCCGCTCGTCACCGAAGATCCCGAGACAGTCGGATCCGGCCTCATCCTGATCGAAGGCGGCGTCGAGTATCAAGAGGACCTCTTCTATCCTGTCTCCGGCCTCACGGGAAACCTGCTTCGCATCGGGACGCTCGGCGTCAGTTTCGGGATCAGCTCGATCGCCGAATTGCAGATCGACGGCGGGATCATCCAGCGCCTGACCGTGACGGATCAGCGAGCCGGCGCCGCTTTCCAGCGAGCTGACGTACACGGGCAATCACACCAAAGACTATGAAGACATCACGATCGCGACGAAGATCCGGCTGCTGTCGGAAGCCGCCGGTCGGCCGGCGATTGCGCTGCGCTTCGCGACGCGCCTTCCCAACGCGAGCACCGAAAGCGGCATCGGGCTCGACACGACGGACTTTTATGTCACCGGCATCCTGGGCAAGACTGTTCAGTCGATCAGGATCGTCGGCAATCTCGGGCTGGCGATCCTGACGGATCCAACCCGCGGCTACCGCCAGAACGACGTCATCACCTACGGCATGTCACTGGCACGCGCCATCAAGCAGGGTGTCGAAATCGTGGGCGAGGTCAACGGCCGACTGAACACGCGCGGTCACGCTACGCCACCGGGGACCGAGAGCCGCTCGATCATGCGGGTTGGCGGCCGCTTTACGAAGGGAACCGTGCGCATCGACGGAGGGCTGCTGGTGGGGCTGACGTCGCGCGACCCAAGCTATGGCTTCACGGGCGGCTTCACCTGGGTCTTCAACGGATTTACGGTGCCGTGAGCGACACGCGCCCGACAACTCCCAATGACTACTGGGTGCGCGCTCCGCCGTCGCTCGGCTTACGGTAGCGTATAAAACTCCTGCAGGCGCCGGATCTCGTCGCTGGTACGCTGCCCGTCCCAGCCACACTCAGCCGCCGCCAGCACCGCAGATGCGCGGATCGCGGCATCCGGCGGATGACCTTTCGAACCCAGCCCTGTCCTCCGGATCAGGATGTCGCTCAGCCTGGTCGCTTGTTCCTTTCGAATGACGTGCAGGACCTCGGCACGGATGGTCGGTACATCTGGACTGAGCGGCGCCAGCAGATCCGGACGTTCGCCGATCAAACGAACGATCTCGGCGGCGCCCTCTGCGTAGCGTGCGATCAGATGCCGGATGAGCGGCAGCGGGAGCTCGAGGTTGAGCGCACGCGCTGTTTCGATCGCCAGCGCCTCGTGATCGGCGATTCCCGCGCCCGGCAGGACGGTCGTGGCCGATCGTGACGGCCCCAGCCGCGCACCGAGCCGCTTGCCGATCTGATTCACCGCGCGCTCGGCTACCGCGCGCGCCGTCGTGTACTTCACACCCACGACGGTGAACGCGCCCGCCGCAGACTCCGATGCGTGATCCCAGATTGCCGGCACCGGGCGGAGTTCGGGTGCGCCGTTGCGGCCCGCGACCGCCGGCACCACGCCGCGGTGCACGAGCGTGACCTCCTCGCGAGTCAGCTTGAGCGCAGGAAACGCCTCGTTGGCCTCGGCGATGAACGACTGGATGTCCGCGGCGCTGACCTCGACGTCATCCGGCTGAACCATCGATCGGGATTGACTCGTCCCGATGAGGGCGAGCCCATGCCATGGCACCAGCGTGAGCATCCGGCCTGCCGACGTCGGTGCCGCGAGCGCCATATCGCTCGCCCGTCGCGAGGTCAGCAGATTGAGCGCCCGCAGCATGGGCAGTTCGCGTTTCACACCGAACCGCTTCATGACGACGCCGGCGTGGGAGCCGGCGGCGTTCACGACGGCGCGTGCTTTGATGGTGATCGACCGGCCGGTGATCTGATCCTTCGCCGTCATGCCCGCGACGCGAGTGCCCTCGCGGATCGGATCCATCGCCTCGACGTAGTTGGCGAGCGTGGCGCCTGCCGCATCTGCCGCTGCGGCGAAGGCGAATGTCAGCCGATCGGCTTCGACCATCTGGTAGTCGTACCATTGCGCGCCGCCGGTCAACCCCTCCGGACGAATGCCGGCGAAGAGACGGAGCGTGGCTGCCTTCGAGACCAGCCGGGGCGCGGGAAGGTGCAGCTCGGGTTCGACCCCGACATTGCGCTTCCGTCCGAGCCACTCGTCGATCTTGAAGGCCGCGCGCAAGGCGAGCCGGTTTCGCGTCACCGATCGGTAGGTGCCGACGAGGAAGGGCAGCGGCCGAAGCAGCCAGGGCGCGATGCGCGCGAGCGCGCGGCGCTCGCGAATCGCCTCGAGCGCGCGGTTGATGCGGGCGCTCTGCAGCGACCGCAATCCGCCGTGCACGGTCTTCTGATGATTGAACGAGGCGCCGCTGCCGAAGTCGCTCGCTTCGATCAACGCCACGCTGAGCCCGCGGCTGGCGGCTTCGTAAGCGATGGCCAGACCATGAACGCCGCCGCCCACGACGAGTACGTCGTAGGTGCTGCCCGCGAGTCGATCGAGATCGCGTGGACGCATGCTGAGCGTTTTTTATTCTATAGTAGTGCGCCGTGTCACCCTCGGGCTCCGCCACCACAACTGACGTCAGGGACTACTGGAACCGTCACATACACGACCTCGAGATCACCAGGCATCCCGTTGGCTCGCCTGGCTTCTTTGCCGATCTCGACGGATATCATTTCGAGAAGCTGCACCACCTCTTGCGGCTCGTCGATTTCGACGGGTATCGTGGCAAGCGCGTGCTCGAGGTGGGCTGCGGCGCCGGCACGGACCTGGTGCGGTTCGCCAAGGGAGGCGCCCACGTGACCGGCGTCGACCTGTCCTCGTCGGCCATCGCTCTGGCTCGGCAGAACTTCTCGCAGCAGGGCCTCGAAGCCGACCTCCGGGAAGCGGATGGCGAACGGCTGCCATTTCCGGATGCCTCGTTCGATCTCGTCTACGCCCATGGCGTCGTGCAGTACACCGCTGACGATCGCGCGCTGGTTCGTGAGTGTCATCGCGTGCTCAAGACTGGCGGGCAGGCGGTCTTTCAGGTCTACAACCGCATTTCCTGGCTGAATGCGCTGTCGAAACTCATGAAAGTGCCGCTCGAGCACGAGGACGCTCCCGTGCTGGGCCGCTACAGCGCTGCGGAATTCCGGGCCCTGTTGACGGATTTCAAGGACGTGCGGATCGTGGAAGAGCGGTTCCCGGTTAAATCGCGGTTGCACGGCGGCTGGAAGGGCCTCGCATTCAACACGTTCTTCGTCGGAACCTTCAACGCGCTCCCTCGATCGCTCGTCCGGCGATTCGGATGGCACCTGCTCGCCTTCTGCCGTAAATGAACGTCGTCAAGGCCCACGCGTTCGGAAACGATTTCCTGCTCCTGGAATCATTCGAGCTGACGGCTGACGTCGATCAGGCGGCGCTGGCGCGCGCGATGTGCAGCCGTCACCGCGGGATCGGCGCCGATGGCCTGATCATCTTCGAGCAGGACAGTCGGGGAGCGTCCATGCGCCTCCTGAACGCCGACGGCAGTCCCTCGGAGATTTCGGGCAACGGTGTGCGCTGTCTAGCCACGTGGATTGCGGCGCTGCGCGGGGTCACGCCCGGCAGTAGCGTCACCATTTCGACGGATGCCGGGCCCAAACGGCTCGAGCTGCTGTCCAGTCAAGGTGGAAGTTACGTATTCCGTGCGGCGATGGGCCAACCCGAACATGTGAAGAGAACCGTTCTCGACGTCAATGGTATCGCCGAAGATGTCGTGACCATGCGGGTCGGCAATCCTCAGTGCGTCTCGCTCGGTGAGGTGACGGACGCGCGACTGCACAGGGTCGCATCCGCGCTCGCCGTCCATCCGCATTTTCCTGAAGGCACCAACGTCGAGCTCGCCAGCGTCGACTCGCCGGATCGCGTCCGCATCCTCATCTGGGAAAGAGGCGTGGGGCCGACCGAAGCCTCGGGCACCGGCGCCTGTGCAGCCGCGGTCGCCGCCATGAGTTTCGGCGGAGCCGCGCGAGATGTGCAAGTGGTGTCCCCGGGTGGCGTTCAGCGCGTCGAGTGGTGTGACGACGGACTCTATCTGACCGGCTCGGCGGAAGTCGTCGCTGAAATCCGCTGGCTGCGGGGCGCCGGTGCGTAGCCTGCACGAAGCGGGCGGGGCAGTCGAGGTCTACTCGCCATCTGAGGAGCTCTTCAACCGACGACGGAGAACTGTCGGTCTGGTGCTCGGACCGCTCGTGCTGATCGCGCTCCTCGCCGCGCCGGTTCCGCTCGCGCCGGCGGCGCACCGTCTAGCCGCGATCCTGGCGATGATGGTCGTCCTGTGGGTGACCGAAGCGCTGCCCCTCGCGGTCACGGCGCTCATCGGCCCGGTGCTGGCGGTGATCCTCCAGGTCGTGCCGGCGCGCACCGCCTTTGCGCCGTTTGCGGATCCAATCATCTTTCTGTTCATCGGCAGTTTCATGCTCGCCGAGGCGATGTTCGTGCATGGCCTCGATCGGCGGATCGCATTCGGCGCCCTCTCGTCCAGGCTCGTCGGCGGCAGCGCAGGACGCATCCTCTTCGTCTACGGTCTCGTCGCCGCCGGGATCTCGATGTGGATCAGCAACACCGCGACGACGGCGATGATGTTTCCGATCGGACTTTCGATCGTGGCGCACCTGACCGAGGGGCGCGAGTCCGATGCGCGAAGCCGGGACTTTGCCACGGCGATGATGCTCATGGCCGCGTTCGGCGCTTCGGTGGGGGGAATCGGTACGCCGATCGGCACGCCACCGAACCTGATCGGCATCGGGATGCTGAGCCGAATCGCCGGCGTCCAGATCGACTTCTTCAAGTGGATGATGCTCGGCGTCCCGATCGTCATCGCGCTGTTTCTCTTCCTGGTCTTCTACTTTCAGTGGGCGCTGCTGCGCGGTTTGACGCTGAATGTCGGCAGGACCGAAAAGATCCACGAGGAGTTGCGGCGGCTGGGGCCGCTCTCGACCGGGCAGCGCAACACGCTCGTCGCGTTTGGTGCGACCGTCGTCCTCTGGCTGTTCCCAGGCGTGCTCGCGTTGACGAGCCTTGGCGACACGGCCTTCGGCAAGGGATTCTCCGCCGCCGTGCCTGAATCAGTTGCGGCGATGGTCGGCGCCATTCTGCTGTTCCTTTTGCCTGTGAACTGGCGCGCTCGCAAGTTCACGCTGACGTGGGAGCAGGCGGTCAAGATCGATTGGGGAATCATCCTGCTCTTCGGTGGCGGCCTGAGCATGGGGGAGCTGGCGTTCTCCACGGGCCTCGCAGAATCGATGGGTCGTGGGATCACATCGTGGCTGCCCGGTGAAACGCCCTTTTCGCTCACGCTGATCTTCACGGCTGTCGCTGTCGTCATGTCGGAGACCGCGTCGAACACCGCCTCGGCCAACATGATCGTGCCGGTCGCAATCGCCGTGTCCCAGGCAGCCGGTGTCAATCCAATCGCCCCGGCGCTGGGCGCCACCCTCGGCGCATCGATGGGGTTCATGATGCCGATCTCCACGCCGCCGAATGCCATCGTCTACAGCTCGGGACACGTCCCGATCACCCAGATGATGCGTCACGGCATCGTGCTCGACATCGTCGGATTCATCGTGATCGTCGCTTTCGTCAGCGCGCTGGCGTGGCTGTTTTGAGGCGGGGTCAGACGGGCAGACTGGGGTCAGACACAGGTCTGACCCTGCGGCAGAAACTGCAACTCAGGGGTCAGACTCGAGTCTGACCCCCTCGTGGGCGCGCCGGGCGTGATCCAGTCGATCGCTCGGTTCGACGGGGTACGCGGGCGCAGCATCCAGCTGACGCAAGGATTCCGGCAGCTCGCCGATCAACTCCTGCGCTCGCGCGCGGACATCCGCCAGCGGCCGGCGCGGCGTGACACGGACACCGCCGGTGACGACCTGCTCGAGAAGCGGACGCCCGTCATCCGTCTCATCGTCGAACGCGATCAAGTCGCGAACGGCCCTGCCGCCCTCGATCACTCTGAACACCTGCTTCCGCCCGGGCCAGGTTGCCTTGCCGGTGCTGCGTTTCATCACGTCGCGGACGCCCGAGCCGTCCTGCACCTGAACCAGCTTGTAGACGCCGCCGAGCGCAGGGGCATCTTCTGATGTTGTGAGCGCCGTGCCGACGCCGAACGCGTCAATCGGCGCGCCAGCGCCGACGAGGTCGCGGATCCGGTACTCATCGAGGTCACCGCTGACGAGAATACGTGTGGAGGTCAGACCGGCCGTGTCGAAGATACTCCTGACGGCACGGCTCAACTCGAGGAAGTCACCGCTATCGAGCCGCACGGCGGGCGGGCGCAGGCCAGCCGTCACGATCAGACGTGCCGCCGCGACCGTGTCGAACGTATCCAGCAGCAGCACACTCAGCTCGCCGAAGTTCTCGATGTAGCGGCGGAAAGCGTCCACTTCCGAGTTCGCCGCCAGCACCCACGAGTGAGCCATCGTTCCGGAAAGCGGAATGCCGAACTCACGGCCCGCTGCCACGAACGACGTACTGTCACAGCCTCCGACATGTGCGGCTCTGGCGGCATATAGGCCGGCGTCGAGGCCATGTGCGCGGCGCGCGCCGAACTCCATCACTGGACGGCCGTTCGCCGCGCCGACGATTCGGGCCGCCTTTGATGCTATCGAGACTTGAAAGTTGACGATCGCCAGAAGCGCAGTCTCCAGTAGCTGAGCCTCTGCGAGCGGCGCGGTCACGCGGAGGATCGGCTCGTACGGGAAGAACGGTGTGCCTTCCGCGATCGCCCACACCTCGCCGGTAAAGCGAAACTGCTTCAAATAGTCGAAGAAGGCGGGCGACGCGCGACGCAAGGCTGGAATGCCGCGGATCCACTCGATTTCACCCTCACTGAATGTCAGCGACTCGAGGAACTGCAACGCGGTATCGAGACCGGCCGCGACGACGAACGCGCGATGCGGGGGAAGCCGCCTGATGAACAGCTCGAAGGTCGACCGCTGATCGTGGACACCGCCGGCGACGTAGCCGGCGATCATCGTCAACTGATAGAGATCCGTGTGGAGTGCCGTGGCCGTCATGCAGCGGCCTAGGGTGCCTTAACGGCGTGGCGGTTGCAAACGGCAGCCGGGCTGCACGCGTCTGGCACTAAGGTGAAAGAGGCGCTGCGAAGATTGCAACAACACCGGCGGTCTGCCAGTGCACCTGATGCAACGGTGTCTGCGGGACTCAGCGGCGCCGGCGGCCGCCGCGTACTTTGACCGCTTCGCTGAGCGCGGTGATCTGAGCCTGAATCTGCGTCTGGACACCCTTCAGGTCCGAGACGACATCCAGGTACTGCTCTTTGGCGAGCTTCGCGCGCGCTTCTTGCAGGGCTGTGTCGACGCGTTGCCCCGCCTGTCGCGCGGGCGCGATCTGTGCGGGCGGTACGCGTGCCTCTTCAGCGGATTTCATTGCGGAGCGAAGCTGTTGCAGACCGGTTGCCGTCGTCGAGACGGCGGATTCCGCTTCGCTCCGCGCGCGGGCCTTGCCATCGCCAGCCTGTCGCGCCGCGTCCTGCGCCTGCTCGCTCGCATCCATCGCCCGCGAAAGCGCCAGTCGATAGTCGCGTTGCTGGACGGCGTCATGCGCCTGCTGGAGAGCAGTCGTGGCGGCGGTGAACGTCTCGGACGCGTACCGTTCGGCGCCGGCCGCCCGCGCAGCGTCGATGGCGCCTTGTGCCCGATCGATTTCCTTCTGTGGAGGTTCGGAACACGCGGTGCACACGACGAGTGCGCACAGGAAGAGCCACAGGCGACGCATCAATCCGAAAGTATAGCAGGGATGGTGTACGATGAAGACGGTTGCGGCGCACGATCGGCCGCGCGAGAAGTTGCAGCGCCTTGGCACGACGGCGCTCGGCGACAACGAGTTGGTGGCCATCGTGCTTGGGCACGGCCGGGCGAATGCCAGCGCGCTCGATTTGGCGAACACGCTTCTCGCCGGTATCGGCGGCGCCGATGCTCTCGCGCGAGCCCGGCACGACGACCTGACGAAGATCGAGGGCATCGGTCCGGCCCGCGCTGCCCAGATTCTCGCCGCCGTTGAGTTGGGCCGCCGGACGCTGATGCGCGGGGGGCGGCAACGGATTCAGGTCACGTCGCCGCAAACCGTCGCCGACCTGCTGCTGCCGCAGTACGGCAACCGGGCGGTCGAACAGTTTGGCGTAGTGCTGCTCGACACAAAACACCGCGTGCTGCGGACGACGGTCGTCTCGATCGGCACGCTGGACGCCAGCATCGTGCATCCCCGCGAGATCTTCCGCGAGGCGACTGCGGCCGGGGCGGCAGCCATCGTGCTGTTCCACAATCACCCGTCAGGGGATCCGGAACCGAGCACCGACGACGTGCAGCTGACGAAGCGGCTCATGGCGGCGGGTGTGCTGATGGGGATCGACGTCATCGATCACGTGATCCTCGCGGACGTGCGGTATTGCAGCTTGAGGGAGAAAGGGTTCATCTGAGTTGGCCAGAACGGCGTACTTCGACTGCTTCTCCGGGGCGTCGGGCGACATGGTGCTCGGCGCGTTGCTCGATCTCGGTCTGCCGATTGACGGGCTGCGCGCCGCGCTTGGCAGTCTGGCCGTCGAATTTGGCGAGGTCCGCGTGGACCGCGTGTTGCGAGCTGGCGTGTCGGCGTCAAAGTTCCGTCTGATAGAGGGGGGCGAGGCGCAGGAGACCGTGCTCGATCAAGGTCACCGTCATCCCGATCACGGCCACGATCACGACCACCATCATGCTCACGATCATCACGATCACGAGCATCGACCACGGTCACGCACATGGCGCGAGCGAGAAGCACCACCATCATCACCGCAGCCTGAAAGAGATCGCCAGCTGCATCGAACGCTCGTCGTTGTCGCGCGAGGGCAAGGATCGTGCGATTCACTTGTTCGAGCGCCTCGGCGAGGCTGAGGCCGCAATCCACCAGACAACGCTCGAGAAGATTCACCTGCACGAGGTGGGCGCACTCGACTCGATCATCGACATCGTCGGGGCAGTTCACGGAATGGAGTGGCTGAAGGCCAGCGCAATCGTCGCCTCGCCGCTCAACGTCGGCAGCGGAACGGTGACCTGCGAGCACGGTGAGTTTCCAGTTCCAGCGCCGGCAACCGCCCGCCTTCTGAAAGGCGTTCCCGTCTACGCCGGGCCTGTGCCGGGCGAGCTGGTCACGCCAACAGGGGCGCTCCTGATCTCGTCGTACGCGGAGAGTTACGGCCCCCTGCCGCCGATGCGCCTCGAGGCCATCGGGTACGGTGCGGGCGATCGCGACGTCAAGAACCATCCGAACGTCCTGAGAGTGTTCGTCGGCGACACCTCGCAGGATCAGCCGGAGGAGGTCGTCGTGCTCGAATGCGAGATCGACGACATGAATCCCCAGCTGTTCGGGCCCCTGATGGATCGCCTGCATGCGGGCGGTGCGCTGGACGTCTTCTACGCCGCCGTTCAGATGAAGAAGAACCGGCCCGGTACGCTCGTCACCGTGCTGGCGCCGCCCGCGGCGCGAGAGACACTTGCCGGCATTCTGTTCGCCGAGACGACCACCATCGGCGTGCGGTATCAGAACGTCAAGCGCGAGTGCCTCGACCGCGAAGTGCAGACGATAGCCACGCCGTTGGGCGCGATTCGGTTCAAGGTCGCCCGGCGGGAGGGACGGGTTGTCAACGCGTCGCCAGAGTTCGATGATTGTGCACGCGCCGCGGCCGAGCATCGCGTGCCCATCAAGGATGTCCAGGCAGTCGCCATGAAGGCCTGGCTCGATTCAGGCAAGTAAGAGGTCGGAAACCACACGTGCCACGATTCTATTTGACCACCGCGATCGACTACGTCAACAGCCGCCCACATCTGGGGACGGCGTACGAGAAGATTGCCGCGGACGTCATCGCGCGCTACAAGCGGCTTGCCGGGTTCGACACCCATTTCGTGATGGGGAACGACGAGCACTCGCAGAACGTGTTTCGAAAAGCGCGCGAGCTCGGCGAAGAACCGTTGGCCTACTGCGATCGGATGGCGCAGGAGTTCACCGACGTCTGGCGGCGGCTCGACATTTCATTCGACGACTTCATCCGGACGACGGAACCGCGTCATCGGGCTGGCGTGCAGGAGCTCGTCCGGCGGATGACCGCTGCGGGGGATATCTACGAAGGTCATTACGAGGGATGGTATTGCGTCTCGTGCGAGGCCTTCAAACAGGAAAAGGATCTCGTCGAAGGCTTGTGTGCCATTCATCGCACCAAACCTGACTGGATTCGCGAGAAGAACTACTTCTTCAAGCTCTCGCGTTACCGCGATCCGCTCCAGGCTCACTTTGCGAGCCATCCTGAGTTTCTCGTGCCCGAGATTCGGCGAAACGAGATTCTCCGGCTGCTCGAGGCCGGGCTCGACGATATCTCGGTCAGCCGTGCCGGACAGTCGTGGGGCATTCCAATGCCGCAGGATCCGTCCAGCGTCATCTATGTGTGGGTTGATGCGCTCATCAACTACATCACGGCGGTGGGGTTCGGCACGGATCCCGCGATGGTCGAGAAGTGGTGGCCAGCCGACCTGCACGTCATCGGCAAGGACATCACGCGGTTCCATGCCGTGATCTGGCCGGCGATGCTGATGAGTGCGGGCGTCCCCGTGCCGAAACAGATTTTCGGGCACGGGTGGTTGCACCTCAAGGGCGAGAGGATGAGCAAATCGACGGGGACCGTGGTCGAGCCGCTCGATGCCTTGTCGCGATTCGGCACAGATCCGCTGCGCCTCTATCTGGTCAAAGAGATCTCGTTCGGCGGTGATGGCGATTTCACCTGGGAACGATTCGAGGAACGCTACAACGTCGATCTCGCGAACAACCTCGGGAATCTGGTCAGCCGCCTTGGCGCAATGGCCGAGAAGTACCGGGACAGCCGTCTCTTGCCTGCTGCTGCTCCGGGACGCTTGGCGAACGAAGCGGCGCGGGCGCTCGACGGGTATCGGCAATCGATGGACGCATTCGCCCTCGAAGGGGCCGCGGCGGCGGTCTTCGGGTTGATCGACGCGGCCAACGAGTTCATCGCCAGCAGCGAGCCTTGGGCGCTCGCCAGGGATCCTGCCAATCGGGATCGGTTGACACAGGTCCTGTTCGACGTCGCGGAAGCGGTCCGAATCGCCGCCGTGCTGCTGCTTCCGGTCATGCCCGGATCTGCGCGCGAGATCCTCCGTCGCGTCGGCGAAACGCGAAGGGCGGAGGATCTGCGTCTCGATGATGCCCGCTGGCGAAACGAAGGGGAGCGTGTGCTGATCAAGGGTGAGCAGCTGTGGCCGCGCACCGACCTTCGCCAAGCTCAGGGTCGCCGAGCAACGCAGGAGACCATCCCGATCTGATTCAAGCAGGAGCATGATTGTGGAAAAACCGGAGAGTCCAGCAACCCCGCCGGCAGCAGCCGCACCTGCTGCCACGCCGCCCCAGGCTGCAGCACCGGCACCGACGACGGCGGGCGACCGCATCAGCATCGACGATTTCATGAAGGTCGATCTGCGAGTGGCGAAGGTGCTCGCCGCCGAGAAGGTACCGAACTCGCGGAAGCTCGTGAAGCTGAACATCGATGTCGGCACCGAGCAGCGCACGCTGGTCGCCGGGATTGCGGAGTCCTACGAAGCCGAATCGCTCGTCGGCCGCACAATCGTCATGGTCTTCAATCTCAAACCAGCCAAGCTGATGGGTATTGAGTCCAACGGCATGGTGCTCGCCGCGAGCCCGGACGGTGGCAAGCCGACGTTGGTGAGCTTCGATCAGGACATCGCGCCGGGCACCCGGGTCCGATAGAGGTGATCGACAGTCACTGTCATCTCGCCGATGCGGCGTTTGCCGGTGATCTCGACGGGGTGGTCGGCCGCGCGCAACAGGCAGGTGTCACCGGTGCCCTCTGCATCCTGGGGGCGGGTGACGCGGCGGAGTCGGCTGCCGCGTCGCGCGTTCGGGCAATCTGGCCGGAGGTGCGCTTCGCCGTTGGCGTCCATCCGCACAATGCCGGACGCTTCACGGGTCGGCCCGCCGACGCCGTGGCCGCCGTCCGCCAGGGTCTCGTGACGGAGCAGGCCAGGGCTATTGGGGAGATCGGACTCGACTATCACTATGACTTCTCGCCACGCGAGACTCAGCGGGAGGTTTTTGACGCGCAGGTCGCCCTGGCGGTTGAAACCGGGTTGCCCGTGATCATTCACACGCGGGAGGCCACCGACGACACGTTCGACGTCCTGCGCAGCGCTGGCGCGGGCGCCGTCCGCGGGGTCTTTCACTGTTTTACCGGCGATACCGCGATGGCGCGACGGGCGCTCGATATTGGCTTCTTCATTTCTCTGGCCGGAATCGTGACGTTTCCACGCGCGGAAGAATTGCGCGAGGTCGCGCGGATGGTGCCGGCCGATCGGCTCCTGATCGAGACCGATGCGCCGTACCTTGCGCCGACTCCCCACCGGGGAAAGCGCAATGAGCCGGCGTACGTGGTCCGGGTTGCGGAGGTCATCGCCGGCGTGCGGGCGATCGCTCCGGCTGAGGTGGCCTCGATAGTGTCACAGAATTTCGCAGCGCTGTTTGGTCCAAATGTATCGGTTCAAACGGCTTAGCGCGTTGACACCCCGCGCGAAACTCCAGTATTGTGGGGCAACCGGCAGGCCCGGGCTTACCTCTTGAGCGACACAGCGCAGAAATCCACCGTCTCCGCCGATCTCGTGCAGATCTTCGAACCGATCCGCGCAGATCTCGACGCAGTCGAACGCGAGTTCGTCCGCCACATTCAGTCACGGGTCGCCCTGATCCCGGAGATGGGGCGGTACATCCAGAAGAGCGGCGGGAAACGGGTGCGTCCGGCCGTGCTCCTCATGGCCGCCCGGCTCAGCGGCTATCAGGGGGATCGCGCCGTCCTCTACGCGTCGGTGGTCGAATTCATCCACACCGCGACGCTCGTCCACGACGACATCATCGATGGTGCGGACCTGCGGCGGGGAAGACTTGCCGTGCACTCCCGCTGGGGCAACGACATCACCGTGCTCCTCGGGGACTATCTTTATATCAAGTCGATGGCGATGGCACTCACGCAGGATTCGCTGGAGATCATCCGGCTGCTCTGCGACGTGACGCTGCGGATGATCGAAGGTGAGCTGTATCAGCTCACGAAGACTGGCGACGTCGACATCACCGAAGAAGAGCACTTCGAGATCATCCGACGGAAGACCGCGTTCCTGTTCGGCGGCTGCGCGCAGATCGGCGGGATGCTTGGCGGCGTCTCCCCGGAAGGGGAGACCGCGCTGCGCGACTACGGGTTCAATTTGGGCATCGCGTTCCAGCTCGTCGACGATCTGCTCGACTACACCGCCGACGCCGCTGCGTTGGGCAAGCCTGTCGGGGGCGATCTGCGCGAGGGGAAGGTCACGCTCCCGGTGATCCAGCTGCTGCGGCGCGGCGGACCCGAGGCGGACCGCCTCATTCGCGACGTGGTTCGCGACCGCGCGGTGTCGGCCGACCAGTGGCGCGACATCCTCCGCCTGTTGCACGAGCATCGGACGCTCGACGTCGCGTACGAGCGGGCGCTCGAGTACGGCCATCGGGCGAAGGACTGTCTGGCTGTGTTTCCCGCCAGCCGCGAGCGTGAGGCGCTGATGGCGCTGACCGACTACGTGCTCTCGCGCGACCGATAGTTCCTGCGTGGATCCATCCGCCCGCATCAATCAGCTTCGCGACGAGATTCGGCGGCACGAAGACCTCTACTACGCCCAAAGCGCTCCCGAGATCACCGACGCGCAGTTCGACGCCTTGATGCGGGAACTGGAGGCGCTCGAAGAGCAGTACCCCGATCTCGCTTCGCCAGACTCGCCGACTCAGCGCGTCGGGGGACGTCCCGTCGAGGGTTTCGCGACGGCCGAGCACCTGATGCCGATGCTCAGCCTGGACAACGCCTATTCCGAGCTTGAGCTGCGCGAGTTCGACGAGCGGGTGCGCCGCGGCGCCGGGGCGACGCTCGGCGGCGACGACGCCGTCGACTACGTCGCGGAGCTGAAGATCGACGGCCTGAGCATCGCGCTCACGTATCAGGATGGGAAGCTGGTGCGCGGCGTTACGCGCGGCGACGGAGTGCGCGGCGAGGACGTGACCTCCAACGTCCGGGCGGTCAAAGGCGTCCCGCGCCGGCTGTCGTCAGGCCCGCCCGGACTGATCGAGGTTCGCGGCGAAATATACCTGCCGCGAAAGGAGTTCGACCGCGTCAATCGCGAGCGTGAAGCGAACGACGAGCCGCCGTTTGCAAATCCCCGAAACTCCGCGGCGGGGACCATGCGCAGCCTGGATCCGGCGGTGGTCCAGCGTCGAGGTCTACGCGCGTTCGTCTATCAGTTGGTCGTCCCAGGCGCCCGCGAGCGCGACCGCCATGCCGGCACGCTCGAGGCGCTGGCGGCGTGGGATCTGCCGGTCGAAGAGCACTGGCAGCGCTGCCGCGGGATCGACGAGCTGGTCGCGTTCTGTCACAGCTGGCAGGATCGCCGGCAGACCCTCGACTTCGATACCGACGGCGTGGTGATCAAAGTCGACGACCTTGCGCTGCGCGAGCGTCTGGGATCGACATCGAAGTTTCCGCGGTGGGCCGTCGCGTTCAAGTTTCCCGCGGAGCGAGCCGAGACCACGCTGCGCGCCATCGAGGTCAATATCGGCCGCACCGGTGCCGCGACGCCGTACGCCGTGCTTGATCCGGTCAAGCTCGGCGGCTCGACCATCTCGCTCGCCACTCTGCACAACGAGCAGGAAATCGCGCGCCGCGACCTTCGCGAAGGCGACGTCGTCATCATCGAGAAGGGCGGCGACGTCATCCCTAAGGTCGTCGAGCCGGTCCTGGCGAAGCGCCCCGCCGACGCTGTTCCCTGGAAGATGCCGACGGTCTGCCCGGTCTGCGCGAGCGAGCTCCAGAAGCCTGAAGGCGAGGTCGTCTGGCGTTGCCCGAACTCGTCGTGCCCGGCCAAGATCCGCCGCGCGCTGGAGCATTTCGCGTCGCGGCGCGCGATGAACATCGAAGGGCTCGGTGAGTCACTTGTGGACCAGCTCGTCACGACCGGAGATGGTTCGCGACTTCGCCGATCTCTATCACCTCGAGCGCGAGGCTCTGGCGAACCTGACCAGCGTGTCGATAAGAGAAGGCAAGGAGCTCCAGCGGCGCCTCGGGGATAAGTCTGCCGCCAAGCTCCTCGAGCAGATCGATCGCAGCCGCGGAAATGATCTCTGGCGATTGATCTACGCGGTGGGTATCCGGCACGTCGGCGAACGCGGGGCACAGGCGATCGCCAGGGCGTTTGGCAGCATCGAGGCGCTCCTGGGCGCACCGGTCGAGGCGCTCGAGAGGGTGCCTGACGTCGGTCCCGTCGTGGCGCGGTCGGTCAGGGAGTTCTTCGACGAACCGAGCAATCGGACGCTGATGGAGCGGGTGCAGGCCGCCGGTGTGCGGGCGCAGTCGGCCGCCTCGGCCTCGGCCGGACCGACGCCGCTCGAGGGGAAAACCTTCGTGCTGACGGGCACGCTGGAATCGATGTCGCGGGACGATGCCCAGGCGGCGATTGAGCGGCTGGGTGGGAAGGTGGCGGGATCTGTAAGCCGGAAGACGTCCTATCTCGTCGTGGGGAGCGACGCCGGGAGCAAACTCGACAAGGCGCGCGACCTCGGGCGTGGCGATCCTGAACGAAGAGGAATTGCGGGCGCTTATAATGAAGTCGGACGCCGAGTAGGTCCGGCCTGCCTGTCCGCCGTAGCCTTGGCGGAGGTGGAAGCCGGACACAACCGGCGCGCCGAATTGAGGCCGATGTCGAAGCGCTTCACGATCGTCACCGTCGCATTGACCGCCATCGTGGCGTTTCTCGTCGGCGTCATCCTTGCCGGCGGGATCACGACAGCGCCGATCGTGTCCACGGCGCCTGCGGCACCGTCCAATTCTGCAGAACGGATCAAGCGCGACCCAGCTGCCGCCGTTCCCCTCGTCAACTTCGCGGATGTCGCGGAGCGGATCAACGCTGCGGTCGTCAACATCGACGCGGCGATCCGGATGACTGCCGTGCGCGATCCGCAGCGAAACTTCAGACGGGGCCCCGAGGATCCGCTCGACGGCCTGCCGCGCGATCGTGACACGCCAGCGCAGGGCTCCGGCAGCGGCTTCATCATCGATAACGACGGCTACATCCTGACCAATCACCACGTCATCGAGTCGGCCGATCGGATTACGGTCACGCTGGCCGACGGCCGGGCGTTCCGTGGCGAGGTCGTCGGCGCCGACCCGGCGACTGACGTGGCCCTCCTGAAGATCGAGGGTGCGCAGAATCTCCCCGAGGCGCCTCTCGGGGATTCAGACCAGCTGCGGGTTGGCGAGTGGGTGTGCGCCATCGGTAACCCGCTGGGTTATGTGCACTCGGTCACCGTCGGGGTCGTCAGCTTCATCGGCCGCAAGCTGTTCGACAACAGCCTGGACGACTACATTCAGACCGACGCCGCCATCAACTTCGGAAACAGCGGCGGGCCGCTGATCAACTCGCGGGGCGAGGTGATCGGGATCAACTCGGCGATCAGCTCACGCGCCAGCAGCATTGGTTTCGCGGTGCCGATCAATCAGGCGGTGGCTATCCTGCCGCAATTGAAGGCTGACGGCCGTGTGGCGCGCGGATTCATCGGCGTCACGCTCACCGACGTCACTCCAGGACTTCAGCGCGCGCTGGGGCTGAGCGTTTCGCATGGTGCAGTCGTTCAGGACGTCACGCCGCGATCTCCAGCCGAGCGCGCCGGTCTGAAGGCCTATGACGTGATCCTCGAAGTCGAGGGTCAGGCCGTGACGACCAATCAGGAGACTCATCCGGGACATCTCCGGCCGCCGCCCCGGCAGCATCGCCCGCCTGGAAGTGCTGCGCGAAGGGCCGCCGGCAGAGTCTTCAGGTCAAGCTTGCCGAGCGTCCCGGCCCGCGGCGACGAGTTCGATGATCGCACAGGACCGCCTCAATGCGCCCGGCGAGTCCGCCGCCGTCCCTTCCGGACGAGCAGGTTCCGTTCGGCCTTTCGGTACGCGAGATGGATCGCGGGTTCATCACGAAGTACGAGATTGCCGAGCCGGTGCAAGGCGTCATCGTCCACCGCGTCGATCCCGCCGGACCCGCGAATCAGGTGCTCCGACGAAACCTCGTCATTCTCGAAATCAATCGGAAGCCGACCCGCTCGCTCGCCGAATATCAGCGCGTCGTCAGCACGCTTCGTGCGGGTGACGTCGCCGCCATTTACTACTACGATCCGACAAGCACTCGCCGTGGCTTGATTACCGTCACGGTAGACTGACGACTCGCGACTCACGACTGACGACTTCACGACTGACGACTTCACGACTGACACACTGACAACCGTGTCCGCCCGCATTCTCCTCATAGACGACGACGCCGGCATCCGCGAATCCATGAGGATGCCCCTCGAATACGAAGGCTACGAGTATCTTCCGGCGGCGACCGCCGAAGAGGGCATCACGCTCGTCCAGCGCGAGTCGCCGGACATCGTCTTCCTCGACGTCAAGATGCCGGGCATGGACGGCATGGAAGCGCTGAGCCGGATCAAGGCGATCGACGAGTCGGTGCCGGTCGTGATGATTTCGGCGCATGGGACCACGAGCACCGCGTTCGAGGCCTCGAAGCGCGGCGCGATCGATTTCATCGAAAAGCCTTTTGGGGCGGAGCGGCTGCTGGTCACCATCAAGAACCAGCTGGATCGCACGCGCCTCATCGACGAGAACCGCTCGTTGAAGCGCGCGGCGGAAGTCCGTCACCAGATGGTGGGCGAGAGCCTTGGCCTTCGCCAGGTGTGGGATGCGATCAAGCGCGCGGCGCCGACCAACGCGACCGTGCTGCTGCTTGGAGAAAGCGGCGTCGGGAAGGAGCTCGTCGCGCGGGCCATCCATCGCAACAGCCTGCGGTCACGCGAACGGTTCATTCAGGTCAACTGCGCGGCGATTCCTGAAGAACTGATTGAATCCGAGCTGTTCGGGCACGAGAAGGGGTCATTCACAGGGGCGACCGAGAAGCAGATCGGCAAGTTCGAGCAGGCCGATCGCGGGACGATCTTCCTCGACGAAGTCGGCGATATGAGCCCGAAGACGCAGGCCAAGGTGCTCCGCGTCCTGCAGGAAGGGGAAGTCGAACGCCTTGGCTCGGCGCGGACGATCAAAGTGGATGTGCGCGTCATCGCCGCGACCAACAAGGACCTCGAGCAGGAAATCGAGAAAGGGACGTTCCGCGAGGACCTGTACTTCCGCCTGAGCGTCATCCCGATCAAGGTCCCACCGCTTCGCGACCGGCCCGAAGACATCCCCGCCCTGGTCAGGCATTTCGCCGATCTCTTCAGTCGCGACAACAATCGCCGTCCGCAGCGCTTCACGCCTGCCGCGCTCGAGTATCTGCAGAAGGCACGCTGGAAAGGGAACGTCCGCGAGCTCAAGAACACCGTCGAGCGGCTGATCATCATGACCCCCGGCGAGTCCGTAGACGTCGACGATCTGCGCGACGTCGTCCGCCTTGAGGCCAAGGCCTCAGGATCGGATAATGAGAAGGATCCGCCCGGCACGCTCCGCGAGTTCAAGGAGTCGGCCGAGCGGGCGTTCCTGGTCGGGAAACTCCGCGAGAACAGCTGGAATATCTCGAAAACCGCGGAAGTCATCGGTACTCCGCGGAGCAATCTGTACAAGAAGCTCGAGCAGTACGGAATCAGCCAGGAAAGCGACGGCTGAAAGGTTCGTCGCCCGCCGCAGCAGGCCAGACGATCGCCCGCCTTCGCGTCCTTCGGACGCTTCGGCGAGAGGAAAGTCCGAACTCCGCAGGGCAGTGCGCCGGGTAACTCCCGGTCGGGGCAACTCGAAGGATAGTGGCACAGAAAACATACCGCCCTTCGCGCCTCGGACGCTCAGGCAAGCCCGCGAGAGACCGAAGGCGGCCTGCCCGCGAGCCCGAAGGGCGCGAAGGGTAAGGGTGAAAAGGTGCGGTAAGAGCGCACCGCGCTCGTGGCAACACGGGTGGCAGGCAAAACCCCGCACGGAGCAAGGCCAAATAGGGAGGCGTCACCAGGACTGCCCGTCCGAAGCCTCCGGGTAGGCCGCTTGATCCCGTCAGCAATGACGGGGCTAGAGGAATGATCGTCACCGCGCCGAAGCTTCGGGCGAATGCCCGGAGCGGAGGCGGGGAACAGAATTCGGCTTACGGCCCGCTGCGGCGGGCTTTTTTTTTTCCAGATGGTCGCAATTCTTGTCCAGGTGGCTGGCACCTACGCCGGGAAGGTGCCAGCCACCAAGGCGGAGCGAACCAAAACGTTGCAATAATCGTCAAAGGCTATGTTGGTTTTCAATAGAGGGGCCTGACCGTGGGCAGGAATACGCTCAGCTTCGGCGCCGTCGCCATTCTTCACGCCATCGCGAGCGGCAGCCAGTTCGGGTTCGACATCATGAACGCCACCGGCCTGACGAGCGGGACGGTCTATCCGACGCTCGACCGCCTGGAGCAAGCCGGCCTGCTGAAATCCCACTGGGAGTCCGAGGCGGAGGCGCACCGCGAGGGACGTCCGGCGCGTCGGTACTTCCGGCTGACGGCGATGGGCGCGACGACGTTGACCGCGGCGCTCGAGAAGCACCGCATGCTGCGGCCCGTTCGCATCGATCCGCGGCTGCTGGAGTCGAGCGAATCGTGACCACACAGACGCCGCTGGCCTGGCCGCTCGCGATCGCGCTGTTCTGGATCGATCTCTGGCGTCTCCTGGCGCCTGCCTCGCGCAGAACCCTCTGGCGCGATCAGTGGCGCGCCGATCTCTGGCACTACTGGCTGTGGCTGTCGCGCGAGCCGATCGCCCCCGCGCGCGCGCACGTCGCGGCTCGCCGGCCGCGCCGCCGCCGCGCCACTCCACGCGCTCTCGCTTCGACTCTCCGAATGGAGTCTTCAGATGCTCGCCAACGACCTGCGCCTCGCCTGGCGGCTGATCGTCCGCCGTCCGGCTTTCACGTTCGTCGCCGTGCTCATTCTCGGTCTCGGAATCGGCGCCAACGCCACGATCTTCAGCTGGGTCGAGACGATCCTGCTGAAGCCGCTTGCCCGGCGTGGCCGACCAGGACCGCCTCGTGGCGATACGCGGCACGACCCCGACGCGCAACAACCTGAGCTTCTCGTATCCGAACTATCTGGACCTGCGCAACGCGCGGCCCGACGGCTTCGAGGATCTGATTGCGTTTCGTGCTGCGCGATGAACCTGCGCGCCGATGGCGGTCCGGTTCGCGTCTGGGGCGAGCTCGTGACGCCGAATTTCTTCGACGTCCTGCGGGTCACGCCGATGCTCGGCCGCGGCTTCCTGCCGTCGGAAGGTGAGACGCCGGGGTCGGCCGCCGGTTGTCGTGATCAGCGAAAGCGCTGTGGCGGCGGTTGTTCGCAGCCGATGCCTCGGAATCATCGGCCGAGCCGATCACGCTGAACGGTCAATCGTTCACGGTCATCGGCGTCGCGCCAGCCAGGGTTCCACGGGTCCACGGCCGGCCTGGCGCTCGACGTGTTCGTGCCGATCACGATGCAGAAGGCGATCATGTCCGGCGACCGGTTGGCGCTGCGCGGCAACTCGTTCCTGCAGGTGTTCGGGCGGCTGGCGGCCGGCTCGATCATGAGCCGGCGCAGGCGTCTGCCGTCGGTCGTCGCCGCGCGCCTGGCCCAACAGTACCCGGACACCAACAAGGATCGCGGCGCGCTCGTCATCCCGCTCTATCGTGACGGCGCCAGCAACCTGCTCATGCCGGTGGTGGCCACGCTGATGGCGGTCGTCGGGATCGTTCTGCTGATCGCGTGCGCGAACCTCGCCGGTCTGCTGCTCGCGAAGGCGGCAGGGCGGCAGCGTGAAGTCGCCGTCCGGCTCGCGGTCGGCGCGAGCCGTGGACGCCTGGTCAGGCAGTTCCTCATCGAGAGCGCGCTGCTGGCCGCAGCCGGAGGCGCGGCCGGCATCGTCATCAGCTACTGGACCTCCGGCATGCTGACGTTCTTCGTGCCGCCGACGCCGTTTCCGGTGAACTTCACCGCAGAGCTGAGCCCGATGGTGCTGGCGTTCTCCGTTGCCACGACGTTTGCAACCGCGCTGGTCTTCGGGCTGTTGCCGGCGCTGAAGGCGTCGAGACCCAACCTGGTCGAGTCGCTGAAGGAGTCGGTCGGCACGCTCGTCAAGGGCCAGTCGCGCGGATGGCTGCGGCAGTCTCTCGTCGTCGGACAGGTCGCGCTGTCGGTGCTCCTGCTGCTGGGCGCGGCGCTCTTCGCGCGCAGCTTCGACACGCGCACAGCTCGTCGATCCCGGATTCTCGCTGCGCACGGGGTTTCTCGCCTCGCTCGATCTCCTGCCCAACGGGTACGACGAGGCTCGAGGGATCGTGTTCTATCAGCAACTGCTGCAGCGAGTCGCGCACCTTGCCTGGCGTGGAGGCCGCCTCGATTGCCACGGCCATGCCGCTCGACATCGGCACCGGCAGCGACATGGGCGTACGCATTGACGGCTATCAGGCGCGGCCCGGCGAAGAGATCAGCGTTGTCGTACAACCGCGTGGGTCCCGGGTACTTCGAGGCGATGGGCGTTCCCATCGTGCAGGGCCGCGGCATCGACGAGCGCGACGCTCGCAGGCAGGGAAGTATCGGTCGTGATCAACGAGACGATGGCGAGGCGCTACTTCGCGGGACCGCGATCCGGTCGGCGGCGTCTGATCCAGTTCGGCATCGGGCCGGCGCGGGTCGTTGGCGTCGCCAAAGACGGGAAATACACGAGGCTGAACGAGCAGCCGCAGAACTACATGTACGTTCCAGTGTTCCAGTTCTACCGGCCGGACGTGGCGCTGATCGTCCGGACCACCGGCGACCCGGCATCAGTCGTCCCGCAGACGCAGTCGACGATCAAGCAGCTCGATCCAAACCTGCCGCTCTTCGATGTCCGGACGATCGCAGGAGCATCTGCAGCTCGGACTCTTCATTCCGCGAATGGCCAGCACGATGCTGGTCGCTCTTCGGCGGCCTGGCGCTGTTGCTGGCGACTGTGGGCCTGTACAGCGTCATCGCGTTCAGCGTCGCGCAGCGGACGAGGGAGATCGGCATTCGTGTGGCGCTGGGCGCCGCCCGCGCAGACGTCCGCCGACTGATCCTTCGCCAAGGGATTGTCATCAGCGCACTGGGGATCGCGATCGGCCTGGCGCTGGGTTTCGTCGTCAGCCAGCTGATCGCGAGTCAGTTGATGGTCGCGCCGGCCGATCCCATCAGCTTTGCGGGAACTGCGGCCGTGCTGTTCGCGGTATCGCTGACCGCCTGCCTTCTGCCCGCGCGACGCGCAGCCTCCATGGACCCGCTGAAGGCGATCCGAAGGGAGTAAGACGAGGGTCCGCGACGATCCGACGCCGTGATGACGCGTGACCCTCGCGTGAACCCCCGTCGTGAACCCCGTCTGAACCCTCGTCTGAACCCCCGTCGTGAACCCTCGTCGTGAACCCTCGTGTAAGATCATCGCATGGCTCAGTTTCTGGTCACCGGCGGCGCCGGGTTCATTGGATCTCACCTGGCGGAGGAACTGGTTCGGCGAGGGCACCGCGTGCGGGTCGCGGATAGCCTGATCACCGGCAAGCGGACCAATCTGGATCATGTTGCTGGTGTTGACCTGCAGATCGGCGATCTGGCGGAGATGGATTTCGCGCGCAGGGTCGCGGAAGGTGTGGACTTCGTGCTCCACCAGGCGGCCATTCCGTCCGTGCCGCGCTCGGTGAAGGATCCGATCACCTCGAATCGTGCGAATGTCGACGGCACGCTCAACATCCTGGTCGCGGCGCGCGATGCAGGCGTCCGCCGCGTGGTGTTTGCCGGCTCGTCGTCAGCCTACGGCGACAGCCCGACGCTGCCCAAGCACGAGCAGATGCCGGATCGTCCGCTGTCGCCATACGCGCTTCAAAAGGTCATCGGCGAGCAGTACCCTGAAGATGTTCACGAAGCTGTACGGTCTCGAAACTGTCAGCATCAGGTATTTCAACGTCTTCGGTCCTCGGCAGGACCCGTCATCTCCCTATTCAGGAGTGATCTCTGTTTTCGCAACGGCGCTTCTCGAGAACCGATCGCCGGCTATCTTATGGCGATGGCGAACAGACCCGCGACTTCACCTACGTCGACAACGTCGTCGATGGCGTGCTGCGCGCCTGCGAGGCGCCAGGCGCCAACGGTCAAACCATCAACGTGGCGACCGGCGGCCGCATCTCGCTGAACACCCTGTTCGAGACGATGCGGCAACTGGTGGGCGCCGATGTTCGACCGACCTACGCGGAGCCGCGAAAGGGTGACGTTCGCGATTCGCAGGCCGACATCTCAAAGGCGCGGCAGATGCTCGGCTACGAGCCGAAGGTGTCGTTCGAAGATGGGTTGAAGCGGACGGTCGACTGGTACCGAACCGCGGGTACCGCGGCGTCTGCCTAGACCGATCGTCAGCGGCCCATGTCCAACTCGACGCCGAGGCCGGCGATCTTGTACGGCGCGGCCGCTTCGAAATCGAAGGTGAACGTTCCCTGGGCGTCACCATCAGCAGTTGGGAATTGAACCTGGATCTGCTGCGCGCTCGCCTTGACGACTTTCGATGGTGCGAGCTTCGAGAAGGCGTCGCGCATTTTGGTGAACATCTTCGTTCGTTCTTCGACAGACCGCTTCGCCAGAATCGATTCGGCCATGTGCGCTTCGTAGAACGCCAGATACGTCTTGATGTCACCCGAGTTGAACGCCTCGATGTAGGCAGCAACATGCTTGCCTTGCGGTGTATCGGGCAGCGTCACAGCCTTTGCGGGCTGCTGAACGCTGGCAATGGCGAACGACAGGATCAGGGCTCCGAGCATCAGGTCCTCCTTGGTTGGATGGCGACCCGAAGACCCTATTCGCGACCTGTGAAGAACTGATGAATGGTCTCGATCGGTGGAGTGGAGTATTGTCGAGTCCGTGGATCGTCGTTCGTCGTCGCTTTAGGCCGGACGACGACACGATCGACGAGCTACGAACTACGGATACGTAGTGTCCTGGGCACGGGCAATGATCAAGACCCACATTCTCGTCGTCGAAGACGATGCGCGGACGTCGGCGTCGCTGTCGTTGTATCTGCGGCATGCGGGGTACGAGGTTACGACGGCGGCGAACGGCATCGACGCGCTCGAGCTGGCGGCGGCTCAGCGTCCCTCGTTGATTGTCCTCGACCTGATGCTCCCTGGCGCCGATGGTCTCGAGGTGTGCAGGACGGTGCGGGCGACCACCAACGTGCCGATCATCATGCTGACCGCACGCAGCACCGAAGAGGACAAGCTGCGCGGCCTCGAATCAGGGGCCGATGACTACGTCACGAAACCATTCAGCCCACGCGAGCTGGTCGCGCGGGTCGGCGCTGTGTTGCGGCGGGCGCAGCCCGCGCGCGGCCTGGTTCAGGCCGGACCTGACGGCGAGATTGAAATCGACCTCGGTCTCCGGCAGGTGAAGCGTCGAGGCCGCGTCGTCAACCTGACCGCCACGGAGTTCCGTCTGCTGGAGGCGCTGGCGGCGATGCCGGGCCGCGCGTTCACCCGCGCCGAGCTGGCGCAACGGGCGTTCGGACACGACTACGAAGCGCTCGAGCGAACCATCGACGTGCACGTCATGAATCTTCGCCGCAAGATCGAGCCGGACCGTTCCCGTCGTCCGGCCGTGCTTGTCACGGTGTTCGGAACCGGCTATCGACTCGAGGCGGTGCGCGCTGCGGATTAGCTTGCGGACGCGCGTGTTCCTGACCGTCGCGACCGTGCTCGCGGGCGCGATCGCCGTGTCGGCGCTGTTGTCCCGGCGGGCGACGCTGGTAGAGGTCCACTCGGTTGTCACCGAGCCGGTGCGGATAGAGCCTGACGCGCTGGTCGGTCCAGTCCAGCGGTACGTCACCGCGAACGGGCTCGAGGGTGTCACGAGCGTTCTCGAGCGCGTGGCGGGCGATCAGAATCGCGGGCTGATGCTCGTCGACATCGAGAGAGGCAAGGTGATCGCCGCATCGAGTGCGCGGCTGGCGAGTGCCCGGCTGCTGAAGGCGACGCCTGCGGGCGAGATCGACGCAGAGTTCGACAGCGACGGCGCCCTGTCGGCGCTCGCGCTGAAAGGCGTGCCGACGTTCGCCATTCTCGATCCCTCGGGGGGTGCCATCGCGCGCCTGTTCGTCATACCGCAGCCATCCTCCGAAGCCGGGCCGGGTCGGTCGCCCGTTGTCCCACCCTGGGTGATCACGACGATCGCGACCGGCCTGATTGCGCTGCTGATGACGTTCATGCTGTCGCAGCGGGTATTGAGGCCGGTGACCGCGCTCACAGCTGCGGCGCAACGCATGGAGGGCGGCGACCTGGGCGTCCGCGTCGACGCCCAACCGGCCGGCGACGAGATGGGAGATCTCGCGCACGCCTTCAACTCGATGGCGTCGCGGCTCGCTGAGAACGAACGACTCCGCCGGCAGATGGTCAGCGACGTGGCGCACGAGCTGCGTTCGCCGGTGACGAACCTGCGCTGTACGCTGGAGTCCATCCAGGACGGACTGCAGCCCGCCGATCGTACAGCGATCGACGCACTGCACGACGAGGCGTTGTATCTTCAGCGGCTCATCACCGAGCTCCAGGACCTCGCCCTCGCCGAAGCAGGCCGGCTGGTGCTGCACCTCGAGACAGCGGACATCGGCTCCATCGTGCGACGTGCTGCCGCACCCTTCGCGGCCACGCGCGGCGCGAAAATCGATGTCGATATCCCGCCGGCGCTCCCGCCCGTCAAGGCGGACCCGGCGCGAATGGAACAGGTCTTCAGGAACCTCTTCTCGAACGCCCGTATTCACACACCGGCGGATGGCAGGATCACAGTGAGAGCGGAGACCGAAGGCAGCACGAGCATTCGGCTTGCCGTGCGTGACACGGGTCGAGGAATCGCTGCCGAGCACCTGCCCTACGTGTTCGATCGCTTTTATCGGGCCGATAGCTCCAGAAGCCGCTCAACTGGCGGATCCGGCCTGGGTCTCGCCATCGTGCGCCAACTGGTCGAGGCTCACGGCGGGAAAATCGAGGCGTCAAGCCCCGGAGAAGGGCACGGCGCAACCTTCATTGTCCGCCTCCCAGTCGCAGAACGCCCGTCGTGAACAACCTCAAGTTTTTCGGTCAAGGGGATGCCGGCGCCTCTTCCGGCGGCCCGTCCGCGACATCCGAGCGCGCCGCGTGGTCGGCACAGTGAGCGCGATCTGCTGAACGCGCCCGGCCATCACGTCGCGACCCAGGGGAGTCAGGCTCAGCGTCCGATACTGATCGTTCGACACGCGCACGAGACCGGCGCCGCAAGCGGCGTCGAGCCAACGTTCAACGGCCCGCGGCTCCTCGTTGCGCAGAAGCCCCGTCGTCGTCAATCGGGTCAGCGCTGGCGGAAGCTCGTCGAGATGCCCGACGAGCATTGCGGTGACCTTGCGCTTCCCGTACCGCTCACCGGCGCGCGCGATGCCGGACAAAATCTTGCGCACGAGGAGGAGTTGTTCGCCGTCGACGCCGATCCGCCGGGCACAGTTGCTGCAGGTCTCGCATGGCTCTCGTTCCGGTCGATCGCCGAAATACCGCAGGATCGTGGCGCGTAGACACCCAGTGGTTTCGGCATAGCCGATCATTCGACGGAGCTTCCGGTGCTCGAGGTCCTTGCGTCGTGCAACCTCCATCGGATCGAGCGGTGGGCGTCGTCGGCCGGGGCGCTCTTCGGGATCCTTGTCGATGAGGAATTCGCGCGTCTTCACGTCCGCGTAATCCCAGAGCAGCGTAGCGGTGGCCGGTCTTCCGTCGCGGCCTGCGCGTCCAATCTCCTGATAGTAGGCTTCCACTGATCCGGTGATATCGGCGTGCACGACCACCTCGATATCGGGCCGATCGATGCCCATCCCGAACGCGTTTGTTGCGCAAACAACCTGCAGGGCGTTGGTCGCGAATCCGTCCTGGACGCGGGCCCGTTCCCTTTCCCCCACTCCTGCGTGATAAGCGGAAGCCGCAACGCCCGCGGCGCACAACACGCCGGCGGCCTCCTCAGCGTTGCGTCGTGTGGAGGTGTAGACCAGCGACTTGCGCCTGCTCACGAGTTTCGGCAGGAGCTCGTGTTTCTCCCATGGACCCGAGACCGACCGTACCTCCAGATAGATGTTCGGCCTGTCGAAGCCTGAAACGATCGACTCCGGCTTCGAGAGCCCCAGGAGTTGACGGGCGGCTCACCACGAGGGTTCACCACGAGGGCTCATCGCGAGCCGCTCCTGCCCAGGCCGGAACGAATCGTGCCCGAAGTGCTGCTGCAACTTCGAAGCGAGATCATCAGTTGCGTTATTCATCCCGCAACGTAGTCGCAACTCCCGTGCCCGGCGAAATGGGTCCCAATCCTGATGCGCCGCCGCCAGTACGCGAAAACTGCGCGGTGATCAGCCGCCCAGTCGCTTGAGAATTTCAATCAGGACGACGGTTCATGCCGACAATTCTGGGCGATGGCTCGGCCTCGAGCGGTGACGCCATGATGAACTCCTTGCTGAACCTCCGTCGTGAACCCCCTGTGAACCCTCGTGTGAACCCTCGTCGTGAACCCCGTGTGAACCCCCGTGTGAACCCCCGTGTGAACCCCCGTGCTGAACCTACGTGATGACCGGCATATGGAACGCATTCGCGGCGCTCTCGCGCGGCCAGCGTGTCGTCACGACTTTCGTGCGCGTGTAGAACTTGATCCCTTCCGGTCCGTACATGTGCAGGTCACCGAAGAGCGACTGTTTCCAGCCGCCGAACGGCAGGATTGAGACGGGGACCGGAATCGGCACGTTGATGCCCACCATGCCGACCTGGATCTCGTCTTCAAACTTTCGTGCGGCGGCGCCGGAGTTCGTGAAGACAGCCGTTCCATTGCCATACGGATTCCGGTTGATCAGCGCGATTGCATCATCCAGCGAATCAGCCCGCAGGACGATCAGCACGGGACCGAAGATTTCGTGCTGATAGATCGACATCGCCGGCGTCACCCGATCGAAGAGCGTGGGACCTAGAAAGAATCCGCTTTCATGGCCGGCGATCTTCAGGTCGCGTCCGTCCACCACGAGCTCGGCGCCTTCCGAGACGCCCGCGTCGATATGTCCTTTCACCTTCGAGCGATGGTCGCGCGTGACGAGCGGCCCCATGTCCATGTTCTCCGACAGGCTGGGACCGACCTTGAGCGTGCGGGCACGATGGGCGAGTGCATCGACAAGTGGGTCGGCAATCTCGCCGACGGCGACGACAGCGGAGATGGCCATGCAGCGCTCCCCGGCGGATCCGTACGCGGCCCCGGCCAACGCGTCGGCTGCGACCTCGAGATCGGCGTCGGGCAGCACGACGGCGTGGTTTTTCGCACCCCCGAGCGCCTGAACGCGCTTGCCGTGCTGAGCTGCCGTCTCGTAGACGTGTCGCGCGATCGGCGTTGACCCCACGAACGAAACCGCCTGGATGCCGGGGTGCGTGAGGATCGCGTTCACCGCCTCCGCATCGCCGTGCACCACGTTCAACACACCATCAGGAAGTCCCGCTTCCTTGAGCAGCTGCGCCAATCGAACGCTCGCGGATGGATCCTTCTCAGAAGGCTTGAGCACGAACGTGTTCCCGCAGACGATGGCAATGGGGAACATCCACAGAGGTACCATCGCGGGGAAGTTGAAGGGCGTGATGCCGGCGCAGACGCCGAGGGGCTCGAGTCGAGAGTACGTGTCGATGTCCCGCCCGACCGAGGCCGCGTACTCGCCCTTCAGTAGATGCGGTGCGCCGCAGGCGAACTCGACGACTTCGATGCCACGTTGGACCGAGCCCATTGCGTCGAGGAACACCTTGCCATGCTCCTCGCTGACGATCAGCGCCAGCTCCTTGTGATGCGTGCTCAGCAACTCGAGGTAGCGCGCGAAGATCCGTACGCGTCGAACAGGTGGAGTGGCGCTCCAGGCCGGAAACGCGGCTGCCGCGGCGGCGACCGCGCGGTCGACGTCCTGGGCGTCACCCAGCGGGACTGTTCGGATCACTCTGCCCGTCGACGGGTTGCAGACATCACCGCGGCGGGTGCTGTGCGCATCGGCGGGCGCACCATTGATCCAGAGCGGGACGGTGCTGACCGGTGTCGAAACTGTTCCTGATGACATGGCTATGTCCTCCCCTCACGGGGCGTTACCGCGTACTCGCGCCGGGTCGCCGGGCGAGCAGGAGATACAAGATGAAGCTCAGGCCAAACGTCACGAACCAGGCGTACGTGTAGAGAGTGTCGAGGAACGTGGGATTGGCGACTTGCCCCCCGGGCGTCACGGCGGCGCGAAGGAATCCTGGCGTGACCGGCAGGATCGCGAGAACAAGCGCAACGATCGCGCGGTAATTCACGCCGTTCGTGTAGGAGTAGCGTCCATCGAGTTTGAAGAGGTCGACCGTCGAGAGCGAACGCTTGCGAAGCACCCAGTAATCGGCAATCAGAATTCCGCCGATCGCACCCATCAGGCTCGAGTAGCCAATCAGCCAGGTGAAAATGTACGCGGCCGCGTCGGCGTACAGCTTCCAGGGCAGCATGGCGATCCCGATGACGGCGGTGATCAGTCCGCCGGTCAGATAGCTGATCCGGCGCGGCGCCAGGCTCGAGAAGTCGTTGGCTGGCGACACGACGTTCGCCGCCATGTTCGTGGTCAGCTGCGCGATCAGCACGATCACGGCGCCGAAGATGATGATCGGTGCGCTGCCGATGCGGGCGATGAGCGCCACCGGATCCCAGATCGCCTCGCCAAAGACAACGATCGTCGCGCTGGTCACCGCGACGCCGATGAACGCGAAGGCCGTCATCGTGGCCGGCAGGCCCATCGCCTGACCGAGTGCCTGCGATCGCTGGCTGCGTGCATAGCGGGTGAAGTCGGGAATGTTGAGGCTGAGCGTCGCCCAGTAGCCAACGTTGGCCGTCAACCCGGCGGGGAAGATTTGCCAGAACGGCACCTGGTTCTGTTGAAGCCTCGAGGACTCCTGAAGGATGTGTCCCAGGCCACCGCCGCGGACGATGCCCCAGCCGAGCAAGAGGACTCCGCCGCCGAGCAGCAGCGGCGCCGACCAGCTCTCGAGCATCTTGATGCCCTCGAGGCCGCGCAGGATGATGCCGACCTGAATCAGCCAGAAAATAGCGAATGCGATCCACACGTTGCCGGGCAGCGTCGCCCACGCCGGCCACGCCGCGGCAAGCAGGGTATTCAGCGCGAGACCGCCGATCCACGTTTGTATCCCGAACCATCCGCACGCCACGAGCGCGCGGAGCATCGCCGGGATGTTGGCGCCCTTGACACCAAAGCTCGCGCGGCACAGGACGGGGAACGACACGCCATATTTCGTTCCGGCGTGCGCATTCAGAATCATCGGGAGCAGGACGATCGTGTTGCCCAGCATGATCGTCATCATCGCCTGCCACCAGTTCATGCCCTGCTGCATGAGCCCGGAGGCGAGCGTGTAAGTCGTGATGACGACGCTCATGCCGATCCAGAGCGCGGCGATGTGATACGTCGACCAGGTGCGCGCGGCGAGCGGTGTTGGGGCCAGGTCGGGATTCCACAACGGGCTTCCCGAGAGGTCTTCGTGGACCTCGACGAAGTCGGTCGCGGCGGCCGTCGGCGCCACGATCAATGACCCGGGCTTCCGGCCGTGGGGTTGGGGGCCGCGTAGCCTTCGGTTTCGTAGCCTCCGTAATAAGCCTTCGCGTCAGGCCGGCGAATCTTCGAGTGCGCGACCACGCGATCACGGCGCAGGCCGCGGAAGTCCTCGATCGTCGACCAGCCGTGTTTCTCCATCGTCGAACGCATGCCGGCGATCAGCGCCTTGAGCACGTTTGGGCCAATCGCGTGGTCGAGCATGGCGGCGGTGCAGACCTGAACGGTGCCACATCCGAGCAGGAAGTAGTTGAGCGCGTGATCGAACGAGGCGATACCGCCGATGCCGGAAAACGCTTTGTCCGGAAACGCCTGCGTCAGCTGCGACATCTTGGCCATCGACTGCGGCAGGATGGCGGGGCCGCCGAGGCCGCCGCTGGAGACCAGACCGTCCACGTTCATCTCGAACTCGAGCGTGCCGGGATCGATCAGCGGCAGAGACGGGAAGGTATTGGACGACGAGATGGCGTCGGCGCCGCCGAGAAACGCGGCGCGTGCCTCTTCGACGATATCGGTGGTGGAGGGCGTCAGCTTCGCCCACACGGGGATCTTCGAGACTTCCTTCACAACCTGGGCGACGATCGAGATGAGCTCCTGGTCCTTGCCGATGTTGGAGCCCATGTCCTTGCGGTCCATGTGCGGGCAGGAGAGGTTCAGTTCCAGCGCGTCGGCCCCCTCGTCCTGGCAGATCGTCGCGAGCTCTTGCCAGTGGCGCAGCTCTTCATCGCTTCCCGATCCCGCCATGATCGAGGCGATGAGGATCCGGTCAGGGTGCGCTTGCTTGATGCGCGACAGCCGCGGCGCCCACCAGTCGATGGTCTTGTCGGAGATGAGCTCCCAGTTCCAGGACGAGTGCAGGGCGGTCCCCGGCCGTTTCTGCATCGACAGGTGCGGCGAGTCAGGGGTGGCGCGCAAGAACTTCGTTTTCGGTCCGGCGACGTTCACGACGGGGTGGAGGCCGATGGTTTTCGTCACCACGCCCCCCCAACCGGCATCGAACGCGCGCATGATGTTGCCGTCGGACTCGGTCGGTGGAGCGGAGGCGAGCAGGAACGGATTCTCGAACCGAAGTCCCGTAAACGAGACGGCCAGTTCTATAGCCATGTCAGGGGCCCTCTGAGAAGGGGTCAGACCGGGGTCGGAGTGGGGTCAGACTCGAGTCTGACCCCATTCTGGCCGCCGCAGGCAACTATAGCTCAATATAATGACCGCTGATTCAGGAGCCTCCCATGCCCAGACGAGTTGTCGGCGGTCTGATCCAGGCCGCTGCCCCTATCACCGATCCGGCGGCGCCCATAGACAAGGTCCGGCAGGCCGCCATTGATGCGCACATCCCGCTCATCGAAGAGGCCGGCCGCCGGGGCGTCCAGATCCTGGGCCTCGAGGAGGTCTTCAACGGTCCGTATTTCTGCCCCTCGCAGGACGCGCACTGGTACGACATCGCCGAATCTGTACCCGGGCCGACCACCGAGCTCATGGGGCAGTACGCCAAGAAGTACCAGATGGCTATGGTGGTGCCGGTCTACGAGCGCGAGCAGGCCGGCGTGTACTACAACACCGCGGCTGTGTACGATTCCGACGGCACCTACCTCGGAAAGTACCGCAAGAACCACATCCCTCACACGTCAGGTTTCTGGGAGAAGTACTTCTTCAAACCAGGCAACCTCGGTTACCCGGTTTTCAAGACGCGCTTCGCGACGATCGGCGTCTACATCTGTTACGACCGGCACTTCCCGGAGGGCGCGCGGCTTCTCGGACTTCACGGCGCCGAGATCGTGTTCAATCCGTCGGCCACGGTTGCCGGGCTCTCACAATACTTGTGGAAGCTCGAACAGCCGGCGCATGCCGTCGCCAACGGGTACTTCATGGCCTGTAGCAACCGGGTCGGCACCGAGGCGCCCTGGAACATCGGACGCTTCTACGGCTCGTCCTACTTCGTCGACCCGCGCGGTAACTTCCTCGCGATGGGATCGGAAGACAAGGACGAACTGGTGGTGGCCGAAATGGATCTCGACATGATCGAGGAGGTGCGGCGCGTCTGGCAGTTCTACCGCGATCGCCGCCCAGACAGCTACGCACACCTGGCGGAGCAGCTCCCATGACCCTGCTGATCAAGAACGGCACCATCGTCACCGCGACGGATCGGTACAAAGGCGACGTCTTTATCGAGGGCGAGAAGATCACCACGATCGGGACGTCGCTGGCGATGTCCGCCGATCGGACGATCGACGCCACGGGGAAATATCTCTTCCCAGGCGGGATCGACGTGCACACGCATCTCGACATGCCCTTTGGCGGGACGACCTCCGCTGACGATTTCGAGTCCGGCACGATCGCCGCGGCGCATGGCGGCACGACGACGGTCGTGGACTTCGCGATTCAGTACCACGGTCAGACGCTTCATCACGCGTGGGAAACGTGGATGAAGAAAGCAGAGGGGAAGGCAGCCATCGACTACGGCTTCCATATGATCGTCACCGAACTGACGGATCAGGTGGAGCAGGAGATGGATGCGCTGGTCAGCCAGGGTGTGACCTCCTTCAAGTTGTTCATGGCCTACCCCGGCGTTTTCATGCTGGACGACGCCAGCATCTTCCGCGCGTTGTTGCGGACGGGG
Source organism: uncultured Acidobacteriota bacterium (assembly GCA_963710415.1). GTDB lineage: Bacteria > Acidobacteriota > Vicinamibacteria > Vicinamibacterales > 2-12-FULL-66-21 > CAVQAH01. The sequence goes on along the minus strand of CAVQAH010000003.1, from coordinate 210,691 downwards.
AAGAATGGCGGCACGATCTGCATGCACGCGGAGAACGGCGGGGTCATCGACGTCCTCGTGAAGAAGGCGCTGGCTGAAGGCAAGACGGCGCCGAAGTATCACGCCTTGACGCGACCCGCCCGCGCCGAGGCCGAAGCCACCCACCGGGCAATCGCAATGGCCGAGATCGCCGACGTGCCGATCTACATCGTCCATCTCTCGGCGGCGGAAGCGCTCGAGATGGTGACGGAAGCGCGCGACCGAGGATTGCCGGCGTTCGCCGAGACGTGCCCGCAGTATCTGTTTTTGTCGTACGACAACTACGAAGAGCCAGGGTTCGAAGGCGCGAAGTACGTCATGAGCCCGCCGCTCAGGCCAAAGGAGACGCAGGATCGGCTGTGGCGGGGCCTGGCCTACAACGATCTCCAGGCGATCTCGACGGACCATTGTCCGTTCTGCATGAAGGAGCAGAAGATTCTCGGGGAGGGCGACTTTTCGAAGATTCCCAACGGCGCGCCCGGCATCGAAACGCGCATGAGCCTCGTCTACGATGGCGGTGTCAGAACCGGACGCATCTCGTTGAATCGGTTCGTCGAGCTCACCTCGACGTCGCCGGCAAAGATTTTCGGCCTGTTTCCCAGAAAGGGCACGATCGCCCCGGGGTCGGACGCAGACATCGTCATCTTCGATCCCGAGAAGAAACTGCGACTGTCTGCCAAGACGCTCCACATGAACGTGGATTACAACCCTTACGAGGGACGTGAGGTCACCGGCGCAACGGACACTGTACTTTCGCGCGGCCGAGTGGTGATCGACAGGGGATCGTTCACCGGTCGTGCGGGTGCAGGAAGCTTTCTGCGACGCAGCACGAGGACATGAACGCGACCGCGCCATAAGACCCCTCGATTCACGGTCGTTCTCCCCACGCACAACCGCGCGGACGTCCTGCCGTTCGCCATTCGAAGCGCTCTCTGGCAGACGATGCCGGACTTCGAATTGCTCATCGCCGGCGACGGCTGCACCGACGGCACGCGGGAGGTCGTCCGATCCTTTGACGATCCCAGGATCCGGTGGTTCGATCTCCCGAAAGCGCCGGGCATCGGCTACGCCAACCGTAACGCGGTTCTGCGTGAGGCCCGAGGCCGGGACATCGCCTACCTGGCGCACGACGATATCTGGTTTCCCGATCATCTCGAACGCCTCGGCGCGTTGCTGGACCGTTCAGGCGTCGAGTACGCGTACACCCGCGGCCTGGGTGTCGATATCGAAGGCCGAATGCTGCCTTACTGGTATAACCTCAGCGTCGACAGGCATCAGGCGGGCTTGTGGCGCGGTGATAGCGCGATCACTATGTGCACCGTCGCGCATTCACGCGCATGCCTCGACAAGTACGGCTACTGGGACGAGACGATGTCCTTCGGCGCCGACGTCGTCATGTGGCATCGCATTCTGATGGGTGGCCGATTCAAGAACCTGGCCTTCGATCCGAATCCGACGTCCCTGCACTTTGTTGCCAACTGGCGGGACACGAAAGCCCATCGGCGTCGCTCGTGGATAGCCGGACGGCTTCTCGATAATTTCGTCAATGAGACGCTGCCCGATTCTTTGCGCCTTCGGGCACGACCGGATCGGACGCAGCAGGAGGCCGCCTGGCTTTGGTTGGCTCGCAATCCGACCGCACTGGTGGGCGAGATACGCGACGGGGTCGTGCAACTGTCGGATACTATGCTGTGGCGATCGAGGACGCAGCCGCGGCTCGTCGGCCTGCGCGCTCGGCCTGATGCTGGGGTCAGTGCTCGAGCACTGCCGGAATGCGGCGATGTGGGTGGCATCGCCAGCACGACGACGGCTCTACAGGAACGTGCGCAACAAGACGCGAGCGCTCCAGCGCGGAGTAGCCGCCGGGTGCCGATCGGACTGCTGGGATTGGCGGGATGGAGAATGAGCGTGACATATTCGACGGTTCATCAGGACCCGATCACCGGGGGCTCGTTACTGGACAAGACGCTGGCCGCGGCTCGTCGCGATCAGCAGATGGCCACCCCTGAGGGCGAGCAGGTTCGCCGGCTGACCGAGGGGGTTCGCATCCGTCCTGCTCCCCGTTCATACCGATTTGCGGGGCTCGGTGTGTGAGCTCTTCGACACGCGATGGGGTTGGCACGAAGAGCCGCTGGTGTTTGCGTACTGTTTCACCATCCGGCCCGGCGTCGTGAAAGGCTGGAATCTGCACAAGGAGCACGAGGACCGGTACGCCCTGATAGATGGCGAAATGGATCTGGTGCTCTTCGACCCGCGGCCGGAGTCTGCAACGTATGGGCAGGTCTGCAAGATCACGCTGACGGCCAATCAGCGCTGCATCGTGAATGTGCCCCGCAACGTCTGGCACGCCGATCACAACATCGGATCGACGGACGTCCTCGTCGTCAACTTCCCGACGACGTGCTACGACCACGCCAACCCGGACAAGTACCGGCTGCCGATGGATACCGACTTGATTCCCCACTCGTTCGGAAACGCCATCGGCGGGTAGAGCGGGACCGATCTACCGTTCGATGATCAGACGGGGATCGGCCTTCTTTCCGTTTAGGCAGACGTCGAAGTCGTACTCGTTCCCGGCGGGGAGATCAGCGGACTTCTTGAGCTTCAGACTTGATCTTCTCCTCGCTGGGATTGCTTGGACTGCCAGGGCCCACATCGGCGGTTCGCCTGCCCAGGTCATCCTGCTGAAAGATTGCTGGCGCGCCACCGTGCATCGCGGTTCGGCAATCTGTGACGTCCGGTCCTGAAGTGCCCGCTGGCCGGAAGTTGCCGACGACGATTTCCTGAGGCCGACCGCAGTAGTTGCCGACCTTCAGCCTAACCCATTTGTCCGGATTGCCGATGATGAACGGCTCCTTCGCCGTCAGCGTGCAATCACCGGTCTTCGGCGCGGGCCTCAGGGTGATTGGCGATTCGACGTCACGCGCTCCCATCCCTCCCGTTTGGTGCGTGGCGCACGCCGCGGCCCCGGCAGTTGCCGCAAGTCCCACCAACACAGTCAGCAGCCTTTTCGCAACCACCGTCGCCTCCTCGCGCTACCGGTTTGAACGGGAAACACGGTCGTACGCCGGACATCCCTTGAGCGCTTCCAGTTCGTAGGCGCGCCGAACGATCTCCTCGCTGGCGCCATGGGCAAGCGCCTGGTCGAGGGAGGAGCACGCCTGGTCGAGCTGGCCCCCCAGCGCGTGCACAATAGCACGGTTGTAGAGCACATCCCCATCGTCAGGGCTCAGAGCGAGCGCCTTCTGCATTGCGGATTCGGCGGCCGTCCGGTTGCCGGCCTTGGCCTGATACATGGCCAGAAGCGCCAGGTTCTGGGCATCCTTGTCGTTGATAGCCAACAGCTTGGTCACTTCCGCGATTGCGGATCGATAACTCTTGCTGGCCTCTTCACGACGCCCCAATTTGGTCAGCGCGTCGCCCAGGTTGGCGTGCTGGTCCGGCTCGTTGGGCGCCAGGCTGACGGCCTTTTCGTAGGCGTCGGCGGCCTTGCCGTAGTCGCCCTGCCAGAAGAGCACGGTGCCCAGATTCGCGTAGGTGCTCGCGGCGGGCCTGATCTGGTTCGCACGCTCGTAGCTGGCCAGTGCCTCGGGCAGCTTGCCCGCGGTCTGTTGAACTGTACCCAGCATGTGAAAACCGCGCGCGCTGTCAGGCTGCAGCTGAGTGACACGCTGATACGCCGTTTTCGGCGACATCGAGCCGGCCTGCCCGAAAGTTCGCAAACGCCAGCTCGGAGTGATTCCGCCAATAGTTCGGCCGAAGCGCGATGGCCCGCTGCAGTTCCTGAATCGCGAGGTCCCACTCACCGCGATCGATGTGAATCCCGCCGAGCAGCCGATGCGCGTCGTCGTTCGCCGGTTGGACAGTGAGGACGCGCCGTAGTTCCTCTTGCGCTTCGGGGATGCGGCCCATGCCCTGATACATCACGGCCAGCGACAGGCGGACCTCTGGCAGATCCGGGTCGATGCGCAGGGCATCCAGAATCGCGGCCGTGGCCCTCGTGGTCCAAATCGGTTCCTTCGTTTCCTGATAGAGCGACCAGTACGCCTGACCGAGTCCCGCATATGCCATCGCGAAGCGGTTGTCCTTGGCGATCGCGCTCTGGAACAGGCGAACCGAGTGGTCGAGATTGCCCGGCACGTCGGGTCGTTCGAGAAACAGCCGCGCCTGGGCGTATTCGGCAAAGGCTTCCTGATTTGCCGTCGGCGGACCGGTGTCGGCAACTCGTGCCGCCGGGCACCAGCCCCTCGCCGCTCAGCGCCGCCGTCAGGCCCTCCGCGACCCGGCGATGGAGCGCGAAGAGCTGAGAGACATCGCCACTGAATCGACCCGCGGGCGTACGGTGTCCGTCGTTCCGCACGAGTGTCACGTCGACGTCGAGGGTCTGTCCCTTCCGGTGCAGTTGACCGTCCACGACGAACGCCGCACCAAGGGAACGGGCGACCTTCGCGGCATCTGACTCGCTGGCGGCGACCTGACGCGAATCATCGAGCGACAGCACGCGCACGTTGTTGATCGACGACAGTCGCGTCGCCACGCCTTCGGTCAGCCCGAGAGCCAGCGCGTCATTCTCGGCGTTTCCAGTCTGGTTTTTCAGCGGCAGCACCGCCAACCGTTGCGGGATGGGCCGAAACCGGCGAGACCCAGGTGTTCTGCGCCCACCGCCACACCGCAAACGTACCAATAGCCGTCAGGACCGCGACGATCGACAGTGCCAGCCGATGCTGCTTGAGCCGCCGTCTGGTACTCGGCCAGGCGGTGTGACCGCGCGAAAGCGCCCGGTCGGTCTCGTCGAGCGTGGGCGCATCGCTGAGGAGCCGCGCTGCCCGCTCGAGCGCTCCGTGCAGCTCGCGTGCGTTGCGCGGCCGATCCTCGGGCTTGAGCGCCATCGCCCGCGCGACGAGCGTGCAGACGTGATCCGGCAGTGAAGGATCGAGATCGTCCGCCCGAGGCACCTTGCCCTGGAAAATGGCGCGAGCGCTGTCGAGCAGATCGGCCTGATGAAATGGGCGGCGGCCCGTGAGCATCTCGAACAGCAGGAGCCCGACGCCGTAAATGTCGGTCCGCTCGTCGGCACGACTGCCCGACATCTGTTCGGGCGCCATATAGCCGGGTGTTCCAATGATGCGTCCAGCCTCTGAGGCGGGCTCGCCGGCGCTGCCTTTCGGCGCGTCCGATACCGATCGCGCGATGCCGAAGTCCAGAATCTTCGCCTTGCCGCCCGGGGTCAGGTGCACGTTGGCAGGCTTGAGATCCCGGTGGATGACGCCGCGATCGTGCGCCTCTATGAGCGCGTCAGCGATTTGAAGCCCAATTCGTACCGCGTCTTCCACGGGAAGCGGCCCGTGAGTCAGTCGCGCCGCCACCGATTCGCCGGGCACGTACTCCATCACGATGACGAGGCCGTCCGGCGTCTCGAGCACGTCGTAGACGGCCGCGATATTCGGGTGCGTCAGGCCCGCGGCCGCTCGAGCTTCTCGAAGCACCCGCGCGCGAGCTTCCTCGCCGCCGATCGCAGACGCCGACAGCCGCTTGATCGCGACGTCGCGCTCCAGGCGCGCATCGCGGGCGCGATACACCTCACCCATCCCGCCACTCCCGAGTGAGTCGAGGATGACGTACGGCCCGATCCGGTCACCAGTGTGTAGTCGGGGCGCGGGTGAGTTTGACGGATGGGGGTCGGCAGCCATGGCCTTTGGCAACGCTACTGCTGCGCTTCGGTCTTCGTCAACCGGAGAGAGCTGTTGGAGCTACCCCTCACCACGTGAAACTGCCCGCAGGCGGCGGCCAGAGTCCCATCATCTGTCGCAACAGGATGACCTGGCCGATGTGGTGCGAGTTGTGTTGGGCCATGTGGACCAGGGCGTCGCGTACGGTGTAGTGCGAGAGCGGAGGAAACTCGATAGGAGGCGTGACGGGCTGCTCGGCACGGCTACCGAGCGCGACCGCCCGGTCGACTCCGCGGATGAACGCCGCCTGCACTTCGGGCCACGCGCCCGGCGTGGGCCACCCATCCGGGGCGTGAGCGACGAGCGGTGCCGGCACACCGTCACACCGGTCGCAGAACCAGTTCTGCCAGAACGTCATGTGCGCCACGAGATCGGTGATCGAGTGTTCCACGCCGTTCGGACGCCGCGCCGCTTGTTCGGCCGTCAACCCGTCGAGTGCGCTGAGCGGCGGAATGTGGGGGTAGGTCTCGATCAGGAGCTCGCGGACATTCATGACCGCGAATGTACCACGTTCAGGGGCGCTTCACGGGATGCGGATCTCGCGGATCAAACGACGGGACGCAGATTTCGCGCCATAAGGTAAACGGGACGCAGATTTCGCGGGTAGGCAGAGGAGACGCCGATCTTAGCGATGAGAAGACGGGAACGGATCCGCAGGATTCCAGGCAGCTGGATCGGCTCATATTCGATCAGACGACTGATCAGTTCTATAACAGTCAGTCACTTCTGCGTCCCGTAACCCGAGAGATCCGCGTCCCGTAGATCCGAGAGATCCGCGTCCCGTCAGATCCGAGAGATCCGCGTCCCGTAGATCTGAGAGATCCGCGTCCCGTGAGATCCGAGAGATCCGCGTCCCGTGAGATCCGAGAGATCCGCGTCCCGTGAGATCGAGAGATCCGCGTCCCGTGAGATCCGAGAGATCCGCGCCCCGTGAGATCCGAGAGATCCGCGTCCCGTGAGATCTGAGAGATCCGCGTCCCGTGAGATCCGAAAGATCCGCATCCCGTGCGATCGGCCGGTTGCGATCGGCGGTTAGCGGCGGGCTCGCCGAGCCTCGACCAGCTGCCAGAATCGCGTCTCGCTGAGGAGCGTGATCCGGTGCCCCTTCTCGCGAAGGCGTTTGATCTCCAGGAGTTTGCGGCCGCCATCGCGCCCTGCGGCCTGCAGCGGATTCGGCCGGCCGCGGACAACCACGGTTGTCTGTACCGACGGCCCGCCGTGAACCACTGCGCCGGCGCGGCGTGCCGCCTTGGCAGCGTCCGTGCGCGTTCGCGACAGGATTCCGGTGAACGCGAGGTGCACGCCCTTGAGCGACTGCAGCCGCCCTGGCTTCAGGTCCGCGGGACGAGCCCGCAGCGCCTCGATGAGCTCATCTGCGCTGACGTACCGTTTGCGGCGCTCACCGATGCAGCGATAGACGATCTCCTTCAGGTGATCACTGCAGGGCAGGCGGCGGACGTCCGCGGTCAGAATCCTCGATCGCGCATCACCCTTCACCAGCATCGCCAGCAATTGCCCCACCTGAAACACATCGTCACGAGCCTGCCACTTCGGCACGGTGCCAGCGATGATCTCGCTCGGCGCCGTCAGCGTGTTCATCGTCCGCGCCGTGATGCCGCGCACGTCGCTCTGCTGGCGGACGATGCCGAAATCACCGAGCTTGAGGCGGCGCTCGTCGAAGACGAAGACGTTCATCGGGGTCAGGTCGCGGTGCAGCAACTGTCCACGATGCAGCCTGCCGAGCACCTGCAGGACGCCGGCAATCTCCCGGCGCGCGGCAGTTTCCGACCAGCCGTCCGCGTCGCGAAGCATGAACGCGCGCAGATCGCCATGGGGCGCGTATTCGAGGGCGAGGCAGTACAGCATCTGGCCATCCGGGCGCACCAACGGAAACACGTCGTAGATGCGGACCGCCCGCGGATGGCCATCGAGCAGTTGACCGAAATAGGCCTCGCGCAGCCAGCCATCGATGTGGGGGCTGACCTTGATGCAGACGGTCTCTGGAACCACGGATGATTTCCCCTCGCGTCTGGCGAAGTAAACCTGGCCAAACCCGCCTTCGCCGAGCCAGCGGTCGATCGTGTAGGCGAGTCCGGTCTCGGGGCTGGCGATCGTCTCGCCAGGCAACAGGAGTTGTCCGTGCTTTCCGAGCGGGATGTGAATCGACCTCGTGGTGCGAGTGGTGGCCTCCGAGGTCCGCGAGGGGACGCGAGTGCGAAGCGGCATAAGGTGACGGTCCGATCAGCTTAACTGACCGTCACCGGGATCGTCTATCCGGGAGGGAGAAGCGATGATGATCTGGAGTTGACGTTTTGTGACGGTCCGGATTCGGCTATTCCGCGACCAATCATCGCCGCATCCACCAAGTTGCCTTCCATCTTCCACTTCCAACGACGCCCCACCTCGACGGTGAACACGGCAACGCCCTTGCCTTGTGTGCCGCCGTCCCCCGGCCCGCGACTCTCATCAATGTGGCTCGGCCTCCTCACTTGCGTGGGGCGCGGTTCAGGGGGACGTCGATGTCAACGGCGACCGTGCGTCCGCTCCAATTGCGAGCGAATGACGGTTCGCAAGATAGGAGGAAACACATGCGTCGATTGTTCGGTACTGGCGTTCGTTCTGGCGACGTTCGCGGCGATGCCGCATGCGATCGTGGCGCAGGAGAAGACAGCAAAGGGCAAGGAGCCGTCGGCCGTTGCAAGTCCGATCAACTTGAACACGGCGACCGCTGCGCAGCTCGAGAAGCTTCCTGGGATCGGAGCCCGCACCGCGCAGCTGATTGTCGAGCACAGGCAGAAGAACGGCGGCTTCAAGAAGGTCGAAGAGCTGATGAACATCAAGGGGATCGGCGAGAAGGCCTTCCTGAAACTCAAACCGATGGTCACCGTCGCGGCCGAGAAGACCGAGCGCTGATCGTCAAGCCTTCCGAGAGATGCGCGCGGCCCCGCCGCGCGCTCACCACCGCTCAACATTTCTACGTGTGGAGGAGATATGCACGAGAACTCACCCCGGGTGTGCGTGCGGAAACAGACGATGACGATGGTGTCGGCGATTCTGTCGGCCTCGCTGATGGTCTCTGCGTCCGGCTCGCCTCCCGAGCTGCAGAAGCTCGACGCGCAGCGCAATCCACCGGCCGCCACGGACGCATTCCAGGCGGTTTCCGCCGACATCACGGTCACACAGGGGCTGGTCAGTCAGGCCGGCAAGCCGGTGGGTGCGCCGGTTCCGCCTGCGCGGTATCGATGGCAGCGCAAGAAGAACGGCCGGTACTGGAAGACGACGATGACGATGACGTCGAGTGTACGGCCGCCTGTGCGGCTGCTCAGTGGGGCGATGAAGGTACTGCCTCCAGCAATTGTCCGTATCGAAGACGATGGCGACGGAACCGCGCCCCGTTTTTACGATCAGCGCGATAACGAAATCCGGCCGCCGCGCGCGGCCGACATCACCCGTTCGAGTGCGGCTCTAGGTGGAAGTGCATTCGCGGTTCCGACGGGAACAAGCCGCGCGACCGGCACACAGCCGCTGCGAACGATCGACGAGTCCTGGACGCGTTCAATCGTGGTGATGCGTAGTGACGCCAAGGCCCGTCGCGACGAACTGTTGCGCAGGTTCGGTCCTGTCGTCGGACAGTTGAGGGGACTCGACCGGTTCGTTACCGCGGTCGAGGATGGCTCTGTAGAAATCCTCATCGACCCACAAACCAACGTCATACGTGAGTGGAACCTGGTCAAGAAGGGAGAACTGGAGGCGCGCGGTTCGTCGGCATACGAGCTTGCCGCCGGCGACACGCTCCTGCGTCGCAACGCGCGGGTCGAACGCCTGCTCCCGAACGGCAGCGGCAGCCGGATGGCGACCGAGGTTGACCTCGCCAACGTTCGTTTCGAATCGAGGTGACCGGTGCGACGCCAAGGCATTCAGTTCGGAGTATGTGTCGTCGCCCTATTGATCTGCACGGGCACCGTGGCCGCGCAGGAACGGGCCGTCGTGTTCCTCCATGGCGTGAACGCCACGCCTGAAACATGGGAGGGAGCCGCCAACAGGTTGCGCCAGCGCGCGATGATCGAGCCCCACAGGCCGTCGACGACCTGGCGGAACTCGATGGAGTCCCAGGCAGACGAGGTTCAGCGTCAGGTCGGCCACCTGCCGGGATCGTCAATCGCCATCGGCCACAGTGCCGGAGGCATCGTTGCTCGCGAGTGGAGCCGCAGACACGGTGTCGAAGGCCTGATGACAGTGGGAAGCCCGAACCTCGGAGCGCCCATCGCCAATCACATCCATGAATGGCTCGGCTACAACTCGGATCTCTTCTGGGTCATGGGCATGGTGTTCTCGAGGTTTGCCGATCTTCCCTACGACCAGTGGTGGTGGGTGATGACGGCAGTCGAATCCTCGTTGAACTGGGGGAACCTGCTTTCGCAGCTCGGCATCTTTCACATGGTTGTCACGCTCGGTCTCGACTGGCAGTTCCCGTTCGTGCACCAACTTTATGTGGGCTCGCCGTATCTGGACGGCGTTCTGAACAGTGGAGGAAACCTCTCGCGAGAGGCCGGTCAGATTCCGACCCGCATCGCCATCGTCAACACGATGTCCGAATTCTGGCGGGCCGGTTTCTGGCGCCTGCTCGATGCGGATCCGCAGTTGTCGCTCATCACCGACGCGGCGGCGGCTGGCTTGAGCTACTGGGGCTTCGAAACGTACTGGAATGCCGATCCGCTCGATTTCAAGGCACAGAACTTCGCATTTGCGTTGTGGGATGCCGCGTGGTGGCTGTGGCAGTTCGATGAGTTCTGGTGCAGGGCCACATCAGACGAGATCCCGCTTTGGTACGCCCACTGCTGGGAGAACGATGGCTTCATCGCCACGCGCACGCAGTTCCTTCCTGGCGCGATGATCTTCCGGACCCTTGACGGGCCCGTGCACACCGGGGAGACCGACTACTTCGATGATCAGATCTTCGAGTCGCTGACCCGCTTCATGCACGTACCCGAGCGCGGCGCCGGCACGCCACCATCGCCGTCGCCGGAAGCGCCCCCGTCGCCACCTGGACCTCCGCCGGGCGGTCCCCCGCCGCCTGCAAGTGAACAGTGCGGTGACGGCGTCGACAACGATGGAGACGGTCAGGTGGACGAGGGCTGTGGATCGCCCGGATCACCCACGATGTGGCCCGGCCAGTGGCTGGCCGTGAACTGGTGGGTGGAGTCTCCCAATCAGCGGTTCTATCTCGCGTACCAATCTGACGGAAACCTGGTGCTTTACCGATCGGACGGCTTTCCGATCTGGGCAACGATGACAAACGGCACGAATCCCGGCTACGTGGCGATGCAAGACGACGGGAATTTCGTGATCTATGACGCGGCAGGAGTCCCTATCTGGCATACGAACACCTGGGGGAATCCGGGCGCTTACCTGTCAATTCACAACGACGGCAACATGGCGATCTACTCGCCAAACGGCCGCCTGCTCTGGCAGACGGGATCCGGCGGTCACTAGATGGCGACGCCGCGGGTGACTCCAACGATTCGAGCGGTACCCAGGCTGGCAATGGCGCTGGGGTTGCTGGTCCTGACCAGTCCCTCCGACCGCTCGCAGTCAGGCGAGCATGCGGGTTCCTCTTCCATGCCCGCATGGGTTGTCGCTGGTCAGGGCCGCGGTGTTCCTGCCGTTGATAAGGCGAGGGCGTTCTTCATCTCGAAGCGACACGAGGTGCTCGCCATCGACATCCGGTCAGGCTCAGTGGTTTGGCGAGCTGGCACCGGCGAGGCGGGAGACGAGACCATGGGCTCCGAAGTTGTCTTGGCGAACGGGGTCTTGCTCGTGGGCGACTACAACGTCGTCGCCTTCGATTCGCAGACAGGGCGCATCCGCTGGAGATTCGTGCCGAAGGAAGGATACGGGCCGGGTATTTACCTCGGCCCTGCTGTGAAGGAGGGTTTGGCTTACGCCGGTTCACCGGCGGCAACGATGTACGCGATTGACGTCGAAGACGGACGGGAGCGATGGGCCACGAGAGTCGATCAAGGCGCGAAGGTGACTGTGCACCAGCCGCACATCTGTCGGGACCTGGTGGTTGCCGGCTACACGCGCTTCTCTGAAGCGAACTCCGGAGGAATCATCGCGCTCGACCGCTCGAGTGGCGCGTTGCGATGGCGGACCGACTTTCCGCCACGCAACACCCACTCGACGTCCTACGCGGGCGGTCCGCTGTGTTTCGGCGACATCGTTGGTGCAGCCGGTGGCGATGGAACGATTTACGGTCTGAGGGCCGAGACAGGGTCCGTCGCGTGGACCTTGCCTCCGGTAACCCTCACGTCTGATGGCGACGTCGAAACGAATCGTCCGGACTATCGTCCGTTGGCTTACGCGAACGGCCGGCTGATCGCTGGATCGCTCACAGGTCGTGTCGTGGCCTACGACGTCAGATCGAGGACGTTGTTGTGGACATCGGTGGCACCTGACGGCGGATCGGTAGCGTTGAGATTGGCCGTGGACCGCGACATGGTTTTCGTTCCTCACATGAACGGGCTTCTGACCGCGCTCGATCTCAGCGACGGTCGCGAGCGTTGGAGAACCAGGAGCACGAGTGGTTTTAGCTGGCTTCCCGCTTTCTCCAAGGACCGAATTTTGCTTGCGTCGTCTGCCTCCGGATTCCAAGCATTCGATCGTCCGCGTCGCTGAAGTTACGAGGCTACTGCTATGAGTGCACAGAGTCAGCGCCTCCGGTCTTGCGTCGTAGTCCTGCTGTGTGTGGCTGCGCTCGCAGCAGCGAATTCGTGCGGCAGTAGTAGTCCATCAAGTCCTGGTTCACTCGGACTCAGGCCCGGGCGTCAGGTCGTAACGCTCGGCGGGTTCAGCTTTTCCAGCGATCCTCGCTATCCCCCCTGCACGCCTCTTGGTGTACCCCGGGACGGTCCTTCGGTCGACACGCTGGTGAACCTCGCCAGGGAAGGCCAGGAGTGGGTGGCGCGCTCGGTCGGCGGGATGGGCGATCTCGAGATCAGGCTTCGCGAGGTTGGGCAGACCGCGGGAGGCATCACGATCCAGGGGTCGGCGCGGGGTCTCGCGCTCGAGGCGAACATCCACAACGTTCCGCGTGATGTGCGGGCGAGGCTCAACGGCGCAACCGATACAGAAAGCGCGCAAGTCGAGGGATCGTCCGCGTCTCCCGCTTCTGCCTTCGTCGGCGGCCGCATCGCAGGCACCATCAGCTTCAGCGACAGCCAGGGATCGACCGCCACCTGCCCGGCGGTCCAGTGGACGATGCAGCCGTTTTGAAGGTCGGTTCGGGTTCCTGAGAGTCTCGAGCCCCGAGTCCCGAGCCCCGAGTCCCGATAGATAGAAAGGTACGTGCACCGTGTTGCCGAACCAGAAACTCGATTTCGACACCCTCGAGAGAGGCATGGGCATCATGGAATTGCTGTTCGTCTTGGCGCTTGGCGTCACGCTGGCCGGCATCGCCATTCCATTGACGTCCGAATCGATCGAGGAGATTCGCGTGGCGTCTGCCGCACGGAATCTCGCGACGCGCATTGGCGGCATGCGGATCGACGCGTTGAAGCGCTCGACCTGCATCGGCATGCGATTCCAGCGAGCCACGGCAGGTCAGGACGACTATGCCTTCGAACTGTTCGTCGACGGTAACGGAAATGGTGTGCGGAGTGCCGACATTTCGTCGGGTATCGACAGCCGGACTGGGGCCGCCCAACGCCTCGGCGATCAATTCCCCGGTGTGACGTTCGGACTGTTACCTGGCGTCCCTGACGCAGATGCGCAGTCGGGCACAGGCACTGACGGCGTTCGCATTGGCACAGCCAGAATTCTCACCATGAGCCCCGACGGCAGCTCGTCGTCTGGGACCTTGTATGTGCGCGGGAGGCGGACGCAGTACGCGATCCGCGTGCTCGGGGCGACAGGCCGGACGCGGGTCCTTTACTACCATCCCGGGAAACGGCAGTGGATAAGCAAATGAACGAACGGCGACGGGATAGTCGCTTTGGTCAACACGTGATCGCGGCGATGCGCGCCGTGTTGCGACCCGGCCGATCCGTCTCGCTGGTCAACCTCAGTGCGGGCGGCGCCCTCGTCGAGAGTCAGCGCCCCCTGCGGCCCGGATCGAGCGTGCATCTGCAGGTGATTGCAGGTGATCGGTCCATTGGCGTGGCCGCGCGGGTCCTTCGGTGCGCGGTCGCCGCGATCGATGCGGAAGGTGTCCAGTATCGCGGAGCGCTGATGTTCCAGGAGCGGTGCGAAACGCTATGGGAAGGATAGACCCGCGACGGGTATTACGTGCCCGCCATTTACGCCTGCAGAACGACACGCAGGGGCACTCACTACCCGAAGTGCGCAATCGCCGCAACGGTCATGCTGGTCGAGTCGTGCGATGAAGCACGGATTCAGGTGCCGACCTTCCTGGCACTGGGTTTGGTAGCGCAGCCGCGCCGGAGGCCAAAAAGGGAGCATCGTCATGCCGGATACGTTATTAGCTCAGGCCGGGCCCGTCCGCGCACATGGGCGCGGGGCCGACAAGCGCGTCGGGCTGGGTCATCTTCTCGCCAAGATCACGACCGCCATCGCCTCAGGTCGCGACGTGATCCGCGAACGCTTCGAGGAGGAGCTGCGCACGCTCGTTCGCGCGCGGTCAATCGCGCTGCGCGACGAGCCCGAACCGCCGGGCCCGCACGTGATGTGTTTCGAGGTGCCTGTCGGCGGCGGCCACCATCGTGGCCGGATCGAAGCAGTGTTTGAGGCCGGCCGGCGCCTCGACGGATGGACGTGTCAGATTCTCGAAAGCGCGACCCACGTGGCTGGGCTGATCCTCGAGATCGAACGCGCGACGGGACGCCTGAGTGCATCGGCACGCAGCCGTGCGGACGGTGCGGCCCCGCTGATCGGATCGAGCGCCGCGATTCGTGCCGTGCGCGATCGCATCGAGCGGGTTGCGGCGACTGATTTCACGGTCTTGATTGAGGGCGAGTCGGGAACCGGCAAGGAACTCGTCGCGCGTCAGATTCACGAGCTCAGCCGGCGGCGGCGCGGGCCATTCGTCGCCGTCAACTGTGCCGCCATCGTCGAAACCCTCCTGGAGGCCGAGTTGTTCGGCATCGAGGATCGCACGGCGACCGGCGTCCGCGGCCGCCGCGGCAAGTTCGAACACGCGCACGAGGGGACGCTGTTCCTCGACGAGGTCTCCGATCTGTCGCCGGCCGCCCAGGCGAAACTGCTGCGCGCCATCCAGGACCTCTCGGTCGAGCGCGTGGGAGGCCACGGCTCTCGCCGTATCGACACCAGAATCATCGTCGCGACGAACAGGCCGCTGTCCGATCTGGTGAAGACCGGACGATTCCGCCTCGATCTCTATTACCGGCTGCACGGCGTGGACGTTCAGGTTCCTCCGCTGCGCGCGCGCCGCGAGGATGTTCCGGAGCTGGCGCGCTACTTTCTCGATCGTCACCGAGTGTTGCGTCCGTTGCAGTTGTCGCATGCCGCAACGGATGCACTGCGCGCGTATCAGTGGCCGGGCAACGTACGCGAGCTGGAGCGCGTGATCGAGCGAGCTGTGGCCCTGGCTGGGTCCGACTTTCTGGAACTCGACGATCTGCCGCCGGGAGTTCTGGGCGGCTTCGGCGAGGTGCTGGTACCGGCGCTGCAGAGCCGCGAGTCCATGCGGGCATGGGGCAGCCGGTACGCGCGGCTCGTGCTCGAGCGCTGCCAGAACAACAAGCGGCAAGCCTGCCGCGAGCTGGGCATTTCCTATCACACCTTGCGGGCGTACCTGGAGTTCGGGCAAGACGGCGAGACCAACACTGGAGACCCGCCGCCCGTTCCCGGCGCCTGAGCGTCGAGACAGGGACATGCCGGTGAGTGTCCGGTTCGTGCTCATGGCGCTCGTGGTCGTCTCGCTCACACGGCCCGACATGACGGCGACACAGCGGTCCGGACAGGAGCAACCGGACGTCACCGGGGACACCGACGGCCGTCATGCCTGGATGACGGCCGTCTACCGCGATTTGATCGTTCGGAAGCTGGTGAACCCGGCGAAGGGGTCGTTGTCGATCGACCTCCGCCACGAACTCGACGCCGTGACGATCTCGATTGATGACGCGAGCCTGATCAAGGTGAGCCGCAAGACACGAAAGGTCGTCATCAACTCACCGCAGTCGACGCTCGAAGCACAGGAGATGCTGCGCGAGTCGGACGCCGTGTCTCAGCTGCTGGCGCTCGAACGCCGAGTCGGTGCGCCTGCGCTCGGCGCCGGAGCTGGCACTGCTGGCCACGATTGCGTTCGTCGGATTCGCTCGCTGGCGATGAGGATGCGCCCGGTCGGTCTGCTGGATCGGCCGATCAACGACCCCCGGTGGTTCAAGCCAGCGCCGCCGATCGCTGTGCGCCGGCATATGTCGTGAGAAGCTCAGAAGCCTGGGAGCGCGCCCAGCGTCGGTGCGCCAGCGTCAGGCGACGGGCCGCGGGCCTGCCGAGTCGACGTGGTTCCTACAAGCCGAAGCGGCGTGGTTCACCTATCTGAATTGCGTAGCACCGGTGCGGCCGAGTGACCGATGACTCCGTTCTGTTCTACTGCAGGCCTCGGAAGAAATGCTTTTCCCTCACGGCCATCTCTCATAGAGGGCAGGCGCTAACTCGATCACGTTCATGTCGCGTTTTTCCCGCGCTGCGAGGCCCCACGGAGGTCAACCGTACCAATGTTGATGTGACCCGCCGTCGTCCATAGTGCGAAGGTCTCAGGCAGACGCGTCAGATGCTTGAGACCACGCTCACGCGTGCGGCCAAGACGCTGAAGCCCTCGCCGAAGGGTTGTTCGCCTGCTCAACCCACCCTTTTGATAGAATTTCGCCCGGGTTTGGCAAACAGCCTATATGGCAGACGACTCCCTCCCGCCTCCGAGGCCGGACCCGACAGCTGGTGATCCCGGCGGCCGCGAGTCCACCTTTGAGCTGATCAATCGAGCACGTCAGGGCAACCAGGAAGCGGTGGAACTGCTGTTCACCCGGCATCTTGGCCCGTTACAACGATGGGCAAGGGGCCGTCTTCCACAATGGGCTCGCGAGTTCGCCGACACCGATGATCTTGTCCAGGATGCCCTACTCCAGACGTTTAAGAGGATTGAAGAATTCGAGCCTCGCCGCGTCGGCGCGTTGCAGGCCTACCTGCGACAAGCCGTGGTCAATCGGGTGCGCGACGAGGTGCGCCGGAAGGGTCGACGACCCCACTTGACCGAGCTGGATGAGCTGGAGCTCAAGGCCGTCGCCCGCACGCCGCTCGAGGAAGCCATAGGGCGCGAGGCGGTGGAGCACTACCAGCGAGGGCTCCTGCAACTGAAGCCGGAGGAACGCGAGCTGATTATCGCCGAAAGTCGAGATGGACTGCACCTACGACGAACTGGCAGAGATGTTCGGGAAACCCTCACCTGAAGCCGCGCGCAAAGCCGCGCAACGCGCGCTCGTGCGGCTGGCGGAGGAAATGAATAGTGGCCGGGAGTGAAGACAGGATAGAGGATCTCGCCGGCGCGATCCTGGATGGCGGGCGAGTCGACTGGGCCGCTGCGGAATCAGACGCAGATTTCGATGCACGTCTGCTCGATCAGCTCCGGGTTCTGGCCACCGTCGCCGATCTTCATCGTCTTCCCGCATTCTTCGATCAATCGGGCCATCACCGAGGCGGCCGTGGAGATCGCGCCGTCGCTCATCGACGGAAAGTATCGAATAGAGGGGCAGCTGGGTCACGGCGGCATGGGCCTTGTCTATCGAGCACGCCACCTCGAGTTGGGGAAGCTGTTCGCCTTGAAGCTAGTTCAACCGCACAGGTCCCACAGACCGGAATCCGTGGCTCGGTTCCGCATCGAAGCACAAGCACTGGGACGGCTCAACCACCCCAACATCGTCCAGGTCACCGACTTCGGTGTTGACTCGAGAGCCGGCCCGTACCTTGTTATGGAGTACATCGAAGGCATCACGCTCGGCGAGTACCTCAAGACAGAGCGGTCGCTCCCGCTCGAGGAGGCTCTCCCGATCTTCAGTGGTATCTCGCGCGCGCTGGACTACGCTCATGATGCCGGGATTCTCCATCGCGACTTGAAGCCCGCGAACGTCTTGCTCGTCCCGCGTGAAGCCAGCCATCACGATGTAAGGATTCTCGATTTCGGTATCGCTCGTTTTCTGGACAATCCGAATCTAACCGAATCCCTTCCAGAATCTGGGGCAGCCACTGAATCAGACCAGGCACAGGGAGCGCGGGAACGCTCCCGGTCCGGGCTTCCCGCGAGCTCCGGTGTCATGCCGACCTCTCCTCCCGAGGATTGACCGTTCCTGGCACAGTCGTCGGAACGCTGGAGGTACATCGCGCCCTGAGATCATCAAAGGTGAGCAAGGCATCCTCTTCGGCAGACATTTATGCCTTCGGCGTCTCTGATTTACGAAGTACTCGTTGGGCAACGTCCTTTTGCGGACTGCCCACAGGAAATCCTGAGTTCGATTTTCATCGGGAGCCTCCTCTGCCCTCGGTCGTTTGCTCCTCTCTGCCGAAAGAACTGGACCAGGCGATCCTGAGACCTCTGAAGAGAGACCCACTTTCCCGTCCCGCTCGTGCTCGCGAAGTCGTCACAGAGCTACGCGACGCCTACCATTCGGCAACGTGCGTCAATGGAGGCAAAGGAACTCCCAAAGCGTGCCGGCGTGTCCACAGCTGTCGCGATACTCGTGCTGTTGCTCTTTCCTCTTCTGCAAAAGCTCCCAGCCACTCGAGCACTCGAAAACCAGCTCATCGACGCTCCGTTTTGCGCTTCAGCCGCGGCGTTCTCCCGATCCGCGCATCGTGCTGATCTCCATCGATGAGGCAACGTTGTCCTCGGACTCGAGCCGCTTGCGGAAAAAGCGGATGAAGTTGGCATTGCTTGGGACGAGTTCTTGATGCTGGTGCGCGGGTTGTGGCCATCGATTTGTTGTTGCCGGAACAGTGGAGCCGATCGGAGTCCTTCTCGCAATTGATCCTGAATCACTCGAAGAAGGTCGTGTTGGCGAGCTATTCGAACCCGGAGGCGACGTGACAGGGCCCGGAATCCGTGAAGGGCCTGGTGACCGTCGCGCTCGGACGCGAAAAGAGTGCGAACAGACTCTTCGGCTTCGTGAATCTCTCCGCCGGATCGTGACGGAGTTGTACGCGACGATGCCACTCATGTATCGGGATCAGCAAGGCAGAGCGCGTCCGTTCTTTCGCCGCTCGTGCCGCCGAGGTGTTCATGGGCAAGAGCCCTGCGGAAGCTCTATCAGGCTCTCGATTGTGGATCGACTACTCCATCGATTGGACGCAGTTCCATCGCGAGTCTCCTGGAAAGATGCGCAAAATGTCCTGCCCAGACAGCCGGAGGCGTTTCGAGATCGCTTGATTCTCGTGGGAGGCGAGTTTGCCGGTTCAGGCGACGTTTACCGGAATGTCCCGCATACCTCCGCTCGGCCGGCAGAAGTGTCCGGTCTTGTTCTTCAGGCGTTGACGTTGAACGTGCTGCTCGAAGGTCAACCGATCAAGGCGCTGAATGGGACATTCGTGGTCATATCCCTCTGCGCAGCTCTTGGAATCGCTGTCATGGCGGTTCTTTCCGTTTCTGGACGTCCATGGATGCTTGGGACGCTGGCTGTCTGCGGCATCGTCTACGTACTGCTGTCGTTTCTGCTTTTCCGATGGAATCGTCGAGCTGTGGCCGATCGTCGCGCCCGCAGTGGCCTTTTGCCTCGCGATCGTGTCCGCCGTACTCCTGCGCCAGCAAGCTACCCCCATACCCTCGAGTTGCGATGGAAGAGACGAGGATATGAAACGAGTGCTTGGTGTCGTCGTCATGCTCCTCTTGCTGCGTTGCGTCGAGCGGTGTCTTCATCGCATCGCTTGCGGCGATGCAGGAAGAACCCGTGGCGATCGTGTGCTTGCTCTCGGGTAAGGGCTCTCGCGAAGTTCGACAACAAGCGGACTGGAACTCAGACTATTTCACCGTCTCAGACCTGGAACCGTCGTGGAGACCGAGGCCGGTTCGAGAGTCGTGCTGGCATTCTTCACAGGCGATCGGTACGAATTCGGGGAAAAGGCTTCTGGAACTCTGGGCCGTACAGGTCTTGACAGCACGAAGGGAGAAATCCAGAAACTCACGCCTGTACCAGCGATGATCGACATCGCGCCCATCGCGAGAGAAGAAAAGCCGGGCACACGGCTGGCTGCGGCCAGGATCCGGACCGGCGCGGGTCGGGAAAGTCGATTTCGAACTTATATCCCTGCCGAGGGTGCGGCGACAGTCGCCGAGACCGCAGTTGTTGCGCTTCGATGCGGTGGAAGGGTACGAAAAATACAGAGTCGATCTGGAAGACGAAACGGGCAATGCGATTTTTTCGGTGGAGACTGCATCAACAACGGTCCAGATTCCTCGTCGGCGTCCTTCGGCCAGGCGCGCAGTACTACTGGCGGGTGCGAACTCTGGACGCAGAGAAACCGGCGATGCGGGGAGAAGCGGTTTTCTCGACGCTGAACCACGACAACGCCAGCGCCGGGCGGCGTTGAAGGCGCACGCTGACGCATCCAATGACCTCTCGTTGCTTGGGACTCCTGGCGGAGTTCGACCGCAGCGTCGGCCTGCAGCGGGAGGCGTGCGAGGAACTGAGAGCGGCTCTCGACCAGGGTGCAGGCAATCCCGCGAATGCGGAGGCGCTGGCCCGGTTCCGATGTTCGGAACCCGACGGATCTCCGAAGACGAAAGTAAGGGCTATGTTGTCCTCAGCAAGTCGTCCGCTGCGTTGCTCGCAATCGGTCTTGTCGCCTCCTCGGACAGGCGCGGGTGGCACACGCTGCCCAGCCAGGCGTGGTCGTCGAGGAAGTAAGCAAGGGCTCAGCGGGGGAGCAGGCCGGAATTCGAGCGGGCGATGTCCTCCTCGCATGGGAGCGGCCCGCCAGTCCGCCCGCGAATCCGGAGAAGGCCGAAGGAAGAATCGAGTCGGTATTCGACTGGATGTGGGTGGAGATGGAGCAAGGCCCGCGGGGCACGGTCAAGGTAACGGGCGATCGAGATGGCAAAGAGATGAGCTTTCGAGGTGCCGCTCGGAATCTGGGGAATCAAGGTGCGGCCTCACTTTTTTGATGAGGAGGCGGTCAAGGCCTACACCGAGGGCCAAGCCGCTGTGGGCCTCAAGCAACTCGAACCAGGAATAGCTCTCTGGGAGAAGGTCGTGAAATCTGTGGGGAGCGCGGACGAGACATCAGTTGCCTGCTGGATGTACATCCGCATGGCTGACGCCTGGATTGAAGAGCGACGTTGGAAGGAAGGTCGGGAGGCATATGAGTCAGCCCGCGGAGGCGGTAGGGACATCGAATCCGTTTGCGACAGCTTCATCTGGGGCGCAATCGGGCGTGCCCTCGAAAGGCAAGGCAAATATCAGGATGCAGGGAAGGCGTACGAGTCGGCACTGGCGGTTCAAGAAGAGGCGCTGGGCGAAAGCCTGACTGTGGCCCGTTCCTTGAGCAGGCTGGGCACCATTGCAGGTCATGTTGGCAATCGGGCTGAGGTGGAGAATTACTTCAAACGCGCGCTCGCCATTCGAGAGAAACTGGCGCCGAACAGCCTCGAGCTGGCGGAGTCCCTCCACGTCCTCGCGTTCGTGTTACGCAGTCGTGGCGATCAGGCGACTGCGGAGGCCTATGCCAAGCGGGCTCTGGCGATTCGGGAAAGCCTCGCGCCCGACAGCCTCGATCTGGCCGGGACTCTATCCTCCCTGGGGCTTGTGGCCTGGAACCGCGGCGATCTGGCCGCGGCGGAAACCTACCAGCTGCGCGCCCTGACGATCGCAGAGAAGCTGGAACCCGACAGCCTGTTTGTCGCCAATTGTCTAGATAACGTTGGGGTGGTGAGCCACAGTCGCGGCGACCTGGTGACGGCGGAAACCTACTACAGGCGCGCCGTCGGCATCCGAAATCGTTGTCGCCCGACAGCCTGGGCGTGGCTGCATCCCTAAACAACCTGGGCCAGGTGGCTTCGAAGCGCGGCGACCTCGCGGCGGCGGAGACCTACTCACGCGCGCTCTGGCGATCCAGGAGAAACAGGCGCTTGCGAGGCCCATCGCTATCGCCCTATTTCTGAACAACCTGGGAGCTATTGCGCGCGATCGTGGCGACCTCGATGGTGCGGAGGCCTACATCAAGCGCGGCCTGGCGATCCAGGATGAACTGGCGCCCGACAGCCTTGATGTCGCCCGCTCCCTGGCTAACCTCGGGTTTGTGGCTTCGAGCCGTGGCGACCTCGAGGCGGCGGAGACCTACCTTACGCGCGCTCTGACGATCCACGAGAAACACGCACCCGATAGTCTCGGTTTTGCCGCGATTCTGAACAACCTCGGGAATGTGGCTCGGAAACGTGGCGACTTGACGTTGGCAGAGGCCCACGTCAAGCGTGCCTTGGTGATTCAGGAGAAGCTCGCCCCTGGCAGCGCCGACGAAGCGGAATCGCACCATGACCTTGGAAGCCTTTACCGCACGACTAAACGGACTGTGCCCGCGGCGGATCATCTCCTGCGAGCCATCGACGCTCTGGAAGCACAAATCGGTAAAACTCGGAGGAACTCAGGAAGCTCAATCCGGTTTTGGCGCGCAGCACGCCGATTACTACCGCGACTACATCGATCTGCTCGTCGATCTGAACCAACCGGCAGAAGCCTTCCACATCCTGGAACGTTCGCGCGCACGGACGCTGCTCGCGATGCTGGCCGAGCGCGATCTGGTCTTCACCGCGATGTGCCGGAGGAAATGGAACGCGAGCGAAAGCGCATCGCGTCGGAATACGACCAGACTCAGGCGAAACTAGGACGCTTGAATCCAGCGAAAGATCAAGCACAGATCAGAAAGCCTGTTGAATCGGCTGCGCGAGCTTCGTGAGCGTCAATCGGCCATCGTCGAGCGGTTCGCCAGCAGTCTCCCCGACTGGCATCGCTGCAATACCCGCAGCCGCTGGATGTCAGCGGCGTCAGGTCGGCTCTGGATCCCGGCACGGTACTGTTGTCCTACAGCGTGGGCAAGGAGAAGAGCTACGTCTTCGCGCTCACAGCAGACGCAGGCGTGCGAGGCCTACGGACTCGCCGTCGGCGAGGCGCAGCTTCGAGAGGAAGTCGAAAAGTTCCGCAGTCTGATCCAGCGAGCACAACTAGGGAGTCACGGACGTGACAGGTCTCGTGGACCGCGGGAAGCATCTCTACGAGACGCTGATTCAACCAGCAGCGAAACCGCTCGCGACGGCGACGCGCGTGCTGGTGATCCCCGATGGCCCGCTGCATGGCTTGCCGTTTGCGGCGTTGGTTCGTGGGCTCGAATCGAAGGCCGCCGGCGCGCGCCGGGACTGGCAGTACCTCGTCGAATGGAAGCCGCTCCACGTCGTTGTATCGGCAACCGTCTACGCGGAGTTACGGAAGGAGCGGCAGAAGCCGGGTGCGAAGGAGCCCGCCAAGACTCTGATCGCCTTCGGCGATCCGACGTATCCGGTGGTCGCTGCCGCGGACGACGAAAAGGCCCTCGAGAGGCAGGACGCCGTGGTCCGGTCGATGGTCACGCGAGGTGCCCGGCTGACACCCTTGCCGGCGACGAAGAGCGAGGTGACGGCCATTGCCGGTTTGTATCGGGAGAAGGCAGCCCTGTATGTCGGTGATGCCGCGACAGAGGAGCGCGCCAAGAGCGTCGCCAAAGATGCGAGGTATCTGCATTTCGCCTCACATGGGCTGCTGGATGAGCGGTTTCCGTTGAATTCCGGATTGGCGCTGACGATCCCGAACGAGATGAAAGAAGGTCAGGACAATGGCATCCTCCAGGCCTGGGAGATTTTCGAACGTGTGAGAATCGACGCCGATCTCGTGGTCTTGTCGGCCTGCGAGACGGGGCTGGGAAAAGAGATGGGCGGAGAGGGACTTGTGGGGCTGACGCGGGCGTTCGAGTATGCCGGCGCACGCTCGGTCCTGGCCTCGTTGTGGAGCGTGGCGGACGAGACGACGGCCGCGCTGATGACGCACCTGTACGGCCATCTGAAGTCCGGCAAGACCAAGGACGAAGCTTTGCGCGAGGCGCAGTTGAATTTAATCCGCAGCACAGTAGCCATCCGAACCCAAATGCGAAAGCCACGACGTTTGATGCCTCGCATCCGTTCTATTGGGCGGCCTTTCAGCTCAACGGCGACTGGCGATAGACGACCGTAGTGTCCGGCTTTAGCCGGACCAGCACTATCAACTCTGATGATGTCGGCAACGAGCTTCTCGTTTGTAACTCATGGCAACTCTTTCGAGGCGGTCGCAGCCCCAAATGGTCTTGGCAGTGCGCGCCGCGGGAGTCGCTCGGACCGATTGGCTGCCTGGTAGACGACGCTCGCAATCACCGCTGACGCCTGCATGAGGTCGGCAGGAACCGCATGCTCGTACGTGTCTGCACTGGTGTGATGCGTCAGCGTCCCATAGTCGAGACCGTCCTGGATGAATTGGAAGCCGGGCAGCCCGACCGCTGTAAACGATAGGTGATCGGTTCCCCCGGTGTTCCGGATCGTGATCGTCGTGACGCCGAGATCACGGAACGGCGCGAGCCATTGCTCGAACAACGGTCGCATCGCCTCGTGCTCCTGCAAATAGACGCCGCGGATTCTACCGCTCCCATTATCGAGGTTGAAGTACCCGGCCAGCTTGTCGTGCTCCGGTCTAGCTCCATGGTTGCTGGATTGGCGAAGTGTGCTTTGACGTAGGCCGCGCGAGCCGAGCAGCCCTTGCTCCTCGCCGCCCCACAGCGCGATCCGAACCGTTCGATCGAGCTTCAGGTTCAACGCTTTCAGGATACGCATCACCTCAATCATCACGGCACTTCCGGCACCGTTGTCCGTCGCTCCTGTGCCGGCGTGCCAGAGTCGAAATGCGCGCCCACCATCACGACTTCATCTTTCTTCGCCCCTCCCGGAATTTCACCGATGATGTTGCCGCCCTCGACGTCTTTGTCCGACGCCGTGACCTTGAGGTCGAGCCGGACGCTGACGGGCTGGCCCTTGCCGACGAGCCGCGCGAGCCGGCCATAGTGTTCAGACGTGACGACGAACGTGGGAGGAGCGAGGG
This sequence comes from uncultured Acidobacteriota bacterium, assembly GCA_963710415.1. GTDB lineage: Bacteria > Acidobacteriota > Vicinamibacteria > Vicinamibacterales > 2-12-FULL-66-21 > CAVQAH01. The sequence continues at coordinate 185,832 of CAVQAH010000003.1, read as the reverse complement.
AATCCCGTGAGCGGTGGGAACCCGCCGCTTCGCCCGCGAGCAGCCCTTCGCGAGCTCGGTCGTCCGCCATCAGAATCGCGGCGACCCCCTCCTCAGTGAAGAACTTGCTGCGAACCAGCGCGAGCTCGTCGTACCGGTCGATCAGCTGGTCGATCAAGGGCTCGGGCATCGCCATGAACAGCTTGAACACCTCGTCTTCCTTCTCGGGCCACGATATCCTCGATCTTGCTGACCCTTTGGAACATCGCTGGATCCGGCGCTTTCGATAGATCCGCAAGCTCCGGATCCGTCAACCGGCTGAACGGCCCTTTTTCGCGCGGCGACTCGGGTGTGATGGCGGTCGCCAGGATGATCCTGCCGCGAAGCTTTCCTTTCCATTCGCGACGATAGGCTTCGAACCTCTCCTGGATTTTCTTCGGCCCGTTGAGAAATCCGGCCTCGAACGGCGCGAGTATGGGCGCCCCGGTGATCGGCCCGGCGGTAGAAGCGCTCCACGCGAGCGGCACGGTGGCCAGACGCATGTAATGAGGCGCGAGGAGCTCCGCTGAGTACTGCTCGATGGACCAGCTCCGCCGAACGGTCCCCATCGCTCAATCTGGACGTTGCTCAGACCGTACGCGTTCAACCGTTCGACGGCCCATTGTGCGGCCTCCTCGAACCCGGGCGATCCCGTCAGAGCGCGGGCCGTGTACGTCGGTCAGCTGCCGGAGATGCTCCATGACCTCGGACCGGCGAACGCCTCCGTCTTCATTCGGTCGACGACACCAAGATCCACGGACTCCTGAGACGCAGTGACGAACGGAAAGCCGAGAACGAACGCTGCCGCGATCGTTGCTGATTTCGTTGAAAGGCGCATGTGACTAGCCTCCACCATCGGTTGACGGAGTGTAGGTCGAGACCTCGATCTCCAGTTTGCCCTGAGGTCACCATTCGCGGATCTGAATTCTTTGGGCTTGGCTTGGTTATCCGCGAGACTCACTGGACGTCTTGAGCATCTGCCAGCGCTAGTCGTCTATGGGAAGGACCTCCTCCGTTCGTTTTGGAAACTGTCCATTACACGCTCACCGGGGGGCGCCCAGTACGCCGAGCTCGCTCCGGCCTTTGTTGTTGACCGCCTGCCGGCAGTCAATTCGAATGTGCGACGACAAAGAGATTCGCGACGATCCGCGTCCCGTTACTCCGCGTCCTGCCGTCGCACGATCCGCGGTATTGACCGCCCGCCGAGCCGCATAGTACCTTTCTCTGGTTATACCGATTGTTTTCCGCGCCCCAGATTGGGCGTGGGCCGACCAGCACCGCTCCAGACCTATTGATGCGCTCGGCTGTTTCAGGCAGGCATCCGCCTGAGCCGCCGAGGCCGGCAAAACGACGCATGTCTCAGGCTCCGTCCGGAACACTCAAGCAGACCCCGCTCAACGCGCGGCACCGATCGCTCGGCGCGCGCATGATCGATTTCGGCGGCTGGGACATGCCGGTTGAGTACTCCGGCATCGCCGACGAGCACCTGGCCGTCCGCACGCGCGCCGGACTCTTCGACGTCAGCCACATGGGCCAGGTCGAGATCGCCGGCGGCGACGCGCTCAAGGCGGTCCAGCACATCACCTCGAATGATGCGAGCCGGCTGTCGATCGGTCAGGCGCACTACTCGGCGCTGACGACACCGCAGGGCACATTCGTAGACGACGTGCTGACGTATCGGCTGGCGGACGATCACTACATGATGGTCGTCAACGCATCGAACATTCCCAAGGACGTCGCCTGGATTACCGCCAACATCGCCGGCATTGGCGACGCAGTGGCGGTGAATACCAGTTCGCGCTACGCGCTGATTGCGCTCCAGGGCCCCGCCGCGCGCGACGTGCTGCAGACGCTGACCGGTGTCAACCTCGCCGACATCAAGTACTACTGGTTCACGACCGGGGAAGTGGCGGGCGTCCGCGTAACGATCTCGCGCACCGGTTACACGGGCGAGGATGGGTTCGAAGTCTTTACGCCGCCCGCCTCCGCCGACCGCGTGTGGATGGCGATCCTCGACGCCGGCAAGTCTGCGGGGGTCGTTCCGGCTGGGCTTGGCGCGCGCGACACGCTGCGGCTCGAAGCGGCGATGCGCCTCTACGGCAATGACATCGACGAGACGACGAGCGTGCTCGAAGCGGATCTTGGCTGGATCGTCGGATGGAAGAAGGATGAGTTCCTGGGGGCAGACGTGCTCCGCCGTCAGAAGGCGGACGGCGCTTTCCCGCAAGCTCGTCGGGTTCGAGATCCTCGAGCGCGCCATCGCACGACACGGGTACGATGTCTACGTCGACGGCCGCAAGGCTGGTGTCGTAACCAGCGGCACGCAGACCCCGTATCTGAAGAAAGCCATTGGCATGGCGTATCTGCCGGTCGATCGCACAGCCGCGGGCACGGAGTTCGAGATCGACGTCCGTGGCCGGCGGGTTCGCGCGCAGGTCGTGCCGATGCCGTTCTACAAGCGAGCGAAGGTGTAGAGAAGAACTGGAAGAGGAGCTGAAAGAATGTATCCCGCGGACCTGAAATACACCAAAGATCACGAGTGGGTGAAGATCTCCGGCGCCGACGCGAAGGTCGGCATCACCGACTACGCGCAGAAGCAGCTCGGCGATGTCGTGTATCTCGAGCTCCCCGAAGTGGGGAAGACGTTCAACAAGGGCGATGTCTTCGGCACGATCGAGTCGGTGAAGGCGGTTTCGGAGCTCTACAGCCCGGTCACCGGAGAGGTTACCGAGGTGAACGATCGCTCGTCGAGAAGCCGGAAGCGGTCAATACCGATCCGCACGGGTCGTGGATGATCGCCATGAAGGTGACCGGCGGCACGGACGACCTGCTCGATGCGTCCAAATACTCAGAGTTTACACGCTAAAAACGTGCCGTGGTCCGTAGTTGGTGGTCCGTGGCTCGGCAGGCAACAGTGAGGCCCGTTGGCTCTACGAACTACGAACGACGGACCACGGACGGAACGACGGTAGTTACACCTGAATGACCAATCAAAACCCTGACTCATTTCAGAACCGGCACATCGGCCCGAACCCGAGCGAGCGCGACGAGATGCTCCGCGCCATCGGCGTTCCGTCGCTCGACGCGCTGATCGATCAGACGATTCCTCCAGGCATTCGATCGACGAAGCCGCTCGACCTGCCTCCAGGCGACAGCGAGCACGATTACCTGCGGCGGCTCGGATCGATTGCCTCGCACAACGTCGCCTCGCGGTCGTTCATCGGCCTCGGCTATTCGGACTGCGTGACGCCCGAGCGTCATCCTGCGCAACGTGTTCGAGAACCCCGGCTGGTATACGCCCTATACGCCGTACCAGGCGGAAATCGCGCAGGGCAGGCTCGAGTCGCTGCTGAACTTCCAGACCGTGGTCAAGGATCTGACCGGAATGGACATCGCGACGGCGTCACTGCTCGACGAGGGCACCGCGGCGGCAGAGGCAATGACGATGTTCTACCGGCTGCAGGCGAAGAAGACGGCCGGGCCTGGCAGCCTGTTTCTGGTCTCGGATCGCGTGTTCCCGCAGACGCTGGATGTCCTCCGGGGCCGCGCCGAACCGCTGAACATCACGCTCGAAGTCGGCGATCCGTCGTCTTTTTCTCAGGACTACGCTCGGCTCGGGCGTTCGGGATGCTGCTGCAGTATCCGGACGATCGGGGCGCGCTCGTCGATCCGCGTCAGGTTATCGAGAACGCGCACAAGGCAGGGCTGCTCGTCGCGCTTGCCACCGACCTGCTCGCGCTGACGCTGTTCACGCCTCCCGGCGAAATGGGTGCCGACGCGGTCGTCGGCAACTCGCAGCGGTTCGGCGTGCCGCTGGGCTACGGCGGCCCGCACGCGGCGTTCCTGGCCACGCGTGAGGCGTTCGTCCGTCAGGCGCCCGGCCGCATCATCGGCCTGTCGATCGATGCGCGCGGCCGTCAGGCGTACCGCATGGCGCTGCAGACGCGCGAGCAGCACATCCGCCGCGAGAAAGCCACGTCGAACATCTGCACCGCGCAGGCGCTGCTCGCGAACATCGCGGCGATGTACGCCGTGTATCACGGGCCCGAAGGGCTTCGGGCGATCGCGAACCGCATCCATGGCTTCGCGCAGGTCGTCGACCGGGCGCTGACCGGTCATCGGGTACCGGCAAGCCAACGCCGCCTACTTCGACACGCTGTGGATCGAAGGCGCTGACGAAGCGGCAGTCCGCCGCGCCGCGGAGCGTCGGCACATCAACTTCCGGTACACAGGGCAGGGAATCGGCATCGCGCTGGATGAAACGGTGTCGCTGGAAGACGTGCAGGACGTCGTGTCGATCTTTGCCGCGGCGCGGAACGCTGGCGCACCGATCGTGGCTGCGCCGTCGAGCCCGCGGCGCCTGACGGCGCCGGCGGCGTCTGCAGCGCACGTCACCGTATCTGACGCACCCGGTCTTCAATTCGCATCATTCGGAAACGAAGATGATGCGCTATATCCGGAGCCTCGAGCGGAAGGACGTCGGCCTCGACACCTCGATGATCCCGCTCGGCTCCTGCACGATGAAGCTGAACGCCGCGTCCGAGATGATTCCGGTGACGTGGCCGAAGTTCTCGCGCATGCATCCATTCGTGCCGGTGGAGCAGGCCGCGGGCTACGGCGAGGTCTTCCGCGAGCTGGAAACGGCTCTGTGCCGGATCACCGGCTTCGCAGCGGTCTCGTTGCAGCCGAATTCCGGGCGCAGGGAGAGTTTGCCGGTCTGATGACCATTCGTGCGTATCACCGCGATCGCGGCCAGGCGCAACGCAACGTCGTCCTGATCCCGTCATCCGCGCACGGCACCAACCCGGCGAGCGCGGCGATGGCCGGACTGAAGGTCGTCGTGGTCGCATGCGATCACAACGGCAACGTCGACCTGACGGATCTGCGGGCCAAGGCGGGCAGCATCGCGACGCGCTATCGGCGCTGATGGTCACTTATCCGTCAACGCACGGGGTGTTCGAGGAGGACATCCGCGAAATCTGCGCGATCATCCACGAGCATGGCGGCCAGGTGTACATGGACGGCGCGAACATGAACGCGCAGGTCGGGCTGACGAGTCCGGCTGCGATTGGCGCCGACGTCTGTCACCTCAACCTGCACAAGACGTTTGCGATCCCGCACGGCGGCGGCGGCCCGGGCATGGGACCGATTGCCGTGGCGAAGCATCTCGCGCCGTATCTTCCTGGCCATCCCATTGTCCGCGTCGGCGGCGAGAAGGCGATTCCGGCGGTATCTGCGGCGCCGTGGGGGAGTGCCAGTATTCTCCTGATTTCCTACGGATACATCCGCATGCTCGGCGCGGAGGGCGTGACCGACGCCACGCGCTACGCCATCCTCAACGCGAACTACATCAAGGCGCGTCTGCAGGGGCACTACGACGTGCTCTACGCGAACCACAACGGGCGTGTCGCGCACGAGATGATTTTCGATCTGCGTCCGTTCAAGCACGGATCGGGTCCGTCCGTGGACGAGCAGGACGTTGCGAAGCGGTTGATGGACTACGGCTTCCACGCGCCGACGGTCTCGTTCCCGGTTCCAGGCACGATGATGATCGAGCCGACGGAGAGCGAGTCGCAGGACGAACTCGATCGGTTTTGCGATGCGCTGATCGCGATTCGCGAGGAAATTCAGGCGGTGGTGGACGGCCGCGCCGATGCCCGCGACAACGTGCTGAAGAACGCGCCGCACACGGCCGATGAGGTCACGTCAGACGAGTGGACGCACCCCTACACGTCGCGAGCAGGCAGCCTACCCGCTGCCGTTCGTGCGCGCCAGCAAGCGCTGGCCGGCGGTGGCGCGGATCGACAACCCGTACGGGGACCGTAATCTGATCTGTTCGTGTCCGCCGATCGAAGAATATGAAGACACCGGTAGGCCTGACCTTCCGCCTTCGCGTGAAGCTACGGCGGACCGCCGGAGCCTTGGCGTAGGCGGTCAGGTCGGGCGTGTTGGGTAAACCCCGTGCGGTCTATCAGCTAGACGCCAGCGTCCGTGTCCGGGTCATCTCGAGCGCGCGCGCGCGATAACCCTGGAGAAGCTTCTTCGTGATCGGCCCGGGCTTGCCGGTGCCGATGACCTTGTCGTCGATGCGCACGACCGGGCTCAGCTCGCGCGTCGTGCTGGTGATGAAGACTTCGTCAGCCGTATCGAGGTCCTTCGGGTAGAGGGTTTCATCGCGGACGTCCACGCCCACGTCGCGTCCGACCTCGAACAGGAACGCGCGCGTCACGCCCTCGAGTAATCCCGCGGCGGATTTCGGCGTCAGCGCGACGCCATCACGCACCATGAAGAAGTTCGACTGCGAGCACTCCGACAACTCGCCACGGTAGTTGCACATCAGCGCTTCTTCGCCGCCGCGGCGATGCGCCTCCTGCATGGCCAGCGCGTTGTTCAGCAGATTGTTGGACTTGATGATCGGGTTCACCGAACCCGGATGATTCCTGAGTATCGATACCAGCGAGATCGGGATCCCGTCTTCCGTGATCCGGGCCGCCGGCTCGTCGGCCGGCTTGACGATGATGATCAGGGAGGAGACTGGGCGTGGCGGTCACGTCGTAGGTCAGCTCGCCGACGCCACGCGTGACCAGCACGCGGATGTAGGCTTCCTTCATGTCGCCCGCGGCAGCCATCGTTTTGTCGATCGAGGCCATCAGCGTGTCGTTGTCGACGGGGACGTCGAGCTGAAGGTGTTTCGCCGAGGCGCGCAGCCGGCGCATGTGGCGGTCGTACAGGAAAGGCACGCGGTTGTAGGTTCTCAGCGTCTCGTAGATGCCTTCACCATACAGGAACCCGTGATCGTAGACAGGCACGACCGCGTCGGCCGCCTTTGCGATTGTTCCGTTCACATAAACTGCGCCACGCAGCGCCATTCTGCTCTCCATCTGAATCGCGCCCCGACAGCACACGCCCACCAAAAAGACTCCGTTCCTCCGCGTCTCTGAGTTGAAGCTCGTTCCGTGTCCTCCGTAACCTCCGTCACGGGGCGGGCTCTTCTCGTTGACCGCAGTCTAGCACAAGCAGTACGCTCGACCTTCGATGCGGGTATTGAACACCGAGCAGATGCGCGAGGCGGACCGGCGGACGATCGACGAGATCGGAATCCCCTCCATCGTGCTGATGGAGAACGCCGGACGCCAGGCCGTCGCCGCGATGGAGGCGGCGTACGAGGACCTGACGTCGAGCCGCGTCGGCGTCATCTGCGGCCGCGGCAACAATGGCGGTGACGGGTTCGTGGTGGCGCGAACGCTCCTGCAGCGCGGGGTCGACGCGATCGTCTTCCTGCTCGGCAGCGTCGCCGAGGTCCGCGGTGACGCCCGGACGAATCTCGAAGTGCTCGGTCAGATCGGACTGACGGTTGTCGAAATCACCGACGCTCAGGAGTGGGAACTGCACTCCACGGAGTTGTCCGAGTGCGATCTGATCGTCGACGCCATACTCGGAACGGGTTTTCGTGGCCGTTTGTCGGGATTGCTCGAGACGGTCGTCGCGGACATCAACAGCCTCGGTGTTCCGGTCGTCGCCATCGATCTGCCGACAGGACTTTCTGCCGACAGCGCCGTGGTCGAGTCGAAAGCGATCGAAGCGTCGATGACCGTCACGCTCGGCGCGCCGAAGATCCCTCTCGTCTTTCCACCCGCGGACACGCTTGCCGGAGATCTGGTGATCGCCGACATCGGGATCCCGTACCCGGTGTTCGACGAGCTCGAGGGCCCATATCTCGAGCTGCTCACGCGCGAGCGGATGCGGGAGCTGGTCCCGGCGCGGGCGCCGGACTCCCATAAGGGAGACTTCGGCCGCGTGCTGGTGGTCGCTGGCTCCATGGGACGCACGGGCGCGGCGCATCTCGCCGCGCTGGGCGCGCTGCGGTCTGGTGCCGGGCTCGTCACCGTCGCCACGCCGCGTTCGTGCCTGCCGATTGTTGCCGCCATGGCGCCGGAGTACATGACTGAGCCGCTCGACGAGACGCCGACGGGCGGGATCGATTTCGCCGCGGTCGATCGTGTGCTCGACCTGAAGGCGGACGTGATCGCCATCGGGCCCGGCATCGGTCAGGCGCCGGGAACACACGCCTTCGTGCACGCGCTGGTCGAACGCGCGGGCGTGCCTCTGGTCCTCGACGCCGATGCGCTCAACGCGTTTGCCGACGATCCAGAAAGGCTCACAGGACGCGACGGCGTCGACATGATCATCACCCCGCATCCGGGCGAGATGGCGCGGCTCCTCAACACGTCGATTGAAGCGATTCAACACGATCGCTTGCGGCACGCCCGGGAATTCGCCGCCGCGCGGCGCTTGCACGTCGTCCTCAAGGGCCACCGAACGGTGATCGCCGGCCCCGATGGACGTTCATTCGTGAACCTCACGGGCAATGCGGGCATGGCGACCGGCGGCACCGGCGACGTGCTGACCGGCATGATCGCCGCGTGGTTCGCGCAACTCCTCGACGCCGAGGCGGCCTCGAAGCTCGCGGTCTACCTGCACGGCACCGCGGGCGATCTCGCCGAGGCGGACGAAGGGGAAGTGGCGCTGACAGCGGGAGATGTGGCGGGACGGCTGGGCGACGCGGTGCTGGAACTGACAGCCCGCCGCCGGGTGAAGCGCGAGCAGTGAGCCGCAGTTGCGAGCCGTGAACAGTGACGTCGACGTCGTGACCGGCAGCGAGGCAGAAACCTCGGCAATCGGCGAGCGCACCGCCGCCGAACTCGCCGCCGGTGACGTTGTCCTTCTTTACGGTGAGCTCGGAGCGGGGAAGACGGCCTTCGTTCGTGGGCTTGCCCGCGGTCTTGGCGCGCCGTCAGAAGATGTTTCGAGCCCGACGTTCACCATCGTTCAGGAATACTCGGGCGGACGGCTCTTGCTCGAGCACGTCGATCTCTACCGGCTGACGCCCATCGAGGTCACCGATCTCGGGCTCGACGAGCTGATCAGCGGCGACGCCGTCGTCGCCGTCGAATGGCCGGAGCGGTGGCACGACCGTCCGGCCGCCGCGCTGGAAGTGCGGATCGATCACCGTCGTCCGACACGGCGCGTCGCATTCGAATCGAACGCACCGCCGGCAACTCAGACCATCGTCAGAATCGCTGACCGGGCTCGACCCGCACGTTGAAATCGACGTGCTCGGTCGTCCCCTCGTGACGAACGGTCCGGACCGATCCGAACTCCCCCTCCTTCTTCGAATTCTCCCGGTCTTGCGCGCTGATGAACTTGTCGTCGGCAAACTGCAGTTCGCCGGCGTGATAGCGCGAGTTGCCCGAGAAGATCGTGAAGTGGACGTGGGCGGGGTTGCGCGACGCTGGATACGAGCCAGGCTTGATCGTGCGGAACTCGAAGGCGCCCTTGGCATCGGTCTTCGCCCAGCCGCGGAGCCGCCACGAGTGCGCGGACGTTCCCGGCCGGTCGTACACGCCTTCCTTGTCCGTGTGATACGCGAAGATGATCGCGTTGGCGAGAGGCGTCTTGCCATCCTCGGCGAACGCGTGGCCGTGGATCACGAGCGGGGTACCCGGCTCGGACTCCGGCGCAATCCGCGCCGTTGCCGTCAGTGTGGCCGGGCGCTGCTCCTGCGCCTTTTCGAGGGCGCGGATGAACTCCGTGTCCTGGGCCGCCACGTAGGCGTGACGAACAGTGTGACGAACAGCAGTCGAAGGGGGAGTCTCATAACCATTGAGACGATACGCGCTAGAAATGTTAACCGTCCGTGGTTCGTGGATCGTCGCTCGTAGCTCGAAAAGCCCAAATCTAGGCGTGGGTTTGCGAGCACACGAGCTACGGACTACGAACCACGGACCGACGGATCGTGTCTATTCAACCCGATAGTTAGGCGCTTCTTTAGTGATGATCACGTCGTGGACGTGGCCTTCGCGGAGGCCGGCCGGACTGACGCGAATCAGACGGGCTTCGCGCTGCAGCGTGGGAATGTCCGGACATCCGCAGTAGCCCATCCCTGCCCGAAGCCCACCGACGAGTTGATGAATCATGGCGGCGACGCTGCCCTTGTGGGCGACGCGGCCCTCGATACCTTCAGGGACGAGTTTTTCGGCCGCATCCGGATTGGCGTCGAGATCGAATTCGTCCTGGAAGTAGCGGTCGCGGCTACCGCGCCGCATCGCGCCCATCGATCCCATCCCGCGATATTCCTTGAAGCTCCGGCCCTGGTACAGAATCATCTCGCCCGGGCTTTCGTCGGTGCCCGCGAACAGGCTGCCGATCATGACGGCGCTCGCCCCCACGGAAATCGCCTTGGTGATGTCCCCGGAGTAGCGGATCCCGCCGTCCGCGATGATCGGCACGCGGCGCCTGGCGGCCACGCGCGCGCAATCGGCGATCGCCGTGATCATCGGCACGCCGATGCCCGCGACCACTCGCGTCGTGCAGATCGAACCTGCGCCGATGCCCACCTTGACGGCGTCCACGCCCAGCTCGATCAGCGCTTCGGTCGCTTCCGCCGTGGCGACGTTGCCGGCGATCAGGTCGACATCTTTGAACTGACGCCGCAGCTGCTTGACCATGTCGAGCACGCCCTGCGAGTGTCCGTGCGCTGTATCGACGACGAGCATGTCCACGTGCGCGGCGACGAGTGCCTCGGCGCGGGTCATCGAATCGCTCCCGACGCCGATCGCGGCGCCGACGCGCAGCCGCCCCAGCGAATCCTTCGCCGCGCCGGGGTACTTGATCATCTTCTGGATGTCCTTGACCGTGATCAGTCCTTTCAGCATGAACCGGTCGTCGACGACGAGCAGCTTCTCGACCTTGTGACGATGAAGGAACGCCCGCGCCTGTTCCAGCGTGGTGCCCACCGGCACCGTGAACAGCGGATCGCGCGTCATGATGTCCGAGATCGGACGATCCAGATTCGTTTCGAACCGCAAGTCACGGTTCGTCAGGATGCCGACAAGCCGTCCTTCCTTGCTGCCGTCCTGCGTGATCGGCACGCCCGAGATCCGATACTTCTTCATCAGGCTCGAGCGCTTCGTAGATGCGGTTGGACGGGGAGAGCGTGATCGGGTTGACGATCATGCCGCTCTCGGATCGCTTGACGCGGTCGACCTCTGAAGCCTGTTCCTCCGGGCTCAGGTTCTTGTGGATGACCCCGATGCCGCCCTGCTGGGCCATCGCGATGGCCAGCCGCGACTCGGTGACCGTGTCCATCGCCGCGCTCATCAGCGGCACGTTGACGCGGATGTTGCGAGTCACCGACGACGTGACGTCGACCTGACTGGGGACCACTGTCGAATGCCGCGGCACCAGCAGCACATCGTCAAACGTCAGCGCCGTAGAGAGTCCGACTGAGATCTGATCCGTATTCAGGACGTCCGTTCTGGTTTCCATTCACAAGCTCTTTTCTTAGTGCGCATGGGGCCCACCCCCATGCGCTCTCGCCGCCGCGGGCGCTAAAAACAAAAAGGCAGCGATGTTCTGCTGCCTGACTCGGTACTGGTGCACTTGCGCACCTGCGCACCTGCGCACTTGCGCACTTGATTAAGCCCCATGGCACTTCTTGTACTTCTTCCCGCTGCCGCACGGGCAGGGGTCGTTGCGTCCGACCTTCGGCTCGTCGCGTTTCACCTGCTTGATCACGTCGTCGCCACCGGTGCGGGCCGGACGGGGCGTTTCGTGCCCCGCGTTCGCCGGTCCTGAGGCGATGGCGCCGAAAGGTGACGGCGCCGGATCATGGGCACTCGTCGTGATCTGCGGCGGACGGCGCGCCGCTGGCTGCCTGACTGGCGCGCGTGCGGCATCTTCGCCGACGACCGGCGTGAGCCGCCAAAGATAGCGGACGATCTCTTCTTCGATGCGGTCCTTCATCGCCGAGAAGAGCGCGAAGCTTTCCTTCTTGTACTCGACCAGCGGATCGCGCTGGCCGTAGCCGCGCAAGCCGATGCCTTCCTTCAGATGATCGAGGCTGTAGAGGTGGTCCTTCCACTGCGCGTCGACGATCTGCAGCATGATGTCGCGCTCGACACGGCGGAGGATGTCGGTCGGAATCAGCCCTTCCTTCGTTTCGTACTTGGCGAGGACCGGCTTCCAGAGCGCGTCCGTGGCGTCGCCGGCGCTCATTCCCTCGATGTCGACCGAGTCGAGCTCCGAGCCGTCGATGCCATAGATCTCGACGACGGCAGCTTTCAATGCGCCGTAGTCGCGATTCTCCGGATCGGCTTCCTCACCCGTGTATCGGTCGACGGTACTCTCGAGCAGTTCTTCACCGAGCGTGAGGAGATACTCGCGACTGTCAGCCACCTCGTCTTCGGTGAGGTGGATCTTCCCCTCGAGCAATTCACGACGCAGCGAGTAGACACTCTCGCGCTGCTTGTTCATCACGTCGTCGTACTCGAGCAGGTGTTTGCGGACGGAGAAGTTCTGCGCTTCGACCTGTTTCTGAGCTCTGGCGATGGCGTTGGTCACCATCTTGTGCTCGATCGGAACGCCTTCCTCCATGCCCAGCCGCTGCATCAGACCGGCGATGCGATCAGAACCAAAGATGCGCATCAGGTCATCTTCGAGTGACAGGTAGAAGCGGGATGATCCCGGATCGCCCTGACGTCCGGCGCGGCCGCGCAGCTGGTTGTCGATGCGCCGCGCCTCGTGACGCTCGGTCGCGACGATGTGCAGGCCGCCCACATTGACGACGTCGTCGTGTTCGGTATCTGTTTGCTTCTTGAACGCCTGGAAGATGCGCTCGTATGCCTCGCGCGGCACTCGATAGAAGCTTTCCAGGTGGTAGAAGTAGACGAACTCGTCGTCGTCCACGAACTTTTCCTGGCCCTTGGGAAGCTTGTCGGCGATTTGGTCGGCGAGCGTCTGCTGGCGGGCCATGAACTCGGGGTTGCCCCCGAGCAGGATGTCGGTTCCGCGGCCGGCCATGTTGGTCGCGATGGTCACGGTTCCTTTGCGTCCCGCCTGCGCGACGATCTCCGCCTCTTGCGCGTGGTACTTGGCGTTCAGCACGACGTGCTTGATGCCGCGCTTGCGCAGCAGGTTCGACAACCGCTCCGACTTCTCGATCGAGACGGTGCCGACGAGCGCCGGCCGTCCCTGTTGCTGCTTTTCGAGGATGTCGGTGACGATCGCGTCGTACTTCTCGCGCTCGGTCCGGTAGACGGTGTCCGGCTCTTCGACTCGCCGCAGCTCGCGGTTGGTGGGGATCACCATCACGTCGAGCTTGTAGATCTTGGCGAATTCTTCCGCCTCGGTGTCGGCGGTGCCGGTCATGCCCGACAACTTGCCGTACTTGCGGAAGTAGTTCTGGAAGGTGACGGTTGCGAGCGTCTGGTTCTCGCGCTCGATCTTGACCTTTTCCTTGGCCTCGACCGCCTGGTGCAGCCCGTCGCTCCAGCGCCGGCCGGGCATGAGGCGTCCGGTGAACTCGTCGACAATGACGACGCCACCGTCCTTGATCATGTAGTCGACGTCGAGCCGGAACAGCGTATGCGCGCGCAGCGCCTGGTTGACGTGATGGAGCAGCGGCATGTTGACGGGGTCGTAGAGGCCGCCCGGCTGAAGCCGATGCGCGAGCATCTTCTCGGCCTTGGCCATGCCCGTTTCCGTCAGCGTGACCGTCTTGTGCTTTTCGTCGACCAGGTAGTCGCCGGTCTTCTCGAGCTCCTCACGATCCTCGGCCTTGACGTTCCCCTGCGTGACCGCGCCGGGCGTCAGCTTCGGGATGATGCGATCGACCTCGTAATACAGGTCGGTCGATTCTTCCGCGGGTCCGGAAATGATGAGAGGCGTCCTGGCTTCGTCTATCAGGATGCTGTCGACCTCGTCCACGATCGCGAAGTGATGGCCCCGTTGCACGTAGTGCCCGAGGTCGAACTTCATGTTGTCGCGGAGATAGTCGAAGCCGAACTCGTTGTTCGTCCCGTAGGTGATGTCGCACCCGTAGGCGACCTGGCGCTCCTGATCGTTCAGCTCGTGCTGAATCACGCCGACCGACATGCCAAGGAAGCGGTAGATCCGTCCCATCCACTCCGAGTCGCGGCGGGCCAGGTAATCGTTGACCGTGACGACGTGGACGCCTTTGCCTTCGAGGGCGTTCAGATATGCGGGCAAGCGTCGCGACGAGCGTCTTGCCTTCGCCCGTCTTCATTTCCGCGATCCGGCCGCGGTGCAGGACGATGCCGCCGATGAGCTGGACGTCGAAGTGCCGCATGTTCAGCGTGCGTTTGCCCGCTTCGCGAACGACGGCGAACGCCTCCGGCAACAGTTCGTCGAGCGTTTCACCTTTGGCGAGCCGCTCCCGGAACTCGGCGGTCTTGCCGCGCAGCTGCTCGTCGGAAAGTGTTCTGGATCTCGGGTTCTTTGGCGCTGATCTCGGCAACCAGCGGTCGGAGTCGTTTCAGCTCGCGATCGTTGGCGGTGCCAATGACCTTCGCCAGGAGGGTGTCAACTATCATGCGGAGGCCGGAACGTCTCCTGTGGCCGCGGCGGATGCTACGGCAGGCGCGGAAGTCATCCGGGTATCCATTGATTGTACGAAACCGCGCTTCCGCAGGTCAAATAAGCTCACTCAGTGACCGCGGATCGTAGTCCGTGGTCCGTGGGCGTTTTATCAGCGCGGGCCGAGGAGTCTGAGGGGGTTGGTCAGTTGACCGTTGACCCAAATCTCGTAGTGCAGGTGGGGACTCGTGGAGCGGCCGGTGGATCCGACGTAACCGATCACGTCGCCGCGACGAACCTCCTGGCCGTTCATCACGGCGAAGCGCGAGAGGTGGCCGTACTTGGTCGTGATGCCGAAGCCGTGATCGAGCACGACGAGGTTGCCGTAGTTGCCGCTCATCGATGAGCTCGTCACGATGCCATCGGCGGTCGCGAGCACGGGCTCCCCGCGGTCCGCGGAGATGTCCAGTCCCGGGTGGAAGTCCGCGGCGCCGGTGAAGGGATCGCGGCGGTTTCCGTAGGCCGAACTGAGCCAACCGGGAACCGGCCAGATCGAGGGTGTCGCCCGGGCGAGCAACTGGCGGCGCTCGACACCGTCGCGAACCGTATGCAGGCGATCCTCGATCACGCCAAGGATGTCCCTGAGCACGCCAAACACGGCATCGCCGTGGCCGAATGGCCCGCTGACGATCGGGGCCACGGACGTTGTCGTCCCGCCACCCATCGCCCGGGACCTGACGACAGCCGGAAGCCGCTCCATCGCCCGGTTCGCTTCGGGATCGACCGCGGCCTCGCCTCCGATTTGATCGACGGCGGACTGCAGGGCAGATATTTGTGACGACAGTTGGGCAGTGGCCGCGCGGTAGCTCTCGTTCTCCAGGGCGAGGTTGTCGTTGCTGGCCCGAAGTTCGTAAATCTCTGCCTGAGCGCTCCAGCGTGCGCCAAGACCAATCACGACCGGGAGCATAGCGGCGCACGCGATCGCCGCGCCGACGATCCACGCACGAATGGTCAAACGACGGACAGTGCCCGTCGATCGATCGGCGATGACGACTGAGAAGCGTCTGGAAAACACAGTGCGCAATTCGCTGACCGGGGCAACGCCTGGTCAGGACCACGACGGCCTGGATTGAACGGGGAACTCTACCATAGAGCCGTCAAGCCTGAAAACATCCGAGTGCAAGCCAGGGACGAACGCGCACCAGCCCGTCCGTAGCCTTTTGCCCATCTCCCAATTCCCCATTGTCCATCGCCCCTTGCCCATGGCCCATTGCGCCCTCGCTTAGTCCCCCCTGAACTGCAGCGCCTCTCCCAGATGCTCCGCCGAGATCTCCTCGGCACCTTCGAGGTCTGCAATCGTTCGTGACACGCGAAGGACGCGGTCGTAGCCGCGAGCGCTGAGGGCGAGCCTGGTCAGTGCGCGTCCCAGGAGCGCTCTCGCATCGTTCTGCAATCGCGCACGCGCGCGCAAGCGGCGGCCGACGAGCCGCGCGTTCAGCACGCCGTCGCGAGAGAGTTGGCGCTCGCGTGCGGCGACGACCCGCTGGCGAATCATCGCCGAGCATTCTCCCTCGGTGACGTCCTGCAGCTCGCGCGCCGGGAGCGCGGCGACCGACACCGTGAGGTCCATCCGATCGCGGAGCGGCCCCGACAGCCGGCCTGCATAGCGCGCCACCTGCATGGGCGAGCAGCGGCACGCGCGGAGACGATCTCCGGCGTATCCGCATGGGCACGGGTTCATGGCACCGACGAGCATGAAGCGGGCGGGGAAGGCCGCGGTCCGTGCGGCACGCGCGATGCGCACGCAGCCCTCTTCGAGCGGCTGTCTGAGGACCTCGAGGGCGCGCCGGCTGAACTCCGGCATCTCGTCCAGGAAGAGCACGCCGTGATGCGCCAGGCTGATCTCGCCGGGCCGCGGGTACTGCCCGCCGCCGACCAGCGCGACCTCCGAGATCGTGTGATGGGGCGCGCGAAACGGACGCGCGGTCAGCAGCCGCGTGCCGGGCGCCAGCAGCCCCGCCACGGAATGAATGGCGGTGGCCTCGAGCGCCTCATCGAAGGTCAGCTCCGGCAGGATCCCGGCGACCCGCCGCGCCATCATCGTCTTGCCTGCACCAGGCGATCCGATCATCAGCGTGTTGTGGCCGCCGGCCGCCGCGATTTCGAGCGCGCGGCGCGCGAGCACCTGACCACGGACGTCAGCGAAGTCTCCGTCAGGTGGCTCGTCAACCGGGCGCCGTCCTTCCGGAGGACTCGCGCGATTGATTTCGAGGAACGCGTCGGGATCGTTGAGCGCTGATACCGCTTCGGTCAGCGATCGCACCGGGAAGAGGGACAGACCTTCGACGACCGCCGCTTCTGCGGTGTTTGGCGAGGGGAGCAACAGGCCGCGATAGCGTTCGCGCCGCGCCGCCGCCGCAATGGGCAGTACCCCGCGGGCTGTCTGGATCGCGCCGTCCAGCGAGAGCTCGCCGACCAGCAGAACGTCCGCGACATCACGACGCTTGACGAGGCCGGATGCGGCCAGCACACCCAGCGCGATCGGCAGATCGAATGACGATCCGGCTTTGCGAATGTCGGCAGGTGCGAGGTTGACCGTAATCCTGCGGGGCTTCAGGTCGAAGCCGGAGTTGCGGATCGCGCTGCGCACACGGTCGCGGCTTTCCCGAACGCTGATGTCCGGGAGCCCCACCATCGTGAACGACGGAAGGCCGACGGTGACGTCCACTTCCACCTGCACCGTGCAGGCTTCGATGCCGAACACCGCCGCGGTACGCATGCACGCAAGCATGCGGGCGAGAGTGCAAACGAGAGGACAAACGAAAAGGGCCGGAAATCCGGCCCTCGCGATCTGAAGTATTTGAGAATCTGATCGCGCCAGTCCCCGGCCGGTGATCAGTTTTTGAGATCACCAGGCCGGAAGCCGGACGCTATTGGTTCTGGACGATCTTCAGCCGCAGCCCCGGCGCGATGACGTTGCTGCGCAGCCGGTTCAGGCTCTTGATCTTGTCGACCGTCGTGTCGAAGAGCCGTGCGATCGTGAAGAGCGTGTCGCCGCGCTTGACACGGTAGGTGATGGTTCGCGTCTTGGGCTCGTCGCTGTCGGCATTGTCGGAGACCGCCGCGGGCCCTGAAATCGAGCGCGAGGCCACTGCCGTCGGCGGCGCCGGCTTCGTGTTGGTGGCCAGCAGTGTCGTAGGAGCGCGCGGAATCACCAGTTCCTGACCGGCGCGGAGCTTCGCCCGAGTCGACATCGCATTCGCTTCGGCCAGATCCACCCGGCTGACCCTGAGTTTTCTCGCGATCGTCGCGAGTGTCTCCCCCTTCTTCACGGTGTGCCACTTCAGCGAGGCGAGATCGCCAGGCGCCGCTTCGCTCAACTTCGTCGTGAACAACTCCGCCGTGCCGAGCGGGACCTTCAGCTCGTAGTCCTTGTCTCTCACCGGCGTCGTCCAACGCCGCAGCTCGGGGTTGAGGGCCTGAATTTCGTCGATGGAACAGCCTGTCCACTCGGCTACGCGCCGCAGGTCGATCGCGCGGGGCAGTGTCACCTTCTCGAAGGGCACAGGCTCCTCGGCCACGATCTCGAAGCCGTACTGTGAAGGGTTCTTGGCAACAATGATGGCGGCCAGGATGAGCGGAACGTATTCACGCGTTTCGCGCGGCAGGTAGCGCGAGCTCTGCGACAGGGACCAGAAGTCGTCGACGCCCGCTCGCTTGACGGCGCGCTGCACGCGGCCCATCCCGCCGTTATAGGCGGCGAGGACGAGGTGCCAGTCGCCGTCGAACATCTTGTGGAGCGACTTCAGGTATTTCGCAGCGGCAATCGTTGCCTTCTCAGGATCGGATCGTTCGTCGATATACCAGTCGTGGCGAAGCCCCTGCTCGATCGCGGTCGCCCGCATGAACTGCCAGGGGCCTTTGGCGCTGGCGCGCGAGAGCGCGTTCGTCTTGAAGCCGCTTTCAATGATCGGGATGTACGCGAGGTCGAGGGGAATCCCTTCGGCGCGGAACACATCCTGAATCATCGGCAGGTACTTCGTGCCGCGGGTCAGGCTCTCGTGAATGTAGTCGCGCAGCCGGCCCTGGAACAGCTCGACGTACGACAGCACCTTGGTGTTCTGCGGGATTGGGACGTCGTGTTCGGTTGCCGCGAGGTCGGCCTTGACCGCTTCGGTCGTCGCCAGGTCGGCATCAGGCTTGGGGAACGTGGCGATCTTGAGGAGCTCGTCGATCGATGCCGGCTCGTAGGTCTTCTCGGCGAAGCCATCGCCTTGTTCGAGCGCGGAAACCTCGTACGCGTTGATGCGATCGATCAGGCGGTCAAAGTGTTCGCGGAGCCGGGAATCCGTGCGGGCGCCATACGGCGATTCGAGCAACACGTCCACGGCACGATCGAACTCGACCTTCGCCTTCTCGAGGTGCCCCATGTGGAGCTCACGCTCACCGGCCTGGAAATGGCGCTCGGAGGTCTCAATCAGGACGGTGATCGGATCGACGGGCTTCGGTGCCGGGGCGGCTCCGGCGCCTTCTGCACCGGGGCAGGGGGCGGCGGCGGAGGGGTCTTCGGCTTCGGATTCGAGCCGCACGCGGTGACAGAAAATGTCAATCCGATGGCTGCCAGGGCCGGCAGCAACGCACGATGCGTCATTCTGGGCGCTCCCGCCAGGTCACCAGGTCGCGCAAAACCACCGCGAAACCGGCTCCCTTTTGAGGTCGCCCCCCAGCTCGCCTTCGGCTTGCTCCCCCCTTGGGGCGGGTCAAGCACTGGCGTAAGGGGGCTCCCGTGTTCAGATGGCCAAGGGCTCCCGGACCCCTGACGCGTTAGCCTCTTCCCTGAGGTACAGCTGGGGAGGATATTCTAGCATCTGCCGGGCTTAGAGGTCAACTAAACCCAACTGGCTCAACATTAACAGACAAAAGTGCGCACGGTGTCACCCGGTGATCGGCCAGCCCGCCTGAACAAAAAGGCGGTGTTGCTCACCGAGATCACGGGCAGCTGGCGTGACGATCGTTCGTTCCCCGATCGTGATCTTCCTGCCAGTTTTGAGAGCTTGACGGACGTCTTCCTCGCACACGAAGTCGGTTGGTTTTTCGACGGCCGGCGGTGTCGCCTGGACGGCGGCCGCCGCGACGGCAGGTCGCGCCGGCTCGTTCACCGGTGCCGTATAGCCCCGGGAAGCCAGAAACTCGTCGATCCGCCTGGCGAGCGGTTCCGCGGCCACCCCCCGAGGGGCAGGCGGCGCCGCGGGAGCCTTCGGAAGCTCGCGAGTCGTCGCGCCGGGGGACGGCTGGCTGACAACTGCCGGCGTGATCTCGTACGCAAGCCTCTTCGTGTTCAGCAGGTGCCGTGGCGAGATGTTGTCGGACGTGATGTTGCCGCCGAACCCGCCACACCCCAAGGTCATCGCTGGGTCCAGCCCCGTCGTCAGGCCAATCGAGCCGTGCGTCGTCGGCGAATTCACGACAATCCGATACGCTGGCTTTTTCAATCCGAACTGCAGAATCACCTCATCGTTCCTCGAGTGGATCGACATGGTGTGGCCCATGCCGCCATACCGCAGGATTTGCTTGCACCGGTCGCAACCCTCACGCCAGTCGCTGACAACGTAAAACGACAGAACGGGGCAGAGCTTTTCGATTGAGAGGGGATAGTCGCGACCGACGCCAGCCAACTCGGCTATCAAGACGCGCGTCGTCGGCGGGACGCTGATACCCGCCTGCTTGGCGATGTACGTCGCCGGCCGTCCGACCAGCGCGGGGTTCGGCAGTCGCTGAGGGCTCACGAGCGCTTTTCCGACGACGTCGATTTCGGCTGGCGACATGAAATGGGCGCCGTTGGCGACGAACAGCCGTTTGACCTCGTCGAGCACCGGCGCATCGACGACGACCGAATTCTCCGACGAGCAGAGGACGCCGTTGTCGAACGTCTTGCCGGTGACGATGTCGCGCACCGCTTTCGCGAGGTCGGCACTGCGTTCGATGTACGCCGGCGCATTGCCCGGTCCTACGCCGTAGGCCGGCTTGCCGGCACTATAGGCGGCTCGAACGAGACCCATCCCTCCTGTTGCCAGGATGACCGCCGTTTCGCGCGCCTTCATCAGCTCCTGCGTGCCTTCGAGGGTCACCGTGCGTCATCCAGCCGATCGATCCATCGGGCGCGCCCGCCTGCCGGGCGCCCTCCCACATGATCTCCGCCACTCGCGAGATGCACCTGACGGCTGCGGGATGCGGGGAAATGACGATGGGGCAGCGGGCCTTGAGCGAAATGAGGATCTTGTAGATTGCCGTGGACGTCGGATTCGTCGACGGGACGATGGCCGCCACGACGCCGAAGGGCTCGGCGATCTCGATGACCTTGCGGTCGTCGAATCGCTGGATGACCCCGACCGTCTTCATCGGCCGGATGAAGCGGTAAACCTTCTCGGACGCGAAGAGGTTCTTCTGGACCTTGTCGGCAGCGACGCCGTAGCCGGTTTCCTCGTGGGCCAGTTTGGCGAGAGCCTCCGCCTGGGGCGTCACCGCCGCCGCCATCGCATCAATGATGGCGTCGATGCGTTCCTGCGTCAGCTCGGCGAGCGCGTCGGCGGCAACCCTCGCGCGGCGCACAAGCGTCCTCGCCTCATGAATGGACGTCAGATCGCGATCGGACTGAACCGTTGCCTGCGCCATGGGTCAGCGGGCGAAGCGCTTACGAGGACGGCTTGGCGTCCTTGCCCTTCGGCAGGATCTTTTCGACCTCGGTATGAGGCCGCGGAATGACGTGCACGGAAATCAACTCGCCCACGCGGCGAGCTGCGGCCGCCCCCGCATCCGTAGCGGCCTTGACCGCACCGACATCGCCGCGCACCATCACGGTCACGTAGCCGGCGCCGATGTACTCCTTGCCTACCAACAGCACATTGGCTGCCTTCACCATCGCGTCGGCCGCTTCGATGGAGCCGATGAGGCCCTTCGTCTCGACCATTCCGAGCGCTTCGGACATCTATAAGGATCCTGGCTGCGAGTTTCTGCGGTCGCCGGAGGCGTTGCCGCTCGGCGTCATGAACGGCGACAACGCTAACATATTGCCCTACCTCGAACAACTGCAGTACGATCCCGCGTTCGTGCGGTTGCTCAAACGACCGGTAAAGGTCGGCGCAAACGACCTGTGGCCGGCATGCTCAACATGATGAAACATCGTTCTGTGCGGCTCGTCGGTTCCCTCGTGGTGGTTGCGGCCGTGTCGGCTGCCTCCTGCAGCCGTGAAAGCTCCGACAAACCGCCGGTGGCAAAGCCGTCGGTGACGTTCAACCGGGATCGGGCAGCCATCGGGAGCCCGCTGGCGATTACCTACCGGTTCGACGTGCTCGACCAGAAGATTGGGGGGGACTACTGGGTGTTCCTCCACGTGCTCGACCAGGAGGGCGAACGGCTGTGGGGCGACGACCATCAGCCGCCGGTCAAGACGTCGGCCTGGCAACCGAATCAGAAGATTGAGTACACGCGCACGGTCTTCGTGCCGAACTATCCCTACATCGGACCGTCGCAAATCCGGATCGGGCTCTACATGCCGTCGACCGGCGAGCGCCTGACCTTGTCAGGGAACGAGGTCTCGAGGCGTGAGTATCTGGTGGGCCAGCTCCAGATCCTGCCGCAGTCCGAAAACATCTTCCTTATATACAAGGATGGCTGGCATCCCGCGGAGGTGTCCTCCCAGGATCCAACCATGGAATGGCAATGGACGAGGAAAGCCGCAACGATCTCGTTCCGCAATCCGAAGAAGGACTCCACCTTCTATCTGGAGTACGACGCCCGGACCGATCAGTTCAACCCGCCTCAACAAGTCACCGTGAAGGTTGGTGACCAGGTTGTCGGGTCGTTCGCTGCGGATTCGAAGGACACGAAGCTGGTCACCGTGCCGATTACCGCCGCCCAGCTCGGAAGCGGCGATGTGGCGGAACTGACGCTCGACGTCGATCGCACGTTCCAGCCGGGCGGAACGGACGCCCGGGAACTCGGCATCCGGGTCTTTCACGCCTTCATCGAACCACGAGCGGTCGCGGGCAGCTAGAACGGAAACTCCCAACTTCCAACTCCCAACTCCAACACGATCTCTTGGGAATTGGGAGTTGGAAATTGGGAGTTTGGACACCCCCGACTCCGATACTCTCTCCCGGTATCCGGCCCACGTCGGACAGCTCAACTGTATTGAATCTGGACGGGAGACCGCAGCCGATGGTAGGATATTGCCTTCTGCATGAAGCTACGGGTCTGTATCTGCGTCCTTGTGGCGACGCTTGCCTCGGTTTGTGTTGAACCGGCTTCGGCCGAAATTATCGTTCTTGGCTCCGGCCGCACCCTTTCCGTCAAGGGGCATCGCACTGACGGAGAATCCATCATCCTGACACTTCGCAACGGCGGGGAAGTCACGGTCGATCGTGCTTTCATCGACAGGATCCTGCCTGACGAGGTGCCGTACCCTGAGCCGCAGGCAGAGCTCCAGGATCAAACGGAGCTTGGCGATGCCGGCGAGTTGCTCCAGTCGACACCCTACGGTGAGATCATCGCGGCCGTGTCACAGACCCACGGTGTCGATCCGATGCTCGTCCGGGCGTTGATCCAGGTGGAATCGAACTACCAGCCGAAGGCAAAGTCCCCGCGCGGCGCCATGGGGCTCATGCAGCTCATGCCGTCGACGGCGCGGGAGTACAAGGTCCGCAACCCGTTCGATCCCAAGGCGAACATCGAGGCGGGGATCAAACACCTCAAGGGCCTGATCGATCGATTCGGGGTCGAGATGGCACTGGCCGCTTATAACGCCGGGGAAGGCGCCGTGAAACGGTTCAACGGCATCCCCCCGTATCGTGAGACGCGCAACTACGTGTCGAAGATCCTGTCCCTCGCGGGTATAAAATGATGATTGGCGGCCGCGCCTGAGACCGGCGACGCCGCCAAAGGTACCAGAGTCCTCAATTCCCCAGCCATCGGGCCAGTTCCCCTGTCTAACCCAGAGGAGACGAGCGGCCCGAGTCCCAGGTTCGTGCCGAGCCGCCGGGCTCGCATGGGAAGAACAGCTATATATAATCCGCACGTCGATCGACCGATAATGTCCACAAAGACAAGAGCTTGCGCTGAGGGCAGCGCGCGCTGACCAGGTAATGGAGTTTCACTGCAGGCTCGGGACCCCCGGCGGGGAAATCATCGAGGGCGTCTACGCCGCCGATAGCGAAGCGCGCCTGCGCAGGGAATTCGAGGAAAAAGGCCTCTACGTCCTGGGGATGCAGCGGGCCGGCCGCCTTGCATTTGGCGGCCTCTCGCTGTCGCTTCCGACCCGCAAGAAGATCTCGACCCGTGAATTCGTTGTGTTCAACCAGGAGCTGGCCACGCTGCTCAAGGCAGGCATGCCGCTCGTCCAGTCGCTGGAAATCCTGCGCCGGCGGGTCACGAACCCGCTTTTCAAGTCCGTGCTGGACGACGTGCACGATCGGGTGAGGGCGGGGAACTCGCTCTCGGAGGCGTTCGAAGCCCATGGCAGCCTCTTCCCCGGCGTCTACACCGCGTCCCTGTTGGCGGGGGAGAAGAGCGGCAGCCTCGAGCAGGTCATTCGTCGCTACGTCGCTTACGTCAAAGTGGTGGCGAGTGTCAGGCGCAAGACCGTCTCGGCGCTGGTATATCCGGCGATCCTGCTCGTCCTGTCGCTCATCGTCGTCGCGATCATCGTGCTGAAGGTCGTGCCGGAGTTTGGACTGTTTTACGCCCAGCTGTCGGAAGATCTCCCGCTGTCGACGCGCATCATCGTGGCGATCTCGGAATTCGTCAGCTCGTACATCTTTCTGATCCTGCTGGTTATTGCTGCGGCAGTTGGCGGCGGATGGATGTGGCTTCGAACCCCGTCGCACCGTCAGCGGGTCGACCGCTGGATTCTGCGGCTGCCCGGCCTTGGCCCGATTGCCGGGAAGTTCGCCACGTCACAGGCGGCGCGAACGCTCGCCACCCTGCTGGGTGGAGGCATTCCGCTCGTGAACGCCATCGACATCTCCGCCCGGGCGATTCAGAACCAGCACATCGCACGCGAGCTGACGCACGCGGCGCAACAGGTCAGGGAAGGGCGCGCACTGGCCGTCGCAATGGCCGAGAGCGGAGCGTTTCAGGACGTCGCCGTCAAGATGGTCGAAGTTGGCGAGTCGACCGGAGCCCTGCAGGAGATGCTCCACAGCCTGGCTGATTTCTACGACGAGGAGATCGAGACGAACCTCGGCCGGTTCGTGACGCTGATCGAGCCGATCCTGCTGATCATCATGGGCCTGGTGATCGCGGGGCTGCTGCTGTCGCTCTACATGCCGCTCTTCAACCTGTCGAACACGCTGAGGTAATACCGGTTGGTGAACATGACGAACGGGAATCCTTCGATCGTGAATCCGACATCCTTGGATTCATCAGCCTTGGGCTCATCCATGGTGGTTACCGGCGACGGCGGCACCGACGCCCAGCTCTATGCGGCCGCCGTTCCGGAGGCGTCCG
This sequence comes from uncultured Acidobacteriota bacterium, assembly GCA_963710415.1. GTDB lineage: Bacteria > Acidobacteriota > Vicinamibacteria > Vicinamibacterales > 2-12-FULL-66-21 > CAVQAH01. The sequence goes on along the minus strand of CAVQAH010000003.1, from coordinate 160,935 downwards.
CCGCCGAGAAGGCCGCCGAGGCCGCGCGCGCCCGCAAGCTGGCCGAGCGTTACCGGCTCGAATTCGTCGACCTCTCGCAGTTCAGCATCGACCACGACCTGTTCCGCGCGATCCCGGCGGACCTGATGCTCCGCTACGGCTTCGTTCCGTATCACCGCGAAGGTCACGATCTGGTCATCGTCGTGTCGGACCCGACGGATCTGCCGATGATCGACGAGCTCGCCGTGTTGCTGGCGACGAAGATCAAGGTCACCGTCGGAACGCGCTCGGCCATCGATTCCATCCTGAAGAAGAGCGAGAGCTCACAGCGCGTGCTGGAGGAGGCGACCGAGAGCTTCCAGCTGCAGCTGCTTCGCGAGGACGAGGCGGGCGAGGACCAGCTCACGGTCGATCGGCTGACGGCTGACTCCAGCCCGGTCATCCGCCTGGTCGACACCACGGTCTACAACGCCATCCAGCGGCGGGCGAGCGACATCCACATCGAGACCGGCGACGATGCCGTGCACGTGAAGTACCGGATCGACGGCGTCCTGCAGCCCGCGATGCGCCCGATCGACAAGCGTTTCCACAGCACGATCATTTCGCGCGTGAAGGTCATGGCGGAGCTGGACATCGCCGAGAAGCGCGTTCCGCAGGACGGCCGCTTCAAGCTGCGCCTGCCCGGCAAGACCATCGACTTCCGTGTCTCGATCATGCCCAGCGTGCATGGCGAGGATGCCGTCATCCGAATCCTCGACAAGGAGTCGATCAGCGAGCAGTTCCGTGAGCTGCGCCTCGACATCCTCGGCTTCCCGGAGGACGAGCTGCGGCGGTTCCGCAAGTACATCGCCGAGCCGTACGGCATGGTGCTGGTCACCGGGCCGACCGGTAGCGGCAAGACGACGACGCTGTATGCCGCGCTGTCCGAGATCAAGTCGGTCGAGGACAAGATCATCACGATCGAGGACCCGGTCGAATACCAGCTCCGCGGGATTACCCAGATTCCGATCAACGAGAAGAAGGGGCTGACGTTCGCGCGCGGACTGCGCTCGATCCTGCGTCACGACCCCGACAAGATCATGGTCGGCGAGATCCGCGACCCCGACACCGCGCAGATCGCGATTCAGTCGGCGCTGACGGGCCATCTGGTCTTCACCACGGTTCACGCCAACAACGTGCTCGACGTGCTCGGCCGCTTCCTGAACATGGGTGTCGAGCCCTACCAGTTCGTGTCCGCGCTGAACTGCGTCATGGCGCAGCGGCTCGTCCGCAACATCTGCATTCATTGCAAACGGCCGTCGAGCGTCACCCGGCAGATGCTCGAGGAGTCGGCCATGGATCCGGCGCTCGAGCACAGCGGGCTGTTCTTCGAGGGCGGCGGGTGCATCGAGTGTTCAGGCACGGGGTTCAAAGGGCGGACGGCAATCTGCGAGCTGCTGGACCTGTCCGACAATATCCGCGAGATGATCCTCGAGCGGCGTCCGACCTCGGAAATCAAGAAAGCCGCGCGCGAGGAAGGCATGCGCTTCCTGCGCGAGTCGGCCGTGGAGCGGGTGCTCAAGGGCATCACCACGCTCCGCGAAATCAACAAGGTGACCTTCGTCGAATGAGTGCCGAACCCACCACATCGTCTCGCCGCGCCGGCCGGGCAGGATTTTTCGCGAGCCCGCCGCCGGCAGCGGCGCTCGAGATCGCGCGCGACCGGGTCTCCGCGGTGGCGGTCAGCCAAAGCGGCGCGCAGGTCACCGGGTACGCGGTGGAGCCGCTCTCGCCGGGCATTGTCGACACCGTGCTCAACGGTCCGAACGTCCTCGATCAGGCACGCCTGGTGACGGCGATTCAGTCCGTGCTGAGCAAGCTTGGCTCGCGGGCGCGCCGGATGGCGCTGGTGCTGCCGGACACGGTCGCCAAGGTGTCGCTCGTTCGATTTGAAAAAGTGCCGGCGAAGGTTCAAGATCTCGAACAGCTGATTCGGTGGCAGATCCGCAAGGCTGCGCCGTTCAAGGTCGAGGACGCGCAAGTGGCCTGGGTCCGTGGCACCGAGGTGCCGGGAGGCGGCCGCGAGTTCGTCGTCACCATGGCGCGACGCGATTTGCTCGAGTCGTACGAGCGCGTCTGCGAGGCGGCCGGGCTGCACGCCGGCCTCGTCGACCTCGCCACGTTCAACGTCGTCAATGCGGTGCTCGCCGCGCGTGAAGGGCTGTCCGGAGACTGGCTGCTCGTGCACCTGGCTTCCGACTACGTGACGCTCGCGGTCGTGCGAGGGCCGGATCTGGTGTTTTTCCGCAACCGCGCCCTGGGCACCGAATCCGAGCTGATCGATCTGGTGCACCAGACAGCGATGTATCACGAAGATCGCCTCGGGGGCGGAGGCTTTTCGGCGGTGGTGCTCGCCGGCGGATCGGCGCAGGGGCCGGACGTGGCGGAGCGGCTGCGACGCGCCATCGAAGAGCGCGTGCGCGTGAAAGTGGAACCGCTCGATTTCCGCACGGCGGCCAGTTTGCGCGATCGAATCTCGGCGAATCCCGCGCTGCTCGACGCGCTGTCGGCAGGTGTGGGCGTGCTCGTCCGCGATCGAATCCGCGGTGCTTCGGGAAGGGTGGCCTGAAAATGCTGAGGACCAACCTTTCGACCCGGCCCTTCTACAACGAGCGCGGCGTGCACCTGCTGCTCGCCTTGCTGGCAGTCGTCGTCGGTATGTTGTCGCTCGTGAACGTGTTCAAAGTAGTGCAGCTGTCGCGGCAGAACACCGTGCTGTCGACGAACGTGAACCGCGATCGCGCCGATGCCGACCGGTTGACGCGCGACGCGGCGCGGATCCGCCGTGGCATCAACCCGGAAGAACTGAAGCTCGTCGTCAACGCCGCGCGCGAGGCGAACGTGCTGATCGATCAGCGGACCTTTTCCTGGACGGCGCTGTTCAATCGCATCGAGGAGACGCTGCCGCCCGATGTGATGCTGACCGCGCTGCAGCCGATCGTCGACGAGAATGGCACCAAGATCAGCATGACCGTGCTGTCGCGGCGTACCGTTGACGTCGACGAGTTCATGGAGAAGCTCGAGGCCACCGGCGCATTCGAGAACGTGCTGCAGCGGCAGGACGAAGACATCGAGGGCGGGATGATTCGGGCGATCATCGACACCGATTATGTTCCCGAGGGCGCGGAGCCACCCGAGGCGGCGCCCGACCAGAAACCCGATCCCAAGACGGCGAAGCCGTCGGGGGCCGCGCCGGCGCCCGCGCCAAAGGCCGCGGACGCGCTCTCCGCGCAACGAGATGGAGGCCGCCAGTGACGCTGACACGCCGCGTGATGGCGGAGAAGCGCCGCTACATCTATCCGCTCGTCGCTGCCGTGGTTCTCAATGTCGCGCTGTTGGTTGGGGTCATCGCACCGCTGGCGAAGAAGGTGGCGACGGGAGAGCAGCAGGCGCAGGAAGCGAGAACGGTGCTCGCCGTGGCGAAGAGGGACCACGCCGCGGCTCGGGCCACCGTGTCGGGAAAAGATGCGGCCGACGGTGAGTTGAAGAAGTTCTACAGCTCGGTGCTGCCGCCGGACATCAGTGCCGCGCGGCGCCTCACGGTGACCAAGGTCGATGAGATCGCGAGAGCGACCAATGTCAGCAGAGGACGATCGGCGACGAAACCGAGCCACGAGCGTAACAGCGAGCTTGGCAAGCTGACCGTGCAGCACTCGATCACCGGGCAGTACCGGGATATTCGCAAGTTCCTGTACCAGCTCGAAACGCTGCCCGATTTCCTCATCGTCGAAAACGTCGCGTTGACGCAAGGCGCGGGTACGAGCGGGACACTGAACGTCACCGTGCAGGTGGCGACGTACTATCGGACGGGAGCCAATGGAAACTGAAACACCGGCTCCGGGCCGTCGTCGTCCGAATACCTGGCTGCTCGTGCTGCTCGGTCTGGCGGTTGCGGGGTTCTTCGCGACGCGCACGTGGTCGGGCTCGACCATCACGCCCGCCCCGTCGTCTAACCCAGGGGAGACCGCAGAAGAAGGATGACGCGCGGATCGATCCGAAGGAATTGAAAGTGAGACTCGAGGCACTCGAGGCATCACGGCCCGAAGAGGGCAGCACGGATCGCAATCCGTTCCGATTCCAGCCGAAGGCGCCGCCCCCACCGCCGCCGTCGGCGTTCAAGCCCGCTCCGGCGAACCCAGAGCCGGAAGGACCACCGCCGCCGCCGCCCATTCCGCCGATTCCGCTGAAGTACATGGGCAGCGTCGAGAAGCCAGGCGGCGTCAAGATCGCCGCATTGAGTGACTGTCGAGCTGCCACGTTTGCCGCCGCCGAAGGCGAGACGGTCGACGGCCGCTATCGCGTCGTGAAGATTGGCATCGAGTCGCTGATGATCGAGTATGTTGACGGCAAGGGACGTCAGACCCTTCGCCGCGAGGGCTGTTCGCCGCGCTGACCACTCTTGTCAGGAGCCGAGGTGCTGAAACAGAGGCTAGTCGTTCTGATCGTGCTCACGATCTTCGCGTCGGGCTGCGCTGCCGGGCGTTCGTTCCGGCGCGGCCAGGAGGCCGCGCGCGCGGGCGACTGGGACGCCGCGGTGCAGCATTACACGCAGGCGCTGCAAGCAAGCCCGGACAAAGCGGAGTACAAGATCGAGCTCGAGCGCGCGATGCAAAATGCCGCGCGCGAGCACATCGCGCGCGCACGCGACTTCGAATTGAAGGGCGATATCGATGCGGCGTTGATCTCGTATCGCAAGGCGGTCGATATGGACTCGTCGAATCGCCTGGCGGCGTCGAAGGCGATCGAGCTCGAGCGCGCCATTCGCGATCGCATCGAGAAGACGCGGCCGAAGCCGGAGATTGAGAAGCTCCGCGCCCAGGCGCGGCAGCAGGCGACGCCAGCGCTGAATCCGACCACGCCGCTGCCGAAGGTGCAGTTCACCAATGCCAGCCTGCGCGACGTGCTCACCTTCATCGGCACACAGAGCGGCATCAACGTCCAGTTCGATCAGCAGTACTTCCGCGACGTGCCGGTCACCGTGGCGCTGGAGAACGTCACCGTCGAAGAGGCACTGCAGCAGATCCTGTCGACGCACGGCCACTTCTACAAGGTCCTGAACCCGAGCACGATCGTCGTGGCGCAGGACAACGCGCAGGCGCACCAGAAGTACGACGACCTGGTGGTGCAGACGTTCTATTTGTCGCACGCCGACGCACAGGAGATCACGCAGATCATCAACACCGTCATGCGCATCCCGAACATGACGGTCGTGCCGGCGATGTTCCCGAACAAGACGTCGAACTCGCTCACCGTCCGCGCGACCGCCGCGGTCGTGAACGTGATCGAGCAGATCATCCGCGCCAACGACAAACCGCGCGCCGAAGTCGTCGTCGACGTACAGATTCTCGAGGTGAACCGGACGCGGCTCAAGGCCTATGGCATCGACCTGAGCGCCTACGCCGTGAACCTGATCTTCTCGCCGGAAGTGGCGCCGCCGAACACCTCGGCCACGCCAGGCATAGCGTCGCCGTCGCCGCCGCCATTCAACCTCAATACGATCTCGCAGGGCATCAGCACGGCAGATTTCTACCTCGGGATTCCGACCGCGATATTCCGGTTCCTCGAACAGGATGCGCATACGCGCCTGCTGGCCAAGCCGCAGTTGCGGGGCGCCGAAGGCCGGCCGATGACGCTCAACCTCGGTCAGGAGATTCCGGTCGTGTCGACGGTATTCGGCGCGCCGGTCCAGGGCGGCTTCGCCAGCATCCCGCAGTCGTCGTTCAACTACCGGCCGGTGGGCATCAACATGGAGATCCTGCCGCGGGTCACCTACGACGGCGAGGTCATCCTCGAGCTCACCGTCGAGAACAGCGCACTCGGCCCTTCGATCGACGTCGCCGGCCAGTCCGTCCCGTCTTTCACGTCACGGAAGGTGCAGACGAAGCTCCGACTTCGCGAGGGCGAGTCGAACCTGCTGGCCGGCTTGATCCGGGAGGAAGAGCGGCGATCGCTGCAAGGTATCCCAGGCCTGGTCAACGTGCCCGTGCTCAATTCGATCCTCGGATCGAACACCCGCAATACGGAAACCAGTGACATCGTCATGCTGCTGACGCCGCACATCGTGCGCACGCACGAGCTGACGGTCAACGATCTCGCACCGATCTACATCGGCACGCAACAGAACATCGGTCTTGGCGGTCCGCCGCCGCTCATCGCGCCGCCGCCCGACGATCCCGCGGCGGCAGCTGCCCGGGCAGGTCGCGCTGCCGCCGTCAGTGCCAGGCGCGCCTCCCGGTGGCGTGCCGCGGCCTCCCGCCGCGGCGGCGCCCGGCGTACCAACGGGCACTCAGCCGGTGCCGCCGGGAACGTCCCCAGTGCCGGCGCCGATCGGGCCGGTCACCGAACGTCCCTCGTTCCCGCCGCCTCCGGCGGGCACGACGCCTCCGCCCGTGACCGATCCCACGGCGCCGCCGCGCGATCCGAATCAACCGGCGCCCGCGACGCCGGCCGCGACGACGCGGCCAGCACGGCGCAGATCATCGTGACCCCGCCGGGCACCGAGTTCCGCATCGCCGGCGGACCGTACACGGTTCCCGTGTCGGTCAACAACGCATCGCGGTTGTCGACGCTGACGATTACCGTCACCTACAACCCGCAGGTGCTGCGCGTCCGCAACGTGCAGGAAGGCACGTTCATGCGACAGGGAAGCGTGACCGCGACGTTCGCGCCACGCATCGACGCCGCCGCCGGCCGCGTCGACATCGCCGTCGTCCGAACAGGTGATTCAGCTGGTGCGTCCGGCTCAGGTCTGATCGCCGGTCTGCTCTTCGACGCCGTGGGGTCGGGCAATTCACTGATCCAGGTCAGCGGCGTTGCGAGCAGTCCGGAAGGTGTGCCGATTCAGCTGCAGTTCAATCCGGCGTCGGTGACTGTTCGGTAACAAAGTGCGCAGGGTGCGCACGGTGCGCCGAGTGCCAGAGCGAAAGTGCTGAGTGTAGCGATATGAACGTGTTGAGACAATTTTTAGAAGGTGATCACGCACGGTCCAGCACTGATGGTGATGTCACGCAGCGTGCGCACCGAGCGCACGTGGCACCGTGGCACCTGGCACGCACCTTGGCACCCGCGCACCCCCGCACCCGTGGCACCATTGAGATCTGGTGTCAACGGCTTCACCTTCATCGAACTCCTCGTCGTAACCGCGATCTTGGTGATCCTGGCGTCAGCGGCGATGCCGCTCACGCGGGTGACGGTGCAGCGTCAGAAGGAAGCCGAACTGCGCCGCTCGCTTCGTGAGATGCGGACGGCCATCGACAAGTTCAAGGATGCCGTGGATGCCGGGCAGATCGGCGCGACGGACATTCGGGCGGGCAGCGAGGGCTATCCTCCTGATCTCGAGACGCTCGTCGATGGGGTCAGCGTCGCGGGAGACGCGTCGGGGCGGAAGCTGAAGTTCCTGCGGCGTATTCCGATCGATCCGATGACCAGTTCGACCGCGTGGGGGATGCGCGCGTATCAGGATCGGCCGGACGCCGCCTCGTGGGGCGGTCAGAACGTCTACGACGTGTACAGCAAGTCCGAGGGTACCGCGCTCGACGGTACGAAATACAAAGACTGGTAGGGCGCCCCCATGTTGATAATGCAGACATCGCAAAAGATCCAGCGCGATTCACGCGGGTTTACGCTCGTCGAACTGCTCGTCGTACTGTCGCTGATTTCGATTCTGGCGGCGATGGGGATGGTGCAGTATCGCAACTCCGTTCGCATGACGCAGGAAGGGGTGCTGAAGCGCGATCTCTTTCTGATGCGCGATGCGATCGACCAGGTACTACGCCGATAAGAACAAGTATCCGGCGTCGCTCGACGCGCTCGTCAGCGATCAGTACCTGCGGAAGATTCCTGAAGATCCCATCACGCAGTCGGTCGATACCTGGCAGACGGTGCCGGCTGAGCCCGATCCCGCCAATCCAACCGCTGAACCTGGGATCTACGACGTGAAGAGCGGGGCGCAAGGGACAGGCCTCGACGGAAGCAATTACTCGGATTGGTGAGGCAGTGGCAGTCGGGAAAGTCGACAGTCGTCAGTCGGGAAGTCGTCAGTCCCAACGCAGAGTCGGTCTAGCGGGACCCAGGGTGATATGCAGCGAGTCTCAGAACTCTTGACCGCCGCGACCGCGGCCGCCGGGAATTTGTATAGGCCTCATGGGCTGGCCGTCCGGTCCGATGAACGGTCCCATGCCGCGGCCGGGGCCACCGCGACCGGGTCCGCCTTCGCGGCCGGGACCACCACGACCTGGACCGCCGCGACCGGGTTGACCCGGTCCCTGTTGACCGGGCCGCGCGCCCGGTCCCTGGCCGGGATTCTGAGCGTTCGGCATGTTGCCGCCCGGCCTGTTCACCATGTTGAAGGTGAACGGCCAGAGATCGTAGCGAGTTTGATTCTTGTAGATCCTGATCGACGTTTCGGTGCTCTTGCTGGCGACGCCCATGACGCCGCCACCGACAAAGCCGCCACCTTGCGGAGCAGGCGTGCTGCCGGGCCCCTGCGGAGTGGGCGTGCTGCCGGGCCCTTGTGGAGCAGGTGTGCTGCCGCGTCCTTGCGGAGGCTGCGTCCCGCCCTGTTGTGGTCCCTGCGGGTTGCCGACCGGAATCACGCGGAACTCGCCGTCAGGCGTCATCGGGTCTTTGTACTTCTTCCGGAGATAACGTCCTTGCACCAGCACGTCGATGCTCGGCGGGAAGTTGTTTCCGTTCTTGGCTCGATAGAGGGCGATCGCGCGAGCGTACTGTTCACCGCGAAACGCCAGCTCCGCTTCCTTTTCGCGACGGGCAAGATGGCGCCAGGCGGGCAGCGCCACGGACATGAGGACGGCCATGATGGCGAGGCCGACGAGCAGCGCCGCCATCGCATAACCCCGGGTCGATCGATGCCCGACACTGTTGACCGTGTAAACCCATGAGATTACTATCCTTAGCGTCCACCATGGTAACACACCTCACTTCACGCGGCGCCTTCGTCACGCTTATCGGCACGACCTTCGCTGTCGTGCTGATGACGTTCGCCTTTGGTTGCGACAAGGTTCCCCTGCTTGCGCCGAGCGGCACCGTCATCACGTTGTTTCCGGTGGCCAATACCGTCGCCCTCAATGGCGAGGTGGAGATCGTCGCGACGGTCATCGAACAAGGGACGACGACCACGCCGCCGACAACCCCTCCGGCCAACGGCGCACCCACGACAACGACGCCGGCGACGCCGACGCCTGGGGCGGGAACGCCCGTCCAGAACGGCACGCTCGTCACGTTCACGACCACGCTGGGCCGGGTCGAGCCGACCGAGGCGCGGACGTCGAACGGGCAGGTGCGGGTGCGGTTCTTCGCCGGCAACCAGAGCGGCACGGCAACCGTCACGGCATTCTCGGGTGGCGCCTCGGGACGAATCGAGAGCCTTCGGATCGGAACCGCCGCCGTCGAGCGCGTGATCGTCACTGCTAATCCTCAGACGCTCGGACCGAGCGGAGGGACTTCCCAGATCTCTGCGCGAGTCGAGGATGTCAGCGGTCGCCAGTCGTCGGGGTGCCGGTCGACTTCAGTGCTACGACCGGACAGCTGAATCCGAACCCCGCGACCACTGATAACAGCGGGATCGCCAGGACGACGCTAATCGACCACGCGCGAATCGCAGGTCACGGCGACCATCGCCGGCAAGTCGTCGACGGCGCTGACTGTTGGCTTGAATCCGCGCACCGGCATCAACATCGTGGGCCGACGACCTCGGTTGCGGCGGGTCAGCCGGTCACGTTTACGGTCAGCGTGAACGCCCAGGCGAACATCCGGACGGGTGGTCGTAGACTTCGGAGATGGCGATTCGCAGAGATCTCGGCGCTCTGCCTGGCTCGACGACCGATGCTCGCATCCATACGACGATGCGGGAACGTTTACGTGACCGCGACCGCGACGGACGCGAGTGGATTCTCGGAACAGGTCTCGACCTCGGTCACTGTCCTGCCGCAGCAGCCACCGGGCGTCACCGTTCGAGCGTCGAATACGAATCCGATCATCAACGAAGAAGTGATCCTGACCGCGACGGTCACCGGGCGCACGTCGACCATCATTGGGTTCGAGTGGACGTTTGGTCCGGGGGCGAACTCGGCGCCGCGCACGACAAGCCGGCCCGCAGGCTACGTCAGCTGGGCGACCACCGGAAGCAAGGTGGTCACTGTCAGGGCAGTCCAAGCCTCGGGCCCGTCTGGCGAAGGGTTCGTGACGGTGGTCGTTCGCGCCGCCGCGCCGGCGCCGAACAACGACTAGTAGAAAGGCGGCCGCGTTGCACCGGAAACATGCAGAGTTGGCGGGGCGACGATCCGGCTAAGCCGCGCCACGGATTCCTGCCAACGCGATTGCCGAGTCAGTAGGTCCGGCTTTAGCCGGACCAGCGTTCGTCGCGATCGTCAGGATGGCGTGACCCGTAGAATCCAGCTTCAGCGGACCCTTCCTGACCCCAATCCGCGATCCCGCTCCGAATCAAAGCCGAGTTGTAATTGGACGCGTATAAAATTTGCTAATGTTATCTGTAAAACTATTGACTTTTCTTATCGACCCCTTTGAGGGCACACTGCGGGGGTGCCCAGCCATCCGCTCAAATGGCGCAGCCGGCCGCTGACTGACGGCGTCAACCGGGCGCCAGCCCGGGCCATGCTTCGGGCCACGGGCCTCACCGACGATGACCTCGAACGCCCGCTCATCGGCGTCGCCAACACCTGGATTGAAATCGGTCCGTGCAACTACCACCTCCGGGACCTTGCGGCTGCGCTGAAGGCCGGCGTCCGCGACGCGGGCGGTACGCCGCTGGAGTTCAACACGATCTCGATCTCGGACGGCATCACCATGGGCTGCGAGGGCATGCGCGCCTCGCTCGTCAGCCGCGAGGTGATCGCCGACTCGATCGAACTCGTCGCACGGGGCAATCTGTTCGATGCGCTCGTCGTGCTGGTCGGCTGCGACAAGACGATTCCCGCCGCTGTCATGGCGCTGGCCCGGCTCGATATTCCCGGCCTCGTCCTCTACGGCGGCTCGATTCAGCCCGGACGCTGGCAGGATCGCGACGTCACGATCCAGGACGTCTTCGAAGCCGTGGGCGCCCACGCGGCGGGCACGCTGAGCACGCCGGAGCTGGACGCACTGGAGCGGCACGCATGTCCTGGCGCCGGCGCGTGCGGTGGCCAGTTCACGGCAAACACGATGGCCACCGTCTGCGAGTGCCTCGGGATCTCGCCATTCGGCAGTGCGAGCGTGCCGGCCATGGCCACGGACAAGGCGGATGTCGCGCAACAGGCCGGCGCGCTGGTGATGGATCTCTTGCGCCGCGGGCTCCGGCCGCGCCAGGTTCTCTCGCGCCAGGCACTCGAGAACGCGATCGCTGCGGTTGCGGCGACGGGTGGTTCCACGAATGCGGTGCTCCATCTTCTCGCCATTGCGAAGGAAGCGGGCGTGCCGCTCGAGCTCGATGACTTCGATCGGATTAGCGCCCGCGTCCCGCTGCTCGCCGACCTCAAGCCTGGCGGGCGCTTCGTTGCCACCGACCTCTACCGGGCGGGTGGAATTCCCCTCGTCATCAAGCGCCTGCACGACGGGGGATTCCTCCATAGCGACGCGGTCACGATTACCGGGCGGACGATTGGCGATCACGCCGCGAGAAGCAAGCGAGACCGTCAATCAGGAAGTCGTGCGGCCGCTGACAAATCCGCTGGCGGCTTCGGGTGGCCTGGTAATCCTTCACGGCAATATCGCACCTGAAGGCGCGGTGGTGAAGGTCGCCGGCTACGCCAACCGAACCCACGTCGGGCCTGCGCGAGTGTTCGACAGCGAAGAACTCGCGTTTGCCGCCGTCCATGACCGCACCATCCAGCCCGGCGACGTGGTCGTGATCCGCTACGAGGGACCGTCTGGTGGCCCGGGCATGCGCGAGATGCTGGCCGTGACTGCCGCGATCGTGGGCGCCGGGCTCGGCGAGTCCGTCGCGCTCGTGACGGACGGCAGATTCTCCGGCGCGACGCGAGGGTTGATGGCCGGGCACGTGGCGCCTGAAGCGGCGCGCGGTGGTCCCATCGCTGCGGTGAAGGACGGCGACGTCATCACTTTCGACATCACCCACCGGCGGCTGAGCGTTGATCTCACAGACCTGGAGATAGCGGAAAGGCTTCGAGCCCGTGAAGCGCCTCGGCCGCGATCGACGGTCGGCGTCATGGCCAAGTATGCGCGACTCGTTTCCTCAGCTTCTCAAGGAGCGGTAACGGCATGACGGGCGCGCAGATCCTCTGGGAATGTCTGGTCCGGCAAGGCGTCACCACCGTGTTCGGGTATCCGGGTGGAGCAATCCTTCCAGCCTACGACGCGATGCTCGACTACCCGGTGCGTCACGTGCTGGTGCGGCACGAGCAGGGCGCGACGCACATGGCCGATGGGTACGCGCGCGCAAGCGGACGCGTGGGCGTGGCGATTGCCACATCCGGACCTGGCGCGACCAACATGGTCACCGGTCTCGCGACGGCCATCATGGACTCGTCGCCGATCGTCTGCATCACCGGCCAGGTCGGCAGCCGTTTGATTGGCAGCGACGGTTTCCAGGAAACCGACATCACCGGCGTCACGTTGCCGGTAACGAAGCACAACTATCTGGTCACCCGGGCGTGCGACATCGCGCCGGCCGTGCGCGAGGCGTTTCACATCGCGGCAACGGGCCGGCCGGGCCCTGTGCTGGTCGATATCACCAAGGACGCGCAGCAGTCGTCGTGTCAGTTCGACTGGGACGCCGCCGCTCCACGGCCGCACGCGCGGCCCGAACGCGCCACCGATCCCGAATCGATCGCGGCGGCACTCGATCTGATCAACTCGGCCGAGCGGCCGGTCATCCTTGCCGGTCACGGCGTGATCCTGTCGGATGCCACAGAAGTGGTCCGGCGATTCGCCGAGCGCGCAGATATCCCGATCGCGATGACGCTCCTCGGCATCGGCGGCATCCCCGCGTCCCACCCGCTCAACCTCGGCATGATGGGCATGCATGGGGAAGCCTGGGTCAATACGGCGATCCAGGAAGCTGATTTGCTGCTCGCTTTCGGGATGCGCTTCGACGATCGCGTGACGGGAAATCTGAAGACCTACGCGCGGAATGCGCGGAAGGTGCACATCGACATCGATTCCGCCGAGATTGGGAAGAACGTCCCGGTGGACGTCGGCCTCGTTGCCGATCTGCGGACGATGGTCGAGACGCTGCTGCCAGGTGTCATGCCGACCAGGCGCACGGGCTGGATCGATCGCATCAACGGGCTGAAGGGTGATGCCGCGGTCCGCGACATCCAGAACCTGCCGGATGACGGCCACCTGTATGCCGCGCATGTGATCCACGACATCTGGCGTGCAACGAAAGGACGAGCGGTCGTCGTCACCGACGTCGGGCAACACCAGATGTGGGAGGCGCAGTACTACCACCACGAGGAGCCGCGGTCGCTCATCACGTCGGGCGGTTTGGGCACGATGGGCTTCGCATTGCCCGCGGCCATCGGCGCGAAGCTGGCGCGGCCGGACGCCGAAGTCTGGGTCGTGGCCGGCGACGGCGGCTTCCAGATGACGATGCCCGAGCTCGCGACGATTGCGCAGGAGAAGCTCGACATCAAGATCGCGATCATCAACAACGGCTATCTCGGCATGGTGCGGCAATGGCAGGAGTTCTTCTACGAGCGCCGGTATGCCGCCACGCCGCTCTACAGTCCCGACTACGTCAGGATCGCGGAGGCCTACGGGCTGGCGGCCGCGTGCATCTCCCGTCGAGCCGACGTGATTCCGGCCGTTCAAGCCGCTCGTGCGCGCGCGGCTACGACGATTCTCGAGTTTCGAGTCGAGCAGGAAGACACGGTCTACCCGATGGTGCCAGCTGGCGCCGATCTCCACGCGATGATTCGCCGGCCCAGCCCACTCGTAGAAACCGCGGAGGATGCCTGATGAAGGCGCATACGTTCATCGTCACCGTCGAAGATCAGCCGGGCGTGCTCAACCGTGTGTCGTCGCTCTTCCGCCGCCGTGGTTACAACATCGAATCGCTCACGGTCGGCCGCACGGAACGCCCCGGCGTCTCGCGCATGACCGTCGTGGTGATGAGCGACGACGCCGGCGCGGGTCGGATAGAAGCGAACCTCTACAAGCTGGTTCACGTGATCTCGGTGTCGGACATCACGTCGGCGGCGGCGGTGTATCGAGACCTGGCCATCATCAAGGTGGCGGCCAGCCAGGCCTGCCGTCCCGGGCTCGGTGCACCTCGTCGAGGTGTTCAGGGCGCGGATCGTCGACGTGGCGCCCGATTCACTCACGATTGAGATCACGGGTGGAGAGGACAAGATCGACGGCCTGCTCGAAGTGTTGCGGCCGTACGGCGTGCTCGAGATGGCTCGGACCGGTCGCGTCGCGATGGCGCGTGGGACCCGGGTCGCAGCGGGAAACGGCGACCCGCCGCTGCACCAGGAGGTAGAGGACACGCAAGTCTCGTATTCCGTGTAGTTGTCGAACGAGGGATGCCAACATGACGACAATGTTCTACGACCGCGACGCAGACGTGAGCCTGATCCAGGCAAAGAGAGTGGCGATCCTTGGCTTCGGATCGCAGGGCCACGCGCATGCGTTGAACCTGCACGACAGCGGTGTCCAGGTGCGCGTTGGCCTGCCGGACGCGCAGCCTCTCGCGCGCGAAGGCGCGAAGCGCAGGGCTCACGGTCTGTACCCCAGCTGAGGCGTGCGGGTGGGCGGATGTCATTGTCGTGCTGATACCTGATACGGCGCAGCCGTCTCTTTACACGCGTGACATCGCGCCGTCGCTCACGCCAGGCAAACTGCTGATGTTTGCGCACGGCTTCAACATCAGGTTCGGCACGATTGCGCCCCCCGTCTGGGGTCGACGTCGCGATGGTTGCGCCGAAGTCTCCGGGCCACCGGGTGCGCGAGCTGTACATCGAGGGTGGCGGCACTCCAGCGCTGCTGGCGGTCCATCAGGACGCGACAGGTCACGCGCGCGCACTGGCCCTCTCATACGCGAAGGCCATCGGCACGACGCGAGCCGGCGTGATCGAGACGACGTTCGCCGAGGAAACCGAGACGGATCTCTTCGGCGAACAGGCCGTGCTCTGCGGAGGGGTGAGCGCCCTGGTGAAAGCAGGATTCGAAACGCTGGTCGACGCGGGCTACCAGCCGGAGGTGGCGTACTTCGAATGCCTGCACGAGCTGAAGCTGATTGTGGACTTGATGTATCGCGGCGGTCTGAACTACATGCGCTACTCGGTCAGCGATACGGCCGAGCACGGTGACTACACAGGCGGCCCGCGCATCATTACCGACGAGACGCGGGAGACGATGCGCCGGATGCTGGACGAGATCCGGAACGGCACGTACGCGCAGAGCTGGATTGCCGAGAACGAACAAGGCCGCCCGCGTTTCTCGGAAACCCGCGCGCGCGAGCAGGAGCATCCAATCGAGCAGGTCGGCGCGCGGCTGCGCGGCATGATGCCGTTCCTCGATCCGGTGGCCGTCAAGCCAGACGGTGTACCCGTTTAGTCCGAGCGATGTTGCCATGGACGCACGAGTCTGGCTGAACGGGCGGCTGGTGGCGGCGGCAGAGGCGCAGGTCCCCTTCCTGACGCCGGCCTTGCACTATGGCGTCGCCGTATTCGAAGGCATCCGCTGTTATGCCGGAACGCGGGGCCCGGCTGTGTTCAGACTTCCTGAGCACCTGCGACGGCTTCTGGAGTCCGCGCACATCCTCGGATTTCAGGAGCTGCCGTATACGGCGGCAGAGCTCGCGACGGCCATCGAAGGAGACTATCCGGGCGAGCGGCTTCGATGAGTGCTACGTCCGGCCGCTGATCTACCTCGCCGAGGGCGGGTGGGACCTCACCATCGACAACGGTCGGCCGCACGTCGGCATCGCCGTCTGGAAATGGACCGCCTATCTGGGCCGCGACGCGCTAGAGAACGGCGTGCGCGCGAACGTCTCATCCTTCACGCGTCATCATCCGAACGTGATGATGACGAAAGCGAAGATCGCGGGTAACTACGCCAACTCCGTGCTCGCGCGGACCGAATCGCGCCGCCTGGGGTTCGACGAGGCGATCATGCTCGATCCGCAGGGCTATGTCGCCGAGTGCACCGGCGAAAACCTCTTCGTGGTCAAGGGGGATCGGCTCATGACGACGCCCGCCGGCGCGATTCTCGAAGGCATCACGCGCGACACCATTCTGGTACTCGCGCGGGATTTCGGTTACGACGTCATCGAAACGCCGCTCTCACGCGACGCGCTGTATACGGCTGACGAAGTCTTCGTATGCGGAACGGCGTCGGAGGTGATCGGTTTGCGCGAGATCGACGGCCGCCGCATCGGCGCCGGCCGCACGGGTGCGATCACCCGACGCTTTCAGGACGCGTACCGCGCGGTCACCACCGGCGTGCATCCGCGATCGGCTGAGTGGCTCGAGCCGGTGATCGACCTGGATGCCCAACGATCGGCGTAGATCTTTGAAAACTCCCAAGCCGACGGTCCGACGAGTTCTCGGAGCGATCGCGACGACCACGACGACCACGACACCGAAAATCATTGCCGTCGCGAACGTCGAAGGATTCTCAGTCGATCGGCTCGCCCCTAGCCCAAATCCCCAATGACCGCGTCGTGCACGCGGGGGCGAACCTGACGAATCGCCTCATTGTCGCGCGTCGGGTGCACGCGATTCGTCAGAAAGACGACGTAGAGGTCCCGTTCCCAGTCAATCCACAACGACGTGCCCGTGAATCCCGTGTGGCCGATCGAGGACGGCGAAAGCCGCGTGCCGCACGAGGACGATGGCAGCATCGTGTCCCAGCCGAGGGCGCGCGAGCTACCCGGCACCGATGCGCGCAGGATGAATTCGCGCATCGTGTGGGGCTGCGCCAGAAGCGGTTCACCCGCGATCGTGCGCAGCACGACCCGCGCGAACGTGCCGACTGCGGCAGCCGTGCCGAACAGCCCGGCATGACCGGCGGCGCCGCCGAGCGCCCAGCAGTTCTCGTCGTGGACCTCGCCCACGAGCAGCCGTCCGCGCCACGGATCGACCTCGGTGGGTGCGGTGAACCGCTGATTCGACCGCGGAGGATTGAAAGTCAGCTCTCGAGCGTTGATCGCGATCGCGACACGCTGAAACTGCGTCGCGAGCGAGCATGGCTCAGCGGCTTGCGCGACGCCGGCCACCGGTGGCGAACCCTCCCTGGCCGCGTCTTCGAGAATGAACCCGAGCAGCATGAAGCCGAGATCGCTGTACACCGACTGCGTCCTCGGCGCATATTCGAGCGGGAGCGCGCAGATGGCAGCCTGAAAGTCCGCCCGGCCCCTGATCTCCCGGTAGTACGGCAGATAGGCCGTGAGGCCGGAACAGTGCGCCATCAGATCCCGGATGCTGACGTAGTTCCGATCCGTGCCGCGCCATTCGCTCAGCCACGTCGAGATTGGCGCGTCGAGCGTCACCCGGCCCTCGTCCACGGCGCGCATCACCAGCGTCGCCGTGGCGATGACTTTTGTCAGTGAGGCGATGTCGAAGACGGTATCTGGCGCGGCGATGAACGCGCCGGGATCGTAGGTGAGCGTACCGAATGCCTGATTCCAGATGGGACCGCCTGCGCGGCCGACTTCGATCGCTGCGGCGGGGAAGGCTCGGTTGGCGACGGCATCGCGGATCGTCGCCGTGGTCGCAGGAAAACGTTCAGGCATGACGGGCAGCAGGCAAGACCATCGAGGCGATGAGCGCGGTCGTGAACGTCACGGTCGATCCGATGAACGCATACCAGGTCCAACCCGTCGCACCCGTCCACCACACCCACACCAGCACGGCGACTCCGGCGAGCATGCCCGTGATCATGGCACGCGAATCGACTCGAGTCGTCAGCACACCGACGAGGAACGCACCAAGAACCGGACCCGCCGAAAGCGAGAGCACGGCGAGGCCGGTGTCGAGCACCGACCTGATCCACTGCGCGCCGAGCGCCACACCGATCTGCGCGACGCCCCAGAAGATCGTGGCGGCGCGCGAGACGCGCATGAGCGTATCCTGATCTGCGTCGGGACGCACGTATTTCAGATAGAAATCGTTGACCGTGGTTGCCGCCTGCGCGTTGATGGACGGCGAGAGCGCCGCGGCAACGATCGCGGCCACGATGAAACCTGCCGCGCCGTGCGAGAGCGAGGTCACGACAAACAGCGGCAGCACTTCATCGTTGGTCACGAGCGGTCGTGGCAGTGGCGTCTGCTGATAGAACACGTAGAGCAGCACGCCGATGATCAGAAACAGCGTGAACTGCGCAAAAACGATCACGCCGCTCAAGACGAGCCCGGTCGCGGCGGCCCGTGAGGATGTCGCGCTCAACAACCGCTGTACCAGGTATTGATCGGTGCCATGGGTCGCCAGGGTCAGTGCGACGCCGCCGAACATGCCGGCCCAGAAGGTATAGATCTGCCGCGGATCCGGTACTGAAGTCGAAAACCCGGAACTTGCCGGCGTCGCTGCCCATCGCCACCGCGGCGCTCCAGCCGCCGTCGATGTTCTGGAGCAGGCCGTAGAGCACCGCCAGCGCCCCGGCGATGTACACGAACATCTGGACGACGTCCGTCCAGATCACGGCGGCTGCGCCGCCGCGAGTGGTGTAGATGATCATCGCCACGCCCACGATGATGACCGTCCACGTCACCGGCACCTGGGTCACCACGGTGATGACCAGCGCCGTGGCGAACAGGCGGACGCCGTCAGCGAGCGTTCGGGTGACGAGAAAAATCGCGGCGGCGATATTCTTCACACCCGGTCCGAAGCGACGCTGGAGGAGCTCGTACGACGTGTACAGCTCGCCGCGGAAGTACGCCGGAATGAAGAGAACGCTGACCACCAGGCGACCGACGATGTAACCCATCGCGAGCTGAAGGAAGGTCATGTTCCCGGCGAACGCGCCGGCGGGAACGCCGATGAAGCTCAGCGTGCTCGTCTCGGTCGCGACAATGGTGAAGCAGATCGCCCACCAGGGGACCGACCGGCCGGTGAGGAAATAGTCCCGGGTGCTTTTCTGAAAGCGCGCGAACCAGGAACCGAACGCCGTGATCGCGATCAGGTACCCCGCGATGATGGCGTAGTCCAGCCAGGTAAGGACCATCAGCGCATCAGGAACCCGTGACGATCACCACGGGCTTCGAGAGCCTTCCGGCGGGGTCGTGTCGGCGAACGCCGTCCGGCCCACGACGGCAAGATAATCAGACGACGTCACCTTGGGATCGATCAGGCTGTCGTACAAGAACAGGACGACCCCGGCGGCGCCGAGTCGCCGGGCAGTCTGAATGTTCTGCACGGTCTGCCAGGCGGTCAGACGGTACGCGCCGATACCCGCCCAGATCGCTCGTGATCCTGCGGCCTGACGCGCAGCGGCAATCTGCTCGGCGAAGCGCGCCGGCTCGGGCGTGTAGGCCATGGGGCAGACCGCGTCCACGATGCCGTGCTGGAGCCAGCTTCGCCAATCCTGAAGCCGATGATCGTAGGCCTCCTGGATGTCGGGTGCTGCGGCGACCGTGACGAGCGCCTCCGGCCGAACGGACTTGACCGCCTGATGCAGCCGGGTCATCAGCGCCGTCATCCGGCTGATCCTGAATGCCTTCCATTCGTCCGGCAGCGCGTCGGGATAGGCAAACAGATCGACCCGCTCCTGGCTGTCGAGAGTCCGTCGCCTGGCGGCGCTGATGTTCGGTCGGATGAAAGCCTTGAACTCGGCGAGGGAGGCGCGGCTGTAGTCGAATCGCGCCCCGGGATACCGCGCGTAGTCCAGATGCACACCGTCGATCGGATAGCGGCTGGCGAGATCGCGGACGACCGACTCGACGTGTGCAGCGGCGCCGGGCTGGATCGGCGACGCATACAGGCCCTCGACGTCTTCAGACTGTGCGCGTGTCCACCGCGCGAGCCGCCCCACATAGGCAGGGCTCGTATAGTTGACGCGCGCCAGCGCCGGCGCGAGCTCTCGCGGAACCATCAGCCATTCGGGATGGCGGTGCACGATGTGCGCCCGCGCCACGGGCAGATCGACCGCGCTCGAGACCAGGTTGACGTTGACCCAGGCATGGACGCTCAGACCGCTGGTGCGTGCGGCGGCGATCACTGTCTCGAGCGGATCGAAGCTCGCTGCCTGTCGTTGCAGATCGGCGGCGCGCGGCTCGATGCTGCCTGAGAAGTACGCGTCACCACGACCGCGAACCTGCACGAGCAAGGTGTTGAATCCATGCGCGTGCGCAGACTTCACGAGCGCGGCGATCGAGGCTGGCGTCGCCAGCGACGTTCGCAGAACCCAGAGTGCGCGAATCTCGGATGGTGGCTGTTGTGCGGAAAGGAAATCGTGCGGCGCCGCAAGGTTTGCGGCACAGACCAGCACCGCCAGTGCGGCGAGCGCGCGCACCAGCTTGGTACGGGTTACGGTAGAGCGCATAAACTGCTAAAAATTAACAGGTTACGTCGCAACCTGTCAACGCGAATTCGCGCCAACGGATCGGTTTGATAAGCTGATCCTGTTCGTGGGTACCTCATTTCACGTCCTCGGCCTCGACGCGGGTGGAACCAAGACCGTCTGCCAGCTTGCCGACGACCGCGGCGTCATGCTCGCTGAAGTTCGCGGACCCGGCGCAAATCTACAGGCCTCAGGCGAACTGCACGTCGAGAAGGTCCTGCACGACGCGATGGAAGAAGCGATCGGCGATCGCCCAATCATGCCGGCGGCGATTTGTCTGGGGATCGCGGGTGTCGATCGGCCAGACGACGAAGCCGTGGTTCGCGGGATCATGAAGCGCATCGGTTACAAGGCACGCGTACTCGTCGTCAACGACGCGCTCGTGGCGCTCGAGGCCGGAGCGCCGGGCGAGCCAGGAGTCGTCATCGTCTCCGGCACGGGCTCTATCGCGTACGGCCGGAATGCGTCAGGTGAAGCTGCGCGCGCCGGCGGGTGGGGATACGTGCTCGGCGACGAGGGGAGCGGCTACTGGATTGGGCGTGCTGCGCTCCGCGCCGTTCTCCGCGAAGCGGATCGCCGAGGGCCCAAGACCGCGCTGACGCCGTTGTTGCTTCGCCATTTCGGCGTGGCCCAAGCGCAGAACCTGATTCACGAGGTGTATCACAGCAACCTCAAACCTCACGCCATCGGGGCGCTTGCGCAATGCGTCCATGCCGCGCACGCCGACGGTGACGCGGTTGCGGTCGGGATCCTCGACGGCGCTGCCGACGAGCTCGAAGGCTCCGGGGTATCAGTGGCGCGCCGGCTGCGACTGGTTGGCGAGCCGTTCCAATTCATCCTCTCTGGCGGAATTTTCCGGGCCGTCCCCTGGCTGCGGAAGGAGCTCGAGCGCAGGCTGCCGATCGCCATTCCGCACAGCACCGTCAGCCTCCTCGAACGCGAACCGGCCGCCGGCGCCGTCGCGTTCGCGATCCAGGAAGCGCGGGACGGCGCGCGAATTCCGGCTTACCTGCAGTGATGTCGCGCCCGGGGCATCTCCGCCTCACCGTTTTCCCCAACGACAGGATCGCTGCCCGCACGCTGGCCAGGCGGTTGGCTGACGTGGTCGCCACCCAGCCTTCGCTCGTACTCGGGCTGCCGACGGGCCGTACTCCGATCCGGCTCTATCACGAGCTGAGCCATCTGGTGTCGCGCAGACAGGCGGACCTGTCGCAGGTGCGCACGTTCAACCTGGATGAGTTCGTGGGTCTCGACGGGTCCCACCCAGGCAGCTATCGGCAGTTCATGCAGGTGCATCTCTTCGGCCCGGCTGGCATCCCGGACGAACACATCAATTTTCTGAACGGCGCGGCACCGGATCTGGAAGAGGAGTGCGAGCGCTACGAGGCGGCAATCGCTGACGCCGGCGGGATCGACATTCAGATCCTCGGAATTGGCACCAACGGTCACATCGGCTTCAACGAGCCCGCGCGCGAGCTGTGCGCCCGCACGCATCGCGTGGTCCTCAAGGCGTCGACGCGACACAGCAACGCGGGTCTCTTCGGCGGCGATGAGGGGGCGGTACCGAAGGAAGCGCTGTCGATGGGCATGGGGACGATCCTTCGAGCGAAGTCGATCGTCCTGCTCGCGACCGGCAAGTCGAAGGCCTCGTGCGTGGCGAAGGCCGCGCAGGGCCCGGTCACCACGAGAATGCCCGCCTCGTTTCTACAGATGCACCGTGATGTCGAGCTGGTGCTTGATGAGGCGGCGGCTGAGAAACTGCGAGATCGGTGAGTCGTCATCCCAAGTCGATCGCTCAGATCGCTCGGGAGTCGGAGTTGGGAGTTGGGCGTTGACGTTTTAGGACTTCAACACCTCGCGGAGCCTCGCTTCGAGGTCTTCGCCGATCGCTTCGCGGATCGAATCGTCGGACTTCTTCAGGCGACGCAGCGCCTGGGGGAGCGTGAGGTTGCCCTTCTGCATGACGATCGCCGCCTTGACGTTCCACTTCGCCCGTTTGAGCAGACTGTCGGCCTCGTCGTAGTCGAGCCCGGTGACGACGTTGAGGATGCGGCGCGCGCGATCCTTGAGCTTCTCGGATCCTGTCTGCACGTCGACCATCAGATTCCCGTAGGTCTTGCCGACCTTGACCATCGAGATGGTCGTCAACATGTTGAGCACCATCTTCGTCGCGGTGCCCGCCTTCAGCCGCGTCGAGCCGGCGATGATCTCCGGGCCGACCGCCGGCGCGATTTGCAGATCGACGAACGTCTGTAGCTCGGAACCGGGCCAGCACGTCACGAAGAT
The DNA here is from genome assembly GCA_963710415.1 of uncultured Acidobacteriota bacterium. Taxonomy (GTDB): domain Bacteria; phylum Acidobacteriota; class Vicinamibacteria; order Vicinamibacterales; family 2-12-FULL-66-21; genus CAVQAH01. Next base: position 138,156 of record CAVQAH010000003.1, on the reverse strand, counting down.
GATCTTCGCGTTGGCCTTTCGCGCCCGCGTCAGCGCCCCGCGCACGAACTGCGTCATCCCGCTGGCAGAGACGCCGATGACCACATCTTTCTTCGTCAATCGAAGCCGGGCGATGCTCCGCGCGCCTTCTTCGTAGTTGTCCTCGACGCCTTCCTTCGCCCGGAACACCGCTTCTTGACCGCCAGCCATAATGGCCTGCACGGTGTTGGGTCGCGTGCCGAACGTGGGCGGAATCTCCGACGCCTCGACAACGCCGAGCCGCCCGCTCGTGCCGGCGCCGACGAAGATGATGCGGCCGCCCTTCTTGAGCGTTTGCACGATGATCTCGACACCGTGGGCGATGCGCTCACGTTCTTTGTGCACCGCCGCGATGACCTTCTTGTCCTCGCCGACGATCATGTCGACGATGTCAATCACGGGCGCCTTGTCAACAGCGAGGCTGACGGGATTGATGGCTTCGGTGGGTAGCGATTGCCACTTCGACTGGTTGGGCATGAATGGGTTGATGTGCCCGTACGACCGGGGCCAACCGCGTACACTACTCCTCGCTCGCTTGTACCTGTCAACGACCTTACAGGTACTCAGTCGGCAGTCGGCAGTCGGCAGTCGGCAGTCGGCAGTCGGGACTCAGGGCTCGGGACGCGCGACTCGGAGTTGACGGAGAAGCAGCGGACCTCGGATCCGTGACTCTGGGATCCGCGAAGATCGGCGTCCCGTAAACCAATCCGAGGGATCCGCGTCCCCGTCGAGTTTCACACCATCGGCAGTTGGCTTCGAGCCAGCGATCCGCGGCGCGGGAGCGCCGTGCTTTAGCTCCGAGTCATCCGGGTGCTAGACTCCAATCCAATGCCCGATCGGAATTTGCAGCTCAGCCCCCGCGACGATGTCCCGATCCCATTTGAGCGGGTCGCTGAGCTCGCCACGCGGCTCGAACGCGAGCTCGCCAAGGCTATCGTCGGGCAGCAGCGCGTCGTTCGCGAGATCCTGATCGCGTTCCTGGCCGGCGGACATTGCTTGTTGCGCGGCGTTCCGGGCCTGGCGAAGACACTCCTCATCAAGAAGCTGGCCGAAGCGGTGGACCTCAAGTTCAACCGCATCCAGTTCACGCCCGACCTGATGCCCTCGGACATCATCGGGGCGGAAGTCATCGAGGAGGATCGCGCGACCGGCCGGCGCGTGATCCGCTTCATCCGCGGCCCGATTTTCGCGAATATCATCCTGGCCGACGAGATCAATCGCACGCCGCCGAAAACGCAGGCGGCGCTGCTCGAGGCGATGCAGGAGTATCAGGTCACGGTCAGCGGGGTGCGGTTCGAGCTCGAGCGTCCGCTGTTCGTCCTCGCCACCCAGAACCCCATCGAGCAGGAAGGCACGTACCCGCTGCCCGAAGCCCAGCTCGATCGGTTCATGTTCAACGTGGTGATTGACTACCCATCGGCCGAGGAGGAGAGACAGATCCTCGCGGCGACGACGGGGACGGCGTCCCCGCAGATCGCGGTCGTCGCGTCCGGCGCCGAGATCGAGCGCCTGCACTCCGTCGTTCGGGAAGTGCCCGCCGCGGAGAACGTCATCGACTACGCCACTCGTCTCGTCCGCGCGACGCGGCCGGCCGGCGCGCCAGATGAAGCCGTCCCGGACTTCGTCACGAAATGGGTACGCTGGGGCGCGGGGCCACGCGCGGGGCAGGCGCTGCTTCTTGGTGCGAAAGCCCGAGCCCTCCTCGAGGGGCGCACCGTCGTCGCGCACGAGGATATTCGCGCCGTTGCGCTGCCGGTGCTGCGGCACCGTCTCCTCGTCAACTTCCAGGCCGAGGCTGACGGCATCTCCCAGGACGAGATCGTCAGCAGAGTCGTCGACCTCGTGCGCGGATAGCTCTCAGCCGCAAAGAGGTGGCTGAGGGCCTGACAGCTTGACCACCATGCTCGACCCCGTTCTTCTCAGCTCGATCGGCGATCTCGAGCTCGTCGCCCGCGTGACGGTCGACGGCACGATTTCGGGCCTTCATCGCAGCCCGTTTCACGGCTACAGCGCCGAGTTCAGTCAGTATCGTCACTACAGGCCTGGTGACGATCTGAAGTATGTCGACTGGAAACTCTTCGCGCGCACCGACCGCATCTACACGAAGCAGTACCGCGAGACCACCAACCTGCTGGCGCAGATCGCCGTGGATGCGAGCGCTTCCATGTCGTACGCAGGCGCGAGAAGTGTGTCGAAACTCGACTACGCACGGTTGATCGCGGCCGCGCTCGCGCATCTCATCGCGAGCCAGGGGGACGCGGCCGGGCTCGTCGTTTACGACGACGCCATCAGACAGTACCTGCCGAGCCGGGTTGGACAGCCGCAATTGCGGGCGTTGCTGGTGGCTCTGGCGAGGATGCAGGCGTCAGGTGCCACCACGGGAGGGGCGGCGTTGCGGCGCGCGACCGACCTTCTCAAGCGGCGCGGGTTGTTGATCGTCGTTTCGGATCTGTACGACGAGGATGAATCGGTCGAGCAGGCGCTGCGCCGCGCAGTCACGATCGGCCACGAGGTTGCGATCTTTCACGTCCTCACGCCCGAAGAGGTCGGATTCCCCTTCAGTGGCGAATTCGAGATGCAGGACCTCGAGTCCGGCCGGACCGTTCTTGCCGGGCCAGGCGTCGGCTGACGGATACCGGGAGCAATTTGCGGCGTTTCTCGAACGGTGGCGCACGCGCTGTACCCGATACGGCATCGATTACACGCGCGTGACGACCGACGTGCCGCTCGACGAGGCGTTGCGTGGATACCTGCTGCGGCGGGCAGGGGGACCGGCTCGATGATCGGGTGGCTGCAACCCGCGGCGTTGTTCGGCCTCGTGCTGGCGATGCTCCCGTTCGTCATTCATCTGCTTCGTACCCGTCGCGCCGACCGCATCCAGTTTCCCAGCATTCGCTTCATCAGGCCGTCGACGACCGCGGCGGTGAGGCTGCGGTCACCGTCGGATTGGAGCTTACTCGCCGTCCGAACGGCGATTGTCGCCGCGGCCGTCCTTGCGCTTGCACAGCCTGTCTGGTTGACCCCAGCTCGACTCGCTCGCTGGAACGCGTTGACCGCGAAGGCAATCCTGGTGGACGGCAGCGAGAGCATGCGGCTTTCCCGCGCGGCTGATGCGGCGGATGAAGTGGTGTCTGCTGAACAGCGGCCGCGGCGCGAGCGGTCCGGATCGACAGCGACAATCTGTCGCGAGACATCGCGCGCGCCGTCGCGTGGCTCCGCGACGTTCCACCTGCCCGCCGCGAGATCGTCATCGTTTCAGATGCTCAGCGCGGAGCACTGGACGCGGCCGCTGTAGCGACGGTTCCAGCCGATATCGGGATACGGTTCGTTGAGGTTGGCGACGAGTGCGCAATACGCACGGTAGACACGTTCCCCCGTCTCGGTGCTGCTGGTCTGCAGTCGAGAAGCCAGCAGGTCACGTTGGCGGAAGACGCCACGCGCGTCGCGCTGCAAGCCCGTGATTCGAATACCGTTCAAGGCCTGCAACTCGTGACGGCTCCTCACGAAGCGTCTGACGTCGAGAAGCTCCTCAGGGCCGTCGCGACGGCCGGCGCACCCGCGCCGTCAGCGAGCAACGTCTGATATTTGAATTTCCCTCCAGCGGCAACCGAGCCAAGTGAACGCAGCGGCGATCGCTCCATGGATGCTGCGGGTGCTCCTTCGGCTGCAGCAAGACGACGACCTCCAACGCGCGGGAAGACGGGCGGAATCGGATCCGTCGATGCGCGAGTTGGCTGCCACGCGGTGAGAGTGTGTGGACCGTCGTCGCGCGCGACGGGCAGGGGCTTCCGATCGTGAGCGCGGCAGCATCGGGTCAGGAAATGGTGGTCAGGGTTGGAGCTCCGGTATCGAGCCTCCTGGCCGCGATGGTCGTTCGTGCCACGCTCGCCGCTCGACAGGGATCGACCGCGCTACCCGAGCAGAGATCTTACGCATCCCTCGGGCGGCGCTCACCGCCTGGTCGAGGCCGCCCGGCGCCGTCGAACAGGACGCGTGGCGGCGCGCCGAGCGCTCGGACGCCCGATGGCTCTGGCTGGCCGTGCTTGCGCTGCTGCCGATCGAACAGTGGCTTCGTTCGCGGCCGTTGGCCGGTCGGGCTGAAAGAGAGACCCGTGCCGCAGCCTGAGAGATCTTCAAATGCGGCGCGCGATATCGGTACAGCGTTCAGACGCGTGCAGCGCCGCCTGCGCGCGGCTGCCGTATTGCGTGCGATCGCGGTCGGGCTGCTCGCCGCGACTGTCGGCGCGGTCCTCGAGCGTGCCGTCTTAGGCGTGCATCCGGCCGTGCGCCCTGTGGTCGCCATCGCTCTCTTCCTGGCTGTGGCAGTCACGATGCTCTTGCTCCGGCGCCGCTCCTGGACCACCAAGGCCGCCGCGGCATCGATCGAGGCGGCCAATCCTCAAAGCCGAAACCTGATCGTGACGGCTGAAGAACTGCGAAGACATCCCGAGCGTGCGACGCCGAGGGTCGTCGAGCGTGTGCTGGCCGAGGCAGCGAGGTTCGCTGGAGCAGTGGATATCGGCTCAGCGGTTCCCCTCACTCGTGACATCGCGCCTTTCAGTGGCCGCCCTGGTCGCGATCACGTTGACTCTTCTGGGCGTGCCGCAGCGAACGGCCTCGGCGATTCGCGATGGGCTCGCGCAGGCAGCCAGCCCCAGCAACGAGACCCCGACATCGGAGATGCGGGTCGTCGCGACCATCGCTCCGCCAGCCTATCTGTTGAGCGAGGAACGAACGGTTGACAATCCTGATCGGCTCGACGCGATTGCCGGCAGCCGGCTCAGGCTCTCCGTCTCGGGGGCCCGCGCGCGCCGGGTCCGCTTCGGTGAAAAACCGCTCGCGACGTCCGCCGCCGACGGGTCGGTCCACGCCGAGATGCTGCTCACCGAAAGCGGCTACCTGGCGATCGACAGCCCGTCTGGCGATGCGGTCGGGCGGCGGCTGATCGCGGTCGCGGTCACGCCGGACCGCGCGCCGTCGATTCTCATCGACCAGCCAGGGAAAGATCTGCTGGTGCCCGACTCGCGCCTGACCATTCCCATCAGAACGTCCGCAAATGACGACTTCGGACTACGGATGCTCGAACTCCGGTTCACGAAAGTGTCCGGTTCAGGCGAGCAGTTCGAGTTCGAGGAAGGCACGGTGCCGCTGGACGTGGCGCGGCGATCTTCCAAGGAGTGGAAGGGGCAGGCCGCGCTCGCGCTTGCGCAGATGAACCTTCAGCCCGGCGACTCGGTGGTCTATCGCGTCGTCGGTCGCGACGCCCGCCCCGGCGATGACGGGCTCGCATCGTCTGATACGTTCTTCGTGGAGGTAGCGGGTCCGGGTCAGGTAACGCTTGCTGGCTTCGAGCTGCCGCCCGAGCGGGAGCGCTATGCGCTCAGCCAGCAGATGATTGTGTTGAAGATTCAGCGTCTGCGGGCTCGCGAACAGTCGCTCGCACGTCCCGTCCTGGTCGAGGAAACAGCAGCGATCGCGGCGGAGCAGCGTTCGGTTCGCGCCAACTTCATCTTCCTGACCGGCGGCCAGGTCGAGGACGAAGTGGAGGAGGCCGAGCACTCGCACGAGGTTCAGGAAGGCCGCCTCGAGAACACGGCGCGCCGCGAGATCGGCATCGCGATTCAGCACATGGGTCGGGCCGATCAGTCGCTGATTGCCGTCGATACGTCGGCCGCCCTTGCCGCTGCGCGCGCCGCAGTCGAGGCGTTGCAGCGAGCCTTTGGGCGGAACCGCTACATCCTCAGAACGCTTCCCGTCCGCAGTCGAATCGATCCGTCCCGGCGGCTGACGGGGACCTGGATCGCGCAGCGGACGCTACGCGCGAGATCGCAGCGGCAACGCCGGAGAAGGCAGCACTGACGTCACGCCATCTGCTGTCCCGGCTCATCGACTCAAGCCCGCACTCGGCTCGCGAGTAGCAAGTGCCCGATGAGCTGACGTCACTCGCCGAAGAGGCATTTCGGTCGACGGCGCTTCGGAAGCATGGCAACGTATCGCGAAAGAGCTGGTCGCCACGAAGGATCCTCGTGCGCGATGGGCGAATGTCTGACGCAGATTCCAAGCTGACCGAAGTGCTGGCTCTGCTTCTGACAGAGGCCCGGAAGCATGCCGTCGCGATTCCAACGGGGGAAGACACGGACAGGGCATTGAGGAGCGCGTGGGCAGCGGAGCGACATCGCCGATGAAGGCCCTGACCCTCGTCCGCACCGTCGCGTACGTGATGGCAGCGATGGCTGCCGTGGATCCCGCGTGTGTCGTGCAACGCCGGGAGCCGGTGGCGGTTGAGGTGCGGACCGGAAGCCGGTCCGGTGCTGCGAATGACGCCGTCAGCGAGCTTCGCACGCGCTTGTCTCGCGAACTCGGACGCACGGCGGATCTCGAATCCGCGATGAAGCCGTCGGCGGCAATCCTCGTCGGGGGAAACATCGATGTTGAATCGATTCCAGCTGCGATCCCGGTTTCAACCGTGAGCATCGGCGGCACGGGGGCCAACGTGTCGGTGACCGGTATTCGCACTCCCGCAGCACTGCGAGCGGGTTGGTCCACAGAAGTGCGGGTCGCCGTTCGTGGAAAAGGGATGACGGGAAAGACGACGCACGTCGCGCTCGAAGAACAAGGCGTCGAGCTTGCCTCCGACCGAGCATTTGTGGAGGCGTGACGACGAGAGTGCGGAGCTTGGGCTGGATTATGTCCCGGCCGCGGCGGGTCTACGCGAGCTTCGGGCGATCGCACGTCCGCTCGACGGTGAAGTCGCGACGGTTGACAACCGTCTGGTGTCGGCTGTGATTGTCCAGGATCGCCGCCTCAAAGTTCTCGTGCACGAGCCGCGTCCGTCCTGGACGGCGGCGTTCGTTCGGCGGGCGCTGGAGGAGGATCCGGATTTCGAGGTCGCAGCGCTCGCTCGGGTCTCGAAGGGTCTCGAAGTTCGTGCGGGCCAGCCACCCGCATCGATTACGTGCGGATGCCATCGCGGGATTCGACGCCGTCGTCGTCGGCGCGCCCGAAGAACTGCAGGTGCGAGAGGTGGACGCGCTTGACGCGTTCGCACGGCGCCGCGGCGGCACGGTCGTCTACGTGCCGGACCGGCGGCCATCCGGCGCGTACGTCAGTCGATTGCGGGCGGACGAATTTGCAGAGACGCTGTTGCCGAATCCTTCGCGGATCGCTGTGTCGACCGGTCCGCCGTTACGCGGCTCCGAGTTCGTCTTTGGCGCAGGGTCATCGGCCGGCTTCGAGTCGCTGGCCACGGTGGAGCAAGGCGGATCCCCTCGACCCGTGATCATCTCGTGGGCCTCAGGCGCCGGTCAGGTCATTTTTTCGGGCGCACTCGACGCCTGGCGGTTTCGAACCGTGAAGGATGGGTACGCGCAATTCTGGCGGGCCACAATCGGAGCTGGTGCAGCTGCGGCCCCTGCGCCCATCGAGGTCGCTCTCGATCGGGGAGCCGTGGCGCCAGGCGACACGGTTGTCGTCCGCGCGCGTGTTCGGGCGACGGAGTTCGACGAGGAGTTGGCGCTCGTCACGGTTCCGGCCGTCAGTGCGCGGGTGGTCGGCGGTCACGGTTTCGAAGAAGTCCTCAGGATGTGGCCATCGCTCGAAGTGGGGGAGTTCGAGGCGCGCATCGAAGCGCCGGCCGCCGGGCGATACGACGTCCAGGTTACTCTGGATGGCAACCGCAGCGCCGACGCCGTGTTGATCGTCACCGACGACGCCCGCCCCGCCGACCTGCCGCCCGACGCGATGCGGACAGGTGGCGTTGCGGACAGGTGGCGTTTCGGTGGACGAGTCGGATTTGGCGCCTCTCGTCGCGCACCTGAGAGGCCTCGCGTTTTCCCGAGTGCCGGGCGCGATCCATCCTGCGCGCTCGCCCTGGTGGATGCTCGGATTCGTGGCACTCGTCTCGGCCGAGTGGCTGGTTCGCCGGAGACAGGGGCTCCGCTGACGTTGTGATCGATACCTATCTGACCTACCTGCGCGACGTACGGCGCGTGTCGCCGAACACCGTCGAGAGCTACGCGCGTGATCTCGCGGGGCTCGGGGCCTTTGCGGCGAAGCATGGCGTCGACGTCGATGCGCTGCAGCGGCGCGATCTGGAAGCGTTCGTCAGGTCGCTGATGTCGAGCGGGCTGGCGCCCCGTTCCGTGGCCAGATCGGTGGCGTGTGTCCGCGGCTACTATCGTTTCGTCGCGGTTGAGCAGAAACGTCAGGAGAGCCCCGCCGACGATCTGCGCGCCCCGCGCGCGTGGCCGTCGCTGCCGAAGTTCCTCGATCTCGACGAGGTGGATCGATTGCTCGCCCAGCCGGACGTGTCGACCCCACGCGGCCTTCGAGACAAGGCGCTCATCGAGATGCTGTACGCCACGGGGATGCGCGTTTCCGAGCTCGTCGGCGTGAAGCCCGGTGACCTCAATCTCGACGAGGGCTACCTGACGTGCATCGGGAAGGGGGACAAGCAACGGATTGTGCCGATCGGCCAGGATGCGGCTGACTGGGTCCGGCGCTACATGCGCGACGGACGGCCCCAGCTCCTGCACAAACGGTCGTCACCGTGGCTCTTCGTCAACGCGCGCGATGGCGGACCGTTGTCGCGCGTCGGGTTCTGGAAGGTCCTGAAGGAGTACGGAATCAAAGCGGGCGTCAATCGGGACATCAGCCCGCACGTGCTGCGCCATTCGTTCGCCACGCATCTGCTCGAGCGCGGCGCCGACCTCCGTGCCATCCAGGTCATGCTCGGCCACGCCGACCTGTCCACGACGCAGATTTACACGCACGTGCTCGAGGCGCGGCTGCGCGCCGTCTACGACAAGTTCCATCCTCGCCAATAGGGAGGCGGATCGCTTTTGAACCCCGGGGGGCGGTTTTCGTCAAATCCATGTAGGAGATACCTGGAGATGGAAAAAACCTGGCGAGAGAAGCTCGAGGGGACGACCGAGCAGATCCTGGCGCAAATCAAGAAGCTGATTGACGAGGGCAACATTCGAAAAGTCGTCGTCAAGCAGCGCGGGCGCGTCGTGGCCGAGTTCCCTCTGACCGTCGGTGTCGTAGGCACGGTCCTCGCGCCGCTCGCCGCGGCCATCGGCGCGCTGACCGCCGTCCTGGCCGAGTGCAGCATCGAGGTCGAGAAGGTGGCGGAAGAGGAGAAGCCGGTCACGGCGATGACCGCCACCGGGACTGACAATCAAACTCCGAACTAATCTCAAGCGTTCTGGCTTACTTGTTTGAGGCCGCCGTGGTTCCCGCCTTCGCGCATCTGATCGCGCGCGCTTCGGCGAGGCGGGGCGTAGTCCGTGTCTTGACGAACGGCCAGTCGTCCCCATTAATCCGTATCGCCCGGCGAGACACGAACCACGGACCACGAACCCCGGCAACCGCAAACCTCCAACTTGCCGCTATCCGCCGCTATCTGTTACATTGGTTGGATTTGGTAATCCGTCCGCACCTCAGGACGCGTCCGCATCCTCGGGACGGCCGAGCACGTAAATCCGACTATCTCTTGCAGGAGCTCTTCACACATGAGCCGTAACGGGCGATATCTGTTCACCTCGGAGTCCGTGACCGAGGGTCACCCCGACAAGATTGCCGACCAGATTTCCGACAGCATCCTGGACGCGATTCTCGCGCAGGATCCGGTCGGCCGCGTCGCGTGCGAAACGCTGGTCACCACCGGCATGGCGATCATCGCCGGCGAAATCACTACCAGCTGCTACGTGGACTTTCCGAAGATCGTCCGTGAAACCATCAAGGACGTCGGCTACACCCGCGCCAAGTTCGGGTTCGACTCCGAGACCTGCGCAGTGCTGTCCTCGATTCACGAACAGTCTCCGGACATCGCCATGGGCGTCGACCCGGGCGGCGCCGGCGATCAGGGATCTGATGTTCGGGTATGCCTGTACGGAAACCGAAGAGCTGATGCCCATGCCGATCATGCTGGCGCACAAGCTCGTGAAGGGCTTGTCGTGCGCCCGGCGTGACGGCGTTCTCGACTATCTCCGGCCCGATGGCAAGTCCCAGGTCACCGTCGAGTACGACAACGGCAGGCCCGTTCGTGTCGACACGGTGGTCGTTTCCACCCAGCACAGCTCACTCGTCTCGAACGACACGCTCCGCGAGGACATCGTCGACAAGATCGTGTCGCGCGTGATCCCCGCCGAGATGATGGACAAGAAGACGCGCGTGCTCATCAACCCGACCGGCCGTTTCGTCGTCGGCGGCCCGCATGGTGACGCCGGCGTCACCGGCCGCAAGATCATCGTCGACACCTACGGCGGCGCGGCGCCGCATGGCGGCGGCGCGTTCTCGGGCAAGGATCCGACGAAGGTCGACCGCTCAGCCTGCTACATGGCACGCTACGTCGCCAAGAACATCGTCGCAGCCGGCCTGGCCGAGCGCTGCCTCGTGCAGCTCGCCTACGCCATCGGTGTCGCGGAGCCAGTGTCGGTCTACATCGACACCTTCGGGACCGGTCAGACGTCCGACGATCGCCTGAGCGAGATCGTGCGAGCCCACTTCAAGCTGACACCGCGCGGGATCATCGAGATGCTCGATCTGCGAAGGCCGATCTACCGCAAGACCGCGGCGTTCGGACATTTCGGCAGGACCGAGGCGGACTTCACGTGGGAACGGACGGACAAGGCTGATGCGCTGCGCGGCGACGCCGGCGTATAGCTCCCGCGGGAGAGCCCGCACGGCGTGATTCCTTCAACATGCGCAAGGCGTTGACATCGACGGCGGCCATCGTGGCCGCCGTCGTGCTTTTGCTGCTGATCACGCGGCCCCCGGCACCCGCGATCAATGCGGTCGCCGCCGCCCCCGGCGACATCGGTCAGCGGACGATCGCCGGCGCCTATCACGTCCACACCACGACATCCGACGGTACGGCCGGGACGCCAGGAAATCGCCCGCGCGGCTGCGCAGGCCGGACTCCGGTTCGTGATCTTCACCGATCACGGTGACGGCACACGGCCACCGAACCCGCCCGAGTACATCGACAACGTCCTTTGTTTGGATGGCGTCGAGATCAGCACCAACGGTGGCCACTACGTCGCGCTCGACATGCGAACGTCGCCATTCCCACTTGGCGGGGAAGCGTCGGCCGTGGTGGAAGACGTTCGGCGGCTCGGTGGCTTCGGCATCGCAGCCCACCCCGCCTCGTTGAAGGATGGTCTGACGTGGACGGATTGGTCATTGACCTTCGACGGCCTCGAGTGGCTGAACGCCGACAGTGAATGGCGCGATGAAGCGAGGCGTCAGCTGGCGGGTGCCGCCATCTATTACCCGTTCAGGCCGGCCGGCGTCCTCGCGTCTCTGCTCGACCGCCCCGCCGCGTTGCTCGCACGATGGGATTCGCTTGCCTCGGTTCGCCCGGTCGTCGGGCTCGCCGCGCACGACGCGCACGGCGGGTCTCATGTCCCGCGACGACGCATCGCAGCGTCCATGGGTCGGCAGCATTCCATCCTATCGAGCGAGTTTCCGGACGTTCGCGGTTCGCGCCGTTCTCGACTCTCCTCTCACCGGAGTTGCGGCCGCAGACGGCCGGGCCGTGCTCGATGCGATTCGACGAGGCCGGGTCTTCACATCGATTGACGCGGTCGCCGGCCCGGCCTGGCTGGATTTTCGCGCTGACCGCGGGGACACGCAGGCGACGATGGGTGATGCGCTGGTGTACGAACCGGACGTCCGCCTGACGGTGAGGGCCGGTCTGCCGCCGGGTGGCCAGCTGGTCATGATTTGCGGTGGCAAGGCAGTGGCGAACTCGCCGACGGGGGAGCTGAGTGTTCCGGTCTCCGAGCCTGGCGCGTGTCGCCCGGAAGTGCTCGTCCCCGGCGCCCCCGGCGACCCGCCCATACCTTGGATCCTCGGCAACCCGATCTACCTGCTCCCGGCCGTCGCCGAACCGGTTGGCGCCGAGCCACTGATCGAAACCGCGCTTGCCCTCAACGACGTCGACTGGCTGGTGGAGAAGGAACCGACGTCGACGGCGTCCATCGTGAGGGAGGGCCGTGGATTCGTCGAGGAGTATCAGCTCGGAAGCGGCATCCGGGCGAGTCAGTACGTCGCGGCCGTCACGGGACTTCGGCCACCGCTGCCGCCATTCGAACGCGTGCTGTTCACGGTTGCCGCTAGCGCCCCCATGCGCGTTTCAGTGCAGATGCGGTTCGCCGGGGGAGAGCGCTGGGTCCACTCGGTCTACGTCGAGCCAGACCCCCGCCGCGTCAGCCTCCGGCTCAGCGACTTCGTCCCAGCCGATGGCGCGCCGGGCGCTCCCCCCGACTTCCAGCAGGCATCGTCGCTTCTCTTCGTCATCGACCTCACGAACGCCAACCCCGGCACCGCCGGCAAAATCCAAATCTCGGACATCGCCCTCGGCCGCCCCGTCCCGCTAGGCCGGCTAGCCCGCCTGGCGCGTTCGCAACCTTCGTCCCAACCTGAACCCGCGTCTGAACCTTCGTCTGAACCTCGTCGTGAACCTCGTTTGAACCTTCGTTTGAACCCCCGTCTTGAACCCTCGTCCTGAACCCTCGTTCTGAACCCTGCAACCATCGTCACTAGTCTACTAGTGCACCATTTTGGTAAGATGCCTCCGTGCTGCTGAGCATCGACCCCAACGATTCCAGGCCGGTCTTCCGCCAGATCACCGACGAGGTCCAGCGGTGTGTGGCTGTAGGCGTGCTGAAGCCAGGCGAGCCGCTGCCCGGCGTCAGGGCGCTGGCGGCGGAGCTGAAGATCAATCCGAATACCGTGCAGCATGCCTACCGCACGATGGAGCAGGATGGGATCGTCTACGTGAAGCGGGGAATCGGGACGTTCATCGGGCCGGGCGCCGCGAAGTCGTCTGCGTCACGGCAGGGCGTGATCGCCAGACAACTAGCGGAACGGACGCTTCGGGAAGCGTATCGTCACGGCCTTCTGGCCAGCGACTTGATCGCCGCGCTGCAGGAATTGGCGCCGAGGAGAGTTTAGGAGCCCGACTGTGCGCGACACGAACTACGGACCTACGGGCTTCGGCTTAGGCATCTTTCAGCAGTCCACCCTTCGTCAGCGCGTCGGCTGCGCGCGAAATGACGTCGAAAGGCATGCCCGCTCGTTCGGCGATGCTGAGCAAGCTGTGCGAGCCATCGGACTGGTTGAGTACCCACAACAGCGCCAACTCGTGTTGGCGGCGGTCGGCGCTCCCGCTCAACCCTTCGTACAAGCCACGCTTGCCGAGTTGCGGCTCACCCCTGGGCGAGAGGTTGAGGCACACCCGATCGCGTTCGACGACCTGAACCACCGACCACAACGTTTCCAGCGACTGCTCGAGTTTGTCGGAGCTCACGAAGGTGAGGTTGTCGGCCGACGTGTGATATTCGGGGAACGTGCCGTGTTGCGAACGCATGAAGCACCCGACCGGCAGATCGAACCCCGGCGCGCAGTATTGCCGCTCGTCGTACCCGTACGGGAAGAAGTCGATGACGCGATGTGCGGACCCCGAGTGCCGCAACACATGCTCGACCGCGCGGTCGATGACGGCGTTCCCACGGCGTGACCGCTTGTAGGTGACTCCACCGCGGGTCGCCGACGCACGTCAGCACCAGACCGTGCTTGATCCGGTTGAGATGTTCTTCGTTGCGCGCCAGCCACGTGATCGAGCCGATGGTGCCGGGAATGAACAGGAAACGCCATGTCAAGCGACGCGGCGACGCATTCAGGCGTCGCGCCAACTCCACCGCGACCGCCAGGCCGCTCAAGTTGTCATTCGCCAGCGACGGATGGCAGACATGACACGAAATCAACACCTCGTCATCGGTGTCGCCGGGCAGGACGCACTCGCCGTAGGTCAAGGCGCCGTCGGCAAGCGTGGCGTCGATACACACCTCATAGTCGCCGTCCGGCAATTTGATCAGGTCGTTGTGGGCGAGGCAGAAACCCCAGGAGTCCTTGTAGTACGACGTGCGATACGGAATCAGATCGGGCTGCTCTGGAAGCGTGTGCAGGTGCGGCATCAACTCCGTCAGTGAGATCGTCTTCGCTGCTACCGGCGTGCTGTAGTTGACGACGTGCAGGCTGTGCGCGCGGAAATCGATCACCCGCTCGCCCGCACCGTTCTTCACGTACGCATCGCGAATGTTCCATTCGCGGGGCACTGTCCAATCGAGCACGGGCGTGCCAGTCGGCACCTCGCTGATCGCGAGCGGAATTCGTTCGCTGACGGCGCGAAGCGTTGCGCGAACGCCATTCCCGGTGATGCTACGGCAGATCGGGTACAGCTCGGTGATCAGCTCGTGCATCGACGCGCCCGGCAGGGTAGGCGTCATGGTCAGGTGCGGCCGGTGCTGGCGGCCAGGATCCCCTGCACTGAGCGCGTCACCCCTTCGTCGTTCAGGCCGTACTGCGCCAGCAGGTAACCCTGGCTGCCGATGTGCTTCGAGAACTTCGACGGCAGCCCCAACCGCTTGAAGGGCACCTTCGGGCACTGAGCCTCGCTCAGCACTTCGGCCACTGCGCTCCCAAGTCCGCCGATTATGCTGTGTTCTTCCAAGGTGAAGATGGCGCCGGTCTCGCGCGCGGCCGCCAGCACCTCATCTTCGTCCAGCGGCTTGATCGTGTGCATGCTCACCAGCCGCACCGAGATCCCCGCGGCCTGAAGCCGGTCCGCAGCCAGCGTCGCCGTCTTCAGCATGCCGCCAGTCGACATCAGCGTCACGTGACGGCCATCGCGCAGGCGAATGGCCTTGCCCAGCGCGAAGGCAATCTCACCCGGATGCACGACCGGCTCGCCTGCTTTGCCCAGCCTCAGATAACACGGCCCTTGATGTTCGACAACGGCGCGCGTGGCCGCGCGCGCTTCGACGGGATCACCTGGGGCGACGACCGTCAGGTTCGGCAACGCGCGCATGACGGCCAGGTCTTCGACGGCGTGGTGCGTCGCGCCCATCGATCCGTAGGCCAGCCCGCCGCCGACCGACACGATCTTGACGTTGATGTCGTGGTAACACACGTCGTTTCGGATTTGCTCCAGGCAACGGAGAGTGGGGAAGTTCGCGATGGAATACGTGAAGACGATCTTGCCACTCAGGGCCATACCGGCGGCGACGCTGGTCATGTTGGCCTCGGCGACGCCGGCGTTCAGGAACTGATTGGGCAACGTCTCCATGAACTTCTCGACGACCGTGTATCCCAAATCGCCGGTGACGAACGTGATGCGCTGGTCTTGCCGCGCCAGATCGAACAGCTCTGCCAGGAATGCGTTTCTCATCTCAGGCGTTCTCGATTTCCGCCAGCGCTTGCGTCAGCTCGTCCCCTTTGGGCGCGCTGTAGTGCCACTTGAGCTTGTCTTCCATGTAGCTCACGCCCTTGCCTTTGACCGTGTGCGCCACGATGCACGTAGGACGGCCTGGCTCGAGGGGCAGATGCCGGAAGGCCGCGTCCAGCGCGCCGAGGTCGTGGCCGTTCAACTCGATCGCGCCCCAACCGAATGCGCGCCATTTGTCGACGAGCGGGTCGAGGTCGATGACGTCTTTCACGCGCCCCAGGCTTTGAATCTTGTTGTAGTCCACGACGACCGTGAGGTTGTCGAGCTTGTGATGCGGCGCGAACAGCGCCGCCTCCCACACCGAGCCCTCGTCGCACTCCCCGTCGCTGATGATCACGAATACCCGATGCGGCTTTCCGTCACGCTTAGCGGCGAGTGCCATGCCTGCGCCCAGCGACAAACCGTGACCGAGCGAACCGGTGGACACTTCGATGCCCGGCACGCCCGTGTGCGTGACATGGCCAGCCAACCGCGCGCCGTCCTGGCAGTACGTGTCCAGCCACTCGCGCCCGAAGAAGTTGCATTCGGCCAGCATCGCATACAGGGCGGAACAGGCGTGTCCCTTGCTCAGGATGAAGCGGTCACGCTCCGGCCAGTCCGGCCGTGCCGGGTCGTAGCGCATGACCTTGCCGTACAACATCGCCATCACGTCCACGCTCGACAGCGATGACCCGATGTGCGACGCATTCGCGCGGCTGGTCATCATCAGCGCCTGTTTGCGCACGCGCCGGGCGAGATCGGCGACGGATTTCAGTTGGTCGTCAGCCTTCGGCTCCATGGTTCCTCACTGGATCAGCTGATCAAGTTGCGCGTCATCGTTCATCATCGTCGCAATCCGATCGAGCACCTGCGCGGCCGGCACGCCGTCGCACACCCGATGGTCGAACGTCAGGCTGAGCACGCATGTCAGCCCAGCGATCAAATTGCCGTTTTGGATGACCGGCCTCGGCTGGATGCGTCCGATGCCGAGGATGGACGCCTGTGGCGGATTGAGGATCGGTGTGAACGCGTCGATCCCGGCGCCGCCCAGATTGCTGATCGTCGTCGTGCCGCCGACCAGATCGTCGCTCGTCAGGGCGTTCGTACGGGCGCGGTCGGCGGCCTCGCGGATACGGGCTTCGACATCGCCCAACGACGTGCATTCGCGCGGCTCACGACCGGCGCCAGCAAGCCTTCGGCGACTGCCACTGCCACGCCGACGTGCACATCCTCGAACAGCACGAGGGCGTTGTCCCTGTCGTCGATGGCTCCGTTGAGGGGGTGGCCATGCAGTGCAGCCGCCAGGAGCTTGACGAACAGCGCGTCGAACGACAGCCTGGGCCAGCGCGCCGCGCTCGTGTCCGTGCCGCCGCCAGAAGGTCGGCGCTGACCTCGCGCGTAAGCGTCAAGGAAGCGGCGTTCGATTGAGCGCGCTTCAACCGCTCGCCGATGGCCAGCCGCATGGGCGTCAGCTTCGCGCGCGAGCGGACGGCAGGCAGCGCCGCGTTTTCAGGGGAAGCGCTCTTCGAGACGGGTCGAGGCGGGGAAGACAGCATCGCGCGAACATCGGCTTCGACGATTCTGCCTCCCGGGCCAGAGGGCCGAACCGACGAGAGATCGATGCCGTGTTCCCTGGCAATTCGCCGCGCCAGCGGCGTAGTCTTGATCCAGCCGTCCGGGAGTGGCTCGCTTGCGCTTGTCGCGGCATCTCCACCAGCGACAAGCTCCGGCGAGGCCTCGCCGAAGCGCGCCCGATCCTTGGGCGTGAAGGCGGGGGACGCGGGACCTGAGACTCGAGATTCCGACACCATCTCCGCCGCTTGGGTTTCCCCCTCCGCGAGGATGTAACCCATCACGCCCTCTTCCTTGAGCAACGTGCCGACAGGCGCCGCGTGGCGCAACACGCCCTGACGCAGGCGCAGGGAATCTCGTTTGTCGCCTTTTCGGTTTCGATCTCCGCGATTGTGTCACCCATCTGCACTTCCGCGCCATCGGGGACCAGCCACGCGACCAGTGTCCCCTCGGACGTATACATCCCGAAGCTCGGCATCACGATTGGTTGCGGCATCGCTTATCTGTCCAGCTGCTCGCGAACAGCCGCCACCACCTGAGCGGCCTGCGGCGTGTACAGCCATTCCAGCACCGCCGAGAACGGCACCGGCGTGTCGGGTGCCGTCACGGTCTTGACCGGCGCATCGAGATAATCGAACGCCTTATCGGCCGCCCGCGCGGCGATGTCGCGGGCCATCGAGCACACCGGGTTGTCCTCGTCCACGACGACGAGCCGGTGGGTCCGCTTCACGGACTCGAGAATCGTCTCCTCGTCCAGCGGCGCGAGCGTCAGCACGTCCACCACTTCGGCGTCGATGCCGAACTCGTTCTGCAGAGTCTGGCGGCTTCGAGGCAGACGTGGGTCGTGCGGCCGATGCCGCAGAGAGTCACATCGGTGCCGGCTCGAGCGACGTGCGCCCTGCCGATCGGAACCGTGTAGTCGGCTTCGGGCACGTCGCCCTTCGCCGCGCCGCCCGAGAAACTTGTGCTCGAGCATCACGACCGGCCCATCGTCGCGTATGGCGGCGATGCGTCAGGCCCTTGGCGTTGTAGGCGGTGCTCGGCACCACGACCTTCAAGCCGGGATGATGCGCCAGCACCGAATACATCGTCTGCGAATGCTGCGCCGCCGCGCCGCCGCCGTAGGAGCGTTTGTCGCCGCGCGTGCCGTAGGCCGTGCGAATGCACCATCGGCAGTCGCACCTTGCCGCCCATCATGTAGTGCATCTTCGCGGCCTGATTCATGATCTGGTCGTAGCACACGCCGATCAGGTCGACGAACATCACCTCGACGACCGGACGCAAGCCGGTCATCGCGGCGCCGACCGCCGCGCCGACGAAGCCCATCTCGGCGATCGGCGTGTCGATCACGCGCTCCGCGCCGAACTCGCCGATGAGTCCGCGCGTGGCGCGCATCGGGCCGCCCCACGCATCCATCAAGCCCAGATGCGCGCGGCCCGCGGCGCCCGCCACGTCTTCGCCGAGGACGATGACGGGGATCGCGGCGCATTTCCTGGCGCAAGGCCTCGTTGATGGCCTGGCCGAATGACAGTTCTCGTGTCGCTCACGGTTTCACCGGCACATAGACATCGGTCAACAGCTCGTGCGGCTTCGGGCAGCGGGCTGGCCTTCGCGAACTCGACGGCGTCGTCCAGGGCGGCCTTGTTCTGCGCGTCGATCGTCGTCCAGTTCCGCGCAGGGGCAGCGCCGCCGTCTTGCTCCATGCGCGCGCGAAATTGCTTGAGGCAGTCGCGATCACGTGCGAGCTTCTCCTCGTCGGCGAGGCGGTAGCGCAACGTGTCGTCGCTCTGGTGATGACCGTGGTAGCGGTAGGTCTTGGCCTCGATCAGCGACGGGCCCTTGCCAGCCGCGCGCGTGGACAACCGCGCCGTCGCGGCACGCCAGACAGCGATCGCATCCTGGCCATCCACCATTGTGCCCGGCATGCCGTACGCGCGCAGCGCGGTCGGCGACGTTCGGGACCGAGCTGGCATATTCGAAGGGTGTGGCCTGGGCGTAGCCGTTGTTCTCGCAGACGAAGATGACCGGCAGCTTCCAGATGGCCGCCATGTTCATGCACTCATGCACGGTGCCGATGCCCGCGGCCCCTTCGCCGAAGAACGCGACGGCGACCTCGTTGGTTCTCCGGCACCTTGGCCGAGAGGCCGGCGCCCAGGGCGTGCGCCACGCCGGCGCCGACGATCGGATTGACGCCGAGGATGCCGCGCGTCGACGATCGGTGATGTGCATCGAGCCGCCCTTGCCGCGGTTGCTGCCGGTGACCTTGCCGAACAGCTCCGCCATCATCGGCCGCACGTCCATGCCCTTGGCGATGCAGTGGCCGTGACCGCGATGCGTCGAGGCAATCCAGTCGCCTCCGTGCAGCGCGACGCAGACGCCGGCCGCCACCGCCTCCTGACCGATGTAGTAGTGCACGGCGCCCACGGGCACGCCGGTTTCCACCAGCCACTTGAGGCGTTCTTCGAATTGCCGGATGAGCGACATGCGCTTGTACAGCTCGCGCAGCTGCTCCCGCGTCGGCGTGTCGTTTGTGTTTGTCAGGTTCACTTGGACACTCCCAGCGCTTCGGAGTCGTGAGTCGACAACGTCTTTCTCGGTCTAGGTACGCGCTCGCAACACCAGATAGGCGGCGATACCGAGCACCAGGAGGTTCGGTGCCCAGCCCGCGATGGCTGGAGGCAACAAACCTCCACGGCCAAGCGCGACGAACGCCCCGATCAAGATCCAGTAGCTCAGCGCGATCACAATCCCCAGGCCGATCCCGTACAACGCCCCGCGGCGCCCGCTGCTCACGCCGAACGGGATGGCGAGTAGCGTCATGACCAGGGTCACGAATGGGAAGGCGATCTTCTTGTGTAACTCGACTTCGAGGGGCGTCGCGTTGAAGCCGCTGGCCGAGAGCTCCTTCACGTAGGTCCGCAACTGGGGCACGGTCATCATCTCGGCGATCGGCTGCTCGGTGGCGAAGTAATCGGGGTGCTCCACGTCGGTCAACCGTTCGCGCGCGATCTTCTTCCAGACAGGTGGATTCCCCTTGAAGTCCTGGACCCACCCGTCGTCTCCGAACCAACTGCCGTCGCGGTAGACGCGCGCCGTCGAAGGAAGGTCTGAGAGGCGAGCGCCCATTTCTTGGCGTCAGGCTTATAGATGGTGAGCCCGGCGATCTCGCCGCGGTCGTGGTCGAAATACCCGTAGTGATAGATGGCGCCGTCGCGCCCGACGATCCAGCGCCGATCGAGGGCGCTGAACGTTCGCGGGGGGCGTTTGCGGATCTGCGAATCGAGCATCTCCGCGCTCCGGTTCGCCCTGGCCATGATCTGCTGCTCCAGGCCGAACAGCACCGCGCTGAAGGCGAGCGCGAGGACGAGCAGGGAAGCCGCGGCCCGGTACAGGCTGACGCCGCACGCCTTCAAGACGGTCAGCTCGCTCGTCCGCGACAGCACCCCCATCGTGATCAGCACGCTCAGCAGCGCCGAGATGGGGATGACGTAGTAGACGAACTGGGGTGTATTGAACGCCAGGAGCTTGAGCACCATCCCCGAGGTCGCATCGCCCTTGAAAATACGCTCGGACTTGTCGATGAAGGTCGAGATGTAGAACAACCCGAGCAAGCCCAGAAAGCAGATCCCGACGACCCGCAGGTAGAGGCGGCTGATGTAGCGATCGATGAGCAGTGGGCGGGGAAGTGGCAGTCGCGGGAACCGGACGACCAGAACTACGCCGCGCTTCACCGGACCCGGCCTCTGAGCTGTGGAAGCGCCGGGTTCCCAAGCGGCTGCTGCGGCGGCCTTCCGGCGCTGCTCGAACCATACGGGGACCGACGACCACTGGAACGGCAGCCGAAGGCGGGAGTCGGTCCGACGGGCCTTGAGAATCAGGGCGATGACGCCGACCGGCGCAAGGACCAGGTTCGGGATCCACCGCGCGATTTCGGCGGGGATCTTCTGTCCCTTCGCCGCCGATTCCGACACGAAGAAGATCATGTAGTACGCTGAAGATCACCGCGATCCCCACCACGAACCCGCTGAATTTCCCGTCCCGGGCCGACCGACATGCCAAGGGCCAGCGCAATCAGCGCGAACACCAGGCAGGCCATCGGAATCGAGAACTTGGAGTGGATCGCCATGATCTCGGGATGGGGCGAGAGATTCAGTTTCGGATCTTTCTGGACCGCCAGACGCTTTTCCTCGATCGTCTTTCGAAGCTCGGGGATGGTCTTCTCGTTGACGCCGGGGGGCAGATCGAGAGGAGGGAAGACCGTCTCCGGGTCGAGGCTCATGGACGTCTGGTCCAGGAACCTATAGACCTGTGTCTCCCCCGTTCCCGTCGTCGTGTAACTGGTGCCGTTGGTCAGGATGAGCGTGACGCGCCGGTTGACGCGGTCGAGGACCAGCTGCCCACCGGCGGCCATATAGAGCTTGGGCGGATTTCCCTGACGGATTTCCGCGACCAGCAGGTCCTTCCAGCCAGGCTGCCCGGGATCCGGCTCGTCGCGCGGATACAGCACCCAGTTTGGAAACTCGTCGAAAAAGACCCGCGGCTGGATGTCGCTCTCGACCTTCTTGGAGATGATCTCGAAGGTGATCTGCCTGAATTCCTGGTTCGAGTGAGGAATGGCGACGATCATCACCCACATCGTGACTGCAGCCGAGGCGACCGCCAGGGTCATGATCGGCCTCAGCAGCCGATAGGGGCTCACGCCACACGCGAGGAGCGCCACCGATTCGCGGTCGGTCGACATCCGTCCGAGGCCGATGAGGATGCCGACCAGCAGCCCCATCGGGATCGTCAGCCCGAGGGCCTGGGGCATCAGCAGGAGCAGAATCCGTGCCGGCGGTCTGCCATGGGACGCCCTTGGCGACCAGCCGCTCGAGGTTCTGCATGATGGGCGGGAGTTCGAGGATGAACGTGAAAATCAGGACCGAGAGGATGAACGGCGGCAGGATTTCGCGGATGACGTAGCGATCGAGGGTCTTGAACATTCTGGGTGAAAAGCCCTGCCGGATGCCCGATCCATTGTAGCCGCCGTTTCCACTTTCCGATTTCTGATCCTCGATCGGCAGGATCAACGCATCCCGTTGCCGATGCGGCCGTGATTTCCGGGTTCGAGCCCGGACCTAGGGCGGAGCCCCGCAAACCGTATCCGCAAACCTTCCACAGCCCGGTTTTACTGGGGTTTTCGCCTAGGGTCTGATAAGAAGTGTTATGTTAACTAAACCTTCAAAGAGGGCTGCCGCAGCGACTCTGGGTTCGTGATTCGTGGTCCGTGGCTTGTGATTGCCCGGCCTGCGTTTACCGGCGACCCGGGTCTGCATTCGCCGCTTCTTGGATTGCGGCCCGTAGGCCCGATCTTGAGTGCCCGGCTTCAGACGTTGCTGATCTGGGTCTCGGGCTTTCGAAGTGGATTCGGTGCGACGCCCTCGAATAGCAACCTTGCTGATTTGAGGCACGCCGGACCTTGAAGGTCGGGCCTACAAGTATCCGCGTAAGACGCACCGGTGCCGCGGGGCGTAACGCCATACCGAACACCGATCGGCGATCACGGCTACCCGCGCGTCGAGGCCGACGCAGCGGGTTGCGCCAGGGCCAGTCCTAAGAGTTTCGAAGTTCTTGAATGATGGCTTCGAGCGCCGAGATGACCTCGTCGCGCTCGACCCTGGACTTCGTGAACCGCAGCTGCAGTTTGAACGCCTTGCTGGGGGCCTTGTAGCTGAAGACGAACGCCTTTGGGCGGCCGGGCTTGGGTTTGGCGGTCTCTTTCCGGACTTCCTCGCGCGTCGTGCCGCCGTCGCGGGCGATTTTCTCGATCAATGCCACCATTTTCTGGTGGTCGCCCTGCCTAACTATCTGTAAAAGCAGTGACTTAGAGTGAATGTCGGCCAGCCGACAAAGGTTTTTCACCTCGTCGGGCATGTTATTGAGCGACAACGACTCCGTAATGGCGGTTCGCGACTTCCCCAGGCGCCGCGCCATGTCCTCGTGAGTGTAGTTGCACCGCGTCGCCAGCGAATTGAGGGCCTCGGCCTCTTCGAACGCCGTCAGGTCCTTGCGCTGGATGTTCTCGACGAGCGCGATCTCGATGACCTCGTTGTCGTCCGAGTCGCGGATGACGATCGGGATCTCGCGCAGGCCGACCTGAACGGCTGCCTGATAGCGGCGCTCGCCGGCAATGATCTGAAAGCGCCGGCCGCGCTGGCGCACGATGAGCGGCTCGATGATGCCTTTTTCCGCGATGGATGCCATGAGCTCGGAGAGATCGCCCATGACCTGACGGGGCTGGTTCGGATTCGCGTCGATTTGATCGATCGGCACCATCCGGCCGATCGGGCTACCCGCAGAGCTCGTCAATGCCTCGACGTAATGCTCGTCATGCCGCATGCGGATAGTTTCCGGGAGTCCTCGCTTAGGCACGGTCCATTACCTCCTCGCACAGGCGGTAATACTCCGCTGCGCCGCTCGAGTCGGGCGCAAACGAAAAAATCGATTCTTTATAGGCCGGACTCTCCTCGAGCCTCACGCTCTTGGTAATCACGGTCTTGAACACTTTCTCGCCAAACACTTTGTCGATCTGCGAGCGGATGTCTCGCGCGAGCGCGGTCCGCCGATCGTGCATCGTGATGACGACACCGAGAATTCTCAGGCCGGGATTCGCACGGGCGCGCACCTTCTCGATGGTCTCCAGCAAGTCGTCCGTGCCCTCCAGGGCGAAGTAGGACGACTGGATGGGAATCAGCAGGTGGCTGGCGGCTACCAGCGCATTGACGGTCAACAGGCCGAGCGTCGGCGGGCAGTCGATGACGATGTTCGGGTACTGCTCGCGAATCGGCTCGAGCCGATCTTTGAGTCGGAAATGGGCGTCCAGCTCCCCGACCAGTTTGGCTTCGAGCTTCGCCAGCGCGATTCGTGACGGCGCGACAAACAGGTTCGGCGTCGAAGACGGGATGATGACCTCGGGAAACCCGACGTTCGGTTCCGCTATCGCGTCGTACACGCTGCGACTGACCTGCGTGACGTCGAGATACGACATCGAACTGTTGGCCTGAGGATCAAGGTCGATCAGGAGGGTCGGCCGGCCCCGTAAGGCCAGCGCAGCGGCCAGGTTGATGGCGGTCGTGGTCTTGCCGACGCCACCCTTCTGGTTGGCGATAGCGACGATCATCTAGATATGCTTGAGAAGGTCACAAGGCGAAAGGTTGTCGCCATTGTAGGGGCCGAACCGAGGGGTGTCAACGAATCGATTACAAAGACGAAATTACACGGGGTTGCGCGGGGCTGCCCGGCGTTGCGCGAGGGTGACTTCTGCGGTGGGGGTTATTCGATCGTGCTCGACCGTACGGTCGAGCCTACACGTGCGATGGGGTTATTCGAGCGACGAGCGACGCGCGACGAACAACGCATCACATCTTGTATTTCCCCATATCATCCGGATCCAGGCTCTCGAGCCATTTCTGCAGCCGTTCCGTGTCCCCCTTCTCGGGCGCGAAATCGAGCGTCTTGGCGTTGTCGATGACGCGGTCCTCGACGAAGATTGGCGCCCGGGCGCGGAGTGCCAAGGCGATCGCATCCGACGGCCTGGCATCGATCGCCATGCCTTCCCCATTGACCGTGAGGTGAATGAGCGCGTAGAAGGTGTTTTCCTTCAGGTCGGAGACCACGATCTTGTCGATGCTGGCGCGCAGATCCTGAATGACGTTCTTCAGCAGGTCGTGGGTCATCGGACGCGGCGTCGTGACGTTCTCCATCTGCAGCGCAATGGCGTTCGCCTCGTAGACGCCGACCCAGATGGGCAGCACCCGCTGGCCGTCCTTGTCGCGCAGGATGATGATCGGCATGTTCGTGATGGGATCGACCATCAGCCCTCGGATCGTCATCTCGATTTGCATTGCGAACGCCCCCCTGCCGACCAAACGAGTGTCACGACCCGACGAGCTACACCAAAAGCTAATTCGCAGCCACGCGCTGTCAAGCGGCGCCGACGACGATGCCGCGAAGGCTGTTAGGGTTCGCGGCGGTGATGCGGACCTTGACGAGGCGCCCGATCGAGTCGGGATCGCCGGCAAAGTTCACCACGGTGTTCCCGCTCGTGCGCCCCGAGAGTTCCCAGTCGCGCCGGCGGCTGCGGGCGTCGACGAGCACGTCGAAATCCTTCCCCACGGCCGCCTCGTACAACTCCCCTTGTATCTCTTTCTGCAGCATCTGCAGCCCGACGATACGGCGCGTTTTCTCCGCCTCCGGAACGTCGTCTGGTAGACGCTTCAACGCCAGCGTGTTCGGGCGCGGCGAGTACTTGAACGAGAACATGCTGTGATATCGCACCGCGCGCGTCAGCGACAGCGTCTCCTCGAAATCGCCGTCGGTCTCTCCGGAGAAGCCGACGATCATATCGGTCGACAGCGCGATGTCCGGCATGGCCTCTCGCAGCCGGTCAACCAGGTCGAGATACTGCTCGCGCGTGTGCCGACGCCGCATCGCCGACAACATTCGCGTCGACCCGGATTGCACGGGCAGGTGCAGGTGCCGGCAGACGGCAGGCAGGTCGCGCATGGCGGCGATCATGCGCGGCGTCACGTGACGCGGATGCGGGCTGGCGAAGCGGATGCGATAGAGCCCCTCGATGGCCGACAGGCGCTCGAGGAGCGCGGCAAAGTCACAGGAGGGATCGTCCGGCGCGCTGTAGTGGTTCACGATCTGCCCGAGCAGCTGAATCTCACGCGCGCCGGTCGCGACCGCGTGTCGCGCGTCGGCGACGATCTCCGCGACAGGACGCATGCGCTCGTGTCCGCGTGTGTACGGCACCACGCAGAACGCACAGAACTCGTTGCACCCTTCGATGATCGTCACGTACGCCTTCAGCGGATCGCTGCGGCGCGCGATACCCAGAGGAAATGAAATGTCCTCGAGCGGATCGATATCAATGGTCGCCGCGCGACGCGGATGATCCAGCGTCTGGTTCACGAGCATCGGCAGCCGCTTGATGTTCTGCGTGCCGATGACCACGTCGACGGCGTTCGAGCGCTTGAGGATGTCGGCGCCCTCCTGCTGCGCGACGCAACCGGCGACCGCGACGATCGGACGCGAGCCGGTTTCGATCGACACCTGGCGGATCTCGCCAAGTCGCGTGAAGAGTTTTTCCTCCGCCCGCTCGCGCACGCTGCACGTGTTGATCACGATCACATCCGCATCGCCATCGTCTCGCGTCGGCTCGTAGCCGGCCTGCTCGAGAAGACCCGCCATGCGTTCGGAGTCGTGAACGTTCATCTGGCAGCCGTGCGTTTCGATCAAATACTTTCGGGACATCGCTTCATTTATCCGCGTCAATCCGCGTCCCGTGAGATCCGCGGTTTCGCCTTTCGCCTTTCGATTTTACTTCGCCTTTCGCCTCTGGTTTCTGCGAGCGATCCTGAGTCTTTTTCAATGGATCCGAGTTGAGTCGCGTCCCTTCGCCTCGAGTCGCGAGCATCTCTCGCGCACCCGCGACCATCGGTTGCCGAAACCTCCGTTCCGCCGATCATCCGCGCGAGCTCCTCTTCCCTCTCGACGGGTGTCAGGCGCGCCACCTCTGTAACTGTACGTCCTTGGCGGACGCTTTTGGTGATCCGGAAATGCGTCGAGCCATGCGCCGCGATTTGAGGAAGATGCGTGATGCAGAGCACCTGGCAACGCGCCGCCAGCTTCTGCAGCCGGGATCCCACGACGTCGGCGACGGCGCCGCCGATGCCGGCGTCGACCTCGTCGAAGATGAGCGTCTTGCCCGGCGCGTCTGTCGACGCCAGCGTCTTCAGGGCCAGCATGATCCGCGAAAGCTCACCGCCCGAGGCGATCCGCGCCAGCGGTTTCAGATCCTCGCCAGGGTTAGGCGAGATGTAGAACTCCGCCTGCTCGACGCCCCGATCCGACCAGTCAGACTCCGACGCCGCCGGCGTGAAACGCACCTCGCATCGGGTTCTGGCCATCGCGAGATCCTCGAGGTTGCGCTCGAGCGAACGGCTGAATTCTTCCCCGGCCGTCGTGCGCTGCTTCGAGAGTAGAGCTGGCCTTTGCCAGGTATGCGGTTCGTGCACTCGGCTAGAGCGGTGTCGATCTCAGCCATCCGTTCGGTCCCATGCTCGACCACGTCGAGGTCGTCCTTGATCTGCTGACGCTTCGCCAGCACGTCGCTCAGGCTCGGACCGTATTTCTTCTTCAGACGCTCGAGCAACGCGAGCCGGTCCTCCACTTCCTGCAGGCGCGCCGGCGAGGCCTCGATGCCGCTGCCGTACGAGCGCAGGAAGTATGCGAGGTCCTCGAGCTGCGACTTCACCGCGTCCCGGGCGGCCAGGTGGCCCGCGAATCTCTCGTCGATCGCCGCGAGTTCACTTAGCCTGCGCCACACGATGCCAAGCGCCGGGAGTGCGGCCGTCTCTCCTTCGTACAGCGCCTGGTAAGCATCGGTCGACAATCGCTGCAGCTTGTCGGCGTTGGCCAGCACGACGCGCTGTGCGGCGAGCTCATCATCCTCGGCAGGCTTCGGCGCGACGCGGTCGATCTCGGTGAGCTGGAACGCCAGGAATTCTGCGCGCGCCGCCGCTTCCTTCTGGAGCGTGGCCAGGCGATTCCCTTCGTCTCGGGTCTTCTGCCACTCGACGAACGCCGCGGCAACGGCGAAGCGCTCGGACTCGATGCCCGCGAACTCGTCGAGCAAATCGAGGTGCGCCGATGGGTCCAGCAGAAGCTGATGCTCGTGCTGGCCGTGCAAGTCGACCAGGACACTCGACAGTTCCCTGAGCGATGCACTCGTCGCTAATGCACCGTCGATGAACGCGCGGCTTCGTCCCTGTGCCGTGATTTCACGTCGGAGAAGGATCTCGCGGCCGTCCGGCGTTTCGAAGACCGCCTCGAGTGCGGCCGCGTCCTCTCCGGTGCGGACCAGGTCAGCCGAGGCTCGCCCGCCGACGAGCAGGCCGACGGCCCCGACGAGGATCGATTTGCCCGCCCCGGTCTCCCCCGTCAGGACATTCAGGCCAGGCTCGAACTCGAGCTCGAGGTGGTCGATGACTGCCAGATGGCGGATGGAAAGGAATCGCAGCATAGGGTGGGCTAGCCCGAAGTGCAATCTTATCAGATGTTTGACAGCGCACGAGGGGCGTGTTACGCTTTTCGCTATTCGCGCTGTCCCAGCGGCGCACCTATCACGACAGACGTTTCGGAGGGCTGTTTGCGCATGCCTTTCTACGCCCTTGCGCTGCAAGCGCAGGGGACGCAGCCGGCAGCTGGGGCCGGCGAGCTGAGCACGAATACCGACATCATCCACCTCGTCTCGCAGGAGTCCTACCTAGGGTTGGGAGTCCTGCTCATCCTGCTGCTCTTCTCGGCGATTTCCTGGGGCATCGTTCTCTACAAGATCTGGGTCTTCAGGCGCGCCGAAAGCCAGACCGCCACGTTCCTCAGCGTGTTTCGCAAAAGCAGCAAGTTCTCGGAGGTGCAGGCCGTGTGCCCCTCGTTGTCGGAGAGCCCGCTCGTCGGCCTCTTTCAATCCGGCTACGCAGAGCTCAACGCGCAGTTGCGCGCTGAGAAGCCTGCCGACCCGCAAAAGCCGGCGGCGGCCGCCGGACGTCCAACACTGAAGAGCCTCGACGCCGTCGATCGGGCACTGCTGCGTGCGAACACGGTGGAGTTGAGCAAGCTCGAACGCCACGTGCCGTTTCTGGCGACGACGGCGAGCATCACGCCGTTCATCGGATTGTTCGGCACCGTGTGGGGAATCATGATGTCGTTTCAGGGCATCGGCGCTGCCGGCTCCACGAGCCTCGGCGTCGTCGCCCCGGGTATCGCCCAGGCGCTGATCGCGACCGCGGCCGGGTTGTTCGCGGCGATCCCGGCCGTCTACTTCTATAACCACTTCACGAATCGCGTGAAGGGCTTCGCCTCGGAGATGGACGATTTCTCGCTGGAGTTCCTGAATATCTCGGAGCGGAATTTCACGTGATCACGGGGGTTCACGACGAGGGTTCACGACGAGGGTTCACGACGGGGGTTCACGACGTCGGGTTCGACACCGATCGGTTCAGGTCAGGCGTGCCGCGAGTTACCCCAGGCCGTATAAGAAATAGATGCCGAAAGTACACGCAACAGGTAGCGGCGGCGGTGGGCGGCGCGGACGAGGAAGCTTCGTCGCGACGTCGCTCGCCGAGATCAACGTGGTCCCGCTCGTCGACGTCATGCTGGTTCTGCTGATCATCTTCATGGTCACCGCGCCGATGATGCAGCAGGGGCTCGAAGTGAACCTGCCGCAGTCGAAGCGCGCCAATCCCGTGAGCGCGCAGCCCGTGTACGTGACGGTGCCGGCGAATTTCAAGTCGACCCGCATCGTTCAACTCGACAAGGAAGAATTCCGCGTCGACGTGCTCCGCGAGCGCGTACGGCAGGCGCTGCTCACGCGCGACGAGAAATCCGTGTTCGTGCGTGCCGACGGCGCCGCGAGCGTTCAGGATCTGATGGAAGTGCTCGACGAGCTGAAGGCCGGCGGTGTTCAGAACGTCGGCATCGTCTCGAAGCCGTTCGAAGGGCGACGATAAGTCGCGATCGGTAATCGGACAATCGCGAGTCGGAAATGAACATTGGCGGATGGCGCATTGGCAGTCCTGGAGCGGAGCGGGAGGTAGATGCGCGAAGCGGTCAGCGATGTCTTGCACGCACGGCGAGATGTGGCCGACGGCCTCACCCGAATGGTGTGGTTCTCGCTCGGCGCGCACCTTATTCTCGTCGCGGCGATCGCGCTGGTGCCGGGTGACTGGTTCCGGCCCGCTCCTGAGCCCGAGTTGAGCCGGATGACGATTTCGCTCGGAGGCTCTCCCGGTCAGGATACCGGCGGAATGACGCAGATGTCCGCGCGCCCCGTTCAACAGGTCGCACCCGAACAACCGAAGCAGCCATTCGTTGAAGCGCCCGCGCCGGAAGTGCCGAAGATGACGATACCTGAACCTGCCACGAAGCCGGTCACCCGGCCACGAACAAAGTCGAAAAGCCGGTCGAGTCCTCGAAGAGCCGGAAGCCGACGACTGGCGCCGAATTGCAGTCAGGCACCGCGCGCATCGAAGACGGAAGGCGCGCCGGTGCCCTTTGGGGGTTTGTCCACCAGCGGTGGCGGCGGCTTTGGCGCCAAGCTCGACGTGTCAGACTTCTGCTGCCCCGCGTACATCCAGACGATGGTGCAGCTCATACGGGCGAACTGGAACGAGAAGCAGGGAGTCTCTGGAAGGACTTTCGTCAAATTCACGATTCGACGAGACGGAATGCTGACGGCCGTCGAGGTGTCACAGTCGAGTGGCAATCCCCTGCTCGATCTCGAGTCGCGCCGCGCAGTACTGATGACGCAACGATTACCGCCGCTGCCAGCCGAGTTCACACGCCCGACACTCACAGTCAACCTTCAATTCGATTACAGCCGCTGATGCCTCAGACGAAACTTCTTACTGCCTTCATTGCTCTTTCGGCTGCTGTCGTCTTGACGGCGCAGTCCCCCACTGTTTCATTTGGCGGGCTATTCGTCGATTCCAGCCCGCTGTTGCAACCGCCGGCGGGGCAACCGCCGCCAACGCAACCGCCGCCGACGCAGCCGCCAGCGGGACAAAAGCCTGGACAGCAGCCTGACGTCATCGATGTCACCATTACCGGGGCTGGCGGGCCGCCAAAGTACGCCATTCCCGAGCTCGTCGCGTTGACGAACGATCCGGAGACGGTCAAGGCCGCCAAGACCATCGGCG
Organism: uncultured Acidobacteriota bacterium; assembly: GCA_963710415.1. GTDB lineage: Bacteria > Acidobacteriota > Vicinamibacteria > Vicinamibacterales > 2-12-FULL-66-21 > CAVQAH01. Next base: position 107,553 of record CAVQAH010000003.1, on the reverse strand, counting down.
AGGTGCTGTTCGACGACATCGCCTTCGAGAAGGAGTTCTACATGGTGCCGCGCGACATCATGCGCACCATTCCCAAGCCGGCGTCCCCCGATCAGATCTCTCTCGAGCGATGGAAAGAGGTTGGCGCCGACGGCGTGGTGCTCGGCTTCGTTCGCCGGAGTGGCGACGGCATTGTCGTCGAACTCCGGTTGATGCAGGTGAGCAGCGGCAAAATGGCGCTCGGCAAGCAATACAGCGGTTCGCTGAAATCGATTGCCGACGGCGGGCGGATGTACGCGCACACCTTTGCCGACGAGTTGCACAATCAGCAGCGCGCGCTGCGTGGTGTCGCGCGGACGAAGCTGGCGTATTCATCCGACCGCGACGGCGGCCAGGTGAAAGGGCCGGTGGGCTCGCGCGGCGTGTCGGCGATTTACATGGCCGACTACGATGGCGCCAACGAAAAGCGCGTGACGTTCCAGACGGCCCTCGAGATCTCACCGGTGTGGTCGCCGGACGCGAAATCGATCGCCTACACCAGCTACCGCGACGGTTTTCCGGACATCCTCATCTCGCGCATCTACGAGGGCAAGCCGCCGGAACGGCCGATCAAGGGTGGCAAGAACGCGCGCAACTACCTGCCCGCGTGGTCGCAGGACGGTACACGCATCGCGTTCATGTCTGCCCGCGGCGACGATGGGAACACCGAGATCTACGTGGCGAACCGCGATGGCAGCAACGAGCATCGGGTCACCAATCATCCGATGGCCGATTCGACGCCGACCTGGGCGCCCAACGGCAATCAGCTCTCGTTCGTCTCCGACCGGACCGGCAGCCCGCAGATCTATATCGTGAACGTGGACGGCACCGAGCTGAGGCGGATCTCGACCGAGTCGTATTGCGACCGGCCGACGTGGTCCCCTGCCCCGCTCAACCAGATCGCCTACACCTGCCGGGGCGGCGGCGGATACCAGATCATGCTCTACGATTTTGCGAAGGGTGGTTCGATTCCCATCTCAGACGGCGTTGGCAGCAACGAGAGTCCGGCGTTTGCACCGAACGGCCGTCACATCGCGTTTACCTCCGACCGCACGGGACGTCCGCAGATCTACACGATGGCTCGCGACGGCACGGACCTCCGGCAGATCACGAAGGCAGGTTCCAACAAATACCCGAACTGGTCTCAGTAGGGCGCACATCGCAAATCGGAAATCAAAAGCGGAACACCCGGAATTGAGAAACAGAACGCACTTACGGGCGTAGACTGAGAGAGGCACATACGAGCATGCACATTCGACGAGTATCGGCGGCCATCACCGTTATCGTTCTGGCGCTGACGATCAGCGCGTGCGGGAAGAAACAGCCGCCGGTGGCGCGCCCCGTGCCACCGCCTCCAACGGACACCACGGCCGGTTCGGGTCGCCCGCCGACGCCGCCGACGCCGATTCAGGAGCCGACCGCGGTTCCTCCCGATCCGTCGCTGACGGAAGACCCGCTCAAGAACGTCGACCTGGACCAGATCAATCAGAACTCGCCGTTCAAGCCGGTGTTCTTCGCCTACGACAGCGCCGAGGTCGATGGCACTGGGCAGTCGACGCTCACCGAGAACGCCGGGGTTCTGAAGAAGTACCCCACCTGGGTGATCACTATCGAAGGCCACGCCGACGAGCGTGGAACGGCTGAGTACAACCTGGCGCTCGGCGAGCGCCGGGCGATGGCCGCGCGCACGTATCTGCTCTCCCTCGGTGTGCCCGCCGATCGGCTGAAGATCGTCAGCTACGGCAAGGAGTTTCCCTTCGATCCGACCCACACGGAATCCGCGTGGTCGAAAAACCGCCGCGCGCACTTCGTGGTGACCAGCAAGTAGAGTGACGATCAAGCAGAGGATCGCCGACATGAGAAACAGAAGCGCCGTGGCCGCCCTCGGTACTGGCCGGTTCGCTCGTCTCGCCGCGCGTGGCTGACGCCGCGGCGAACAAGGAACATCAACAGATCATGGCGGAGCTGAGGATGCTGCAGGAGCAGCAGTCGCAGCTGCTGCGCGGGATCGAGGGATTGAACGAGCAGTTACGTCTGATCACCACGAAGATCGACGATCAGACCGGCACGACGCGCAAAGCGTTTGCGGATCAGAAGCTGCTGATCGACGGCGTCGCCGAGGCGAGCCGCATCCTCCGCGAGAAGGCGGACGACACCAACGTGCGTCTGTCGACGATGACGCAGGAGATGCAGTCGCTGCGGCAGACGATTGCGTCGATGCCCGCGCCGACCGTCGCCGCACCGGTCACCACGGGCGATCCAGGCGCCGTGGATCCCACGGCGCCGCCGCCGACGCCGACCGCGCCGATCAATCCGCCGCCGAACGTCTCGCCGACGCAGATGTTCGACCGCGTGTCCGCCGACTACGCCGCCGGCCAGTACGATCTGGCAATCGAAGGGTTCCAGGCGTTCATCCGCTCGTTCCCGACGTCACCGCAGGCCGACGACGCGCAGCTGTATATCGGGAACTCGTATCAGTACCGAGGGGAAATTCAAGGAAGCGCTGCAGGCCTACCAGAAGGTCATCACCGACTATCCGCAGGGTGACACGGTGCCGAATGCCTGGTTCAAGACGGGCCAGACGTACGAGAACCTGCAGCAGCCCGACCTGGCGCGCAAAGCCTACGATACGGTGATCAAGCAGTTTCCCGCCGTGCCTGAGGCCACGCTCGCGAAGCAACGATTGGATGCGCTGAACCGCAAACGCTGATTGTCACACGCGGATCACCGCGGGTCGATCGGGTTCGTCGCTCGACGCGGCTCGAAGCATCGTTCTTGAAGTCTTCGAGCTACGAGCGACTGAACCGGCGACTCCGACTCCCGACTCACGACTACGCGTCAGAACGGAATATCGTCGTCCGTCAGTTCTGAGACCGGCTCTCCCATCGGTTCTTCCAAGCTTGCCGGACCCCGTTGCGGTCTCGCGCCTCCGCCGCCGCCGCCGCCGAGGAGCACCACGCGATCGCCACGGATCTCCGTCGTGTAGCGCTTGTTGCCGTCCTTGTCGTCCCACTGGCGCGTCTGCAGCCGGCCTTCGACGTAGATCTGCTTGCCCTTCACGAGGTACTCGCTGAGCGACTCCGCGGTCTTGCCCCACAGCACCACGCGGTGCCACTCGGTTTTCTCCTGTCGCTGGCCGCCCTTGTCGTTCCACACCTCGGTGGTGGCCATGTTGAGGGTGGCGACTGGTGCGCCGCCGGGCGTGTAGCGGAGCTCGGCGTCCCGCCCCAGATTGCCCACGAGAATGACTTTGTTCACGCTTCCCATTCCACGAATCCTTTCAAGAGTGCCGCCAGTCTCCAACCCGCGGATTCACTCGACAATTGCGCGTCCGGTCAATGCACGTGCGCAAACACAGCGTACCCCGCCTCACGAGCCGCGCGCAGAAAATACAGTCGTGAGTCACTCGTCGTCAGTCGCCAGTCAGTCGACTGGCTGCCACTCGACTGTCGACTGACGACTGTCGACTCCCGACTGTTACGTCTTCCTCCCATACCTGTCCTCGAGCCGGACGACGTCGTGCAGTTCGGGAGTGGAGACCTCGAAGATGTCGCAGTCGTCGATGGCCGTCATCCGGTGCACGGTCTTCGGCGTGATGTGGACCGACTCGCCGACCTTCATCTCGCGTTTGACCAGCTCGTCGCCTTCCTTGATCTCGAAGAGCATGCGGCCGGACCAGAGGAAAATCGTCTCGTCCTTCTGATTGTGATATTGCAGGCTCAGCGCGTGTCCGGCGTTCACGTGGATCAGCTTTCCGACGTACCGATCCGTTTTCGCCCAATGCAGCTCGTAGCCCCACGGTTTGTCCACACGCGTCACGTTATCCGCCACTCATCTTCCTCCCGGGGTTCAGTGTCCCCTATTCGGCCGGGGCGAGCAGCGCCGTCAGGCACTGCTCCACCTCCTGGGTCGTCTTTGCGCGCAGGGCACGTCCGGCGGCGAGGCGCGCGTCCGAGACCCTGAGCGATCGCAGCACTCGCTTCGCCAGCGGCACCGCGGTCGGCGTCATGCTGAACTCGCGGAGGCCGAGGCCGACGAGCAGCGTCAGCAGCACGGGATCGGACGCCATTTCGCCGCAGACCGCGACGGGAATCCGTCCGTGGCGGCCGGCGCGTGCTACCAGCCGGATCGTCCTGAGAATCGCGGGATGCAGCGGCTCGTACAGCGGCGACACGCGGTCGTCGGTCCGGTCCACGGCGAGACTGTACTGGATCAGGTCGTTGGTGCCGATGCTGAAAAAATCAGCTTCCTCGGCGAGGAGATCCGCGGTCAGCGCCGCGGACGGCAGTTCGATCATGACGCCGATGGGCACGTCGGGAACGCGTCAGGCCGCGTGCGCGGAGCGATTCCGCGGCGCGCGCGACGGCAGCTCGCGCCGCGCGCAGCTGCTCGAGGCCGGAGACGAACGGGAACATGACGCGCAGCGGCCCATGTGCAGCCGCGCGCAGCAGCGCCCGCAACTGCGCCTGGAAGATCTCGTCGATCGACAGGCTCAGTCGGATGCCCCGCAGGCCGAGCGGCGCTCGCGCGCCCTCGACGGCTGCCTGATCGATCCGCAGCTGCGCTTCACTGACGTCGAAGGTGCGAATGGTGGCCCGCCCTGGCGCGGCGCTCTCGACAAGCGTCCGGTAGGCGCGATATTGCGCGTCCTCGGTCAGCGCCGCCTGCCCGCCGCTGGCGAGGAGGAACTCCGACCTGAAGAGGCCGATGCCTGACGCGCCGCGTTCACGCGCGCGCACGGCGTCCTCCGGAGCCTCGATGTTGGCCTCGATCCGCATCTCGACGCCGTCTTCGCTGATCGCCGGCAGATCGCGGTATTCGTCGAGCGATTGTTCGAAGGCCAGCCGACGCTTCTGACGCGCCTGGACCTGGGTAATCACGTCGGGGTCCGGATCGACGATGACTTCGCCCGTAGTGCCATCGACAGCGACGACGGATCCGGGCGCCACGATGGCGCTGGCGTTGTGGAGACCGGCCACGGCCGGCACGTGGATCGACCGCGCGAGGATTGCGGTGTGATACGTCCAGCTGCCGGCGTCGGTGACCAGCGCAGCCAGCCGCTGCCAATCGAGCTGGGCGATCACCGACGGCGTGATCTCGTCGGCGACGAGCACCAGCGGACCATCCAGATCCCTGAAGAGGTCCATCGGATCGCCGGCGGCGCGCAGGTTCATGCACAGGCGGCCGACGACATCGGCAACGTCGCCTTTGCGTTCTCGGAGATAGCTGTCCTGCGCCTGGTCGAAGAGCGCAGAGATCTGCTCGAGCGCGCGCTGCAGCGCCGACTCGGCGTTGAGTCGGTCGCGTCTGATAGTTGCCACCGCCTCCTCGATCAACATCGCGTCGTCGAGCATCAGGAGCTGGGCATCGAAGAGATAGGCGTGATCCTCGCCCGCGGTTCGCGTGATACGGTCCTTGATGTGCTGGACCTGCTCGCGCGAGCGCTCGCGCGCCTCGTGCAGGCGATCGACTTCGCGATCGACCAGCGACGCGGGCACGCGGAAGCGCAGGTCGCGGCTGCCGCGCTTCAGCACGAGCGCCTTGCCGATACCGATGCCGGGCGAGACACCGAGGCCGGTCAGACGCACGTGGCCTCGTCGAAGCCGCGCTCGACCAGCGCGCACAGCGTGGTGACGGCTTCCTGCTCGTCCGCCCCGGTCGCTGCGATGGTGATCAGGCTGCCGCGCGCGGCGGCCAGCAGGAGAAGTCCCATGATGCTCTTTCCGTCTATTTCGCGCCCGCCACGGGACACGCGGATCCGCGCCTGAAACGCGCTCGCCGTGTGCACGAAGCGGGCCGCCGCCCGCGCATGCAGGCCGAGGGCGTTGGTAATGGTCACATCCCGTGACGTCACGCCTTCTCTCCGCGCAGGAGATCCGACGCGACCCAGATGGCGTTCTTGCCATCCTCGCGCAACTCACGCGCCAGCGTCAGCAGCTCAGCGTTCCGCGCCGGGCGCGCCAGCTTGATCAGCATCGGCAGGTTGACGCCGGTAATCACTTCGACGTGCGGGCTGACGAACGTGACCGCCAGGTTGGCCGGCGTCCCGCCGAACATGTCCGTGAGCAGGAGGACGTCGACATGTTCTCCTTCCTGCTCCCCCGCTGACGCGCGCACCCGCTCGATGGCCCGGCCGATCTCCTCCTTCGCGTGCTCGACGTCGTCGTGCCAGCCGATCGAGACCGCCGTGAAACGCGGCAGATCGCCGACGATCATCTCGGCGGAGTTGACGAGCTCCGCCGCCAGCTGGCCGTGGGTGACCACAACAACCCCGAGCTTCATGTGATGGCCTTGAACCCCCGTTGTGAACCCTCGTCCTGAACCGTCGTCTGAACCCTGGTCTGAACCCCTGTCCCGAACCTACTCGTGCGCGATGTCGCGGTGGGCGACGCGGAGTCGCGCGCCCGGGACGCCGGCGAGCCCCTTTTTCAATGCTTCGGCGATGGCGACCGAGCGATGCCGGCCGCCTGTGCAGCCGATGCCTATTGTCAGGTACGACTTGCCCTCGTGCGCATACTGCGGGATCAGAAACTTCAACAGGTTGAGCGTGTGCCGCAAAAAGTCCCGTGTGGCCTCCGAGCGGTCCAGATATCGTTTCACCTCGGGATCCCGTCCGGTATGCTGGCGCAGGCCAGGGACGAAGTGCGGATTCGGCAGGAAGCGCACGTCGAACAGCAAATCGGAATCGACGGGGATCCCATGCTTGAATCCGAAGCTGAGGATGGTCACCACGAGCTGGTTGCCCGGTGCGCGGCCGGTGCCGACGCCGGTGAAGACGTGGCGAAGTTCGTGCACCGTCATCTGCGAGGTGTCGAGGATGTGGTCGGCCAGGCGCCGGATTTTGCGCATGGCCTTGCGTTCCTCGCGAATGCCTTCGATCGCGGAACGGTCCGGCGCGAGCGGGTGCGGCCGGCGCGTCTCGCTGAACCGCCGGACGAGATCCGCCTCCTGGGCCTCGAGAAAGATCAGCACGGGGTTGAGGTTCTTCATCGCCCTCAACCGCGCGTAGATCGCGGGGAAGTCCGACAAGAGGCGCCCTTCGCGAACGTCGACCACGACGGCAGCCCGGGTGATCTCACTGCCGGCGCGCAGCGTCAGTTCGGCGAGCATCGGCAGGAGCGTGACCGGCAGGTTGTCGACGCAGAAGTACCCGAGGTCTTCGAGGGCGCGGATCGCCTGCGACTTTCCCGAACCCGACAGCCCGGTGAGCACGATGAACCGCGACTGCACCGCCCTGGTCGCCGCGCGGCGCGCGGCGTGCCGCTTCTCGCGCATCAGAGATCCTCTCCCTGCTCGAGCTCGGGATCGATGGCCGCCGCGTCGAGCCGCTCGTTCAATCGATCGACGAGGCGGCGCGCCGCGTGATGGCCGCGCGTCCTCAACAGCTGGTTCCGTGCCGCAACCTCGACGAGGATGGCGATGTTCCGGCCTGGCGCCACTGGCATCCGGATGAGGGGGATGCGGATGCCCAGCAGCTCGTAGTAGGCGTCGTCGATGCCGAGGCGGTCGTACTCACGGCCGGGCTCCCACCGTTCGAGCAGCACGACGAGCTCGACGCGTTTCGAGGTTCGCGTCGACGCCACGCCGAACAGATCCTGGACGTTGATCAGGCCGAGCCCGCGGATTTCGATGTGATGGCGGGTCAGCTCGGGGCAGCTGCCGAGGACGAACGATTGTGCGCGGCAGCGCAGCTCGACGGCGTCGTCGGCGACCAGGCGATGGCCGCGCACGACGAGGTCGAGGGCGCATTCGCTCTTGCCGATGCCGCTCTCACCGATGACCAGGACGCCGAGTCCGAGAATGTCCATCAACACGCCGTGGACCATGCCGCGCGCGGCGAGGTAGGTGTCGAGCACCGACGACAGGCGGGCCATTGCCTCGGGGGTTGCGGCGCGGGTCCTGAGCACCGGAACACGCGCGCGGTCCGCTTCGATGGTGATCTCGGGACTCGCCTCGAAGCCGTCGGTGATCAGCAGGCATGGGAGGTCGTGACTCATCACGCGGCGGAGCACGGCCGATCGATCCGGCGACGGGAGGGTCTGCAGGTAGCGAATCTCGCTCTCGCCAAATACGAGCACGCGGCCGTCGCGCAGGTAGGCGTCGAAGCCGGACAGCGCGAGGCCGGTTTTCTGCGTGTGCGGGATGGTGATCCGACGGTTCAGGCCATCGGCCCCGGCGAGCAGCTCGATGTCGAGCGCGCGGGAATCGGCCAGATCGCGTAGCACCGTGGCGACGGTCACGCCTGCCGGCTGAGAGGGATCGCTCAACGGACCCTACGTCTGAATGCGCATGCGGCGGATCAATCCGGCTCGATCAATCCGAGGCTGCCGTCCTTGCGACGATACAGGATGCTGACCGCTTCGGTGTCCGCGTTGCGGAAGACGACGAACGTCTCGGTGCCGCCCTCGACGCGCAGGGCCGCGTCCTCGACCGACATGGGTTTCACCGCGTAGCGCGAAGCGCGTACGACACGACGATTGTTGGTCGGCGTTTCCTCCGCGGGTGTCTGCACGACGCGGGCGCCGCTGTTCGCCCGCCGTTTGCGCTCGTGCCACTTGCTCTTGAGTTTTTTCGCCTGCTGCTCCAGCTTCTCCCCTGCCTGGCGCAGCGAGATCGGCCAAGCATTCCCCTCGCCGAGGCCGCGCATCCTGTGATCGCCGCGGGCATGCAGCACGATCTCGGCGCGGTGGCGGTATTTTTCCTTGCTCAGAATGACCTGAGCGGAGACAACGCTGTCGTTGAGAACTCGGTCGAGTCGGGCGAGCCGTCTGTCGATCAGCTGGCGGAGCGACGGGGTCACTTCCACTTGTCGGCCGGTGATTTCGAGTCGCATTCTCTCCACCGTAGGCCCGACCTTCAGGTCGGGCGTGCTCTGTCAATCTGGTTGCTGATTCGAGCACGCCCGACCTGAAGGTCGGGCCTACAAATGATCTAAAACAATACCTTCCTCTGATTGGACGTGGGAATCTTCAGTTCTTCGCGGTACTTGGCGATGGTGCGCCGCGCGAGCATCAGCCCTTCCTTCTGCAGGATGCTCACGATTTTGGAGTCGCTGAGCGGCTTGCGTGGATCTTCGTTCTCGATGATCTTGCGGATGCGCTGCTTGATCGTCACCGACGAGACGCTCTCGCCGAACGAGCTGCTGATGCCGCTGTGGAAGAAGTACTTCATTTCGAACACGCCTTGCGGCGTGTGCATGTACTTGTTGTTCACCACGCGGCTGACCGTCGACTCGTGCATGCCGATGTCGTTGGCGACATCGCGCAACACCAGCGGACGCAGATATTCGATGCCGTGGTCGAGGAACTCGCGCTGGAAGTTGATGATGCTCGTGGCCACCTTGTGGATGGTCTTCTGACGCTGGTCCACGGACTTGATCAGCCACAGCGCTGACCGGAACTTGTCCTTCACGTAGGCGCGCGTCTCGTCGTTCGATTCCCCGCCGCTCTTGTCCAGCAGCCGGCGGTAGACCGGGCTGATGCGCAGCTGCGGCAGCCCTTCCTCGTTCAACACCGCGACGTACTGATCCTCGACCTTCACCACGTAGACGTCGGGAATGACGTACTGGGACTGCGTCGGGTTGTACCGGCTCCCCGGCTTTGGATCGAGGTTGCGGATAATCTCGATGTGCTCCTTCAGATCGTCGATCGTCATCCCGAGTTTGCGAGCGATCTCCGGTACCTGATGGTTCTGCAGGAGCCGCAAGTGCTCGGTGACGATCTTCTCGGCAGGCGTCCCTTCGAGGCCGATGTGACGGAGCTGCAACCACAGGCACTCCTGCAGATCGCGCGCGGCCACACCGATCGGATCGAACGTCTGCACGTGCTGGAGGACGCGCTCGACGTCGCCGACGCGCCAGTTGCCCATCGCCGCAATTTCCTCGACCGACGCGACGAGATAGCCGTCGTCGTCCAGGTTGCCGACGATTGCCGTGCCGATCTCGCGCATCAGGCCGTCGTCGGTCTGAATCGACAACTGCCACAACAGATGATCCGCAAGCGAGCCAGTCGTCGAGAGCGTGTTCTCGATCGGCGGCAGCTCCTTGACCTCTGACGGCGTACGCGAGCGGTAGCCGTCGTCCAGGTAGTCGCCGAAGAAGTACTCGTAGTCGGCGTCGTCCCAGGAATCGGTCTTTTCGGCGGCAGGTTTTTCGGCTTCAGCCTTCTCGGCTTGTTGCGGTTCGGCGGGCTGCAGTTCCTCGGTCGGCACTTCTTCGAGGAGCGGGTTCTCGACCATCTCCTGGGTCAGCAGGTCTGCCAGCTCGAGTGTTGACATCGGCAGCAGCTTGATCGCCTGCTGCAGCGATGGCGTCAGAATGAGCTTTTGAACGAGTTTGGTATGGAGCTTCTGCTGGATCGCCATGAGTAATCAACGCGCGTCCTTACGATTTTAGTCCAATCGGAAGTCAGTGCCGAGGTAAATCCGCTTGACCTCCTCGTCTGCAGCCAGATTTGCCGGGGTTCCGCTCTTGAAAATGACGCCATCATGGACGATGTACGCCCGGTCGGTGATGCGGAGTGTCTCTCTGACGTTGTGGTCGGTGATGAGGACGCCGATGCCGCGCGCCTTCAGGTGAAAGATAATCTGCTGGATGTCCGTGACGGCGATGGGATCGATGCCGGCAAACGGCTCGTCCAGGAGCATGAACATCGGCGAGATCACGAGCGCGCGCGTGATCTCGACGCGCCGGCGCTCGCCGCCGGACAGCGTATAGGCCGGGCTCCTGGCGAGCGGCGTCAGGCCGAGCTCGCCGAGCAGATCGCGCAGGCGCGTACCGACGCGCCGCCGTGTCGAGCTCGATCGTCTCGAGGATCGCGAGGATGTTCTGCTCGACTGTGAGCCCGCGAAAGATCGACGGCTCCTGCGGGAGATAACCGATGCCCTTCCGCGCCCGGATGTACATCGGGTCGTCGGTGACGTCGTTGCCGTCGAGGAGCACGCGGCCGGAGTCGGGCGACGTGAGCCCCACGACCATCGAGAACGTCGTCGTCTTACCGGCGCCGTTCGGACCCAGCAGACCCACGACTTCGCCGGACGCAATCTCGAGGCTGACCCCCCGCACGACTGTTCGACCGCCGAAGGATTTCGTTAGCGCGTCAGTCCGCAGCGTGGCCATTCAGTCGCGTCGCTCCGTCGGGCACGGCGACGAAAGGGTCTTCGTGATGGCGCGCAATGTGCTGTTGGTCTCGGCTCGGATGCTACCAACCGCTCTCTTGAAAGTCAAAGTCTGGCCCTGCGTGACCTTGCACGAGTTTGGCGTTTCCTGCTCGTACGCTTCAACCGGACTGCCGGTCATCGTGTAGGTCTCGTCGTCGGCGGTGTACACGAGGCGCTGACCGTACGCGCGGCGCGCACCGTCCACGACGACGACCTTGTCGACAGCCACGGCCCGCTCGAGCCGCCCGCCGTCCTGGCTCAGGAACACATCGATGCGGTTCGCCGTGACGTCACCATACGCGCCCTTGACGTGGGCTTGCTTCTCTGCCGTCCCGGTGTAGACCGCCACGCGCTTGTTGTCGTCGTACACGAGGGTGTCGGATTCGGCCGCGCTCTCGATGATGGTCTTCTGCTTCGTTTTCGGGTCGGTGTCCTCGAGCGGCATCGTCGAGCGCACGTTCGTACGCGCCGTCAGGTTTCCGGTCGTGTCGTTCAGGATGATCGTGTCCGCATCAATCTTCGATTGCTCCTGCCAGAGACGGGCCTTGCCCGTATAGATCGCTTCTCCCTTGCCGTCGTACTCGAGCCGGTTCGCCACGACGGTAACTGGCTTGTCCTCTTTCAGCATGGCTGGCAGATGTCCCTGCCGCTCGTCTTTGCCCCGCCCGGCGTTCGTCGTGTCCGTGCGCTTCTGCGGCTGCATCGTGCTCTGCACGTTCGTGTCGGCCGAGAGCTTCTGCGTGGACGGCGAGATGCGGATGTTGCGAGCGTTTACACGCATCCGGCCGTCGTTGACGAACGGGGCCGGCCCAGGATCGCCTCCCTCCGGCGACAGCTCGATGAGATCTTTGTTGAGGTAGTAGATGGCGCGCGGCGCTTCCGCTGTGACCGGCCGCGCGTCAGTACCCGATCCGCGTTGGTCCGCGCCCCGCGTCCCCGGCGACGATGATCCGCGTTGATCCGCGTCCCGTGATACCGGAGAAGATCCGCGTTGATCCGCGTCCCGTGATACTGAAGAAGATCCGCGTTGATTCGCGTCCCGTGACGACGAATCCGCGTTGTCCTGCATCCGGAAGTGACCGCGAAAGTCCGCCTGCTCGACATCTCCCAGCCCCGGTTTGGTCGTGAGGATCAGGCGATCGGCGGTGGCCGTCCGATCGACGGCGGACAGAGCCCCCCGTGCGGCGCGCGTTTCCTTGTGCTCGACTCCGCCGGCGAACGTCGCGTTCTGCAATCCGGCTCCCGCGGGGCCCGTTGCAGCCAGCGTTTTGGCGCGGATTCGTTGGGCAGGGCCATCACCCGCAGGAGGCAGGTTGACCTCCACATTCTCGTTGGCGTTCAGCAGCGTCAGCGTCGTGCCGTCGGGCGACATCCCGAGATCGATCGTGTTGCCCGTGATCCGCCGGCCGGGAGCTCCGGCGGCCCCGGGCAGCTCCACGGCGCTGTTGTCGACCAGGTGCGCGCTCTGCAGCGTTCGGCCGTCGGGAGCGTACCCGAGGTCGATGTCGCGGGCCGACATGTTCTGTGCGTTTGGACCGCTGCCGGTGATCCGGCTGTTGCCGCGGATCTCGAGCGACTTGAGCGTCTCGCCGCCCTCGTTCAGCCACGCGGTGATCTCGTCGCCTGACGCCGTCCGGACGTCGCCGACGATTGAGGCGTTCTTGACCATCTTGATGTAGTTCTGCGAGCGGGCCATGCCCATGGTGCCGGCATTTGCCTCGGCGGCGCCGCTGCCGGACGCATCCGGGCTGACCGTGATGTGCGCTTTGTCGAGAATCCAGAGCACGTCGCGGTTCTTGTCGTACGTGGCACCGAGGCCGCTTCCGCTCATCCGCCCTCGGCCGAACTTCACCGGACCAGGGATGGTGACGACGCCCGTGGACTCCTCGTAGCTGGCCTCGCCGGCGGAGACGTTGACGCCCTTCTCGTTGACCAGCTTCACGTTGCCGGTGAACGTCGCGCTCTTCAGCTCATTGACTTTGTCCGGGGGCGCCTGGACGACGGCCTTGTCCGCGGTGATCGTCACCGTGCCGTTTTCACGATCGGGGATGGTGACGGAGACCGCGAAGATCTCCATCCGCCCGCCGCTGAAGACCTTGTGATCCGTGCCCTTGAGGCTGAAGCGCAGCCGCCCCTGGTCGTAGGCGTCGTGCTCGATCGGACCCTTCGACGACACGACGGTGTTCTCGTCGGTGGGCACCGCCGCGGTCGATGCTTGAGGAAGCGCCGACCGCTGGCGCATGATGAACACCACGACGCCCGCGAAGACGATCACGAACGCGGCTATCGCGAGCCGTGCAATTTGCTGCCAGCGCATCTCTTTCAGAGGGCCGCTGAACCTCACGGCCCGGATCAATTCCCAACCGCCAACTCCCAACCCGAGCTCGATTACGAGAGCGGTTTCGATTGACGGACCAGCCAGTAAGTTGGTACGACTTTCACCACTCTGGCGAACGACTCTCCTTGGGGTTGGGAGTTGGCGGATTGGGAGTTGATCCAACTCACCTATTGTAAGTCTTCGAGCGGCTTGATATCCGCGACGCTCAGTTCGAGATAGGTCTCCCCCTGGAATTCGTTCTTCTCGAGCGAGAAGGCCAGGTTGACGCCCGAGCGGTGTTTGTCGAGGAACTCGGCGCGTTCGGCCGCGCGCCAGGCGATGGCCCGGAACCGCCGCCCCTCCTGACTGAAGGTCATTTGCAGGTGACGTTCCTTGATCGAGCGCGGACCGTCCACGATTTCGACGGGCCGGGCGTGGAACACCGGGCGTGGATTAGCGAGACCGAACGGCCCCATCGCATCGAGCCCTCGCACCAGTTCGGGCGTGATGCCTTTGAGGCTGAGCGGTCCGTCGATGCGGAGTCGAGGGCGGAGTTGATCCGGTTCGAGCACGGCGTCCGCGTGCGCGTTGATGCGCGCCCGGAATTCCGGCACCCGGGCCGCTTCCATCGTCAGTCCGGCGGCCTGGCGGTGACCGCCGAACTTCACGAACAGATCGGCACAGCGCTCGAGCGCGCCGAGCATGTCGAAGTCCGGGATGCTCCGGCACGAGCCGTGCGCGACCTCGCCGTCAACCGACAGGACGATTGCTGGCTTGTGATATGCGTCCACCAGTTTCGATGCGGCGATTCCAATCACGCCGCGGTGCCATCCGTCGCCGCCGACGACCAGCACGTTGTGTGCGCCGACAGCCGGATCGGTCTCGATCGCCTTCTTCGCCTGGGCGACGAGGTCGGCCTCCTCGTGCTGGCGGCGGAGGTTCTCGTCGTTCAGTTGCTGGGCCAACGAACGTGCCTCGTCTCCCATCGCCTCGTCGGTGGCGAGGAGAAGCCGGGTGGCGATGTCCGGCGTGCTCATGCGGCCGGCGGCATTCACCCGCGGAGCCAGCATGAACGCGACCTGGTAGCTGTCGATTGTCTTGCCGGCGAGGCCCGAGGCCTCGAGCAGCGAACGAAGACCGATGGTGTGGGGCCCTCTCGACAGCGACGCCAGGCCGTGCCTGGCGATCACCCGGTTCTCGCCCACCAGCGGAACGACGTCGGCCAAGGTACCGAGCGCGGCGATCTTGACGAACGCCGGCAGCCACTTCGCCTTGCCCGCGCGCGTGCACAAAGCCTGGACGACTTTCAGCGCCACGCCGACACCGGCCAGATACTTGTCGGGGTAGGTGCAATCGTGACGCTTCGGGTTGATGACGGCGAGGGCTGACGGCAGCGTCCCGTCGGGCTCGTGGTGGTCGGTGATGATCAGATCCACGCCGAGTTCGCGCGCCCGCTGCGCCGCCTCGGCCCCGCGGATTCCACAATCGACCGACACGATCAAGTTCACGCCGTCTGCATGCAGCCGGTCGATGGCCGCCGGCTGCAGCCCGTAACCGTCGCGCAACCGTTCCGGAATGAAGTGCACGACGTTGCCGCCGAGCATTTCGAGCGCGCGACGCAGGATAACCGTCGAGGTGATGCCGTCCACGTCGTAGTCGCCGTGGATGGCGATCCGTTCTTCCTTTGCCAGCGCCAGCTCGAGGCGGACGATCGCGCGCTCCATGTCGGCCAGCCCGAAGGGATCGTGCAGCTGATCGAGTGTCGGGTTCAGGAATCGCTGCGCCGCGTCAGGGTTCGAGAAGCCGCGCATGCACAGCAGGCGCGCCACGGTCGGGTGCAGGCCCAGCGCGGCGGTCAGCTGTGCCACCGCGTCGTCGTTGCAGTCGAGGTGCTGCCAGATGAGTGTTCGGGTCATTTGGGCAACGTGGGCGGCGGAGTCGACGGCGTGGACGCCGGTGTGGCGTTGTCGACAAACGCCATCCCTTCCGCACCCATACGGCGGAACTTGTCGTAACGTGTCGACAGCCGGGTCTCGACGCTCAGCGGCGTGAGGGCGGACAGCGCCTGCGACAGCGCCTGATCGACCAGCGCGGTTGCTCGGTCGTAGTCGTTATGTGCGCCGCCGGTGGGCTCGGGAACGATGGCGTCGATCAGTCCAAGGTTGAGAAGGTCCGGCGCCGTGATCTTCAGCGCCTCGGCAGCCTCGACCTTGCGGTTGGCATCGCGCCAGAGGATGGCCGCGCACCCCTCCGGGGGGATGACGCTGTAGACGGCGTATTCCTGCATCAGCACGCGGTCACCGATCGCGATCCCCAGAGCGCCGCCGCTGCCCCCTTCGCCGCAGACGATGATGACGATGGGAACTTCGAGGACGATCATCTCGCGGAGGTTCAGCGCGATGGCCTCGGCGACGCCGCGCTCTTCGGACTCGACGCCCGGGATAGGCTGCCGGCGTGTCGATGAAGATGATGATCGGGCGGCTGAACTTCTCCGCCAGCTTCATGATGCGCAACGCCTTGCGGTAGCCCTCCGGACGCGCGTACCCGAAGTTCCTGAAGATCTTCTGCTTTGTGTCGCTGCCCTTCTGATGGCCGAGCACGGCGACGGGCTCGCCGTTATAGAGGGCCAGGCCGCCGACGATCGCATGGTCGTCCGCGAAACGGCGGTCACCGTGCAACTCGTCGAAATTCGTGAACAGCCGCTCGACGTAGTCGAGCGTCCCCGGGCGTGCCGGGTGCCTGGCCACGAGCACACGCTGCCATGGCGTCAGCGTCGCGTAGATCTCTGCCCGGATCTCTTCGGCCCGCTTGCGCAGGCTCTCGATCGATCGCTCACGCTCCGGCGTGCGCGGCAGCATGCTGAGCGCTTCGATCTCTTTCAGCAGTACGCCGATTGGTTCTTCGAATTCGAGAAGATCAGGCATAGGTTACTGACGCTGCCGTGGTTCGTGGCTCGTGGTTCGTCGCTCGTAGAACATGTTGCCGCGATGGGCTCCGCGAGCGACGAGCGACGAGGTACGAACTACGGCTCTGTATTTACCTCAACTCAACCGATCCAGCCCCACAGAGCTGCTCCACTTCAGCGACGAGTTTTTCCGAAGGTCTGACCCGTTGCGCGACGTCGGCGCGAATTCTGAGTGGACGCGCTTTGCCCATGACGTCGAGTTCCAGATGGACCCGGCGATCGCCGCGGTGGCGCGACAACAGTTCGGCCAGCGCCTCGAACGTCGGGCGTCCGTGCGGCGGAACCGCCAGGTGGATCGTCACCTCGCGCGTCGTGCGCTCCTTCAGCGCCGACATCGGCAGCATTTCGGTCGCCACCAGGCGGGCGGACTCGTCGTCTTTCTCGAACTTCCCGCGAACGAGCACCATCGCATCCGCGTCGATCAGGCTGCCGAACTTCGCGAACGTCTCCGGGAAGACGACGACTTCGATGCTGCCGGCGATGTCGTCCAGCATGAAGACCGACATCCGGTCGCCCTTCTTCGTCTTCAGGGCGCGGATTCCGGAGACGATGCCACCGACCCAGATGTCGGCCTCCGAGGATGTGAGGTCGCCGATGCGGCGGCCGCCAAACGTTTTGAGCTCCTCAGCGAATCGCTCGAGCGGGTGACCGCTCATGTACAGACCGAGCGCTTCCTTCTCGAACGCGAGCTGCTGAGCCTCCGGCCATGCCGGCGCGTCGGGCAACGGGATCACCAGGGACGGCTCGTCTTCCCCGCCGCCGAACAGTTGATTCTGACCCTTGTCGCGATCGCGCTGATGACGGCCGCCGTACTCGATGGCCTTGTCGACCGCCGCGAACAGCCGCGCGCGTCGCGCGGGCGGAGCGCCAGCCTCAGGCGCAATCGAGTCGAACGCGCCCGCCTTGATGAGGCTCTCCAGCACGCGCTTGTTGACCAGGCGGAGATCGACGTGCTCACAGAGCGTGTAGAGCGAGTCGATCCGTCCGAGCTGCTGGCGCACCGCGAGCATCGAGAGGATCGCGCCCTCCCCCACGTTCTTGACCGCGCAAAGACCGAATCGCACGCCCTCTTTCACGACCGTGAACCGGAGCTCGCTCGAGTTGATGTCCGGGGGAAGGATGGGCACGCCCAGCTCGCGGCACTCGCCGAGGTACATCGCGAGCTTCTCGGTATTCGCGGCCTCGATGGTCAGCAACGCGGCGAAGAAGTGCCACGGGTAGTTCGCCTTCAGGAACCCGGTTTGATACGCCAGGAGCGCGTAGGTCGTCGAGTGCGACTTGTTGAAGCCGTACCCGGCGAAGTACTCCATCAGATCGAAGATCTTCGTCGCCTTCTTCTCGTTGACCCCTTTGCGCTGCGCTCCCTCCATGAACGCCGCGCGCTGTTTCGCCATGACCTTGGGGTCCTTCTTCCCCATGGCTTTGCGCAGGACGTCCGACTGACCCATCGAGAACCCGGCCAGCTCTGCGGCAATCCGCATGACCTGTTCCTGATATGCGATGACACCATACGTGTCGGACAGGATAGGTCGCAGCGCCGGAAGCTCGTATTTGACCTCGGTCTTGCCCTGCTTCCGGGCGATGAAGTCGTCCACCATCCCGCTCTTCAGCGGGCCAGGCCGATACAGCGCGTTGAGCGCGATCAGGTCGTCGAGCCGCTCCGGCCGCGCCTTGCGCAAGAGCTCGCGCATGCCCGAGCTCTCGAACTGAAACACGCCGAAGGTCTGGCCGTCGCTGAAGAGCTTGTAGGTCTTCGCATCGTCCAGCGACACCTTGTCGATGTCGAGGTCGACGTCGTCCGTTTGCTTGATCTCCTTCAGCGCGTCGTCAATGAGCGTGAGCGTGCTGAGGCCCAGGAAGTCCATCTTCAGCAGGCCGACCCGCTCGACTTCCTTCATCGCCCACTGCGTGACGATTTCGTCCTTCTGGCTCTTGTAGAGCGGCACGAACTCCGTCAGCGGCCGCGGCGCGATGACGACGCCAGCGGCGTGGACCGATGCGTGACGGGTCATGCCCTCGAGGCGGCGGGCGACCGCCAGCAGTTCCTTGACGCGCTCGTCCTTCTGCTCCATTTCCTTGAGCGCCGGACTCTCTTCGAGCGCTTTCGCGAGCGTCATGTCGAGCGCCGGGGGAATCGCTTTCGCGACCCGGTCGGCGTCGGCGTAAGGAATGTCCATCACGCGCGCGACATCGCGGACGACGGCGCGCGCTTTCATCGTTCCGAAGGTGATGATCTGGGCGACGTTCTCCCGGCCGTATCGGCGCGTGACGTACTCGATGACCTCGCCGCGGCGGCGCTCGCAGAAGTCGATGTCGATGTCCGGAAGGGACACGCGTTCTGGGTTGAGGAAGCGCTCGAAGATGAGGTCGTATTCGATCGGATCGACGTCGGTGATGCGCAGGCAGTAGGCGACAAAGCTGCCTGCCGCCGATCCACGACCCGGCCCGACGGGAATATGCTGCTCCCGGGCGTAACGGATGAAATCCCAGACGATCAGGAAGTACCCGGGTACTTCATCTGCTTGATCATCTCGATTTCGTAGGTCAGCCTTCGCTCGTACTCGTCGATCGTGTGTTTGAGCACCCCCCGGCTGGCCAGCTCTTTCAACCGCACCAGCCGGTCTTCGAACCCCTGACGGACCACGTGCTCGAAATAGCCGTCCAGCGTGAATCCAGGCGGCACGTCGAAGTTCGGGAGATGGTTCGACGAGGCGGAGAGGTCGACGTGGCAGCGCTCGGCGATGCGGACCGAGTTGGCCAACGCTTCGGGGAAATCGCCGAAGATCGCGGCCATCTCCTGGGGGGTTTTCAAGTAGAACTGATCGCCGTGGTAACGGAGGCGCTCGGTGTCGTTGACGCCCTTGCCGGTGCCGATGCAGAGCAGGATGTCGTGGGGCTTGTAGTCCGAGTTCTGCAGGTAGTGGACGTCGTTGGTGGCCACGAGCGGCAAGCCGAGGTCCTTGGCGATTGGCTGAAGACCCTTGTTGACGATTCGCTGCTCTTCAATTCCCTGAAACTGCATCTCGAGAAAGAAGTTGCCCTCCCCGAGGATGTCGCGGTACGTGGCCGCCGCCTGCATCGCCCGCTGGTGCTGCTCGGTCCGGATACCGGTCGCGACCTCGCCCTTGAGGCAGCTGCTCAGACCGATGAGCCCCAGCGAATGCTGTGAGAGCAGGTCCTTGTCGATGCGCGGTTTGTAGTAGAAACCGTCAGTGTAGCCCGACGAAACGAGCTTGATGAGGTTGTGGTACCCCTCGCGGGTTTCCGCCAGCAGGACCAGATGATTCGCCGTTTCACCGGGCGTGCCGCTCTTGACGCGCCGATCGCCCGGCGCCACGTACACCTCGCACCCGAGGATCGGGTTGATGCCACGTTTCCGTGCCTGATCGTGAAACACGATCGACGAGAACATGTTCCCGTGCTCGGTGATCGCCAGCGCCGGCATCTCGAGCTGCACTGCGCGGTCGAGCAGCTCCTCGATCCGGCAGGCGCCGTCGAGGAGGGAGTACTCGCTGTGCAAATGAAGATGGACGAAGTCGGCCATCGCGTCCTGTCTGCGGTTCCTTCTTAGCAGCAACCGGCCGGAGGCCGGTCTTCGCGTGGGGTGGGGCCCCACGCGAATAAAAAATGCTTGCCGAGTCCGCCGATACAGCAAAGAGCTGTTTCGAGCGAAGCGTCGGCATTTTCTTATGCGCCTGGGGCCCCACGCCCAGGCGCTTTACGCGCTTCGCGCGACGGCCTTTGGCCTTGCCCGGCCCGCTTCGCGGGCCAGCCTACTCCCACTCAATCGTGGATGGGGGTTTCGAGCTGATGTCGTAGACCACGCGATTGATGCCCTTCACCTCGTTGACGATTCTCGACGAAATCGTGGCCAGAAGCTCGTGCGGCAGTCGCGCCCAGTCGGCGGTCATGCCATCTCGGCTCTCGACCGCGCGGATCGCCGCCGTGTACTCGTACGTGCGCGCGTCGCCCATCACCCCCACGCTCTGTACCGGCAACAGCACCGCAAAGGATTGCCACAGCCGGCGGTACCAGCCGGCCTTCTTCACTTCCTCGGCGACGATGTGGTCGGCGCGGCGGACCAGGTTGAGCCGGGAATCGGTGACCTCGCCGAGGATGCGCACGGCCAGGCCGGGCCCGGGGAATGGTTGACGCCAGACGAACTCGTCCTCGAGGCCCAACTCCTGCCCCACTGACCGCACTTCATCCTTGAAGAGCAGTCGCAGCGGCTCCACCAGCTTGAAGCGCATCCGCTCCGGAAGGCCACCCACGTTGTGGTGGCTCTTGATCACGTGCGACGGGCCGATGACCGACACGCTCTCGATCACGTCGGGATAGAGCGTCCCCTGAGCCAGAAAGTCGAAGTCGCCGAGCTTTCGCGCTTCCGCTTCGAACACGTCGATGAAGGTGGCGCCAATGATCTTGCGCTTCTGCTCAGGATCGGTGATGCCGGCCAGGCGTTCGAGGAAGAGCCGGGAAGCGTCCACGAACACCAGCGGAAGCTGGAGCCGTTCGAACCGCTTCCTGATCTGTCCCCCTTCGTCCTGACGCATGACGCCGTTGTCGACGAAGATGCACGTCAGTCGATCGCCAATCGCCCGATGAATCAGGAGCGCGGCGACGGTCGAGTCAACCCCACCGCTCAACCCGCAGACCACGCGCTTGCTTCCTACCTGCTCACGAATGCGTTCCGTTGCTTCGTCGACAAACGACCGCATCGTCCAATCGCCGGTGCAACCACACACCTCGTAGGCGAAGTTCCTGAGGATATCGAGACCGCGGTCGGTGTGCGCGACTTCCGGATGGAACAACAACGCATACAAATCGCGGGCCTGATCCACCATGGCCGCGACCGGCGCGTTGGCGCTCGTCGCGGTTACGCGAAAGCCCGCGGGAGCGCTCTTGACGAAGTCTCCGTGGCTCGCCCAGACGCGCAGCTCTGTCGGGACGGTCTGAAAGAGCGGCGCTTCCGGCTCGATCCTGATCGTTGCGAGGCCGAACTCCCGGTGCGGCGCCGGCGCGACTTCCCCGCCGAGAAAATCGGTCATCAGCTGCATGCCGTAGCAGATGCCGAGCACCGGTACGTCCATCGAGACAACCGACGGATCGCATCGCGGCGCGCCCGCTTCGCTGACGCTCTTCGGGCCACCGGACAGGATGATCCCCGCCGGTTGCCGCCTCAGAATCTCGGAAGGCGTCGCGTCGAACGGCAGAATCTCGCGAGTAAACCGACAACTCGCGGAGACGACGCGCGATCAACTGGGTGAACTGTGAGCCGAAGTCAAGAACGACGATAGTCTGGTGAGCCACGGATGGGATGAGCGTGTCGGGCCTTCGATTGGATGATGTGGCGCTATTATAAGGTGTGGATCGGTCTCGCACCACAATATCTTGTAGGTTCTCCGCCCGAACTCAGCTTCTCTTCGCGTTCCTGTCGGTGTCGATCGTTTGCGTCATGACGAGCGCCGCTGACGGTCTGCCGCAGGTGTTTCCATCCCTGATCCTGTGGAACATCGACATTCCGGCGCAGCCGTCATCGTCGCCCGTTGCCGCCGGCGATGTCGTCGCCATTCCGCTGCAATCCGGCGACATTTCGGCGTGGCGCTTGAGCGATCGGACGCCCGCCTGGTCGACGAAGCTGTCTGTTCAAGGTCCGTTAGCGTCGGCAAACGATCGAATCATCGTGCAGACGAAGGAATCGATCGTCGCGTTGGCGGGGGCCACGGGCAAACCCGTGTGGACCGTCAACGCCGGTTTCCTCACGGCGCCGATCCTGGCCCGTGACGGATGGGTGGTGGCCGCGACCGCCGAGGAGTTGACGGCGTTTCGCCTCACCGATGGCGCGAAGGTGTGGGGTCAGAAGATCGGCGCAGTCGAGCAGCGACCGACGATCGAAGGCGATCGCCTGTACGTGCCTGTTGCGGATGGCCGCCTCGCTGGCGCTCGACCTCGAGTCGGGCGCCCTGCAGTGGGAGCGTCAGCTCGGCGCGAGTCCAACCGAACCGCTGGCACTGGCTGACCGCGTGTACCTGGGCGCGGGCCGGAACTTCGTCTGCCTCCGGACGCGGGACGGTGTGATCGACTGGCAGTGGGAAACCATCGGCGCCCCGATCGTCGGAGCGCCCGCAGCTGACGGCCAACACATCTATATGACGGCGATGGACAATCTGCTGCGCGCGATGGATCGGGTGAGCGGCAACAATCGCTGGAAGGCCGATCTCGGATATCGGCCCGAGGCCGGCCCGACAGTGATCGGAACGACGGTGGCCGTGCCAGGCCGGTCCGCCAGCATCAAGGGCTTCGATACGAGGACGGGACGCCCCGCCGTGCAGCTTGCCCTGCCTGATCAGATGATTGTCCAGCCGATCTTCTTCGTGGGTTCGGAAGGCCGTCAGCTCATCGCGGCGGTGACGGCGAATCTGAAGGGGAAAACAAGCTGACGCTGGCAGGATCCGTCCTTCCGTTCCTGCCGATCGCGCCGCTCACGACGTTGCCGGGGACAGCGCTTACGACGCCGAAGCCGACTTCATCCGCGAAGCGGCCCGGCTACTGACCTCGAGCTCCCCCCGGACAGCTCCGGCGAGCCGCGAGACGCCTTCCTTGATCCGTGCGGGCGGCGGCGCCGAGAACGACAGGCGAATGATGTTGCTCCCCCCGCCATTCACGAAAAACGCCTCGCCGGCGACGTAGATCACGCCGTGCTCGACCGCGCGCGGAATCATCGCGTCGCTGTCGATCGCCGTGGGCAGAGTGGCCCACAGAAAGAACCCGCCTCGCGGATCGGGCCACGTCACCGTATCACCGAATTCCTCGCGAAGCGCTTTGACCATGACGTCGCGCTTCTCCTGATAGTGAGATCTCAGGAGCGGAAGCTGACGTTCGAGGATCCCACGGCGGCACGCCTCATACACCACGCGCTGATCGAGCCCGCCGGTGCACAGGTCCGCGGCCTGTTTGGCGATCTCGAACTTCGCGGCGAGCGGCGCAGGGGCGTCGATCCACGCGACGCGATACCCCGGCGCCAGCGTCTTGGAGAAGCTGCTCAGGTACACCACTCGCCCATCCGCATCGTCGGCCTTGATCGGACGAACGTCGGCCTCTGTCGCCGAGTCTGCGAAGTAGAGCTCTCGATACGGATCGTCCTCCACGATCAGGACGTTTCGCTTGTCGGCCCACGCAAGCAGGTCGCGTCGCTTCTGCAGCCCGATCAACAGACCCGTCGGGTTCTGAAAGTTCGGCACGACGTACAGGAAACGGACCTTCTGCCCCTCGCGCTGAAGGCGCAGAAACGTTTCGTCGAGCGCCGCGAGGTCGATCCCGTCTGATTCCTGCGGCACGCCGACCATGTGTGCCTGCACATTGCGAAAGGCAGTGATGGCGCCCGTATAGGTCGGCAACTCGACCAGGATCACGTCGCCCGGGTCGATGAGCACGCGCGCGATGAGGTCGAGCCCCTGTTGGGAACCGGTCGTGACGAGCAGCCTGTCTAGCGTTGTCGCGGCACCGCGTCCCTTCATGATGCCGGCAATTGCCTCGAGCAGCGGCCGGTAGCCTCGCGTCGGGCCGTACTGAAGCACCGGTCCATCGGCGCCCGACAGCAATTCCTGCGAGATGCTCTGGAAGTCGACCCACGGGAACGTTTCCGGGGCGGGAAATCCAGGCGCAAACGAGATCACGTCCTTGCCCTGCGCGACAACGGTCCCCATCTTTCTGATGGCGGACTCTTTCATCTTCTCGGCGGAGCGGGAAAAAAAGGCGTCGTAGTTGATCATGCGAGGCGTTGTCCGGGAACTGCGGCGAGCTGCGGCCCGATGCGGTAGTGACGATACTGCGTCAGATAAGCGCTGAGCGCGGTCAGCGCGATGTGTTGAAAGACGAAGCCGCGAACCAGCCATGCCGCCAACTGCAACGGCAGCACTGCGAGCGCGATGAACGGCACATACGAGATCGTGTAGAGACCCGCGGTGCCCAGGATCGATCCGACCGTGGCAACCAGGACGAGCACCAGCACCACGCCGAACACGCCAGCCACTTCCCGCAGATGGGCCCGAAGAAAGCGGACAACATGCATGAAGCCGGTGCGGACACCGACATCCTCGACCGCGATGACCATCTGGGTGAGCAGATAGAAAAGGTTGACCAGCGTCAGCCACACCATCAGGGCGCCCGACACCGCGAGCGTGGCGACGCTCCAGCCGAGCAGCACACCGATGTTGTTCACCAGCCGCAGGCCACCAACCACGACGCCGAGCCAGATAAGGGCGGTCAGCACGTAGACGAACAGCAGACACATACCCAGACGGATGTATCGGTTGCGCAGGCGGCGGCACGCATCCAGGAAAGGCTCGATGTGACTCTGATTTGCCCGGCGGAGGCTCGACAGCCGGACGGGAGGCCGCTCGATCGGTCCGGCATACGCCTCGGCCTCGGCCAGGATTGCGACGGTCCCACCCTTGACGACGAAGGTCAAGGCGGATCCGACGATGAGGACGAGAAAGAACGCGATGAGAAAGGCAATACCGGCCAGCGGGCTGGCGGCGAGCGACCGCGTGACGCGCGCCACGATCTCGCTGACGTCACCGCTAAGCAGTTCGGCGACGTCCCCGTCCAGCAACAGTACGACCAGGACGATCCCGCCGATGACCGGGACCGCCAGCAGCAGCTTCAACGTCGCTTCGGCGACGAACTGGACGACGATGAGCGGCCAGTTTGCAGCCGCCACGAGCGCGCCGCGCTTGAGCGAAACCTTGAGTCCTGGTGCGTTTGACATGAAAGATCGAGTCCCGAGACCAGAGCCCCGAGCCCCCAGCACGTATCTCCAGTTTACCTTTGCGGTATCCTGCTTTACGAGTGCCCCCTTCAATTGGATCGCTCCGCCGAGTGAGTGGGCGCCGGCTGATCGCGGCTGGTTTGACGGCAGCGGCGGTTGTCGCGCTGGCCGGAGGCGCGTTCGAGCTGTGGCGGTTCGGCCGGCTGGATACAGGCCGCGGCGGCGCGGGTCGAGGAGCACGTCCGTCGCGATTTCGATGGGATGACGGCGGCGTTGTCGACCGTCGCCTCGCGAGTCGCGCGCGATCATATCGCCGCCCGCGGGCTGGCGCCGGGGGCCCCCGGCCTCGATGACGCGCGCGCGCTCTTCGACCTCGTGGCGACCGCCCGGAACGCGTCGGCCACCCCGGACGAGATTGCCGTCACGATCTATGACGTCCGCAACGTCGCCCGCGCCTGGGTGGGACGGCCGTCAGACATTCCGGCCGCCGCCGATCGCAGCAGCGGCCCGACGTCGTTCTTCGTCGCCCCGTCGCCGGTCGGCCTGCGGCTCGTCCACGTGGAGCCGCTCCTCAATGCCGATGGCGGACGGATGGGTGCTGTCGCTGCGGAACACGTCCTCTCTGCTGGCGGGCCGACAACGGCGCTGACGGCGACCGATTACACCCTGCAGACGCCGCTGGCCCCCGTCTCGTTGCGCATGCGATGGGAGGGCGCCGGCGATGAATCGCGGCCCGGCGCATTCATCCTGCGCTCGCCGTCTGGCGACCCGTTGGCTGAAGCGTCGGTCAGCTTCGAGGATATTCGTCGAGCTCGTTCCGATCTGCGACGTCACATCCAGGCGGCGGTGATCGTGACGGTCGGTCTGACGCTGCTGCTCCTCATCGGGCCGGCGCTCGATCGTCGTGCCGCCGCTGTCGATGATCGCGCATTCGCCCGCGCGACGCTGGTCAGTGCCGGGCTGCTGCTGGCGGCCGTCGGCGACTATCTGGTGGGGGCTCGCGTGGGCCGTTCGCGGCCAGCCGCCGACAGAGGTCCGTCTCGTGCTCTTCGGATCAGCTGCAGCCGCACTGGCGGCATTGGCCACTGGAGCCGTCGGCCGTCTCGGGCTGCGCTTTCGGCGAGTGCGGCGCTCACCGCTGGAGGCACCAGCGCAGTTCGTCGCCAAGCAACTGCTTGCGGGCGTCGCGGCGGCGACGGTGATCATCCTTCTCGCCAGGCTGCTGGCCGTCGCGGTCGATCCTGTGAGCATCGACCTGCGGCACTTTTCGCTGCATCCCTGGGACGGCACGCGAGTCCTGTTGCTATCGGGCGTCCTGGCCTCGCAGGCGGCGGCGCTCTGGCTGGCGACGCTGATCCTTGCAGCGGCTCCGGCGGTCTGGCGCCTCCCCCGTCGCGCCGGCGCGGGCCGCTTGTTGCTGCTGGCGTTGTGGCTGCTGCCAGCGGTTGCGCGGCGCCGCGATTGCCGCGGCACGGGACTGGCCGGTCTCGACGGTCGGCATCATTGCCTCGGCAGCGGCGTGCGCCGTGGCCGCTCTCGCCGGGAATCGACTGGTCGCGTGGTACCGGCACGCCACTGTTGCCGCGAGGATCTTCGCGCTGTTCTTGGCCTTCCTCATGCCAGCGCTCCTCATCTATCCATCGATGGACTTCCTGGCGCGACGCGCCACCGAACGCCTGATCACCACGCAGTACGCCGTCGAAGCACAGCAGCACCCGCAGACGTTGATCAACCGGCTGGCGGAAGCGCGGACCGAAATCGACGCGCTCTCGATCCTGCCGGACCTGGTCACCGACACCACGGCGGTGCAATTCGGTGCGCCGCGCACCGACAGCGCGTTCCTGGTCTGGAGTCAGACCGTCCTGGCGCGCGCGCGCCTGACGTCGTCGATCGAGCTGTACCGACCGTGACGGCACCTTGATCAGCCGCTTTGCGCTCAATCTGCCTGAGTACACGGGCGCCGCCCAAAAACCCGAACCGGCGTTTCCCTGCGGGTGGGACGTCTTCGGCGAGGCGGCGCCTTTCGGGGCCGAGGAACGCAGCATGCTCCACGCACAGCGGAACATCTGCGCCGACAACACCGCGCAAGACGGCGGCGGCGTCCTGGGATCCATCGTGGTCCATGTGGCCTTCGACTATCGCGCGTTGCCGTTCATCACCTCGCAGAGCCCGTACTACGAAGTGTTCCGTCCGGAAGAGCGCGCAGCGTCTGAAGGCACTCCCGCTCACGACGTTGACGTCGTCATCTATGGCTGGGGTCGCAGGCCGACGTACACGTCGGGCCGCGCGGCCTGGCCGATATCCGAGGACCTCTTCGCCCGCATCTACGGTTCACGTGAGCCGTTCTGGGCTACCGTGCCGCGCGGCACCGAGCAATGGCGGGTCTATTTCTCGAACGACCGGCCTGCGATTTTCGCGATCGGCTACCCCACGCTCACGCTCTTCGACCGCTTCGTTCACGTCGCCGAGTTGACGACGCTCGCCGGCGCGACGTTCGTGCTGGTGCTGGTGGGAACGGCGCTCTTCACGCGCGCCAGCCGCGAGCGCCCTCGCGTCGGCCGGGCGCTCCTGCGTGAGATTCGCGCGAGTTTCTATCGCAAGCTGTTCCTGGCGTTCGTGCTGGCGTCCATCATCCCGGTGATCACCCTGGCGCTCGTGATCCGCGCGTACTTCGCCGAGTTGCTGCGGACGGACGTCCAGGCAGCCGCCGTGCGCACCGCAGCAGTCGCCAAGCGAGTGATCGAAGGGTCGGACTCCCTGCTGAGTAGAACCGACGGCGTCAACGCCGTCAGCGATGACGTAATGATCTGGATCAGCCAGATCATCGATCAGGACGTCAACATCTTCCTCGGGCCGCGGCTGATCGCGACCAGCGAGCGCGACCTCTTCGCCTCGGGTCTTCTTCCCACGCGAACACCAGACGACGTGTATCGGGCGATTGCGCTGGAACGGCTGCCTGGATTCGTGGACGAGGACCGCATCGGAACCTTCTCGTACATGATCGCCGCGGCGCCCGTGCGTGCCGGCGGCGGCGACGCAATCCTCACCGTCCCACTCACGTTGCGGCGGCTGGAGATCGAACGTGCCATCGCCGAACTCGATCGCGGCGTCCATCTCGCGGCGCTGTTCTTCATCCTCCTCGGTGCGGCGATTGGGTTGTCGCTCGCCGAGCGCATCGCCGATCCCGTGCGGCGGCTGACGCGCGCGACGCGGCTCATCGCGCGCGGCGATTTCGACGCGCGTATCGCCGTGCGCTCCGCTGACGAGCTGAAGCGTCTCGTCGATGCGTTCAACAGCATGGCCGGCGAACTGAAGGCGCAGCGCGATCAGCTCGAGCGCACGCACCGCATCGAAGCCTGGGCAGAGATGGCCCGGCAGGTCGCCCACGAGATCAAGAATCCGCTGACGCCGATCCAGCTGTCGGCCGAACATCTGCGGCGCGTGCACGCCGATCGCGGCGAGCCGCTCGGCCCCGTGCTCGACGGCTGCGTGACCGCCATTCTCGGCCAGGTTCGCCTCCTCCGGCAGATCGCCGGCGAGTTCTCGAGCTTCGCGTCGTCGCCCATCGCCAAGCGCGCTCCCGTCGACGTTCCCGAGATGGTCGCCGAAGTGATCGATCCGTACCGCACGGGACTGCAGGATCGCATCGACATCCAGAACACGGTCGCCGGTCCCCTTCCGCAGGTTCTGGTCGATCGCACCCTCATCGTTCGCGCGCTCGCCAACATCGTCGAGAACGCACTGCATGCGATGCCCGGCGAGGGCGCTTTGACGATCTCGGCAAGCGTGAATGCGGAAGCGGTGACCCTGTCGATCAAGGACACTGGCGGCGGGATGGACGAGGAAGCGCTGTCGCGTGTATTCGAGCCCTACTTCTCGACCAAGACCACCGGGACCGGCCTCGGCTTGCCCATCGCGCGCAGGAACGTGGAAATCAGCGGTGGCACGATTGAGGTGCAGAGCGAAAAGGGCCGCGGCACGACCGTCAACGTCGGGATGCCGATGGTGGGTTGAAGGGATGTGACAACTCCCACCTCCAACGGCTTAGAAATGGTGCATTCGGCTGCAGTCAGCCGGCCCGACGGTGTCCGAAGGGCACGACGCTCACGACGACCACGACC
This sequence comes from uncultured Acidobacteriota bacterium, assembly GCA_963710415.1. GTDB lineage: Bacteria > Acidobacteriota > Vicinamibacteria > Vicinamibacterales > 2-12-FULL-66-21 > CAVQAH01. The sequence continues at coordinate 78,205 of CAVQAH010000003.1, read as the reverse complement.
TGAACCTCATGACGTCGTGACCGTCGCGCTCGTTCCAGTGGTCAGTGGCCACGTTCGCGGAGAAGGAAGGTATGTGATGGCCCTGTCCGTCCGATCGGTTCTAACTCCCGGGTCCCTTTGGAGTTGGACTTGGGCAGGCGGCCTAGAGGTTCATCGCCTGCGATCTGGCGGAAGAGGATCCGGCGGACGTCTTCGAAGCTTCGAGTACGCGAGCCCGATCAGAGCGGATGCCAGGTAGGTGTACGACAGCAGCACGAGCGCGATGCGCGGATGGGTCGCGATCAGGGCGAGTGCGACGGCGGCAATGAAGAGGCCGAGATATGACCGTCGCCACCCCATGTCGATAGCCTTCACGCTGCGGAAGCGGAACGTACTGACCATGAGGAACGCCGGTATCAACACCATCCCGAGCGCCGGGAACGCCGTCTGCGGATCCTGCAGGCCCAGGGGATAGAGGTAGACCGTCGAGGCGATGACGGAGGCCGCTGCCGGACTCGGCATCCCGACGAAGTAGCGCTTGTCGGTGACCGCGGAGGTCTGGATGTTGAATCGCGCCAGGCGCATGGCGGTCGCCGTCACGTAGATGAACCCCGCTGCCCACCCGAGACGTTTCAGCGGCCACAAGCCCCAGGTGAAGGCCAGGATGGCGGGCGCCAGACCGAACGACACCACATCCGCCAGGGAGTCCAGTTCCACACCGAAGGCCGTTTGCGAGTTCGTCAACCGTGCGAAGAACCCATCCAGGGTATCGAGCACCATCGCGATCCCGATGAACAGCGCCGCGGTATCGAAATCGCCTCTGGTCGAGTACACGACGCACGAGTAACCGCAAAACAGGTTGGCGACGGTAAAGAGCGACGGCAGAAGAAACACGCCGCGCTTGAAGCGCACCGGCCGGTCGCCTTTGCGCCGCTTCAGAGGAATTCTATCGAGCATCAGTCGGCGCCCAGCTCGGCGATCACGGTTTCGCCGGCGATCACTCGCTGTCCAACCGCAACTTTCAGCGTCGCGGACATCGGCAGAAACACGTCCATGCGCGAGCCGAACTTCATCAGCCCGATACGCTGGCCGCGTTCGAGATAGTCGCCTTCGCGCACGCGGCACACGATGCGCCGCGCGAGGATTCCCACGACCTGGCGAAATACGATCGGCTGCCCGTCGTGGTCGATGGTGATCTCGTTCGATTCGTTGTCGTTCGATCGGGCGTCGTAGGCCGGAAGGAAGCGGCCTTCTTTGTACTCGATGCGGGTGACGCGGCCGGCCACCGGTGTCCGGTTCATGTGGACGTCAACGGGCGACAGAAAGATGGTGACCTGCTGCCACTCGCCGGGCGGCGCCCACTGCTTGTCGGACGGCCCGGCAAACATGACCTGACCGTCAGCGGGTGACACGACAAGGCCCGGAGCCTGCGGGATCCGCCGATCGGGATCCCGAAAGAAATAGGCAAAGAACCCACCGAGCAGCGCAAACGCCGCCGCCCACCCATGCCGCTTCGCGGCGCTCAGGCCCACCGCCGGGACAAGGGCGGCCGCGATGAAGGGCACTCCGGCACGATCGATTCGCATTGACGCTGACGGGGCCTCGGAAAATGACAGAGGGCCAGAGACCGGGGGTTGCACACCCCGACGATCGGTCACTGGCCCTGATGAAGGCCGGCAAGGGCGGCGGTTCGAACTCAGTGGGCGGCGTGCGGGGCCCGGCTGCCCAGGCTGTGCCGCCGCAGGATCAGTTCCATCTGATCCTTGAGTTGCAGCTTGCGCTTCTTCAACGTGACTTCTTCGATTTGCTCAGGTTCGGACAAATAATGGCGGTTGGCGAGACTGTGTATCTTTTCGTCGAGGTCGTGGTGCTGAGTGGCTAGTTGGCGGAACTCCTCGTCGGTCTGTAGCAGTTTGCGCTTCAGCTCTTCGAAGTCTGTCGGCATCTCCGCCTCCTTTGAAGATGTGTCTCACGCTCGAGGATCACCCGCGGGCATTCATAAAAGGACGGTACCACAAGACCCCGTCCCCTTCAAGGTTTCGCTTCCTCCCGGTCTTCCTCGCAGTTGCGCCACAGAATGAGCGCATCCTCGTCCGGCTGGGTGTAGTAGCCCGGTCTGACCCCGGCCAGCCTGAAGCCGAGCGCTTCATAGAGACGCTGCGCCGCTTCGTTGGAGCGCCTGACCTCCAACGTGGCCCGCGACGCGCCCTGGTGCTGCGCATCGCCGAGGACGTGATGCATCAGCGCGGTCGCCAGCCCACGTCTCCGCAGATCTTCGCGCACCGCGATGGTATTGATGTGGAGCTCGTCGACGATGACCCAGCACGCGCAGAATGCGGCGACACGTTCCCCGGGCATTCGAACGACGTAGACACGCGCTAATTCGTTCTGGCTGAGTTCCCGGGCGAGCATCTCACGCGTCCACGGGTTGATGAAGGACGCCGCTTCCAGCGAGGCGACGGCGTCGAGGTCCTCGTCGCTGCTCACGCGCTCGATCACCAGGGTGGGATCCACGACGCTACTCCACTGTCGGTCGCCTGAGCCGCGCGAGTTCGGCGTCCGGACGTCGCACGTAGATAGGCACGACGGCGTGCGGTGCCACGCCTCGGTCGGGATTCTCCTGCGCGATCTGTCCGATGATGCCCGCCAGTGGCGGAACGGCTGAAGCAACACTGCTGTTGCGGCCCAGATGCTGCCGGATGACCTCCGAGTATCGAATGGCGCCGTCCCCCACGAAATGTACGACGTCGGGAAGGTCTTGCCGGCTCCACCGGTTGAGTGTTTCCTCCGGCCCGAGCGAGGAAGCCTCGATGAGGATCTCGCCGCGCGCCGAGTAGAGCGCGGCGTAAACCTGTCCCCGCTGCGCGTCCATCCACGTAGCCACCGCCCGTTTGCCGTTCGCGCCAGCCCGAGCGAGAGCGTCGAGAGCGGAGACCGGGACGATCTGCAGATTGGCCGCGAACGCCAGCCCTTGCATCGCAGCGATCCCCACCCGTAGGCCGGTAAACGAGCCCGGGCCTGCGGCAACCGCCAGGAGATCGAGGTCGTCGAGCGAGACGCCGGCGTCCTCGAGCACACGCATCAGATCCGCCGGCAGGCGTTGACCGTGCGTCAACGTGGCATCGCCAACCAGCTCCGCCCGGACGCGACCGTCGCCGACCAGCGCGGCACTTCCAGCACGAGTGGTGGTGTCGAGGGACAAGACGATCAAGGGAGAGTTCCCGAAGCCCAATTGGCTCAATGTTATACTCGGCCTACCGGCTCTTCGCCAGCCCACGTGTCCATGGCTTCCCCCGTTTTTTCAGAGCCCGCCGGCGCCACGCCGGCGATGCGGCAGTACTTCGACGCGAAGCGGCAGTACCGCGACGCGATCGTGTTCTTCCGCATGGGGGACTTCTACGAGATGTTTTACGAGGACGCGCTGACGGCCGCGCGTGCGCTCGAACTGACCCTGACGTCACGCTCCAAGGACTCGAGCGGCGGCGCCATTCCGATGTGCGGCGTACCCCACCACGCGGCGGATGGCTACATTGCCCGGCTCGTGAAAAAAGGCTTCCGGGTTGCCGTGTGCGAGCAGATGGAAGACCCGAAGAAGGCCAAGGGCCTCGTCCGGCGGGAAGTCGTGCGCGTGGTGTCGCCCGGAACACTCACCGACGCAGGATACCTGGACGCTCGTGAACCGGCCTTCATCATGGGCGTGAGCCCTGTGCAGCCCGGGCCCGGCTACGGCGTCGCCCTCCTCGATCTGTCGACGGGCGAATTCACGACGGCCGAATATCAGGGCCGTGAGGGGCGCCAGGCCCTCGCCGACGAGCTCGCCATCCTGCGGCCGCGCGAGATTGTCGTTCCGGCTGGACTCGACGACGTGCGCGAGCTTGCGACCGAGCTGCGGCTGAGCGCTCGAATCACGCCCTACGAAGCGTGGGCCTTCGACGGGGAGTCCGCGCGTCGTACCTTGCTCGATCAGCTGCGGGCGCAGACGCTGCAGGGATTTGGCCTCGATGGCCACATGGCGGCGACGTCGGCAGCCGGTGCGCTCGTGCAGTACCTGCGCGACACGCAGAAGGTGGATCTCGCGCACGTCCGGGAAGTCGCCTTCCGAGCCGGCGTCGACGGCCTTCTCATCGATCCGACGACGCTCAGGACGCTGGAAGTGATCGACGCCGCTGACGGCGGCAAGACCGGATCGCTCCTTCACGAGATCGATCGCACGATGACGCCCATGGGCGGCCGGCTGATTCGAGCCTGGCTCCTGCGGCCGCTCGTGTCGCTCGAGCGCATCCAGGACCGGCTGGACGCCGTGGAGGAGTTCGCGTTCCGCTCCACCGAACGTGCGAAGCTGCGCGACACGCTCAAGAACGTCCACGACATCGAGCGGCTCGTGGCGCGCGCCGCGCTCGGCACGGCGGGTCCGCGCGACCTGGTCGCGCTGCGTCACTCCATCGCGATCGTCCCGCGCGTCAGGCTGCTGCTTTCGGAGCTGCAGGCCCCGCTCGTCCGCAGCCTGACGGCGGAGCTCGACGATCTGGCCGATCTGCGCGACGAGCTCGAGCGCACGCTCGCCGACGAGCCACCGGTGTTGGCGCGCGATGGCGGAGCCTTGCGCGACGGTATCGATCCTGAGCTCGACGAGCTCAGAACGATCAGCCGATCGGGCAAACAGCACATTGCCGCGATGGAAGACGCCGAACGGGCGCGAACGGGCATCACCTCGCTGAAGATCCGCTACAACCGCGTGTTTGGCTACTACATCGAGGTGTCGAAGTCGAACCTCGGCAACGTCCCGCCCGACTACCATCGCAAACAGACCATCGCCGGCGGTGAACGCTTCATTACCCCGGCGCTCAAGGAATACGAAGAAAAGGTCCTCGGCGCCGACGAACGGATTCTCGAACGCGAAATCGAGATCTTCGAGAGGCTCAGGGCTCGCGTCGGTGCCGAGGCGCCGCGAGTGCAGGACACCGCTCGCGGCCTCGCCTCTCTCGACGTGCTGGCTGCGCTCGCCGAGGCGGCGTCGCTGCACAACTACACCAAGCCGTTGATGCATGCCGGCGACGAGCTGGTCGCCACCGATGTTCGTCACCCCGTGGTCGAGCGTCATGTCGCGGACGCGTTCGTGCCGAACGATGTCACGCTGGATAGCGGCGCCAACCAGATTGTCATCCTCACGGGCCCGAACATGGGTGGCAAGTCGACGTATCTCCGTCAGACGGCCATCCTCAGCCTGATGGCGCAGGCCGGCTCGTTCGTCGCCGCCCGCACGGCGAAGCTGCCGATCGTCGATCGCTTGTTCGCGCGTGTGGGTGCGTCCGACAACATCGCGCGCGGTCAATCGACGTTCATGGTGGAGATGCAGGAAACGGCGAACATCCTGCACAGCGTGACGGCGCGCAGCCTGGTGATCCTCGACGAGATCGGGCGCGGCACGGCGACCTTCGACGGCCTCAGCCTGGCCTGGGCGGTGGCGGAACATCTGGCGACCAACGCACGCGCCCGTCCGAAGACGATCTTCGCGACCCACTACCATGAGCTCACCGATCTGGCCGATGCCCTTCCAGGCGTCGCAAACCTGCACGTCGTCGTTCGCGAGTGGAAGGACGACATCGTCTTTCTCCGCAAGGTCGTCCCCGGGCGATCCGATCGCAGCTATGGCATTCAGGTCGCCCGCCTCGCCGGCCTGCCGGCGACCGTCGTGGCCAGGGCGCGCGAGATCCTGACCGGTCTCGAACGCGATGAGCTGTCGCGTGGAGGCCGGCCATCGCTCTTCGGTGGCGGCGGCCCCGACAACCAGCAGCTCGGGCTGTTTCAGACGTCGAATCCTGTCGAGGATCCAGTCGTGGCCCGGCTGCGCGAGCTGGACGTGAACAACCTGACGCCGATGCAGGCCCTGGCGCTCCTCGCCGATCTGAAGCGGGAGGCAGGCGGATGAGGGCCCGATGGTTGATCGCGCTGGCGCTCGCGCTTTCGGCGATCGGATGCGCCGGCGGCCGCGCCGACGGCGACGCGATCGTCGTCGCCATCGCGAACTCGCCCCTCAACCTGGATCCGCGCGTCGGCGCGGACGAAGCCTCGCAGAAGGCTCATCAGCTGCTGTTCAATTCGTTGCTTCGGATAGACGACGACCTGCGCGTCGTGCCAGAGCTGGCGGAATCGCTCGACCAACCGGATCCGCTGACCTATTCCGTGAAGCTGCGGCAGGGCGTTCTTTTTCACAACGGGCGCGAGCTGACCTCGGCGGATGTCGTCTATACGTTCCGCAGCTTTCTCGATCCCGCTTTCCGCGGCAGGTCCGGCGCCTACAAGCTGCTGCAGTCAGTTGATGCGCCGGACAAGTACACGGTCGTGTTCCGGATGAAGGAGGCGTTCGGGTCGTTTCCGGTGAACCTCGTGATGGGCATCGTGCAGGACGGGTCCGGCGACGCCAACGCGCGTCAGCCGATCGGCACCGGTCCGTACCGGCTCACGGCTTTCGTTCCCGACGATCGCCTGGTGCTTGCGCCCTTCGAACGGCTACTACGAGGGCCGGCCCAAGAACGATGGCCTCGTGCTCAAGGTGGTTCCGGACGACACGATGCGCGGGCTCGAGCTGCGCAAGGGCACCGTCGATCTCGTCGTCAACGACCTGGCCCCCGACATCATCTGGCAGCTTCGCGAAGAGGGGCGCATGCGCGTCGAGACGACGCCCGGCACCGATTACGCTTACATCGGGCTGAACTTCCACGATCCGATTCTCGCCAACGCCGACGTGCGGAGAGCCATTGGCTTCGCCGTCGATCGCGAGGCGATCGTTCGCTACCTGCGCCGGGGATTTGCCTCTGTCGCGGTCGGCATCGTGCCGCCGATGTCGTGGGCGTTCGAGCCGAACGTCTTCGACTTCCGCTACGACCCGGCACGGGCGCGGCAGCTGCTCGACGCTGCGGGATTCCCGGATCCGGATGGGGATGGCCCTCAGCCACGCCTGCGGCTTTCGTTGAAGACGTCGACGTCGGAGGTCTACCGCGTCCAGGCGGCGGCCATCCAGCACGATCTGTCGCGCGTCGGCATCGCCCTCGATGTACGGACCAGCGAGTTCCCGACGCTCTTCGCCGACGTCGTCCGCGGCAGCTTCCAGATGTATACGCTGCAGTTCGTCGGCGTGACCGATCCGGACATGCTGCGGCGCGTGTTCCACTCCAGCCAGGCGCCGCCTGTGGGCCTGAACCGTGTCTTCTACAGCGATGCGGAAGTCGATCGGCTGATCGACGCGGCCGCGGTTGCCGTCGACGACCAGGCGCGTCGTGCGTTGTACACGAAGGCGCAGCAGATGATTGCGGATGACGTGCCGTATGTCAGCTTGTGGTACAAGACCAACGTCGCGGTCTTCCAGCCAGACATCGAGGGGGTCAAGCTGTCGCCGATCGCCGCGTTCACGTTTCTGAAAGACGTCCGGCGGAACCGGACCGGGCAGAGCGCCGCGCTGCCGCAATGACGCTGGTGCGCCGCGCACTTCTCGTCGTTCTTGCGAGCCTGTGCATCGCGGGAACCGCGGCCGCTTCGAACCGCTACGATCCTCGGCTGCGTTTCAGGACGCTCTCCACCCAGCACTTCGACATTCACTTTCATCAGGGTGAGGAACTGCAGGCGCGACGGCTTGCCGAGATTGCGGAGGAGGTCTCGACGCTCCTGGCGAAGCGACTCGGCCGCCCGGCTGGACGGGTGAACATCGTGCTCGTCAACCAGTCAGATCTGCCGAACGGATGGGCCACACCCGTTCCGTTCAACCTGATCGAGATCACCGCCGCCGCGCCGACGGGCGAGAGCATGATCGGCAACACCGACGACTGGCTGTCGACTCGTCTTCACGCACGAGTACACGCACATCGTCCATCTCGAGCCGGTCACGCGGCTGGATCGGCGGTCTTCGTCACGTGTTCGGCCGCATGCCGCTGCTCTTCCCGAACCTGTTCACACCGCTGTGGCAGATCGAGGGCATCGCGACCTACGAGGAAAGCGCCGTTACCGGGTTCGGACGCATTCGCGCCGGCGACTTCCGCATGATCGGAGAGCGCGCGGCAGTCACGCGGCGATTTTCTGCCCATCGATCGGGCAAACGGAGGGTTGATCGATTGGCCGTCCGGCCAGGCACCTTATGTGTACGGCGGGCTGTTCCACGATTACCTGGCGAAGAGATTCGGCGACGAGTCGCTTCAGCGGCTGGCTGACGCGTCGGCAGGCAATCTGCCGTACTTCGGCTTTCTCGGGTTCAGAAAAGTGTTTGGCCGGTCGCTGGGCGATCTCTGGAACGAATTCGAGGCCGAATCGCGAGAGAAGTCGACGACTCGCCGAGCGATTCCCGCATCGCCAGGAGGCTGACCCATCACGGCTTCTCGGTTACCGGACCGCGGTTCGGGCCGGATGGTCGGGTCTATTACTCGACCGCGAACCCGAACGGGTTTCCGTCGCTGATGTCGCTCGCCACCGGGCGACGCCGCGCCGCGCCGAGTCGCGGACAAGTATCTCGGCTCGCGCGTGGGCTTCGCCGGCGACGAGCTCGTGTTCGATCAAATCGAGCTCGTTCAGCAGGTGGGGCTGCAGTCCGACCTCTACGCGGTGTCCGCAACAGCGGATGGTGCGTCAGGCGGCTGACGCGCGAGGCGCGTGCCGCCGATCCCGATGTTTCGCCCGACGGCCGCACGATCGTCTGCACCGTGCAGCGTGCCGATGGCCGTGGCCTGGCGACGTTGGCGATGCCCGCGCGCTGGTGAGGTGGGCACGCCCAAGCCGCTGAACGCGGATCCGCTCACCGACTGGTCATCGCCGAAGTGGTCGCCAGATGGGCGTTCGATCGTGGCCGAACGCCGGCGTCTCGGCGGACAGTCGGAGATCGTGCTGGTCGACGCCGTTTCCGGCGCCGCATTCGAACGCTCGCGTCCTTTCCGAACGAACGGAGCGTCTCGCCAACCTGGACGGCTGACGGCCGCGCCGTCGTGTTTGCCAAGAGCGACTCCGCTTCGCGGCTTCGAGATCTATTGCGGTCGAACCTCGAGACCGGCGCGCTGTCGCGGCTTCGCGACACCGGCCCATCCGCGCACTCGCCGGCGATCGGCGCGGATGGCACGCTCGTCTATGTCGGCTACACCAGCGACGGCGACGATCTGTTCACGATGCCCGCCGGGTTCCGTCGCATGGAGTCCAGTGAAGCCGACGAGGAAGCCCGCGCGCTCAGCCACGCGCCGATCCGCCAGCCATCGAATCGCGTCCGTACTCGCCGTGGCCGACGCTCGCCCCTCGCTTCTGGACGCCGACGGTCGAATCCGATGCCGACGAGCTGGTCATCGGTGCCGCGACTGCCGGCTACGATGCGCTCGGACGACACGCGTATGGCATCGAGGGCGGCTGGTCGACGTCTCGCGCGCGTCCTGACTGGCAGATCGCATACGCCTACGATCGCTGGTGGCCGACGCTGTTTGCCGACGTGTCCGACGACACCGATCCGTTCCGCGACGGCGAGGCTCACACCACCGAAGCGAACGCCGGCGTCCTCCTTCCGATCCGGCGCGTCCGGTGGTCGCAGTCGCTGCTCGGCGCGTTTCACGTCGTCGACGGATCAGCTCACATGTTCGACCTGCGGCCCGAACGGTGAAGTGGAAGCCACGCGCGCGGCGCTGCGAGGCGGTTGGCTGGTCGACGCGGCGCGTTCCTACGGCTACTCCATCGGCAAGGAACGCGGCTGGAACCTGGCGCTGGGGTACCGAGTTCACGCGGGAGGCGTTCGGCTCTGACGGCGACGGCGGCGCAGCGACACTCGACGTCCGCGGCTACATGCCGATTGGATCCCGTCACGCGGTCCTCGCCGCTGCGGGCGGCCGGCGCGACGACGTGGGGCGATGAAGCCGTGCGACGGGTGTTCAGTGCGTCGGGAAGCGGACCGCAGACGCTTGGCCTCGACTTCGACTCCGACGCCATCGGACTGCTGCGCGGCGTCGACGAAGGCGAGGTCGCCGGCGAGCACGCCGTCGTCCTGAATGTCGACCTCCGCGTGCCGTTCTGGCGCATCGAGCGCGGACTCGGCACGTGGCCGTTCTTTGCGCGCACGTTACACGGGTCGGTGTTTGCCGACTTCGGCCACGCGTGGACCGAGTCGTTCAATCGGCGTGACGCGTCGCGCTCGTTCGGCGCCGAGCTGTCGCTCGACACCGTCGTCGGCTTCGTGCTGCCGCTGACCTTCACGGCTGGCGCCGCCTGGCGCGATGTGCCCGGGCTCGAACGCGGCGCTGCCGTCTTCGGTCGAGTCGGGCGAGCGTTCTAGGAGTGGAACTGCCGAGTTCGTGGCTCGTGCTCGTGCTCGAAGCACGGACAGAAGCCTGCATCTTCGAGCGACGAGCTACGAGCGACGCCCCACGGCATGTGAAAAAAACCGATAGAATACGGCGGTCATGCCCGATAAGTCCCGCTTCCTGCGGGTCCCCGTCCAGCCCTTCGCGGCCGAACCAGGATTGACAGCAGATGAAATGCTCGCGCGCATGGAACGCGTGTCGTTCCAGGGGCGCAGCCTGGCGACCGCCCGGCGCATCTGGGAACGGATGCTGGCCGGCCGACTGCACGATCTTCCTGGGGCTCGCGGGCGCGCTGAGCGCCGGCGGCATGCGCATGCTGGTCGCGCATCTCCTGACCGCATCGCTACATCGACTGCCTCGTCTCGACCGGCGCGAACCTGTATCACGATCTGCACGAGACGCGCGGGCGTCATCACTACATCGGCTCGCCGCGCGAGAACGACGCGGCGCTGCAGGCGGATCAGATCGATCGTGTCTACGACACCTACGCCAGCGAGGAGGAGTTCGTCGACAACGACGAGTGGATCGCCGCGTTCGTGCTTGACGCTGGAGCGCCGGCCGTACACGTCGCGGGAGTTCCTCTACAAGCTCGGCGAGCACCTGTGGAACGAGACCGGCCGCGACGGCATCCTGACCGCGGCGTACCGCGGCAACGTGCCGATCTTCTGTCCGGCCATCGCGGACTCGTCGATCGGCATGGGGCTGTCGCAGGCGCGGCATCGCGACGAGCAGGCCGGACACGTCGACGTCATCGGCGACATCATCGAGTCGGCGAACCTCGTCATCCGCCACCCGCGCACGGCGTCGATCGTGCTCGGCGGCGGCACGCCGAAGAACTTCATCAACCAGGCGAGCGTGCAGGCGGAGTTCTACGACGACCGCGTCGGCGGCCATCGCTACGCGATGCAGATCGTGACCGACGTGCCGCACTTCGGCGGCGCGTCGGGATCGAGCCTCGAAGAGGCGCAGAGCTGGGGCAAGCTGGCGACCGACGCCGAGCAGGTCACCGTTCACGCCGACGTGACGATCGCGCTGCCGCTGCTCGTCAGCGCGCTCGCGAGCAGCGCGCGCGACACGCTGGCCGCCCGAAACCGGTTGCGCTTCGATCTTTCGGGGCCGGTCATGGCCATCGACGGGCGGCCGCTTCCCAAGGCGCGTTTCGAGGCACGCGACATGAGTTTTCCGTTCGAGTACGACCATGGCGCGCCGCTCGCCTTCGGCGGCGCGCTGCCGCACGTGCGCTCGTTCGACGAGTCGAAGGTCGTCGATCCTCCCGGTCCCGGTCGATCGCACGACCTCGTACGTTCCGGGCACGCGCAACGGCCCGCGCGAGATCCTCCAGGCCTCGTCGCACATGGAGCTGTGGGACGAGGAGGTCGGCACCGACGTCCACGGCGTCGGCATCTTCACGCTGCCCGAAATGGAGCTGCCGTTCGGCGAGCTGGCGCCGCTGATGGACGAGATCAAGCGCGTCGCGTCGCGAGATCCTGTCGCGCGACAAGTTCCTGGTCACGCTCGGCGGCGAGCATTCGATCACGCCGCCGCTCGTCGCCGCGGCCGCGAAGAAATATCCCGGGCTCTCAGTGCTGCAGATCGACGCGCACGCCGATCTGCGCGACTGCTACATGGGCACGCCGCACAACCACGCCTGCGCGATGCGGCGGACGCTCGAGCACGCGCCGGTCACGCAGGTCGGCATCCGCAGCATGTCCACCGAAGAAGCGGCGGTCGCGTCGTCGCTCGAGACGTCGATCTTCTACGACGTCACCATGCGCGACGGACCCGGATGGATCGATCGGGTCGTCAGTCACTTGCGCGACCCGGTCTACATCACCATCGACGTGGACGGGATGGATCCGGCGATCATGCCGTCGACCGGCACGCCCGAGCCCGGCGGCCTGTCGTGGTACGAGATGCTGGCCCTGCTGCGAGCCACCATTCGTCAGCGGAACGGTCGTCGCCTGCGACGTCGTCGAACTGAGCCCGATCCCCGGCGTCGCTCGCCCCGAACTTCCTCTGCGCGAAGCTGGTTTACAAGATTCTGACGTATCGATTCGGATCGATGCCGTAGTTCGTGGTTCGTAGTCGTGACTCGAAGCGATCGAGCTCGCGAGCACGAACCACGACCACGAACTGCGAACCACCTGTCATTCGTCACCGCTTCGCCCCCGATCAGTGGGCTGACAATCGGTGTATACGAGGTATACTCGCCGCCGTGGGTACGTCCGACCCGTACTGCTCAGGCGGTTCAGGCCCTCGCCCAGGGGCGGGGCGCTGATGCGGCGGCGCTGCTGACCCGGGCGCTCCGGCGTCCCGGTCTGCCGCGCGAAGAGCAGATCCAGGTCCGCTGCGCGCTCGCCGAGGCCTAGCTGCTCCAGGACGACCTGCGCCAGGCGACCGAGGCGCTGGGGCACCCGCCGGAAGCGCGCGAGCGGATCGAGCCTGCCCGTCTGTCCGATCTGTGGCGCATGCACGGCCGTCTCGCGGCGGCCCGCGGCGAGCCCTCCCGCGGCATCGCCTTCCTCAGCAAGGCGCTCGCCGCTGCCGAGCGCGCGCACGATTCGCGCTGCGATCGGCCTCGTCCACTACGAGCTGGCGCTCTGCTACCGCCAGGTCGGCGACACCACGATCGTCCGCGAGCACCTCACGCAGGCCGCGTCCGCCCTGCACGCGGCCGGCGACCGCCGTCAGCTCGCGATGGTCCACTCGCTGTCCGGCGTCACGCTCGCGCAGGAAGGCCGGCTCGACGAAGCGATGACCGCGATGCGGCAGGCCGAGCGCCTGGCCCTCGCGGTCGACGCCCAGGACGTCGTCGCGACGATCTGCGGCAACCAGGCGAACGTCGCGCTGATGCAGCATCGTCACGAGCAGGCGCTGGCGCTCGCGGAACGCAGCGTCGAGCTGCAGGAAGAGTCGGGCACGCCGCACGGTCTGGGAATCGCGCTCGCCTCGCTCGGGCAGATCTGCGTACGGCTGGGCAGCTTGAAGCGCGCCGAGCAGGCCCTGAATCGAGCGCTCGACGTCCGCAGCCCGATGCAGTTCATGCGCGAGACGACCGGCGGTGTCTTCGACACGCTGGCGCAGATCCATCTGATCAGGGGCGATCACGATGCCGCCGATCGCTTCCTGCAGAAAGCGCGCGAGGCGTACGGCGAGCACGGCACGCACACGAGCCGCTGGTATCAGTGGTCGCTGAAGGTGCTCGAAGCGCGCCTGGCGCTTCGACGCGGTCAGGCGAGTACGGCGCTCGCCCTGGCGGGCGAACTGGCGAAGTCGAGCGAGACGCCGCCCGCGTATGCGCTGCAGGCTGCCTTGATCGTGACCGAAGCGCTGCTCGATCTGGATCGTGTCGACGAGGCGCAACCGGAGCTCGATCGGGTCGCGACGAAGCTGAGCCCCGCGGCCATGAGCGGCACGTGGGGCGAGTACCTGCGCATCCGCGGCCGGCTTCATGCCGCCGCCGGCCGTTCGACGGAGGCGTATCACGATTTCGGTCAGAGCGTCAGCGTCTTCGAGCTGCTCGGCGAACGCCACCAGGCGGGTCTCAGCTACCTCGAGCTGGGCCGGCTCGCGGCAGGTGCCGGCGCACGATCGCGCGCGCAGCGCTACCTGACCGATGCCATCGGCCTCTTCGAATCGCTGGGCGCTGCTCCGGATCTTGCCGAAGCCCAGGCCGCCCTGGCCACCGTTCCGGTGGCAGCGACGGGCGGTTACGTCGGCGTGCAGATGGACGGCGACGATGCGCTGGTGCGTCGAATCGTCGATGCCGCGGTCATGCCCGCGCTGCTCGCGCGTGAAGGCACGACTGCCCTGCTCGAAGCCTGCGACGCGATCGCGGCCGTCATCTTCCTGCAGTTGCCATCCGGCCAGCCTCGCGTCCTGAGCTTCGCCGGCTGCGAGCCCGATGCGGCCAGGACGTTGGCGCAGGCCGCCCTGCGCAAGCAGAACCCGTCGGGCGTTCTCGTCACGTCGGATTCACTTGGCCGCGACGTCGAGGGGCCGCGTCATGCTGCCGTGTCGTGCGCCACGTCGCTGACCCCCGCCGCGGGCCAGCGCTTCCGAACGCTGTGCGCGGTGCTTCGTCAGGGGTTCGAGCTGTGTTCGGCGCGCGAACGGCCGATCGATGTCCCGACGGGTGCTCTCGAACGGCCGCTCGAGCCGCTCCTGCCAGGGTTCCTCTGTTCCAGTGCGGCGATGCAGCGCGTCGCCGATCAGATTCAGCGTCTTCAGGGGAACGACCTGACCGTGCTGATCACCGGCGAAAGTGGAACGGGCAAGGATCTCGTGGCGCGCGCGATCCACGCCGGCTCGCCGCGCCGTCACAACATGTTCCTGCCCTACAACTGCACCAGCGCGACGAAGGAGCTCGCCGACAGTCAGCTCTTCGGACATCGCCGCGGCAGCTTCACCGGTGCCGTTGCCGATCAGCCGGGTGTCCTGCGCACCGCCGTCGGCGGAACGCTGTTCCTCGACGAGGTGGGCGACCTTCCGCTCGACGTCCAGCCGAAGCTTCTGCGCTTCCTGGAGCAGGGCGAGGTGTTGCCCGTCGGCGACACCCGTCCGCAGCGCGTGGACGTCCGCGTCGTTGCCGCGACGAACGCCGATCTCGAGAATCGCGTGTCCGAGGGAAAGTTCCGGGAAGATCTTTTCTATCGTCTGAGCGTCATCCGGATTCACGTGCCGCCGCTTCGCGATCGGCGCGAGGAGATCCCGCACCTCAGTTCATTCTTTCTGCGCGAAGCGTCCGAGCGACTGGGCAAGCCGGGCGTCCGACTGAGCCCGGATACGCTGGATCTGTTCGACTCCTTCCAATGGCCCGGCAACGTCCGGCAGCTGCGGAACGAGGTCCAGCGCGCCGTGGCGATGGCATCTCCGGCGGGTCTGATTACGCCGGAGCTTCTGTCCCCCGCACTGGCCGCGACCGTGGATCCGTCCGAGGCTGCGCCGCGTGCGCGTGGGCGCCGCAAGAGCCTCGCGGCAGCCGTCGAGGAGCTCGAGCGCGAGATGATCGAGGGCGCGCTCGAACGGTCGGCGGGCAATATCTCCGAAACGGCGCGGATTCTCGGGCTGACCAGACGCGGTCTCTATCTGAAGATGCAGCGTCTCGGCGTCAGCGGAGCGAAGGCGGAAGTCTGAGCTCGCGTGAGAGCCCCGCAACCACATTCCGCCAATGAGGCGCTCCCTGAGCCGGGGATCGAGATACCCGGTATACAGGTATCCAGCGATCTGATTACCTAGATACCCAGCTCTGCCGGACTGCGCTTCACTCATCATAATCCACGTAATCAACTGAAAAATAAGGCGATATCTGTTCGGGCCTCCTTCGACGGGTCGTAAGTGCCCAGTCGGCCCGCGCCTTGATATTGCTACCGCGCAGGAGACCAGGATCAAATGGAACAGCGACTTCGCCTCGTGCAGGGTGCCCACGGCCGCGGCGACAAGCGTGCGGGCGAGCGGCAGCCAATCAGCGTCCCCGGCCAGATCGTCTGGAAGGACGCGCGAGGCACGACGCGCATGGCACCGGTCCGGACCCGCGACGTCAGCCTCAACGGCGTGTGCGTCGAGTGTCTGGGTGGGGTTCCTATCCCGCAGTTCCGCCTGGTCTATTTCCAGATCGACCGTGAGGCGCGCAATCGCCCAGACCTGCCGGCGACGCTGCGCAAGTCCAGCGTGCTGTCAGCCATTCTCCGCGTAGGACCTTGCACCCAGGAAACGGGCGCGCCGAGCGAATACGCCCTTCGTCTGCTGGTCGACCCCTCCACCAAGGCCCAGGCTGCGCCGGCGCCCTCGAGGGGGACTGCACCAGGACTGCCTGAGCGTCTGGGGTCAGACTCGTGTCTGACCCTACTCCGACCCCACTCCGACCCCGCACGAATCGACGCCACCGAGCGGCCGAACCGCTCCGAAAATCGACACGTCCGTCCCGCCCGCCGAACCACTTGCGCCAAATCGTCGTCTTCCTGTCAGCACTGAGGTAGGCTTCGTAGTGCGCGCGGCGTCAGGTTCCGACCCCGCGCTCCTCTGAGAGGTTTCCGATGATCGACCGTCGTCAATTCGTCCAGTCCATGCTCGTGCTCGGCGCGGCCACCGGTGCGCGTCCCGCGACGGTGCTGTTCGGCTATCCGCCCGATGCCGAGCTGCGAAACCTCGCCGATGCGGCGCTCGCCGCCGCCAAGAAGGCCGGCGCGAGTTACGCCGACATCCGCATCAACCGGTATCGCAACCAGTTCATCTTCACCCGCGATCGCCGTGTCCAGAACATCGTCAACACGGAGAACTACGGCTTTGGCGTGCGCGTGATCGTGGATGGGACCTGGGGCTTCGCCAGCAGCAGCAACGTCACACGCGACGAAATCGCGCGGATCGCCACGCAGGCGGCCGGCATCGCGCGCGCGAACCGGCGGCTGAATGCCGAGCCCGTTCAACTGGCGCCGGTCGAGTCGTTCGACACGAGCTGGAACACGCCGGTCAAGAAGAACCCGTTTGACATGCCGCTGCAGCCCAAGCTCGATCTGTTGCTGCAGATCCACGAGGCGGCGCTGAAAGTGAACGGCGCGAGCTTCGTCTCCGCGGCGATGCAGTTCGTGAACGAGCAGAAGTATTTCGCGTCGACCGAGGGCTCGCACATCCAGCAGTCGCTGATCCGCTCGTACCCGACGTTCAACGTCACCGCGGTCGACCGCACGACAGGCAAGTTCTATTCGCGCGCGGCGCTGACGGCGCCGATGGGGATGGGCTACGAGTACATCGAAGGCTATCCGCTGCTCGAGGAAGCACGCGTCGCGGCCGAAGAGGCGGTGGCGATGCACAAGGCGAAGCCGGCGCCCGCCGGTCAGAAGACGCTGATCCTCCACCCGACGAACCTCTGGCTGACCATTCACGAATCGGTCGGCCACTCGACCGAACTCGATCGAGCTCTCGGCTACGAAGCGAATCTCGCCGGAACGAGCTTCCTGACCACCGACAAGCTCGGCAAGTTCGAGTTCGGATCGAAGATCGTCAACCTCGTCGCCGACAAGACGCAGGAGCGCGCGATCGCCACCTGCGGGTACGACGACGACGGCGTGAAGACGACGCGCTGGCACCTGATCAAGGAAGGGACGTTCGTCGACTACCAGACGACCCGCGACCAGGCGCACCTCATCGGCCGGAAGGCGTCGCATGGCTGCAGCTATGCCGACAACTGGGCGTCGATTCCGTTCCAGCGCATGCCGAACGTCTCGCTGGAGCCAGGCGAGAAGGACCTCAGCGAACAGGACATCATCTCTGCCACTGACGACGGCGTTTACATCAAGGGCGACGCGAGCTACAGCATCGACCAGCAGCGCTACAACTTCCAGTTCAGCGGGCAGACGTTCTGGGAGGTCAAGGGCGGCAAGATCACGACGCAGCTGCGCGACCTCGCGTATCAATCGAACACGCCGGAGTTCTGGAAGTCCTGCGACATGGTCGGCGGCAAGTCGACGTATGCGCTGGGCGGCGCGTTCAGCGACGGCAAGGGACAGCCGATGCAGATCAACTCGGTCAGCCACGGCGCGCCGATTACGCGTTTTGCGCGGGTGAACATTCTCAATACTGGACGGTGACGAGCCGTAGTTCGTAGTTCGTGCTCGTGGCTCGAGAGCCATGCGATGACTCTCGAGCAGAGCGACGACGAACCACGACAGGGATCACAGTTTTCGAGGACTGCAGTCATGATCTTGACGAAGGAACAAGCGAAAGCGCTCACCGATAAGACGCTGTCGCTCAGCAAGGCCGAGGAAACGCTGGTCACGCTGACCGGCAACGATCGCGCGAACCTGCGTTTCGCGCGGAATACGGCGACGACGTCCGGTGCCGTCGTCGGGTAACAGCCTCGCCATCACCGCCCGTTTCGGCAAGCGATCCGGGACGACGACGACGAGCGAGTTCGAAGCAGAGAGCCTGGAGCGGGCGGTGCGTGCGGCCGAGGAGATCGCGCGGCTCTCACCGGACAATCCTGAGTTGATGCCGGCTCTTCCGCCAGCAGACCTACACACCGAGCAAGGCATTCTTCGATGACGTCGCGAATGCCACGCCGGAGTGGAGGGCGACCTCGGTTGAAGCGGCGATCGACGTCAGCAAGAAGAGCGAGGTCGTGAGTGCCGGCTTCGTCGAAACGCAGGCGGCGTTTCAGGCGGTGGCGAATTCGAAGGGGCTGTTCGCCTACGACCGCTTCACCGCGGCCGACTACAACCTCACGTCACGAACGCCCGACGGGACCGGATCCGGCTGGGCCAGCAAGTCGTTCAACGAGCTCCGGCTGCTGGAGCCGGGCAAGCTGGCGACTGCGGCGATCGAGAAGGCTGCGCGCTCGAAGAACCCGAGCGCGATCGAACCGGGCAAGTACACCGTCGTGCTCGAGCCGTCCGCGCTGGCGGATCTCCTCGTGTTCATGATGTTCTCCGCGGATGCGCGGCAGGCAGACGAGGGACGCAGCTTCTTCTCGAAGAAGGGCGGCGGCAACCGCATCGGCGAGCAGATTCTCGGCGAGAAGGTGCACATCTACTCGGATCCGGCCAACCCCGTCGCGCCTTCCCTGTCGTTCGACGGTGAAGGCCAGCCGATCAAGCGGCTGGAGTTCGTCGAGAACGGCGTCTTGAAGGAGCTGTTCTATTCACGATTCTGGGCGGAGAAATCAGGCAAGGCGCCGACCGCCGGGCCGGGCAACATCATCTTGGATGGCGGCAACGGCGACCGTGGACGAGTTGATCGCCGGCACCGAACGCGGCGTGCTGGTCACGCGTTTCTGGTACATCAGGCCGCTCGATCCGCAGTCGCTCCTGTTCACGGGGCTGACGCGCGACGGCCTGTTCCTGATCGAGAAAGGCAAGGTCACGCGGCCCGTGAAGAACATGCGCTGGAACGAAAGCCCGGTGGTCGCCTTCAACAACATCGAGGCGATGACGCCGCCGGAACGGGCGGTCAGCGGCGAAGGGATCGGTTCAGCGGGCCTGGCCGTGATGTGCCCGGCCGCGCGCATTCGAGAGTTCACGTTCTCGAGCGCGTCGGACGCCGTCTAGGCAGGCGGACTGTCTCGTGACGCCGTCTCGCTACGACTTCTTGACGAGATCGAGCTCGCGCCGCGCGTCAGCCGTGTAGAACGACTCCGGGAACTCGTTGACGATGCGGTTGAACGCGCCTGCCGCTTCTTCCTTCCGTCCCGCGCGCGCGTAGGCGCGGCCCAGCTGCATCAGCACGCTGTCGATCGGGATCTGCGAGTTCGTCTCGCGGCTCATCTCCGTGTAGATGTTGATCGCGCTGTCGTATTTGCCCTGCGCAACCTGCACGTCCGCCAGCGCCGAGCCGCGCCGTCCGGCCGATAGATGCTGTTGCCGGCCTTGTCGACGACTTCCTGATACCGCTGCTCCGCTTCCGCATAGCGGCCCAAGACCGCGAGGATGCTGGCGGCCTGATAGCGCGCAGCGATGCCCGCGTCGGTGTTGGGATAGCGATCCGCCGCTTCCACGAATTTCGGCAGCGCCGCCTCGAGTTTCGCGCGCTCGGTCGGGAAGGTGCCCGGCTGCTGGACCGGCGAGGGGCTGCCGGGCGCGGGCGCTCGGAATCGGAACGACAGGCGCCTCGTAGATCGCCATCGCGGCGGCCAGGCCCTCGGCTGCCGTCGAGTTGCGGTTCTGCTGCCACCAGCAGTAGCCGGCCACCGCCGCGAGGAGGATCGCGACGACCGTGGCCATCAGCCCGATGTCGCGCTTGCGCGCCTCGACCACCTCGCGCGCGTGGGTCGACCGTCCGCGCGAATTCGTTTTCCTTCAGCTTGTGACGTTCAGTGCTTTTCATGATGCTGTGTTCTCAACCCGATGATGCTTCGCATGCTTGCGAGTCAGCCGTTCGTGCACGGCAGCCTTCGACTCGCGGGAACTGTGCGCTCGCTCAGGGCATTCTCCCTGATCGCTGGCCCGCCGTGAGCAGCCTGCGGCTCGCTGCGCGGGCGCGGCGAGTCGAATGGCGCGCCCGGCAGGTCTCGAACCTGCGACCCCCGGTTTAGGAAACCGGTGCTCTATCCTGCTGAGCTACGGGCGCGGAACATCTCAATTGTAGCGCAGTTCAGTATTGCAGGACGGCCAGTACGTCCTCGCCCTGCAGCTTGCTTGCGGCCATTGAGGTCGGCCAGCTCGATCAGGAACGCCACGCCTTCCACGCGCCCGCCGAGCTGCTTGACGAGACCCACCGTCGCTCGCGCGGTGCCACCGGTTGCCAGCAGGTCGTCGACGATCAGCACCCGCTGACCTGGCTCGACCGCGTCCTTGTGCATCTCGAGGCTGTCGCTGCCGTATTCGAGGTCGTAGGTCGCGCGCACCGTTGTGGCCGGCAGCTTGCCGAGCTTTCGCACCGGCACGAACCCGGCGCCGATGCGATCCGCGACCGCCGCGCCGAGGATGAATCCCCGGCTCTCGATGCCGACCACGATATCGATCTGACGCCGCTGATACGGCGTCGACAGCGCTGTCGATGGCCAGCCGGAAGCCCTCAGGGTCGCGGAGCAGCGTCGTCACGTCGTAGAACAGGATGCCGGCCTTTGGGAAATCCGGCACGTGACGAATCTTCGATTTGAGTGCTTCCATGATGTGCGGTCGTGCGCTCCTCGTTTTTCCGGGATCAAGTCGATCGCCGCCAGAGCCTAGCGGATCGCGAATCCAGTCGCGCGCCCGTGCGGTACTTCCTCTTCGACGCGAACCGACTCGACTCGGGCACCCGCGGGGCCGCGACGCATCGACGCTTCGACGCGGTCCACCGATTGACGTTCGCCTTCGAGGTAGACCTCGACGCGACCGTCTGGCAGGTTCCTGACCCACCCATGCACGCCTTCGATCATGGCGCGCTCCTCCGCGAAGAACCGGAAACCGACGCCTTGGACGCGGCCGCTGATGAACAGTCGTCTGGCGACTTGCATGAAGCCACGGATTATTGACTGTGACGTGGCGCTGACGCAAACGCGGATCACAGCAAGGGTCACGGGACGCGGATCTTCGCGGATCACACCAGGGACTCCACGGGACGCGGATCTTCGCGGATCACAAGGACTCCACGGGACGCGGATCTTCGCGGATCGCATGAGGGACTCGACGGGACGCGGATCTTCGCGGATCACACCAGGGACTCCACGGGACGCGGATCTTCGCGGATCACACCAGGGACTCCACGGGACGCGGATCTTCGCGGATCGCATCAGGGACTCCACGGGACGCGGATCTTCGCGGATCGCGAAATGGGCTCGGTTGAACTACGGCGATACACTGTTGCGCATGCTCATCGTTCTGGTGGGTTGCCGGGTGTCGGAAAAACGACGATTGCCCGCGCATTGGCGCGGGTGCTGGGGGCGGTGCACATACGAATCGATTCCATTGAACTGGCCATTCGCGAGTCCGGCGTGACGGTGGTGTCGCTGGACGATGCCGGCTATCGAGTGGGTTATGTGGTGGCCGAGGACAACGTACGTCTCGGTCGCACGGTGATTGCTGACTCCGTCAATCCGCTGCCCATCACGCGTGAGGCCTGGCGAGCGGTTGCACATCGCGCTCAGGTGAAGCTCGTCGAAGTTGAGGTTGTCTGTTCAGACCAGCGAGAACACCGGCGAAGGGTTGAGGAGCGACTGCCTCACTCTCCAGCCTCCAGCGGTCCAACCTGGGCGGAGGTCGTCGCCCGTGACTACCGTGCCTGGGATCGCGATCATGTCGTGATCGACACTGCCGGCCAAACGATTGAGCAGTTGGTCGCACATCTACAGACCGTCCTCCTCGACACCGAAAACACGCGATCCGCGAACATTCGCCCGTGAATCATGGTTGATCCGCGAAAATTCGCGTCCCGTCACCAAGGTCGATCCGCGAAGATCCGCGTCCCGTTAAACCAAGGAGATCGCGAAGATCTGCGTCCTGTGAAACCAAGGAGATCCGCGTCCGGTGACGAATGGATCTGCGCAGATCTGCGTCCCGTGAGATTGCCGGCGGCGTCGTGGTAGATTGGCGGTGTGCCACGCATCGCTGCCAGCAGCCACGGCGAATCCCGGCTGCGCATGCTCCGCATCGTCCACCGCGGCGACCGCCATGACCCGCGCGATCTCAGCGTCTCGTGCCGGTTCGAGGGCGACTTCTCCGAGGCGTTTCTCGCAGGCGCACCGGGGGCGTTGCTTCCCGGCGAAGCGCTCAAGAACCTGGTGCACACAACCGCTCGCGAGCAGGGGCACGGCGAGATCGAGACGTTCGGTCTGGCCCTCTGCGCTCGCGTGCTTTCTGACCACCCGCGCGTCACGCGCGCGAGAGTCGAGATCGTCGAGCAGCCGTGGAACCGGCTGGAAGCGGGCGGCAAGGCGCAGGGTCAGGCGTTCGTGGCTGGCACGCCGGAGCGGCGAACGGCGACGGTCACCAGTAACGGACAGCAGGTCGCTGTGGTCTCCGGCCTCGAGAACCTGACGATCATGCGCTCGTCAGGCTTCGGGCCCCCGCGCAAGGGGCTGGACGACGGTAGTGGAAAACAGGACGGACTGCAACGGCTGCTGGTCGGCGACTCTGGCGGCCAAGTGGACCTACACCAGCGGCGACGTGACCTTCGGGCCGTATCGGCAGGGCATTCGCGCGGCGATCGTCGAGACCTTCGGCTGCCACGGGCGCCGCAGCGTCCAGCACACCCTCTATTCGATCGCCGATGTCGTGCTGGCGTCGTACCAGGAGATCGCCGAGGTCACGCTCGCGCTGCAGGAACGTCCGTATCGTCCAGCCGATCTCTTCAACGCCGGCATGGAGAACCCCGACGATCTGTTCGTGATGGTCGACGAACCGCTCGGCGTCGTCGAAGTCACCATCGAGCGCGATCTCGAAGGAGATTTCCAATCACTCCCAATCCCCGATCCGAGAGTTGGGAATTGTGCGTTGGAAGTTGTTTAGCTCCCGCTCTCCTTGATCGGGTCGAGCTTCGCTGCCGTCAGCATCGTGTTGAACGCCGGCAGATCGGATTTCGTCAGCGCTCCGAGCCTCGCGAACTCCTTGTCCAGGCGCCCTGACAACTCCTTGAACACGGCGTACGACTGATCCGTCGGCTTGGCGTCGCCGCTTTCGACGGTCCCCTGCAGCGCGGCCAGCTTGTTGTTCAACCGGATCGGATAGTTGAGCGGGTCCTGGCTGCTCCGGTTCCGGTACTGATAGATCTCCCCTTCCACCTCGGTCAGCTTCGTCGTCAGCGACTCGCCGGCCGTCTTGATCTTCGGATCGGTCGTCTTGCCGATCCGATCGGCGATCTGCGTCTTGAGATTGCGGATGCGCACCACCGTGTCGTTGGCGGCGGTGATCTTGTCGCTGATCTGCCTTGGCGAGCTTGAACTGTTCCTGGAGATCGGCGTCCGTCACGCCGGGTACCGCGGCGTTGCGGCGGATCTCGAAGTCCTGCGTCTTCGTGACGCCTGAAGCGGTCAGCTGGACGCGATATTTTCCTGGCGGCGCCTGCGGGCCGCGCACGTTGCCGGACCAGAGAATCATTCCCGGGAAATCGCGCGCGTTCGGGTAGCGCATGTCCCACGTGAAGCGGTTCATGCCCTGCACGTCCCGAGACACGCGCGGGCGGACCGCCGCGGCGCCCACCCTCCTCTTCCTCTTCGGGCTCCGCCGCCTCGCCGCGGCCGGCTCCCCGCTGCCCGCCCGGGGCGTCGCCGCTCTTGAACGTGGTGATCGTCTTCCCCTGCGCATCGAGAATCTCGATGGCGACGTCGGTCGGCCGCCTGCTTCAGGTAGTAGTCGATCGCGACGCCGCGCGACACGGAGCGAACGGCGTCGGACGGGTGGAACAGCACGACCGGTTCGTTCGTCGTCTCGCGCCCGATCTGCCGAAGGACGCCGATGTTGTCCATGACGTAGAACGAGCGCCCGTGCGTGCCGATCACGAGGTCGTCGTTCTTGATCTCGATGCCGTGCACTGGCGTGACCGGCATCTCCTGCCGGAGCGACTGCCAGACGCCGCCATCGTCGAACGAGACGTAGATCGTCGTCTCGGTGCCGAGGAACAACAGCCCGCGCCGCTTCTTGTCTTCGCGAATGGCGCGCGCGAAATCGTCGGCAGGCAGGCCGTTGACGATCTTCGTCCATGTCTTGCCGTAGTCGCTCGTCTTGTAGACGTACGGGGCGCGGTCGGATCGCTGATAGCGATTCCCGGCGAGGTAGGCAGTTCCTGCATCGTGGGGTGACGCTTCGATCAGGCTGATTCGCGTGAACTCTGGGCAGCCCGGACGGTGTGACGTTGCTCCAGTTCTTGCCGCCATCGCGCGTCACGTGCACGACACCGTCATCAGACCCGGCCCAGATCACGCTGCCGTTCACGGCTGACGGCGCGAGCGTGAACACCGTGGCGTAGGTTTCGACGCCGGTCTGATCGAGCGTGATCGGTCCTCCGGATGGCCCCATCGTCGACGGGTCGTGACGGGTCAGATCGGGGCTGATCCGCTGCCAGCTCTGGCCTTCGTTGGTCGATTTCCACACATGCTGCGACGTGACGTAGAGCGTATCGGGATCGGTGGGCGCGACGACGATCGGGAAGGTCCACTGGAATCGTTCCGTGATATCGCCCGACGAATGCCCCATCGGGTTGTCCGGCCACACGTTGATGTTGCGGCGCTCGCCGGTTCGTCTGTTGATGCGCGTCAACAGCCCGCCATAGCTGCCGGCGTAGAACACGTCGACGTCCTGCGGATCCGGGGCGATGTATCCGCTCTCGCCACCGCCGACGGGATAGAGCTCGCCGCCGGTGGATGGCACGCACGCGGTGCTGTTGTCCTGCTGCGCGCCGCAGACGTGGTAGGGCACGTGCGCGGTCGTGAACACGTTGTAGAACTGAGCCGTCGGGTAGTCCTGCTCGGTCCAGCTCGCGCCGGCGTTGATCGACACGTTGGCGCCGCCGTCGTTGCTGTTGATCATCCGGTTGGCGTCGTTCGGCGCGATCCACAGATCGTGGTTGTCGCCGTGCGGTACCGTGATGCCGCGGATGCTCTTCCCCGCGTCGGTGGATCGATAAATGCCGGTGTTGAGAATGTAGACCGTGTCCTTGGATTGGGTGTCTGCGTAAATCCGGGTGTAGTAGAACGCGCGCTGACGAAGCCGGCGGTCGTCGTTCACCCGCTTCCACGTCGCGCCCGCATCATCCGACAGGAACACACCGCCTTCTGCGGCTTCGATGATCGCGTAGACCCGGTTCGGATCCGCCGCCGAAACCGAGACACCGATCTTCCCCCACAGTGTCGGTGGCAGGCCCGGGTTCTTCGTCAACTCCGTCCATGTCTTGCCGCCATCGGTGGTCTTGAACAAGCCGCTGCCCGGCCCTCCGCTCGACAACGAGTGCGGCGTTCGGAAAACCTCCCAGAAGCCGGCGTAGAGCACGTCCGGATTCTTCGCGTCCATCGTCAGGTCCACGGCGCCTGCCTTGTCGCTTCTGAACAGCACCTTGTCCCAGGTCTTTCCGCCGTCGCTCGATTTGAAGACCCCGCGGTCGGCGTTCGGGCCGTACGGATCACCGAGCGCTGCGACGTAGACGATGTCGGGGTTCGCCGGATGGACGCGAATCCGGCCGATGGTCATCGTCTTCTCGAGGCCCATGTGGCTCCAGGTCTTGCCGGCATCGGTCGTCTTGTAGACCCCGTCACCCTGGATGACGTTGCCGCGCATCGCGACCTCGCCCATCCCGGCGTAGACGACGTCGGGGTTGGACTCCGCGACCGCGACGGCGCCCACCGACGACGTCTTGAAGAACGTGTCGGACACCGGACGCCATGTGATGCCCCCGTCCGTTGTCTTCCACAACCCACCACCTGTGGCGCCAAAGTAGTATTCGTGCGGCCGACTCGTGCTG
This sequence comes from uncultured Acidobacteriota bacterium, assembly GCA_963710415.1. Lineage (GTDB taxonomy): Bacteria > Acidobacteriota > Vicinamibacteria > Vicinamibacterales > 2-12-FULL-66-21 > CAVQAH01. Next base: position 52,046 of record CAVQAH010000003.1, on the reverse strand, counting down.
CCGGATACGGCAATCGATCGTCCGCCGCGAGGAGGACCGATCGATCGCCAGCGTAGTCCGCTCAGAAGCGCCTGATCGACGGCGCCGGCCGGCTGGTTCGTTGCGGCGCCCTGCGCCAGCATCGGCGGTGTCGAACGTATCGTCGGCACGAGCGTGCCCAGGGCCACAATCAGGGCGCTGATCGCCATCCGTCCGGTGCATGTCGACATCATTGGCAGTGACTCCTCGCACGGCATGGTAGTGGATGGTCACAGGCTGAACAAGCGGTTAGCTCAACCGATGAAAGAAAGAGAAGGCCACGACGTACTGTCGAACCTCAGCTGCACTCTTTTCCGCCGAACGCCAGTATTTCGACGCGGCATGGCTTGTGCTCTCTGTCGTGGCGCAGGAGGGCAACGATGCTGTTTACGATCGCGGTGATTCTGTTGGTGCTGTGGCTCCTCGGGCTGGTCAGCGGTTACACGCTTGGCAACTTCATCTACGTGCTGCTGGTAATCGCGCTGGTCCTGTTTGTCGTAGGGTTGCTGAGCGGCCGACGAACAGTCTGAAAACGCCCACCACGGAATTCCGAGCAGGTGCGGGATAGCCCGCACCTGCCTCGACCCGTCGTGAGTCAGCCCACGACCGGCCAATCTTTTGGCCGGTAGCTCACGGGTTGGCTACAGGTCACGCCCGCTTCTTGACGGCCCCCCAAAATCTGGCCGAATTCTGCACCTCTTTTTCCACATCCGCCGGCACGCCTGTTGCTGGATCTGCGCCGATCCACGGAGCCTTCGCTCTTCGCACGGCGTTACTGCCGATCGCGCCGCCGGCGGTAGACAGCAGGCCCGACATGCCGCGATCGGTCTCCTCCGGGCCGCGCGGCCCAGCCCGGCTCGCAGCGTCGTGCTGGCCAGATGTCACCGCCTGCTGTCTACTGACTGTGGCTTTCCTCCCCTGCAAACGTTAAAGTCGATCGCAGTCCGGAGAAGGCCATGCACACAGTCCGAGGACTCCACCACGTCACCGCGATCGCCGGTCCCGCACAAGAGAACCTGGATTTCTACGCCGGCATCCTGGGCATGCGGCTGGTCAAGAGGAGCGTCAACCAGGACGACCCGGGCACGTATCACTTGTTCTACGCCGATGCTGAGGGACATCCCGGCAGCGACCTGACCTTCTTTCCATGGACGCACCTCGCTCCGCCCCGCGACGGCCACGGCCTCAGCACGGAGGTGTCGTTGACCGTGCCTCCGGGTAGCCTGCCGTACTGGGCTTCGCGGCTCGAGCGCTACGGCACGCGCACGACCTCCATCGAGACGCGATTCAAGGAGCGTGTCCTGCCTCTCGTCGATCCTCACGGGCTCCGTGTGGCGCTCGTCGAGAGTGCGGGCGCCCACACGCGCCAGTTCACACCCTGGGATGACAGCCCCATACCGGCTGAACATCAGATTCGAGGTCTCGACGGTGCGCGCGTTCGCGAGCGCGATGTCGAGGTGACGGCGGAATTCCTGACGAAGGTGCTGGGGTTCGCGCCGATCGGATCGCGACAACGGCTGGCAGCGTTACGGCGTCGAGGGTGGCGGATCCGGACGCTATCTCGACGTCCAGGCGGCGCCGGGATCACGTCGCGGCGCGTGGGGCGTCGGCAGCATTCATCACCTCGCGTGGAGAGTCGATGACGATGCACACCAACTGGAGGTGCGTCAGCAGATCGACGATGCGGGACGGCGGCCGACACCCGTGATCGATCGCTTCTGGTTCCAGTCCGTCTACTTCCTCGAGCCAGGCGGCGTGCTGTTCGAACTGGCGACCGACGGTCCGGGCTTCGCGGTCGATGAAGACCCGGAGCGGTTGGGTGAATCGCTGGTACTCCCGCCGTGGCTCGAGCCGCAGCGGTCCGCAATCGAAGCGGCGTTGCCCCCGCTCAGGGCCGCGCAGCCGGCGGTCCGGAGTTAACCGGTCTTCATCGCGCCGCGCTCGACGTCGGGTCTTCGATCGATCCTCGTACGGCCGCAGATTCCACTCGAAAAACGTCCAGACACGATTCCACGAGTCGCGCTGATCCGGAGACTCGTCGCGTTCCAGGGTCTTCGGGTTGACGCGACGGCTGAACGTGTGGCCGCCGCTCGCCGGTCCAGGAACGGGATCGACGTACACCTTCGTTTCCGCGAGGTCGGGCTTGCGGGCGCGCAAGGCGTCCACGATCTGCTGGTCCTCGACGAAGTCGACGTCCGTGTCGTTGGTCGCGACGTGAACGAGCAGCGGGATCTGCAGTTTGTCCACGTGATACAGCGGCGATCGCTCGATGTACAGGCTGCGCTTCTCGAACGGCAGACCCTGAACGCGCGACTGCGTCGAGAACTGCCGCTGATAGCCGGGGCCCTTGTACGACAGGCGGAAGACCAGGTTCGTTACCGGTACCATCGCCGCAGCCGCCTTGAACGGGTGCTTGTCCTTGAATACCGACAGCAGGGTGATGTAGCCGCCGTGGCTCCAGCCCATGATGCCCAGCCGATCCTGATCGACGTGCGGAAGCGTCTTCAAGAAATCGACGGAACTGACGACGTCGTCCAGCTCGAGACCACCGTAGTCGATCGCCAGATGATGCGCTTCGCCGTACCCGGTGCTGCCGCGGTACTCGGGACAGATGACGACGTAGCCACGTTCGACCGCCTCCTTGACGAACGGAAACATGTTGAGTCCCCAGTTGCCGTGGACACCACCGTGGACCCAGACCATGGCTGCGTGACCCTTGGCGCCGCGCTTCTGAAGCGGCTGAAACAGGTAGGCGGGAATATCCATGTCGCCGACGCTGCTCCGGTACTTCACCTTCTGGAAGTCCATGATCCCCTTGCTGGCCTCCGCATAGCGGGCGTCCGCCTGGGCTTTCTCCTCGATGTCGCGCTGGTAGTTGGCAGGCGGGTGATCTTTCGGGTCCTTGCTGACGTAGAGCTGCTGGGCCCGCTCCGAGTCCATCGCGACGTCGGGCCGCGGCCGCTGTCCACGTCCCGCCGGCTGTTGCTGTTGACCTGCAGGCGGCGCCTGCTGCGGCTCGCCCGAGAGGCTGGCCGCCGAGAGGACCGATACACTCAAAACCGCTGGAATGAGGCCAGCTTTCCAGGAGCGCCTGATTGTGAGCACTGTTCCCTCCACCCGTCAGATCGCCTTGGCGACGTCCGAAACATACTATGGAATAGCAGGCCGGCGCGGGCCGCCGCGAACCTGTCTAAGCGTAGTAATATTGTGCCCTTTCCAACTGAACCGGAGAGCGACTGATGTTCAGGGCGACCAAGACACAATCTGCCGCGCGGCTCCTGCTTGCTGCGGCGACATGGCTGGGGTGTGGCTGGCTTTGCCGTGCCGGCCGATGCTCAGGAGACGCGTGAAGAAGAGATCGCGAAGAAACAGGCCGAGAAGGCGAAGACGGCCGCACCCTACGTACCCAACAAGTTCGAAGCGGTGATGGGAAGGATCGAGTCGGCGTTCGTGAGCCCACCGAGCGGCTTTTACCCCGCCTTCGGCAGCGTCTACCCCGGCGGTGGCTTCACGCTTGGGGCGGGCTACCGCTATTTCAACGGCCGCAAGGCGGTTTGGGATATTTTCGGCCTCTATTCGATCAAGAACTACAAGAAGATCGAGGTGGGCACCCGTACTCCGTGGAACCGTCAAGGGCACGGTCTTCGTTGGTGTGAGAGCCGGGTGGCTGGATGCGCCCGAAGTGGGCTATTACGGTCTCGGCCCCGACTCGGTGGCTGAGGATCGGGCGAACTTCGGGGCGGAGCAAGGGTATGGTGGCTTGACGCTGACGTTTCGTCCGTCGCCCTGGTTCACCCTGGGCGGCGACGTGGCCTACGAAGACTTCACGACCCAAGAGGGAGCCGGGAGCGCGCCTTCGATTGAAACGGTCTATGACGAGACGACGGCGCCGGGTCTGTTCTCGAATCCGACATACATCCATTCCCAGGCTGAGGCCGCAATTGATTGGCGGCCCTCACCCGGATACGCGCGGTCCGGCGGCTATTACGGTGTGACCTTTCACGACTACGCGGATCTCGACGATACGTTCAGTTTCCGGCGAGTCGATGGCGAAATCGTGCAGCACCTGCCGTTGCTGCGAGAGAACTGGGTCATCTCGTTGCGGGGCCGTGTCCAGTCGACGGTGGGCGACGACGATATCGTGCCGTACTACCTGATGCCGTACCTGGGCAGCGGCAGCACGTTGCGCGCCTACTCGAGCGCCCGGTTTCGCGATCGGCACGCCCTGCTGACGTCAGCCGAGTTCCGTTGGATTCCCAGCCGGATCGGAATGGATATGGCGATCTTCTATGACGCGGGCAAGGTTGCCAGCCGCCTTGAAGACCTCGACTTCAACAATATGACGGACAACTGGGGGATTGGCGCACGATTCCACGGTCCTACCGCGACCTTCCTGCGCATCGAGATGGCAAAAGGATCCGAGGGCTGGAACCTGGTCTTCGCGATGCACTCAGCGTTCTAAATGGACACGACAGTCACGATCATGCGAAACCCTTTTCAATTCATCTCTGCCAAGCCAGTATTGCGTCTGGTATCGGGAATTGCTGTTGCCGGTCTGCTCTGGTCGGTCGGCGCGCTGGCGCAGAACCGCCCGAAGTTCCTCTCCGACGATCCGCTTGCAGCGCGAGCCCGATACGCAGGACGCGTCGAAAGTCCAGGAATGGGATATCGGGTTGCTGGCCGACCTGACGATGAATCTGTTCAGCAACCTGGCGATCCGGCGCTCAACGTTCGCGCGGGGAACATCAATACGATCGACGAGGTGCCTGACTCGAACTGGTTCACGAACCGGATTTACGCGCGCGACGTCACGATCGACGAGATCACGCGCGGGCCGAACACGTCGGACGGGCCGGCCAAAGGCAAGTGGACCATCATTCGACCGAAATCGGCCGGCGTCTCGCCGGGCTTCACGATTCGCGACGAAAAAGGCGAAACCTGGTTCGTGTCGTTCGACGCGCGCGGCAATCCGGTCGCGGCGACCGCGGTCGTGCCGTCGCGACGCGGCTCTTCTGGGCTCTCGGTTACTTCCAGGTAGAGAGCCATATCGTCACCATCCGTCCCGAGGACATCGTCATCGGCGACACGGCGATGATCCGGGCACACGGCAGGCGCCGGCCGATGGGCCAGAGCGATCTCAACGACGTCTTGCGGCGGTCGGAGCGCAGTGACGACGGGTCCTATCGTGTGGTCGTGGGACGGGCGCTCGCGGGCCGTCCGGTCGGCGGATTCAAGTACTTCGGCACGCGTCCCGACGATCCAAACGACGTCGTGCCGCACGAGCATCGACGCGAGCTCCGCGCCCTGAAGGTGTTCGGTGCGTGGGCGAACCTCGTGGACATGAAGGCCGGCAACACGCTCGACATGGTGATCACCGAGAACGGCCGCAGCGTCGTGCGCCACTACCTGCAGGACGTCGGGTCGACGTTCGGCACCGGCGCGCTCGGTCCCCGCGACGGTGACGAAGGCCACGAGTATCTGTACGAAGGCGACAAGGTCTTCAAGCGATTGTTCTCTCTTGGACTCTACATACAGCCGTGGCAGACCCTCGACTACGAGAAGAACGCCGAGATCGGCAAGTTCACGCGCCGATGGGTTCGAGCCTGACAAGTGGGTACCGCGCGTACCGGTCGTGGCGCTCCGCCACGCGCGCCCCGACGATACGTTGTGGGCGGCGCTTCGCGTGATGGCCTTCACCGACGCACACATTCAGGCAGCCGTGAAGACTGGCATCTACACCGATCCGGCAGCGGAGAAACTGCTCGCGAGAGTGCTCGGCGAACGGCGCGACAAGATCGGCAAGACGTACACGGCGATGATCAATCCGCTGGTGAAGTTCGCGCTCGACGAGAGCGGCATGCTCACGTTCGAGAACCCTGCGGTCCGCGCCAGGTACTGGGACGCGCCCAAGGGCGGCTACTCGGCGATGTGGGCACGCTACGACAACGCGGCAGGTCAGGCGCAGGTCATCGGCGTGCCGACGCCGTCGGGTCAGGAAAGGATCCAGGGGCCGGCGGATCTGCCCCGCACCGAGGGCTCGTACCTGAAAGTGTCGGTGAGCGCCATCGAACCGCTGAACCCGGCGTGGGCGCGACCGGTGGACGTGTACTTCAAGAGGACCGGCAACGCCTGGAAGCTCGTCGGCATCGATCGGGTGCCGTAGCCGGTCATCCGGCCGATCAGCGATCGGCGCTTGATGGTCGGAGGCCGCATCAGCCGCGTCTGATCTCTGCGATCCAGCGCGCCACGTGAACCGCCAGCGATGAGCGCGACGGACGTGACCAACCAAAGCCGGACGGAAACAGACGACGACACGTTCCGTCCGGCCGCCGCACGCTTGGGTACACGATACCGAGCGAGCCCTGCTCCAGGAGCGCCGCGGCGAGCGCCTGTGACGCCTCGATAGCTGTCACCCGACAAACAGGACTGAAAGCCACGCGCCTCCCGCAGATCGTGAAAGTCCGCGTTGAAGTCCGCGAGATAGTCGTCGTAGGTCACCGATTCGTCCGGCCACCCCACCTCGGCCAACTCCACGCTCTTGTGAAACGCCACCTCGGCCTGGGCGGTCTCGAGCTCGAAGCCGGCATACCATGCCCCGCGCTCGGGACTATTGAAGCGGGCTCCGAGCGGATGTGGATGGCAGAACGCGGCATTGACGACCGACGCGTTGGGCACCGCGGCGAGCAGTTCCTCGGGTCCGATTCCGGGCGCCAGGCCGCGCTCCGCGAACAGCCGCTCGTTGGTGGCATCGTCGAGCTCGAAGATCGCCGCCAGGTGCTCGTCGTCGTCGGCAATGCGAGTGAAGACGCTGTCGCCACCGGGCAGGTGCCTGGAGGGTACGAGGCGATGGGTGTCAGCCCTGCTGATGTGGCGGACAGGCGGACGCGCCACGAGGACTATCCTGCGCGACGGGCGTCGAGCAGACGCCGCACGTTGAGGATGGCGGGCAGCCCGCCCTGGAGCATGTAGGCCAGTGGCGAGACGCCGCCAAACACCCGGTTGGTATTCGGCAAATGGACCCAGCGATCCGCCAGCGCTTCCGAGTAGAGCACGTTGAGTGCCTTGAAGATACCGATGAGCAGCGACACGCGCGTCAGACGGTCGACGTCGAGCACGCGGTCGGGCCGTCGCTTGAGCTCGTAGTAGGGGCCGTTGGTGACACCGCCGAGCAGCGCCCGCGCGTCTTCGTCCCGGACCTGCCAGCGGCCCATGATGTTGAAGAACGCACGCAGGGCCGGGCGGCTGAGCCGCTCGCGGGCGGCGCGATCGCCAAGGTCGACCAGGGGCGGCGGGGTGTGCCGCGACCGCGGGTAGGCGGGCGCGCGACGAGCCATCAGGATACTCCTTATCAGGAGTATAGACGCTCCTGCCTGGGACCGTCAAACCACGGCCCCCCTGAATGCGGGCGGCGTCTCAGAACATCAGGCGGGGGGTCAGGGTGGCGGTGAGCGTGCTCTCGCCGCGCCGGATCGTCAGCGTCCTCGCGACCGGCTGTTCGAACATCTCGTGCATGACGGTGACGGTCAGATCCGGCGCCTTCCGGCCATCGACGGCGAGGATGACGTCGCCGGTTGCCAGCCCCGCATCGGTGGCGGGCGAATTGTCCAGAACGGTGGTGATCCTGAACGAGCTGTAGTCCAGGCCTTGCGCTTCGAATGTGATGCCGCTGGACGTCCGATCGAATGGTGCGGTCAGCGCCGCGGTCGGTTCCAGGATGATTCTGTTGCGATGGTAGTCGAGGAAGATCCTGAAGCGCCCCATCACCTGCTGGCCGATGTTGCCGTTGACCGCCGCGCTGGCAAACGCTCCCGACGTGTCCTCCGAGAAATGGGTGGGCAGATTGCGAATCGTGAACTGACCGATCGTCAATGCCGCCACGCGGCCCGTGCGGCCGGTCGTCGCGCCGCCGGTGCCACCGCGGTCCAGTGACGCGATCGTCTTCACATCGGGGCCCGGCAGCCTGTGCTCGGCATACGAACGGGCTGTGCAGCGCGAATGCGCCGCCGGAGCCCAGATCGATGACGAACGTGCCCGGGATCGCGCTCTTCCCCACCGGCGTAACCTGTGCCTCGACGAGCGGATGCCCTGATGAATTCAGGCGGACGGGAATGCTCTCGCCCGGCCCCGTGTAGCGGAACGTCTCGCGGTCGTGCAGCGTGATGGTGCGCGACTCGTAGTTGATCTCCACGACGAATTCCTTGATGAATTCGGAGCCCAGGATGCCGTCGAAATCGTGGCCGAAGCGCGCAGCGAGCGGGCGCAACGGAATCGCCAGCGTGATCGGCTGTGAGAAGCCTGGCAGGCTCTCCATGCTGAACGACGCGTTCTGGACGAAGAAACCGGTGATCGCCTTGGGCCCCACCCCGCCAACCTTGATCTCGCGGCCGAGCGTAACGCCGAGCTCGCGCGCGCGTTCGACGTCGATGACGCCCATTCGGTTCCCGGTATCCAGCACGAACGCGAGCGGCCGCGACCTGTTGACCGCGACCGGCAGGACCATGTGGCGGGTGACGAGCTCGAACGGGAGCGTGACCGGCGTCTGGAGGCGGACGGCTGCCGGCCACCGATGGCGGACCACGCCGAGACAGTGGCGATCGCACCGAGGATCGCCACGATTCCGATGATTCGACGTTTCAACGTCTACTCCTGCCGCAACGCCGCCATCGGCACGATGCGCGTCGCCCTCCTCACTGGCAGCCAGCATGCGACGGTCGCCACCGAGAGCAGAATCAGCGGCACGCCAAGAAAGATTGGAAGGTTGATGCTGCCGGCTCGGCAGCACGTCAATCGCGACGATGAATGCCAGCAGCCAACCGGCGATCGCGCCCGCGGCGATGACGCCAAGATGTTCTCCACGACGACATCGCGGATGATCCGCGCCGACGTCGCGCCGATCGCCAGGCGCACGCCGATCTCAGTCGTCCGCAGCGATACCGTGTACGCGACGACGGCGTAGATGCCGATCGCCGCCAGCGCCAGAAGCATCGGCCCGAGCACCGCGAACATGCGCGCCGGGACGCGCCGGAAGATCAGGTTCGACTCGACGTGCTCGGTAAGCGTCCGCACGTTGAATACCGGCAACTCGGGGTCGAGCTGGCGCACGACACGGCGAATCTCCGGGACGATCGCGGTTTCGGCGCCACCACGGGTGCGCACGTGAATCTCTCCTTGCGCGATGACGTTGTCCCGGTACGAGAAATAGATGATCGGCGTCGGCGGCTCGCCGAACGCATTGTAAAGCGAATTGCGCGCCGACGCCGGTAATGATGTAGGTGCGATTCCTGGCCTCGAGCTTTCGTCCCAGCGGCTCGACCTCGTTGAGGTAGCGGCGCACGAACTCTTCGTTGACGACGACCTGCGGTGGCGCGGCTGAGTCGCGCGAGCGGCGCGAAATCCGTCCCCGCGCGGATCGGAATATCCATCACCGCGAAGTAGCCGGGCGTGACCGTGTTCGCCAGCGCCTGGTCGAAGCCGGCCTCCGTTCGCGCGTACCCCTCGACTGAGAACACGCGACTGGGCAGTCCGTGGATGTCGAGCGGGACCGACGAGGCGATCGCGACGGCTTCGGCGCCCGGCAGGTCTTTGAGCCCGTCGAGCAGCCGGGTCTGAAACGAGCGGACGCTCCTGCGCGGTCATGTTGCGGCCGGCGAGGTCGAACGCGCCGAGCATCACGCCTTCACGGCGGAAGCCGGGATCGGTGTCGCGCGTTTCCAGGAAGCTGGAGAAGGCCACGCCCGGCCACGATCAGCACGACGAGCGCGAGCGCCACCTGGATGCCCATGAGCGTGTTGCGCAAGCGGCTGCGGCCGGCACTTCTGGCACCGGAGCGGAACGCGGCCAGCGGATCGACCCGCGCCAGCTGCGCCGCCGGCGCGGCGCCGACCATCAGGCCGCACCCGATGCCGAGCAGCATCGCAAACAACAGCCCCAGCACGATCGAGGTTCGTCTCAAACCGGATCGGCAGCCCGCTCAGCGGGAACGTGCGAAAGGCTTGCGTGCCCCAGTACGCGACCGGCACCGCCAGCGCGCGCCGATCAGCGCGAGCAGGACGCTCTCGGTCAGCAGCAAGCTGCACGATGCGCGCAGGGTCCCGCGCCGAGCGCGAGCCGGACGCCCATCTCCCTCTGCCGCGCGCTTGCCCTGGCGAGCACGAGATTCGCCGTGTTGCCGCACACCGCGAGCAGCATCAGCAGCATGAACCCCTGGAGCGCGAGGAGCGCGGCAGCCATCATGCGCTGCGGCCCGCGCGGCGACTGCCAGAACTGCAGGACCTCGCCGCGGATCGTCGCGTTCGTCTGCGCGTAGTCGCGGGCGAACTGACGCATCACCGCGTCGAGCTCGGCCTGTGCCTGCGTCTGCGACACGCCCGTGCTGAAGCCGCCCCATGACCGCGAGTCCGCGGAACGACCGCTCGATCAGCTCGCGCGATCCCGGATCGAAGACCACGGTGCCATCGTCGCCGGCACCCAGACGTCGAAGCTGAGACCGAGCACCGTCCCCTGGAATGCCGCGCGGCGCGACGCCGATGATCGTCAGCTCGCGCCCGTTGATCCGAATGGTCTTGCCGACAGCGTCCGGCCGTCGGCGTCATACCGCCGCTGCCAGAGGCCGTACGAGAGCACAGCGACCGATTCGCTGTCGTCCGGCTGGAAGAACCGCCCGACGGCCGGCCGCAAATCGAGCGCACGAAAGTAATTGTCGGAGACGCGCATGCCGTAGGCTCGCTCGACCTGCCCGGATTCGCCGACGTACATCGGCGACATGCGAGCGGCGAACAGATCCTGAAACGAGCGCGAGTTGCCGCCGCAGGTCGCCGTACTCGACCCACGACAGTCCCGGGTACGCCGCCTGTTTCGTTCCGGCGTTTCCACGAGCATGCAGGCTGGCCGACCGCGCCACGCCAGGGAGCGGCTGCAGCAGACGGTGCTGGATCCAGGAGAAGACGACCGTGTTCAGCGCCGATTCCCACGGCGAGGGAGATCGCGATCACCGCGGCGAGCGCCGGCATGCGGCCGATGGCGCGCCATGCCTGACGCACGTCCCGGCCTGCGTGCTGGATCCAGGTCCTCACCTACTTCTCCTTTGCGCGCGTGGCCGTCCACGTCATGTCGCCCATGCTGCTCGACAGGAAACCGCTCAGCGATCCGTCGTCCTTCAGCTTGGCTTTGAAGCTGATCTCGCCGCCATCGTCGCTGCGCGGTCGTCGCCAGCGTGAGCGCCTTGTCCACGAACTCTCCCTTGACCGGCATGTCGCCGTGCGGGCTGGCGAAGGTGCCCGTGACGTTCTTGCCATCCTGCTTCAGCGTCAACCCCATGGTCGTCGCGCCGTGAGGGCTGCCCTCCACCGTCATCGTCCACTTGCCGGAGACGTTCGGCGCTCCGTGATTCTCGTGCTGCGCGGCGATCCGCGCGCCGAGCATCGTCACGACGCCGATCGCCAGCACGCTCGCCGTCGATCACTGTCGTCCATCTCGCTGTCATGTTGCTCTCCTTGCGTGTTCATGGCCTGGGCGCCGCATGTCAGTGACCGTGTATCGCCGGCCCCAGACCTGCCAGAAGTCCGCCGTCCGACCGCATCGCAATTGCCACGGCCGCAATCGCGAGCGCAACGATCACCACGATCAAGAATGTCTTGGCTCGCATGCATCCCCCCTCCGACTTCCAGTTCCGATCTCCCATTGCAGATTGCGCCAGTCGCCCATCGTGAGCGGTGCGCCTGAACGCCCCATGAATGCTCCATTCAGGTGCCGTTCAGGTTCGACTGGGATATAAGGATGTCTTGCGAGTTCTGGTGGTCGAGGACGAGCCGTCGCTTTCCGAACAGCTTGCCGCTGCGCTGGCAGAGGCGGGTATGCCGTCGACTCGGCGGCTGACGGCGAGCGGGCGGATTTTCTCGGGCAGACCGAGCGCTATGACGCCGTCGTGCTCGACCTCGGGCTGCCGAAAGTCGACGGGCTCACCGTGCTTGCGGCGCTGGCGCGAGGCCGGGCTGGCGATGCCGGTGCTGCTGCTGACGGCCCGTGGCAGCTGGCACGAGAAGGTCCAGGGCATCGACAGCGGCGCCGACGACTACGTCTCGAAGCCGTTTCGAATCGAGGAGGTCCTCGCGCGGCTGCGAGCGCTGATTCGGCGGGCGAGCGGGCAGGTCACGCCGCTTCTCCGATCCGGCGTCGGTGCTGCTCGACCCGCGATCGGCGAAGGTGACGGTGGACGGCGTCCCCGTCAAGCTGACCGGCCACGAGTTCCGCGTGCTCTCATATCTGATGCATCATCGCGGCCGCGTGGTGTCGCAGGCAGAGCTGAGCGAGCACATCTACGCGCAGGATCTCGACCGCGATTCGAACACGGTGGAGGTGTTCATCGCACGGCTCCGCCGCAAACTCGGACCGTCGTTCATCGAGACCGTTCGCGGACTCGGGTATCGGATCGAGAATCCCCGACCAACGAAGGCGCGAGGATGATCGGCCTGCGGTCGCTTCGCTCGCGGCTCCTGCTGGCAGCGTTCCTGTGGACCGTCGGCCTCTTTGCCGCAGGCGTGCAGGTGTCGACCGAGATCATGCTGCGACACGAGCGGCTTCCCCAGGCTCCTGCACAGCCCGGCCATCTACCATGCACGGCTGGCTGACCGCGTTCGCTGATCGTCTGCATGGCCGCCGGGCTCTGGCAGATGCGCCGTGGCATCGCGCCGATCGATCAGCTGCGCGAACGGCTGCTTGCCGTTCGCGACGGCCAGAGCAGCAGGGTCGAAGGCCACTACCCCACCGAAGTCCAGCCGCTCGTCGACGACCTCAACACGCTGCTGGATCACCGCGAGCGCGCCGTCGCGCGTGCCGTGGCGAAGGCCGGCGACCTGGCGCACGGACTGAAGACGCCGCTGGCCGTGCTTTCCACAGCAAGCCGAGCGCGTCAGAGCGCAGGGACATGCGCGATCTTGTCGGCCACGATTCGCCAGCAAGTCGAGCGGATGCTCCGGCAGGTCGAGTATCACCTTGCGCAGGCGCGTGCGGCGGCGTCAGGCGCGATGCCCGGCGCGCGGTGCTCGGTCCGGGAATCGGCGGAAGGCCTGTCGCGGACCCTGCAGCAGCTGCACTCGGACCGTGGCCTCAGCATTCAGCTCGACGTACCCGCCGACCACGTGCGTCCGCGGCCAGCGCGAGGATGTCGACGAGATGCTCGGAAACCTGATCGACAACGCCTGCAAATGGGCGCGGTCGCGGGTGTCGGTCACGTCCGCCCTCTCCAACGGAATGGTGGCCATTTCCGTGGACGATGACGGCCCGGGTCTCGCGTCGTCGATGCGGGAACGCGTGCTGCAGCGCGGCGTCCGAGCCGACGAGGCTGCGCCCGGGTCCGGCTTCGGGCTCGCCATCGTTCGCGACCTTGCGGAGCTCTATGGCGGATCGATCGCGCTGAACGATTCACCGCCCGGCGGCCTGCGCGCGACGCTGCGCCTGCCCGGCATCGACACGCGGTCGTGAGCGGTCAGAGCCGGAGCCGGCGTGAACGTGAGCTGATCCGCGCCGATCCGCGTCCCGTGAACGTGAGCGATCCGCGCCGATCCGCGTCCCGTGAACGTGAGCGATCCGCGCCGATCCGCGTCCCGTGAACGTGAGCGATCCACGCTAATCCGCGTCCCGTGAACGTGAGTGATCCACGCTAATCCGCGTCCCGTGAACGTGAGCGATCCGCGCCGATCCGCGTCCCGTGAACGTGAGTGATCCACGCTAATCCGCGTCCCGTGAACGTGAGGGATCCGCGCTGATCCGCGTCCCGTGAACGTGAGCGATCCGCGCCGATCCGCGTCCCGTGACCGTGAGCGATCCACGCTGATCCGCGTCGCCGTGAACGTGAGTGATCCACGCTAATCCGCGTCCCGTGAACGTGAGCTGATCCGCGGTGATCCGCGCCCGCGTGACAGCGTGAGTGATCCACGCGCACCGCGTCCAGTGAACGTGAGGGATCCGGCGTCCGCGTTCCGGAACGTGAGCGATCCACGCCAATCCGCGTCCCGTGAACGTGAGTGATCCGAGCGATCAGCGTTCCGGCGCGAGTGATCGCACGCGAATCCGCGTCCGCGAGCGTGATGCGGTCCAGCGCTGATCCGCGTCCCGTGACTGGTGACCCAGCGCTCATCCGCGTCCCGTGAACGTGCAAGGGATCCACGCCGATCCGCGTCCCGGGCTACCGCTGGTCCGGGCTTATCGCTGCGCGGCGGCCATGACCAATGCGCGGACGAAGCGGAGCGCCCGGCCCATCGCCACGCCGTCGACTTTCGCCGAGGTGTCCGCGCTGGTGTGGATCGTCTTGATGATGTCCGGCGCCGTGCCCTGGGCCAGACCTGAATTGGGTCCGCCGTTGACCAGCAGCCAGAGTTGATGTGCTTCGACGGCCGGAAGCATGCCGATCGACAGCGTCGGGACTCCGGCCGTCACGAAGGAGCGGTCGTCTCCGGGCGGCATCTGAGCGAACCGCACGCATCCGATGTCCTGCGCCGCGCAGGTCTGAAGCAGCGCTCGGCGGAGCGTCACATTGTCTTCACGCTCCGATGGACCGAACAGGATCGTGTCGCCGTAGGCATTGATGTCGAAATTCAGCATGCCGACGATGCGCGAAGCGCCGCGATTCTTGACGTACTGCTGAGAGCCGATGAGACCCAGCTCCTCCATGTCGAACCAGATCACCTTGACTCGCACCGGCGGCCTCTCCGCAGCGAGCGCCTCGGCGAGCCTGACGAGGATGACGCTCGACGCGGCGTTGTCCACGGCGCCGCGGCTGAGCGATCCGTCGGCGAGCCGGGCGGCGTCGAAGTGTGCGCCGACAACGATTTCGTCCGGGCCGTCACCAAAGGACGCGATCACGTTTCGCCCCTCGGTTCGCGGCTCCTTCCCCACGGCCTTCTCGATCGTGAATGGCTGGACCTCGAACGTGACCTTGCGTGCGCGCAGCATCGCCGTCAGTGCGTCGAAGCGCGCCTCGTTCGAATCGGCGGATTCCAGCTTGCGCACGTCGTCGACGAGGCTTTCCGGCTGGACGGCAGGCGTTGCCAGAGTCTGCAGGAACGCCATCACGAGAAGTAGTGCGGCAGTCATGCGGTCGCTCCCATCGCTGGTCACGTTGTCCCGCACTGAACAGGTACTGCGTTTCTTCACAGGTTGCCTCTCCTGGAGTCAGCGCCGTTCACACGGCCTCCAAGTCGAAGACCGTGACTTCTGGTCTCACGTTGAATCTCACCTGGATCAAATGTCCGACGCCACGGCTGATGTAGAGCCGGCGGTTGCCGCTCAGCTGAAATTCTCCCGCAGTGTACCGCCGGTTCTGCACGGGCAATTTCGGCGGCGGCAGAAAAGGCGGCCGGCATTGTCCCCCATGCGTGTGGCCCGAGAGGATCCACCCCTCGAACGATTCCCAGCCGGGGAGGTCGACGGTATCGGGATTGTGGCTGAGAACCAGCGACGCCTTTGCGGGTTCGACGGTTGTCAGGATCGGCGTTGGCTTGAACGCGTGTGCCCAGAGATCGTCGAGGCCGACGACCTGCAGGCCTTCGACGTCGGCGATACGATTCCGGAGCACCGTGATGCCCTGCGCCTCCAGGACTTCGACAATCCGCTGCGCGATATCCGGGTGCGCCCACGCCGGTCCGTAATCGTGATTCCCCAGGATCCCCAGGGTCGCGAGCCGACCCTTTGGGAAGTGACGATAGACCCGCGCGGCATGGTCGTAGATATCGGGGTGATGGGTGATGAAGTCACCGGTCACCACGACGATGTCGGGCGTAAGGGCCGCCGCGCGCTGAAACACCCCAATCAGGTAATCATCGTCGACGCGAGGACCGACGTGGATGTCACTGAAGTGCACGAGCGTGCGGCCATGGAGTCGGGACGGGAGTCGCGGGACGGGCAGAGGACGTCTGACGAACTCGACCCAGTAGGGTTCCACCTGCCAGGAATACAGTCCTGTCGCCAGGGTGCCCAACGAAGTGAGTTGCAGGAATCTACGCCGCGATATCACAGTGTCCCGACGCGCTCATGGCCCGTTGCCTCCATAATACGCCACAGCAACGGGGGTATTTTTTACTCTGACGGCAGGGGTCACAAACGGGTGGGTCCTGCGTTATACCTCTGACAACCGGGATGGACTCACAACCCACTGCGGAAAGTGCGGCACGGGCCTCCCAGGCGCTCTTCGACGAGCACGGGCAGGCGGTCTATCGCTTCGCGGTGGTCATGCTCCGGCACCACCAGGATGCCGAGGATGTGCTGCAGGAGACGTTTCTGAAGCTCCTGCATCACTTGCGGGGCGGCGGCAGTCCCGCGAACCTCAGAGGGTGGCTCTTCACGGTCGCCGCCAACGCCGCGCGCGACCGTTTGCGACGCCGCTCGCGCTGGATTCCCTGGGCATCGAGGCACGACCCGGTTGTCGCTCCCCTGCCGCTTCACGACGAGGATGGACGGCAGCGGGCGCTCCGCGAGGCGATCGAGGGCCTGTGCTCGCGTGACCGGCTGCTGCTGGCCCTTCGCGCGCAGGGGCTTTCGTATCGGGAGATTGCGTCGGCGGCCGGCATCCGGGAGTCGTCAGTCGGCCGGCTGCTGGCCCGCGCAGTCGATCGCTGGGGACGGGCAACCGGTCAGGCCCAGAACAACGAGAAGGGTATGGACGTTTATGAACTGTCTGAACGACGCCAGAATTCAGGCGGTCGCCGATAAGGAAGCGCCCGCTGACGACATACAACACGCAGCAAACTGTGCGCGATGCAGCAGTCTCGTGAGGCATCGCGAAGCGCAGACGGCATCGATCGCGAATGCGATGAACGACATGACGTCGTTGCCGCCGGATGTCAGCCGCCGCGTCGAGGTGGCGATGGCGCGCGGTGCGAGCGCCGGTGCGACGCGCCTCAGGGGCGTCGATGCTCCGCGCCGATTCCTGCACCCGGCAGTCTGGAGCGGCGGGGCTGTTGCAGCGATCACGCTGCTGGCGATTCTCGTCGTGGTCCCGACGTTCAGCGGTCCGACGACGGTGTCGGCGTCAGAGGTGCTGGCGAGGTCCGCGGTCCAGCTCGCCGATCGGGCGACGACGGGTGTCGAGTTCCTCGAGTACGAGCTGACCCTGGACGGCATGCCGCGGGAGATGATGCCCGATCACGTGGACGGAGCGTATCGCGTCAAGCAGGTCATCGACCACGACACTCCTGGCCGTTACTTCCTGGCGACCTACGCGCCTGACGGCAGCGTGCTGTCTGCCGTCGCACAGGATCCCGTGAATCATCGCCGGGTGATGACGCTCCGCGTCGAGGGTGCAGCTGTTCCGTTTCGACGTCGCGCTGCCGCCGGGCATGACACTGTCGCCGCCGGAGATGGAGCGGCTGCACATGGAAGCCTCCGTCCGGATGATGCAGGCGAGCGGCGACCAGCAGCTTCAGGTCGTCGAGCGTGGCGGGGAGACGCACTACATGATCGAAGTGCCGAAGGTGTCGGCGCAGATACAGAATGATGTCTGGGATCTCGCCGAGGCACGCGTCCTCGTCGATGCCAGCGACTATCACGTTGTCGAATTCGGCGTGAAGGGAACGTTTCTGAAGCAACCCTACAGCGTCTCGTATCGCTTGATTTCGCGGGCGATTGCCGCGCAGATGAGCGTGCAGCCGAGCGAATTCGAGTTGCCTGCCGATGGCAGCGCCATTCGGATCGACGGCGACGGCTCGGCGATTCCGATGCGCGACGCGTTGGTGCTGGCTCTGCGTGAGCTGGCGCGCACAAGGCAGGCGCGAAAGTGAACGACGCGGCGATTGCCGTCGACGGCCTGACGAAGTACTACGGGTCTGTCATCGGCGTCGAGGATCTGTCGTTCACGGTCGCGCGCGGCGAGGTCTACGGGTTCCTGGGATCGAATGGCGCGGGCAAGACCACGACGATCCGGTTGCTCGTGGACCTGTTGCGTCCTCGCCAGGGGTCGGGCTTCGGTGCTTGGTCTCGATTGCCAGGCCGAGAGCCTGCGCGCGCGCCGGCAGATCGGGTATCTCCCCGGCGAGCTTCCCATCTACCCGGACCTGAGCGCGGCCGGCTACCTGCACTATCTCGCGCAGATCGGCGGCCGTCCGGTCTCGCGCGCCTATCTCGACGAGCTGCTGCGTCGTTTCGACGTCAGCGACGTCGATCTGCGGCGCCGCCTGCGCGATCAATCGCACGGGATGAAACAGAAGGTCGGGATCATCCAGGCGCTGATGTCCAGACCGCCCGTCCTGATCCTCGACGAGCCCACGGCCGGTCTCGACCCGCTGATGGTGCAGGCCTTCCGCGACACGCTCGGCGCACTCGGCGCGTGACGGCGAGACCACCGTGCTGCTCTCGTCGCACATCCTGTCCGAAGTCGAGGCCACCTGCGATCGGATCGGGTTGATCCGAGGCGGCCGGATGGTGGCGACCGGCACGATCGACGATCTGAAGCGAAATGCCTCACGAAGCGTCACGGTCGACTTCGCGAGTGCCGTGAACGGTTCGGTGCGATGGCCTGCAGGTGTCGACCGTAGCGACGCAGGCGCCCAGGCGCCTCGTGCTGGACGTGACCGGACCGCTCGGGCCGGTCGTGCAGGCGCTGACGTCACTCCCCGTTCATGACATGCAGGTCGAGGAGTTCAAGCTCGAGGACTTCGTCGCGCGCTACTACCAGGAGAACTGACGTGGGCACAACACTCGTGGCGCTCGGCTGGCGTTCGGTCGTGCAGGCGCGATACGTGTTGCTCGGCTCGTTGTGCCTGCTGTGCGGGTTTCAGATCGTCATCGTCGGGCAGGCAGCGGAGATCGAGCGGGCCAACTCGTTCAGCCGGATTGCCGAGCTGATGCCCGGGTTTCTCCAGCGCGGGCTCGGCAACCAGGCGATGCTGCTCGCGACCTTCAAGGGGACCGTCGCATTCGGCTTCTTTCACCCGGTGGTCGCGATCCTGACGTCGGTCGTCGCGATCTATCTGACCACGGAGCCGGCGCACGAGGTCGAGGCCGGCCTGGTCGACCTCACGCTTGCCCGGCCGGTGCCGCGTCACGCGATCGTGACCCGCTCGCTCGTCCTGGCCGTCGTTACCGTCCTCGCCGCCACGATGTTGATGGCCTTGGGGAGCGCTGCTCGGCCTCTTCTTTTTTGCCTCGCCGGCGTTTCGACGCGCCTCCGGCGAGCGCTATCGCCGCGCTCCTTCTGCACCTCGGCGCTGTCGCCCTCTGTTTCGCGTCGATCGGCCTGGCTGTAGCGGCCGGAGCCAGACGTTGGAGCACCGCGTTCACGTCAGTGGCGCTGTCGGCTGTGGTTCTGTATCTGATCGACTTTCTCTCGATCGGCTGGCCGCTGATGCGTGCGCTCTCGTGGTTGTCTCCCTTCCACTACTACCCTGCTCTGCCAATACTGGCCGGGACCGCGCCGGTATTCCGGAACGCTGCGATCCTGCTCTCAGCGACGGTCGTTTTCGTCGTGGTCGCCTACTGGCGTTTCAATCGCCGCGATCTATGACCCGCCACCCTTCCGCTTTTTCTCGCGTGCTTCCATCAGCTTCTTGAGGGCACCGTTCTGGACCGCTGACGACAGCGCCGCCTTGAGCGCGCCGGCCATCGCCTGCTGAAGCACCGCCTCGTCCTCTTTGTTCACCGTGACCAACTGAAAGCGCACGTTGCCCATTTCGTCGAACGACTCTTCGCCCCACTGCACGCGTCTCGGCGGGTTGCTGGGGTTCCGCGGATTCTCTGCCGAATTGTCGTAGGTGATCGCGACGTCGATCGTCGTGCCCTTGGCAACAGGACAGGTTCTTTGTAAGCGTACCGATCCTGCCAGTTGAAGTCCCAGTCCTTGATCCACAGCAGCGGCCTGGTCGTGCCGTCGATGCGGCACTGCTGGCGCCTCTGCCCTTCCCCGACGCCGACCGGCTGGTGATCCTGCGCACGATTAACATGCAGACCGGCAGTCGAAGCAATGCGTCGCTCCCCGACTACCTGGCATGGACAGAGCGCAGCGCGCTCGTTCGACGCGATTGAAGCCTCCCTTGTCGATCAGCGCGACTTCGGTCCGGAGGAAAACGGCACGCCCGCGGAGCGAATCGATGGCGCGCTGTTCACGCCCAGTCTGTTCTCGCTGCTCGGGGCGCGTCCGATGCTCGGCCGTCTACCTACCGATGCCGACGTGACGCGGGCCGCACCGGTATCCGTGGTCATCATCAGCCATCGGCTCTGGCAACGGCGATTCGCCAGCGATCCGAACATTCTGAACCGATCCGTCCGTCTCGGCCCGATCACGTTCTCCATCGTCGGCGTCATGTCTCCTGACTTCAGCTACCCGGACGATGGCGTCGAGTATTGGGCGCCGATGGGGCTTGTGGGTCGTGCCGCGCAGGCGTCGGCACGGTTCTACGTCGTTGTCGGGCGGCTCGGCACTGGCGTGACCTTGCAACAGGCACAGTCAGAGCTGGACAGCCTCGCCGTCGAGCTCGCCGCCCAGGCGCCGGACATCCATGGCGGGTGGGGCGCCCGGGCTCAACCAATGCACGATGCGCTCTGGGGTTGGACCAGGGCGCCGCTGCTGACGCTGCAGATCGCGACCGGGCTCGTGCTCGCGATCGCCTGCGCCAACGTGGCGGCGCTGCTGCTCGCCCGCGGCTCGGTGCGCATGCCCGAGATCGCCATGCGCGCCGCACTTGGCGCCGGCCGCGGGCGAATCGTGCGACAACTGCTCACCGAAAGCGTGTTGCTGTCGTGCGTGGGCGCAGCACTGGGGCTGTTCGTGGCGTGGGCCGGCCTGAGGAGCCTGGCGTTGCTGACGCCGCCGCTCGGTGCGATGCAGATGATGACCGTGAGCCTCGACGCTCATGTGCTGGCGACCATGACCGTCATCACGATTACGACCGGGCTGATATTCGGCGTGGCGCCGGCCATGGCGACCTCGCGGATCGATCTGGTCAGCGTCGCCAATCGCACCTCGCCAGGCGTAGGCGACTCACGGCGGCTGCATGTCATGCGTGGCGCGCTGCTGGCGGCGCAGATCGGTCTTGCGCTCGTGCTGTTGATAGCTTCCGGATTGCTGATGAAGAGTTTCGTTCGTCAGGCCGGGCGCGAGCTCAATTTGGACCCGAACGGCATCCTCTCGTTCGACTATCGGATCCCCGGGCCGGGTTACTACAAGCCAATCGGAACATATCAGGGTACCCATATTTTCCGGTACCACCCATCCTCGCGGCGACGATCGAGCGCGTGCACGAACGCGTTCAAGCCATTCCTGGCATCGAGTCCGTCGCCGGCATCTCGCTTCCACCGCTCGGCAGCCCGGTCGTTCCCGTGATACCGGTGCTCGTCGAAGGCCGGGCTGAACCCCGCAACGAAGTCGAACGCTCGTCGGCGAGTGCCAGGTACTTTCTGATCACGCCGAATTTCTTCTCCACCCTCAGGACGCCGCTTGTTCGCGGGCGCGAGCTCGACGCTCGTGACACGGTCGCTGCGCCGTGGGTGGCGATTGTCAGCGAGAGCATGGCGAGGCGCTTCTGGCCGGGCGAAGATCCGATCGGCAAGCGCTTCAGACTCGACGTGCTGCCAGAGGAACAGGTGCGCGAGGTCGTCGGCGTGGTCCGGGACATCCCCTTGCGGCTGGAACAGGTCAACGCCGAGCCGATCGTCTACGCGTCATACCTCCAGCAGCCGTCACGCTATCGGGCCCCATGGGCCAACATTCACGGGCACATGACGTTCATGGTTCGGTCATCTGCAGACCCGCTCGCGCTCGTGCCTGGCGTGCGTCGAGCAGTCGCCGAGGTCGATCCCAACCGGCCGATCTACAACATCCAGTCGTACGGCGAGGCGCTCGACCGCACCGTGCGCGCGCGACATTCGTACGTCTTCGTCCTGACGGTATTTGCCGTCGCGGCAACGCTGCTTGCGGCGGTGGGACTCTACGGTGTGACAGCCTATACGGTCGCCCAGCGCACGAGAGAGATTGGCATTCGCATCGTGCTCGGAGCGGGCGCGCCTGAAGTGATCGATCTGATCGGCCGTCGCGTGCTGCTGGTGATAGCGGCTGGCCTGGGTATTGGTATTGCCGGCTCGCTGGTGCTCGCGCGCCTGATCGCCACGCAGCTCTGGACCGTAACCCCGACCGATCCTGCGACCTACGTCGGGTTGTCGCTGTTGCTCGGCGTGGTCGCGCTGGGCGCCTGTATTCTGCCGGTGCGGCGAGCGTTGCGTGTCGACCCAATCCTCACGCTGCACGCCGAGTAGCGCTGACCGTTCCGTGCCCGTGATTACCATCCTGACGGTACCTGGTCCCGAAAACCGCCCTCCCTCGGCTCGCCTCTGACAGCCCGCGCGGCGGAGGCCTTTGTGCTTCCGCGACTTAGCCTTCCCCGCCATCACGGGCACATCAGCGGCAGGGTGCTTGCGAGGGCTCAGGCGGGGGCAATGCCATGAAACGGCTGATCGGCGCGACCGCAATCTGTGCACTCCTCGGTGGCACGGTGCTGTTCGCTGCTGGACCGAACCAGGGGAAGAACAAGCACGCCAAGCACCAGACGGCGACCGCCAAGAACTCCGGCGGATCGGTGGTCTCCGCCAGCGTTCGTGTGGTCTTTGGCAAAGGGGACATCACCATCCTGCGAAACCACTACGCGCCGCGATATCGCGACCTCCCTCCCGGCCTGAAGAAGAAGGTCGCGCGTGGCGGCGAGCTGCCGCCGGGCTGGCAAAAGAAGTTCGAACCCTTTCCCACAGCGATCGAGCGCCAGCTGCCGCCGTTGCCACAGGGCTACACGCGCGGCGTGATCAATGGGAATGCCGTTATCTACAACTCGCGGACGAAGGTCGTCGTCGACGTCGCGGTGTTGTTCTAGGCCTCCACAGACAAGCCCAACTGGCGATTTGGGTTTGTAGAGTCCCTCAGTTCCAGCCTCTTCGTCGGCCCTTCCCACTGAAACGCCACGACCGTTCGGTCGTCGGCCCAATCTTCCACGCCACGTGGACCGCCGGCTGACCGCGCGGCTGCCATGATCGTTTCGCAGACGGTTGACGGCTGACGAGGTCCCTCGCTCCTGGCGATCAGATTGACAACCGACTCGGCGAGCGAACTGTTCTGAGCGAGCGCTTCGCTGATGCCGTCGGTCACCAGGATCGTGAGATCGCCGGGATTGAGCGTTCGCGTATCGGACGTGTAGACGGCGTGATCGAACATCCCGGCCGGAGGGCCGGCGGTGTCCAGCACGCGAACGCTCGCACCCGGCGATCTCACGATGACGCCCGGCGGATGCCCGGCATTGGCATAGGTCACGATGCCTTGCGCCGCATCCACCAGGGCCACGATGCAGGTTACATACGGAGTGCCGCCGTTGTCCTCGTAGAGCGCATTCGAGAGCAGGGTCAGCAGTTGGGCCGGATCGGTGGTTCTCGTTGCTCCCGTGCGCAGCACCGTGCGAGCGAACGCCAGCAACATTGCCGCAGGAATGCCCTTTCCGGAAATGTCCCCCACCGCGATGAGCATGCGCTCGTGATCGAGCGGCAGGAAGTCGTAGAAGTCACCACCCACTTCCCATGCCGGCTCGAAGCGGACCGCACACGTCATCCCATCAATCGTCGCGGGACGGGTCGGCAAAAGTCGACGCTGAATCTGCGCGGCCGTCGCCAGCTGCGTATTGACGACGATCTGCGTTCGTTCGAGGCGCAGGAGCTCGCTCCGAGTCGACTTCAGATGCAACCATAAGAACAACGTGCCGCCCGCAGCGCCCGCCAGCAGGAAGTCCGATACCTCGACAATGTCCGTGAGGTTGGGATTGATGAACTGGACCGCCAGCAATTCGAGGCCATTGGCTATGAGGTACGCCGCCACAGCGAACCCGATCGCCACGGTGGCTGCCACGAGACGTCCGCGGTGCGTCGAAGACGTTTTCACCAGATCCCCAGCCACGCATGGACCAAGGGGCGTGCCAGACGTCAGCGTTGCTGGTCGCTCATAACGTCTTGTTGGCAGTGGGCTTGCGAGGGTTGTGGGAATATCGAACGATCCGTGATTGGGACAGATTTGCCCGTGATGTGGCGAGATGGCTGAGGCGGTGTGAATGAGGATGAGGCCTGTCGATTTCGACGCCCTTCGTTCGACGTGTGAATAGAGCAAGGATTCAGAAAGGAGAAACACCGATGAGGTTCATGGTGATCGTGAAGGCGGACAAGAACTCCGAGGCGGGAAAGATGCCGTCCGAGAAGCTGCTGACGGAGATGGGGAAATACAACGAAGAGCTGGCCAAGGCGGGTGTCATGCTGGCTGGTGAGGGTCTGCATCCGAGTTCGAAGGGCGTTCGGGTCAAGTTTTCCGGCTCGACGCCAACCGTTATCGACGGTCCCTTCGCCGAGACGAAGGAACTGGTTGCCGGCTTCTGGTTGTTTCAGTGCAAGTCGAAGCAGGAGGCCATCGACTGGGTGAAGCGCGCACCGTTCGATGGGGGCGCCGAGATCGAGATTCGGCAGTTATTCGAGGCCGAGGACTTCGGCAAGGAGTTCACGCCTGA
This sequence comes from uncultured Acidobacteriota bacterium, assembly GCA_963710415.1. GTDB lineage: Bacteria > Acidobacteriota > Vicinamibacteria > Vicinamibacterales > 2-12-FULL-66-21 > CAVQAH01. Next base: position 27,519 of record CAVQAH010000003.1, on the reverse strand, counting down.
GCTGCGCGCGCAGGAAGACCGCATCCGCGCCCAGGTCGCCGGGAAGAAGTGATCAAGGCCGGGCCCGGCTTGCCCTGATCTTGTGAAGATGGTGTGATCGGTAGCGTGACGGCTACCGATGTTCACCGCGCCATCGATGCGGTCTGGCGAATAGAGTCGCCGAGGCTGATTGCCGGCCTCGCGCGCATCGTGCGGGACGTGGGCGTGGCTGAGGATCTCGCTCAGGATGCCCTCGTCGCCGCGCTCCAGCAGTGGCCCGAGTCGGGCGTTCCGCGAAACCCGGGTGCCTGGCTCATGGCGGCCGCGAAGAATCGCGCGATCGATTTCTGGCGCCGCAGCAAGTTGCTCGAGCGGAAACATGAGGAGCTCGGTTATCAGCTGGAGTCCGACCGTGGCTCAGCCGGTCCGGACCTCGATGCGGCGCTCGACGACAACGTGGGCGACGACCTGCTGCGGCTCGTGTTCATCTCCTGCCATCCAGTCCTCTCCAGCGAAGCGCAGGTCGCGCTGACACTCCGGCTCCTGGGCGGGCTGACGACCGACGAAATCGCGCGAGCCTTCCTCGTTCCCGAAGCGACGATCGCGCAGCGCATCGTTCGCGCCAAACGCACGCTCGCGGAGAAGAACGTGCCCTTCGAGGTACCCCGCGGCGCCGAGCTGGCCGAACGGTTGTCGTCGGTCCTCGGCGTCATCTACCTGATCTTCAACGAGGGTTATGCCGCGACTGCCGGTGACGACTGGATGCGGCCGGGCCTCTGCGAGGACGCCATTCGTCTGGGCCGAGTCCTCGCGCAACTCGCGCCGCGCGAACCTGAGGTTCACGGCCTCGTTGCGCTGATGGAGATCCAGGCATCGCGTTCGCGCGCGCGTGTCGGGCCGTCAGGTCAGCCGATCCTGCTCTTCGAGCAGAACCGCGCCCTCTGGGATCGACTGCTCATCCGCCGGGGTCTTGCCGCGCTCGACCGCGCCGCGATACTGGGCCGTGAGCGAGGACCGTATGTGATCCAGGCGTCGATTGCTGCGTGTCATGCGCGGGCGCGCACGCCCGCTGAGACCGACTGGTCGTCGATTGTCGGTTTGTACGACGAGCTCAGACGCCTCATTCCTTCACCCGTCATCGATCTCAATCGAGCGGTGGCCGTGGGAATGGCTGACGGGCCGCAGGCCGGCCTCGATCTCGTGGACAGGCTGACCTCGGACGCCGCGCTGAAGAATTATCACCTGCTGCCGAGCGTTCGCGGCGACCTCCTCAACAAGCTGGGCCGCTTCGACGAGGCCCGACAGGAGTTCGAGCGGGCGGCCGGCCTGACGCGCAATGCGCGCGAGCGGACCTTGCTGCTCGAACGCGCGAGCGCCGCCTCGCGCGGCGCCGCTGCCACAACGTAGCGTCGAAGGCCGCGTTGCAGGTCCTGTTACGTGGCCGTATCGATCGCGACATTGCCCATGCCCTGAATTCACGCGGTGCGCTCTGGTCGCGACGGTCGCGTTCCCAGCGCGAAGCAGACGGCCGTCGCGATGACGACCATCGCCATCACCTGGAACATCGCCGAGTAGCCGGCCGCGGCCACCAGCAGGCCGGCCACGATTGGTCCGAGCGCATCCCCGACATCGTAGATGGTGCCGAACACGCCATGCGCCGCTCCATAGCGTTCACGTCTGGTGATGTCGGTGATGTACGCGCTGGTGGCTGCCGTCGTCGTCGCCGCGCCTGACGCGTAGGTGACGATCGCCGTGACCAGTCCTGCCACGTTGCCGGCGGCCGCGAGCAGCAGCACGCCACCTGCGCTGACCAGCAAACCGGTGACGATGATCGCGCGCCGCCCGACGCGGTCCGACGCTGCTCCGATGAACGGCCGAACGACCAGCGTCGTCATCGTCTGCAGGCCGAAGATCCAGCCGAGGTCGACCGTCGAGAGTCCCAGCACCTCACGTCCGTACAGCGGAACGAATGCGTTGAGCGTTCCGTTGAGGACGAACTGCGCGGATTGCGCGGCACTGGTGAGCAGCACCAGCCGGTCGGATGCCACTTCGACGACGGCCTGCGAAAAGTCCGGCCACCTGGCGCGGGGAGGCTTCTGACGGAAACTCTGTGGCCAGCTCTGGACGATCAGTGCCGCGGCAATGCCGATGGCGCCGGCAATCAGAAACGCCCGGTCGAAATGCCCGGCGGCGATCACGTACCCGGCGATCAAGGGGCCGAGGGCCTGACCCGTGCCCTGGGCGGTTGCGTACGCGCTCAGCCATGTCCCTCGCTGTTCCGGTGGCGCGACGTCGGCCACACTGGCAGACGCGACCGGGCTGAAGATCGCGGTTGCGCTGCCGTGCACGAATCGCAGCAGCACGAGCACGGTCAGGGTCGAGACCGTCAGATAGCTGAATGGCAACGCCGCGAACACCACGCAGCTGACCAGGAGCAGCCGCTGCCGGCCGAACAGATCGGACAGGGTCCCGGCGGGGAGTTTCAGAAAGACGCCGGTCAACGTGGAGGCCGCCATGACCAGACCCACGAGCGGCGGATCGGCGCCAAGATCTCGCGCGAGAAGCGGAAGCAGCGGAACGCGGCAGATCGAGTAGCTGCAGTACGCGACCGCGCATCCGCCGCAGAGGCGCAGAAGAGCCGGTCTCGCCACTTCGGCTCGAGCAGCCATGGTTGCGCTCTCTTAAGAGCCCTTACGTCCTGGCCGGCCGCGCCGCGTTCGCAGCCTGGCCCTGCCAGCAGGTCGGACCGGCCGGCTCGATCGTTCGAACGCTCGATACAGCGATTCGAACAGCGTCATGCCTTGCTCCAGCAGCGCCGTGTCATCGCTGGTGGTCATCTGAAACCCTTCGATCACGGCGCCGACGGTTGGCGCTTCCGGAGCGCCGAAGCGTCCGTCCTTCAGGTCGAGGTCGTGGACGATCGCGGCGATCCGCTTGACGGCAGGTTCGTGAATCCCGAACACATCGCAGAGCGTTTCGAAGGTACAGCCGTCGCCCTGATGACTGAGATCGACGCCGAACATGTCGAAGGGGATGGCGTCATCGGGAACGGTTTCCCGATCCGCGTGGAAGCCGAAGCGCGCTTCCGCATCGATGAAGCGCCGGATCAGCCATGCCGACGACATGCGATCGACGCCCGGCCGCGGCCGCGTCACCCACAAGCGCGCCCGGTATCCCTGCCGTGACGTCCCGGTCGCGGCCGTGACCTTGGGACGCGTCGCCTCGACGTGCCGCCGCTGCCATTGCTCGAGCAGGGCGGCGACCCGATCGCGGCCGGCACTTCCGAAAAAATCGATCACGTCGATCGCGGACATGCGCTGACGAAAGACATCGAGCTGGCGGCTGGCATCGGTCGGTTGAACGCCCGGCTTTCCGCCTTTGAGGGTTTTCTGCATGGCCAGCGAGACCTCCTTCGCCAGGGCGAGGTACGCGTCACGTCGCGACCGCTTGAACTCGTCGACCAGGGCATCGTCCGACCAGGCATCGAGATGATCGGCAGCGAACACGCTGGCCTCGCCTCCCGCGGCTTTGACTTCCGTCTTCAGCCACTCGAAATCTTCGCGGGCGATCGCGGAATCCGGCAGCACGTACACCGACTGTTTGATGGGGAGGGCGCCCAGCTGCTGCAATCGCCGCCAGGTGCGGACGCGCAGGTTGGACGGCCTGGCGGGCAGCTGGTGGACGAACAGCAGCCACCGACGCGCAGCGGTTGCCGGCACGACCGTATTGTAACAGATGTTGCATTGATGCAACAATTGTTGCATTGACAGGACCGTTGAAGACGAGCGGACGGGTGAGTGGTCTTATCGGGCGGGCCGGAGCGTGAAGAACACGCCGAATCCCGGCGCAACGCGGCCGTTGTACCGGCTGGACAGCTCCTCAGGAACCAGGCTCAGCGCGCCAGTTCCCCCGATCCCCGGCTGCAGGCCATGCCAGGGCTTGAAGTAGCGCGCATACCCACCCTGCAGCTTTCCCACGGTGAACACCTCGGTGATGAACTCGTGCGCGTGAAGATCGTGAGCCGGCTTCCCCACGACCTCGAAACGGCCAAACCACGTGTGCCGCTCGTTGGGGCTGACCGTGCTCTCGACCATCACGGCGTGCGTCAGCTCGTCGAGCGTTCCACCCGGAATGATTCCGGTCTCGGAGTTCATTCCGTAGGCAACAGTTGTTGCCCAGGTGCCTTCTCTGTACGGCCGATGGTATGTGGCTGATGCGGTGAGCCGGTTGACGTCCGCTCGCGGTTCAGGTGGAAACTCCGCCTCCGCTTCGTTCAAGTGTGCGGCGGACACCTGGAGCGCGAGACGGTCGCCCAGGCAAAAACCATATGCGCCCAGAGACGGAATCCAGCCGGTCCAGGTCCAAATCTGCGCGATGCTCGTCCGGTTCCCGCCCGTTGAACGCCGACATCTCCGCTTTCCAGCGCTTGTCGTAAATGCCGGTCGTTACGAGCCCGAACGAGATATGCGTCGAGTCCAGCCAGTGATGTCCGATCGGGGCGATCGGGTTTGACATCGACGACAGGCGGTGCGGGAAGGCGGGTGGCCCGAGCGCCGGCTCTCCTGAGAGCCCGGCGTAGACCTGCCATCGCAGTGATCCTCTCAACGGACGGTCGTAGTCGACCGCCATCTCCATGAAGAGATCGTGCGGATGCTGGATGTCGTGAATCGTATCGCCGTCACACATCTCGCCTGTCGCGAGAAGGTTGGGATAGCCGCATCCCGGCAGCGTCCACGGCTCGATGCTCGCTCCCAGGCGCACGCCGAAGCGCCCTCGTCCGATGGGCCGCCGGGCCATGGCCATGATCCAGTTGATGCTGCCCGCCTGGTGGCCGCCGTGATGATCACCGCCGGACTCGTAAAGAAACTGGACGAACGCGGTGCCATGCACCATCAGACTCCAGCCTTTGGCCTGCCGATGGAAGGCGTACATCGGAGTCAGGTCGGGCTGCCACGCGGTGCCCGAAGCATCGCGTAGAGGAAACATCGCTCCCGACGTCTCATCAGCGTGATGCTGATGCTCGGTCGCGGGCGGCTGGGGGTTCGGGGTCTGAGACCTGGCGACCGTTGGAACGGCGAGCACGACGGCGACGATGACGGGAAGCGGGATACGACGGATCACTCGTGGATCGAGGATGTCATATCCCGCTCCGGGCTGCTAGCGTGGCTGGAAGAGCGCCTGGAATTCCGGCCGTTCCTGAATTGAGGCAAAGACCGGTTCCTTCGCCACCGATGGCGGCAGGAAGCGCTGCGGGATCGAACGCAGCCAGGCGATCGCCGCATCCGGATCGCCTTTCTGCATGCACGCGCGCGCAGCCGGCAAACCCAGATCCCGATAGCCGAGCCCTTTCCCTTTCAACTTCTCGAATTCGGCGCACGCGGTCACGAATTGTTTGTCGCCGAGCAGCGCCTCGCCATACGCGAGCCTCAAGGTCGGCTCCTCGGGCCGCGACGCGACGAGCGAGGCGTAGGTTTTCGCGGCCTCCGCGAAGTTGCCAGCCTGCACGTGTCCTGCTGCCGTGGCCTCGAGAAGCCCGGCCCGGAGAGCGGCTTGATACGACGCCGATGTCGCCTGCTTCACGAACGCGATCGTCTGATCGATGATCGCCCGCGTGGCGTCGTCGTCGTTGCGCATCTCGAAGGCGTGGTAGCCCGTGGGATGGTTCAGCAGCGTCATGGGCGCGTTGTCGGATACCGCCCGCGAGGCCAACGCCGTGATCGCCTGATTGACTTCGGGGCGATCGAGGCCGGCGCGGACATAGAGCACCGGGAGGTCACGGCGGAACTCCTTCACTTGCGCACCGCCGTAGTACATGACCGCCGCCTTGATCGCCGACATTTTCGGATCCTCGACGGCCGGAAACGCGGTCGAGACGTTGCCGGAGCCCGCGTACACCGCGATCGCGTTGGGGTCGATGCCGAGCTCGGTGGCGTGCTGTGTCAGGTACGGCACGAGCAGCGTGAAGTCCTGCGCTTCAGAACCGAGACGGAGATCCGGCAGGATCGCCACCACGCCCTTCGACGCCGTCGTTTGGGCCCAGCCGAGGTAGAAGGGATGCCTGCGATCCTGTCCGGTGGCCCGGTTGAAAAAGATCAGCGCGGGCGCTGCACCGGCGCTCTTCGGACGGAAGACGTCCATCTTGAGGACGGTTTCAGCGAAGGCGCCGTATTGAACGTCCTGGGTAACCGTGTAGCTGTCGGCCGCCGGCGCGGGATACAGGAACCGGGGTGCCTGCGCACTCGCAATCGAGGCCGACATGCACAGACATGACGCGATGGCGATGTAGCGAATCATGTCGAGATTCTGCTCACGCGGTCCGGCAGCCGCCACGCATCTGGGACAAGGCGCTTCGAAAGGCCGACGACCCGTCATGTGCAGGCCGTCAGTGACTGGTCTCAAAGATGGATGTTTCGGGCCGGAGGAGTCACGAACATGCGTCACCGTCATCCAGCATTGAACGCATGACGTCGGCCAATCTGAGCACCGGACTGTCGGCGGTGATGTCGAAGCCGTCCTCGATGCTCCAGATGGCCGAGAGGACGGCTTGCGTATAGCCCCACTCGGCCGCTCGCGCGCGATTGAGGTGCAACATCGTTGCGAACTGACTCAGACGTCGTGTGACGGTTGCCGGCGAGGCAAACAGGTCGGGTTTCTCAGTCGGGTTGCGCAACACGGCGCCGATCTCGTATTCGATCTCTCCGACCACGCCTTTCGGATCGATCGCCAGCCAGCCTCTGTTCGAGTCGAACAGGACGTTGGAGTGCTGGAGATCGCCGTGCAGCAGACGTGGGCGATGCTGCGATGCGGCGAGTCGCCTGAACCTGCGATGCGCGTCCTCGACGAGCGAACGCGGTATGCGGCCGTCGCCGCTTCGCAGGTATTGCTCGAACCCTGCGCTCCAATCCATCACCTCAGGGATGCCTTGTGGAGGTGCCGGCGATTGCATTCGCTGAATGACGTCGGCGATGATGCCCGTTGCGTCTTCATCCCGGCCGTCGAGGGCGAGACTGACGAGCGAATGCCCAGGCGTCAGGCCTTCGAGCAGGAGTGCGCCCTCCTCGAATTCGTAAACGTGGACCATCCCGCGGCCATCGAATGCCCGGACAACCGGCCCGGAGGTCCATTCGTCGCCGGGCCGCTTGACGATCTTGAGAATCACGGGCTGATGCCGGCGAAGTCCCACGCCGATCACTGACGTGTCTGTTTCGAAGACATGCTGGATGTCGACGCCCCACGCGCCAGCACGCGCGTGCAATCGAATTTGGGGCGATTCCGGCGTCATTTCGAAATAGTAATTGAAGGTCTCAAACCCGACCGTCGGCTCATCAGCAGATAGGGGCTTCCCCCGAGTTTCTTCACCGACTTCAAGAGCTAAAATAGTTGTGTATGGCGAGGGCGCTCAAGAACGCGCTGGCGTTCCTGACGGTGGTGTGTCTCGGGATTGCCGCCGGCTGCGTGCTGGAAGCCGAGGACGTATTCGAGCGCGTCGGCAAGCGCGACGCGCAGAAGGGCGGCGTCCAGAGGCTCGGCTGATGCCGGCCACTACACGCTTGGCGATGTCTTCGCGGCCGCGGCGGCCATGATGGCGCCAACGTTCGCAGGAGCGAAGAACACCGCCGGCGACAGAGTCCCCGCATTCACCTGCGCGAAACCATCCATGGCGCTCTGATTACCAGCGATCGCGCCGAACAACTGCTGCATCTGGGGCGGAGGCGGCTCCAGCGCCGCCAACTGACACGTGAACTCGTACATCGGCAGCACGTGCTCGTCGCGCTGCCGCTGGTAGTCAGCCATGGCCTCGTCGAACGGGCGGCTGCCACGGAAACTCTCGTCCAACGCCTTCACACAGCGCTCGGCGTCGTGGAACGCATCGTTGATGCCCTGCGCCGTGATCGGATCCTTGTTGTAACCGGCGTCACCCACGAGCGCCCAGCCTGGCCCGTAAGGCTTTCTGAAGAAATTCGGTACCGTCGCGCCTGAGAATGGCGCTTCGCGTTTCGCGCCGCGCAGCCGCTCGGCAAACTCGGGCGCCAGGTCGATCATCTTCTGGAAGTTCCCCTCGACGTCCTTCTTGTTCGTCTCGAACTCCGCGTGCGGCCAGCCACCCACCACGATCGTCAAGCCATCGTGCGTCGCTGCGGCGGCAAACCCGCGGTGCGGCCGGATGTAGGTGACGAAGTGACCGTTCGTCGGCAGATTGCTCCAGTAGCTGTAATAGGCCGCGAGGAGGGGCGGCTTGTCGTGATACTGCTCGGGCCGGACCGCCTCAGCGACCAGCGAGTATCGCCCATCCGCGCCGATGACGACCTTGGCGCGCTCGGTGACCGTTCCGCCACCTTTCGAATGACCCTTGATACCGACCACTCTCCCCTGCTCGGTGATGATTTCTTCGACGACGAACCCCTCTCGCATCTCTGCGCCGGCCTCGGCGGCTGCATCGACGAGCAGCTTGTCCAGTACCAGTCCGTCTCGGGCAGTACGCGACAGGAGCGTCCTTCGTGCCAGGGGCTCCGGAGATCGTGAAGAAGCCGAAGTCGTACCCATAGGTATGTATCGGCGGGCACCCCGTTTTCGCGAGGCGGTCGAGCAATCCCCATCGTGCCAGCGCCTGAGCCGCAAGCGGCTGCACGACGTGAGTGGACACCGTGTCGCTCGGGAACGCCGCCCTGTCGACGACGAGCACGCGATATCCTTTGCGCGCCAGGAGCATGGCGGTCGGGGAACCGGCGCAGCGCGCCCCAACGACGATGGCATCGTAGCTCGAGCTCATTGGTCTCCTCGTCCGCACGAAGTTTATTCGATTGCGGGCCTGTCCGGTATGCTCGACTGATGGCCGTTCGCTTCCTCCTGGCAGCCGCGGCAATCGGCGTGGCTAGCTTGAGCTGCGACGACTCGAGCGGGCCCGCGGCACCCACGCCGCCTGGCTCGGTTCGCATCGTCTTCCAGGGCTCGACGACGAGGCGCTCCGATCTCCCTGCGTCGGCGCAGGCGTGCGTGAACGGCGTAGGCCCGACGCACATTCATCCGAGCTGGCGCAATTTTGCGGGGATCCCTTTACAAGCCGTTCCCCCCGCGCGCTACGAGATTGTCTTTACCGATGTGCCCTTCGATACCCGTGTGACGTTTCGCATCAACGATCAGAACTCGTGCGACCAGAACCCCACCGGCGCTGTCACCAGCAACGTCCTGGTGAACGACGTTCGCCTCACGCAGAACACGACAACGCCTGGTAACGGCGACGAGCCGGGATTTGCGTTTGTGGTCACGGCGGCTGGAGTGGTCACTCAGTAGGCCGGCACTGGCCTACCAGCGAATCTGACCGTCGGGGTCGTCCACCAGGACGACCTCGTATTTCTCCAGCATCGGCATCATGACGCTCTCCAGTTCGCGCTTCCACAGCTCGCCTTCGTAGAACTGCGCCTTCATCGGCTCGCGCGATGCCAGATCGGGAAAGCCGCGCATGAAGAAGAACATGTCCGGATCCTCGAGCGACAGAAAGGGTCCAAGGATCTTCATGCCGATCTCTGCGTGCGCAGGCATCGATTTCGTGCGGAAGATCTGCAGGAACTCGGCGCGCTTGCCAGGCTTGAGCTTGTAGGTGCGCATTTCGATGATCATCGCGTCCCCCTCAGACCATGCTCGCTCGGGGGACAGGGTGGGTTCAAGTTTCGCCCACTACCGGCCGCGTGTCGCTAATACCCGGGCGGCTTGGCGCAGGCTACGCCGAGCTGTTCGATCAATTTGCCGAAGTGGATCAGCTCGGCCTCCGCATAGTGCGGCGCCGCAATCTGGATCCCTATCGGCAAACCGCTGGCGCTCTTCCCCGCGGGGACGACGAGCGCGGGATTCCCGCAGACGTTATAGAGATCGCGAACGGCATCGCGTAGTCGAGATTGGCCAGCGTCCGGCCTTCCAGATCTATCGGCCGGTGCTTGTGATTGTGACGGAAGGCGGGACCCGCGGCGACAGCACTGATGATGAAATCGTATTCGTCAAAGCGCCGCTGTAAGTCTTCAACCAGCTCCACGCGGCGGCTGAGGGCGCGGCTGAACTCCTTGAACCGGAGATCGAGTCCTGCCTTCAATGAACCCATGACGTTGAGGGCCGATCCTTTACCCATCGTGCTGAATTGACGTTTCATGATCAGCCGCGCAATCCACGGGGCGTCCTGGCCGACAATCACTCCGAACAACAGGCCATAGACGTCGTAAGCCTCGTTCAGCCATTTGTTGTCGAACGGTCGATTCTCGGTTGTGACGCCGCCCGCTTCAAGCTTTCGCAAGAAGGTGCCGAGGACCTGTTTGGTTTCGTCACCGCACGCCACCGCCCCGACGTCGTCGAACCACGCGATTCTGTAGTCGACAAGTGCCGTCTTGACACGTGGTTTTTCCGGAAGATGGCGAAAGTATTTCCATTCCGGCTGGTTGATGACCTTCCACGCCAGCTCGATATCGGCCATCGTTCGCGCGAGCGGACCCATGCTGGCCATCGCGCCGAACCCGTCGCGGCTGTTCGGAAGCGGCGGCACATGTCCCGCGCCATGCATCGCGGCGTTCTCCGTCGGCTTCAGTCCGAAGACGCCGCAGAAGTGTGCGGGGACGCGAATCGATCCGGCGAAGTCGCTGCCGATCTCCAACGTCGTGAGGCCGGCCGCGACCGCTGCTGCTCCACCACCCGTGCTGCCGCCGGGGGTGCGCGTCACATCATAGGGATTGTTCGCGGTTGGATACAGCGGCCCGAAACTCTGGTAGTCGCTCAACATCGTCGGAATATTGGTCTTGCCGAGGATGGTAGCGCCGGCCTCTCTCAGCCTCTTGACGATGAGCGCGTCGGTGGCGGCGACGTTGTTTTTGAGCTGCCGGAAATTGACGGTTGTCTTGAGCCCTGCCAGATTGAACGATTCCTTGACTGTCACCGGGACGCCGTGCAGCGGACCACGCACGATGTCATGCCGCAAGTCGTCGTCTCGCTCGCTCGCTGTCAGGATCGCATCAGCTTCATTGCTGACGACGATCGCGTGGAGGGCCGGATTGTGCTCATGAATTCGGCCGATGTAGAGCTCCGTCGCATCTCGGCAGGACATCGCTCTTTCTCTGATCGAGATGGCGTGCTCGCTTGCCGACGCGAACGCGGAGTGGGCCACTGCGAGGCCAATCATAACGTGTCCGCCGCTCGTGGACGGATGTTCCGGTTTCTTTGGAACAGGTTATCCGGGTCGTATTTCATCTTGATCTCGCCCAACCGGTCGAAGTTCGCGCCGTAGGTCGCTCGCACGCGCTCGTCGCCCTCGTCGGCGGTCTGGAAGTTGATGTAGGTGCGGCCGGTCGAGAAAGGCCGCAGGCGCTGCCACGCGTCGCGAATCCATTGCCGAAACGTGTCCGCATCGGGATCGCCCGGTTCCCACATGCCGTTGGCGCCCATGACGAAGCGCGCGTCCCGGTTTCCAACCACCCCGTCATCCTCGTCGTGCTCGTTAAGGGCGCCACCGAGATGGAGAAGGCCCAGCTCCCCACAGGGAATGGGGCACTCGGCGAAGAGATCCCGCGTGGTGGACAGCAGGCGGTCGGTCAGATCGGCGACGTACTCGGTCCTCCAGTAGTAGTGCATGCCTTTGGCATGGCCATCATTGAGGAACGACTGCTGCTGGATGTAGGGCCACTCTTGCAGTATTTCAACGACGGGCTCGCCGAGCGCACGAATCGGCGCCAGTGCCTCGTCGGTCTTGTCGAGATCGCCGCTGTAGCACACCACCATCGAGCAGATCTTGCGGCCGTGCCACGCCGCCGGCACGAACGGCATTGGCGGCGCGTTCATCAGCATCATCCACACGGCCAACTCGCGCGGCGCCCTGGCGGTGATCGCCCGGTAGGCCGGGAGGATCTCGTGGGCACGCTCGAATGGCCAGGCGATTAGGCCGCCGTAGACCATCGGCCCGACCTCGTGGAGACGGAACGTAAACCGAGTGACGACGCCGAGATTCGCGCCGGCGCCGCGGATCGCCCAGAAGAGGTCCCCATGTTGGTTACGGTTTGCGATGCGGACCACACCGTCCGCGGTCACAATCTCGACCTCCTCGAGGTTGTCGACCGCCCAGCCAAAGCGGCGAGTGAGGTAGCCGAGGCCGCCGCCGAGTGTCAGTCCGGCTACTCCCACGTCGGAAACGAACCCGAGCACGGTCGCGAGGCCATGCTGTTGTGTCGCCGCATCGACGTCCTTCAATTGACATCCGGGGCCGACGCGCGCGAGCTTCGCTTGGTGATCCACGGCGACGTCGCGCATGCGTGACATGTCGAGCGTCAGGCCGTGAGGCGCCATGGACGTTCCGGCGATGTTGTGTCCGCCTCCCTTCACACTGATCAACAGTTTGAAATGACGCGCGAACCGAACAGCCGCGGAGACGTCACGCGCTGAGAAGGGCTGAACAACAAGCGCCGGCGTCGATCGAACCATGCCGTTCCATATCAGAACGGCGTCGGCCCAGCCGTCCTCACCCGGTTGAAGCAATCGGCCTTCGATCCGCGATTCGAGTTCGGTCAAGTGCGCAGGCGTCAGGTCGACGCGCCCGCCATCGAGTCCTGCAAGCTGCATGCTGGTCGTCGTAGTCATGTCACCGACACTACGGCCGATGCCTGCCGCCACACATCGGGGGGATCACCTATTTCGCGTCTGATTTTTCGGTGGAGCGGCGGAGGACCCACGCAACCGCTTCAGCCCGGTTACGCAGTCCGAGCTTGGAAAGGATCCGGCTGACGTGGTGCTCGACGGTTTTCGGACTGATGAAGAGTCGGCTGCCGATCTCCGGGTTCGACAGGCCGTGGCTGAGAAGGTCGAGGACTTCCCTTTCGCGGCGCGTCAGCTCTCCCGGGACACGAGGACCTGGGCGCGTGCCTGCGCCGAGTTCTCTCAAGAGTGCTGCGGCCCGGTCGGCGTATGGCCGGGCACCCAGATGCTCGAACGTTGCCTGCGCCAGGCGCGCGTCCTCGGCGGCGATCTCGGGGTGCGTGTCGACGAGCGCAAGCGCCCATTCGAGCCGTGTGACGGCCCCGTCGAAGCTCATGCCCAGATCATCGAACAGGCTCGAGGCTTTCTCGAACGCGGCGTACGGCGTGTCGTGGCTCGCGGCCTGGACACGTGCAGTGGTCAGATAGGCGACGGCAGCGATGGGCGGCCGCTGCGACCGGTCTGCGATTGCTTGCAGCCGCGATGCGGCGCTCCGCGCAGCGTCGATCTCGCCGGCGGCCACCTTCGCAACCACGAGGAGTGCGAATAGTGGTACTGCAGGAAGCCCGTCGCCGATACTCTCGATCCGCCTTTCCAGCAACGCGGCCGCGAGGGCGGCCTGGCCGTTCGCCAGGTGGAGCAACGCGGATGCTTCTGCCGCCAGGCCGTGCGTTTCGATACCGGACAGGAGCTGCTCGGCCTCGTCGACGCGTCCGCGCTTCACGCACAAACTGGCCAGTCGACTCAGGCTATGCACCTTCTCCTGTGGGTACCTGTGCTGCACGCTGCGCAACGCAGACATGAGCTCCTGTTCGGCCTCGTCCCAGCGTCCTGTTGCGGTGAGAATGCCGCTATAGATCACGCGGCAATAGCTGAACACCGGCGGGCAGTGATAGCGGCGGGTGAACTCGTCGACGACCTGGCACCACTGCACCGCGCGCGCGAAGTCGGCGGCGCGGTCGCACGCCGACAGCATGTTGCAGCAGGTGTTCCCGACCACCAGCGGATTCCGTGCTTCTCCGGCGGTCGCGGCGGTTACGGCCTCGTCCAGCATGGCCATGCCCTCGTCCACGCGTCCCATGGACACGAGCGCACGGCCCTCCTCTGACAAGGCCCACACCTCCAGATCGGCATCGCCGTGCTGCCGTGCGATCTCGACGGCCTGTCGCGCGTGTCGAGCCGTCGCTGAAGGATCGGGGGTCATCTTGCCGCGGAGTTGCTCGAACCAGCCGCGTTCGGCACACGGCCCAGCCTCATCCAGCAGACGCTCCGCTCGCTGCATCCATCCATTGGCTGCAGCGGCGTTGCCGAACACGCTGACGTATCCCATCGCGAGCCACAATGCTGCACGGGCGGCGCGGCAGAGATCCCCCGCTTCGCGATAGATCGTAAATGCGCGGCGGCGATGATGAAGGCTCGCCTCGTGCTCCTCGAGCCAGAAGAGCGCGTCGCTCAGGCCGTCGAGGGCCGGTGCCGTTTCGGCGCGACTGATGGCGGTTTCGAAGTGCCGACGTGCGCCAGCCCAGTCCCCGTGGGCCAGCGCAGACGAACCCAGGACCATTGGATCGTCTGACGGGTTCATGGCGTGATTATCTCCCGTGAGGTGCGGCCCGGCGACCTCATCGGCTGTCCGGATCGGCGCTCTCGTCGACTGAACGATTCGACCTCCTCTGACAAAGGTTTCCCACCCGTGCAAGTTCTCGCGGTCCGTTCCCGCTTCCCAGGCAGGAAGGACACGATGATCAGAACGCAGACAGCTTTCTTCTCTTGGTATTCGCGGTGGTGGTGGCAGGCTGCGATCTACCGTACACGCCTTGCGCGGAACTCCCCTTCGAGCGTCCAGGTGCTGCCGTCCGCTTGCAACGACTCGCCGAGCCAATGGAATGAGTCACGTGTGATCTCGATGAATCGCCAACGCGTGGGTGTGCCGTCGGGCCGGTGGCCTATCTGCACGACTTCGTTTCCGCACTTGCGGCCGATCTGCTGCTCGAAATGGTTCCCCGCCGGATTGATCCACGTGATTCGCCACGCCTGGATGGAAGGGTCCCACACGCGCAGCGTCGTACCGTACATGTTGAACTTGCTGTCCACGTCTCTTGTGCGTTCAGAACAGCGGGGCATGATCCAGACGTCCTGCAGCACGCGGCCCTCGAGCACCCATGCGAAGTGCGCCTCAGCCTTGATGCCGCGCGCGGAAACGTCAGCGGCCCAATAGTGGAGAACGTCCAGTTCCCAGCTTCCAATCAGCCATCCGTACGCGTCTGCTGACTCGGGGATATCGGCTGAGCGTCCCGGTGCGATCAGAACCGTCTGGAAGTCTTGCTTCACAGGGGCGTTGGTGGTCATCATCCAATCTCCTTCTACTTCATTTCTTCATGCAAGATCGTTGTACGACACCGGGCGGAGCGCGCGCTTGGAAAAAATTGCGGTAGAACTGAACAGGTGAGCCGCGAACACGCGAAGATTGCTACCCCGACAGAACCCTGAAAGGAGCCCAGCCGTGAAGGACGCAAGACTGCTGGACAGCTTGTTTCGACAGGCGGTCGCCGCTATCGATGCGGGCGATGCCGCCACCCTGGAGCGGTTGCTGGCGGAGCACCCCGAGCTCGTCCGCGACCGATTGCGATCTCCAGGCCAGTGGTTGCGCGAGCAAATCGGGGCGGCGCTCGATGGCTTCTTCAAGAACCCCTATTTGCTGTGGTTCGTCACCGAGGATGCCGTTCGGACCGGACAGCTCAGTGTCAATGTTGCGGAGGTCGCCCGCGTGATCATTCAGGCCGCGAGGCATCCCGGTGTGACGGACTTGCAGCAGCAGCTCGATTCAACGTTTCACTTTGCGGTGTGTTCACCGATTGGGCGAGAGGATGGGCGGCAGCTTGAACTGCTCGACGTGCTCATCGATGCGGGAGCCTCGACAGATGGCGGCCCGGTTCAAGCCCTCATCTGCTACAACTCGGGCGCGGCGCAACACCTGCTGAAACGAGGGGCCAGGCTGACGTTGCCGGCGGCCGTGTGTCTCGAGCGCTGGGATGACGTCGCGCGTCTGGCGCCAGAGGCTACCGCGACGGACAAGCAGGTCGCATTGGGCCTGGCCGCCTTGAATGGAAAGTCGGAGGGCTTGGCGAGGCTGCTGCCCTACGGCGTGGACCTGAATGCCTTCACATCCGGTTTCTATACCCACGCCACACCGCTGCACCATGCTGTGTGGTCCGGCTCCCTGGCCGCGGTGAAGGTTCTCGTTGAGGCAGGCGCCAACCTCAAGACGAAGGATCGAGCGGAGCATGCGACCCCGCTTGGCTGGGCCGAATATGCGGCGACCTCGAAAGCCCCGAACCCCGGAAAACAGTTCACGGAGATCGCGGCCTATCTTCGTGAGAAGGGCGCGCCTTGACGACCTCGCCTTTGAGCGCCGCCGACGGGTCGATTTGGAGGCCGCGTCGTGCGGGCCCATCAGGGCACCTTCGCAGCTACCGCGCGGGCGAGGCCGTCTTTGACATACACCCACGCCGCGTCGCCGCAACTGCGCGTCCTCATAGCGCCTCCGCGTCGATCCGATAAATCGCTGCGCCACGAATAGGTTGGCCTGAACATAGGTTCTCGATTTTTCGTGGGTTTCTCCCTCGCTGATGCGTCAATAGGGGTGTGAGCCGAGCACTCGTCCGAACAGGACTTGGTTCTCACCTACCGACGCACGGTCGGGCCGCTCTACGCCTACGTGTCGCGCAGGGTCGGAGGCGATGCCAGCCTGGCCGAGGATCTCGTGCAGGAGACCTGGATGCGGGCCATCGGCGACTGGTCAGCGAAAGGCATTCCTGCCGAGCCGCTCGCGTGGCTGATTCGAGTGGCGCGGAACACGCTCATCAGCCATTTCCGCCGCGTGCGCCCCCAGCTCGTCGACCGGCTCTGCTCGATCTCATCGAAAGCCGACCGTCGGTGGCCGGGGAGGATCCGGGCGCGCCTCGTCATCAACTGGGGGCTCGCGCGGCTTGCCGCACGCGTGGGGACTGCAAGACTTCTACTTCGCCGGGATGAGCTTGCGCGACATGGCACGCGAGCGGTCGTTGTCGGAACGCGCGGTCGAAGGACGGCTGCGCCGGGCGCGCGAAAAACTGAAGAAGAAAATCGAGAAGGTCTTGCCGCAAGCGGCCGCACGGCCTCGCGGCGCTGGTGGAGGCACAGAACATGTCGGGCGCACACGAACCTCGTGAGGAGTTTCTGAACCAGCTCGAGCTCCTACTTGCGCGCCGGATCTGAGACGACGCGATATGGCGGCGGGAACGCCGCACCTGGATGCCACAGTCGAGAATCGGTGTTGCCTTCGCGAGCGCCGCTGTCGCGGTCGTATCGATGGCCATTGGCGGCGGCGTGGTCGCGACCGCCTACGAGGCGCGCCTCACGAGCAACGCGAACTGCTCCTCACGACGTTCGAGCAGCGGTCGGTGCTCGCGAAGCAGCGCCTCGCGCTGGCGACGCAGCGATTGCGGGACGTGCAGCAGCGCGTCTCGATCGGTATCGAACCGCAGGAGTCCGTGCCCGATCGCGGTTCAAGGTGACCGAAGCGGAGGCTGAGCTGAAATCGATCGAGCTCGACATCGCGGAAATCCGGGCGACGGGCCGGGAACCGATGCACACGCTGTCGGCGCCTCTGTCTCGGGCCGGGATTTCGTCACGGAGCGTTGGCGCGTGGAGATGACCGTGCCGACGGCGGCGCTCGAGCTCGAGAAAGCGCGAGCGCAGGCTGCGCGGACGCCGGTTCGAGGTCGGCCTGGCGAACAACGATCGAGGTGGAGGCGGCCGAGTCCGGCTGATCGAGCTGGAGTCAGCCGTCCAGGTGTTCCAGCGGAAGATCGGTATCCGTCAGACGTTCCTGAAGGGCGGCCTCCGCGCCGGCAGTCGCGGATCTGAGTGGGCTCGAGGCCGAGACCGACCTGCGGCGCATCGCCCTGGCGCGCCGGATCGACTTTGCGCGGCGGCAGGTCACAGGACGTGAATGCCAGGATCGAAACAGGCACCGCCAATCCGCTGAGTCTCGCTGAAGCCGAGCTGCGCCTGCAGGAACTTCAGCTCGAGATGTCGAAGGCGGACTACGAGTTGCTCCTGATTCGCAAGCAGCTCGGCAAGTAACAAGGCGATCGATATCGAGCACCGAAGTATTCTCGCACAGCGAACGCCGCCACACTCTACCCGCCGGTTGAACAGAAGCCTGTCTTGATATAGCCTGTCTTCATATGGAGCCTCTCTACGGTGTGCTCGACATGCTCGTGCTGCGCACGCTCATGTTCGGGCCGCTGCACGGCTACGGGATTGCGAGCGCGATTCGCGACACCTCCGGCGAAACGCTGAAGATCGAATTCGGCTCGCTCTACCCCGCGCTCAAGCGGCTCGAGCTGAAGGGGTGGATCGTCTCGAAGTGGGAGGTGTCCGAGCGGAACCGCCGTGCCAAGGTGTACCGGCTCACCCCCGCCGGCCGGAAGCGGCTCCGGGCCGAGAAGACCGAGTGGGCGAACTTCTTGAGCGCCGTCGCCCTCATCATGAAGCCAACCCCCGAGGAGACCGAGTGATGATGTTCCTGAAGCGGCTTCCCTATCTGCTGCCATGGCGCCGTCGCGCGGCTGAGCGCGATATGCAGGAGGAATTGCGATCGATCGCCGAGATGGCCGCGCCTGGCGAGCTCGGCAATCTGACGCTGGCGGCAGAAGACGCACGAGTCGTGTGGGGCTGGACACGTCTGGAGCAGACGCTGCAGGACGTCCGCTACGCCCTCCACACCCTCCGCAAGAGCCCGGCCTTCACGGCCACAGCGGTGCTATCGCTTGCCCTCGGCATAGGCGCCAACACGGCGCTCTTCTCGCTCATCGACACCCTGATGTGGAGGCTGCTGCCCGTCAAGGATCCCGAGCACCTGCTCGTCCTCGCACAGCAGAAAGGGACGTCGACATCGCACGGCTTCGCGTATCAACAGTACGGTCTCGTTCGCGACCACACGGATGTGCTGGATCTGGCGGCGTATTCGAACGTCCGTCTCAACGTGAGCATCGGCGGTGCCCTGGAGCCCACCATCGAGGGCCAGCTCGTGACCGGCGAGTACTTCCCGCTACTCGGCGTGCGGCCCGCGCTCGGCCGTCTCCTGGGCCCCGACGACAACCGCGTGCCCATGGGTCATCCGGTCGTGGTGCTGAGCGACCGGTACTGGAAGCGACGATTCGATGGCGATCCGTCGGTCGTCGGCAGACCGATCGTGCTGAGCGGCGTCTCATTCACGATAGTCGGGGTGGCGCCGCCGGAGTTCTTCGGCACCGAGGTCGGCGCGGCGCCCAGTCTGTTCGCGCCCGTCATGATGCAGCCCGTCGTGATGCCGATGACGGTCAATCTCCTGGTCGATCGGCCGAACGTGTTTTCCGCATGGCTGCGCGTCATCGGCCGGCTGAAGCCCGGCGTCACACCCGCGCAGGCAACGGCGCGCCTCGACGCGCTCGCCGAGACCCCCGAGACCGACTGGCGTATCCGCAACAAGTTCACCGGCCAGCTCGAAGACGATCGGCTGGTCCTGACGTCGGCGGCGACCGGCCTTTCGGATCTCAGGCGTCAGTTCTCGCAGCCCCTGTTCATGCTGCTCGGCGCCGCGCTCCTCGTGCTCCTCGTGGCATGCGCCAACGTCGGCAATCTCGTGCTCGCGCGCGCCGCCACGCGGCGCCCGGAATTCGCGCTCCGACTGGCGCTCGGTGCCGGACCCTTGCGGCTCTTCCGCCAGGTGCTCGCCGAGGCGTTCGTACTCGCGGCGCTGGCGGGTGCGACGAGCGTCGCCGTGGCGTTCTGGGCAACGCGAACACTCGTGCTCTACGCCTCGGCCGGGCAGCGCGCGATTGCCCTCGATCTCGCGCCCGATGCGCGGCTGCTGGCGTTCACCGCCGCGGTTTCGACGCTCGCCGCTCTGATCCTGGGTTGCGTTCCGGCGGTGCGCGCGTCGCGCGCGAGCGTGCAGCTGGACCCGCGGCGGGATCTCGTCCGCGCGGGTCAGGGCGCGCGCGGTCCGGGCCGGGTCCTCGTCGTGGCCCAGGTCGCGCTGTCCGTCGTCCTGCTCGTGGGCGCCGGCGTGTTCGTCAGGAGCCTGCAACATCTCAACCGGCATGACGCCGACGTCGATCGGTCGCGGGTCATGATCGTCCGGGTCGAGCCGCGCGGCAGCGGCGATCGGTCTCAGCCGGGGCGCGCCGAACTGTTCGACCGCACATATCGGGACTTGCTGGCCACGGTCGAGCGCATGCCGGGCGTGGAGTCCGCCAGCCTCGCCCGGTCGTCGCCGCTCGCGCCGACCGGCTTCGGTTTCCGCATCGCGCCGGCCAATGGCGGCACGCCGCAACTGCTTCCCGCGCTCATCGTGTATCCGAGGTACTTCGCGACCATGGGCATACCGGTCGTGAAGGGGCGGGACTTCAGCGAGGACGATTTGCGCCTCAACGCGCCGCGGGCAGTGCTCGTCAACGAAGCGTTCGTGCGGGCGTTCCTCGGCGGCCGCGAGCCGCTCGGAACCGGGCACGGCGTCACGGAACTAGCTGGTCGCGGCACGACGTCCGGCGCGCCGCTCAACATCATCGGCGTCGTGAAAGACTCGCGATATCCCGCGCTCCGCGAAGCGACGCCGCCGACGGTCTATCAGACCTTCCTGCAGGCGAACACAGGGTTCGGAAACATGGTGCTCCACGTGCGAGCGACCCGCGTCGGCGCCGACGCGATCCGCCGGATCCGCGAGGCCGTGCAGACCGTGGATCCGGTCGTGCCGCTGTTCGACATTCACACGCTCGCCGACGAAGTGGACGGTGTGCTGATGCGCGAGCGGCTGGTCGCCACGCTGTCGGGTGTGTTCGGCCTGATGGCGCTGGCGCTGATGTGCATCGGGCTGTACGGCCTGCTGGCGTTCAACGTCTCCCGGCGAACCACGGAGATCGGTATCCGCGTTGCGCTCGGAGCGGCGCCAGCCGCTGTGCGCTGGATGATCGCCCGTCAGGCGCTCGGCGTCGTGGTCGCGGGCCTCGCGATCGGTGTGCCTGCCGCGATGATCGTGGGGCGCCTGGCATCGCAGCAGATCGCCAGCCTCCTCTTCGAGCTCACGCCCACCGACCCGATCACGATCGCGTCGGCGACCGGCGTGCTGGCGCTCGTCGGGATGTGCGCCGCCTGGCTGCCCGCCCGCCGTGCGGCGCGGATCGATCCGATCCTGGCGCTGCGGAGCGAATAGTTCGTGCAGCCGATGGGGCGAGTGGATTCGAATCCGCCTTCGCCCTGCGGCCTCATGCGTCCGCCCGCAGTGCCGCCGTCGGCTCGATGCGCATTGCGCGGCGCAGCGGCACCATACAGGAGGTCATTGCGACGGCCATGACGAACGCACACACGGCCAGCGTGCCGCTCACGCCAAGGCTAATCCCAGCTTTCCTGAAATCCGGCCCCCTCCACGATGATCACGGTGCCCGGGACGGCGCCGGCCAGGACGCCGAAAGCGGAAATAGCTGTGGACCGGCCGCATCGCTTGTCCGGTGTTGGTCGCGGGCGTAAGATCGCCCCCCCGCTGAGGACCGGAGTGACGATGAATCGTACGCGCGGCGTTCTACTTCCCCTTGCGTTGATGCTTGTCGCGGCCGCTCCAGGTCGCAGGCAGGACATCGATGATTTCGTCAGGGCCTGGATTGAGAAGCAACATGTCCCGGCGGCGGCTATTGCGGTGGTCAAAGACGGGTCTCTCATCAAGGCCGAGGGCTATGGCCTTGCGGATGTGGAAAACCGCATCCCTGCTCGGGCCGAAACGGTTTTCAAAATCGGATCGCTGAGTAAGCAGTTCATCGCAACCGGAATCATGCTGCTCGTCCAGGACGGCAGGATTGCCGTGAACGACAAGCTCAGCAAGCACCTCGATGACACGCCTGACGCGTGGGAGGCGATCACGCTTCGGCATCTCCTGACACACACCTCCGGCCTTGTACGTGAGGCGCCGGGATTCGACGTGTCCAAGCTCCAGCCCGACATCGATGTCATCAAGACAGCCTATCCGGTTGCGCTCGCGTTCGAGCCCGGCGAGAAGTACGAGTACTCCAACCTCGGCTACTTCGTCCTGGCAGAAGTCATTTACAGAGTCAGCGGGAAACCGTGGGGGGATTTCCTCAGCGAACGAGTATTCACCCCGGTCGGAATGACCGCAACCCGTGTGACCAGCCTGACGGATATCGTCCCAAACCGCGCCAGCGGTTATGCGTGGAAGGAAGGCCAGCTCCAAAACGAGGACGACTGGCCGGCGGTTCGTCCGAGCGGCGCATTCTTGTCGACCGTCCTGGACCTGGCGAAGTGGGAGGTGGCGCTATCAGGGGACCAGATCCTGAAGGGACCGACCAAGCAAGAGATGTGGACTGCGGTACGGCTGAATGACGGTCGGACGTTTCCCTACGGATTCGGTTGGCAGCTCGACGACTGGCCCGCCGATTCTCGTGTTCCGACGGGTGTTCCAATGATCCGGCATGGGGGGTCGATGAATGGATTCCGGGTCGGCTATTGCCGGTGGCCAAGCCAGCGTCTGGCAGTAATCGTCCTCACCAATCTGACCAACGCACCTTACGAAGGGCTAGCGGCGAACATTGCAATCAGGTACGCACCGCAACTCAGAACCGCCCCACGTCTGCCCGCGCCCTCTCAGAAGTGATCACAAAGCCGAGGGCAGACAGCCAAAACGAGACGAGCGAAGTGCCTCGAGACCCCGAGGACGGTAAAGCGAGTCCTCCTTCGCAGCTCCGGAGGTATTTCTCACTCGCGTTTGCTCTTACTTGGGGAATCGGAGGAATCGCCCTCCTCATCGGTCAGTGGATCCCCGACTCGTCACTCTCGACGTCAGGTCCGCTGTACCTACCTTGCCGCGTACTCTGTCAGTCTTACCGGCATCGCGCTCACGGCACGGTACGGGGGCCTTGAAGGTCTGCGGCATCTCGGCAGCCGACTGCTGCCGTGGCGGTCTCCGTCATGCTGGTACCTGATCGTCTTCTTTGGCTATGCGGCCATCACGGGGATCGCGCTGTGGATCGCAGCGCTCGGTCAATCGACGTCGGTCGCGGTCCCACGTTGGACCTGGTGGTTCACAGGGCTGATTCCCGCGATCGTCAAGGATCCGGGCCCGGTTGGCGAGGAGTTCGGCTGGCGCGGGTTCGCGTTGCCTCGGTTCTCGAGCACCACTCACCCCTCAATGCGAGCATCCGTCTGGGGCTCATCCATACGGCCTGGCACCTGCCATTGTTTTTCATCCCCGGCATGCCGCAAACGCAAGTCTCATTCTTGCTCTTCATGCTCGGGGTCTTGTCGATTGCGATCTTCAACACGGCTCTGTACCTGCGGACCGGAGCGAATCTGCTGCTCGCGATCCTCGTCCATCTGCTGGCAAACGTTGGCGGCGGGATCGCCGTCGACGCTCATGCGCTGAACTTCTTTCTGACGGGGGAAGCCGTTGCCGCCGCCCTCGTCGTAGTGGCGGGAGGGCTGTCTCAGCATGGAGGGTCACATCCAGCGACAGCACACAGTGCCGGCGTCTAGATTCGCTCGTTCCAGTGGAGTGCCAGGGCATCAGCGCCATGACTGCTTCCGCACGACCACTTTCAGGACCTCAGTTCTCGTCCGGAAAAGTGTACGCCGCCACAATGACCGTGACGTTGTCACGCCCACCCCGATCGAGCGCAAGCTGCACGAGCTTCGCGCACGCATCGTCCGAACTCGCAGACCCAGCCAGCGTCTGCGAGATGGTCTCATCGTCGACCAAATCATTGAGTCCATCGCTGCACAACAGGACCCGGTCCCCGTGTTCCAGGCGCATCAGATCCACATCGACGTCAACGTGCTCGGTCGAGCCGCCGAGCGCGTTGGTCAGCAGATGACGAATCCCTGACGCCGCGACGTCGCACGACTCGAGCTTGCCGCAGTCGACGAGCATCTGCGCGTAGGTGTGATCCTTGGTGAGACGGTGGAGGCAGCCGTCACGAAACAGATACGCACGGGAATCGCCGACGTGAAAGACGAGCAAATCCCGACCCAGGTTGCGGGCAGCCGTCAACGTCGACCCCATGCCGCGCAGCGACGCGTCCTCGCGGCCGCGCTTGAAAACGATCTCGCCGACCTCCTGCACGATCGCGCGCGCGCGGCGCTCCAGTTCCTTCGACGCCTCCCCCGAATCGAGCTTGATGATCCAGTACGGGAGTTCCAGCGCAAGGCCGACGAGGGCGCTGATCGCGAGCCGGCTGGCGAGCTCGCCCGCGGCGTGGCCGCCCATGCCGTCGGCGACGATCATGAAGTAGTTGACTTCCTCCGCCCGTTCGGGCACGTCGCCGGGCGGCAGGCTGCTGAGCAGCGTCTCGTGCGCCCGCGAAATTCTCGTGACGAAGAACTGATCCTCGTTGTTGTCCCGCAGGAGCCCGGTATGCGAGAGCGCGCTGATGTCGATCTTCACGAGCGACGAGAACGGCTTGAACGGCCGGAGCGCAGGGTCCGGCTCGTGATTGGGAAGTGGGCCGGGGTGGGTGGAGGACTGCGAGCTGTTGGTCACGACGTCGGCTCCTTGGATGAGGGTATCGGAGGGATTATTTGGCCGGATAGTGCCCCGGTCAAGGTCCACGCATGCGCTACCGTTAGCTGCTGCGCGATACTACTGCCCACAGATCTGGTGATCCGATGCATGAACAGCCGCTCCTCACTGTTGGTGTCGAATGCTATGCGGGCCATCGCGGCGAGCAGACGCCACGCACACTGATTCTCGGTGACCGTCGCATCGCCGTCGCCGAGGTGCTCGACGCCTGGCTGGCGCCCGACCACCGGTACTTCAAACTGACGGGCGCAGACGGCAATACGTATCTCGTTCGTCACGATGAGCGATCCGACATCTGGGAGCTGACGATGTTCCGGTCGGAACATCGTCGCGGATGATGAGATGCGCACACCGGCTGAGCTCGGGGGTTACCAGCTCCGCCACTACCCGCTAGGTTCGAGCCTTCTCGACTTGGCGATCAGCCATTCGTCCGAGCCTGGGTCAGGCGTGGGTGTTTTTACTTGCGGTGATGGCGCTCCACGCCATCTTCCAAAACGCCGCCCAGAACCTACGCGTCGGCGCGCAGCATCGTCGAGGGATCGAGCCTGGCGGCCCGCCGCGCCGGCCCGTACCAGGCCAGCGCCACCGCGGCGGCGATCACGGCAACGCTGGCGGCAAAGGCGAGCGGATCGACGACCGAGACGTTGGCGAGCCGCACGAATCGGCCGAGCAGCTTCATAATCGCGAACCCCATCAGCAACCCGAGCACAGTCCCGCCGCTGGCGAGACGCGCCGACTGCGCGAACACCATCCGCTCCACCGCCGACGTGCTCGCGCCAAGCGCCATACGGATACCGATCTCCTGCTTGCGCTGCCCGAACGTGTAGGTCAGCACACCGTACAGCCCCGAGATGCTGAACGCGAGTGCGATGGCGCTCAGAAAGATACCGATATACGACGCCGCTCGCATCGGGAACAGCTGCAGCTCCACCATCTCGTCGATCGGCAGGACGTCGAAGGCTAGCGGGTCCGCGTTGACACGCTGCAGCGTCGTCCGGACGGCGTCGAGCGGCAGCGACTGGGTGCGCCTGCGCACCAGCAGCGCGCTCGCCTGCGATCCGTTGACGTTCGTGGGCAGGTACAGATGACCGTTGTCCACGCCCTGGTAGACGAAGCCGTTGACGGTGTCTGAGGCGACGCCCACGACCGTCATGGGCACTGCCGCGTCGTTCAACGCGCTGACGCTTCGCATTTCCCTGATCGTGTCGCCAACCACGCGGCGGCCCGGCGGTTCGATGTAGACGCGAAGCGTCTTCCCGAGAGGATCTTCGTTCGCCCACAGCCGCCGCGTCAGCTCCGCGCTGACGATGATCACCGGCGCCTCTGTCGCCGCTTCCTGCTCGGAGAATCCTCGCCCACGGAGGATCGAGATGCTGAGCAGGTCGAAGTAGTTCGGCGACACGAAGGCGTAGGTTGGAAAATGTATGCCCGAAGGTTGTCGCAGCGGTACTCGCGGCGCCTCACCAAACAGCGGACTGCGGCTCGCCACCGCCACCGAGCCCACGTCGGCGTCGCCAGCCAGCGCCTCGTAGCTGTTGCGGAGCAGCGCCTTGTTGCCGCGGTTCTCGCGCACTGAGATCACTCCCGCGATCTGCATTCCGAGATCGATCCCCCGAATCGCGGCGCCGTTCTTGAGGATCGTCGTCGCGACGATCAACAGGACAAGCGAGACGGTGACCTGCCCGGTGATCAGCAGGCTGCGCAGGGTGCTGCCACGGATAACGCCTGTGAGTTGGCCGCGAAGCGCGTCGGTCAACGCCACGCGGGTGGCCTGCAGCGCGGGCAGCAACGCGAACAGGACCGTGACGACTCCGGCCAGGAGGCACGTGAACAAGACGACGCGCAGATCGAAATCGAGAGGGACGAAGCGGACGCGGGCGGCTACCGTCGGCGGCAGCATCGACACCATCAGGACGGTCCCGAGCCGGCGCAGCATCGCAGCCAGCGCCAGGCCGGCGGCCCCCGCCAGCAGCGCGAGCAGCAGTCCTTCGGTCACCAGCTGGCGCACGATGCGCCCGCGGCTGGCACCGATCGAGAGCCGGATGCCGATCTCCCGATGGCGGGAGTTGGCGCGGGCGAGCATGACGTTCGACGCGTTCGTGGACGCTGCAACGAGCACGAGGCCGAACGCGACGAACACGGGCGACAGCAGCGCCAGGCCCGACCACGTCATGCGCACCGGCGTGGCGCGCTGCAGCAGCTCGGCGCGGACAGGATCGCGCCGGCCGCGAACCCGCGTTTCGAATGGCTCGAGCGCCACCGCCGCCTGGGCCCCTGCCGCCGTCACGTCGTGCCGCAGCCTGACGGTCACCTGGACGCGGCGCTCGCCGGGGTCGAACGGGTTCTCACGCAACAGCGCTCGAAACATCGTGATCGGCACCCACGCGTCGCGTGGCACCTCGTCCATGCCGGAGAACTCGGGCGCCATGACGCCGACGACGACCAGCGGAACCCCGTTGACGTCGAGCTCGCGGCCGATCACTGTGGGGTCGCGATCGAACAGGCTCGACCAGGACTCATCCGTCAGCACCACCACCGGTTCGCTGTCCGGCGTGCGCGCGTCGGCATCCACCAGGCCGCGGCCGAGGGCCACGCGGGCGCCGAGGCTGTCGAAGTAGTTGCCGGACACGAAGCCGACCGACATCTGCCGGCCGCGCGTCGTGACGGTCCGCCGCGACTCGGCGATCGCGCCGGCGAACAGATCCGTCCGGCCGCGGAAGTCTTCGTAGTCGCGCCAGCGAAAGGTCGAGCCGCTGGCTTCCTGAGCGCGCCA
This sequence comes from uncultured Acidobacteriota bacterium, assembly GCA_963710415.1. Taxonomy (GTDB): domain Bacteria; phylum Acidobacteriota; class Vicinamibacteria; order Vicinamibacterales; family 2-12-FULL-66-21; genus CAVQAH01. Next base: position 442 of record CAVQAH010000003.1, on the reverse strand, counting down.
CCCGACCAGGTGCAGGCTGTACGGATCCTGCACGGCGAAGGGGCGCAGCACGTAGGCATTGAAGATCGCGAAGACGACGAGCACGAGCCCCATGCCTGCGGCAAGCGTGAGCACGGTGCTGGCGACGAAGGCGCGGCTGCGCGTCAGGCCGCGCCAGGCGTAGCGGAGATCGTGCGCGAACTGCTCGAACAGCATGAAGCGGCGCGACTCGTAGAAGCGCTCGCGTGTGCGGGTGACGCTGCCGAAGTGGCGCAGCGCCGCTGCGCGCGCCTCCTCCGGCGACAGACCGTCGGCGATCAGCCGCTCGACCTCGTTCGCGAGGTGCGCGCTGATCTCGTCGGCGAAGTCTTCGTCTGATCGGCGCCGCTTGCCCATTGCGCTAGGCCTCTTCGGGACCGAGGATCCGGCCGGCCGCGGCGACGAGGCGCCGGCCCTGGGGCTT
>CAVQAH010000002.1:0-171042 GCA_963710415.1 uncultured Acidobacteriota bacterium | reverse complement strand
GCTGCGACTGCTGACCGTGGTAGCCATCGGCATCCTGCCAGCCGGGACGAATGGCAGTCAGAGCGTTTCGCGCGTCGCGAAAACGCCTATAGCGGAGAGCGGCCTCGCCCTCGAACGCAAAACTCATCCGGGTGCGTTCTTCGACGTCGCCGGCCGTCGCGCGGCAGTGTTCGGATACGAGCACAGAGGATTCGAAGCGTGGATCTATCCGCTCAAGCTCCTCGAAGACTTCCGGTTGTCGTTCTCGCTGGAGGGATACCCTCTGGCAGTTCCAGCCGAAGACCTGCTCGCCAGCATCGAGGCGCGTCCTGAAGCCACGATCCTCACCTACAGCCACGCGGCTTTCACCGTTCGTCAGATCCTCTTCGCACCGGTCGACGAGCCGGCGATCGTCATGCTGCTCGACGTGCGGACGACGTTGCCGATGCGTCTCACGCTCCTTCCGCCCACGGCTGAGGCTGATGTGGCCGGCGGGCCTCATGACGCCATTCGTGTCGTGGAACGAGAAGAGTGGCGTCTACACGATCAGCGAAGAGAGCCGGCGTTTTGCCGGCGTGATCGGCTCGCCCGGCGCGCGCGATGTGTCGCTGATGCCATATCAGGAGGAGCCGCGCGACGTACCGGTCAGCTTCGCGATCGACGTCCACATAGCGCGGCGGACAGCAGCTTCATCCCGATCGTCATCGCCGGCAGCGTGAAGGGCGCCGAAGACGCCGCAGCGACCTACGAAAAGGCTGCTCGGCGCCGCATACCGACGCATACGCGACGACAGTCGCGCACTATCGAAACGTCGCTGAACGAACCGCGCGAGTGAGCACGCCGGTCGGGCAGCTCGATACGGCCTTTGCCTGGGCGAAGGTCGGCATCGACAAGGGCGTGGTGACGCAACCCGCTGCTTGGCACCGGTCTCGTTGCCGGGTTCGCACGTCAGGCGACAGCGAGCGGCCGGGGTTCGCGTGGTTCTTCGGACGCGACGCGCTGTGGACGTCGCTCGCCTCGACCTCGATCGGCGACTTCGCCACCGTGCGCAGCGCGCTCGATTCCTCGAGAAGTTCCAGCGTGACGATGGGAAGATCCCGCATGAGATCTCACAGAGCGCGTCGCTGATCCCGTGGTTCACCGACTATCCGTACGCGTGGGCCAGCGCCGACGCGACACCGCTCTACGTGATCGCGCACGCGGACTACTGGCGCGCGAACGGAGACGTCGCGTTCCTGAGGCGCCCTGGCACTCGATCGTGAAGGCCTATCGCTTCAGCGCGGCGACGGACACCGACGGCAACGGCCTGATCGAGAACACCGGCGCGGGCCATGGATGGGTCGAGGGCGGCGCGCTCTACCCCGCGCACGAGGAGATCTACCTGCAGGGCTTGTGGGTCGAGGCGCTCGGCGGGCCTCGCGCGAGCTCGCGGAGGTGATGAACGATCAGGCGCTCGCGTCGAGCGCGCGATCGACGGCCAGCGGCGTGCCGGAGGCGGTCGAGCGCATCTACTGGCTCGAGGATCGCGGCTTCTATGCGTTTGCGACGAAGGACCGCGGACGAGCCGCGGCAACGCAGAACCCGGACCACATCGTGCGGCGCGCCAGAAGCGGCTGGACGCGCTGGCGGCGGCGCGCTTGGTCGACGAGGACACCGTTCTGCCGGCCGTGCCGCTTGGTGGCGCACGCTCGACGAGCGCCGGGCGCAGCTCGAGATCGATCGGCTTGGCAGCGGCGCGCTCGCGACCGACTGGGGCACGCGGCTGCTGTCGAACCGGAGCGAGCTGTACGACCCGCTCTCGTATCACTACGGGTCGGTGTGGCCGCTCTTCACCGGCTGGGTCTCGATGGCCGCTTATCGGCACGGACGTCCGCACGTCGGCTATCAGGCGCTGATGGCGAACGCGCTGCTCACTTACGCGGCGCGCTCGGCTACGTCACGGAGTTGTTGTCCGGCGACTTCAACGCGCGCGTTCGGACGATCGTCGCATCATCAGATCTGGTCCGAGGCGATGGTGGTGACGCCGCTCATTCGCGGGCTGTTCGGCGTGAGGTCGCGAAGGCGGGGACGAGCCTCGAGTTCGCGCCGCAGCTGCCGGCAGACTGGGACCGTGCGTCCCTCGCGAACGTCCCGGCGGGCGGCGGCCGCTACGACCTGAGCCTCGAACGGAGCCGCGGCCGGATGACCATCACGGTTCAGCGGCAGACGGGCTCGAGCGGAGCCGCGCTGCGCGAACTCGTCATCGCGCCGGCGTTTCCGCTCGACGCCACCGTGCAGGCGGTGACTGTCGACGGGCGCGCGGCGCGATTCGAAATGATTCGCCGGGGCGACGTGCAGCACGCCCGCGTTGTCGTAGCGACGCCGGCTGCGGTCGTCAAGATGGCGGTCCAGTACCTTGAAGGCAGCGATGTGTTCGCGGCGCCGGTCGACGCCGGCGCCAGGCGCCGAGAACAGCGGCCTCAGGGTTCTCAGGTCGACTGCCGATCGCGGCGCGCTGCGGCTGCTGCTCGAAGGGCGCGGCGGTCGGCGTTACACGCTGTTCGTGCGCACACCACATCGTCTTGGGTCGGCGGCTGGCGTCGTCGATCAAGTGAACCGCGCGGATCGGACGCTTGGAAATCGAAGTCGCCTTCGAGGGAGCGGAGACGGACTACGTGCGTCGGGAGGTGGTGCTGCCGTTAATTAGATGAGACGTACGCGCGCCAAGGCGCTCGCTCGCTACTTCTCTTACCTCATCGCTCGATTCGATCTTCACCACCCGCCGGCCTTCGACGTCTTTCACCCGCTGCACCTGCCCGCTCGGCCAGCGCACCTCGATCTCGTCGGCGCGTGACGCGAGCCGAGCCCGAAGTGCACGCGCAGGTCGTCGTGCGAGTAGTAGCTCGACTGGCTCAGCACGGCGCGCGCCTGGCGGACGCCTCCGGCCGTTACGATCACCGTCGCGCCGACGCCAGAACGGTTCGACCTACGGCCTTCGAGCTGCACCTGCATCCAGCCATTGCCGCCCGCGTAGCCGTTCCGCAGCAGCGACGGCGGCTCGTTCATGTTCATGATGAGCACGTCGATGTCGCCGTCGTTGTCGAGGTCGCCGAAAGCGGCGCCGCGGCTCGAGTGCGGGGTGGTCGCGCCGCTGCCGCTCGCCGCGGTACTTCCTCGAATCGCGCGCCGCCGGCGTTGCGAAAGACGATGCGCGGACCGCGATGCGGATACTGCTCGAGCAGCTGCTCGATTTCCGGATAGACGTTGCCGGTCACATACATCAGATCGGCGAACCCGTCGTTGTCGAAGTCCGAGAGCCCCGCGCCCCACTCGACGTACCGGTTCTGCACGTTCAGGCCCGCTGCCGTCGCCGCGTCCTCGAACAGGCCCTTGCCGAGATTGCGATACAGCGACGGGATGTCGTCCGCGAAGTGCGTCTTGACCATGTCGAGCAGGCCGTCGTTGTTGTAGTCGCCGGCGGCGACGCCCATGCCGGCCTGCGGGCTGCCCTGCTCGTTGTACGCGGTCCCGCTTTCGACCGCGACGTCGGTGAACGTGCCGTCCTTGTTGTTGCGATAGAGAATCGCCGCGGTCGAATCGCACGCGACGTAGATGTCCGTCCAGCCGTCACCGGTCAGGTCGGCCGCGGCGGCGGTCATCGGGTAGCGGCCGGTGACGCGCGCGATGCCGGACCGCTCCGAGACATCGGCGAATCGTCCGTTGCCGGTGTTGCGGTAGAGAAGGTTCGTATCGGTGGGAAGGCCTTTGGGACCGCAGTTGACCGGAATGCCCTTCCACGTGCAGTTCGCGCCCTGCCCGGGTTCCGGCGCGGTCTGCAGATCGAAGCGCAGGTAGTTGGCAACGAACAGGTCCAGCCGCCCGTCGCGATCGACGTCGATGAAGGTGCAGCCGGACCCCCAGCGCACGCCGTCCGCGGCGAGCCCTGCCTCCTTCGTCGTCGTCCGCGAACGTGCCGTCGCCGCGGTTGCGATAGAGAACGTTGCTGCCCGAAGTAGGTCACGAACAGATCGGTCCAGCCGTCGTTGTCGTAATCGCCGGCGCACACGCCGGACGCCCAGCCGGTGCGCCGGAGGCCGGCCCGCTCGGTGATGTCCTCGAACGTGCCGTTGCGGCGGTTGCGATAGAGCCGGTTCGTCGGCGCGTCGGCGGCCTTGTATTCCGCGTCCCCGCGCGCGCCCTCCTGCAGCCGCGTGCCGCTCAACAGCGAGCACGTCGAGCCAGCCGTCGCGATCGACGTCGACGAGCGCGACGCCCGATCCGTTGGTTTCGATGATGAATCGCTTGCGATCGACACCGCCGTAAATCGTGGAGTGCGTGAGCCCCGCTTCGCCGGCGATGTCGGTGAACGTCACCGGCCATGCGCGTGACCGGAGCGGCGGCGTCCTGCGAATCGAATTGAAGTACGAGAGACGGCGAGGACGAGAACCGCCGCGGCCGCCGCGCGCATCAACGCAGCCGGTCCGACTGAAGCCGCTCGGCGATCTCGAACTCCCGCTTCGCCTCTTCGGTCCGGCCCGTCTGCTGCAGCAGCTGGCCGAGCGTGTAGTGCGCCGCCCGATTGTTGGGATCGTATTGAATGGCGCGGCGCAGCATGCCTTCCGCGGTCGCGGGTTGCCCTTTTTCATATAGGCGCGCCCGAGCAGGATGTACGGACCGCTGTAGAACGGATTCATCCACATGCGACTTCTGCAGCGCCGCGATCCCGTCGTCCCACGCGCGACGCCCGGACGTGCGCGTCACCGATCTGGAACAGCGCCATCGCGTCTGCCGGGTTGATCGCCAGCTCCTTCTCGCTGAGCGCGATCGCCTCGTCCAGCCGCCCCCTGAAGAGCGCCATCTGGCCGAGCAGATAGTGCGCGCGCGGAATTCGCGGATCCTTCTCCAGCGCGCGCTTCAGCTCCGCCTCCGCCATCGGCTCCATCTCCAGACGGATCATCATCTGGGCCGCGAGCAGATGAGCGGCCGCCGATTCCGGCTCGACGCTGGAACGTGCGCGCCAGCGAGTCGCGCGCGGCATCGGGCTGGCGAATCTGAATGTAGGCCATGCCCGAGGATGTAGCCCAGCTCCAGGTTGTCCGCCGCCCAGCGCGCGCGTCTCCTCGAGCAGGGGAATCGCGTCCGCGAACCGGCCGGTGAGGTAGTAGCACAGGCCGAGGACCTGCACCGCCTCGCGCCGCTCGACGGATTCCGCGGGCAGCTTGTCGCGCACCGGCAGCAGCAGCTCGATCGCCGCGCTGGTGATCGTCCGCGTGGTAATACGCAACGCCGAGCAGATAGCCGACCTCGGGCACGCTGCGTCGAGCGTCTCGCAGCTTCGCGATCGCGTCCTGAGGTTTCCCGGCGGTGATCAGAGCGCGCGCGGCCGCGAGCGCCGCTTTCAGCGTCACCCGGCGCAGGCGTCGCCGGTCGCTGACTCTGAGCCATCACTCGCGGTGCGAGACGACCGACAGAGCACATGCGACGACGACCGAGCGGCGCCATGCGCCAGCGCGTGCTCATCTGCTTCCCTTCGTGCGTCGTCATCGCCTGGCCGCATCCTTCTTTGATCGTGTGATAGCGATCGATGGCGAGATCGGTCCACGCTTCTTCACGGCCGTTCGGCCACCGCACCTCGACGCGTTCGACGGCCGCGCGCCACCGAGCCCGAAGTGCACGCGGAGATCGTTCTGCGAGTAGTAGCTGCCGCCGCCGCGGACCTCCTGCCATTGAACGCCGTCGGTTGTCACGAGCCGGACCCGCGCGCCGATGGCGCTGCGATTCGACTGCGTCCCGACGAGCTTCAGAACCGATCCAGTGCCGCTCGCCAGTCCGATCGAGCCGGAACAGATCGGGCAGATCGTTCACGTTGTTGATGACGACGTCGATGTCGCCGTCGTTGTCGAAGTCGGCGAAGGCCGCGCCGCGTCCGGCCTTGGGAGTCGTGACCGGCGGTCCGAGCTGTCGGTGATATCGGCGAACCGTCCGTTGCGCAGGTTCTGATACACGACTTTGCGCTGCTGATAGCCGGCCTCGGTCTTGAGCTGGCGACTTCGGGGTAGACGTGACCGTTGACCAGAAACAGATCGAGCCAGCCGTCGGCATCGAAATCGACGAAGCCGACGCCCCAGCCAAGCCAGCGCGTATTGAGGCCGATGCCGCTCGCCGAACGTCCGATCCTCGCAGAGGCCGTCGCCGGTGTTCGCGATAGAGCGTCGACGTGTCGCCCGCGAAATTCGTCTTGAAGATATCCATGCGTGCCGTCGCGATCGTAGTCGCCGATCGCGATGCCCATGCCGGCCTGCGGCTTGCCGTCCTGGCTGTAGGCGCATCCGGCGTCGACGCCGATATCGGTGAACGTGCCGTTGCGGTTGTTCCGGTACATCGCGCTCGGATTCGAGTCGTTGGCGACGTAGACATCGACCCAACCGTCGTTGTCGAAGTCGAGCGTCGCGACGCCGAGGCCATAGGTTCCTCGCGCGCGTGTGATGCCCGACGCCTCCGACACGTCTTCGAACGTCGCCGCCGCCGTGTTGTGATAGAGGACGTTCTTCCCGCCCGGAAGCCCCGGCGGACCGCACGCAACCGGAATGCCCTTGTAGCGGCACAAGCCGGACGAGGGAACCGGCGTCACCGCCAGGTCGAGATCGATGTAGTTCGCGGCGATCAGGTCCAGCAGCCCGTCGCGATCGTAGTCGAGGAACGCGCAGCCGGCGCCCCAGCGCTTGCGGGACTGCATCAACCCCGCCGTGCTCGGTGACGTCCTCGAACGTGCCGTTCCCCTTGTTTTGATACAGGCGGTTCTGACCCCAGTAGGTCACGAACAGATCGTCGTCGCCGTCGTTGTCGTAGTCGCCGGCGCACGCGCCCTGTCCCCATCCGCTTTGCGCAAGTCCGGCGCGCGCGGTGACGTCCTCGAACGTGCCGTTGCCCTTGTTCCTGTACAGATGATTCGTCGGCTCGCTGCCCTTTGGAAAGCCTTCGAGCACGGTGCCGTTGACGAGGAAGATGTCGAGCCAGCCGTCGCCGTCGTAGTCGAGCGCGGCTGCGCCGCAGCCGGTGGTCTCGAGCAGATAGGTGTTGGTCTTCTCCCCGCCGAACACGGTCCGCGCGTCGAGCCCCGCCTCGCGGGCGATGTTCGTGAACGAGAACGCCAGGCTGTCCTGCAGGGCTAGCGCTCCGGCTTTAGCCCGACCTGACCCGCGCTGGCGCACACCGCGATCCACGAGATAACGAGGCGTGACCTCCGGAGAAAGCGCTCTCATAGACCAGACGTTTCAACGCTTGTTCGACGGGTTGGGAGGAATCGGCAGGTAGGGAGCAAGCCGCTGCGCCTCCGCAAACTGCGCTTGCGCTTCGGCGCGGGCTCCGGTGCGCTGCAAGGCGAGCGCAAGCTGGTAGCGCGCCTGCGCGTTATCCGGAGAAAGCCGGACCGCCTCGCGGAACCGCTCGATTGCTCCGGGCAACGTCATTCGCCTCCAGCTTCTGGAGGCCGACAGCCACGGCAAATGTCGAAGCCTGTTCATCTGCCTTCTTCGCGGTTCAGGCGCTCCGCTTCCTGAATCGCCGCCGCCGCTTCGGCTGGCTGACCAGTCTGGCTGAGCATCTGTCCGAGGCTCAGATAGGTCTCCGCGGACGTCGGGCGATACTTGACCGCGGCGCGAAACGCCGCCAGCGCGTCGGCAGTGACGCCCTGCTGCTTGAGAATGGTGCCGAGCATGAAATGCGCTTCGCCATAGTCCGGCTGACTCGCGATCACATCACGGAACGCCCGCACGGCTTCGTCGCTGCGTCCTGTCTGCCAGAGGACGACGCCGAGCGTGAATCGAGCCTCGGGGAGTTTGGGATCGAGCGCGATCGCCTGACGCAATTCCGCCTCGGCGCCGGCGAAATCATCCTGCTGTTTGAGCGCGACCCCGAGGTTGTACCGTGCCTCTGCGCTTGACGGCTGCAGCCGGAGCGCGTCTCGCAGAGCGACAACCGCTCCATCGAGATCGCCCGCCTGCATCAACGCGGTACCGAGATTCAGTCGAGCTGTCAGGTTCGCCGCGTCGTTGTTCACAAGTTCGCGGAACGTCGCGACCGCCTCGTCGGCCTCTCCCTTCTGCATCAGCGCCAGGCCGAGACTGTTCCTCGCATCGGCCGATGCGGGATCGAGTTGCACGGCGGCCCTGAGCGCTTCCAGACGCGCCATCGACATCGCCCGCTTCTTGAAGAGCGACGCCAAGCTGCAGCCGCGCTGCCGCCAGTCGCGGGCCTGCACGAACAGCTTCTCGAAGCTGCTCGATTGCCGTCGCCGGTCTCACCCTTCTGCTTGAGCGTGAGGCCGAGGTAGTAGTGTGCTTCGGCGTGATCGGGGCGGAGCCGAACGGCCGCGCGAAGAGGCGCCAACGCGCCATCGACGTCCTTCGTCCACCAGCGAGTCGCGCCAAGGTGATACTGCGCATCGAACATGTCCGGCGCAAGCTGAACAGCGCGTTCGAATGCCGCGATGGCTTCCGCCGTGCGGCCTACGCGTCCCAGTGCGAAACCGAGACGATCGTGGGCTTCGGCGAACGTCGGGTCGAGGCGCACCGCGGTCTCGTAACACGAGACTGCTCGTGGAAGATCGTTCTGCCGCTCCGACACGAGCCCGAGCAGATGATGCGCTTGAGCTGACCCAGGCTGCTGCGCAATCACCGACTCGAGAACGACGCGCGCTCTTTCGAGATCGTTGGCCTCCAGCAGGGCCCGACCCTGTTTCAGCCCGGAGAGGTTCGGCGTCGAGGCGGCGCGATTGCGCGGGGACTCTGACTGCTGAGCCAGAAGGTTGGCGGCGCACCACAGCAGAAGTGAGGCGGTTGCCGAAGCACGCCAGGGCCCCCGGTGATGCATCCCGCCATTCTACATCCCTGGAAATGCGGTCCCCGGACGCTATAATCCCCGCGCTACTGCGTCGGGCGTGCGACGTGCGATCGTCGGCGGCGCGTAAGCACGATCTCTACGCGGTCAAGTTTCGCTTGTCACGAAAGAGCTCTCGCAGGGAGCCTGCAGCAGTTCGGGGGCCGCTCATGAAGAGACTCGGTCTGCGTTGCGCGCTCGCGATTGTGGTGTTGTTCGACGGCGTCTCCGGCAGTGGCCCAATGGACGTCGCTCGGGGCGATGCCAGCCCCGCGCCAGGAGACCAATCGCCTCACCTTCCGCAATCGTCAGGGCACGGTGGTCGTGACGGTCATCGAACCGGACATTTTCCGGGTCCGCTTCGCGCCTCGTCAGGAACTGGGCCGCGATCATTCCTACAGCGTGGTGCCGTCAGCGCGTCCGGATCCCGGCGCGGTCTTCAAGATCGCGCGCGACCGGTCGACCATCACGACCTCTGCCCTGCAAATGACGATTCGTCACGATCCGTTCCGCATCGCGATCGCGGACGCGCAGGGGAACTCCCTGGACGAAGACGACCCGCAGAATGGCATCGCCTTCTCAGGCAGTACCGTTCGTGTCTGGAAGCGGCTGCGCGACGATGAACAGGTGTACGGCCTGGGATCGAAAACAGGCGATTTCAACAAGCGCGGGCGGAAGCTGGGCGGCTACAGCTACACGATGTGGAACAGCGACACCTTCGCGTATGACCTCAGTACCGATCCCATCTACGTCTCGGTGCCGTTCTTTCTGGTGCTCCGCGGCGGGCGCAGTCACGGAATCTTTTTCGACAACACGTTCCGCAGCAACTTCGATATCGGTCACCAATCCGCCGGACTCCTGTCATTCGGCGCCGACGGCGGGGATCTCAACTACTACTTCATCAACGGTCCCGATCCGAAGAGCGTCGTGACGCGTTACACGGCGCTCACCGGCAGGATGCCAATGCCGCCGCGATGGGCGCTTGGCTACCATCAGTGCCGGTACTCGTATTACCCGGACTCGAAGGTGCGCTTCATCGCGCAGAACTTTCGCGAGCGCCGGATTCCAGCCGACGTGATCTGGCTCGACATCCACTACCTGGAGGGCTTCAACCCGTTCACGTGGAGCGCTGAACGGTTTCCCGATCCGCCGGGCCTCATGGCCGACCTCCGCCGAATGGGGCTGCGAACGGTCGTGATCCTCGACCCGCATCCCAAGAAGGCGCCCGGATGGGGACCCTACGATTCAGGACGTGCGGGAGATCATTTCGTGAAGAATCCTGACGGCAGCGTCTACGAGGCGCCGGTGTGGCCCTCGCAGGCGGAACAGAATCCGGCACCCAGCGTTTTTCCAGACTTCAGCAAGCCCGCCGCGAGGGACTGGTGGGGCGGACTCTACGCCCCGCTTGTCAGAGCCGGCGTCGCCGGGATCTGGAACGATATGAACGAGCCCGCCGTGTTCGACACGCTGTCCGGGACGATGCCCCTGACCGTCCGCCACGACAACGAAGGACAACCGACCGATCACCGCGAGATTCACAACGTCTACGGCCTGTTGATGACACAGTCCACGCGGGAAGGGCTGTTGCGACTGCAGCCCAACGTCCGGCCGTTCGTGCTCACCCGTGCGTCGTTTGCCGGAGGACAGCGTTACGCGGCGATCTGGCCCGGCGACAACGTGAGCGACTGGGGATACCTGCGAGGTTCGATCGCCACGCTGATGGGGATGGGACTCTCGGGGCTGGCGTTCGTCGGCAGCGACATCGGTGGATTTGCCGAGGTTCCGTCCGCCGAGCTGTACACTCGCTGGCTCCAGACCGGGGTTTTCTACCCGTTCATGCGCACGCACACCACATTCGGCACTCCCGATCAGGAGCCCTGGTCCTACGGGTACTTTTCACGAAGCACTGAATCGCCGCGCCATCGAGCTGCGCTACGAACTGCTGCCGCAGATCTACAACGTCATGCACGAAGCCAGCCTGACCGGCCTGCCCGCCTTACGGCCGCTGCTGCTGGAGTTCCCCGACGATCCCAATACCTACGGCATGGAAGACCAGTTCATGTTCGGCTCGGACCTGATGGTCGCGCCCGTTCTGCGCGAGGGGGCCACTGAACGTGAGGTGTATCTGCCCAAGGGACAATGGTTCGATTACTGGACGGGACAACGGCATGAGGGTGGTACCCGCATCCGTATGCCCGTAACGCTGGCGTCGATCCCCATTTTCGTTCGCGCAGGCGCCGTCCTGTTCTCGCAGCCCGTCGTTCAACATACGGGCGAGATGCCTGGACAGCCGCTCCGAATCCGCGTCTTTCCGGGTCCCCCACGAGACGCCACACTCTACGAAGACGACGGCGAAACGTTGGAATACACGAAGGGACAATCGTCGCTTCGGCGCGTGAAGTACGATGCCGCCGACCGCGCGCACACCGTCGAGATTGGCGCGCCGTCCGGGTCGTATCGGCCGGCGCCGCGTAGCCTGGAAGTCTCGATACCCTGGGAAGGGGAACCCACCCGCGTCGTGGTGGGAGACGGCCAGGTCGTGCCGCGCGTCGCAATCGACGCACTAAGTGCCCAGCCGTCGGCTTGGGCGATCGCTCAGGGATCCGTTATCGTGCGACAACCTGACTCGTTCGGCGTCGTCCGTATCATGGTTGAGAAGTGAGAAAGCACGTGCGACGTGCTTACGTGCTCACGTGCCGCTTGTCACGTGCTACGTGCTTACGTGCTAACGTGCTGCCAGCCTGAGGTCCGAACCGCGTGACTGATCCCTTTGCATCGCCTCCTTCTTCGCCGAATCCGCCGTTGCTGCTGACGGCGCCAGTGTCGGGCATCGTCGTGCCGATCTCGGCTGTCCCGGATCCCGCGTTCGCGGAGAAGCTCGTCGGCGACGGGATCGCGATCGATCCTGTCACCGATCTGATCCTTGCCCCCTGCGGCGGCGTCGTCGCGCAAGTCCATTCCGCCGGACATGCGGTCGCCATCAGGGCCGACGGGAACGTCGAGATCCTGATCCACGTCGGACTCGATACGGTTATGTTGAAGGGCCGCGGGTTCACCCCGCGTGCGCGAGCAGGCGACGTCATTCGCTCCGGCGATCCGTTGTTGTCTTTCGATGCCGATCTGGTTGCCACTCAGGCGCGCAGCCTGTTGACCGAGATGGTGGTGACGACCATGGACGGCGTCACACTGAGGATGCCCCGCAGCGGCATGGTGACGGCCGGACGTGACGTGGTGCTCGAAGTGTTTCATTCCGGCGCGCAGGCCGTCGTCTCAATACCCGCCGGCGCCGGCACGATCGCCTCGGAGCCGGTCGTCATCTCGAACCCGACCGGCCTTCACGCGCGGCCCGCGGCCGTCATCGCCGCGCGCGCGCGACAGTTCAAGTCGGCCATCCGCCTCGTCCGGGGCGACCGGCACGCGAACGCCAAGAGCCTGACGAGCCTCATGGCGCTCGAAGTGGCTGATGGCGATGCGGTCGTCGTCGAAGCGTCCGGCGACGATGCGTCCCAGGCGGTCGCCGTATTGAGCCGCGTCATCGCCGAAGAGGCACGCGATGTGGTTCCCGCGGTGGCCGCTGCACCGGCGTCAGCCGCCGCACGCGGTGTCGCGCCGCGGCCCGCAAACCTGTCGGCGGATCCGAAACGTCTCTCGGGTGTCGCGGCCTCTCCGGGCGTGGCGCTGGGCCAGATTTTCCAGTGGCGGCAGCAGGACGCCCCGGTCATCGAACGGGCGGCGGATCAGGTGCGGGAACGGCGTCATCTCGACCAGGCACTGGCAGAGTCGTACGCCCAGCTCGATGCGCTCCAGCAGCGCCTGGCCACGCATGCGGATGCTGACAAGGCGGCCATTTTCGCGGCGCACAAAGAACTCCTGGAGGATCCGGATCTCCTCGACCGGGCGGTCGACGCGATCCAGGGCGGCGCGTCGGCGGCGTTCGCGTGGCAGCAGGCGTACCGCGAGCAAGCCGATCGCCTGGGCCGTCTGTCGAACGAATTGTTAGCGGCGCGTGCCGGCGACCTTCGCGATGTCGGACGCCGCGTGCTGCGGATCCTGACGGGCACGACGAGCGCGCCGCCGGAACTGCCCGCCGAGGCCATCATCATCGCCGAAGAACTGAACCCGTCCGACACCGCCTCGCTCGACCGGCGGCGGGTACGCGGGGTGTGCACGACGGGCGGCGGCAGCACGTCGCACGCCGCGATTCTGGCACGCGCGTTGGGGCTGCCGGCTGTCGCCGCCATCGATGCACGCGCGCTCGACGTCCTCGATGGCACCCGAGCGATGATCGACGGCAACCGGGGCATCCTTCAGATCGAGCCATCCGCCGATGAAGAGGCGTGGGTCACCGCGCAGCAGGAGCGACTCGAGAACCGTCGCGCAGCCGAGCTCGCGTCCGCGTCGGAGCCCGCCATGACGACGGACGGGCATCGCGTCGAGGTCGTCGCCAACATCGGGGACCTCGCCGATGCGCGGCAGGTCGCGCCGCTCGGCGGCGAAGGGGTTGGCCTGCTGCGCACCGAGTTCCTGTTCTTCAACCGTCAGGAACCGCCAGATGAAGACGAACAGGCGCGGATCTACGAGGATATCGCGCGGGCCGTCGGCCCTGGGCGACTCATCGTTGTCCGCACGCTCGACGTCGGCGGTGACAAGCCACTTCCCTACATGCCGATGGCGCCGGAAGAGAACCCGTTCCTCGGCGAGCGCGGGATTCGGATGTTGCTGAACCGCCCAGACGTGCTCCGCACGCAGCTACGCGCCATCGTGCGCGCTTCGGCGGCCGGCCGCATCTGCATCATGTTTCCGATGATCGCAACGCATGGAGGAGTGGTCTGCCGCGCGCGCGTCTTTACGAGGAGGCGCGGGCGTCGCTTGGCGCGCCCTCCATCCCGGTGGGGATCATGGTCGAAACGCCTGCTGCCGCGATGCTCGCGGATCAGTTCGCGCGCGACGCTGACTTTTTCTCAATCGGCACAAACGACCTCACGCAGTACACGCTGGCGATGGATCGCACCAATCCGCGCCTGGCGCCGGCCCTGGATGCATTACATCCGGCGGTCTTGCGACTCATCGACCAGACGGTGACGGGGCGCACACGCGAACAACCGGTGGGTCGGCGTCTGCGGCAGCGTCGCGGGTGATACGCAGGCGGTTCCGATCCTGATCGGGCTTGGCGTGGACGAGCTCAGCGTCAGCGTCCCTGCGGTTCCGGCGATCAAGGCGCAGATTCGCCGCTTGCGACTCTCGGACTGCCGCGACGTTGCGGCGCGCGCGCTGGCGGCCTCGGCGGTCTCCGAAGTCCGCGCACTAGTGGGAGACGAGAACGAGAGCGGGCACTGAAATACGGCAGGATCCAGGCCGATCCGAGTCCCGAGCCCCCGCTCGCCAAGGCTACGAAAGCGAGCAGGCCGAGCACCGAGCCCCGACTCTTAGGAGCCCTATGAGTATTTCGAACAACGCCTTCGGCTGGTTGCAGAAGATCGGCAAGTCCCTGATGCTGCCGGTCTCCGTGCTGCCGGTGGCCGGCATCCTGCTCGGCGTGGGGAGCGCGCACTTCACGTGGCTCCCGACGATTCTCTCGGACGTGATGGCGCAATCGGGTGGCGCCATCTTCGGCAACCTCCCACTGATCTTTGCCGTCGGCGTCGCCCTCGGGTTCACGGGCAACGATGGAGTCGCAGCTCTGGCTGCGGTCGTCGGATACGTCGTCCTGCTCGCCACGATGGGCGTCGTCGCGGTGCCCCTGGGCTACGAGCCCAAGACGATCATGGGTATTCCCTCGATCGAGACGGGCGTCTTCGGCGGCATTCTGATGGGCGCGATCGCCGGAGGGCTGTTCAATCGCTACTACCGTGTGCAGTTGCCGCCGTATCTGGGATTCTTTGCCGGGAAGCGATCCGTGCCGATTCTCGCGGCGCTGGCCGCGGTGATCGCCGGTATCGCCCTCAGTCTGGTGTGGCCGCCGATCGGCCGCGGCATCGACAGTTTCTCCCGCTGGGCCGCATCGGGCAATCCGGCGATGGCGTTCGCGATCTACGGGATCGTCGAGCGGTCTCTGATCCCCTTCGGCCTGCATCACATCTGGAACGTGCCGTTCTTCTTCGAGGTGGGGCAGTACGTGGATCCTGCCAGTGGCAAGACCCTGCGCGGCGAGATCTTCAGGTACGTCGCCGGGGATCCCACTGCGGGGAATCTTGCCGGCGGATATCTGTTCAAGATGTGGGGATTGCCGGCTGCGGCCATCGCCATCTGGCACAGCGCCAGACCCGAGAACCGGGCGAAGGTCGGAGGCATCATGATCTCCGCGGCGCTCACATCCTTCCTGACTGGCATCACCGAGCCGATCGAGTTTTCATTTCTGTTCGTGGCACCGCTGCTGTATGCGATCCACGCCCTGCTCGCCGGGGCAGCGTATTACCTGTGTATCGAGTTGGGCATTCGGCACGGCATGACCTTCTCGCACGGGCTGATCGACTACGTCGTGCTGTTCCCGCAGTCGACGCGCGGCCTCTGGTATCTGTTGCTGGGTCCGATCTGGGCAGTCATGTATTACGGCATTTTCAGGACGATGATCCGGCAGCTGGATCTGAAGACGCCAGGGCGGGAGATCGAAGAGACCGCGGGGGCTGAGACCTCCGCCCCCGGTTCCGGGCAAGAGAATGTCGCGCGGGAGATCGTCCTGGCATTCGGGGGCCGTGGGAACATCCGGAGCCTCGACGCGTGCATCACGCGCCTGCGCGTCGACCTGCACGACGTCACCCGGGCTCATCCCGATCGCCTCAAGGCGCTCGGCGCCTCAGGAGTGATGACGGTGGGCCGCGGCATGCAAGCAATCTTCGGCACTCGCTCCGAGAACCTGAAGACCGACATCGAAGCCTACCTGAGCACTGCCGGCTCAGATGCGGACGCACCGGTTGCGTCGGAACGGCCAAGGGAAGCTCCGCAGACCGCAACACCACCGGAGCGAGTTCGCACTGGTACGCCACCCCTCATCGCCGGACGCGCGGCTGAGATCGCGCGGGCACTCGGTGGATTGCACAACCTGAGGCAGGTGGAAGCGTGCGCCATCACCCGGCTCCGGGTGACCGTTGTCGACGCGCAGGCGATCGACGAGGCGGCGCTGCGCACCGCCGGCGTACCCGCCATCATGCGCGTCGCGCCTGACCTCGTGCACGTGATCGCCGGCTCCGACGCCGCTGACATTGCCGATGCTATGCAGAAGTTGATGGCGCGTCAGCCGGCTGTGAGGCAGGGATAGCGTCGCGCGATGTTCGCGATTCTAATCCTTGTGGTCGTGGGATTCCTGGTGTGGTCGTTCCTCGCGCCGAGCCTGTCATTCGTGCGCGGTTTTGCGACCCTCATCGAGAACCCACGTACGACACGCATCGCCTTCGGCTTTCCTCGGTTCAAGTCATTTGTCAGTGGGGATTACAAAGGTCGGACGGTCAGGCTGACGCTCCTGCACCCGGCGCGAACGATTCCCGGTGAGGGCATGCTCGCGATGGCCACGTCGGCGCTCGGCGGCGAACCTTGGAAAGACGCGACGCTGACCCATGGAAATCCGGATCTGAGCCGCGCGACGTTCGATCTCGAGGGGAAGTACGGATTGATCCTCTCCCTCGCGGATGGATGGCTGCAGGCGACGTGGAGCCGTCGCGGGATCATGTTCCCGGGGCCGTTCGACGAGGCGATCTGGCGCAACACGCTCGTGCAGATGGACTCGATCGCACGGTGGATGGAACAGCGTCAGAAACGCTGATACGGCGGCCGCCCGCTACTTCTGTTCGCCAGCGGCAGGCCGCTTTCCTTCCCGGGCCCACGCGAGCAGCGCGTCGAACGCGGACCCCGTGTGAGCTGGCGTGAAGTTGCAGTGGCCGTTCGCTTCCACGAAGCGGGCCACGAACCGATCGGACGTGCCAGCCAATGCCGTTGTCACCTCGTAGGCGGTCACGTCGCTGCCGAGCACCAGCGGATCCACGGTTGTGTGAATGGTCAGCACGGGATCGGACGTGTGACCCGTTGGCGAGGCGTACTGCCGCACGTACTCACGCGCGGCGGGATCCGCGGTGTACCTTTTCACGGCCCGATTGAGCGCAGCGTCGTCGCCGAAGCCGGTGTAGATGCGATTCCGGTTGTCGAACGGCTCGCCACCCGCTCGCTGCTTCAGCTCGCCGAGAATCACCTGAAAGAACGACAGCACGGACGGCAACTGATCGACGGAGCGCGCGAAGCGCTGTCCGTATTTCGCCGCCCGGTCGGGCTGCGCAGCCAGCGCGGCGCGCACTTTCTCGGCCGTGCCGGTAGTCGGCTCGTACGGTGATCCGATGGTGCTGGGGAACAGCGCCTCGAACGTCACCAGCATGTCGAAAACGCCGTTGTTGAAAAAGTCGATCGCCGCGCCAAGGGGACCGCACATCGGCAGCGCGCCCTGGTAGGCTTCGGGATACCGCTCGATAGTCGCCACGCTGATGTGCCCGCCCATCGAATGCCCGATGATGTATGACTCCGACGGCTTGCCGTACTTCGCCACGAAATGGCGCCGGAGCGCCTCGGTGTCTTCGACGCCTTCCTTGACCGCCCATCCCTGCGCGCTGTAGTCGGATTGGGCAAACGCGAAGCCGCGAGATAGAAAGACCTCACGCACGGCCTTCATTCGAGGGCTGTCAGGATCGGGCGGCTTCGACCCGACGGGCGTATAGCCGTGGGCGTACAGCACGAGCCCTTTGTTCCAGTTGGCGGGGACTTCGATGCGAAAAGGCGCACCGTTGATCGAGCCGGTTTCGACGGTGCTGGTGGGCGCGGGCTGGGCGTGAAGTGGAGTCGCGGCCGCGCCGCAGAACAACAGCACAGTCGCCAGGACGATGCGCAAGTGGTTCATCGTTGCCTCCGAAGTTCAGGACGAAGGTTCACCACGAGGGTTCATCACGAGGTTCATCACGAAGGTTCACGACGGGGGTTCAGGACGAGCGGTACAGGCCCAGGGCCACGCAGCGGTCGCGCCACTGAGAGGCGGCGGCGCGGCCGTCGAGGACGGCTTGCAGCTCATATTCGGCGCCCGATGAACCACTGTCAAACCGTCACGAGCCGATAGGGGAAAACACGTGAAATACCGTCGACTCGAGCCCCGGCGCGTACAAGAAAAAGCCGGCGACAGGTGAACCCTGGTCGCCGGCTTGATACGTTCGCGCTTCCTTCGAACTAGAAGGACAGCTTGCCGCTCAACTGGAGAATACGACGGCCCCAGTTGTTGGTGTTCGTACCGAAGTTGACGTTGCTCATGCTGTTGATCGGGATGCCGTAGCTATCCTGATTCAGCGCATTGAACGCGTCCAGGCGCACGATCAGGCGCGTCGTGCCGGTGATGTCGATGCGTTTGGAGAGAGCGAGGTCGGTGTTCCAGAACCCGGCGCTGCGCTCGGAGTTGCGTGGGGCATTTCCGTCGCCCAATCCCTGATTCTGCGGCAGGTTGTTGGAACCGAGCGGCGCCACATAGAAGCCGTTGTTCGTGAACGTCTTGTGATCGGCGTCCCACACGAAGCTGCCGGCCGGGTTGATGTTCGGCCGATCGGACCCGGTGTTACCGTCGCCGCTCGAGTCGACGCCGGTCAGGATCGTAAACGGCCGGCCCGACTGCGCCTGCGTGACGCCGCTCACCTGCCAGCCACCGAGCACGCGACTCATCCAGCCCTCGTGCGGACCGGGGATCTCGTAGATGTAGTTCACCGTGAAGCGGTGCGGCCGATCGAACTGCGACCGGCTCCACTCAGCCTCATAGTCGAAATAGTTCTGGGGGCGCTGGCTCGAGCCGTCCGTGCCGCCCTCGCCGAGCGAGGCGTCGTTGTTGCTGTACCAGCGGCTGTACGTGTAGGACCCGCCGAACTGCAGGCCGTCCGAGAAACGCTTGTTGCCCGAGAAGAAGATCGCGTTGTACTCGGATCGCGCGTCGACGTCATTGCCGCCGGGTCCAACGGTGGCCGGAATGGTCACGCGGCTGCCGAACTGCGGGAAGATGCGCCGTTGCTGAACGGTCGGGATGACCGCGGTACTCTGCGCCGCGGCGACGGCTGCAGCCTGCTCGGCAGTCAGGGTCGCTGGGTTTTCGTCGATCTGGTTGATCCCTTTGTAGCCGCGGCTGCCACTGTACCCAACTTCAAACGTGTAGCTGCCGATCGCACGCTGAAGCGTCAGGCTGTAGAAGCGGCTCTCGGGCGATTCGGTGTCCTCAGCCGAGTTGGTCCAGGCCGCCAACGGGTTGAAGGTCGGTGTCGCGCTGCCCGTGAGCAGCGTCGGATACAGGTTCTGCTGATCGGTCACATCCAGCGTCACGATGCGCGGGAAGTTGCTGGCGTTGACGGTCAACAGGTTGTAGAAGAGGACATCGTAGGCGATGCCGAAGCCACCGCGGATGACCGTCTCGCTATTGCCGAACCACCGGTTGTTGGTCTGCGGATTCCACGCGAAGCCGACGCGCGGCGCCCAGTTGTTCGTATCCTTCTTCACCGGTCCCGGTACGAGTGCCGCGAGGCTCTGCGGATCCGTTGCCCCGAAGAAGCCAAGCGGGACGTCCGAGATCTCGTAGCGCAGCCCGAGGTTCAAGGTCAGCCCGGGGGTCACCCGGAAATCGTCCTGCGCGAAGAAGTAGCTCTGCCACTGCGTAGCCGCCCAGCTCGAGGTCTGCAGGGCCTGCTGCACACGTGAGGCGATGTTGTTCATGTACGCCTGCAGGTTGTCGAACGTGAAGTTGCCCTTCGAATTGAAGGCGGCCTGGTTATCGACATCGTTGTAGCGGATGTCCGCACCGAACTTCAGCGTGTGCTTCGAGAGCGTCCAGGTCATCGTGTCGGAGAACTGATACGCGTTGGTCACCCGCGACTGCGGGAAATTGGAAGGCCCGCCGATGGTGAACGCACCTGTGATCGCGGCAGTCGGGCTGATGGGATCGTTCTCCGGGAAATCCAGGTCGCGGCGCACGAGCGAGAACCGCGCCTCGTTCAACATGCTTGACGAGAAGATGTGCGCGTTGCTGACCGCCAGGTTGGTATCCACGAGATCCTGGCTGTTGGCGAAGAGCGGACCGAACTGGGTGCTACCGGTGTTCTCGTCAACTCGATCGTTCAAGGAATAGCGCACCGTGAATGTGTCGTTCAAGAACGGCCGGACGTCTGCCCGGCCCAGGCCCGTGTGATACGTGCTCGGATCGACGACGTTGAAATTGGTCTGCCCGGTTTCGATCGACGCGCCATTGACCAGTGTCGAGGACACGCTGCGGAACGTCGGGTTCTGCGCGTACAGGTCCGCGAGGAAGGAAATCCGATTGAGGACGTCGGCACGGCTCGAGGCCGTCTGTCCAGCGCCGAGCGGCGCACCCTGCAGCGCGGCATAGCCGGCCGCGGTGGGAATCGTCACCGTCGTCGCGCTCGGCCGATCCGCGGGACGCTGCGTGTCGCGCTGGTAGAGGCCGAAGAAGAAGGCCTTGTCGCGGTAGATCGGACCGCCAACGCCGCCGCCAGCTTGATGACGAATGACTCGCGCGGGCGTGGCGAGGTCGTTGTCCTTCTCGATGTTGGTGCGCGAATTCAGGCCGCTCGCCTGGTAGTAGTCCCACACGTCGCCGCTGAAACGGTTGGTGCCGGATTTGGTGATGACATTGATCTGGCCACCGCTGTTGCGTCCGAACTCCACGCTGTAGGGGTTCTGCAGGACCTGGAACTCGGCTACAGCTTCCGGCACCAGTTGCGAGGTCGAGATGGTCACCGAGATGTCGTTGTTGTCCGAGCCGTCGACCATGTAATTGTTGTTGCGCGGCCGATTGCCGTTGACCGAATACGTGCCCTGTCCGGTCGTCGACGCAGAATTCGGAACGGTCAGAATGAGGTTGTTCAGATTCCGTCCGCCGGCAAGCGGAAGCTCGACCACCTGTCGCGAGTTGACCGTCGAGGCAATGGTCGGATTGGTTCGGTTGAGACCCACCAGCGGGCTCTCCGCGGTAACCGTCACCTCTTCGCCAACGGTGGCGGGACTGAGCCGGACGTCAACCGGCGTCTCGAGCGCCGATCGTACCGTGACGTCACGCTGCTCGACTCTTTTGAAACCGGCGAGCTCCGTGCTCACCATGTAGCGCCCCGGCTCGAGCGCCGCGGCCCTGAAAAATCCTTGCGCATCGCTGACCAGAGTCTGCGTTGCGTTGGTGTCCATATTGGTCACCGTGACGGTGGCCCCTGGTACGACGCCTCCCGATGCATCGCGGACCGTGCCCGAGATGCCGCCGCGCGTGATCTGCGCCGAACTTGTGGTGGGTAGCATGGCAGCGACCATCAATGTCGCCACCACGCCCATCACGACCCGTGACAGACGTGGCATATCTAGATCCCTCCTCGACGTGAAAAACGTGCAATCGACGACCAACACTTCCGTTGTGATGACCGTCGAGTAGCTCGTTGTGTAATGCACACGATGAGCCGTCAATTGCTTCGAGGAGGTGACGAATGATTCGTCAGTGATTCAATGATTTAGGGACGAATTGCAGACGCAGCGGGACGCAGACCTTCAATCGATTGGACTGCGGCTTCAACCGGTTGAAATGCGCCCGAAATCGAACAGCGTTTCACACCTGAAATCTGTTGATTCGTCCCAGACTGTCGTGTCCGCAACGACACAAGCGACAGATCATCACACGCGCATAGATCTGTCGTAGCGGCTTGTTGTGACGAGCACTCAACGCTTGCGTGATGCGAAATCAATTGGTACCAGCGGCACATCCCAGTGCGCGTCGAGCAGCTCGAAGCGTCGCTTTTCCTCGTCACGGAATTTCACCTGGTCGGGATAGAGCTTGCGAATCACCTCTTCCTCGCTCGGCACGTTCGTCGCACCCTCGCTTCGCGACGAGCTCGACAGCAAATGTCCAGTCAGCTCTGCCGTCACCGTGATAGCGAGGCTGATATGTCCGAACTGAGGTGTAGTAGCCCGCATCCATGCGCGCCTTCAACACCGGATAGTGATTCTTCTGGAAGAGATCGAGGAACTCCTCCTGGAAGCCCCACTTGACCGTGTAGAAGTACCAGGTCGTCGTCTGCGCTGGCGCCGTCTGCGCAGCCGGCGCCTGCACGTCCGTCGCGATGCCGGTCAGAACCGGAGTCACGGCGAGCATTAATAAGGTGGTGGTCAATCGAATCGCCGGTCTCATGATCTCTCCTCCAACGGTGAACCGTCGTGTGAACCTTCGTCGTGAACCCTCGTCGTGAACCCTCGTCGTGAACCTTCGTCGTGAACCCCCGTGATGAACCCTCGTGTGACCGTCCGTTCGTCCGGCACGATCGAGCCGGTTGGCTCGGGGCTCCCGCTTCGCTGCGCGGAAAAACGACCTCTTCGCGGCGGGTGCTCACGATCCCGTCGCCGGCTGAGATGATCCGGAAGCCTGCGCCCAATCGGTTGGGCAACGGGGTCCGCCGTACGCTGGAGACGAAACTCTGGCCGGCGCCGATCTGAACCGCTACGAGGCCGTTTTTCAGACTGCCGCCCTCGCGCAGCTCAGAGGTCGCCCCGAGCCAACCGGCTCGCTCGGCACGGACGCTGTCGCAGCGGTGTACCCGCGTTCGTGAACCCTCGTTGTGAACCCTCGTCGTGAACCCCCGTCGTGAACCCTCGTCGTGAACCCTCGTCGTGAACCCCCGTCGTGAACCCCCGTCATGATGACACCGACTTCAAGAAGCTTGATTTAGAAACAGCCAAGTAAGAGCTCGTGGCTCGTGATTCGTGGATCGTGAGTCACGTTTCGCAGCAGTCGGTCGTTCCCCGTCACTCCATCCAAGCAATTGGTCGAAATTCGATCCACGCGTATGGATACGCTGCGGTCGAGTTTCGAGAACTGAAAGATCACGCCATTTTCGGACTCGTCATGCGTGGCGAGCTATTTGCCACTTCTTCCGAGCTTTTCACATCAAGGGACACACCCTTGAGAACGCCCTTCGTACCGAAGTTTTCCAACAACTAAGGAGGGTCGGTCAGATGGCGAAAACGAGGCACTTACTGTTGACCGTGCTTCTCGTGGCCGCTGCAGTTCTGGCCACGCCGTGGTCCGCCTGGGCTCAGTCGGACACCGGGGTGATTGATGGCCGTGTCGTCGATCAGACGAAGGCGGCCGTACCAGGGGCAACCATCACTGCGCGCAACGTGGCGACCGGGTTCAGCCGTTCGGCCGTCTCAGGCGAGCAGGGCACCTACCGGATCGAGTTCCTGCCACCCGGCACGTATGAAGTCAAAGCCGAGCTGGCGAACTTCTCGCCCGCCACCGCGCGCGACATTGTCGTCCAGGTCGGCAGTTCGACGACGGTGGACTTTCCGCTGAAGGTCGGCGTGTGACCGAGACCGTCGCGGTGACTGCGGAATCGCCGCTGGTGCAGACCACGCAAGTCCGACGTCGGCCAGGTGATCACGTCGGTCGATGATCGAGAACATGCCGCTCAGCGGCCGGCAAGTTCCAGGATCTGTCGCTGCTCGTGCCGGGCACGCGGCCGTCGAACTACTACGATCCGACGAAGACGGAAGTCGGCGGCATCAGCTACGGCGGCGCTGACCGGGCCGCGTCCGTGAACATCACCGTTGACGGCGGCGACAACAACGACGGCGTCGTCCGCGGCCTGCTGCAGCAGTTCAGCGCCGACGCGATCCAGGAATACAAGGTCACGACCAGCGCTACAGCGCCGAGTTCGGCCGCTCGACGGGCGGCGTCGTGAACGTCATCACCAAGAGCGGCACGAACCAGCTTCCACGGCACGCGGCTTCCTGTTCGCGCGCGACGATTCGCTGAACGCGAAGACGTTCTTCGAAAAGGAAGCAGGACATCGACAAGCAGCCGTTCCAGCAGCAGCAGTTCGGCGGCACGGTCGGCGGGCCGATCAGGAAGGACCGCGCGCACTTCTTCGGGTCGTACGAGTTCAACCGCCGGCAGGACTTCGCCACCGTCGATCACGAACGGCGTTCTGCCGGAGGAGGAAGGCCCGCAGCAGAAGCCGTTCCGCAACCACCTGCTGACGGCTGAAGACGGACTTCCAGCTGAACCGACGACAACTCGATGATCGTCGCGCTACGCGCGCGAGGACAACAAGCGCGAGAACGACTTCATCGGCGGCAATACGCTGACATCGGCCGGCGCGCTGAACACCAACGTGATCGACTCGGTCATCGGCGAAGAACACGAGCGTGATTCGGCGGCAACAAAGTGAACGAGGTCGCTGGTGCTGTTCCAGCACTTCGAGAACAACATCACCGCCGACGACAACTCGAACCCGCGGCATCGCGCGCCCGACTTCACGTTCGGCGCCAACATCAACACGCCGCAGCAGACGATCCAGCGCCGCTGGCAGTTCAAGGACGACTTCGCGTTCCGCAAGTCGAGGATGGGGCGGCGACCACGACTTCAAGGTCGGCGCCGAGATCGTCAAGTCGCACTACGGCGGGTTCTTCATTCCCGACGCTGTACGGCGTTCTTCAACTTCGTCGACCCGCTGCCGGGCAACGCTCGACGCCTACCTGAACTCGCATCGCCGACACGTTCACCGGATCGGCCGGCACGAACGAGGCCGACGACAACTGGACGCACGTCGGCGATCTACTTCCAGGACGACTTCCATCCGACCAGCCGCCTGACGCTGAACCTGGGGCTGCGGTACGAGCTGCAGTCGGGTCCCTACAGCAACGATTTCCAGACGCCGGTGCTCGACGGACCTGGGCCGCCTGGCTTCAACAACACAGCGCACGCTCGACAAGAACAACTTCGGGCCGCGCCTCGGGTTCGCCTACGACGTGCAGGGGTGACGGCAAGACCGTCGTCCGCGGCGGGTACGGCATCTACTACGACGAGATCTTCCAGAACATCACGCTGTACGAACGCTGGACCGACGTCCGGACGCCGCTGAACTTCCTGTCGTTCTCGCCGACGCCCTGGACGCCGGCAGTTCTTCGCGGCAACCGCGACGCGATCCGCAACTCGCTTCATCGATCCGACGTTCGCCGGGCAGATCATGCGGCTCACCGCGCCGGACCTGGTCCAGCCGTGGGCGCACCACTTCAACGTCGGCGGGTCGCACCAGATCACGCAGGCCGTGGCGGTCGACTTCGACTACGTCCATTCAGTCGGCAAGGACGAAATCCACCGCTGGCCGATCAACCGCGCGCCGAGAACCTGAACACGCGACTCTCGCCGCCGGGCGTGTTCAACGCCGTATTACGGCGAGGTCCGCGTCGAAGGCAACCGCGGCCACTCGCAGTTCGACGGCGTGTACTTCACCGGACAAGGTGCGGCTCGCCGCGAACGCAAGTGCTCACCAGCTATGCCTGGACGAAGGCGAACAACCTGGCGAACGACTTCGGCACGCAACCCGAGCGATCTCACCAACTCGAACTGGGAGGACGACTGGGGACCGACGCCGAACGACGTGCGCCACCGCTTCACGTTCGGCGGCACGTCGCAGGTCTGGCGCGGTCTGCTGCTGTCGAGCATCATCCAGGCGAACACCGGCAAGCCGTTCAACGCGCTGGCGGGCCTGGGCGGATCGCGCAACGCCGTGCGCGCCATCAACCCGGCCACCGGTCAGATGTTCGAGCGCAACTCGTTCCGGGCGGAAGGCTTCTTCAGCTGGGACATGCGGTTCGCCTACAACTTCGGGATGGGGAACGGCCGATCGATCGAGGCGTTGTTCGAGGTGTTCAACATCACCAATCACGTGAACTACGACGTCGATCAGTACGTGACAACGTTCACGTCGCCTGACTTCGGGACGCCGACGGCGATCATCAACAACAGCCAGAGGCAAGCGCAGTTTGGGTTGAGGTTCAGGTTCTAAGAACCCTGCCGTGGTCCGTGGCTCGTAGTTCGTGTCTCGCCGAACCTCGGGGTTCTCCAGGGCCACGGACCACGAACTACGGACTACGGACCACGGCGTTGAGACGCTCTTTCGCGGCGGCTCGAACAGGGCCGGACGTCCTTGGGTCCTCGGCGAGCCGCCGGTACTCGACAACGGCTTCCTGCGTCAGCTTCTGTTGCTCGAGCACGCGTGCGAGGTTGAACCTTGCAGTGTCGAGCGACGGATCGCTCGCGAGCGCCTTCCGGAAAAGAGCCGTCGCTTCCTCGAGATTTCCCGACTGTGCCTGAATGCGCGCCCAGTCCCATCAGTGCGGGCGCATAGTCCGCCTGTTGGGCGATGATGGCTTCGTACTCGCGCCGCGCCTCGTCACGACGGCCCGCCTCGTCCAGCACCTTTGCCAGATCCAGCCGCACCATCGGCTTCGCCGGATCGTTGGCCACACCCGCGCGCAGTTCGGCGATCGACTGATCGTACTGCCCGCGGCTCGCGAAGATGCCGCCGCGCAGGATGCGCGCATCAGTCGATCGCGGGTCAAGCACGAGCGCCGCCTCAGCCTCGCGCAGGGCGTCGTCTTTCTTGTTCAAACGTACGTAGCAGATCGCCATCCACTGATGGGCGTACGAGCTGGTCGGGACGAGCTCGATGTAGCGGCGATACTGACCGATCGCGCGCGTACAGTCGCCCATGCCCATGAAAGCGCTGCCCAGAACGAGCTGCGCGAAGGCGTTTTTGGGATCCTCGGCGAGCACGGCACGAAGGATCGGAAGCGCATCGGCAAATCGCCGGTCGCGAACGGCGCTGTTGGCTGCCCTGCAGCCGGTTGAAGAGCGCGATCACATCCTTGGGATCGCGGCGAACCTGATCGGACCCGGTGCGCGGCGCCTCAGCCGCAGCGCCGATGTAACCCAGGGCGGCCAGCCGCTCCTGCGCGTCGCGGTCGAGTGTTCCAGCCGCCATCACGCCCTCGTGACCTCCGGTCAGCTTGTCGAGTGCGCCCCTCATCGCTTCGGCCGTCCGCTGCTGTTGCTCGTACACGTTGTGCCGCTCGCCGGGATCGTTGGCGAGGTCGTACAGCTCGGGCTTCGGAGCGTCGATGAACTTCCAGCGCTCGTCGCGAAGGCTTCTGAGCGGCGCCCAGTTCAGGTAGAACTGCGGCAGATACGTCTCCGAGTATGACCGGCGGTACGTCGGTCGATCGCGCACCATTGAGGACTGTCAACAACGTGCGCGCGTGCGGAGCAGGCAGCGGCGGCGCCCCGACCAGGTCGAGCAGCGTCGCCGGGAGATCGGTGATGCGCACCGGTTCGCCGACGACGGTCCCGGCTGGAAGGCGTCCCGGCCGCCACAGCAGAAGTGGCACGCGAACCGCGGCATCGTAGACGAACATCGAATGCGTCTCTTCGCCATGATCGCCGAGGCTCTCGCCGTGATCGCCAACCACCGCGACGATCGTTTTCTCGGACGCGCCGATCTGTCGCAGCTTGTCCAGCACGGAGGCGACGATGGCGTCGGTGAAGGCAATCTCGCCGTCGTAGGGGAATCCGCGAACGCGTCGCGGAACGGCTGGGGCGCGCGATAGGGCTCGTGCGGATCGTACAGGTGCAGCCATGCGAAGAACGGCCGGCGATCACCGGACTCCCTGTCGAGCCATGCGGTCAGCGCCTGTGACGTATAGTCGCCGCGCCGTTCGGCCTCGAGGCTGACGACCTGCGCCTGGGCGCCGCGCATTCTGTCGTCGTAGACGTCGAAGCCGCGCGCCAGCCCGTACCGGCGATCGAGGACAAACGCGCTGACGAACGCACCGGTCCGATAGCCGTGCTTCGCGAGCGTGGTGGCCAGCGTCTCGACCTTGTCGGACAGATAGAAGTTGCCGTTGTTGCGGACGCCGTGCTCGAAGGGATACAGGCCCGAGAAGATCGAGGCGTGGGCGGGGAGCGTGATCGGCGCGGTGCTGAAGGCCCATTCGAAGCGAACGCCCTCGGCCGCCAGCCGATCGAGATACCGCGTTCGCGCGCGCGCATACCCATACGCGCCAAAGCGATCGGCGCGCGCCGTATCGAGCGTGATCAGGAGAATGTTGTCGCGAACGGCCGGGGGGCCTGCGGCCGGCGATCGGGCCCGCGAACGCAGCATCCAGAGGCCGCCCGCAAAAGCCAGGACTGCGACCGCCACGACCGCGACGCGCTTGGTCATTTGTTCGAACGCGGGTTCCTCGCCGGATCCGTCAGGTCTCGAACGGCCTGCTGAACCTGCGGCTGATCCGGGGCGATGGCCAGCGAGCGGCGAAGCGCGGTGAGGGCGCCTACGCGGTCGCCGGACTCGAGCTTGGCGAACCCGAGGCCGTTCAGGACGGCAGGCGACCGCTGACCAGCGGCGACGGCACGTTCGAAATACGGTACTGCTTCGTGCG
Organism: uncultured Acidobacteriota bacterium; assembly: GCA_963710415.1. Classification (GTDB taxonomy): domain Bacteria; phylum Acidobacteriota; class Vicinamibacteria; order Vicinamibacterales; family 2-12-FULL-66-21; genus CAVQAH01. Next base: position 142,938 of record CAVQAH010000002.1, on the reverse strand, counting down.
GCTTTCCCGTCCGCGCGAGCGCCGCCGCAAGCGCCACCAGCGCCTCGCCATTCTCGGGCTTCGCCGTGGCCACCGGCCTGAGCAACGAAACCGCCTCCTCCATGCGGCCCTGCCGCCCCCGGACCACGCCCAGGCGCAATCGCGCATCCGCATTGGCTGGATCCCGGCCGAGCACACGTTCGAACGTGCTGCTGGCAGCCGTCACATCGCCTCGCGCCAACGCAATGTCGCCAATCCCGACCAGCGCTTCGCTGTTGTCGGGCGAAAGCGTGAGGGCTCGATTGAAGGCGGCCGACGCCTGATCGAGATCCCGGGCAATCATGAATGAGCGGCCCTCGGTCAGCGCGACCTCAGGAGACTTCGGGTCGAGCGCCGCGGCCTGCTGCAGCGCCTCCGCGGCCTTCGCCATGTTGCCAGCCGCGCGATTCGACTCGCTCAACAACAGCAGGTCCTCCGCCGACGCCGAGCGATCGGCCGTCAGAATTCGCAACTGCTCGATGGCACCCGTGTGGTCTCCGATCGCCGACAGCGCCACGGCAAGCTGGCTTCGGGCGACGGCAATTCCAGGGTCTTCGCCGAGCACGGCGCGAAGGTCTTCGACGGCGCGCCGCGGGTCCGTTCGGACCTGTGCAATGCCGCGCTCGAGTCGGTTGATGAGCTCGATGCCCCGTCTTGGGATTGCGTCGAGTGCCTGCGGTCGTTCGCGGGCGTGACCCCGCGGCATAACCCAGCGCACGAAGCCGCTCCGCCGCTTCGCGATCCATCGAGGGCTCTGGCTGTCGGGCGTTCGGCGTGCCCGCGGCCTTCAATTTTTCTTCGAGCTGCCCGGCGAGCGTCTCGGTCCGTCGCGGCGCTTCCGTTGCACGGTTCCTCAACTCGGCGGCGTCCTGCAGCACCTCGTACAACTCCGGCTCGGGCGCGTCGATGTATTTCCAGCGGGCATCACGCATACCCCGGAGGGGCGCCCAGCCGAACTGGCGTTGGGACAGCAGCGACTCGATATATGCAGCCTCATCGTCCATCGGCCGCCCCTCGAGGGCGAGCTTCAGCGACCGTCCATCGAGACGCTCCGGGATCGGAAGTCCCGCGAGGTCGAGCAGTGTGGGCATCACATCGATCCCGCGGCCGACAATCGGCGCGACGCTGCCCGCAGAGACGCCGGGGCCAGCCACGATGAACGGCACCCGTAACGTGGAGTCATAGATGAACACGCCATGCGTCTCTTCGCCATGATCGCCAAGGCTCTCGCCGTGATCGGCGGTGACCGCGATGACCGTCTGAGTCTCCGCACCGAGCTGAGCCAATCTGCTGAGCACACGGCCGATCTGATCGTCCACGAACGCCACCTCGCCGTCGTAGGCCGTCGGCATCTTGCTCTTCCACGGCTGCGGCGGATCGTAGCCCGCGTGCGGATCGAAGTAGTGAATCCACAGAAACCAAGGCGGCAATCCGCCAGACGATGAGGCGGCGTTGGTCGCAGACGCCGCGAGCCAGGCGACGGCGCGGGCGGTGGTGTCATCGGCTCGCCGCTCCGTGTATGCGGCGCGGCCCGACCTCTCGGCGCTGGGAAGCCGATCGTCGTAGGTCTGGAAGCCGGCTGAAAAGCCGAAGCGGCGGTCGAGAGGGAACCCCGAGACGAAGGCCGCCGTGGAGTAGCCAGCCGCGCGAAACGTACTCGCCAGCGTGATCGCCTCAGCGAGAACGAACGAGCCGTTGTCGCGCACCCCGTGTCGCAACGGTGTCAGACCCGTGAGGATCGACGCGTGAGACGGTGCCGTCAGGGGGGCATGCGCGATGGCTGTCTCGAACCGAGTGCCGCGTGCGGCCAGGCGGTCGAGGACGGGCGTTGGGTTGTGTGTCGCCCCATACGAACCAAGACGATCCCAACGCAGCGTGTCGATCGTGATCAGGAGCACGTTGGGTGGGCCGGCATGGTGGAGCCGAGGTTCGCGCTCCGCAGCATGAGCGGGATGATCGCCGCACCTGCCAGAATCAACCCAAAACCCATGACGATCGGCCATCGCGCCCGCCAGGTTGCCGCGGGTTTGGACGAGAAGGTGCGCATGCGACGGGTCCGCTTACTCACTCGGCACCTCGCCCGGCGTCTTCCTGATCTCGGCGAGCAGCTTACGGATCTCCGGCTGATTCGACATCACCGCCAACGACTGCTCGAACATCCGGGCGGCCTCCTGCGATCGCCCGAGCTGCACGCACGCATAGCCGAGGCCATTGAGCACGTCAGGCGTGGCACGGCCGCGATCCAGCGCAGCTTGCAGGTGTTGCACCACACGCTGGTAATCGCGCTTGGCCGAATACGCGGCACCAAGCACCACATCTCGATCGGCTGAAGGCGCCGCCGGCGTCACGACAGCGATCGCCTCATCGGGCTGAGCCTGCACGACCAGTGCCCGGCCGAGCGTCACTCGCACGGCGTCACCGTCGGGCACCATTTCCAGCGCTCGCCTCAGCGCCTTCTCGGCGCCCGCCGCGTCTCGAACCGCGAGCCGCGCCTCGCCCAGCAGCGCCAGGTGACGCGGAGAGTCCGGCGCCGCTCGCGCCGCCCGTTCAACGACCGTCAAGGCATCATTCGCTCGACCGGTGCCGGCGACGAGCTCGAAGAGCCGTGCGGTCGCGTCGAACGACAGCGGATTGGCGTCGAGCGCGGCGCGATAGCTGGTTTCCGCGCGCTTGGCGTCCGCGCGCGCCTCCGCGAGTGCACCGCGGGCCACCAGCACTGCCGCGCGCGCTTCGCGCTCATTGTTTGATGCTCGCGCTTCGCGCTCACTGTTTGATCCTCGCTCTTCGCGCTCACTGTTTGACGCCCGCGCTTCACGCTCACTGTTCGAGATGATCCGCTCTGCCGCGCTCAGGTCCTTCGCGCCGATCGCCAGATCGACGGCAGCGACAAGTGCCTCGCGCGAGCCGCCAGGGAGGGCCACCGCTCTCTCGTAAACAGCGAGAGCGGCCGCCGAACGGTTCTGCCTGGCGAGAGCCTGCGCGAGCCAGAGATTCGCCGAAAGATTGTGCGGCTGGACCTCGAGGACCGCGCGCAGCTCGCGCTCCGCAGCCGCCAGCTTTCCTCGCCGCAAAAGACTTTCACCAAGATTCTGACGCGCGAGCGACGTTCGCGATCCACCGACGTAGCCCAATGCCTGCAACCGGGCAATCGCATCCTCCGCGTCGCTTCTCGCGACGTCCGGCATCGGCACCCGTGCGAACGCCGGCGCCGCAATGCGCTGCGGCTGGCGATCGCGCGACTCTCGGGGCAGCATCTCGCGCACGACCTGGCCCGGCATGTCGGCCGGAACCGGAAGTCCCGCGGCATGAAGAATCGTCGGCGCGATATCGAGCGGTGTTACGACACCGATGGACGCGGGTGCGTCGACGCGGTCGTCAGGTCGATCGCTGGCGAGCAATCCTGCCGTCGCGACCCCGACGATGCCGTACGGCCGGTGCCAAGCCGTTGCGGGACCTGTGAGGTCGGACGGACTCTCGGTGACACCGGCGGTAGCGGGATAGAAACCGTGGTCTGAACACACGACGACCAATGCATCCGCAGGACTGCTCTCGGCCAGCTGACGCACCACGTCGTCCATGTCCTCGTAAGCCCTCTCGATCGCTCGGCCGCCGCCGTCACGCGCCTTTTTGACGAACAGGTGCGACGTCGTGTCAACCGCCTCGAGGTAAATCGCGACGAAGTCCGGGCGATCCGTACGCACGAGTTCCTGGCCGATCGCGCCGTACGTTCGCGTACCGGCCACGACCGCGGCGAGATGGCCGATGGGATCGCGATACAACGTCCCCGAGTCAGCAGCTCGGGGTTGGGCAACCGCCGCGTGCTGCTCGCGCGTAACCGGCAGGTAGGCGTTCAGATCGTCAACCGTCAGCGAACCGGCTCGGACGACCTTGGACAGGACGCGCGACTCAGCCGACGGCGGTGATACCAGCCACCGATCCGATCCAGACGAGGCGCGCGTCAGCTGAGGCGCAAGCGCGTCGGACACGATGGTCCCATTGACCTGCTCAGCTGGCCACGTAGCCCACCAGCCGACGATTGCAACGCGACGGCCGGCTTGCGAGAACAGATTCCAGAGCGCCGGCGCCAGACGCTGGCTCGAACCGACGGGCACCTGCCGGCCGTTGGGCAAATCGGCGGTGAAGTCCAGAATCCCGTGATTCTCCGGCTCGACTCCGGTTGCCATCGTCGTCCAGATCATCGGCGAGATGAGAGGCGGAGTGGCGATCATCACCCCGGTGCGGCCGCGTGTCCGCAGCCGCGCCAAGGTCGGCAGTTTACCCGCACGAATCAAGGGATCTATCGCCAGCCAGTCGGCTGCGTCGATACCGACGAGCACAATCCTGCGTGGCGGCGCTTGAAGCTGACCCTCAGCCGCCCGCGGAACAGACGTCGACAGCAGAGCTAGAAGAAGGACGCCCGCGGTCGCGACTGCCCGACCCCAACCCTGCTGCACGCCTCCATAGTATGGGAAACAGAAGCGGGCAAACCAGACCAGCCAAAGCTCGAGCGGGGACCGTTTTCGAACGATCTGTCCCATTGCTGACTCGCAGTTCGACGATGACGCCTAGGATGCCGCCTCATGAACCTGAACCGTTCGAGCAGCGCGCTCGCGGCGATGTTCCTCGTCGTGCTCTTCGCGACTGCCGTCTGTGCACAATCCGGCGACGTCTTTCTGTCACCAAGTGAAGGGAAATCCCGAGGGCTGTTGAGCCCTTCTCGCCGGCCCTGCGCCTTCCTTTAGAGAGGACGGACATGGCATTGAGACGAGGGCTCATGACGGTCTCGTTGTGCGGGGTGGCACTCGCGCAATTGATCGGTCCCGCGAGGGCCAACGCCCAACAGCCGGCACCAAAGCTGTCGATCGCGGGAGCGGCTGGCATCTCGATCCCTTCCACGCCGATTTCAACTTCACCGCGCCGGAGTTTCTCCAACAGCAGCTTCAGCGTCCAGGCGGTTGCCGGCCTCGAGGTCGCGCTCACGTCGCACGTCGCCGCCTTCGGGCAGTATCAGTTCCTGGCGCCCACGATCGATATCGCGGCTGGCCAGGCGACCGTCGGCGCAGGCGTTCGCGTCCGCCTCTGGTAATCGTCACTCCCTTCGCCAGGGATCCGCGGTGACGTAGTACGATCCGAATCGTGAATACAGCCTCGTTTCTGGCGACAGCCATGGCGCTCGGCTGCAGCGGGTTCCTGTGGTCCGCCTGGGCGAGCGGCCCGTCTGCGCAAGAGCAATCCCGCAGCGAGCGTCCGTCCGCGCAACTCCTGATCGATATCGTCGCAGTCGATCGCAGCGACAATCCGATCACCGACCTCAAACGTGACGAGGTCGAGGTGTGGATCAGTGGCTTCCGTGTGCCGGTCGATTCCTTTATCTCGATCACGCCAGGCGCCGCTCGCAGCGAGCGGCTGATGGTCCTGATCCTCGATGACATCACCGTGCCGCTGCCGATGGTTGAGCGGGTCAGGGAGGCAGCGCGCCGGTTCGTCAACCGAATGACGCCAGGCGACGAAATCGCGATCGTCGCACTCAATGGATCCATCTCGATGGAAAGTACCAGCGACCGCGCCAAGCTGCTCCGCACCATTGAGTCGTACAACGTTCGCGCCACCGGCGTCCTTCCGTTCGACGCGCTTGGCGCTCAGGTGTTGCAGACCGTGGGCGGCCTCGCCCGTCAGCTCGGCGCCGCTGACGATCGGCGAAAGACCATCGTGGGGATCGGCTCAGGGTGGGTCTTCGATAGGCCAATCCCGCTGCCGCAGATGGGCCGTGACCTGCGTGCCGAATGGACCGACGCGATGCGCTCGCTGTCGTTTGCCAACGCCAACTTCTACGTGCTGGATCCGGCAGGTGTCGGATCCGCTCCCGCCGTCGGCGGCTCTGGTGGGTTCGCCCGCGAGGCCGGCGGCTACGCGTTCCTGAACACCAACGATGGCGCGGCCGCCGCGGATCGCATCATGCGCGAAGCCTCGAGCTACTACCTGATCGGGGTTACCGACCCGCCCATCCAGCGCAAAGCCGATCTCCGCCAACTCGAAGTGCGCATTGCCAGGCCCGGCATCTCCGTGCGCACGCGCCGCATGGTGTCTGGTACGAACTGAGGCTGACTATCGTCAACGATCTTCACTCGAGTGCCCCGGTCGGTGGCAGGTGCTGCCAGAAATATCGGGCGATCAGTTGATACACGTGCGGGGTCGTTCCGGGACCTTCAGCGATCGAGTGGGTGCGGTTCGGATACACCATGAAATCGAACGGCTTTCCCAGCTCCACGAGGCGATTCACCAGACGCTCGGTGCCCTGGTAGTGCACGTTGTCGTCGCCCGACCCGTGCACGACGAGCAGGCGCCCCTTCAAACCCTCGGCAAAATTGATCGGCGAGCCGATGCGATAGCCCTCGATGTTCTCCTGTGGCAGCCCCATGTACCGTTCCTGATAGATCGTGTCGTACAGTTTCTGATCGGGAACTGGCGCAACAGAAACACCGACCTTGTAGATGTCCGGAAATCTGAACAGGCAGTTCAGCGTGTTCGATCCGCCGCCGCTCCAGCCCCAGACGCCGATGCGATCGGCATCGATGAACGCATGTCTGGTGGCGAGTGCCCGAATGGCCGCGGCCTGCTCTCTTGACGACAGATCGCCGACGGTCCCATAGATCACCTTGCGCCACTTCGCGCCCTTTGGCGCGGGCGTCCCGCGATTGTCGAACGAGACGACGACGTATCCTGACTCAGCCAGCGCGCGATGGAAGAGCATTCGGCCGCCGCCCCAACGGTTGGTGACAGTCTGCGATGCCGGCTCGCCATAGACGAATACGATGACGGGATACTTGCGCGCCGCATTGAACGACGACGGCTTCAGCATCCAGCCGTCGAGCACCACGCCGTCCCCGATATCGACGGTCAGGAACTCCGTCGGGGTCTTGAGGACGCTGGCCAGCCTGGCCTGAAGCGCCGAGATATCCGTGAGCGCGCGCAGCGATCGGTGCGACGGCAGCTCGATCACGTCCTGTATAGGCGGACGATCCATTTGCGACCACGTGTGGAACGCGAGCCGGCCGCCAGGCGCCAGATCGTAGGCATGTGTCCCACGTTGATCGGCCGGGGTTACGCGCTCGGGTGTGCCGGACCCGTCGAGCTTCGACCTATAGAGGTAGCGTTCGGTCGCATTCGCCGGCGAGGCGAGGAAATACAGCCATCCACCCGCTTCGTCCGTTCCAACGACATCTGTCACATCGGCATCGAAGCGTGTGATCAGAGTGCCGTCGCCGCCCTCACGCGGCACGCGATAGACGTGCTGCCACCCGTCGCGCTCGCTGATCCACAGAAACGCGTGGCCCTAATCGATCCAGCGAACTTCCTCGACGACCTCAACCCAGGTGGTGGATTTGTCGCGAAACACGCGAGTCACGGCACCGCTTGTGGCGTCGCCGAGGAGGAAATCGTTCTGGTTCTGCAGACGGTTCAGATGCTGGATCGCCACCGTGCGGGGGTCGAGCCACTCCAGCCGCGAGAGATAGTTCTGTCGCGAATCACCCGGCACCTGCATCCACGTCGTTTGCCCGCCATCGGCAGACACGACTCCAATGCGCACGGCGGAGTTCGTGGTCCCGGCCTTCGGATACGGGATCTTCGTGATGGTCGGATACAACGTCGTCGTATCGTCGATCAGCGAGAAGATGCCAACGCCAGTCGAATCGAATTGCCAGTACGCGATGTTGCGGCCGTCGGGACTCCACCGGAATCCGTCGCGAATGTTCAGCTCTTCTTCGTAGACCCAATCGGATGTGCCGTTGATGGTGGTCGCCGATCCGTCGTGTGTCAGACGGACGATGGCGCCAGTGTCGAGCCGTTCGACGTAGAGGTCGTTGCTCAGCACGCCGTCTTCGACGGCTCGGCTCAGCACGCCGTCTTCGACGGCTCGGCTCTTCACGTACGCCACGCGAGAGGCGTCGGGCGAGAACTTCGCGAACATCAGCCCTGAGTTCGTCCCCGCACCAGGCTTTCCCGCAGCATCGCCGCCGAGCTTTTTCAAGGCGCCGTCCTGCAGGTTGAGGACCCAGTAGTCGCCTCGTGTGTTCTGGCGCCAGACGCGTTCGGTGTTGGTGAAGATCAGCAGCTTCTTGCCGTCGGCAGACCAGGCGTAGTCCTCGACGTCGAGGGGGAGCCGTGAGGCCGGCACGAGTACACTCCGCGATCCGGTCGCGGCCTCGTATCGGACGATCTCCGACACGTTGGCCGACCCCTTGGGCCGTTCGACGATCGCGTAAGCTGTGCCGTCCGGAAGCCACCGTGCGGGGCCGAAGCGAGGCGGGTCGTACTCGCGAGCCTTGAAAATCCGGTCGATCTGCTGCTCGAGCGCCGCCCGCGCGGAACCGGCCTGCTGCGCCTGGAGGGTCGCCGTCGCGACCACCGCCGCACAGAGAATCATGCTGACGCCGACGTCTCGTGTAGTTCGCATCAGACGTAAGATTACCCGTGCTACTTGCCCGTGTCTACGTGCCCACGTGCTGCCTGTCACGTGCGACGTGCTGACGTGCGACGTGCTGACGTGCCACGCTGCTGACGTTGGAGGGACCGTATGCTGCAGGACTTCCGGGACGCGGTGAGGGCGCTTCGCGCCACGCCTGGCATCACCGTTGTGGCGATTCTGTCGCTGGCCCTTGGAGTGGGCGCCAACACGGCGATCTTCTCGCTGATCAATAGCCTGATGCTCCGCAGCCTGCCCGTCAGCCAGCCTGAACGGCTCGTCTACCTCGATGACCCGTCGTGGACCAATCCGATCTGGGAACAGATTCGCGAACGGCGGAGCGACCTCTTCGGCGACGCGACGGCCTATTCCGGACAGCGGTTCGACCTGTCGGCGGGCGGCGAAGCGCAGTTCGTCGAGGGTCTCTGGGCCAGCGGCAGCTTCTTTTCCGTGCTGGGTGTTCCGGCGATTCTCGGCCGCACGTTCACCGAGGATGACGACCGCCGCGGTGGCGGACCGGATGGACCGGTGACGGTCATCAGCCATCGATTCTGGCAACAGCGGTTCAACGGCGCCGCGGATGCCATCGGCCAGGCCATCACGCTCAATCGCGTGCCGTACACCATCATCGGCGTCACGCCGCCGACCTTTTTCGGGCCGCAGGTCGGAGAGACGTTCGACGTGATCGTGCCGATTGGAACCGAACCACTCGTCAGGGGCGCTGGCAGCGGACTCGACCGCCGCTCGATGTGGTGGCTCGAGGTGATGGCCCGGCTCAAGCCGGACCAGACGGTCGAACAGGCGACGACCGCACTGCGCCAGGTGCAGCCTCGCATCCGCGAAGCCACGATTCCGGACGGCTGGGCACCCTCCGATCTCGAGACCTATCTGAAGGAGCCGATGACGCTGGTACCTGCGGCGAACGGCGCATCGTTCCTCCGCGCGCGATACCAGCGACCGCTACTGACCCTCATGGTGGTGGTCGCGCTGGTGCTCCTCATCGCCTGCGCGAACATCGCGAACCTGATGCTGGCGCGTGCCAACGGCCGCCGCCACGAGTTGAGCGTGCGGCTCGCGCTCGGCGCGTCGCGATTCCGCCTCGCTCGTCAGTTTCTGGCCGAGAGCCTGCTGCTGTCCGGTGTCGGCGCGGCGCTGGGGTTGGCGTTTGCTTACTGGGCCAGCAGGCTCGTCGTCGATCAGCTGTCCGCGGGACGCCGAACCCTGTTCGTCGATCTGTCGCTCGACTGGCGAATCCTCGGCTTCACCACGCTGGTCGCCATCGGCACAGCCGTCATCTTCGGCCTCGCACCGGCTCTTCGCGCCTCGCGGGTCGCGCCCAACGATGCGCTCAAGGAACAGGGACGCGCGATGTCCGGTGAAGGGCCGAGTGCGCTCGGCAGCCCGCTGGTCGTTGCACAAGTCGCATTGTCGCTGGTGCTCGTCGTGGCTGCCGGGCTGTTCGTTCGGACGTTCACCACACTCGCCAACCGCGATCTCGGGTTCACCTTCGATCCGTTGCTGGTCGTCAGCATCGACGCCGAGCGCAGCAAGGCACCGGAAGCCGAACGGCCCGCGCTCTTCGAGCGTCTCGCGCAGGCCGTGGCAGCGGTCCCCGGTGTGGAGAAGTCGGGCGTGTCGGCGGTCACGCCGGTCAGCGGCATGCAGTGGAACAACCGCTTCGAGTTTCCAGACATGCCGTCGCTCTCGCAGCGCGATCGGACGATGAACATCAACTTCGTCACACCAGGCTGGTTCGAGACGTACGGCACGCCGATTCTGTCGGGACGCGACTTCGACGCGCGTGACCGCGCGAGTGCTCCAGGCGTCGCGATCGTCAACGAGGCCTACGTCGCACGATTCATGAAAACCGGATCGAACCCGCTCGATCAGGTCGTCAGGCCGCAAGCCCGGCCGAAACAGCCGACGCCAGTGCCGCTGCAGATCATCGGGGTCGTCAAGAATTCGGTGTACCGGTCTGTTCGCGATCCGTCTGGGCCGATCGTCTATCGCCCGCTCGCGCAGGCTGACGAGTTCCCGCCGTTCATCAGCGCCACGCTGCGCTCGACGCATGGATCGCCGGCACTGCTGACGAAGAGCCTGACCACAGCAATCGGACAAGTGGATGGCGATCTCTCGCTGACGTTCCGTCCACTGGCCGACCAGGTCCGCGGTTCGTTCGTGCAGGAGCGTGTGATCGCCATGCTCTCGGGGTTCTTCGGTGCCCTCGCGCTGCTGCTCGCAGGCATCGGTCTCTACGGCGTGACGTCGTACGCGGTCAGCCGCCGCCGCACGGAAATCGGGATTCGCATGGCCCTCGGGGCCGACGCCGGAGGTGTGGTCCGGCTCGTGCTGAGGCGTGTGGCTGTTCTTGTTGGCATCGGCGTCATCCTCGGGACGGGCATCAGCATCTGGGCGTCGCGCTTCGTCGGGACGCTGCTGTACGGGCTCGAACCACGCGACCCGATGACCTTGATTGGCGCGGCGATCGTTCTCGCAACGATCGGCGCGCTCGCCGGCTGGCTTCCTGCGCGCCGCGCCGCGCGCATCGATCCTGCCGAGGCGCTGCGTCAGGGATGAGCAGCTGTCGGCCCTCGTGCTTCCTGTCGACGGCCAGACGGCACAACGGCCGCGACGACCACGACGAACACGACGAACACGAACCCAAAGAAGGCCGTCGTCAACGTCGTGGCCGTCGCGACTCTCGTCAGCGTGCCTGGAACACTCTGAAGACCGTTCCGCCTGTTCTCTGCAGTAAACTTCGGCGCTGGAGGTCTCCGTGCTCAGCTCACTCTCCGCCCTCATTCTGGCGCTCGTCCTCATCAATGCACCCGCGTTCGCTCAGTCCGGCGCCGCGCAGCCGCCGGCCCCCTCGTCGGTAAACGAAGAGCTCTGGGACGCCGCGCGGGCCGGTGATGCCGCCAGGGTGACCAAGGCGCTCGAGAAAGGCGCAGACGTCAACGCCAAGACACGCTACGGCGCCACGGCGCTGACATTCGCCGCCGACAAGGGCCATGTCGCGATCGTCAAGCTGCTGCTGGACAAGGGCGCGGACGTCAACGCGCAGGACACCTTCTACACCATGCGCGCCGTCGACATGGCGATGATGAACAAGCACGTCGACGTCGTGAACCTGCTCCTGGAGCGGGGATCCAAAGGCGCCGGCAACGTGCTGATGTCCGCCGTGCAACAGGGAGACGTCGCGCTGGCAAAAACGGCGCTCGCGTCCAGCGATCTCACCAGAGCGAACGTCACCACTGCGCTCGGAATGGCGAAGCGTGGCGGCAACGCGCAGATGCTCGAGCTCCTCAATGCGAAGCTCGCGAGCATGCCGGCAGAGTCCGGCCCGCCTCCGGTCACGGTTGAACGCAGCACGTTGCAGACCTACGTCGGCGCCTATCGCAATGCCAATGCGGGCATGAGCATCGCGGTGACGCTTCCAGGTGACCAGCTCACGATTACGACGGCAGGACAACCACCGCTGACCCTGGTGCCGACTTCCCAGACTGCGTTTCCGCGCCGCCGAGTTCGAGGGTCTGTCGTTCGCGTTCGCCGGTCGCGGGGGAACGATCGAGCAGATGGTCCTCACCCAGGGAAATACGACGACAGCGTTCGATCGGATCAGCGCGGATCCGGCGGCGGCGACGGCGGCGCCTCCCGCGGCCGCAGCGGCCGCAGCAACCACCGCCCCGCCTGCCAAGGATCCGGACTCGGTGCGGCCCGCCGAACGAGCGGCGCCTCGAAACTGGCCGGCGTTCCGAGGTGACAACGCTGGCGGCAACGGCGACGGGCAGGGAGCGGTTGTCGAGTGGGATATCGACACGAAGCAGAACATCACCTGGAAGACACCGATCGCCGGCATCTCCAACGCCAGCCCGATCGTCTGGGGCGATCGCGTCTTCGTCGTCACGGCGATCAGCAGCGCCGGCAACAACTCCTTCAAGCCTGGGTTGTACGGCGACGTGGCTCCGGTCGAAGACGTGTCCGAGCACTCCTGGAAGATCTACTGCCTCGACAAGAAGACCGGCAAGATCATGTGGGAGCGCGTCGCCTATACCGGCGCGCCGAAGGTCAAGCGGCATACCAAATCCAGTCAGGCGAACTCCACGCCGGTCACCGACGGGAAGCGCGTTGTCGCCGTGTTTGGATCGATTGGCCTGCTCGCCGCCTGGGACATGGATGGCAAACCGCTGTGGACCGAACAGATCGGCGTCATCGACAGCGGATGGTTCTTCGATCCCGAGTATCAGTGGGGACACTCGAGCTCGCCGATCATCTATGGCAACACGGTGATCGTGCAGGCGGATCAACAGAAGAAGTCGTTCCTCGCCGCGTACGACCTGAACACCGGCAAGCAGGTGTGGCGGACCGACCGCGACGAGATCCCCACGTGGGGAACGCCGGCGCTGTTTCGCGCCGACGGCAAGGACCAGATCGTGACCAACGGTACGAAAGTGCGCGGGTACGATCCGAAGACAGGCAAGCTGCTCTGGACGCTCGGGCCCAACTCGGAGGTCACCGTCGGCACGCCGGTCGTCGGCGACGGGCTGGTCTTCGTCACCGGCGGCTATCCCCCGGTCAGACCGATCTATGCCGTGAAGCCGACGGCGGCCGGCGAGATCACGCTGACGAAGGAAAAGAGCACGAACGAGTCCATTGCCTGGAGCAACGATCAGGGAACATACATCCCGAGTCCGATCTTCTACGAGGGGATCCTCTACACGTGCGGCAACAACGGCATCCTCAGCGCGTATGACGCGAAGACGGGCGAACGGATCTATCGCTCGCGCGTCGGCGGTGGCGGCTCGTTCGTCGCCTCGCCGGTCGCGGCTGACGGCCGTCTCTATCTCGCCAGCGAAGAAGGCGACATCTTCGTCGTCCGCGCCGGCCGCACGTATGAAGAACTTGCCAAGAACGAGATGAAGGAAGTGATCGTCGGCACGCCCGCCGTGTCCGACGGTTTCATCATCATTAGAACGCTCGGCCACGTGTACGGCGTCGCGCAGTCGTTAGTCGTTAGTCGCCAGTCACGGCCTTCAGTCGTAGTCAGCTCAATCGCAGTCTCCGACTTGCAAGGCTGGCCGGCGGGTCGGACAGGTAGTGGAGTAGACTGGCCCGGTCAGACTGCAATGCACAGCGTCCCCCGGCGTCTGCCCGTTCGTCGCCGGCTGGCTGGAAGCTTTCTCATCGCCATTTCAGTTTTCTTACTTGGATCCGGGCCGGTATTCGCCCAATCAACAACTGCAAGCCTGTCAGGACGCGTCTTCGATGCCGGCACGCGCTGCTGCCGGACGCGACCGTCGTTCTCACGAACCGTGAGACCGCCACGAGCCGCAACACCACTTCCGATCCGACTGGTACCTTCCGGATCACGGCGCTTCCGCCAGGCGTCTACGATCTGCGGCTCGCGCGGCCGGGGTTCTCCGCTCTTCAACTCGAAATCAGGCTTGTGATGGGCGAAGACCGCCGTGTCGATCTCACGATGACGATCGGGCGGGTCGACACGACGGTCACCGTCGTCGCCGGCGAGTCACTCGTTGACCCCTCCGGGACTGTGCTCGGCCGTCGGATCACCGCGCGCGAGATCGCAGACCTGCCCGTTCAAGGACGCCTGTTTCTCAACCTGGCGCTTCTGACGCCGGGAATCCTCAACAGCTACAACACCGACTGCGAGCGGGTCCGGCTTTGCCGCCGCTGGACAAACCGGTCGTAACAACACGCTGCTCATCGACGGTCTGGCCCTCGACGACGCTGAGCTCGGCGACGCCCGCGGAGCGGTCTGCCCGCTCGATGCGGTCAGCGAGTTCGTCGTCGCTTCAAACGCCCCCAGCGCCGAGTACGGACAGGCCTCGGGCGCTATCGTCAACGTGCTGACCAAGTCAGGCGTCGAACAGGTTCGCAGGTGCCGCCTCCGCGTATCGCAGAGACGGCAGATGGAATGCCACACCTGGTGCGGCCGTGCTCGTGGTGCCGTCGCTTGCCGAAACCCGATCATGGAGCAGAACGATCTGTCGCCGGCAGTCTGGGCGGGCCGATCAGGCGTAACCGCTCGTTCTTCTTCGCGTCGGTTGAGAATGCGCTTCGTGAGTCCGTGTTCATCGTCACATCGCCCCAGGCGCCCGCTGCTTGCCCCTGACCAGCCATCGAGTTTCCCCCAGAAAACGCAAAGCCCTCAGGTGTTTGGTCGGCGTGATGCCAAGGCCTTCGGGTTCACAATCACGCTGACCGTCCGGTATCGATTCGTTCCGATGACTCGACCATTGCGGCCGCATGGGCGACCAGGACCTGCGCGAACGGCACTCGTGGCAGCGCGCCCACGATTCCATCAGGGATGATTTCGATCTTGCGCTTGATCCATACGCTTCACGATCGGGCGCGGCCGCGCTGAATGAGTTTCGCGTTCAGCGAGCCGGGCGCCTCCTCGAGTTCGACCCCACTGGTTACTGCAGCGGTTGCCCGGCCCTTGAGTACCCGCACCTGAAACTCGGAAAGAACCCGGGTGTCCCGAACTGGCGGCGTGAGCAACAGTGGCAGATCGCCGACGCCTTCACCATCGTCGGTCCCGACTTCTTCGGCGAGCACACTGTTCAAGAGCGGCATCGATGTCAGCCGTCATCGCAGGTCGACTTCGATCAACTCACCGATCACGACGGCACGTTCAGGTTCGAAAGCGATCTGCCATTTGATCCGCTGGATGCGAGAACATATCCGTCGCGGTACACGCGGACCGATCGGCGATCCGTTCGCCCACTGTCGACGACACCGATCGTTGCGCTGTTCGTTCAGGATCAATGGAGAGCCCGTTGCGCTGGCTTGACGCTGAACCTGGGAGCTCCGGTGGGATTACGAGCAGTCATCTGGCGTGCGCGACGACATCGAGACAACCTCGCACCGCGAATGGCGGTGGCGTCTCGACCCCTGGCAGACCGGGCGCACGTCGTTCCGCGGCAGCTATGGCGTCTACTACGACCAGGTGTTTCTCGCGATCGCCCGCACGGCCTCGCAGGCAGCAAACGGGAGCGGGAATCGTCATTGTGAACCCCGGATATCCCGATCCGTTCGGGATCAATCCGCTTCGAGAGGATCGACACCGTTAGGCCGCGCTCCCACCACCACCCGTCTTTCCGATCAAAATGGAGACGCCGTTCAGCGAGCAGATCACGGGGGGGTTCAGCACGCGCTCGGCCAGGCACTGTGTCGCTGGCGATTGACGGCGTGCTGGGCTCGCGGCCGGCATCTCCTCGTCACCCGCGACCTCAATTATCCGAATCTCGATCAATCGCCACCGATGCGACCGGATCCGCTGTTTGCCCAGATTAACTCAGTGGAGAGCGTCTGCGCCATTCCTGGTATCGCGCGGCCTGCAAGTCGGCGTCCAGTCAGCGTCACAATCGATCGTTACTCGCTACAGCGTGGCGTACACGCTGTCTGAGCACGGAGCGGGATACCGAGGACTTCAACTTCGTGCCACAGGATCAGCGAAATTACGCCGCCGATCGCGGTCCGAGCCTCAATGACGCTCGTCATCGTCTGCGTTGATCGCCGGCGATGTCGCACCTCCCCCTCGGGTTTCACGGTCGCCGACTGTGCTGACCGCACGCAGCGCCCTTCCCTACAACGTCATCACGGGTACCGACGATAATCGCGACGGCAGTCGCAACGACGGATCGTCCTCGGGGAGTCTCCCGGAACTCCGGAGCGTGGCGCAGCATTGTTCCAGGCGTGACGTGCGAATCAAGAAGACGTTCGCGTTCGGTGTCAGGCGGCTCGAGCTGGTTGCCGAAGCCTTCAATGTCACAAATCGAAGGAACTGGATATTTCCGAACACCTTCGTGAGCGGCGCAACTGTCAGTCCGACGGGCGCCGAAATTGCGCGTGAGGTTCAGATCGGTTGCCGCGTTGTCTTCTGATCACCGCAGATTCGCGGTCCAGTTCAGCTTGACTTTCAGCGGCGGTCGGTACGGCTGCACCGCGCTTACAAGGAAGCGCTTGCCGTCACGAGTCACAGCGTAGTCATTGCGACGCCGCGTGAGCTCTTCGGCCAGCCTCACTGCGAAAAGCGCTTGCGGCGATCCCAGTGGAAAGACCATCCGTTGAACCGGCACGAACATCCACCGACATTATTGTCTGGTCCGGAGCAAGGAAGAACAACTCTCCGCCATCAGACCGCCGCCACTTCGGCTGGGCGCCGCCGTGCTGCGAGACCTTCTGCTTAGATCCGCCGTTCGGGAACGCCTGCACTACACCTCCCACTTACCAGATTCATCCGACGTTATGCGATCCAACGGTTGTCAGGTGAGACTTGTCCCTGAAGCTCATTGAACCGCGTCGCGTCGAACCGGTTGGCATACCCTTGTCGAGCGAGACCCACCTGATGTCCATTCCTGACGCTGGCGCTGTGGCTATGTAAACGACCGCGCGACCATCGGGCGACCAATCGAGCGCGCGCAATGGACCGGTTGCGTCAGGTTTCAGCAACAGCTCGGCGGGCGATCCCCGCGCAGGGAACGCGGTAGAGGCTCCCGGCAGATGTGAACGCCACGCTGAGGCCGTCGGGCGACCACACGGGCAGTCCGCCGCGCGCGCAGGCCCGTGCCGAATCGTGAAGGCGTTCCACCCGCCGAACTCGTCAGCCAGATCTGGGTATCGGTTTCCGACTCCCACCGCATCGCGAGCACTTTCGTGTCATCGGGCGAGAGGCTCGGCGCGGTGAACGCCGCGTACTCATCGAGCACTCCGCGAGAGCGCCCTTCGCGATCGAACCACTCGAGCTTCACGTGGGTCCCGCCAGCCACGTAAGCCACGCGATCGTGTGCCGCGCTGAATGGAGCCCGTTGTAGTCGTCGGGCGCTGCGACATTCGCAGCGAGGTGGAAAACTGGCCCCTCCAGCCGCCGGCCCGCCAGATCGAGCCGTTGGGCAACGAGCGAGCCGTCCCGCACGAACAGCAGGTAACCCGGCGGCGCGTAAATCGCCGCGGAGCTACTAGCATCCAGGAGCCGTGCTTTCTCGGTCGAATCAAGGAACCAAGATATGTGCCCGACTGCTCCGGGCTGAGACCCACCGCCCGATACACAAAGTGACGCCCGTCGGGGAGGAACGACGGCCAGACGTGCGCTCGCTCGCCGTCGGCAAGCGTGGTCAGTTGAACAGGCGTGCCTCCTTCTGCGTTGATGCGAAAGAGCGCTGATTTGAACGCGCGGGCAGCAGTATGATTCCCCACTGACTCCACGTGCCTCCCCGCGCCGTTCGATCACCTCCGCAACCGTCCGTGGCGGCTGACCTGAAAGGTCAGTCCGCTTCAGCTTGCCACCGCGCAAAACGCGATCGATCGACTATCTGGAGACCAGAATGGATCCCGCGCGCCCTCCGTGCCTGGCACCGCCGGTGCGTCGGCAGAGCCGAGCACTCGCACGCGCAGAACCTCGTGTCCTTTGTGATCCGTTGTGACGAACGCCAACCGCTGGCCATCCGGTGACAGCGCACCGCCTGAGACCAGCTCTGTTCCCTCTGGCGGATTCACTTCCCATTCTGCTGCTGTCAAACCCGGGCGTCGGACGAAGGTACGCAAACGCGAGCGCCGCACCGATCATCATCGACAGAACGGCGATGCCCACCCACCCCAACTTGCGAACATCGCTGCGCTTCGTCTGGCGGGCGCAAGGCCTTGCTTCGGCTCAGACGGCTCAACCACTACCGCCGCCCCAGCTTCACTAATCGCAGAAATGAACCGATAGCCCCGCCTCGGAACGTGGCGATGTATTCCGGGTGCTCGGATGTATCGCCGAGCGCCTTGCGTATGGTCGAGATGTTCTGGGTAAGCGTTTCCTCAGAGACATGGACATTCGGCCAGACGATTTCGAGCAGGTCGTCCTTCTCAACGACATCCCCGGCCTTCCGTACCAGTGCCAGTAGCGTCTCGAACGCTTTCGGCGTGAGCGGAACGAGCTGCTCGCCCTTCCACAGCCGCCGCTTTCGCGCGTCCACGCGAACGGACCAAACACGTAGACGTCTTTCACCGTTTTTGAGCCTTTTTGAGCTGTTCTTTCAGGACATCAGACCGCCGGTCGCGTAACGTCCGCTGAATCGAGCGAGCAGCGGATCGCGTCATCTTACTCCGCGCGCGTCTCGAGGTCCCGAACTCTATCTGCAGGAGGCGACAATGAGAACACGCTTCGGACTGTTACTGCTCATGGGCTGATTTGGGCGGCGGAATATGCGCCGGGGGTGCCATCCATTGAAGTTGCCGCGAGAACCCCTTCGTCCGGCATCACGCAGGTTCTCGTGGCAACGGGGATTTTCGAGCCATTCAACGTGAAACAGGATCAGGAAAACTGGCAAGCCAAGCTGAAAGTGAACGGGATTCTCACCAACATCACTTACCAGTCCAGCGTCGCAGTCCCCGGAGCAACAACCGGCTGGCACTCTCACCCGGGCCCGCTATTCATCACTGTGACGGCAGGCGCGGTCACCGTTTACAACGCAGAGGATCCCACGTGCACGCCGCGGGTCTTCACCGCCGGACAAGGCTTCGTCGAGCCGGAGACCGAGCACATTCTCCGCAACGAGGAACCGTCGAGGCTCGATGGACGTCAGCCAACATTCGGCCGTTCGACCAGCCCGCGCGGTTCGATGCTCCTGCCCCGGGAATCTGTCCGTTCTAACTCGCGCTCTGAGGGGCCGGCCTGTGCAGCGATCGCGCAGTCGTCTTTCGGCTGTTTCCGATAGGCGATTGCGCACTGCTCGGTCATGCAGCAATACATTCGCCGTTAGTGAACAGGGCATCATCATGCATACGAAGGATCGCGTCACCGTCGGTACATGCTCACCGTGCTGGTGCTGTGGTGTCTCTTCCGAACGCTGGTTGTGGCGGATCACCGTCGTCTCCGACCAGTCCGACGTCACCGCAGACTCCTTCAGCGCCCACGCCGCCCGGTCCACAGCCGCCCGGCCCTCGCGTGATTCACATTGGCGAGCCCATCAGCGGCGCGATTACCTCGTCCGACGCTGCCTGTCGGTTCACGACCGTTGACGGCGGGTGGGATGGGCTCTGCAACACGTTCAACGTCACGGCTCCAGCGACGGGAACTCTCGCAGCCACCGCTCGGTGGGGGACTGACGCTCCGCTCGCGATGTTCTTCAAGGCGGCAGCAGGAGACCAGATCAGATCTGCTCTGTTGTGCTCGCCGATGGTGGGGCGAGTGCCGGTTGAAGCCGGCACGACGTATCGCGTCGAGCTCGCCTATGTGGGTCGGCCAGCCGGTATCCGAACGTCCCGTCCGTCCCCTATACGTTGGAGACGGCCCTGGTAACCGCAGACGACGCCCAATCGGGCGGGACGCTGAGCGCAATCATTTTCGGCGATTCCTCACGTACGCATCGTCTGTCGCGCGCCCGTCTCGAGGTCTTCGACGGGCCGGCGGCTGGAACGGTGGCACGGTTCAACGACGCAACAGGGCTCTACGAGATTCCCAATCTCCCTGCGGGTTCGTTCGAGATCCGCGCGTCAGCGCCAGGATTCGCGGCCCTCGATGCGCGGCTTCCGGTCGGTACGAACATCGCTCGCGAGCTGGTGCTGCAACGAAGTGAACCGCTCGTTGATGCGACACACGCACTCTGGGGCCAAGCGTTCCTGGCCGGCTCGACGACTACGGCCTACGTCGGCGTGAAGATTGAAATCCTGGACGGACCGCTCGCAGGCGTCTTCACGTTCACTGACGAGTTCTTCGGCGAGTACCGGTTTCCGCGGCCTGCCGCCGGGCGTGATACAAGTCCGTGCCTCCTCCGAGCGACTGCAAACTCAGACGCTCAGTGTCGAGGTCTCCGGGAACACCACCCTGAATTTCTTCATGCAGTCGAAGTAGTGACCGTGGTCGGCTCTGGGGCGCCGCGCGTGCCTCGCTCCACGGACCTCGACCATCCATGCCGTCACCGCGTGAACGGCAGCCCTGTGCACTGACCATCGACTGAATCAACGTTGAGATCTCGGTCGGGCGGAGGACAGTGCCGCACACGCAACGACGGGCCTGGCTTCGGCCGCCGACCGCCGTCGGAGCACGCCGACGCGCCGCGAAGCCGGAACGCGCACGGAGCGATTCCTCGCGGCGACTTCCCACCGTGTGATCCGCTGCGTCCGACAACCCGTGGCGCATCAGTGCGCCTGGCGGATGTCGTCCTGACCATCCCTTAGTCACCGCGTCATCGAACAGGGTACGAGCGCAGGACGCGTTCCCGGCGTGCGTAGTCGGCGGTCGGCGGCCGAAGCCAGGCCCGTCGTTGCGCAAGTGGCAGCTGCGACCTTCACACGACTTGAGAGTGCTTTCTGGGAGTCGATCGATTCCCACCGCCGGTCCGTGTCGCATTCAGGCCGCTTCAGGACAAAACGCTCTCCTTTCTCGTACGACAGCAAGGATGCTGGCGGACGACTGGAGGGCACATGCGAACCGTACGACTGGCTGGCACGATCGGACTCTGGGCGCTGCAGGTTCTGCTTGGTGCGCTGTTCGTTCTGCTCGGCACCGGAAAATTCGGCGACCCCACGTGGTCGCGGAATTTCGCGCGATGGGGGTATCCTGACGGCTTTTACATGGTGATCGGCGTGCTGGAAGCGCTCGGTGGCCTGCTGCTGTTCGTTCCACGCCTGGCCTCGTACGCCGCGGCCATGCTCGGGATCATCATGATCGGTGCGTCGCTGAC
Organism: uncultured Acidobacteriota bacterium; assembly: GCA_963710415.1. Taxonomy (GTDB): domain Bacteria; phylum Acidobacteriota; class Vicinamibacteria; order Vicinamibacterales; family 2-12-FULL-66-21; genus CAVQAH01. The sequence continues at coordinate 121,764 of CAVQAH010000002.1, read as the reverse complement.
ACATTTCGTTCACGGCGAGATGCATCGCGTGGCGCCACCGCTGGTCTACCTCGCGTTGCTCGCGATCGTCGGCGTCTCTCGGCGGCGGGCTGCCGTACGTCCGGCCTCGATGCGTCAGGCCGCTACGGAACTCGGCCCGATGTAAGCTGACCGCGGTGAGCGACGGACGATCGCTGCCGGCATCTTCGGTCTGGCTGACCTCCGCGGGCTGTTTCACGGCCCTGGCGCTGCTGTTCACCAGCCAGGTGTGGGTGGACTACAACTACGCTGGACGGCCGCTGTCGTGGGGCCGGGCGCTCGTCGTGGCGCTGATCGACTGGGAGCTGTGGACGATCCTGGCCCCGGCGGTCGTCCGACTGAGCGAACGCGTCAGTTTTTCCGGCGGGCGCTGGCGCCTGGCGCTCGCGGTGCACATCCCGGTCGGTTTCGTCGTTGGCGGCCTGAAGCTCGCCGTCGAATCCTTCATCGTCAGCCTCATCGTCGGCACAGGCCGAGGGCCCTTCTCGTTCCTGAAGATCCACCTCACGCTGCTCACGTATTGGGGTATCGTCGCCGTTACCCACGTCGCGCAACACTACCGCCGCGCGCGCGAACGCGAGTTACGAGCGGCTCAGCTCGAGACCGAGCTGGCGCGGGCGCAGGTCGAAGCGCTCAAGATGCAGCTCCATCCCCATTTCCTCTTCAACACGCTGAATGCGGTCTCCGGACTGATGCGTGAGAACGTCGAGGCGGCTGACGTCATGCTGTCCAAGCTGGCGGAGTTGTTCCAACGCACGTTCGAGACCGCGGACATCCAGGAACTCCCGCTCCGCCGCGAGCTCGAGTTCATCGACGCGTACCTGACGATTCAGCGCACGAGATACGGAGAGCGGCTGCACATCGCGGTGGCAACCGATGCAGTCGCGAAGGACGCCCTCGTGCCGAGCCTGATTCTTCAGCCCCTCGTCGAGAACGCGATTCGCTACGGCATCGCGGAGCAGCCTGGGCCCGGGCGTGTCGCCGTCGACGCGCGCACGCACGACGGGCGCCTGATCGTCACCGTGACCAACGACGGTCCGCCGCTGGCGCCGACGATCCGGGAAGGCTACGGGATCCGCAACCTCCGTTCACGTCTGCAGGCGCTCTACGGATCGCGCGCCACGTTCTCGCTGAAGCCGAACCCTCCTGGCGGAGCGATCGCCGTGCTCGACCTTCCCCTGTCACAGGAGGGATCGCTGCCTTGACACTCAAGGCGCTGGTCGTAGACGACGAACCGGTCGCACGGCGAAAGCTGAAGACGCTGCTCGAGAGCGAGGCGGCCGTACGAGTCGTGGGCGAGTGCGAGGATGGCGCAAGCGCGGTGGATGCCATCCGCCGGCTGCGCCCGGATGTGGTCTTTCTCGACGTGCAGATGCCAGGGCTCGACGGCTTCGACGTCATCGACGCGCTCGACTCGCGAGAACAGCCGGATATCGTGTTCGTCACCGCCTACGACCGATACGCCGTGCGCGCCTTCGAAACGCATGCCGTCGACTACCTGCTGAAACCCTTCGAGCGCGCCCGGCTGCGCAAAACGATCGAGCGCCTGACCACACGTGCCGATGGCCGTGACGCCAGCCGCCGCGTGCACGCCGCCGTCGACAGCGTGAGGGCCCATCAGCCTCTGCGCCGAGTGCTGGTGAAGACGACAGGGCGCATCTACGCGGTGCGCGTCGACGATATCGATTCAATCGAGGCGGCCGGTCATTACCTGGAAGTGCACACCGGGTCGACGACCCACCTGATTCGAGAATCGATCGGCGCGCTCGAAGCCCGGTTGGACCCAGCGCGCTTCGTCCGCATTCACCGCTCATCAATCGTCAACGTGGACCACATCCGCGAGCTTCAGCCGGCGTTCCATGGCGAATTCGTCGTCACCTTGCACAGCGGCCGGCGGCTCCACTGCAGCCGGACCTACTCCGACAAACTGACCGAGGCCATGTCCAAGTGATCGTCCGCACGCGAGCACGTCCGCACGTCGCACGTCAGCACGTCCGCACGTGGTACCCTTTGCCCGATGATCGAGCTCGTCGCTCTCGACGCGGACGACACCCTCTGGCACAACGAGCCGCTGTATACGAACACACGAGAACAATTTCGCCAACTCCTGGCCAAGTACGAGCCGAGTGGCGTGCTGGAAGACCGATTGTACGAGGTCGAGCTGCGGAACCTGCGGCATTTTGGGTACGGCGTGAAGGGCTTCGTCCTCTCGCTGATCGAGTCCGCGATCGAGATGACCGACGGCCGCGTCGAGACGACGGACGTGAGCCGGATCATCGAGTGGGGACGCGAGATGCTCGTCTCCCCCGTCGAGTTGCTCGAAGGCGTTCGCGAGGTGGCCGAGGAGCTTGCGGCCAACTTTCCGTTGATCCTGGTCACCAAGGGAGACTTGCTGCATCAAGAAACCAAACTGGCCAGTTCCGGACTCGGACACCTCTTCAAAGGCCTCGAGGTGGTGTCGGAGAAGGACGAACGGATCTACCGCAATCTGATCGCCCGCCACGACGTGCGACCGGATCGATTCGTCATGGTCGGCAACTCGCTGCGTTCAGACATCCTTCCGGCGCTCGAGGCCGGTGCACAGGCGGTATACATCCCCTACGAAATGTCCTGGGTGCACGAGCGCATATCGCCCGAGGCGATGGCCACGACCATGAGCAACGTCCGCTGCCACCAGATTGCGCAATTCCGTGAACTTCCAATACTGCTCCACCGTCTTGAAACCACATCGGGCGCAGTGTAAGCTGCCCGACGGTCTCCATATCTGAGCTCCGCAGCGTTGCACGTCGTGGACGGTCCTACATTTCCACTCATAAGGACAGTCCCCGAGTTTCGCGTCCCCGCTACGGCGACGCTCGTCTCACTATGGCGTTCGCGGGCGCTGCCCGCTCACTAAGGGGTTCGCGGGCGCTGCCCGCTCATTAGGGTTCGCGGGCGTTGCCCGCTCACTGAGGGGTTCGCGGGCGTTGCCCGCTCACTAAGGAGTTCGCAATGCGAACACGGCTCGTGCTCGCCATCCTCGTCGCTCTCGTATTCCCGGTCATCACCTCAGCGCAAACGCAGATCACGACGGGCGTCATTCAAGGGACGGTTGCCGATACGACCGGTGCCAGCATTCCTGGCGTGACCATCGAGGCCCGGAATATCGACACCAACCAGGTTCGCACGCGGGTCACCGAAGGGGACGGCCGGTTCATCTTCCTCCAGTTGCCTCCGGGCAACTACCGGCTGACGATCACGCTCGCGGGTTTCGCCACGGTCGTGCAGGAGAACGTGCAGTTGACCGTCGGCCAGTCGATCACCATCCCCGTCGTCTTGAAGCCGTCCGGCGTGTCCGAAACGGTGACGGTCACGACATCGCCCAGCGTGGTCGAATCGACGCGCACGGCGGCAGCGAACACGCTGAATGCGCTGACCGTCGAGACGACGCCGATCCTGGGGCGGAAGTTCGAGGACCTGCTGACGCTGACGCCAGGGGTGAGCGTCGTGCAGGGGCCGGACGGCGACGAGATCACCTTCGCCGGGCAGCGCGGCATCTTCAACAACATCAGCCTGGATGGCGGCGACTACAACAACGGCTTCTTCGGCGAGCAGGCTGGCGGCCAGCGCGCGGCCATCGACATCACGCTCGAAGCGGTCAAGGAGTTCCAGGTGATCGCGACCGGTGCGCCGGCGGAGTTCGGGCGAACGGCCGGCGGCGTGGTGAACGTCATCACCAAGTCCGGCACCAACACGCCGCACGGCAGCGTGTTCTATTTCCAGCGGATGGAGGGGTTGACCGGCGAGCTCTCGGACGGCACGAACCTCGAGGGCTTCCATCGCGAACAGTGGGGCGGCACCTTCGGCGGACCGATCCAGAAGGACAAGGCGTTTGGCTTTTTCGCGCTCGAGGGGATCAACGGCAACTTCGAGCGTCCCAATCTCGGCCGCCAGCTCGGCGACACCGCGTGTCCGGTCTCCAATCCCACGGTGCCGGCAAACGAGGCGCTGATCAACAGCAACGGCGATTGTCAGCGCGTGGCCCTGCTCAACTTCATGAGCGCCAGGATCGGACAGGACGAGTCGCTGCCGATCGAGCACCCGGTCAGCAACGTGGCCTCCTCGGCAAGGTCGACATCGTCGCCAACACGAACAACAACGTGTCGGCGTCGTATAACTTCAACCATTCGCGCAAGGAAAACGAGACGTTCGACGTGGCCACCTATGGCACGTCGGCGAACGGCATCGAAGGCGATCCGGCGCGGATCAATATCGCCAACCTGAACTGGTTCACGACGCTGTCGTCGCGGATGCTGAACGAGGCGCATTTCACCTACTCGCGCGAGAAACGACCGCGGACGGCTGTGCCATCGAACCTCGCGGCGGACACGGGGATTGGATTCGTGCCCACGTTCCGGTTCGGCAACCCATTCTTCCTGCAGCCGAACATCGACGAGCTGATCTGGCGCACCCAGTTCAAGGACAACCTGTCGATCGTCACGGGCTCGCACACTATCAAGGTCGGCGGCGAATGGATGCACACGCTAAACGATCAGGTGTTCCGCGGGTTCTTCACCGGCCGCTACCTGTTCGACAGCGTCACAGGCTTCCTGCGCTACGCGTCGCCGGCTGGCGCGGGCGGCTTCGGTCCGGCGACGATCGGATGCTCAAACGCGACGAGCAGCACCTACGTCACGTCACCGACCCCATGTCCGACGGGCATGACCACCACTGGCGGTCCGCTCCTCCTCTACCTGCAAGGCGCGGCGCTCAACGGGCTGGCGACCGACGCGACCGGTGCGTCGAATATCACCAATGAGGAGTTCTCGCTGTTCATCCAGGATCAGTGGCAGCCGCGCGCCAACCTGACGATCAACTACGGCTTGCGATGGGACGCGCAGCTGATGCCGGAAACGGTCGACCCGGCCACGACGGTGTTCGGCCCGTTCCTCAGCGACCCTACCTTCCCATCCGATGGGACTATTCCCGATCAATGGGCGATGTTCCAGCCGCGGGGCGGAGTCGCCTGGGACGTGCGCGGCGACGGCGCGCTCGGTGCTGCGCGCCAGCGCCGGCATCTATTCGGCACGACAGAACATGCTCTCGCAAGTGGGATCGGTGACGACCAACGGCCTGCAGCAGCAGACGCTCTTTGCGAACACGGCCAACCTGACGGCGTTCGGCGCGCCGACGCCGACCTGGCCGGGCGTTCTGACGCCGCCGACGCTGCCGCCCGGGCCAGTTCCCCGACTTCAGCGGCATCCGCGTATTCCACAAGGACTACAAGAACCCGCGCATCTACTCGTACAACGTCGCCTACGAGCAGGAGTTCGCGCCGGACTGGTCAGGCTACGTCGACTTCACCTGGGCCGAAGGCACCAACCTCACGCGGTTCCTGGATTACAACCGCGCCAACCCCGTGTGCTGCGATGTGTCCACCGTCACGCAGACCGGCAACAGGTTCGTCTACACGAGGCCGTGGGGCCCGCAGCTCGACGAGGTCATGGTGACCAACAGCCTCGGCGAATCACGCTACAGAGGCTTGACGCTCGGCATCCGCAAGCGCTTCTCGAATGGGTATCAGCTGGAAGGCAACTACGTGCTCTCCAAGGACGAGGACAACGACTCGAACGAGCGCGACCCGTTTACGGATCGGAGCCTGAACTTCTTCGATCTCGATCTCGACTGGGGTCCGTCGGATCGCGACATCCGGCACAAGTTCAACGCGTTCGGCTTCTTCGACATGCGCTGGGGCATTCAGCTCAACACCCGCCTGCAGGCGCGCAGCGCGCAGCCGATCACGATCAACCCGCGTGTCCTCAACGGGGAGGACCGCGGCCGCAACGGCGAGCGGAAGGACAACAAGTTCTTCACGTTCGACTGGCGCATCCAGCGGCCGATCAGGTTCGGCGGCGGGCGTTACCAGCTCATGCCGATCCTGGAGATGTTCAACACGTTCAACAACGAGAACAACATCAACCCGCTGAGCACGCCGGCGCTCTTCGACTTTAACGGCTTCCTGCGCGTCGGCGTCGGCGACCCGCGCCAGGTGCAGCTGGCGGTCAAGTTCCTGTTCTGAGCAACCAGCAGCGCGCGTGCTTGTAGCCGCGCGTCGACGTCGAGTCGTCGCGTGATGCGGCCTCGACGACGCGCGACTGAAGCCGCGAGCTGCTGGAGTCCGGTTATGATCTCCACGCCAATGATCGGCCAGCTCGTCTCTCACTACCAGATCATCGAACAGCTCGGCCGCGGTGGAATGGGCGTGGTCTATCGCGCCACCGACCTGAAGCTCGGTCGCGAGGTCGCGCTCAAATTCCTTCCCGACAGCTTCCCGGCCCTGAGCGACGTCCTCGACCGCTTTACGCGCGAGGCGCGCTCCGCCGCCGCGCTCAACCACCCCCACATCTGCACGATTTACGAGATCGGCGAGCACGAGGGGCGGCCGTTCATCGCCATGGAGCTGCTCGAGGGCCGCACGCTGGAGGATGAGATCTCCGGGCGCCCGATGCCCATCGGCCACTCGATCGATCTCGGGCTGCAGATCGCCGTCAGCTCTCGAAGCTGCCAACACCAAGGGCATCGTGCACCGCGACATCAAGCCGGCGAACATCTTCGTCACCTCCGGCGGCAATGCGAAGGTGCTCGACTTCGGGCTGGCCAAGTCCGCCAACGCCACCGCCGTCAGGCCTGACGCGGCGACAACTGCCGACAGCGGGAATCTGACGATCGCCGGGTCGACGCTGGGAACGGTGGCGTACATGTCGCCGGAGCAGGCGCGCGGCCAGGATCTCGACGGTCGAAGCGACGTCTTCTCGCTCGGGCTGGTGCTCTACGAGATGGTCACCGGACGCCAGGCGTTCACCGGCGAAACGACGGCGTTGATTTTTGATGGCATCCTGAACCGGACGCCGCCGGCGCCGTCCTCAATCAACTCGGACGTACCGCCGGATCTCGAACGCATCATCGCGAGATCGATCGAGAAGGATTGCGATCTGCGTTATCAGAATGCTGGCGAGCTTGCGGCCGATTTGCGCGCCCTGCAAAGACGAAGCGAGTCAGGCGGAATGCTGGCCGCGACGGCCGTGGTGACGCCCGCGAGCGGCACACAATGGCCGTCGGGGCGGCGCAGCACTGCAAGTCCGGTCGCAGCTGGCGACGGACCGTCGTGGTTTTGGCGGCGCACGATGGTTGTCACTCGCCGCGGCCGTCCTCGTCGCCGCAGCCGGAATCGCGTGGTGGCAGCTCCGCGGTCCGAGCCAGGCACTCGGCGAAGCCGACGCCATCCTGCTCGCCGACTTCAACAACACGACCGGCGACACCGTGTTCGATGGCACGCTGAAACAGGCGCTTGCAGTCAAGCTCGAAGAGTCACCGTTCCTGAATGTCGTCTCCGATCAGCGGGTGCGCGAGACGCTCGGCTACATGAACCGGCCGGCCGACACTCCGGTAACCGCGCCGGTCGCAAAGGAGATCTGCCAGCGTCAGGGCATCAAGGCAACGCTGCTCGGCGATATCGCGTCGCTCGGGAACACCTATGTCGTGACGCTGAGGGCTGAAAACTGCCAGACCGGCGACGTGCTGGCGCGGGAACAGGCAACGGCGGCCGGCAAAGACCAGGTGCTCGCGGCATTAGGCAACGCGGTCACGTCGATGCGCCGGAAACTCGGCGAGTCCCTGGCCTCGATCGACAGGAACGATCGGCCGATCGAGCAGGCGACGACCTCGTCTCTTGAGGCGTTGAAAGCGTTCAGCCTCGGCGATGAGAAGCGCAACACTGGCAGCGATCAGCGAAGCCGTCCCGTTCTTCCGCCGGGCGATGGAGCTCGACCCGGAGTTTGCACTCGCGCACGCGCGTCTGGGAACGGTCTACTCCAACATCGGTCAAGGGGCACAGGCCGTCGAGCACCGCACAAGAGCCTACGAGCTGCGCGATCGGGTCAGCGAGCGCGAGCGGTTGTACATCACCGCCCACTACTACAACGGTGTGGCGCGGGATAACAACAAGGCGCTCGAGACCTACGACATCTGGAAGCAGGCCTATCCGCGCGACGCAGTGCCGTATGTCAACAGCGGCCGCCTCTACGCCGCCCGCGGTGAAACCGACAAGGCCCTGGAGTCGTTACCTGAAAGCGCTGGACCTGGAGCCGACACTCCGGCTCGCCTACACGAACGTGATCGCCACCTATCTCGAGGCGGGCCGCCTCGACGATGCGCAGACGCTCGTCGAGCGTCAGATCAAGGCGCTCGGCGAGATCGCCGGAGACGCAACCAGCGGCTCTACGACATCGCCGCGCGCAAAGGCGATCGCGCGTCAACCGATCGGCTCGCGGCGATTCTCGAGAACAGCTCCGCCGCTTCGACGTTCCTCGGCACGCGCGCCGCCGAGATGGCCTACTTACGGCCGCCTGCGCGAGTCACGTCAGCTCACCGCGCGGCAGGTGAAACTACTCGAGCAGGATGGATCGAACGAGCGCGATCGGGCTTCGTCCTCTCGGCTCAGGCGAACACGTCGGCGTTCCTTGGTGAAACCGCTTTGGCGCGATCGCAGGCGGAGGCCGTGACGCAGACCAGTCTCGACATTCCGCCAATCTCGCGTTTTGTTTCGCGGCGCTCGGTGACGAAACCGAACGCCGCCGACACTTTCGTGAGATCCCGCCCGGCTCGATTCCCGACGCGATTCGCGACTCGCTCGTCCAGACCTTCGAAGCGGTGATCGCGCTGAGCAAGCGGCCGGCCGCAGGCAGCCATCGAACGCCTGAAAGACATTCCAACTGACGGCAACCCGTCGATGATCGCGAATGCCCTCTTCACGCGGGCCGAGGCGCACCGGGCGCTGAAGCAGTTTGCCGAAGCCGAGCGCGACTATCGAGCGGTGCTGACAGCAAAGAACCCGTTTCCCTTCGCGTTGAACAGGCCGTTGTCGCGGATCGGGCTGGCCCGCACGCTCGCGGCTGCCGGCAACCCGGACGGCGCCCGCCGCGAGTATCAGACGTTTCTCGAGCTGTGGAGCGGCGCGGATGAGGACCTCGCGCTACTGCGAACCGTGAAGGCCGAACTCGCGAAACTCGGGAGTTGAAGGCGCCCGGGCAGGCGCAATAATTCAGCGAAGACGACCACTACGACGGTCGCGCGCCGTTCGGCACGAGGTGGTGCAGCGCGGTGATCAGCCGCCCCGGCGGGCTGGTGGCCGGCAGTACGACGTCGAACGGCAGATGCTCGCGGCCGTGGCGGATGAAGGGATCGATGCGCACGACCGGTATCGCCTGCGCCAGCAGGCGCGAGCAGATGGCCTCGCGCGCCGGCCGATGATCTGAGAAGACACACGCAGCCGTCAGATCGCGGGGCAGTTCCTCGAGGGCCGCGCGGCTGCTGACCCACACGGGTTCGAAACCGCAGAGCCGCAGCACCATCTCGTAGCGCGTGCAGAGCTCCTCATCGTCCACGACGAGCAGGATTCGGGATTGATCGGGCAACTCAATCGAGCAGTTTACTGCCGCCGCGTGGCATTGGCAATCTCAAATCAGCGCGAGGGCAATCCTGAATCAAAGACTATGACGCCGAAGGTCTAGACCGTTAGGGTTGTGTCGACCCGCGCTTGACCATCGTGAAGGTCACCTGCGACGGGTGCTGCTTCGAGTGGTGCACCTTGTTCTGCGCCACCACGCCCTTGGACTCGTCGTAGTTGTTTCCGCCCGTGTTCAGGTTGCGGTCGAAACGCGGAAAGTTGCTGCTGGAGACCTCGATACGAATCCGGTGGCCGGGTGCAAAGTAGTTGCTCGTCGTCAACGGCTGGAGCGCGACCTTGTAGACCTTGCCGGCCTCCATCCATACGAGCGGCTTGTCATAGCCATCGCGATAGCGCATCCGTTGAATAGACTCGTCGAGGTTGAAGGCGCGGCCGTCAGGGTAGACATCGAGCACCTTGACGGTGAAATCCGTGTCCTTCACGTTCGACGACACGTACAACGTCGGCGTGATCGGTCCGCTCAGCTCGACGCCTTCCTTGAACGGCTCGGATGTGTAGACGAGGACGTCCTCGCGCGCCTCGTTCGCCTTCTGATCGAACGACCCGGCCTGCACTGCGTCGCCCGTGCAACAGACGTTGCCGCCTACGGACATGACGGGGTTCATCGGATCGTAGACGAACGAGTCAGGCCGATCCGCGTCCGGTGCTGTGGATGTCAGCACGCCGTCGCCTCCCGCGGTATTCGCGCGCCCGCCGCTCGAAAGGTACATCGTCAGCGGCTCGGCCCCCCGCGGCGGCCAGGTGTCCGACGACTGCCACTTGTTCGAGCCCATCGTGAAATAGGTGACTTTCGGCAGCTTCGCGAGCCGATCGCTGGCTTCGCCCTTCACGAACCGATCGAAGAACCCGTACATGATCTCCTGGTAATCGAGTCGCGCGTCGCCCATGCTCCGTTCACCGACGATCGTGTTCTCGGTGGCACGGGTGTAGGCGCAGTGTCCCACCGGCGCGATGATCGCCCACTGCTGATCGGCGACCTCCTTGGACGCCGTCTTGCGCACATGGTTGTACATCGCGAGGTTCGGGCCGACCGACACGTCGTACCAGGACATGTACCAGAGGCCCGGCACGTTGAGCTTCATGTCGTCGTGCCACAGTCCTCCCTTGTACCAGGCGGGATCGTTCGGCGCACGCTGGATCATCCGTCCGCCGGTGTCGACCGGCATCGCGTCGGCGAAGATGCCCTTCGGCGCATCAACCGCCTTGAGGATGTCCTGAACCGGCAGGTGCGCGAGCGCCTTCGACCAATCCACCGTCGGCATCTGCGGCGCGAGATCGAACAGCCGCGATGCGCGGATCAGGTCCTCCTGAGTGGCGTCTTTCGGGAACATCGGCCGCACCTGGTTCTGCTGGCCGTAGATCCAGGTGATGAAGAGCATTTGAACGGCGCCGCCACGATACCAGTTGCCCTGTTCGTAGTAGCCGCCTACGCGGCCGACGCCGGCGCCAAATCCCTGCACGTTCATCGCCGCGAACGCAGGATGGCCGGTCGCGGCCACACCCGGCTGATACTCCGCCGTCGACGAGCAGCCAGTCGCGCCGACCTTGCCGTTCGACCACGCCTGCTTCGAGATCCAGTCGAGCGCGTCGTAGCCATCGGTCCGCGGCGGGCCGAGGATGTCGTAATTTCCTTCGGAGAAGAAATGTCCGCGCTCGTTCTGCACGACGTAGGCGTAACCGCGCTTCACGGCTGTCAGCGCCGCCGACATGTCCGACGGCACACGGTTGCGGACATCCCAGTAGTTGAAGTTGTAAGGCGTCTTGACGAAGACCGTCCCGACCTTGCCGGCCGCATTCTTGGGACGATAGATGTCCGTCGCCAGGCGAACGCCGTCACGCATCGGCACCATGACCTTGCGCTCGACCACCGCGATCGATTGCAGCTCACGCTCGGTTTCCCACCGGCGTTCGGTCTGCTCGGCCGTCATCGCGCCGCCTCGCTGGGCTGGCACGGCTGCGGAGGCTGCGACGACAGCGAAACACGTGGCGATCAGCAACCGGCGGGCGGAGAGGTTCATGTCCATACTCCTTGAATGCCAGCTGATTCTACATTGAGACGCAGACTCCGCGATAAACTGCGCCCGTGAGCAAACGCGAGAGACCCGTGATCCATCGTTGGCACGCGAAACTGTCGGCACTGATTCTTCTGGCTGCATTCACCGCCTGCAGCGGCGTTCGCCCAGAGGTGCGACCAGAGACCTCCGGCGGCGGGAAGCTGACCGCCAGCGGCGGCATCAATCGTCTCGATCAGCGAGAGAAGCCGCACCTGATCCTGATCTCGTTGGACGGTTTTCGAGCGGACTACCTGGACAGGTTCGATCTGCCGAACATCCGGCGGATCATGCAGCGCGGTGCACGGGCGCAAGGCATGGTGCCCGTCTTCCCGTCGCTGACCTTCCCCAACCATTACTCGCTCGTCACCGGCCTGCGACCCGATCGACACGGCATCGTCGCCAACTCCTTCTTCGATTCGGCACGTAATCAGACCTATTCGTTGGGAGACGATGTCTCGGTGAGCGACGGCACGTGGTATCGCGGCGAACCAATCTGGGTGACCGCCGAAACGCAAGGCATGGTGGCGGCGTGCTACTTCTGGCCCGGCTCGCAGGCGGCCATCAGAGGCATTCGCCCCACCTACTGGAAGAAATACGACGGGACGGTGCCCAACGATGTGCGCGTCGCGGGTGTACTCGATTGGCTTCGACTGCCCGATGATCGCCGCCCGCACCTCATCACGATGTATTTCAGCGAACTGGACTCGGCCTCCCACCGAGCACCGATGGATTCACCCAACATCGAACAGGCCGCCCGGTCGCTCGACCGCAGCATCGGCCTGCTGATCGACGGGATCGACCAACTGCCCATTCGCGATCGCGTCTACATCCTCCTGACGTCCGACCACGGGATGGTCGAGACCGGCAAATCGCAGACCGTGACGCTGACTTCGCTTGTTGACACCACGAACCTCCAGGCAGTTTTTGGAGGTGCCGTGGCGAGCCTGCACGTCAAGGGTGGCCCGGCCATGGCGCGACAGATCAGAGACCAGCTGAATGATCGACTGCAACACGGACGGGCCTACCTCCGCGAGGATCTGCCCGCGCGCCATCGTTATCGCGCCGACCCCCGCATCGGTGATGTCGTGGTCGTCATGGACGAGCCGTGGACGCTGGAGCCTTCACTGCCATCGTCGGAGCGGGCGGCTGACCGCTGGGGCATGCACGGCTGGGACCCAGCACTCCAGTCGATGCGTGCGCTCTTCGTGATTGCGGGTCCTGACATCAAGCAAGGAGCCGTCATCCCCGAGGTCCAGAACGTCGATGTGTATCCGCTGATGACGGAGCTGCTGCGCCTCGCGAGCGCGCGAGGCATCGATGGGAGGGCGGGACAAATTCTTCGGCAAGTGGGTCAGGCGCGATAGTGCGCAGGTGCGCGGGTGCACAGGTGCGCAAGTGCGCCCCGTTACAAAAATCGCCCTCCACCCCCTGATTTGTAGGTTCCCGGCGCATCGATCCGCACGAATCTGCCCGGATCGACGGTCGCGGGCGCGGTCCTGGAGTTGCAGAGCGGAGAGGTTCTCCTAGTGTCCCGCGTGATGGATCGTGGCGTAGTAGTCGACGGGCGGCGACCCGCTGGCAAGCTGGGGAGACTCGAGCGGGAAGCCACGCCGCGGGCGGGGATGTCCGGGGCGTCAGTTGGGTCACGAACCACTGGGACAGGACACTGAATCGTGGCGATGGAATTCCGGGACTACGCTGCTAAAGAGACGTCGGCCCTGCTGACGCGGCTGCTGGCCAGCCAGGCAGAGGCCTCGCTCGAACAGATCCGCTCGCTTCGCGACGCGTTGGATGCCGCGGTCCGTACGGTGGAAACAACCGCCGGCGGCACGCCGCAGATCGAGAAGGACCTTCAGGACCTGATCCGGCGGCTGCACAGCGCGGCGGGCACGGCCGCGCGAGCCGCCGCCCAGAAGGTCCAGGACGAGGCGCGCGCGCTGCTCGACGTCGCCCATCGCGAACTCGACGCGCAACGGACCAGGACCGAGGAGCTCGAGATCTCGCTGGCCGCCGCCAACTCCCAGACCGACTCCCTTCACGCCGAGATCGGCGCGCAAGCCGAACGCATCGACGCCCTCACTCGAGACGTCGCGGACGTGCGTGAAGCCCACGAACAGACGGAATTGGCGCGGCAGGAAGCGGAACATGCGCGTCGCGAGCAGGCCGATGCCCGGGCCGCCGCCGAAGACGACCTGCGCGAAACGCGCGGGCTGCTCGATGCCGCGTTGTCGGAAGCCGCGCGACTGGGCGCGCAGCTCGAGACCGAAGCCATCGAAAACACCCGGCTGATCGGCGAACTGAGCGCGGCCCGTGCCGACCTGCACGCGGTCGAGATCGCGCGCGAGGGGCTGGCCACCGAGCGGGACGAGATCGCCATCGGGCGCGACAGCGCGATGGCTGAGCGAGACGCCATCGCCGTCGAACGTGACGCGCTGATCGCCGAGCGCACGCTGGCGGCGGCCGAACGTGATGCCGCGGCCGCGGACCGCAATCTCGCGGCAGCCGAGCGGGACGTGACCGTTGCCGAGCGCGACGCCCTCGCGGCGCGGCTCGACGCGAGCAATGCGCGCGTGCTGGCCCTCGAGAGCGCGCAGGCCGACTACGATTCGAACATTCGTCATCTCGAGGACCGTCTTGCCGCGGCGATTGAGGCCGAAACGCGGCTGCGTGAGGGATCGCATGATGGTGACCGCGCGAGGAGCGAGGCCACCACGCTGCGCAGCTGACGTGGACCGGCTCAGCACGCTGCTCGATGCCGCCGTTCATGCGGTCGACGATCTCGCAGGCGCGAAAAGCATGACGGACCTGATGAACGCCACGGTCCGGCAACTGTCAGTGCATTTCTCACGCGTCGCGCTCTTCCGCGTCAAAGGCAATCGGCTCGAAGGCGAACACCAGGTGGGTTTCGACCAGACGTCCGACTTCTCGAAGCTGGTGATTCCACTGAATGTGGATTCACTGCTGACGCGTGCGGTGACCTCCCGCGACGTGGAAAGCGTGAGCGGATCCGCGCTGACCGACGGCCGGCTGGTGCCGTTCGGCACGCTCGCCGCCGCCGCGATCGCGATCCCGATGATTCTCCAGGACGAGACGCTGGCGGTGGTCTACGCGGAGGAATCCGACACCAGCGACTCCGAGACGGCGGCCATCGTGCACCAATCGCGCATGCGTTACGCCACGTTCCTGATCCGCCACGCTGCCGCGCTCATGATGCGCCTGACGCAGGAACTGAAGGCCCTGTCCGAGCTTCGCGACTACGCCGCGCTCCTCCTGAAGGAAGCCGAGGAGATGCATACGGCGGACTCCGACGGCGGCAGAGACGAAGACGAGATTCGCCGGCGCCTCAAGGACAACCTCGATTGCGCGCGTCAGCTGTTCGTGCAGCGGGCGTCGATGGAAGGGCCAGCCGCCGCTGGTTTGCTCGACGAACAAATCATGGGTGCCGTCGAGGCTCAAACGTCCTTCGGACGCGACCTGGCCGTCGTCGTTGGTCACGCCACCGCGAGTACCAAGCGCCAGGGACGTAAGGCCGAAGCCTCATAGCCTCGTCGCGCTTCGATCGCCGAGCTCAGCGCGCTTCGGTTGATGAGTCTCAGTCGCGCTTCGATCTGCCGAGTGCCTCAGCGCGCTTCGATCACACTGAGCGGCGACTGCGTGGGAATCACACGGGTCAGCGCGAAGCCCGCGCGCTCGAACAGCCCGCGAAATTCCTCCTCTGTGCGTTCGCGGCCGCCAGTCATCACCACCATCTCCAGGTCGATCAACTTTCCGAAGTCGGGGGCGTTCGCCGGCTGCAACACCGAGTCGAGGAGAATCACGCGGCCGCCGGGCTTCATCGCGGCGCGGATGTTGCGCAGGATCGTCGTCGGCCGCTCGTCGTCCCAATCGTGGATGATGTGCTTCATGATGTAGGCATCGCCACCGGCCGGAACGGCCTTGAAGAAGTCGCCCGACACCGTCTCACAACGGCCTTCCAGCCCCAGCTCGCGGATGCGCGGAATCGCGCCGGCGATCACGTGATCCAGATCGAAGAGGATGCCGCGCATCGTGGGATAGCGCTGCAGGATTGAGGTCAGCACCTGTCCGTGCCCTCCGGCGACGTCGACAATCGTGCCGATGCCGCTGAAGTCGTAGACGTCGAGGGCAGCAGGAATCACGTACGCGCTGAACATGGTCATCGCGTTGTTGAACACTTCCGACAGCTCGCGATCCTTGGAGAAGTACTCGAACACCGGCGTCCCCGTCGCCTTTTCGACCGCCGGCTGGCCCGTTATCGCCGAGTGCAGCATCTCGGCGTACGCGCGGAAATGAAACGGATCGGATAGCCAGATAGCCATGTCGTGCACCGATCCCGGTGTTCCGCTGCGCAGCGTCAAGGACGCGGCATTGTGAGCGAACTGCCCGTTCGGCCGCTCCTCGAAGATCCCAACGCTCGAAAGCGTGCGCAGGATGCGGTACAGCACGTCGGGGTTGGCGTGCGTTTCTCGCGCCAGATCGTCAGCCGAACGCGGCCCAGCCGCCAGCTTGTCGGCAATCTGCAGCTTCGCCGCCGTGTACAGCGCCGCGGACGCGATGTACCCGGTGGCAATCTGAAAGACGTGCTGAGACGCGGCCTGATCGGCCGGCGCTGTTGAGGTGTCCATTGGTTCAGTCCCTTCGAATATGAGGATGAGCCGTTCAAGGCTCGATGAGTGCGAGCCATCGATTCTACTGCGGGCAGGGCGCGGCAGGGTGCAGGGGCAAGGGCTGCGAACAGGGAGAGGCCGGAATTTTATGCAACCGATGAGTTGCATCTCGAGGCCAGCCTTGCTAATATGCAACCAGGAGGTTGCATGGCCAACACGGTAAGCACGGATCGCATTCACAAGACCATCGTCATCAAGGCCCCGAAGTCGCGGGTGTGGCGCGCGCTGACCAACGCTGACGAGCTGAGCCAGTGGTTCGGCGTCAATCTGAAAGGGTGCACCTTCGCGCCCGGCCAGGCGGCGCGTGGGCCCATCACGATTGAGGGATACCGTCACGTCGTCTTCGAGGTGCTCGTCGAGCAGATGGTGCCCGAACGCTTGTTCTCCTGGCGCTGGCATCCGTACGCCGTGGATCCGAATGTCGACTACTCCAAGGAGCCGCGAACCCTCGTCGTGTTCGAGCTGGAAGACGTGTCCGGCGGCACGAAGCTGACCGTCGTCGAGACCGGATTCGATTCGCTTCCGGTCCACCGTCGTGCCGACGCGTTGAAGATGAACGACGAGGGCTGGGCGGAACAGCTGCAGAACATTGACAAGCATGTCCGCACGGTCGCGTAACGCCGCGGCGCTGGACCGGGGCCTTCAGGGGTCGGCGCCGCTCTTCGCGGCACTGGGCGACGAGACACGTCTGACGATCGTTTCGCGCCTGTGCTCGGGCGGCCCGACCTCGATTGCCACCCTGACGGAAGGGACCGGCGTGACCCGGCAGGCCATCACGAAGCACCTGCACGTGCTCGCCGACGCCGGTCTCGTCCGCGACGTGCGCCGTGGCCGTGAGCGCGTCTGGGACATCGAGGAACACCGCCTCGTCATGGCGCGCCGCTTCCTCGAGCGGATCTCCGAGCTGTGGGGCGATCGGTTGGAGAGACTCAAGAAGGCCGTGGAGTGAGACTGTTCCGCTCTATTTCGGAAATCCCAGCTTCCGGCGGAACGCCTCGACTCGCGGGTCGCCGCGTAACGATGCCAGCTCGGGCTGGCTGAGATGCCACGCGGCGCGGCCGGGGTTGAGGACCGCCAGCCGCTCGAGGGCTTCCAGCGTGCGGTCGTTGTCTCCCAGCAGACCATAGATCTCCACCTGCCGCTGCGGGAAGTGCGCGAATCGTGCCGCGATCTCTTCGGCCTCTGCTCGCCGACCGGTGATCGCATAAATCCAGCCTTTCACGGCGCCGAAAGGGCCTCTTCTCGAGCTTTCGGGCATAGGCGAAGGGGTGGGGCGAATCTTACCGCATGCCCGAAGATTGAGCAGTCGAAATGAAATGCGCACACGGTCATAACGAGTTGGCGCTCGAGGGGCCGGTGCGTACAATCACAACGTCTGTTTCAAGGCGGTGAAGGGTGGAAGGACGCGTATTTCGGCGCGGGAGCCTTCTGACCGTTTTCGTGCTGGGCGTCCTCATGCGTGCTTCGGCGCATGCGGCCCAGACGGTGGGCGCCGCCATGGGCGCGATCGACGGCACGGTCACCGATCGGACAGGCGCCGTTTTACGGGCCGTCACCATCGACGTCTCGGGCGACGCCCTCATGGGCACACGCACCGAGGTAACCGGTCCGGACGGATCCTATCGTTTTCCCGCGCTCCCTCCTGGCGAGTACGCTCTCGTGTTCAAGCTCGAGGGATTCCAGCCCGCGAGCCGAAGCGTCCGGGTCACGTTCGGATTCACGACGACCGTCAACATTCCGATGGATGTGGCCGCGCATCAGGTCGATCTCAACGTCGATGGTGGCGTACGCGGCGTCGATCGACACACCACGATGATCGCCACGAACTTCGATAGGCGGGATCTCGCGTACCTACCTGGGTCGCGCAGCATGAACGCGATCCTCGCCGCGACGCCGTCCGTTCAGCTCACCCGGTTCGACGTCGGCGGCAGCGCCGCGCTTGCCCCCGGCCCGTTCAGCGCGTATGGCATCGCCGGCTACAACCGGCCGACGCTCGAGGGAATTGTCCGTCTCGAACATGAACCCGTTCGGCTTCACGCTCGACTACGGAGCGTTCGACGAGGTCTCGGTCGGAACCGGGGCGTACGGCCCGGAGTTTCCCTCGCCCGGCGTGCACATGCAGTTCATCACTAAATCCGGAGGGAACCGATACGCCGGCACGATCTACACGGGCTACGAGAACCGGACCTGGCAGGCGCACAACATCGACGCCGAGCAAGATCGCAAGGGGCGCCCCCGGCGCAAGTGGACTGCCGGCAAATGAAGCGAATCGTCTTGGACCGTTATCACGACGTCAACGCCGATGCCGGCGGCCCCGTCAGGAAGGATCGCCTCTGGTGGTACGTCTCGTTCCGCGATCAGGGGACGTCGGCGAGACAAGTGAGCTTTCCCATCGAGCCGCTCGAGACGCGCGTAACGACCACCACGGGGAAGGGCACACTGCGCCTCGGCGACAGCCACCGGCTCGTCGCATTCGGCCAAGGCGCGCGCAATCGCCAGCCGATCCGGCTCGATGGCTTTCTGCGCTCGGCGACGGCGATCAATGAATCGGTCGACTCCACGTCGTCCCAGCTTTCGACAGGGCTCGTGTGGAAGGCGGAGTGGAACGCCGTCGTCGGCAGGACGGTGTTCTTCGAGGTCCGGGCGGGCCAGTTCGCGGCCACCCGCTCGGAGACACCAAATGGGGCCTCGGCCCGATTCGAGGATCTCTTCTCCCCTGTGGTCACAGGCGGCAATCGCAGTTGGCTGGAGGACCTGCAGCGCGATCAGTTCTTCGCGTCCCTGAGCTACTTCAAAGATGGCTGGGCCGGAAGCCACCACGTGAAGGTCGGGGGTGATTTCCATCGTCTCGTCGACGGCGAAGCCTGGAGGCAGGGCTACCCGGGCGACGTGCTGCATGTGTACGAGAGCGGCGTCCCGCGCCAGGTGTATCTGTTCCAGACGCCCTCGCGTTCGGAGAGCGGCCAGTGGTGGTACTGCGGCCTACGCCAGCGACTCGTGGCGGGTCGGCGGCCGGACGACGCTCAACCTTGGACTGCGGTTCGACCGGCTGCGCGCCTTCCTCCCGGAACAGGGCCACGCGGCAGGCAGGCTTACGCCGACTGCGGAGTCGTTTGCTGCCGTCAACCTGATGGACTGGAACGTCGTCGCGCCAAGGATCGGCGCGAGCCACGACCTGACCGGCGACGGCCGGACGATCCTCAAAGGCAGCTACGGCTTGTACTGGCTGCCCCCGACTGCGGAACTGGGATTCAACGTGAACCCGAACTCGCGCGTCTGGTGGCAGCAGTACAACTGGTCGGATGTTGACGGCGACGGCGTCTGGGGGCCGGGCGAGGAATCCGAACTGCTGGACCATCGCGGCGGCGAAGCGATCGAGACGCTGGATCCCGGGCTGAAGCTCGCGTTCGTACGAGAGGTCACGGCGCGCCTGGAACGCGAAGTCGCTTCGGACCTGAGCGTCGCGACAGGCGTCGTGTGGCGGGGAGAGCGCCAGCAGGGCCTGCGACAGCGCGCGGCCTGGCCGCTCGAGGCGTTCACGATCGAACGCTCCCTCCGCGATCCCGGTCCCGATGCGACACTGGGGACGGCAGACGACGGACGCGACATCCGTCTCTTCGACCTGCCATCAGACCTGGTGGGCGCTCCGGGCGTGATTGTCAGCAACCTCCCCGATTCCGACATGAACTACCTGACGTGGGAAGCCACCGCGCGAAAGCGACTCAGCCGGCGATGGTCGATGGTCGCCGCGTATTCGCACACGTGGAATCGTGATCACGCCAGCGCGTACTTCGGACAGCCTATCCGCGCCAACGAGTTTCCTGTCACGCCCGAATGATTTCATCAATACGGACGAGCATGGCCGGCACGCGTTCAATGTGTGGTCGGCGCAACTCTACGGCACGTACGAAGGGCCGTGGGGCCTGCGGATCGCGCCGTTTCTGCGCCATCAGTCCGGGCAGCCGTTTGGCCGGACGCTGACCACGCGGCTCAATTACGGCACGATTCGGGTGCTGGCGGAGCCCATCGGTACGCGGCGGCAGGACAACGTCACGCTCGTGGATGTCCGGATCGGAAAGGACTTTCGGATGTCAGGCGGTCGGCGTGTCACGGCATTCGTGGATGCATTCAACGTCCTCAACAGCAACGCCGAGCAGAACATCAGCTGGGCGACCGGCGAGTCGTTCCTCCGTCCGCTCGCCATCGTGCCACCGCGCATCCTGCGGATTGGATTCCAGCTGGATTGGTGACCCCTCACGGGGGTTCATCACGGGGGTTCATCACGGCACGAGGGTTCATCACGAGGGTTCAGGACGAGGGTTCAGGACGAAGGTTCAGGACGACGGTTCAGGACGACGGTTCAGGACGAAGGTTCCCCGCGGAGCAACGTCGTGAACCTCCGTGGTGAACCCCGCCGTGAACCTTCGTGAATGAACCCTCGGAATGAACCCTCGGATGAACCCTCGTGATGAACCGGGCGCGGTAGACCTCGCCCATGCCACCGGCGCCGATCATTGCCTCGATGCGATACTGACCCAGCGTGGTTCCTGACGCGAGACGCGGCGACTCGCCCTGCGCCGAAGACGGGCGCCGCGCCGAACGATCCGGCGTCGCTCGCATGCGCCGCGAGCAGCGCATCGACGTCGGCCCGCAGTGACGCGTCATCCCGGCAGGTTTCTGCGAGATAGGCCTCGCGCATCGTCACGTCCCGCGCCAGCGCGGTATGGAAGATCTCCGTGACCTGCCGCCAGCGATCTGGTGTCATCGCGGTCGCTCGCCCTTCAAGGCCGCGTAGAGCCATGCGCGCGCGGCCTGCCAGTCGCGCTCGGCGGTTGCCACGGAGATATCCAGAACGTGCGCCATTTCTTCTAACGACAGGCCGCCGAAAAACCGCAGTTCAGCGATCCGGCTCTTGCGCGGATCGAACTCCGCCAGCCTGGTCAGCGCCTGATCCAGCATGAGGACATCGACGTTCGGTGAACGAGCACCGACCAGACGTTCGTCCAGCGTGACCTGAACCCATCGGCCCGACCGCTTGGCCATCTTGGCGCGCCGCGCGTGGTCCACGAGGATTCGCCGCATCATCTCGGACGCGACGCCCAGAAACTGCGCACGATTCTGCCATGCGGTCCGTTTCTGATTGATCAGGCGAAGGTAGGCTTCGTGTACGAGGGCGGTCGGCTGCAGTGTGTGGTCGCGGCGCTCCCGACGCAGGTATGCCGCCGCGCGCCGGTGGAGGTCCTGGTAGACCAGCGCCATAAGCTGGTCCCGCGCCCCGGCGTCCCCTGCGCTCCAGGCGTGCAGCAGCGTCGTCATGTCTGGCGCGCTCACCGGGGCCCCTTCACCGGTCCAATCCTGCTGCGACAGCCTCCATCAGTCAAGACGGTCGTTCGGCTATGAGACTCCGTCCCGAGTCCCGAGCCCCGAGTCCCGAGCCCCAGTCCCGCCCCGAGCCCGAGCTTCGATGAGCAAGTCTGCCCGAGATCCTCGCGTCACCCCTCAGGAAGGCCCGGTTCCATACAGGACACGAGCGCCTCCCTCGGGGAGTGGCCAATGCTGTGGGTGGCGACGGCGGCGTTCGCAATCGGCCAGGGGATCGCAGGTACGGCCTGGCAAGCGACTCCTCCACACGACCTCGAGGCGGACTGGTCGCGGGTGCGCATCAGCGATCCATTGGTCAAGACGGTCGTGCGTCACGGGTTGGACGAGGCCTCCCGGTTGCTCGAGCAGCCGCGCTGTCGGGCGATCCTGACAGAATTTCACGACCGAGCAGGATCGTCCGCTCGCCGACAAACTCACAGCGCTCGGCGTGGATATCTCGAGCTATCTCCGTTTGGTCATCGTTCTGGATGGAAGCCAGAATCAGCGGTGCGGAGACACGCTCAGGCGTTCACGGCGCCAGGGAGTCGGGTCGTGTTCGTTTGCGGCCGCTCGGTCCTGCAAACCTGGCGCGAGAGTTCCGCGCGACTCGTGGTGGCCCTCATCCACGAGGTCCTGCACACGCTCGGGCTCGGCGAGAATCCGCCATCCTCGGAAGAGATCACCGAGAGGGTCCGGCTCCGCTGCGGCAGTTCGTGAAGTAATGAACCGACGTGGTGAACCGCCGTGAATGAACCCTCGGAATGAACCCTCGTGGTGAACCCTCGTGATGAACTAACGTTTCAACGCCTCCTTCACCTCGTCCAGCCAGTTCGGAACATACACGAGGAGTCGCTCCTTCCGCTCCCGCTCGGGGGTTCGGACCAGAAGAAACCGCTGGCCGTCCGACGACGGCTCGACCAAGCCGTCGCCCGCGGAGATCAGCGAATCGTGCCTGATCAGGAGTTCGGGTGTGCCGGCCTGGAAGTCGCCCGCCCCCGCGCCCGTGTGGACAGGAACCTGCCAGATCTCTCGGTCTCGACGAAAGAACAGACTCCGGCCGTCTCGACTCCAGCGTGGGCCCCATCCGAGCCGCGACGAAGTGACGTCGGGACTGGTCAGAATTCCGATACGGCCGCACGAAGATCTGCTGCGCCCCAGCGACGCCCGACTGGTACGCGACCCAGCGGCCGTCGGGAGAAAATCTTTTCAGGACCTATGGGGTCGATGTGCGGGAGCGGCGCCGGCGCTCCGCGAGGGTCGAGCGTCAGCGTCATGAGGGCGACACCGCCTGACCATGCCTGGCGCGCGAACAGCACCACATTGCCGTAGAAGCTCTGAGCCCATTCCGCCAATGCGACGCCGTCCGTGAGCGGCTCGGGCGCCCCGCCATTGGCGCGGATGCGGAACAGCTTGGGGTATCCTGACCGTTTCGAACTGAAGAAGATCCACTGTCCGTCGGAAGACCAGACAATCGAGCCGAGCGTCTCGAGCCCCTGTGTGAGACGAGTCCAGCTCCTGGCGCGGATGTCGTACACAGAGAGATCACCATCATTCAGGCTCGAGTTGATGTGCACGGCGACGCGTTGACCTTCGGGATCGAGTTCCGGCGCCGCTGTAGGGCTGGCGCTCGACCGCCAGCAGCTCGGTGCGACCCTGGCGATCGAGCCAGACCAGCTCGGAGTTCTCCGCTCGCGGAGCCCCCGGCGTGTAGATCAGCGCTCCCTCACTCGAGACATCGAACGCCGAAGCTCCGGAGTAGTAGTAGTAGTTGACGTCCTGGAGCACGGGCCGCGGATCACCGGTCACTTCCAGTCGCCCGAGATCGAACGGCGCAACATGGACGGCGTCGAGCCGCCGGAAGACCAGAAACCCGCCGCGGACGTATCGAGGGGAACTGCCCGCGAACAACTTGCGGATGGCGCCGGTCTTCAACGACACGAGGGCAATCATTCGTTCGTGCTTCGCCCCACCCCGTGCTGATCGTAAACAGAGCCGCTTCGCTGCCGGGGAGGACATGCGCACTACAGTGTCGCTCGCCCGCGACAGGAGGCGACAGGACGACCGGCTGCCCTCCCCGATCCGAAACGCGCCAGAGCCCGCCGTCCGTCCTGTTCGTGAAGACGATCGTGCCATCGTCACCCCAACTCGGACGAAGTGAGTGCCTTAGCTTCGCAAATGCGCACGGGTTCGCCCCCCGTGACCGGGATCTTCCAAATCGCGCCGTCCGCCCAATAGCCCAGCCATTGGCTGTCGGGTGAGAAAAAGGGGGTGAAGGTCGCACCAGGTCGTCCACCGATAACAAGCCTCGGCTCGAGGTCGCTCGCCGACCGGAGGTACAGACCGCTCCGATTCGGATCGTCGCTGACCCCGTGAAAAGCCATCCACTGACCGTCGGGCGAGATCGCCAGCCAGGGCGCCGCAGCACGGTTCTGTCAGGCGAACGCCAGACGGAGGCTGCACGGTGAGCCGTAGCGCGCGCGCAGCGCCACTCCCCACCGGCCTCGTCCAGACGAGATAACCGATGGCGACGGCACTTGCCAGCGGGATCGCAGCTGCGGCAGCCACAGTCGGCGCTTCAACCGCCGAGGCGGCGCGGGCACGGCCCGCCTGGCATCGGCTTCGAGGCTGCCGGACTCCAGATCCTTCCTGATCTCCTCCAGTTCGTTGCGCAGGTCGTGCGCGGACTGATACCGGCGGTTCGGATCTTTGGCAAGACAGCGGCGTATGAGCCGGCCCAGCTCGTGCGGCAGCTCTGGTCTCAGCTCGGTGACTGCCGGCGGAGTGTCTCTGAGCAGCGACGACAGCAGCAACGCGGTCGATCCTCCCGCGAAGGGCCGCTGTCCGACGGCCAGCTCGTATAACAACACCCCCAGCGAGAAGATGTCGGAGCGGTGATCGACTTCGTGTCCCTGGGCCTGTTCCGGTGACATGTAAGCGGCCGTGCCCAGCACGCGCTTGTCATCGGTGATTTCCTGCGCCGCTACCATGGTCCCATTGCCGGAGATCGCCTCGGCCGGCTTCAGCTTCGCGAGCCCGAAGTCGAGCACCTTGACCCGTCCGTCCGGCGTGACCATCACGTTGCCAGGCTTGAGGTCGCGATGGACGACGCCCCGCGCGTGGGCCGCGCCCACGGCATCGGCGAGCGGAATGGCGATGTCGAGCAGCCGATCGACCGGAAGACCGCCGGACGGAATCACGTCGCGCAGCGTCTTGCCCTCCACGAGCTCCATCGTCAGGAAGTGATGGTCGCCACTTTGCTCGACGGAATGGAGGGTGACGATGTTGGGGTGGTTGAGCGAGGCGATGATCTGCGCCTCGCGGGCAAACCGCTGCTGGCGCTCGGCGTCGGCCGCCTCGGGCGGCAGAACCTTCACGGCAACGTCACGTCCGAGACGCGTGTCCCTGGCGCGGTAGACCTCGCCCATGCCACCGGCGCCGATCAGCGCTTCGATGCGATACAGACCGAGCGTGGTTCCAGGCTCGAGGCGGGGCGAATCGGCTGGCATGAAGACCGGCGTGGCGCCGAACGATCCGGCGTCGTCATGCGCCGCGAGCAGCGCATCGACGTCGGCCCGCAGCGACGCGTCATCCCGGCAGGTTTCTGCGAGATACGCCCCGCGCGTCGCGGCATCCCGCGCCAGGGCGGTATGAAAGATCTCCGTCACCTCTCGCCAACGATCTGGCATCATCGGGGTCGCTCACCCTTCAAGGCCGCGTAAAGCCATGCGCGCGCGGCCTGCCAGTCGCGCTCAGCGGTTGTGCCACGGAGATATCCAGCACGTGCGCCATTTCCGCTAAGGAAAGGCACCAAAAAAGCGCAGCTCAAAGTGTCGTCACGTCCGGCGCCCTCAACTCGGTCCCATGCCCGCCCCCATCCTGCTGCGACGGGTGCCACCAGTCAAGGGCTCAGTCACGGCCCCCCGACTTAGCGGTGAGCAAGTCTCCCTGAGATCCTCGCGTCATCCTCTAGGAAGGCACGGTCTTCGTGATGGACTGCGCCATTAGCCCGCAATAAACACGTCAGGAGTCATCCAATGCTTGGTTCGCACCGGTTTGCGCTCGCGTCTTCCCTACTGGCTACCGTTCTTATTAGTTCGATTCACGCGCAGAAAGGCCAGAAACCGGGGGGCGGGGGTGGTAGCAACACGCTGTTTCCGGTCACGGCGGAATTCCGCTGTCCCCTCGGGGCCGACTGCTTCACCCCCGATCAAATCGAAGGGGATGCCCTGGGCCCGTACCGCGGCACGACGCCAGAGGGCAGCGCCACCACCCAGGAGGGTCAGGCTGCCAACATGGGCGGCTACTTGACGGAGGGGAACCTGTTCTTGTTCGTGCTCAAATCAGGTCTCGGACGCACGATCTCGCTCGCCTTTACACGCCCGAACGGCACCGCCCCATGTGTTGCGGCCGGGAATTGTCGCAAGAATTTCACCACGGTCATCTCGGACGAAACACCGCACGGGCCGCGCACCTATCCGGTCGACGCGATGGGCACCGACCTTCCGAACGGTTTCGCGAGTATTCCTGTCGGTCAGTCGACACGCGCGCGTATGTTCCTGAACTTCGCCGATCCCTCGGGGCGCGCTCTCCTGTGGACTGTTCGCTTTGATCCAAACCTGCATCCTGGATCAACCCATCTCACTGTCACGCGAACCGCAACCAACCTGTGGGTCATCGAAGCAGGCGACTCGGATATCGCCGGACTCGTCTCGGTTCCCACCACGAACGGCAAGGTCGTGAAAGTCAACGAGGGCTACTACACGATGCCATTCCGGATCACGGTAACGAAGTAACGCGGGGCTCGCAAAGAAAACGGCCGGTCATTTCTGACCGGCCGCACTGATCTCGACACAGTGGCAGTCGGAAAGACCGCCCTTCTCGACGAGCCGCGCTAGAAGTTCAAACGCGCGCCGAACCGCAGGATGCGCGGGCTCAGGTTCGAGCCGAGCACACAGGAAGTTGGTCGCGTCGGCGTTGCGCTCGCGGGTGATCTCCGTGTTGCTGTTGAACACGTTGAACAGGTCCGCGATGAACTGGAACGACCCGCGCGCCGAACCTGACGTTCTTCGCCAGCGCGCAGGTCGAGGTTCCACAGGTTGTCGAACCGGATCGAGTCGAGCTCCGTCGTTGACGAGCATGCGCACCGTGCCTTCGCGGCCGAGCGCAGCGTTGCGGAAGATACGGATAGGGCGTGCCCTGCTTGCCGAACAGGTTGCCCGCCACTTCCATGTCCCACGGCAGCTGATAGACGCCGTTGACGTTGAAGTTCCAGCGCTGGTTGACGAACACGTCGCCCGAGCCGCTGCCGGCGCTGCGCGGCGCCCACTGTCCGCCGCTGATGAGCGGGAAGGTGTCGCTGACCGCGTCGGGTTGCCGTTCTCGGTGACCGGCGACGTTCATGTCGTAGTGCTCCCGTCGGGTTGTTGTAGGCGGCACGCCAGCCGCATCATCCAGCGGTTCGACATGCGCTTGTTCACCGACAACTCGATGCCGTTGAACGTCGTGGAGTAGTCGTCGAAGTTGGTCAGGAGCCGGCCGCCGCCGTCGGCCGCCACTTTGGCGGCGTCCGGGATGAACAGCGGGATGTTGTACGCGACTGCCGTCCGGCAGTCGTGCCCGACGAGCGGCGCGACCGGCTGCCAGTCGGCCGTCGTCAACGCCGATGAACGGCGTGCATCGGATGATTGGTCGACACGGCCGTAGGTGTAGTTCACCTGCAGCGCCAGGTTGGGCATCAGCTCGCGATCGAAGCCGACGATGAAGCCCGTGCTCGACGGGCGCCTTGAAGTCGGGATCGATCACGGTTGGCCGAGGCCACCGACGTCGGATTCGCCGTGTTGAAGCCGTTGCCCGACGCCAGGAGCGGCTGGTTGACCTGCACCTCGTTGGTCTGCGCCAGGTGATCGCCGTTGGCGTCGATCCACGGATACTCGGCCCAGCCCGCGCGCGAGCTCGGGTTGGCGTAGCCGATGTAGGTGCCGACCGCCGTCAGCTGGCCGGCGTTGCGGCTGAAGCTGGCGCGGAGGATCGTCTTGCGCGTCCTCGTCGAGCGCGTAGGTCATGCCGACGCGCGGCGTGATGTCGTTCCAGTGGAACGGCGCATCGTAGCCGGCGAAGTTGATGCCGGGCACCAGGTTCGGGAAGGCCGCGTTGGCGCTGCGTCTGCTGGCGAGCGCCTCGCCCCACTGCCGGTCGTAGCGCACGCCGAGATCGAGCGTCAGCCGGCCCAGCGCTGATCGTGTCGCCGACGTAGAAGTTGAGGTACGAGCGCGCGGTTGGTGCCCGGCGCCCTCGCGATAGACGCGGGCGCGGAAGTCGGTCGCCGAGTTCTCGTACGCGACGATGCCGTTGCCCGGGTAGATCGTCCGCGCGAAGATGTCGGTCCGCCGCCAGCCGCACGCCGAACTTGAAGTCGTGCGTGGTGTCGCCCCACGTCTTGAAGTAGTTGCTGTCGATGTTGACCGTGTGCTGCGGCCGCGTGAAGTAGCTGCGCGTTGGTCGAGCCGAACGTCTGGCCGTGCAGCGGCGCTGATGCCCATCTGCTCGGTCAGCGGACCGATCGACTCCAGCGTGAAGCCGGTGTTGTAGTAGGCGTACTTGCCGGTGACGAACCAGTTGCTGCTCGATACACGCGGTTGTCTTCCAACTTCCACAGGCCGTGCAGCGGGTTGTCGGTGTAGTAGTTGCCCTGGTTGTAGCGCGCCGAGGTCGGCTCGAAGAGCGCGTTGCCCGGGCGCGCGGCCGTTCTTGATCTTGTCGCCGTTGAAGAACAGGAAGTTGACCATGTCCTTCTGACGTCGCCTGCCAGTTGACCTTGGCGTTGTAGGTCTTGAGGATCGTGCGGTCGGTGCCGCGCGCCGACTGGCGGTAGAGGCGGATGTCCTGCTTGCGCGATCGAGCCCCAGAAGAACAGCTTGTCCTTCAGGATCGGGCCGCCGACGTCGACGCCGACCTCGGTGATCTGCTGGTTGTGGTCGGCGGTCTCCGGCGTCACGCCGCGCGCGAGCAGCTCGTCGGGCAGGTTCGTCGCTTCGAGCTCTTCGCCGGTGAAGTAGCCGCGCGCCGTGCCGCGGAACTGGTTGCGTCCCGCGCTTGACGACGAAGTTGAGGCCGACGCCGCCGGTGGCCTGCCGGATGTCGTTGCCGCCGGTCGAGATCTGGATTTCGTCGAACGCGTCGTAGTCGAAGTAGGTCGGCGACGCGCCGTTGGTCGCCATGTCGGTGATCGGCACGCCGTCCATCGTCCACACGGCGTCGCCCTGCCGGCCGCCCTTGGACGACGAACGACGACTGCTGGCCGGTCTCGTTGCCGGCGATGTTGACGCGGTCGAGCGTCACGCCCGGCACCGTGCGCAGCAGCGCCCACGGGTCGCGCGAGTTCGGGCACGCGGCTCAGCTCGTCCTGCGTGAAGTTGGTCGCCGTGCCCATCGCCTTGGTGTCGATGACCGGCGACTCGCCGGTGACGGTGACCGACTCCTGCACCGCAGCGACGCTTCATCGCAATCGGCATGTCGACGTTCTGACCGACCGCACGACCACCTGTCGCGAATCACCGTGCTGAATCCGGTGAGCGCGGCGGTGAGCTTGTAGGTGCCGGGCGGAAGATTCAGGAACCGATACTGACCGTCCGTCAGCGTGGTGAACGTGATGACGGGGCCTGCGCCCTCGAGCGTGACAACTGCCCCGGGCAGCACGGCGCCCTGTTCGTCCTTGACCGTGCCTGAGATGTTGCCGCTCTGGACCTGGGCACTCGCGCTGCCGGCGATTCCCAGCAGCAAGGCGAGCGATACGCATAACATGCGAATTCTCATTTTCGTCCTCCCTGACCTGCAATTCGCCCCGGATAATACCAAATCCGGCCACACCTGGAGAGGCTTCCTGGAACTTGCGGCGTATCCCGACAGCCGTAGCTCGTCACACCGTTCGGACAGACCACGCGGGCGCTTCACCCCGGACCACGATCGAAGACAGGGACACCGGCTGTCCTGCGACCTTGCATGCCGCGAGGCGCTTGCGCATAGAGTGACGTGCGGATGCCGACGACGGCCCGAAGTACTGGCGCGAACGCTTCGTGAGGCGGGGATCACCCGCATGTTCGGCCTTCCCGGCGGCGAGATCCTCGATTTCATGGAGGCGGCGCGCAAGGAGGGGATCGCATTCCTCCTGACCCGCCATGAGGCGACGGCGTCGTTCATGGCCGACGTCACGGGACAGATTCAGCGCCAGCCGGGCGTGTGCGTCTCAACCCTGGGCCCGGGCGCGGTCAACATGACGCTCGGTGTCGCGAACGCCTATCTCGATCGATCGCCACTCATTGCCATCACCGCGACGCTCGCGCGATCGCGACGCCGATCGCGACACATCAGGACCTCGATCTGAACGCGGTCTATCGGCCCTTCACGAACTGGCCCTGACGCTCGATGGCGAGGATACACAGGCCAAGGTCCGGTGCGCTTCTGGCAGCAGCGGTAGCGCCGCGTATGGGCCCCGTCCATCTGGCGCTGCCGAGCGACGTCGCCCGTGCTGAGGACGTGTAGTGGGTCTTTGCGCCGGGCTCCCTCGCCGATCGTCCCGGTAGGCTCGGGGCTCGCCGGACTCGATCGACAGATTGCGACGGAACTGGGCCGCGTGCGCCGGCCCATCGTGATACTGGGTCTCGATCTGAACCCGCACACCGATGCTCCCGTGATTCGCGCGTTCGTGGACCGCCTCGGTGCGCCGGTCTTCGTGACGCCGAAGGCCAAAGGCATGCTGCCCGAAGACCACCCGCTGTTCTACGGCGTGTGCGGCGGCGTGTCGGCCGATGCTGTCGTGCTCGACTGCTTCAAGCGCGCGGATCTCCTCGTCGGCGTCGGCTTCGAGCCCGTCGAATCGGACAAGGTCTGGCATCACACGAATCGCCTCGTATCGATCGGTCCCGTGTCCATCGCACACGGCGAGTTCCGGCCGGTCGCCGAGGCCGTCGGCGATGTGGCCGAGATGCTGGCGGAGCTTGGCCGCGGGCGCCTCAGTCCGTACGAATGGACTCCCGACGATCGCGCGCGCTTCCGTAGCGACCTGGACGTAGCGCTCCGCCCGAGGCCGCCGCTCGGTGGCCTGTCCGGCTACGAGCTGACCCTACGGCTGCGTGAGCTGTTTCCTCGCGACACCGTGCTCGTCACCGACGTCGGCTCGGTGAAGATGATCACCTCGCAGGCGTGGAGCTCGTACGAGCCGCTGACCTTCTTCGAGTCGAACGGCCTCTCGGCGATGAGCTACAGCCTGCCGGGCGCGATGGCGGCCCGGTTGCAGTTTCCGAGGCGGCCAATTCTGTGCACGATCGGCGACGGCGGGTTCAGCATGACGCTCGGCGAGATCGAGACGTGCGTCCGCGAGCGGCTGCACTTCGTCACCGTCATCTACAACGACAGCAGTCTGAGTCTGATCGATGCATCGCAGCAGCGCCGCGGGTATCCGACGCTCGGCGTCCGCTACGGCTCGGTCGATTTCGCGGCCGTCGCTGCCGCTATGGGAGCCTGGGCGCGCCGTGTGGAGACGATGGAGCAGCTGGACGCCGCGGTGCGTGAAGCACTGGCCGTGGACCGGCCTGCGGTGATCGACGCGGTCGTCGATCCGACGGAATACTTCCCGCGAATCGAGCCGGGCGCACGCCGGAAGTGAGCGTGCGCCCGTGAAATGGTGAAACTACTGCGGCTGCGTCACTTCACCCTTTCTCGAATACTTCTCGAACCAGTAGCGCAGATACAGCTGCGTGCGAAGGAAGTTCGACGGCTTCGACGACGTGCCGTGGTACTCGCCGTTGAAGCGCAGCATGGCCGTCGGCACGCCGACGGCTTTCAGCGCCTGGTAGAACTCCTCCGTCTGGCTGATCGGCGTCCGCATGTCCAGCACGCCGGTCATCAGCATCGTCGGCGTCTTGACCTTGCCGATGTACATGAGCGGCGAGCGGCGCAGATGCTCGCTCGGATCCTCCCACGGGAACTTCTCGAAGTCGTCGTACCAGCGCAGCGGGTTGCCATCGACGTTGCCGACGAACGAGATCCAGTTGATGACCGGGCACTGTGACGCCGCCGCGGCGAAGCGATCCGTGTGGCCGACGGTCCAGGCCGTCAGCACGCCGCCGCCCGAGCAGCCGTAGACGAACATGTTGCGCTCGTCGACGTAGCCCTTCGCGAGCACCGTGTCGACGCCTTTCATCAGATCGTCGAAGTCCTTCGACGGGTAGTTGTACTTGATGGAGTTGCCGAACGCGCTGCCGTAGCCCGTCGACCCGCGCGGGTTCGTGTAGAGGATCACATAGCCGTTCGCCGCATGCTCCTGCCACGCGAAGTTGAAGCCGACGCCGTACATCGCATGCGGTCCGCCATGGATGGAGAGCATCATCGGGTACTTCTTCTTCGGATCGAAATCGGGCGGCTTGATGATCCAGCCCTGAACCTTGTAGTTGTCGAGCGACGTGTACCAGATTTCCTCGACTTCGCCGAGCTTCACCTGGCTCAACACGTCGTCGTTGACGTTGGTGAGCTGCTTCAGGCTCGACGGGTTCGACAGCGACAGCGAGATGACGTCACCCGGCTTGTAGAAACTCGTGAGCGTGCCGACAGCCTGGCCGCTTCGATTCACGTCGCTCAGGGAGATCAGGTGCACGCCCTTGGTGACGCTGCGTAATCGTGCCCGTCGAGCGATGCGTAGTGAAGATTGCGCGATCCGCTGTCGTCCGCCGCTGAAGTAGATGCCCTTGGAATCCGGCGCCCACGTCAGGTTGTCGGGCGACCGATCGAACTTCGCCGTCAGCTGCTTCGATCCGGTGCCGTCGATGCCCACGACGTACAGCTCGTTGTCGATGTACGTGTCGGTCGTGCAGTCGTAGCCGAGGTAGGCGACCAGACCGGCCGTCCGGCGAGAGCACGGGGCTGGTATCCGGTCCGCTTCGGTTCGTGAGCTGACGGAAGTTGCCGGTCGCCACGTTCAGCGCATAGACCTCGGACTGACGGTACTCGCGCTCCCAGTCCTTGCCGCGTCCGGCCGAAAGGATGATCTCCTGACCGTCCTTCGTGAAGCCGAACTCACCACCATATTCGAACTGCCCGTCGGTGATCTGCCGCTCCGTGCCGCCTTCCGCCGGCACGATGAAGATCTGGTTCAGCCCCTGCTCGATGAAGCCCTGCCGGTCCGGCGCGATACGTCAGGCTCTCGACGATGCGCGGCGCCTCGGTCCATTTCGCGCCTTCCGGCCGCGTCGGCATCCGGATCTGCCAGGTATCGCGCTTCGGCACCAGCATCGTGAACGCGATGGACTTGCCGTCCGGCGTCCACACCAGGTTCGACGGGTTCTGCGACGAGATGCGTGATCTGCGTCGTCGCCCCTTCCGCGTCCATCCACCGCACCCAGATCTGCGATCCGGTCGGCTCGCCGTCGCGCGTGAACGCGATCCGCGTGCCGTCGGGCGACCAGATGGCGTTCGAGCCATTGGTGAGGAACGCGGCTCTTCGAGCCATCGGCGTTCATGATCCAGAGCGCCGAACTGCGCCGATCGTTGACCTTGTCTACCCAGCCGCGCGTGTAGACGATCTGCGTCCCGTCTGGCGAAATCCGCGGATTCGAGACGCTCTCGATGTCGAAGAACTGCTCGAGTTGCAGCTTCTTGCCCTCGCGCGTCTGCGCAACGGCGGTAGTGGGCAGCACCAGCGCTCCGACGACACAGGTAGCGACAAATGCATGAGCGACGAATGCATCGATGATGGACCCACTAGTGACAGTTGCGTGCCTCATCGTGACCTCCAGATCTCAGGAACGAGGGCCGAGCGGTGGGACGGATTATAGGACATCCCACGGGGGTTCAGACGGGGGTTCACGACGGGGGTTCACGACGGGGGTTCAGACGGGGTTCACACGGGGGTTCAGGACGAGGGTTCAGGCACGAGGGTTCAGGACGAGCGTGCCGGATTCACGACGGGCGGTTCAGGCATTCACTCGTCACGCAGAACGCTCGCCGGGTCGACGCGGGACGAGCGCAGCGCCGGCACCGAGCAGGCGAGCACGGAGGCGCAGGTCAGGATGAATGCCACCGTCAGGAGCGTCGCCGGGTCGCGCGGGCTGACGTGAAAGAGCATCGACGACAGGCTTCGTGTCAGAAGCAGCGCGCCGACAGCCCCGAGAACGATACCGGCAACGGTCAACCGTAAGCCGGCGGCGAGCGTGCGGCCAACGACGTCGGCGACTCGGGCGCCGAGTGCACGGCGAATGGCGGTCTCGCGCCTGCGTTGCGCGACGTGATACGCCATCACGCCGTAGATGCCGGTGATCGAGAGTGCCAGCGCCAATCCGGCAATCATCGTAAAGAGGATGCTGCGCAGGCGAGGCTCGAGCATGGAGGCGTGAATGCGTTCGCTCATCATGGCGAAGTCGCGAACCGGAAGGTTCGCATCGACCTGCCTGACCGACCGTTGCACTGCCGGCAGGATTCGCGACGCGTCCCCTGGCGTCTTGACGATGACGTATGCGGACTGCACCCAGAGGTTCTGGGCGTGCGGCAGATAGATCGTCATGTCCGCGCCGCCCCAGAGTCCCTTTCCGTATGGCACGTCAGCGACAACGCCCACGATCGTCGTCCACGGCTCCGCAGGATTCCAGTCGCCACCCTTGAGTCGCTTACCGATTGCGCGGCCGTCGGGATAGTGACGCCTGACAAACGACTCGTTGACAACCGCCACCGCGGGTGATTCCGGACGATCCACCGATTGAAAGCCCCGGCCTTCAATCAGCCGTATGCCCATCGTCGAGAAGTACTGTTCGGAAACAAGGTTCCATTCGGCGACGCCCGACGCGCCTGCCGACCCCACGACCGCGCCCTCGACGGTGTAGTTGTTGGACATCACGAGCAGGTTCGGCGGCAGCGAGAACGCGTACGCGACCGAGGATGCACCGACGTCCGTCCGCAGACGTTCTTCGAGCGTCGTGAAAAAGGCCGCGCGACGATCGTCATTGGCGTACGGATTGTCGGGCAGCGTCAGCCGGAAGGAGGCCAGGCCGCCCGGCATGAATCCAGGGTTGACGTCCTGCAGTCGCACCATGCTCTTGGCGAGGAGCACGGCGCCGGTCAGGACGGTGACGGTGAGAGCGATCTCAGCGATGACGAGCGCCTGGCGAGTGCGGCCGTGGACCCGCCCTGCGCTCGCGCTGCGATCGCCCTCACGCAGAAAGGTCGCGAGTTTGCCCCATGGAACGCGAATCGCCGGCACAATCCCCGCGATCAATCCGGCGCCCACGCCGCAGGCGAGTGCGAACAGCGCCATTCCCGCATCCGGGCGTACTTCGTTCACGCGCGGGAGGATGCGCATGGCTTCCTTCCCCGCCAACTCGAGCAACAGATAGGCGAGCGCCATGCCCGCGGTGCCACCAATCGCGCCGAGGAGCGCAGCTTCGGCCAGCAAGTGCCGCGCGAGGCGCCCGCGTCCGGCGCCCAACGACGCGCGCACGGCGATCTCTCTCGCCCTCGCCGAGCCGCGAGCGAGGAAGAGGTTGGCGACGTTGACGACCGCAATCGTGAGGACGAGCGCCATCGCGCCGAGCAGCAGAAGAAGCGATTGCCGGATGTCGCCCACGATCGTCTCCTGCAGCGGCCGCAGCCGGTACTGCCAGTTCGGTTCGACTCCGAATCGATCGCGCAGGACGGCCGACACCGACGACGTCAGTCTTGCGGCGGCGGCTTCTGGCGTGTGGCCTTCCCTCACCCGCACGATGGTGATGTAGTAGAAAGGCCCGCGCCGCGTGGGCTGACGGCTCAGCGCCTTCAGCCACGCTTGCCCGTTGCGCTGCCCGGGGATGTTGAACCCGGCGGGCATGACGCCGACGACGGTGTACGAATCGCCATCGAGGACGATGGGCTGACCGATTGCGGCTGGCGATGCGCCGAACCGCTCACGCCAGAGTGTTTCGCCGATGAGCGCTTCGCGGGCGTTCGGCACCGAAGAGAAGCCGGCGCCGACGATTGGAGAGATACCGAGCACGGCGGGCAATCCGGCCGTCACCACCGACCCCTCGATCAACTGTGGGCCTTCCGGCGTGCCCATCGCGAACCCATCGTCCGGTGGGAAGTACGCGCAAGTGCTGACGACGTCTGTTCCCTGCTCCTCGAGTGCGACGAAGTCCGCCGGCGACAACGTCGACGAGAAATCGTTCCACCAGATGCGCATCATGTACAACCGATCCGGCTGGGCGTACGGCAGCGGCCGCAGCAGCACGGCATTCACGACGCCAAAGACGGCCGTCGTGCCGCCGACGCCCAGGGCCAGGGACACGACGACGGCAAGCGTGAAGGCCGGATTGCGGCGTGCGGCCCGAGCGGCCACTCGCAGATCGCCAACGGCATCCTCGAGGATCCGCCCCGAACGTTCGTCGCGAACGGCATCGCGGGTCGCGTGCAACGCCCCGGCGCGCGCGAGCGCACGACGGCGCGCGTCCTCGACCGGAACACCATCGGCGAGCTGACGTTCGATCTCGCGCTCGAGGTGATCGCGCAGCTCGTCCTGGAGATCGCGATCCGCGCGATCGGGACGGAGCGCTTCGTTGATTCGCTGTCGTATGCCGGCGAGCCAGGACATGTTTGCCTCACGTGCTGACGTGCCACGTGCTGACGTGCCACGTGCCGTGCCACGGCATCGAGGATTCGTTTCACGGCGACTGCCGCGCGCAGCCATGAGGAGCGTTCCTCGTCCAGTTGCTTGCGTCCGGCAACGGTGAGCTTGTAGTAACGCGCGCGGCGCGCGTGGTCGCTGGTGCGCCACTCGGCCGCGACCCATCCTTTGCGGAGCAGCCGGTGCAACGCCGGGTACAGCGTCCCCGTCTGCAGACGGAAGACACCGCGGGAGAGCGTTTCGATGCGATCCGCCACGCCCCAGCCATGCGTGGGCGAGATCTCCAGGGCCTTCAGGATCAGCATGTCCAGTGTGCCCTTCACCAGATCGCGGGCATCGTCATCCGTTGCGCTGCGGTCGCTCTTCATGTTGTCTGGCTACTGTAGATTACATACGGGAGAAGATCAAGCCGCACCCGCTGTCCGCCTGCCCGCGCGGGCCGCTGTTCGCACGCAACGGCGAAAGATGATAAATAAGGACTCGGCTTTGCAGCAGGTGATTGGTGGCTTTGAGTCGCAGTCAGGACGAACAGGCGCTCACCCTCGACCGGTTCCACACCGACGACGCGATCATGGCGGCCTGCCTGAAACGGGCGGGTGTTGCCGCGGCTACCGATCTACCGATTCTGATTCTTGGCGAGTCGGGGACCGGCAAGACCCTCCTGGCCAGGGCTATTCACAACTCCTCGTCCCGGGCCGGAAGGCCGTTCGTGGCCTTCAACGGCGCCGCCCTCAGCGATACGCTCCTCGACAGCCAGCTGTTCGGCCACGAACGCGGGGCCTTCACCGGGGCGCAGCAGGCCGTCAAAGGCAAGTTCGAGCTCGCCCACGACGGGACCCTGTTCATCGACGAGATCGCCGATCTGACGGCCACCGCCCAGAGCAAGATTCTGCGGGCGGTGGAGTACGGGGAGTTCGAGCGATTGGGGTCCGAGGCGCTCCGGGCAGCCGATGTCCGGCTGATGTCAGCCACCCACTACCCGCTGCGGCGCCTGACCGAATCGGGGCAATTCCGGCAGGATCTGTTCTTCCGCATCACCGGGATCACGGTCGTCGTGCCCCCGCTGCGCGAACGCCCGCGAGACCTGCCGCTCCTGATTGCCACCGAGATTGCGCGTGCCGCCCGTCGTCAGGCCAAGACCATCACCGGTCTGGACCGGGCTGCGGCTGATCGCCTGTTTGCCTACGGCTGGCCAGGCAACCTGCGGGAGCTCTCCAGGGTCATTCACGCAGCGGTCGCCTTGACGTCGGGGGATGTGATCGAGCCGGACGCACTCCTCCTGGACGGCATCGCCACCCTGCCTGCCGGCGACACAGCCGCCAGCAAGGCGGACGAGAAGGTTGCGACACTGGCAGAAGCCGAGAAGCTGCATATCCTCGCCGTTCTCGAACGGTTCGGTGGCAACAAGCGTCGGGCAGCCCGGGCGCTCGACGTGTCGCGGTCGACGCTGGATCGGAAGCTCACCGTGGGCGGCAACGGCCGGGCGTCGTAAGCGAGGCCTCGAATCGAGACGCCCGGTGCGACAGATGGTCTCGTTCTGGGACCAGCGCCGATACCTGGCCGTTCGAAGTCCTCAGAAACTCCAAGCAGACAGACGTTCTTTCCGCGTCGGCACCCGGCATCCAACATGCTGCTGGTGCCGGCGTTCGGTTCTATCTTCATAGTGGGAGACGCGATGGCGAAGACTACGAAACGAGGCGGGAAGAGTGGGGCGAAGAATCTGAGCGCTAAGGATGCGGGTTCGATGCGAGGTGGCGCTACAAGGAACCTCGGCTCGCGCCGCGCAGATGCGGTGAAGGGTGGGGTAGCGAAGAAGCCGACGTGGAAGTAGTGTCGACGAGGACGAGGAGGTAGGGGATGGCGAAGAAGGCAGCAAAGTCCAAGAAACCCGCACCGCGCAAGAAGGCGGGAACGAAGAACCTGAGCGCCAAGGATGCCGGGGCCGTGAAAGGCGGACTCAGGAGACGATCGTAGCTCGAATATTTGACGAACGCCGTCAGTCTCGCAAGGAGCAGCAGTGATGAAAAAAGCAAAGACAAAGAAACCCGCGGCCCGAAAGAAGGCCGGCACGAAGAACCTCAGCGCCAGGAATGCATCCGCCGTCAAGGGAGGGATGGTCGTGAGACAACGAATGCTCGCCCCCGAGAAGTAACGGCCAGCGAACGATAACAACGTCGGGTTAGACAGGGAGGGTTATCAATGGCGAAAGCGGGAAAGAAAGCCAAGAAAACCGGAAAGAAAAAAACGGCACACGGAACCTGGGCACGAAGGATGCCGCGTCGGTCAAGGGAGGACGCCTCAGATTGAAGTAGTACGGGCGTCGATCACCATGGCAGACCACAGTCCGGGAAAGACCGCCAACAGTGGCCTTCCACCGTTGTATGCGCGGTGGACGGCGCCTTTGCTCGGGGGGCCGATTCCCCCCGAGACCGAGGCGACCTGCCAGGACTGCGCCATGTGCGCGACTGCCGGAGCACCGGCCCACGCGGCCGGCAGCTATTTCAGCCCCAACACCAAATGCTGCACCTACCTGCCACGGCTGCCGAATTTCACGGTGGGACAAATCCTTGCGGATACGGATCCCGCAAACGCTGCTGGCCGTTCGACCTTGGACGCGCGCCTGCAGCGAGGCGAAATGGTCAGGCCGCTGGGCCTCGGCGTCCCGCCGGGCTACGCCGCTCGTTACGAGCACGCATCGACCGATTTCGGCACGAGCCCGGCCCTGCTCTGCCCCCACTTCCTGCCGGATGGCCGATGCGGAATCTGGCGGTACCGGAACGGCGTCTGCACCACCTGGTTCTGCAAACACGTCAGAGGCGCCGTGGGACTGCGTTTCTGGCACGCACTTGAAGGGCTCCTGAGCTCGGTCGAGCAGATGCTGGCCTGCTGGTGCCTGCTCGATCAGGATTTCGGACCGACGGCGTTCGATCAGCTGTCACCGGCCACGGCCAACCGCCAGAGGGCACCGTATGACACCAACCTTGCTGGAACCCTGGAACCGGCCGCGTATAGATCTCTCTGGGGAAAATGGGCGGGGCTCGAGCGAGAGTTCTACGAGCGGTGCGCGCAGCAGGTAGAGTCGCTCGACTGGGCGGACATTCTGAGGATCGGCGGACCGGATATCACCGCGAGGGCGCGCATTGCCCGATCGGCGTACGATGCCCTGACCGATTGCCGTCTGCCCAGGGCGCTGACGGTCGGGCAGTTTCGGGTCATCGGCATCGATGAATCGGGGACTCAGGTCGAGGGCTACCACGGCAGCGATCCGCTCAGGCTGTCGTCCGATCTCATGGATGTGCTTCCACTGTTCAACGGACGTCCGACAAACGAAACGCTTCGGTCGCTCGCTGACGACCGGGGTATCGGGGTCGCGCCGGAGTTGATTCGAAAGCTCACCGACTTCGAAATCCTGGTTCCAGTCGAAGGCAAGAACGAGGCTACTCGAACGGCACACACCCGGCCGGGACTCCGACCATGAAGCGAGGACGACAGCCGCGCGTGCCTCGCAGCACGACAGTTCGTCTGCAGGATCTCGATCCACGCGGCGACGTTCGCGGGGGAACAGGCAAACGGGTATTTGGCGAACACCCCACTGAGAACGACCCCTCGGTGACTACTGCTGAGAGGCCCTCGTCGGTCCGAGGCAACCGACAGGCCACGACCGCGAAGAGCGGCAAGCACCAGTGAAGGGACGGGGCCCTCATGTTCGAGGGCCAACGGCGCGGCTGGGGGTAGGCCGCGTGGCGAACACGACTCAGTTCGACGCCGGCGGCCTTCGTGGCGATGCAGCCAGGTTCTCACGAAGCTGGCGTAACGGTTCGAAGGCGTAGGTGATGAGCCGCACTCTCGATACCACGACCCGCGCCGTGCCACGCATGCCGGGTTTGAGTGGACGCGGCTGCCCGTCGACGCGAATCGTATCGTCGTCCAGATCGACGAACGCGCGAAAGTCGGCGTCGGCGGTCGCGAGGCTGGCCGGACTCACCCACCGCACGGTTCCGTAATGCACGCCGTATCGCTGATACGGGAATGCGTCATAGAGCAGCTTGACTGCCTGTCCTGGTTGAAGACGACCCAATCCCTTCTGCGGCACCGATAGTTCCGCCTGGAGCCGCTCGCCGCCGCAGGCAAGCTCGCAGAGCACATCGCCTTCGGGAACGTACGCGCCCGGACTGTTGACGCGCAGGCGCATAACCGTACCGGAACAAGGGGCCATCAGCGTCAGCTCGTTGGTCTTGCTGTTGACGAGCTCCCGTTGAAGCGGATCGATGCGGATCCTGGCTTTGTCCCGATCCTCGTCGAGCTGACGCACCTGTTCCTGGAACTTGGCCAGCCTGGAGGCGGACTCGTGAGTCAGCTTCTGAATGGACTTCTGCGTTTCCTTGATGTCGCTCTCCAGCGACTCCAGCTCGGCCTGAACCTTGTTGGTTTCGAGCTGCTGCTCGGCGTATTCGGTCCACCCGATCAGACCTTCCTTGTGGAGCGTTTCGAAGCGCGTGACGACCTGTTTCAGAAGCGTCTGTTCTTCCTTCTTGAAATCGATCGAGCGTGCGAGATGCGCGAGCCGCAACTGCAGCCGTTCCCCTTCTTCGCGGTCCGCCTGCTGCTGGCTCTCGTGCTCGCGGCGAAGGTTCGACAGGCTTGCTTCGTGGCCGAGCACTTGAGCCTGAAAGCTGCGAAGATCCGCCGATCGCTCGCCGAGCGGCACAGAACGAATCACGAACAGCGGAGCACCCTTCTCGATGCTCAGGCCCTCCGTCGCGTGCACCGCGGCAACGATGCCGCTGCGTGACGCCTTCACCGGATCCGCCCCGCGTTCCGGTTGGAGGACGAACGGCGTCGCCACGGTCTCCGGTACCCGCAGGATGATCGCGACGGTCACGGCGGTCGCAAACAGCAGGAGCAGCACATAACTCAAGCCGCGTGCGGCCCAGTGCGGCGGATCCGAGGTCAGGAACGGCGACGGCGGGGAGCGGTGGTGACGGCACGGAAATCCTCGTTTCAGAGTGCCAGCTGCTGGCTGTTCAGGTAGAAGTACAGACCCTGACGCTTCATCAGTTCGTCATGCGTGCCTTGCTCGACGAGCCGGCCCTTTTCGAGAACGATGACCATGTCCGCGTTGCGAATCGTGCTCAGCCGGTGAGCGATCACGAACGACGTCCGGCCTTCCAGCAGCTTGTCCAGGTTTTCCTGGATGGCCCGCTCGGATTCCGTATCCAGACTGCTCGTCGCTTCGTCGAAGATGAGAACCGGTGGTCGATGGTACAGGGCGCGCGCAATCGCCACGCGCTGCCGTTGGCCGCCCGAGATGGCGATGCCGGTCTCGCCGATGCGCGTGTCGTAGCCGAGGGGAAAGCGGTCGATGAAGTCGTGGGCGTTGGCGGCGCGCGTGGCCCAGATCACGCGATCCATGTCCGGGCTGTCTTCGCCAAAGGCAATGTTGCGCGCGATGGTGTCCGAAAAGAGATAGTTCTCCTGCAGCACGAAGCCCATCTGGCGGCGCAACTCGCGATAGTTGAGCGTCTTCAGATCGATGCCGTCATAGAAAATCGTGCCTTCCGTCGGTTCGGCGAGGCCGGCCAGGCACTTGATCAGGGTGGTCTTGCCCGAGCCGCTGCGCCCGACGATCGCCACCATCTTGCCCGGC
Organism: uncultured Acidobacteriota bacterium; assembly: GCA_963710415.1. Taxonomy (GTDB): domain Bacteria; phylum Acidobacteriota; class Vicinamibacteria; order Vicinamibacterales; family 2-12-FULL-66-21; genus CAVQAH01. The sequence goes on along the minus strand of CAVQAH010000002.1, from coordinate 79,856 downwards.
GGCACCTCGAAGCTGATCCCTTCGAGGATTTTCGGAGACTCCGGGCCACCGTACTGGAACCCGACGTTCTGCAGCCGCACGCGGCCCTCGAGCGCGCGCACGGGAAGAAGCCTCGAGCGATCGGTGCCCTGCTCCGGATCCTGCTCGAAGACATCGTTCAGGCGGTTGAGCAACACGGTGGAAGACTGGAGCCCATCCCACAGCGAGAGGAGCGAGAGGATCGGCGCATTCGCCAGCGCGACGAGCGAGTTGAATGCGACGAAGGCGCCAATGGTCAGTGTCCCATTCAACACCTGATACGCGCCGACCCACAGGAAGAGCACCAGCGAGAGCAGCGTGACACCCTGTACGGCGCCCTCGTAGGTCATGATTGTGAAGTCCGCGCGGAACTGCTTGCGGGCGATCTGGTGGAACTCGCCGAGCATCATTTCCCGGAACGCGTGCTCGCCACCCATCGCCTTGACCGCCTCGACGCCCTTGATGGCATCGATCTGGTAGGAGTGGTATCTCCCGAACGCTTCCTCGAGCGTGTCGAACGTCGGGCGGAGATATCGTGCAGAGAACCACATCAGCAGCAGGTGCAGCGGCGCTGTCAGCAGGAAGACGCCTGCCAGCAACGGGCTATAGATGAACATCAGCACCAGCACCGACGTGAGCTGCGTGATGGCCGTGAGTCCGGACACGCCGTTCTGCACCACGAACTCGCGGACGCGCCTGATCCCCTCGAGCCGGCGCTGGATGTCTCCCGTCCGCCGCGTCATGAAGTACGACATCGGCAGCTCGAGCAACCTCCGCGTCAGGAAGTCCAGTGTCGACGCGTCGATGCGAACCGCGGCGAAACTCAGGAGATACCGCTGGATGACCATCGACAGGATGATGAACACCAGGACGCCGAGCATCCCCAGGCTCAGCATGTTCAGGAGACTCACGTCCTGATCGACGAGCACGCGATCCACGACGACCTGGGTCAACACGGGCAGGACCATCTGGAGGGTGCTGACGACGACGGCCAGGCCTACGGCCTGGAAGAAGCTCCGGCTGAACGGCCGGAAGAATGGCCACAGCCATCCGAGCCTGGTCTTCCCTTCAGGCGCCTTCTCGAATGCCTGGGTATAGTCGAAGAGCGCGGCGTAGCCGCTCCACTTCTTGTCGAACTCGTCACGGCTGATACGCCTGAGTCCTGTGGCCGGGTCGGCTACCGCGACGCGACCCGGGCGAACATCGTAGAGCACCAGCCAGTGATTGCCGTCCCAGTGAACGATCGCCGGCAGCGGCATCTCCGCGAGATCACCTGGCGAGGCCTTCACCGATCGCGCGGCCAGCCCCAGCTCCGTTGCCGCCGTGCACAACCCGCGCAGGCTGGTTCCATCCAGGCTCGTGTGCACCAGTTGGCGAATTCGCGCCAGGCTCACCGCTCGACCGAAATGCCGGCAGACCATGGCGAGACTCGCCGCGCCGCAGTCCATCTCGTCGATTTGCCGCACCACCGTCATTCGCCGGATTCGCTTCCCCTTCTTGATGAAGAAGCCCTCCCGCGACGCGAACGGCGCATCAGGCTGGCCCTCCTCGCGGATCGTCGACCTGGTCGTCCCCGACCTGCTCCACCGAGGCCTCGGCCGGCAGTGACTCCTCGGCGAAATCGAGAGGGACCCTGGCGACCCGCTGGTAGTCGTCCTGCGAAACGCGGTCGTCGATCTGCGCCTTGAACTGCGGAACCTGGAGCAGCCTGGCAAAGGTCGCGGGATTCAACCGCAGGAGCTTGCAGTCGGACACCGCCTCGACGCTGCCCGAACGCGGCGTGCCGGTGAGCAAGGACTTCTCGCCGAAGTAGTCACCTTTTCTGAGATACGCGAGATAGCGGCGGTTTCCGTCTTCGCCGACGAAAACCCGCAGCCGGCCATCCTCGACGAAGTACATCGGCCCGGGAGGATCGCCGGCGCGAACGACGCGGTCGCCCGCGCGCGCGCTGACGACCTCCAGCTGGGACAGCATCAGCGTAAGGGCATCCAGCGGCAGCTCGTCGAACGGAGAGTTCAGCCGGAAAAAGTTGTAGAGGCTTCGATGGCGACTTTGCAGCTCGAGATACCCGCGAAGCTCTGGATTGCTTCGCACCATCGCCGCGAATACCGAACGATCGAGCTTGAAGGCCTCGACGTCACCGCTCGCGCGCACGGTCGCCGTCCTGACGATGTCCTCGAGCAGCGCCGTTTCACCAAAGCTGTCTCCCCCGCGAATGACATTGAGCGGGACCTCCTCGCCGTTCTGCCCCTTCTTGATGACACGCGCCTGCCCCGCAACGACCACGAAGAACGCATCCGCGGCATCGCCCTCGCGAACGATGGTCTGGCCGAACGTGTACGAGACCGGCACGAAGCTGTCGATGACGAGTTTGCGTACATCGGCAGGCAGGAAGCGCAAGAGAGGCAGGTCGTCGAGCCTTGCGCGCTGATCGCTCACGTTGAACTCCTTAGAGGTGCACGCGCCAGCGAACATACTTCCGGAGCTCGCGCTCGAGAGCGCTTTGCAACACCGCACGCCGGGCGCGCTCCTGCGTGCCCGGCTCGGCGGCAGCGGGAAGCGCTTTCCCGCGAACGACGAACACTGTCGATTGATCGTCGGCTGCCAGCGGACCGACGATGTCGCCGACGGCCGCGCCCAGAAGCGTACTTCGCCAGTCGGCATCCACGTCTTCCAGGAAGAACGATTGCTCGTTTGCCTCGATGCCGGCCAGCGTGGCGACGTCCGCAAGGTCCTGACCGTCGTTCCGCAGGCAGAGTACCGCCTCGCGAGCCATCTCCGCTTCCTGAAACGTCGCGGCGATGCAGTCGAACCGAATCCAGTCGAGTCGATGAAGGGTGACCTGATCCGCGATCGCTTCAGGTGTGAGAGCCCGGTCGCAGAACTGCTCGAACCGCCGATCGAGCGCCGCCAGCGCCCGCAGTCTCTCTTCGGTGACATGTTTCGACAGGCCAGGGAAGGCATCGACCTCCTCGACCGCCACTCCATTCGCCGCCTCGTCGTCCGCTCCTTGATCCGGCACGGCTTCCGCTGCCAGCGCTTCCGCAGCCGCTGCCCTCTGCGCGAGCGCGTCGGCCCATCGGCTGAAAAACCCCGAACAAATTCCCTCGCACAGGAGGCATTCGGCGATTTCTCCGTCATCGACCTCATGCTCCGCGACAATCTCTTCGAGGCGTTCCGCCTCGCGCTCGCGAAGAAGACGCCGCTGCACGGAGGCGAGCCACTGGTCGACGTCCAGCCCCCACTCGCCCAGCCAGCCTTCGATTTCTTCGCTTGTCAGGAGATTGCGCGCGTACCGGAATTCGTTGGCGGCGGATTCGACGTCATCCTCACCGGGAAGCTCGTCTGCCTCCTCTGCCCATTTCGCGCAGGCGAGACCTTCGCGAACGGTCGTCTCGAGCGTTTCCCACTCGCCGCGAAGATATGCCGCGGCCAGGACGTCCTCCCAGCGGTAGGCGGTGCCACCGCTTTCGAAGACCTCCCGGCCGAAGAGGGTCTGCATGGGGGCTCCATTGTTGTCCGGCGGAAACTCAGCCGCAAGTGGAGACCCAGCCTGACTCCCGGGTTTTTTCCACGGAATTCCAATGGTTCTGGCAGGACTTGACCAGACAACCCCGGCATAGTCGGCCAGGTACAAATCCTGGAGTCTTCTAATTGCCCAACGATCGCTGAGGAGGGTTGCCGTGATGCACTCGCGTTGGAAACGGTCACCGCTGCTGCTGCTCACGGCCTGCGTGGCGCTGATGGCGCTCCTGGGGAGTGAGGCGGCCACGCAGGAATCCCACTGCCAGGCCACCACGACGAGCGGAAGTATCCAGGGGATTGACGGCGGTGGCGCCTGTATCTTTCTTGGTATTCCTTTCGCCGCCCCTCCGGTCGGTAACCTGCGTTGGAAGCCCCCGCGCGCTGCTCCCTCGTGGACCACGCCGCTCAACGCTGTCATCGTCCCGGCCTCGTGTCCACAGATCAACCTCGCGGGCGCGCTGGTGGGGAGCGAGGACTGTCTGAAGCTGAATGTATGGACCCCGGATCCGATGCCAGCTCGGCCGGGCACCCGTCATTGTCTGGCTTCATACGGGTGGTTTCCTCCAGACCTCCGCCAACTTCGCCGCGCACAACGGCCAGCGGCTGGCAGAGCAAACGGGCGCCATCATTGTTGCGCCGAACTATCGCCTCGGCCCGTTCGGGTATCTGGCTCATACACTGCTGTCAGCCGAGGATGCCGCTTACCCCTCGTCTGGGAACTACGGTTTCCTCGATCAGCGTGCAGCGCTGGTCTGGGTGCGTGACCACATTGCCGCGTTCGGAGGCGATCCGGACAGCGTGACGATCGCGGGAACATCGGCGGGCAGCCTGAGCGTCAGCCTGCATCTCGTCTCCCCGGGAAGCGCGGGCCTGTTCAGCCGCGCCATCATGCAGAGCGGATTTGCATCGTATCTCTGGAGAAGCGACCGCCGAGGCCACGTCGCAAGGGAATGATTTCATGGCGGCCCTCGGCTGTGCGAGCGCCTCCGACCCGCTGGTCTGTCTCCGAGGGCGCGGACGCGACGAGGTGTTGCGGGCCCTTCCGACGGGCCAGGATCAGGTCGTGGAGACCGCGCGTGTGCAATGGGGTCCTGTCGTCGACGGACTCGAAATTCCGGATCAGCCGCGACTGTTATTCGAGCGCGGTGCCTTCACGACCGTCCCCGTGCTTCTCGGCACGAACCGGGATGAGGGCTGGCCGTTCGTCGATCGGAGCTTTCCAACCGGCCTCAGCGCGGCACAATACGAAACGGCCCTGAGCAACGAGTTCGGTGCGGATGCCGCCGCCGTCCTCGGCGTGTACCCCGCCGAGGGGTTCGTCTCGCCGAAGCATGCCCTCGCCCGCCTCGTGGGGGACGTGGAGTACGTGTGCGAGGCACGCCGTGTCGCGCGGCTCCTCGAGCGCCGGAAGACGCCGGTCTTCCTGTATTCATTCGAGTACGAGGTCGATGATGTGGCGCCCGAATCTCGTGATCCATGGCCTCGAGACGAACCTGGTGTTCGGAACCAACTACGGTGCGCCGTCGAATCACGTGCTGAACGCTGGCGATGTGTCGCTCTTCGACCGGGTCAGCCGCTATTGGACCCGTTTCGCGGCGACAGGCGATCCGAATGTCGACGACCCGACCTCTCAGCGCTGGCCGGCGTTCACACACCCTGCCGGGCCCGGCCGTGGAGCCGACAAGTACCTCGTGCTCGACACGAAGGTCAGCGAAGCTCGACGACCTCGTGAACGGCAGTGCGATTTCTGGGAGGGCTTTTTCTTGCGTTCGACGACCGGCGTGCTGCCAGCGGCCCGATGAGCCCCTGATCGACATGCCGCCGCCGTCGCGCTAGACTCTTGCCCTAGTCCAATTCAGCTGTTATGAGGGCGGTCCTCGCGACCTGTCTGCTCGCAGCGCTCGTCGCCAGCGCACCGATCCGTGCAGGGGCGCAGTCGGCGACAGCTACCCTGTCCGGTATCGTCAGCGACGCGCAACAGGGAGCGGTGCTCGGCGCTACGATCACGCTGAAGAACCTGGATACCGGCGAGACGCCTGCCACAACGTCCGACGCGCGCGGCCAGTTCCGGATCATCGGCCTTACACCGGGCCGCTATGAACTGCGCATCGAAGCAACTGGGTTCGTCACCTACCGGCAGCCGGATCTGACGCTCGCGATGAGCGAGCAGGGCCGGGCCGACGCAACGCTGAGCCTCGCGTCGGTCACCGAGAACGTGACAGTGCGGGGCGATGGCCTCCGTGGGGAAACGCCGATCGCCCTGGGCCGTACCTTCATGCCGTCAGAGATCGAACAGCTGCCGGTCGTCGCTCGGGACTTCGCCAACCTGGCCACCCTGACGGCGGGCATCGGCACGATGCCCGATATTGCGCGTACCAGCGGCACAGGGATCACCGCCGCAGGTCAAACCGGCCGCAACAACACGTTCCTGTTGATGGCCTCACGCTCGACGACCTTCGGGGTTCGAACGTGCGAGGCGGTCTGCCGCTCGACAGCATCAAAGAGTTTATGGTGCTGTCCAACGCTTACAGCGCCGAGTACGGACAGGCGTCCGGTGCGATCGTGAACGTCTTGACACGAAGCGGGACGAACCGGTTGTCCGGCCGCCTGTTCTACTACCACCGTGACGACGCGTGGGATGCCACATACGGCGGCGCCAGACTCGCCTCGCCCCCAGAAGCCAAGACAGCTCTCGAACAGGTGACGCCCGGGGGCCTTGTGGGTGGGCCCGTCAAACGCGATCGCCTCTTCTTTTTTGGCGCCTTCGAGCACAGCGACCAGGATCTCGAACAGGTTGTCACCTCAGAGGTATTGGACGTGTTTCGACCGGGTGCGCCACATCGCTTGACGCAATCGGGTCGGACCACGCAGGTGTTTGGCCGAGGAGATGGCCGGTTGGGCCACAGCGGCGCCTTGACGCTACGCTATCGGCTGGACACGGCGTCGCGAACGAACCAGACATCCGACGCCCAACCCGCCGGGATTGATCGCTCCCGAACGACGAGTCGATACGGTGCGACGCTCGCAGGACTTCAGCGTGCTGAGCAACTCGGTCCGCGGCTCAACGATGCTCAACGAGTTCCGATTCCAGGTGGGGCGACGATACCTGGACAACGATCCCAGCCACTACTGCTCTGGATGTTTCGCCGAGAACGGCCGCGGCATCCTCCTTGGCAAATCGCCGATCGTGCCGGCACAGGCCACTGAGGATCGCGCCCAGGTCATGAACGCGCTGACCTGGCAACTACCGAACCGATACGGCGATCACTCACTAAAGGCCGGCGTGGACGTCAGCGCGATGCGCGAGCAGGGAACCGAGCCGGCCGGATTCGACGGCATCTTCACGTTCGCCACCAGCCAACCCTTCAATCCTGCCGATCCGTCCACGTATCCGATTCGATATCTGCGCAACGCGGGCGATCCGGTGACGGACTTTCACGCGGGGATCTACGCCGCCTTCCTGCAAGACGAGTGGATGCCGACGTCGCATCTCACGTTGAACCTCGGGGTTCGCTGGGACTACGAAGACGCTCCCGGCATCGCGCACGATCGCGACAATATCGCCCCGCGACTGGGCGCAGCGGTGACTCCGTGGAAGAACGGACGCACGTCGATTCGCGGAAGTTACGGCGTGTATTACGACCAGCTGCTGCTGATCATCTCGAGCAACGCTCTTCGTGCCGACGCTACGACGCAGATCCTGTTCGCCAATCCTGGCTACCCGAATCCATTTGGACCGAACCCCAATCGGCCCGGCGGTATCAACACGTCGCTTCCGAGCACGACCCGGTTCTCCCCCGATATGGCCACACCGCTGACCGAACAAGGCACGATCGGCGTGCAACACACCTACGGAACGATCGTCGTGGCCGCTGACGGTGTGTGGGCACGGGGGCGTCATCTGCTGCGATCACGCGATCTCAATTACCCGGACATTACCAATCCCAATCCGAGAATTCGTCCGCGTCCGGATCCGACAGTCGCGCGCGTCCTGGTCCGTGAGGCCGACGGTCACTCATGGTACCAGGCGCTGCAGGCCAGCGCGCGCAAGCGGCACTCGATGGGCTACTCCTACGCGTTGGCGTACACATGGTCGAGCACCGAGCGCGACACGGAGGACTTCGAGTTCCTTCCCCAGGATCAACGTAACTACGGCGCAGAACGCGGACCAGCGGCGAGCGACGCACGCCATCGACTCTCCGCCAACGTTACGATGGATTTGCCGCTGTCGCTGCGGCTGGCCACGCTGATGACGGCGCGGAGCGGCCTACCCTACACCGTGACGACCGGTGCCGACGACAACGCCGATCTGGCGATTACCGACCGCCCCCCGGGCGAGTCGCGGAACTCGCAACGCGGAGACGATCTGTGGCAGATCGACGCGCGACTCTCGCGATCGTTCCGAACACGACGACTGCGGTTCGAATTGCTGGTGGACGTGTTCAACGTGGCCAACCACCGGAACTGGACGGGCTACGATGGCGTCCTCACCAATCCAACATTCCGCAGCCCTACCGGAGCGACCTCCCCTCGCGAGATCCAGGTCGGTATTCGCGTGGACTTTTGACTAGCGCACCGCAGGCGGCAGCGGCGTCAAGGCGCCAAGGACGAGATTGAGGCGAGCGACCGGCTGCCCGACGTCCTTCACCATGATGAACCGCCCGTCTGGCGACACATCGAAATTGGCAGGTTGGCGCCGGCCGTGCACATAAGGCGCTTCGAAGAGAACCTGCCGATTGCGCACCTGCGTCTCAGGGAGCAGGCGTATTGACGCAGCGATCATCTTGTCGCCGTTGCGATAGAAGAGTTCATCGCCGCTTCGCGCCCAGACCGGTTCGCTTCCGCCATCAGTCGAAATCTGGACGGCAGGGCCGGGACCGGGGAATGGCCGTACGTACACCTCGTTACGTCCCGACTCGTCCGACACGTAGGCAATCGAGCGGCCATCGGACGCGAACCTCGCGCCACCTTCATTGAACGGTGTGACCAGAAACGGCCGGAACCGCGGATTGTCGTCCGGCGTCAAGGTCCAGATATCCGACCCTTCCGACGAGGTCAGCAGGTTCGTGAGCGCGAGCGTCCGCCCATTGGCCGACCAGCCGTCGGCGTGCAGGTGGTCGTCGTTCTTCTCCACGCGCCACAAGAGCTGCTCGGTACCGGCCCCGTCGGCGCGCTTATAGAAGACGCCGCGCCGCAAACCGCGGCGCGCGGCCGAAAAGGTGATCCTGTCGGCAGCCGGTCCCCATACCGGCGTTTCGTCCTCATCGGCCTCGACGGTCAACCGCGTTCGAGCGCCAGTGATCAGATCGAAGACCCAGACGTCCGCGTTGTTCTCGCGCACCGTGACGACCAGGCGAGTGCCATCCGGGGAAATCCTCGGCTCTTCGAGAGCCCTCGCAGAAATGGCGCTGGGGGAATCCCGGCCCTGCCGATCCACCCATTGCAGGGCAAGCTCACCAGGGGCGTCGTCCGCCGACACATAGACGAGCACACCCGTGCGCGAGACCGTTGCGTGCACGGCGGACAGCTGGTGGACGGCGATCCCGTCCGCCACGGGCGTTGGAACGTTCGTCACCCCGAACGTCGCCGCGTCGAAGGGCACCGCGAACAGTGAGCTCGCGCGCCGATAGACAAGGTTGCCAGGCTGCACGAAATGTGGAGAACTTGCCCCCTCGATTGGCAGAATGTGGAGCCTCCCCGTGCGCAAGTGCAGCACGGCGATGCGGGCCTCTTCAGTGCGTCCCCCCCACACGGTCAAGAGGACTGATTCGCCGTCAGGAAGGACCTCGGGCCATCGGTGGGAGATTTGCGCTTTGCTCGAATCCGTTGTCGTCAGTGCCTGTACGGCCCCGCCGGCCGCTGACACGCGGAATAGACCAGTGTTGACGCCGGGCGTAAAGATGATTGATCCGTCCGGTGCCCAAGTGGCGCCGCGCGGGCGAGGGGCGTCGGCAATCGTCACCGGCACGCCCCCGTCGAGCAGTATCTTCTTCAGCTTGCCATCCGCGAAGAACCCCACCCATTCGCCATCCGGCGAGAAGAACGGACTGCTGGCGCCCTCCGTTCCGGCGATGGGCGTCGCCCGCGGCTGATCGAGAGGCCGCAGGTACAACTGTCTACCCGCGCCAACTTTCGCCGTGTATACGAGGCGACGGCCGTCTGCCGACAAGGCCAGCGACGGCTGATCCTCGACAGCGACTGGCGCGCCGGCTGGCAGAACCAGCGCGGAACGGGTCAATGACGGTGGAGGAGAGATGAGTGACGGCGGCGGTCGCCAGTACGTGCGTGCGAGCAGCGCTGCGGCGAACACGGCCGCAGCAGTGAGGGTCCACGCAACCAGCTCGCGCGACAGGTGGACACGCCGGCGGCGGGGCGCAGCAGCCATGTCCCCGGATGAGATGGCCCGAACCTCCAACATCAGATCGCGTGCGGTCTGCCACCGCTCATCGGGATCCTTCGCGAGGCAGCGAGTGACGATGTGATCGAAGGCCGGGGGCGTCAGCGGCGCAAGCGTCGTCAACCGCGGCGGCGTACCGCGGAGGATGGCAGCGATCACGCTGGCCTGACTCGCGCCCTCGAACGCTCGTCGTCCGGTCGCCATCTCGTAGGCGAGCGCGCCGAACGCAAAGATATCGGTCCGCGCATCCGCCTCCTGGCCCTCGAGCTGTTCCGGCGACATGTATTGGAACGTGCCGAGGATGCTGCCCTCCGCAGTTGCCGCGGCACCAGGAACCGACAAGGTGGACGACATGATCGCCGCCTCACCGGCCGGCAGCTTGGCCAGACCGAAGTCCAGCAGCTTGGCTCCCGCGCTCGTCAACATGACGTTGCTCGGCTTGAGGTCCCGGTGGATCACGCCGTGCCGATGCGCATGGTCGAGGGCCATGGCAATCTCGGTGGCATGCCGGAGCAGCTCCGCGGCCGGCAGAGGCCCGCGTACCAGACGCTGCGCCAGAGTCTCTCCCTGCAGGTACTCCATCACCAGGAACGCGACGGTCTCGTGCTCGCCGACGTCGTACAAGGAGCAGATGTGCGGATGGCTCAGGGATGCGATCGCGCGCGCTTCACGCTGAAATCGATGGCGGCGGCCGGCGTTCTGTGCGACGTCCGGTGAGATGATCTTGAAGGCGACGAGCCGGTCGAGACGTGTGTCGCGGGCGCGGTAGACCTGTCCCATGCCGCCTGCGCCGAGCGGATCGAGGATCTCGTACGGGCCGAACCGAGAGCCCGCAGAAACGGCCATGCAGGCCGCGGATTATAGCCTCGTGCGCCCCTCGTGCAAAGTCGATTACTTGAGAGCTGGCACGATCAGGTCCGCACGGAGCTCGAACTCGACCTGCTCGTAGGACGAGTTGAGAATGAGTTCGTAGCCTTTGCCGGCAACCACCGGGAAGACTGCCGAGAGCGGGCTGCCCCCCGCGCCGAAGTAGTCGGTACCAACCAGCAAGTCCAGATCGCTGCCAATTTGCCAATCGATTCGAACCACGAGCTCACCCGACGCCGGCGCCGTGAACGATACTCTGCGGCTGGGGGCACGAGCGTCCCAATGAACAGGGTCGAAAGGCTCGCCACCGACGATCCCGTGCATGACTTCGCCAACGACCAGTGGCTGGGAAAGCTGAACTTTCACGTCGAACACCTGGTCGCTGGTGATAGAGAGCCGCCTCCATTCGATGTAGTACCCGTCCTTGAAGATGCGCATCTCGATTGGGCCGGACACATCTGGAACGCGGTAGCGACCCATGTCGTCCGACGTCGTTGTCACGCTAACGAACGGGGACCCAGTCACCTGCACCCGGGCCGAGGGCACTGGCGACCCGTCGAACGCGCGCAGCACGCCGGAGAGAGTGAACCTGCCAGAGGACGGTGGCGGCGGCGGTAGCGGTAATGGAGCCGGGGCGGACGGCGTCGGCCCTGCGATGGTCGGGGAGTCGCTGGAACAGGCGCCGAACAGAACCGTAACGATGATCGCGGCGCGTGCAAGCTTCACGGCATCCTCCAATGGACAATACCGGACTACTATGAAGGTGCGTCTGTGACCAGTCCTGCGTACCGCTGTGGGGATTCGATGGGGTTTCCGTGAATCAGCGTGCGAGGCTCCATTTCGGCGACCTGACGCTCGATATCGACACGCGGCAGCTGCTGCGCGGCGGTGAAGTGGTCGCACTGTCGCCGAAGGCGTTTCAGCTGGTCACGATTCTCGTCGAGAGACGTCCTCGCGCAATCTCCAAGACCGAGCTCACCGAGGTGTTGTGGCCGAACACCTACGTCGCCGAAACCAACCTGGCTTCACTCATAGCTGAAATCCGCCAGGCGATTCGCGACTCGGCGCAGAACCCGCGGTTCATCCGCACGGTTCATCGCTTCGGCTACGCGTTCAGCGGAACGGCCACCGAAGACGGGAGTTCGTCCGGTCAGCGAAACCGCGTCGCGGGACTGGGATGTTGGTTGATCTGCGATACCAGGCAGGTTCCGCTGGGCGAGGGGGAGAACGTCATCGGACGCGAGCCCGAGGCGGCCGTCTGGCTGGATTTCGCCACGGTGTCGCGACGCCATGCGCGCGTCATGATCGCCGGGCGTTCGGCAACGGTCGAGGATCTCGGCAGCAAGAATGGCACCTATGTCAGGGATAGCCGCATCACCGCTGCCACTCGCATCGTTGACGGAGACGAAATCCGAATCGGATCGGTAAGAGTGAGGTTCCGGATGCCACCGCAGGCGGGCTCGACGTTATCTCTCGGCTCGCGGGACGGCGACGATCCGGACTGAGCTTCTTGCTGGCTATGGCTTGCCGATTCGATACAGCTTGGTCTGCGTTCGGATCAACAGGCCGTCGGCGTCGACCGCGGGGGTGGCAAAGCTCATCTCGCCGAGGCTGTTCTTGGCGATCTCCGCATACTGATCGCCAGCCTTGAGCACGAACGTGTCGCCGTCCTCGCTGACACAATAGATGCGTCCCTGGCTGGCGACGGGCGAGCTCGAGAAGGTGCTCCCGCCGCCGCCCACGCGCGCCTTGAACACCTCGACGCCGGTCTTGGCGTCGGCCACCTGCATGATGCCGTTGTCGTTCACGACATACACGCGCCCGCGATAGACCAGCGGTGATGGCGTGTATCCCGACAACCGCGGTTGGAACCAGGTGACGAACTCGTTGCTCGTTTGATCCTTGGCGAGGGAGATGTCACCGCTCGCGCCGGGCCGAACCGCAAACAGCGGGCGATTCGCTTCACCTTGCGACCCGGATCCGACGTAGAGCAAACCATCGGCGGCAACCGGTAGCGGCGTCGCCTGCGTCATCCCCTTCAACCGCCACAGCTCGCGGCCATCGGGATCGTAACTGATCACGAACCCGCGCCCGATGGTCACGATCTCGGTGCGCGTGCCGTTATCCCACACGAAGGGCGTCGCCCATCCAGAAGCCACACGGCTGGCGAGGTCGGTCCGCTTCACCGACCAGATCTCCTTGCCGGTCGTCGCGTCCAATGCCGCGAAGAACGACTGCCCGTCGTTGTCATGGAGCATGTACACGCGTCCGTTGTGCACGATCGGAGACGACCCGGTTCCGAAGTCCAGGTAAATCGGCTGCGGCGGCCAGGTGTGTTTCCAGATCAACGTGCCGTCGAGCGAGTAGGCGAAGACCCCGACGTTGCCGCCGAATGACGCGTAGACACGCTCGCCGTCGGTCGCAGGTGTCTCGGATGCGTAGGTGTTCTTGCGATGGCGGCCGCCGAACGGCGCCCCCTTGTGCGCTTCCTGTTTCCAGAGGATCTTGCCGGTCTTGCGATCGAGCGCCAACACCATGTAGCTCAACTCGCCGGTCTCGCTCGTCAGCTCGATGTCGCGTGCGACCACACGCTTGACGACCTCCTGCTCCGACAGCCCCTGCTTGGCGAGCTCGGCCGCGTAGTCGTTGCCATAGATCCCGGTGGACGGCTGCTTGAACCTGCCGGGACTCACCGCCGTTGTGATGAACACGCGATCGCCGAGCACGATGGGCGACGACCAGCCGCGGCCCGGTAACTCGACGACCCACGCAACGTTCTCGGTCGTGGACCAGCGCTCTGGCAGGGACGCCTGATCGGCGACGCCGGCGCCGCCGGGGCCGCGGAACTGCGGCCACCCGGGCTCTGCGGCATGCCCGGCCTGAGCCGCGGTCAGGGCGGCAGCGACGGAACACAGTCCAATCACACGAACGGCGATGTTCATTGTTGAGTCCTCAGGGCGGTAGATACGGGTCAATTCCCAACTCCCAATTCCCAACTCCCAAGCAGAGCCCTTCGAGAGTGTGGGATGAAAGACGTACTTTACGAGCAGGTTGGTAAATCTATCACCCCGGTCTCCCAAGCGGCTCTCCTTTGAGAGTTGGGAGTTGGCGGTTGGGAGTTGTCAAGGCTCTTGCCCTCCCCTAGTCGTCGAGCAGCGAACCGGCGAGCAGCGGCCGTCCGGCGAGGGCGACATAGAAGCCGTAGAGTGCGAGCGCGACGACGCAGGCCGCTGCAAACCATCCATACGGGGCGTACCAAACCGAAAGGGCGAGCGGCAACGGCTGGTCGTCCAGAGCGGGGCCGCATATCAGGCTGACGATCAGCGGCAGCACACCGACGCGCGCGAGCATCACAACAGCCGTCGTCAGCACCGCGACGGCGACGACGATGGTGGCGGCTGGCGGCCTCCCGCCGATCAGTTGGGGACCGAGAAACGCGACCACGACGATGGCCATCGCCAGCCTGCGGCTGCGGACGAACAGCGCCGTCACCAGCAGCAGAAGCAAAAGAGCGAACGCGATCAGAACGGCCCCTGTGGGCCTTTCGATCAGCCCTCCGATCAGGAACCGCCAGCCATCGAGCATCTCGGGCGTCGTCACCGACAGCGACGTCAACAGTCCCAGGCGGACGTTCACGTGATCGGCTACCTCGATACACAGCAGCACGGCGACCGCCGTGGTGACGCCAATCAACACGTCGCGCCCGACGCGCGGATCCCGCCATCGCCCCGAGATCAGCCGTGTCCACGAGATCAACGACTCGGGCCATCGCCGGCGCACGTGCGGCTCGAGCGCCGCGTATCCGATCCAGATAAGCGCCGCGAGAAACAGCGCCTCGGCAATCAGCAGCGTGATCAGCACCAGGAACTCTGGTCCGCCAGCCGGGTAGTCGGCGGTCAACGCGCTCGCCACGACGCGCAAGAGGAAAAGGACTCCGGCCAGCCGCGTCGCACCGGCGAGGTCGACCCTCCCAAGACGCAGATTTCGTATTGCCAGCACAGCGCCCGCGACGCCGAGAAGAACGAAGAGCAGCATCGTCCAGACCGCGCCTTCCAGATTTCGAATGTCTGTCGGGAGCGCGCTCGCGGAAGTCCACGGCTCCCGCAGGGAGAAGTACACGGGACGTCCGTTTGCCGCCGCTGCGTCGAGCCGAATCCGCACTGACGGGTTTTCGGGGTAGACGCCTTCCCACGCCGCGCGGCTATCAGCGAAGACAGGCGGCGTGAGGTTCGGCTCGACGCTGGTGAACTGCTTCTCGTCGAGCCCCGCGGCCGCAAACAACCGATGCCACGTCGCCTCGTCAGCTTTCTTCGGCGACTGCTCGCGATCGGGGACCGCAACAAATGATTGCAGGCGCCCCTGCGTGTCGAGCTGCAAGGAAATCATGCCGGGCACCGGCTGCAACGGGTCGCCGACCGCAATGCGGCCGCCGCTCCAGAATCGCGTCGCCGTGAGCGGCGCCGGGCTCTGGCGATACCAGAACAGGACGGCGGATGGCCGCCCGGCGGCGGCGGCGGTCCACGGCCACCCCGGCGTCGACTCCTGAATCAGATGAAGGACGAAGTCCGACAGCATGAATCCTGCGGCCGAGTCCACCGGCGGCGCTTCGTACCCCAACTCACGAACAATGGCGTTCGCGCGATCGCGCAAGACGTCCGGCGATCGAGGCATCGGTGTCACGCTCAACAGATGGGTGTATGCACTCGCCCATCCGAACACCACGATGCCTGCAATCACGAAGAACAGCGACGCGACGAGCACCTGCGTCCGGACCATCCCCTCGCCGCCAGCCGCGGCGACGAGCGCCGGAGACGGCGTCTCGCCGCGCGCCAGCGCCGCCGCGAGCGGGTCGCCGCCCGGCAACGCGGCATTGACCGCCAGAGCGGATGACGGTCGCGCGTCCGGATCCTTCGACAGGCACCGCTGAATCACGGCGTCGATCGCCGGATCGATGTCCGGCAGGATCTGGCTGACGCTCGACGGCGGACGCTCACGATGCGCCTTGGCCAGTTCCGCGAACGAGTCCCCGGTGAACATCCGCTGGCCGGTGAAGATCTCGTAGAGCACGAGTCCGAGCGCATAGATGTCGGCACGAATACCAGTTGCGCGGCCGTCGAACAGTTCCGGCGCCATGTATGCCGGGGTGCCGGCGACGCCCTTCCCCGGGCGGTCCGCGGCGCCGGCCAGCCCGAAGTCCGCAATGCGCACGTCCCCGCGCTCGTCGATCATCACGTTCTCGGGCTTCAGGTCGCGATGCGCAACGCCGCGTTCGTGCGCGGCGTGCACGCCGGCGCAGATCTGTCGGGCCACCTCGATCCCTTTGTCGCGAGGCAGGCGGCCGATGCGACGAAGCAATGACGCGAGATCCTCGCCCGTGACGTACTCCATCGAGAGGAACTGCAAGCCATCCGCCTCACCGATGTCGTAGACGCGGCAGACGTTGGGATGCGACACGTCGCGCGCCGTACGCACTTCGTTGCGGAACCGCGTCAGGCGGTCGGGATCACCTGTCAGGTCTCGCGGCAGGAACTTCAGCGCGACCGTTTGCCCCAGCGTCAAGTCCTCTGCGCGATAGACCTCCCCCATCCCGCCGCGCCCGAGCAAAGCGACGATGCGATAACGGGTCGCGAGTACGGTGCCCGGCACAAAATGTCCCGCCGTGCCGTCCGCCGGGGTCGCCAATGGCCCGGACGGCGCACGTGCCGGAGAAGGTGAAGGCGCCGGAGCCGGCGACGCCGCAGATGGTGGCGGCGAGGTCCTGGTGAGGTCGGCCGGGATCGCTGAGCGTGGAGCGGGAGAGGTTCTCGTGAGATCGCCAGAGGGTGCGGTCGCCGTGAGGTCATCCGGCAGTGAGCTCACTGCCGCGCCGCAAACCGAACAGTACCGCGAATTCGGCCCAATCTCGCTCGAACATGCCGGGCAACTAGGCACGTCGGCATCGTATCAGAGCGTACCGCGGAGCACCCAGTCGCCGGCTCCAAGCTCAGGTCAAACGGTTCACTTGGTCTTACGGGACGCGGATCTCTTCACGATCGCTCGATCTGGCTCACGGGACGCGGATCTCCGCGGATGCTCGCCTGCTCACGGGACGCGGATCTCCGCGGATGCTCACCTGCTCACGGGACGCGGATCTCCGCGGATTGCTCACCTGCTCACGGGACGCGGATCTCCGCGGATCGCTCATCTGCTCACGGGACGCGGATCTCCGCGGATTGCTCACCTGCTCACGGGACGCGGATCTTCGCGGATTGCTCACCTGCACACGGGACGCGGATCTCCGCGGATTGCTCGCCTGCTCACGGGACGCGGATCTGCGCGGATTGCTCACCTGCTCACGGGACGTGGATCTTCGCGGATGCGCTCTCCGCTGATGTTGATGGGCGATCAGATACTGCCAGGGGCTCGAGCGCAGGGCGCGTGCACAATCCGCACGAATCGACCGGATTGCTCGCGAATCTGGCCGTTTTCCGGGTGGCTTTGGATTTGCCTCTGCTCTCGGCATGACGGCAGAACATGGGAAGGAACCGTTGATCGCCGAAGCTGAGAGCCACGCCAGCATCGGCGCGTTCTACGACGTTTACAACGAGCTTGGGCCGGGCTTTCCTGAGTTCATTTCGCGCCGAGCGCTGGCGATTGCCATTCGGGAGGCGGGGCTGGAGGTTTGTGAAGAGATCGAGATCCCAGTCTGGTTTCGCGGCCGGCGAATCGCGAAGTTCCGAGCTGACATGATTGTTGCGGGAAAGCTGCTCGTCGAAGTCAAAGCCTCGCCGGAGATAGACCGTTTCCACATGGCGCAGGTGCTGCACTATCTGAAGGCTTCCGATCTCGAGGTGGGGCTGCTGTTCAACTTCGGTCGCGAACCCAAGTTCAAGCGCGTCGCCCATGAGACGGCACGGAAGCGGCGGCACTTCGGCACGCCCTCTGTGGATGAAATCAAACGCCAGTTCCACGCGGATGGCGGAACCATAACGTAGTTGGCCGCGCCCTATTAGGTCGAATCAGGTTCCGGGATTTGGCGAAAGGGCCAATGTTGAACGCTTGTTTTCGCGAGGATTGTTGGAGATTTGCCTTAGCCTTGAGCATCGACCCGTGAAGCCCAGAGCAATGCGCGAATCCCGCGTCTGGGTGAGCCAGGGCGATCCGCGAGAGTCCGCGTCCCTGACCCGTAGATGATCCGCGAAGATCCGCGTCCCGTGACCCCGAGAGTGATCCGCGAACATCCGCGTCCCGTGACCCCGAGAGCGATCCGCGACGATCCGCGTCCCGTGAACCCGAGAGCGATCCGCGAAAATCCGCGTCCCGTGACCCGAGCGATCCGCGAAGATCCGCGTCCCGTGACCCGAGAGCGATCCGCGACGATCCGCGTCCCGTGACCGATCCGCGAGATCCGCGACAGATCCGCGTCCCGTGACCCGAGGGATCCGCGACGATCCGCGTCCCGTGACCCCAAGAGCGATCCGCGAAATCCGCGTCCCGTGACCCGAGCGGATCCGCGAACATCCGCGTCCCGTGACCCTAGAGCGATCCGCGACGATCCGCGTCCCGTGAACCCGAGAGCGATCCGCGACGATCCGCGTCCCGTGACCCCGAGAGCGATCCGCGAAGATCCGCGTCCCGTGACCCTAAGAGCGATCCGCGACAATCCGCGTCCCGTGACCCGAGAGCGATCCGCGAAGATCCGCGTCCCGTGACCCTAAGAGCGATCCGCGACAATCCGCGTCCCGTAAACCAAAAAGAGATCCGCGCCGATCGGCGTCCCGTGAACCCCAGACGATCGGCGAAGATCCGCGTCCCGTGCGAGATCGGCGGTGGCAGGAGCCTCGATCGGCGTCCGAGGCCCCTGCCCGCTGATATCAGCGTCTACGTGCGGGCCTTGGTTCTGACGCGCACCTCCGAAGCCGTCTTCGCACCCGCGTTCTCGCGGTAGGTGACGCCGACGGTATCGCCTTTCCCGACGAAGTCGGTGATCACCGTCTTCTGACCGGCGGCCTGCTTCTCCCGCGACGCCGTACTTGCGCCGACCGCGACGACGTCGGTCTTGTCGTCGATCGTGAAGGTCATCTCACCCGACGATACCTTGATGGTCAGCGAGTTGCCGCCGACCGCGGTCACGACGCCCGTGACGTTGTGCGACGCCGACGCGGCGGCGGGTGGCGGGGCGGCGCCGGGTGGCGGGGGTGGGGGGGGCGGCGACGACAGCGTTCGAATGCTGGCCGCGTGCATGCCCTGCTCGTGGTAGTCGACGATCACGCCCTGGCCGACCTTCAGATAGTCGGCGAGCTTCAGTCCTTCCTTGCCCTGTGCCTGCGCTGCGCGGGTCTTGGTCGATCCGCCGGGCGTCGTAATGTCGGTCTTCGCATCGACATTGAACACCATATCTTTGCCGTCGACCGACACGGTAACCGACGCCGGACCGATCGCGGTGATTGCGCCGCGAACAGATTTGGTGCTCTGCGCGACGGCCACCGCCGCCGTCAGCGCTACGACGGCGAGAACGCCCATTACCGAAACTGCTGCCGATATCCGCCTCATGACAACCTCCTCAACCTCCGCCATCCGCGTCACCGGGATTGCGGGGCGTCAGATTATTTCACTGTTTCGACCCGCCGGCGGATCAAACTTGCTTGTGCTTCCAATGCCCCCGCCGGAAGATCACGACGCTGACCACGGCGAGCGTCGAATAGGCCACCGCCAGAGCCACGAACACCCCTCGGGCGCCCATACCCGCCCGTGAGGAGAGAAACCAGGCCAGAGGGATCTCCCAGAGCCAGAAAACGAAGAGGTTGATCACGGTTGGCGTCCATGTGTCCCCCGCCCCGTTGAATGCCTGAGTCAACACCATCCCGCAGGCATAGAACACGAACCCGAGGCTGACGATCCGCAGGCAGGCGATGGCGTAGGACACGTACCACCGGGTCCTGCGAGAACACCCCCGCGATCTGACGCGCGGCGAGCAGGAACACCACCCCGACGGATCCGAGAAAGAGCATGTTGTAGCGGGCGGCGGTCCAGGCCGATTGCTCCGCCCTGTCCGGTCGGCCCGCCCCCAGGTTCTGTCCGACCATCGTCGCCGACGCGTTGCTGATCCCGAACGCCGGCAGCAGCGCGAACACGATCACGCGAATGCCAATCGTGTAGCCGGCGAGTGCGGAGCTGCCGAAGGCCGAGAGGATGCGGACGAGGCCGACGTAGCTGGCCGTGCCGATCAGGATCTGGAACGTGCCCGAGCCAGACAGCCGCAGGACGCTGCGCATGATCGACAGGTCGATCGCGAGATCGCGGGCGGTGATTTTGACACGCCCGTTGCCGCGACTCAGCACGACGAGCTGGTAGAGGACGGCGGTCCCGCGACCGATGTTCGTGGCAACCGCCGCGCCCATCACGCCAAGCTCGGGAAAGGGGCCGAGCCCGAAAATGAAGCACGGGCCGAGGATCAGGTTGAGGAAGTTGCCCAGCCACAGCACGCGCATCGCAATCGCGGCGTCCCCGGATCCGCGAAAGACGGCGTTGATGAGGAACAGGAGCACCACCGTCACGTTGCCGCCCATCATCACGCGCGTGAAACCGCTGCCTGTGTGGATGACCTCCGGCGACGCGCCCATCAGACCGAGCAGCGCCTCGGCGCGGGGCGCGGCGCTGAGGGCGATGACGAGCGAGACGACGAGGCCGATCACGATCGATTGACCGGCGACGCGTGCGGCGCCGGCCGGAATCGTGCTCGCCCGTGCGCCGCGCGACGAGCGCCGTCGCGCCGATGGACAGGCCCATGGCGGCGGTGTAGATGATGGTCAGCATCGACTCCGTCAGCCCGACCGTCGCGACGGCATTCGCGCCGAGGTGCGCCACCCAGAACACGTCCACGATGGCGAAAATCGATTCCATCGCCATTTCCATGACCATCGGGATGGCGAGCATGATGACCGCACGCCCGATCGGCGCGGTCGTGTAATCGATCCGTGACCCTCGGACGGCCTCTCGAAGGGTGGCCCAGATGCCGGCGTTGTGGTCTGAAGGAGTTCCTGTTTGTGTCATGACGAACGACGAGACTGGAGGTTCTGAGTCCGTGGTTCGTGGTTCGTAGCTCGTAGCTCGAAGAGCCCGGCGGCGACGGAGGGCATTCCGAGCGACGAGCGACGAGACCACGGACCACGGACTAGCGGATTATTGACAAGGAACGGCAGACGTCGGATTCGCTTTGAGCGATTATAGTGATGTAGCCATGCCCGGCCGGTGCGACGTCCTGTTGACCAACGCGACCGTGCTCACGATGGACGAACAGTTTGCGATCCATCGAGGCGGCGCCGTGGCGATTCGCGGCGACTCGATCGAAGCGGTTGGGCCCCGAGGCCCTCACGTTCGACGCTGTCGAATCCATCGATTGCGCCGGACGCATCGTCATGCCGGGCCTCGTGAACGCGCACACGCATGCCGCGATGACCCTTCTGCGCGGCCTGGCGGATGACCTCCGCCTGGACGTCTGGCTCATGGGCTACATGATGCCGGTCGAGCGCGAGTTCGTCAGCGCCGACTTCGTGCGGCTCGGCACCAGCCTGGGTTGCGCCGAGATGATCCGGTCCGGCGTCACGTGCTTCGCGGACATGTATTACTTCGAGGAAGCGGCCGCGCAGGCGACGGCCGACGCGGGCATGCGCGCGTTGTGCGGCCAGACCGTGCTGCGGTTCCCGGCGCCGGACGCGGCAAGCTACGAAGATGCGCTCGCCCGCACACGCGATTTCGTCGAGCGCTGGCGCACGCACCCGTTGATCGTCCCCTCGCCGGCGCCGCATGCGCCGTACACGTGCACACCCGGAATTCTGCGGGCCTGCGCCGAGCTTGCCGCCGAGTTCGACGTGCCGCTGCACACTCATCTTTCGGAGACGCTCCTGGAGGTCGACGAATCCCGCCGCCTCAATGGCATGCCGGTGATTCCGTGGGTGAAGAAGCAGGGGCTGTTCGGCGCGAAGGTGCTGGCGGCGCACTGCGTGCACGTGGACGAAGGCGAGATCCGCGCGCTGAAGAATGCCGGCGCAGGGATCGCGCACAACCCGACGAGCAATCTGAAGCTCGCTGCGGGCGTCGCCCCGGTCGGAAAGATGCTGGAGCTGGGCGTGAACGTCGGAATCGGCACCGATGGCGCGGCATCCAACAACGACCTCGACATGTTCGAGGAAACTCGGCTGGCCGCATTGCTCGCGAAGGGCACCAGCGGGGATCCGACCACGCTGCCAGCGCGCCAGGCGCTGACGATGGCCACGCGGCTCGGCGCGGCCGCGCTGCACATGGATCACCTCACCGGCTCCCTGCAGCCTGGGAAGCGTGCGGACCTGATTGTCGTCGACGTCAACGCACTGCACAACGTTCCCTCGTTCCACCGCGATCCGAACAGCGTCTACGCGCACATCGTCTACGCATCGAAGTCGACGGACGTCAGGGACGTGATGTGCAACGGGCGATGGCTGATGCGCAATCGTCAGCTGCTGACGCTCGATGAATCCGAGCTGCGGCGCGAGGCGCTGGATCGCGCGCGGCGGATCGATGCCTTTCTCGGCAGTCGCGAGGTCAGCGTGCTGCAGAAGCTCGTCGCGGTCGGCGGCGCGATCGAGCAGGAGAGCTTCGAGGTCCAGGTGAAGGCGCGCGTGCCGTCAGCCGAACAGGTTCAGCGCGTGATCGAGAGCGATGAGCTGACGGTCATTCGCAGCAGCCGCTACCGACAGCACGACACCTACTGGTCGTTCGACGATCTGGAGCAGGGACGGCTGCGATATCGACAGGACGAGTTCCTGGACGAGTCGGGCAACGTGACCGGCGAACGTTCCCGACTGACGCTGACCGGCCGGACCCGCGAGGAAGATCGGTTCGGATCGGTGCTGCTGTCGCGCTCGCGCTACCTGGCGCCGGCCGCCCACTCGCAGCGTTTCTACCGCGAGTACTTCCGGCCCGCCGGCGAGCGCGTGGTCGAGAAAGAGCGGCGGCGATGGCTGGTGGCGTATAGGGGCGTCGAGTTCTACGTTCACCTGGACCGCCTGGTAAGCCCGCCGACGCCCGGGTATTTCGTCGAGGTGAAATCGCGTACATGGTCGCGACGCGATGCGCGCGACAAAGCAGCGGTCATCTCCGAGCTGCTGGCGCTGTTCGGTGCCAAACCGGACGACACCATCAGCGACGGGTATGTCGAGCTGACCGCACGATCGCAGTGATTGGGAGGTAGCTGGTGACCATGGTGGCAACGAGCAGACTGGCAGTTCTGTTGCTCGGTCTCGCATTTGTGTCCTGGCTCTGCCCCGGACCGCCGAGGCTCAACATCAGCACGAATCCGCGTCGGTGCCGCAAGGTCTCGGCAAAGTTCACTTTGCGACGTCCTGCGCGAAGGATGTCACGGCTGAATTCGATCGCGGCGTCGCGCTGTTGCACTCCTTCTGGTTCTCGGCGGCCATCGACACGTTCGACAAAGTCCTCGCGAAGGATCCCACCTGCGCGATGGCCCACTGGGGCATTGCCATGAGCTGGTGGAGCAACCCGTTCGGCAAATACCGAGCGCCGAAAGCGATCGCCCTCGGCCAGGCGGCGGTGGACAAGGCACGGGCGGCAGCTCCGAAGACCCCGCGAGAACGGGATTACATCGAGGCCGTTGCGCTGCTCTACAAGGATGCCGGCACGGTCGATAGCTGGACGCGGACCGTCGCGTACGAGAAGGCGATGGAGAAAGTGGCCGCCACCTACACGGAAGACTCGGAAGCTCGCCTCTTCTATGCCCTGGCGCTCGGTCAGTCGGCGCTGCTGACGGACCACACCTACGCCAACCTGCTGAAAGCGGGCGCCATCCTCGAACGCGAGCTGCCAAGCCAACCCGAGCATCCCGGGATCGCTCACTACATCATCCACAGCTACGACGTGCCACCCCTGGCCGCAAAGGCGCTCGACGCGGCGCGGCGGTATTCGAAGATCGCACCGGATGCGCCCCACGCGCTGCACATGCCGTCGCACACGTTCACGCGGCTTGGCTACTGGGAGGAGTCGATCACGACCAACCTCGCATCGGCTGCAGCCGCCCGTAAGGACAACGCCGCGTCTGAGGAACTCCACGCCCTCGACTACCAGGTCTACGCGTACCTGCAAACGGCGCAGGACGGCGCGGCGCGCAAGGTCGTCGACGCTGCGCCCGCGATCGGTGAGCGCATTCAGGTGGACGGGGCCGGCAATGCGGCACCTCCACCGGCCGGGTTCTATGCTCTTGCGGCGATTCCCGCCCGTCAGGCGCTGGAGCGAAACGCGTGGAAGGAAGCCGCGAGCCTCTCACCGCGCAAGACCGCGTTTCCATGGGTGGACGCGACCACGTATTACGCACGTGCACTGGGCGCGGCGCGAAGCGGCGACCCGAAGTCGGCAGCCGCGGACATCGAGAAGCTGGCGTCACTGGCGTCTGCGCTGCAGGGAAAGGACGATGCGGACTGGGCAGCCCAGGTCGAGATTCAGCGGCGTGCCGCGACAGCGTGGATGACGTTCGCGGAGGGCCGTAAAGAGGACGCCCTGGCCCAGCTGCGCGAGGCGGCGACCATGGAGGACGCGACCGAGAAGTCGGCGATCACACCAGGGCCGATCAAACCCGCGCGCGAACTACTCGGCGAGATGCTTCTGGAGGTCGGACGCCCCGCTGAGGCGTTGACGGCATTCGAGGAAACGATGAAGCGGGAGCCAAATCGCTACAGAGCGATCGAGGGAGCCGCGCGCGCCGCCCAGGCGTCAGGCGATGTGGAAAAGGCCCGGAGTTACTACGCCAAGCTGATCGCGCTGTGTCCGCGCGGCGACCGCCCGGACCTGGATGCGGTACGCAAAGCCGCACGACAGCGCTAGACATCGCTCCGTGCTGCTCTCGCATCCAGCGCTGCTCCTCGCGGGATTGTGGCTCGCGTTGCTGGCCGCCGACGTCGTGCGGCGGCGATTCGGCTGGTCCAGCAACGGATTCGCCCAGGTTTTCTTCGTCACCTTCGGTCTCGCCTTTGTCGCGGCCTACATCGCCATCGTCGTGTGGTACGTCACCAAGCTGACCTACTTCGATCCAGCCGAGCCGACGATTACGGCGGTTGCGGCGGTGTTCCGTGCGGGACATCCACTCTATCCTGCTCTCGACGCCCCCGAACGATACGCGCACATCTACGGTCCCGCGCTCTTCGTCGTCCACGCTGGTGCCATGGCTCTGTTCGGCTCGAGCATCCTCGTCTCCAAGGCCGTCGGCGCGGTCGCGGTGATCGCAGCGCTCGTCGTCAGCTTTCACGTTTACCGGGAACGTGCGGGAATCTACGCCGCCACGCTCGCGACGTCGGTGTGCGTCGTCGTGTTCATGGGCTTCAGCAATGTGACGTTCTGGACGCGATCGGATCCGCTGCTCATTCTGTGTGTGGCGCTCGGCCTCCTCGCGACACGTCTCCGGTCGAGTCTCGCATCGATGCTTCTGCTGGGACTGACGGCAGGCCTCGCGGTGAACCTCAAAGTGACGGGCGTGTTGTACCTGCTCCCGATCATCGCGATGTCGTTCGTCGCGCGCGGAGCTCGGGCACTGGCGCTCGCGGCTGCGATCGCAACGGTGACCGCACTTGCGCCGTTCGTTCTGCACAATGTGTCGATCGCCAACTACAAGGACTACCTGGAGCTCTCGGCACGCAACGGACTGAATGCCGGCCGGCTCCGCCAGAACGCCGAGTGGCTGCTCTTCCTGAGCGCACCCGTTGGCCGTCCTCATGTGGTCGACATGGCGAATTGGAGGACTGAGCGGACACCTGCGCGCCATGCTGCTGGCGCTCGCACCAGCCCTTGTCGGCGTCGCGATCGTGACAGCCAAACCTGGCGGTGGACCGTTCCACCTGCTGCCGTTCGTGCCCGTCCTCTTGTATGTGATCGTGAACGCTCCGCGTTCCTCCTGGCGGGCGGCGGCGCAGACACTCGCGCTGGCATTCACGATCGCGGCGGTCGCGCTTGCCGTGCCGCGACAGTTGATCTTCGTCGGGACGACGGTGGGCCGCGATCTCACACCGGCTGTCAACTACATCCGCACCTTTGCCGACGCGCACCCGGGCGCATCGATGACCGTCGGTTACGCCGGCACGTCGGTGCTCTCGTTCGCGCGGCCGGAAGCGGTCTTCCGCACCGGCGACTACTTCCTCGACGTGCCGGCGATTCAGGAACACGGGCTCGCGGGACAGCCGCTGCCAGAAGCCGCGATCCTGGCTCTCGTCACCTGCCGCGCCGAGTACATCCTGGTTCCCGGCGGCGCCAATCCGTTCGCGGTGCAAAGCGCCTACTATCCCGACGGGCCACGCGACGTCTTTCCGCCTGAGTTTCGTCAGGAGTTCCAGCGACGCTATCGAAGGATTCGCTCGGACGTGTTCGATGTCTGGGCCTGCACGAAGTAACGGATCAGTAAACCATCGCCTTCAGCACCGGGAGCGGAAGCGGCCGACCGTCAGGGACCTCTCGCTCGCCGCCATTGGCTTGCCGTATCATAGGCCGCATGGGGCCCACCGATGTCCGGTTCTCGACCCGAGTCGCCCCATCGTAGAGACAGGCAGCAAATCCGCCCGATATCCCCGAGGAACACGCCGTGGACATCGAAGTCAACGCCATTGGCGACAAGCTTGTGAAGGTCACGATCACGGGACGTCTCGATGCGCAAGGTGTCGATCGGATCGAGACGCGCCTGTTGGCGTCTCTCGTCCCCAACGCGAACAACGCCATCATCGACCTGTCACAGGTCGATTACGTCGCCTCGCTGGCCATCCGCATGTTCATGTCGGCCGCGAAAAGCCTTCGCCGAAAGCAGGCCGGGCTGGCGCTGTACGGCGCGACGGAGAGGGTCAACAAGGTCTTCGAAACCGTCGCGCTCCAGGCGATCATCCCCGTTTGTTCGACCGAAGTGGAGGCTCTTGCGGCGGTGTCCTCGCCGCCAGGACCCTGAGCGTTCGTTCGAGTCGTTTGGCTTATCCAGTCGATTCAGCGTCAGCCGCCGTGCGTTTCCGCATGATGAAGATGTTGCGGTCGTCCTCGCGGCGATACTCGATTGCGTCCATCATGGACCGCACGATGTGCACACCAAGTCCGCCGATCGGCCGTTCGTCGAGGCCCAGCTGGAGATCGGGCGTCGGGGCGTCGAGGGGGTTGAACGCGCGGCCGTCGTCTTCTACGCGCAGGGAGACACCGTCGCGCTCGAGCGCCACGCGGATTCCGATCTGGTGTTCGGCCTCGTCGTCGTACGCGTAGGAAATGATGTTGGTGACGACCTCATCGAGTGCGAGATTGAGTGTGAAGACGACCTCCGGCGACAACCCGTGTGCCGCGCCAAAGGCCTCGATCAGCTGCGCCGCCTTTCCAATCTCAGGCAGACGATTGGGGCACGTGATGGACAGGTCCTGTTGGCTCACTGCTGGTGAACCCCGAGCGGGCCGTGGTATCGCACGACGAGCATTGTCTGATCGTCGGACTGGGGAGCGTTGCCGGCGAACCGGCGCACGTCGCCGGCGATCGCATTCACGACCGATTCCGCGCGCGACAGCTGCCGGATTGTCTCGAGCGATGCCATCAGCCGATCGTCACCGTACAGCTCGTCTTCAGCGTTCGTCGCTTCGGTGATGCCGTCGGTGAACAGCAGGAGCGTGTCGCCGGGAGCCAGGGTGACCACGCCCTCGTCGAATGACGCCTGCTCCAGCACCCCGAGGACGGTTCCGCCGCGACCCGGCAGCGGCGACCGCGCACCCGACGCCGTCACATGATACGGGGGATTGTGGCCGGCGTTGGCGAACACCAGCGAGCCGGTCCCGACTTCCAGGCGCGCGCAGAAAACCGTGACGAAGAGCGACGAGGCGTTGTCGACGCACAGATCCCGGTTCAGCTTTGTCAGCAGGGCGCCAGGCGATATCCCGCGCCTGACCGACGATCGGAAGAGCGTCAGCGTGACAGCCATGAACAACGACGCTGGCACGCCCTTTCCAGACACGTCGCCGATGATGACGTAGAGCTCCTCGTCGTCGAACAGCAGGAAATCATAGAAGTCGCCGCCTACGGCCTTGGCGGGTTCCAGCATCGCGTGCAGATCGAACTCGGGACGGTGCGGAAATGGTGGAAAGATCTTCGGCAGGATGCCCATCTGGATGTCGTGGGCGACCCTCAGCTCGCTTTCGATCCGCTCCTTGGCCGCGGTCGTTCGCGTCAATTCGTCGATCGAGTTGGCGAGCTGCTCGGTCATCCGGTTGAACGATCGGGCAAGCTGGCCGATCTCGTTCGTCGCCGTGACCTCGACCCGGCGGCTCAGGTCTCCTTCAGCGATTCGTGACGTGGCGTCGGTCAGCGTCACGACCGGGCCGGCGATCGACCGCGCGAGGGAACGGGCTGCGACGACCACGAGGGCCACGGTCGTGCCAGCCAGAATGGTCGCCAGCAGCGTCAGGTAGCGAATCGGTGCATACGCCTCCGCGGCGTCGATTTTCACGACGAGTCCGGCACCGACTTGCGGCACGTAGCGCCAGACCGCGAGGACGGGCCGGTTCTGATAATCGACGGATACGCCTTCGCCCCGAGCGCCTTGCACCGATCGCTGCTCGGGGATTCCGAATGAACTGCCGAGCGCGACGCTCCTGGTAAACGGTGCGTCGGGGCCGCGACGGAGCGGCACCATGATGACGGCGCGCTCGTCGATTCGCCTGTTCAGCAGCGTTTCGCCCGTCTCGCCGAGTCCAGTATGGTCTGACACGATCTTGAGGATCTCGTGCGTGTTCAAACGAACGAGAACCACACCGAGGAACCTGTTCTTGCCGAAGACGGGCACTCCCAGGTACGCGGCGACGTCGCCTTCGCTGGAAGGCGCGAAATCGGAGATGTCGATGTCGAGCAAAGTCCGGACACGATCGAATTCGATGCCGAACCCTGTCGTCCGGTGAGGATCGGCGCGCACATTGGCGCCGACGGGAACCCGTCGCTGTGCCGAGAAGACGACGCGGCCGTCGGGAAGGACCAGCGCGAGGTCGTCATAGCCGAAGGCTTCCTGATAGTAGGACAGGAACGGCCGATACTGGCGGTCGAGGATTTCGAAAGCCGGACCAGGCTCGGTGCGCCCGGCAGAAGCGCGCCGAAGATCTTCCAGCGCGGCGATCGTGCCCGGCATGCGCGAAAGCGCGGCGACGTTCTGCTCGCGCTCGCGCACGTAGGTCGCCAGCTGATTCGCCTGACGTCTCGCCGTCGCATAGAGGCCGGTGGTCACCTGGTCGCGCAGGGCGCTCCGTGCGGCCAGATAGGTCAACACGGTGACGATGGACAGCGGCACCAGCGCGATGGCGGCGAACCAGACGATCAATTGCACCGAGAGCCTTCGCAGACGAATCACGGCTGCCTTCCGCTCTGCGTCGGCCCTTCATTCACCCAGCGCCCGCCCCATCGGTCGAACAGGGCCGTGAGGAAGGCTTCCCACTGGGCTCGGGATCGGTACGCTGGAAATGGCGTTGGCCGAACGGGTCGCCCAGAGTCCCAGACGATATCGAACTGGCCGTCGGCGCGTATCCTGCCGATACGCACGGTCTTCCACGTGTGCTGTGTGAGCGCGTCTACATAGACGACACCCTGCGGCGCGGCGAAGCTCTGGTCTGCAAGCGCCCGGAGTACCGCGGCCGTCGCAGTCGTCCCGGCCTCCTGCACGGCGTGCGCCCACAAATGCACGCCGAGATACGCAGCCTCCATCGGATCGGACGCGGTCGTTCCGGGGCCCATGCGGCGGCGCAGCGCTTCGACGAATCGCCGGTTCTCCTCTGAGTCGACCGACTGAAAGTAATTCCACGCGGCATAGTCGCCCACGAAGTCCTTCACTCCCATTGTCGCGAGCTCCGTCTCAGCGATGCTGAAGGACACGGTGGGGATCTCCGCGGGCGAGATTCCCGCTCGCCGCAGGGCCTGAAAGAAGGCCGCGTTGCTGTCGCCGTTGATGGTATTGAGAATCACGCTGGGCTTTGCGCGTGCGATCGCGTCGACGATGCCGGCGAGGTCGCGCGCGCCCAGGGGTGCGTACGCCTCGCCCACGATCTCGCCGCCGATCGCGTCCGTCACGTGTCGGATTATCGCGTTGGCCGTGTGGGGAAACACGTAATCGGAGCCGACGAGATAGAACCGGCGGCCCAGGTTGTCGAGCGCCCAGGTGACGGCCGGGATGATCTGCTGATTCGGCGCCGCGCCGTTATAGATGATGAAGGGCGACGCCTCCAGCCCCTCGTATTGCACGGGATAGAAAAACAGGTGCTGGTGCTTTTCGATCACCGGCTTGACCTGCTTGCGGCACGACGAGGTCCAGCAGCCGAACGTCGCCGCCACCTGATCGACCGTGATCAGACGCTCGGCTTCGCCGGCGAAGGTGGTGGGATCGGACGCGCCGTCTCGTACGACCGGCTCGATGGATCGACCGAGCAGTCCGCCTGCTGCGTTCAGCTCGTCGATCGCCATCAGCGTCGATTCCGCCACCGGGCGCGCGCTGATGGCCATGGTGCCGGAGAGCGAATGCAGCACGCCGACGCGGATGGGGGCTGCTTCCCTACCTCCAAAGCCCATCAGCAGCGCCACGGCCGAAATGGCGGCGACGACCACGGCGGCCAGCGACCGGCACGACGCCGGCCGCGACGCACCGCCAGCGTCAGGTTTTCGGCGACGGTCATGCAGGATTGTCTCGATCGGAGACCAGCGGCATGGCGGAGGTCGTCACGATCAAGGTCAAGCCGAGACTGAGGCGCTTGACAACCGGCCACATGGCGGCTTGCTTCGAGACTGGTGACCGTGGGTTAGAAGCGACCGTGACGGTCACCGGGATTATACATGCGCCGAAGGACACCTGAGCGGTGTGATGAGGTACTCATGCGCGAGATTGGTGCCTTCAGAAAGCCGCGGCGTACAATAACGGCAACTATGGCGCGTCCCCGATCGGCATTGCTTGCCCTGCTTCTGTTGCTGACCATTCACGCGTCTGCGCTCGCGCAGCGGCCAACGGCTGCTGAGCTCGACAAGACAGGTTGGGACGCGATTCGCGCCAGCAAGTTACAGGAGGCGGCGGATGCGTTCCGCGAGGGACTTCGGCTCGAGCCGCGGAACGTACGGCTGATGCTCGGAGCCGCCGTCGCCGCCAACCTGATGGGCCGTGCGGAGGAGGCACGTCAGCAGCTGGTCGCCGTGCTGCAGTTGCAGCCGGCTTTGACCGATGCGTCAATCCTTCTTGGGCAGATTCTCTATCGTGACGCCGATCTGGCCGGCGCCATCCAGGTCTACGAGCAAGCGCTCGTTCACGCGCCGGACAACCAGATCCTGACCACCAACTTGGAGAACTGGCGTAAAGAGATCGCGCTGCACGACAAGTTCACGCAGCGATTACGGCGATCACTTCACCGTGATGTTCGAAGGGCCGAAAGAGGAAGCGCTCGCCGGCAAGATCAGCGAGATGCTCGAAGCGTCCTACTGGCGTATCGGTTCGGCGCTTGGCGCGTATCCCAACGGCATCCTCACCGTTGTCCTTTACACGAACGAGCAATTTCGCGACGTCACGCGCTCCCCCACCTGGGCGGTGGCGTCATTCGACGGCAGAATCCGCGTGCCGATGCGCGGCGCGGTCGAGAATCCGCGAGAGCTCGAGCGTGTGCTGGCCCACGAGTTTACGCACGCGCTGATCTACAGCATCGCTCCGCGCGGCGTCCCGCAATGGCTCAACGAGGGCCTCGCCCAGCTGTTCGAACCCGAGCGAGGCGGCCAGACGCCTGACCTGACCGGTCCGATGATTCCGCTCAGCCGCCTCGAGCGAACGTTCGAAGGCCTCGACGATGCACAGGCTCGATTGGCGTACAGACCAGAGCGTCGGGGCGGTTCAGGCCCTGGTCGATCGCGCCGGGATGACCGGCGTCCTCAACCTGCTCTCGTTCGTCGGACAGGGTGTTCCGTTTGCGGAAGCGTTCGAGCGCGCGGCCTTCGTGGGTTACGCGGAATTCCAGGCGTCCTGGGCAGCGTCGCGCACGCCGTAACGCGCGGACGCCGGCTCCTGCAGCTCGGGCATCGGTGCGGCGATGAAGAAACGGCGGACACCTCGCGCCAGCAACCGCGCGCGCTTCGCCGACCTCGCCATCCGCGCGCTGTCCGTCGCAATGCCGGTGTTCGCGTACATCTGCCGATAGAGCTTGGATATCAGCAGGAAAGCGATTCTCGCGCGCAACGAGCGCACGCATGACGAGCGCTCCCAGATCGCGGGCAGCTTGTAGAACCTGTCCCACGCGTATTGCGTTCCCGCGCGGATCTCGGCGGCGTTCATGTTCGGATGCGGCATGTAGATCTTCGGCCGTGACGCAGCGGGAATCAGCCAGTAGCGGGTGATGGGAACGCCGTCGACGGTCTGGACCTGACCCGCCTCGCGCTCCCAGTTGTTGAAATCCACCGTTCCCGGGAATGGTGTGAGCATCACGAACTGGGCAAACGTCACGCCGGAACGCTTGGCGAGATCGGCCGTTGCGGTGAACGTTTGCGCGTTGTCGGTGGGCAAACCGAAGATGAACGAACCGAGCACGTGGACCCCGTGTTTCTTGAACTCCTGCAGCCGTTCCACCAGCGCATCGCCAGCCTGGTTGAAGTTCTTGAAGACCGCCTTCAAGCCCTCCGGCGTCACCGACTCGACGCCGACCAGCGCGCCAAGGATGCGCGCACGCTTCATGGCCGCGAGGAACTCTGGATCCTCCGCCGCCTCCATCGTGATCTGCGTGTAAAACACGAGATCGCTCGGCAACTTCTCGAGCTGTTCCATCAGCTCGAACCGTTCGCGGCGCAGCGCACTGAGCGCGTCGAACTGCCGGGTATCGGACGCGCCGCTTGGCCTGCGCGAGGTCCTGAAGCGTCACCGGGTAGAAGTTGTCGTCCGCCAGCAGGATGAATCGGAATCCCTGACGCCTGAGCTCGACGATCTCGCGAACGACGCCGCTCACGCCTCGCTGCCGCGGTTTCTGACCGTCGGTGCGCCACACCGAGCAGAACGAACAGTGCTTGGGGCAGCCACGAACCGTCTGCACCGAGCCCCACATGTAGCGATCGGCGGGAAGCAGATCCCATCGGGCAGGAAGAAACGCATCGCCTTCGACCCGGCCCCCGTCGTAGCGTGGCGCGAGACGGCCGGCCGCAACATCTTCGAGAACCTTCGACCAGATCAAATCGCCGTCGCCGGTGACGATCGCGTGCGCTGCGCCATGCTCTCGCGCCTCCTCCGGATAGAGGCTCGTGTGGATGCCGCCGAACACCACGACCGCGCCACGTTCACGCGCGATGCGCCCGACTTGATAGCCACGCAGCACGTTCGCCGTGTGGATGCCGATTCCCACGACGTCGCCCGGTTGGACCGACGCGGGATCGAAGGGATCCAGCGTCTCGTCGACGATCGATGGGGTCCCGAACTGCGGTGGCGTCGCCGCTGCAAGGACATACAGCCACCGTGGCGTGATCACGGCGGTGCCGAAGGAGAGGTCGCTCGGATTGACGAGATGAACGCGCATCGTAAAGTGCCCGTCAGAAGCTCTTGGCGACGTTCTTGCCAAGGCGGCTGAAGAATCCGGCGGTCGCGACCGCCGCTCGTTGAGATCCACGCGCGACGGCCACTCCGGTGTCAGCCGCCGCACTCCACGGTGTTCCCTCGCGCTGTTTCCCGGGATCGGTGACGCCTGTTGGTTTTGGGAGCTCCTCACCTGGCGCACTCGAGAGTGACGCCAGCGCTCCGCTTTCGGGTATCGGTGACGACGGCCGAAGGTCAGGCGCCGCTGGCTGGCCGGCTGCCTCGCCCACGGATGGAGCGGTGACCATCAGCGGCGCTTCCGTAGATGTCGCAACGACGCGGCGTACGGTATCAAGAGCCGGATCTGCAAGCCTGTCGCGACCCACCCGCCGCCGCGCGGCCGCAGGTGCCGGCGCAGCGTGACGATCGGTGGATTCCAT
Source organism: uncultured Acidobacteriota bacterium (assembly GCA_963710415.1). Lineage (GTDB taxonomy): Bacteria > Acidobacteriota > Vicinamibacteria > Vicinamibacterales > 2-12-FULL-66-21 > CAVQAH01. The sequence goes on along the minus strand of CAVQAH010000002.1, from coordinate 46,078 downwards.
GTGGTTCCTCGATCGTCGACAGTGCGCCCGCCAACGTTGCGGTGACCGTGGCGAGGCCGCCAACAGGTCGCATCGCAATGAGCGAGACGCCCGACAGAGAACTGGCCAGCCCGGTGAGCATGACCATGGCGGCGGTGCCGGTGGTTGCGGATGTGAAGAGAGAGGGCAGAGACTTGCGCGCGAGCACGCGCTCGATGCGACCCGTCAGATGAGACGCGTGTGCAGCCCCTGGAGCCAGCAACGCGGCGCTGGGCGAACCGCGCAGCTCCGCGAGGCGGGCGAGACATGCCGCGTAGTCACGCGGTGAGCCTGTCAGACGGATGGCCCGCTCGTCGCACGCGGCCTCGCGCTCCATGTGTAACTGACGGTCGATCCACCAGACGCCGGGATGCCAGCCCACCAGCGCGCGCGTCACCACCTGCAGCAGATTCGTGACGTCGTCGCGACGCTGCACGTGCGCCCACTCGTGAATCACGACCCTGTCGAGATCCCCGTCGCTCAACCTCGCCAGCAGCGACGGCCCAACCGCGATCACCGGCGACCAGATTCCGAGAACGGCAGCCGAGGATACGTTGTCCGAGATCACCAGCCGCGCGCGGCGTCCGTGAGCCTTCACCTCGTTCCAGTGAGCGAGGGCCGCCTCACGCGCACCCGGGAACGGACGGCAGCGGCGCTTCAGTCGATGAAGGCCGACGAGCGCCATGGAGGCCTGCGAGGTGAGCAGGACCGACCAGAGAACGGCAAGAGCGGCAAGGGTCAGCACCACGCGCGACGACACCGGACCGATCGCAATCGGAGGACCCGGCTCGTCGCCTGGGGCGGCGGCACTGGAGACGCCGGATACTGGATCGGATGTCAGCCCCGGCATCAGGGCCAGCGGCAGAATCAGAATCAGCAGCAACGCCAACCACAAGAGATGGCATTTGAGGGTCGCGCTGAGCCCCCGTGACACCCTGAGCACGAGTGCCGTCGCGAGCGCGAGGGCGGTGCCCTGCCAGAGCCAGTTCAGGAAAATGTCCACGTCTCAGGCTTCCTCGATGATTCTCTTGAGGCGTTCGAGCTCCGAGCGATCGATATGCTCGTGCTCCAGCACGTTCAACACGAGGAGGCTCGGAGAGTTGTTGAACAGGCGGGACACGAGGTGAGTCAGCGCTCGGCGGCGCGCCTGCGTCTGGTCGATCAGCGGTTCATAGACAAACGCGCGCCCCGCTTTTGCGTGGGTCACGTAGCCCTTCTGTTCCAGAATCCTCAACATCGTCTGCACGGTGCTGTAGGTGCTTTTCGGTTTCAACGCGGCAACCACATCAGAGACCGTCGCGGATTTCTTATCCCAGATCACCGACATCAAGCGGGCCTCGCCATCGGTCAGTGTGGGAGATCGTTGGCGTGCCATAAGTCTTAAATCCTTCAAAGTTACTGGCACTCTATACACATCGTCGGTGGGTGTCAATTAAAGAATTAAAAGTTCGTCGACCCTTATAATCCGCGAGGGTCTTCGAGCTGAGAGGGACATGCACGCATGAGGGTGAACATGAAGCGAGCGGCGGCCGCCACGACCGCGCTGGGAGTGCTGCTCCTGACAATAGCCGTGCGCGCCGGCCAGAACTCGGCCGGGAAACCGCTCATTCCGGTCGCCGCCAGCACGCTCGCCGACAAGCCAGAGACGTATGTGGGGCAACTCGTGACGGTGACGGGCGCCGTGGAACAGACCCTCTCGAAGTCGGTGTTTTCGATCGACCAGGACAAGACGAGAAGCACCGGGCGGAACGTGCTGGTGATCGCGCCTTCGCTCAGCGGTGCGGTCGGGCTCAACGCCTACGTCACGGTCGTTGGCGAAGTCGTTCGGTTCAGTCCTGGCGAGGTGACCGAGCGGCTGCCGCAATACGTCCTCGATCTGCCGGCGGATGTCGTTGCGAAGTATCAGGGCGCTCCGACAGTGCTCGCCACCGCCGTCATCGATACTGCGATGGTCGATCTCGCGAGGAGGGTGCCACCACCGTTGACCGCCGAAGAAGAGGCCTTCGACAAGGTGATGAAGGCGACGGGACCTGCTTTTGCGTCACTCCGCCAGACGTTGACGGATGCGGACGTCAACGTGCTCAAGACCCAGACCGGGATCCTGCGCCGGAGCTTCGGCGACACGCTGACGTTCTGGAAGGGAAAGGGCCGCACCGACGCGATCGGATGGGCGACCGACGCGCGGCAACACGTCGACGCAATCGAGCGCTCGGCTGTCAAGGGTGACTGGGACGCTGCCCGCGAGTCAGCATCCAGCCTTGGTCGGATGTGCCAGAACTGCCACGGCGCCTACCGGGAGCGCCTCGATGACGGCAGTTACCGTCTGAAAGCGATCCCCCGGTAGCCACGGCTCGGTCTGTTTATGACAGCTTCCGCGTCACGGTGGTCAGCTTGATCGGCGCCTCGGCGTAATCCTCGATCTGAACGCCCGTTTCGCCACCTGGCTTCACGCGAGCAGCCGCCGCCATCCGTCCGCTGCCAAGACCCACATCGTCCACCGTCATCTCGACGACGGCGACGTCGAATCCATCACGCGGCTTGGCATCGGCCGCTCCACCCCCGACGAAAAAGACCGGCTTATCGGTGACGACCACGATCATCCGTCCCTTGGCCGAATCGGTCTGGCGCGCCCACCGGATGGGGGTTTTCTGATCGCCGAGCTGTACGTAGCCCGACTTCCGGCGCCTTGCGCAGCGCGGCGACGAAGGCGGCGTAACCGCCGGACTTGAGCGCCGTCTCGACCGCCGTTCGATCGGCGTCAGGCGTATAGCGCTCGATGTGAATCTGCACCGTTGCCGCGATCGCTCCTGCGCCCGGCTTGGCGGCATTGGCGTTCGCGCTGAATGTCTCTGGTGCGCCGACGTTGCGCCGAGGCGCCTGCGCCAATCCTGGCATGACGATGCCGGCCAGGAGCGCGAGTGTTACGAAACTCCGAATACGCACGGAACCTCCTCATGAACAAATCGATAGGTGGTCTTCTTGCCTAAGCGCGGCGATGTTACTGGGTCTTCCGCCAGCGTCCAACTGACAACGGTTTGCCGCTGTCGTCTTTGGTCGTCAGCGTCAGCACATTCCCGTTGACTTCCCAATGACGGGGGCGCGACAGGGCCAGCGGTCCGCCGCCGGTCTGACCTTGGACGATATAAGTGAGCGTCCGGTTCTGCATGTCGACCGCAGTGCGACCGTCGGACGAGATCACGCCGTCCCTGATGTCGATCCCCGCCGCACGCAGCAGGTCCGACGACGCCTGATCGGCTCGGATCTCGATCTTCAGGTTCCCGAAATCATCGTAAATCAGGGTTCCCGAACCCTTGAGGGTGATCGCGGGCTTTCCCGGCGGGTAGACTTCGAACGATTCGAGCGCCCAGTTTCCCTCGAGATATTTGCGTGCCGCCGTCAGCGTCTGAGGACCCTGATCCACGGGTCCCCCCTTGACCGGACGCTGGCTGGGGGCACCCGCGCAACCGGCATGTGCGATGGCCAGCGCGACGACGACGGTGAAGCAAGTCAACGATGAACGCAGCGTCATGGGTGAATCTCCGGACGCGACGATGCCATATTCGTGCCCGCGGTGCAACATCATGAAGGGCCGCTTCCGCGCGACAGTTGGCCACGGGGCTGGCAGCGGGCCACGGAATTCAGCGGGTTACCGTGACAAACGGCACGGGCTTCCCGCGGTATCGTCCTACCTGGGGGTAAAGCCGTCGCCGCCCTGACAGGCCGCCGCGCGGATCTGAACGAGTGATGTCCGTTCCCGGACGGAAGGGCACGTCGCGGGCGAAACGGAAGTAGAGTGTTTACATGGGTCGAGTGCTGATCATCGCGAAGGATGACGAGGTGTTGGGCGCGCTTCGCGCCAACCCGATGCTCAGGGATCACGAGGTGCAAACCTGTGGCGGCGACGTCGAGGGGCTGCGCTTCGTCCGAGAGCGCCAGGTCGACGTGATCGTCACCGATCCGGCGACGTCGATCCACGAAGATCTCGCGCTCGTCCATGAGCTGTTTCATGCCCGGCCCGGTATCCGCATCGTCGCGCTGGCGCCGGCGGCCACGCATGCGGATCTGATCGCCGCGCTCAAGGCACACGTCTTTGCCTGTTTCACGCCGCCATTCGACCTGATGGAGATCGCGGACATGGTGCGATCCGCCCTCGACGTTCCGTTCTGGCGCGACGGGATCGAGGTCGTATCCAGCCTGCCGCACTGGCTGACGCTGCGCGTGTCGTGCCATCTGCTGACCGCGGACCGGCTGGTCCGGTTCATGGCAACCCACCTGGCGGCCTTCCCTGACGGCGAGCGGGATCTGCTGATTGCGGCGTTTCGCGAAATGCTGCTCAACGCCATGGAGCATGGCGCCGGGTTCGACTCGGACAAGGTGATCGAGGTGACGGCTGCCAGGACGGCGCGCGCCCTCGTTTATCATTTCCGCGATCCGGGATCGGGATTCGATCGTGATGATCTGGCGCATGCCGCATCGTCGCCGGACCCGGAGGCCGTGGTGGCCAGCGCGCTGCGACGGGCGGAGATGGGGCTGCGGCCTGGCGGCTTCGGCATGCTCATCGCGCGTCAGGTCGCGGACGAACTGGTGTACAACGAGAGCGGGAACGAGGTGCTGCTGATCAAGCACCTCGGCGTGTGAGCCGGGTGAATGTGGATGCGTCCGCGATCTTCGCTCTGCTTGGTCACCGTTGCGATCGCCCTCGCAGCAACCCTGCCTCGAGCCGCGCAGACGCCTGCGCGTGCGCAGGGGTCATCGACATTTGCGTCACGGATCGCGGCGCTGTCGGAACCTGGCGGCCGATTCGACACCGACAATCTGATCTCGAACGAGCGGTCCTACCTGGATGTCCTACCCGAACTGAAGCGTCGCGGCGTCAAGGGCGGCGCATACATCGGCGTCGGGCCCGATCAGAATTTCTCGTACATCGCCGCGGTCCGACCATCCATCGCCTTCATCATCGATATCAGACGCGACAATCTCCTGCTGCACCTGCTCTTCAAGGCGCTGTTCGCGCTGTCGCGAACCCGTGTCGAGTATCTGGCGTTGCTGCTGGGCAGACCAGTTCCACCCGAACTCGAAGGCTGGAAGGCTGCACCGATCGACCGCATCGTGGCCTACGCAGACGTGGCGGCGGCGAGCGGCAAAACTTCGACGGTTGATGCCGCGCTTAAGAAACTGGGAGTGCCGCTTTCGGCTACGGATATCGGAACCATCGATCGCTTCCATCGCCGATTCATCGAGGCCGGCCTGGACCTCAGATTTCAGTCGCTTGGGCGGCCACCGCAGAACCACTACCCGACCTATCGCGACCTGCTGCTCGAGACTGACTCGGCGGGAAACCACGCCAACTATCTGGCCTCAGAAGAATCGTTTCAGTTCATCAAACAGCTTCACGCACGCGACCTGATCGTGCCGGTCGTCGGCGATCTGGCGGGGCCGGTGGCCCTGGCGTCGATCGGTCGCTTTCTCGAGCAGCGCCAGGAGTCGTTCTCGACACTGTATGTCTCGAACGTCGAGTTCTACCTGTTTGGCGACGGACGTTTCCCACGGTTCGTCGACAACCTCGGGCGCCTCAAGCCCACCGACCGATCCGTCATCATCCGCTCGATCTTCAACCGGTTTGCGATGGCTGGGGTGCGGCAAGGATCCGCGAGCGCATCGGTCGTGCAGCCGGCGCGTGAGCTCGTCGACGGGTTCGCCGGCGGCCGGTACCGGCGATACGACGAGCTGATCGGGCGGCCGTAAGCACGTGCGGCACGTGGTGCGACGTGCCGCGACGTGCGACGTGCCACGTGCCAGGACGTGTGGCCGCATCAGCTACGGCCGGGATTGACAGACAGCGAGCGCAGGCCTGCGTACTGGAGTTCGGCGAACACAGCGACGACCACTGCCTGAAAGAGCACGAACGCGACGCCAAGGGCAGTCGGCTCGATCCATCCTGCGGTCAGCAGCAGCACGCTTGCGACGACCCACGCGAGGTTCAGCCCGATGACGGTCCACACTCGTGGGCGCGAGAGGCGTACAGGGCTGGACCAGTAGAACACCATCACTGCATACGGAATCAGGATCAGCCCGGCGTTGCGCATCAGGGATTCGGGCACGCCGAGAAGACTGCTCAACATTCCAGCGCCAGCGATCAGCGCGAGGCCGGTCAGACCTGTGATGGCCGCGTCCGCGATCATCGAGCGATGGAGCAGGGGGGACGGTTGCGGTTGTCTGTGCATCGGTTTCTCCTGGGCCGATGATTCCACTGCGGAGTCGGGGTGTCGATTACCTGTAAGGTAATTGGCGGCTGGCGCAATGGCTGTACCCTGTGAACATGACGCACGCTTCCCGTCCCGTCGGCGACATGCTGCGCGAGTGGCGCCAGCGCAGGCGGATCAGCCAACTCGATCTGGCGCTCGAAGCCGAGGTTTCCACCAAGCACGTGAGCTTCGTCGAAACGGGCCGCGCCCAGCCGAGCCGGGAGATGATTCTGCGTTTCGCGGAGCACCTGCAGGTGCCGTTGCGCGATCGGAACGTCCTCCTGACGGCGGGCGGGTTCGCGGCGCTGTTTCCGGAGCGATCGCTCGACGACACCGCGCTCGCGACGGCACGGCGCGCGGTCGATCTCGTGCTCCGCGGACACGAGCCGTATCCGGCGATCGCGGTGGATCGTCACTGGACGCTGGTCGCGGCCAACACGGCGGTCGCACCGCTGATGACAGGGATCGCGCCGGCACTTCTGCAGCCACCAACCAACGTGCTTCGGCTCAGCCTCCATCCGGACGGCCTCGCATCACGCATCGTCAACTACGGTGAGTGGCGCGCCCACGTGATCGAACGCGTCCGCCGTCAGGTCGACACTACCGGTGATGCGGTCCTCGCCGACCTGTTGCGCGAATTGCGTCAGTATCCGGTTCCATCGAGTTCGGAAGCCTCGACAACGACCCGCGATTACGCGGGCGTCGTGATCCCGCTGGAACTCAGGACGGATGCGGGAGTCCTCGCGTTCTTCAGTACGACGACTGTATTCGGCACACCTGTGGACATCACCCTGTCAGAGCTAGCCGTTGAGAGCTTCTTCCCCGCCGACGACGCGACGGCGGAGGCGTTGCGACAGAGTTTTGTGTCGCAGCGCGGCAACGGAGCGATGGGCTAGAAGGCCCTTACATCCTGAAACTTGATGCGTCATCTGCTTGTCAAAGAGCTCTCGCAGAGGACGCAGAGAGCAGAGGTCGCAAGAGGAGGCCGCATGCGCGGCATGTGATCGCGACCTGACAGGCGGTGCAGGCGCGGCAGCCTGGCCGGAGCGCCAGGCTGCTGGCGCGGCGTGCGGTCTGCCACGTCCGGATGCTCGCTCTGCGTCCTCTGCTCTCTGCGATCTCTGCGAGAGCTCTTCGTGACAAGCCGATCGACCCGGAAGATGGCGACCGCGCGATCAGCTGCCGGCCCGTGGCGCGTGCGGTGGCACTTTGGTATATCGTCATTGGGTTTCCGGGCAGTCCGCCGGCCGGTGCAGCGAGGGCTCCGGCCGCCACCTTCGACGTGAGGCAGCGATGAAAGAGATCAGAAAGGTGATGGATAAACTCAGGGCCCCCTCTGGAAAAAAGATCTCCCTCAAGGACTACGACCCGGACTGGACAGGCTCGATCAAGAACAAGGACCAGGCGACCGAGCTGCTGCAGCAGGGCATTACCGAACTCTCCAAGCAGCAGGAGAAACTGTACGCGCAGGACACCTATGCGGTGCTGATGATCTTTCAGGCGATGGATGCCGCGGGCAAGGACGGCACGATCCGCCACGTGATGTCGGGGATCAACCCGCAGGGCTGCCAGGTCTTCAGCTTCAAGTCGCCATCAGCGGAAGAGCGAGACCACGACTATTTGTGGCGGTCGATGAAAGCGTTGCCCGAACGCGGCCGCATCGGGATTCACAATCGCTCGTACTACGAAGAAGTCCTCGTCTGCCGCGTGCATCCGGAGATCCTCGGCGCGCAGCAGCTCCCTGAGGAATGCCGCGGAGACGGGTTGTGGAAGCAGCGCTTTCAGGAGATCAACAACTTCGAGCGTTATCTGGTTGACAACGGGATCATCGTCCTCAAGTTCTTCCTGCACGTGTCCAAGAAAGAGCAGAAGCAGCGCTTCCTCGACCGGATCGATCAGGCTCAGAACAACTGGAAGTTCTCGGTGCAGGACGCGAAAGAGCGCGCGCATTGGAAGGACTACATGAAGGCCTACGAAGAAGTGTTCACGCACACCAGCACGAAGCGCGCGCCGTGGTACATCATCCCCGCCGACCACAAGTGGTTCATGCGGCTGGCGGTCGCGGCAATCACCTACCAGACGCTCGAGGATCTCGACCTCAAGTACCCCACCGTCACCGAGGCACGAAAGAAGGAACTGCTGCAGGCCCGCAAGCTGCTGATGGCTGAGAAGGGATAGCGTGAGCTCGGCCGCCCGTAGCGCTCGGACCCGCTCGGTCAGCTCAGGTCGTTTTTGCCGCCACGATGCGGATGGCCGCCAGACGGCCCTCACGAAACGTGAACTTCTCGACGAACTGCACGTCGTAGGCCTCGGCGGATGCGCGAATCGTACCCCGCTCGCGTCCGATCAGGACGACCGAGTCGCCCTCCGCGATCACGTTGGAGATCTCCGGCCGTTGATCTTCGACCGATCCGAAATTCAGCTCCACCGCGCGGCGAAGTTCGTCAAGCCCCTTGGCATGACGAATCCACTTGAATTCAGGCGGGGCAAAAATATCGAGCTGCACGTCGTCGTGCGCCTCTTTCAGCAGGCTCGCGATATCGCCTCGGCTGATGGCATCGATCTGCGCGTGCACCGAACGCAGATGTCGCTGTTCCTGCGAGCCTGTTTGTGCGCTGTGATCGTAGTGCTTGGCCGCTTCTTCGAGTGGCCCGGTCATGGCGCCAAAGTCTCTGGGCTTCATCGTTTGTCTGGGAACGAAACGGGTTGAGGGGGCATAGCTTAGCTCGTCTTTGGGAGCGATCGCGGTTGGATTTTGGGAAGATTTCCTTCCTGTTGAGCTGAAGAATCGGTGTCAAACTGCGCGTGTGTGTGTAGCGATAGCGCACACCAGAGACGGCATGTTGCCGGGAATCTGTTACCCTGACCGCCGACTATGCCTACAGTGCTGATCATCGAGGACGATCCCGACATGCGAGAGCTGGAACGGACGGCACTCGAGTGCTGGGGTTTCGACGTGCACGTAGCCCCGAACGGCCGGGAGGGCCTGCGCGTGCTCTCGGAGCATCGGCCGTGCGTCATCCTGCTGGACCTGATGATGCCGATCATGGACGGCCTGACGTTCCTGGCCGAACGGCGACGCAACGCGCACACCGCGGAAGTCCCTGTGGTGTGTGTGTCTGCGGCGGGACCGGAGATGATGGACCACGCGCTGCGGCTTGGCGCGCGTGAATGCCTCCACAAGCCGACCGATCTCGATGAGCTCTGCGAACGAGTAGGCGCGTACTGTCGCCGGCAGGAAAGCGTGAACGCAGCGCTGCAGGACGTCTTGGCAACGCCAACGGGCGCAGGCTAGTTATTGCTTCGCGATCGCGGGTCGTCCTCGAAGGACGTACTTCTGGATCTTGCCGGTGGCGGTCTTCGGCAGCTCGGGAACGAACGTCACCGAGTGTGGCGCCTTGAAATGCGCCAGGCGGTCTCGCGCAAATTGCCGTAACTCCTCGGCTGTCGCCGATGCGCCCAGCCTCAGGACGACGAACGCGTGCGGCGCCTCGCCCCATTTCTCGTGCGGTAACCCGACGACGGCAACCTCCTGCACGGCCTGGTGCCGAAATAGAACGCCTTCGACTTCGACGGATGAGATGTTTTCACCGCCGCTGATGATCACATCCTTCAATCGATCGCGAATCTCGACATATCCGTCGGGATGGACGACGGCCGCATCGCCGGTATGAAACCAGCCCCCGCGGAACGCGCGGGCGGTGGCTTCCGGATCGCGATAGTAGCCGTCCATGACGACATTTCCGCGGACGACAATCTCGCCGATGGTCTCGCCGTCATGAGCGACTTCCCTGCCCTCCTCATCCTCCACCTTCAGCTCGCCTGACGTGATCAGCTCCACGCCTTGCCGCGCCTTGATCGTCGACTGTTCATCAGCCGACAACTGGACGTGCTCGGGCCTCGCCTCGCAAACGGTGATGAACGGTGACGTCTCGGTCAGGCCATAGGCCTGCGTGACGCTCCAGCCAAGATCGCCCTCGACGCGCTGAATCGTCGCTGCCGCAGGCGGCGCTCCGGCCGTCACCACGCGGACACCTCGCGGTGCACCGGCGCGGGCATCGGCTGGCGCGTTGGCCAGACCGACGAGCACCGTCGGGGCGGCACAGAGCATCGTGACCGACTCACGTCTGATGATGTCGAACACCGCGGGAGGTTCGACCCTGCGAAGACAGATGTGCGTGGCACCGGCTGCGGTGACCGTCCAGACGAAGGTCCAGCCGTTGGCGTGGAACATCGGAAGCGTCCAGAGGTATCGATCGGCAACGCTCATGGGCTGGTGGATCAGCGTGCCCACCACGTTCATGTAAGCGTTGCGGTGCGTGATCATCACACCCTTGGGCTTGGCCGTCGTTCCGCTGGTGTAGTTGATGGTCAACAGATCGCCCTCGGCGATCGGCGGGCGCTCGACGTCGGTCGATGCGTCCGCGAGGCTGCGCTCGTAGTCGAGCCACCCCTCCCTCGAACCCTCGAGCGCGACAAAGGCGGTGACGTCTGGCAACTGCGAGCGGACGGTGTCCACGGCCTCCAGGTAGTCGCCGTGGGCGCAGACGACGCGAGCCCCGCTGTGGCTGATCACGTAGGCAAAGTCGTCCGCCTTCAGCCGGTAGTTGATGGGGACGAGCACCGCCCCGATCTGCGGAACGGCGTAGAAGGACTCGAGCTGGGCGTGCGTGTTCGGCGCGATGCACGCCACGCGGTCGCCTTGCCGAACGCCCATCTTCTGCAGCGCCGACGACCAGCGGTCGCACCGGTCGAAGAACTCCCCGTACGTGTACCGTAGCTCGCCATCCACCACCGCTTCGCGATCGGCGTACAGCCTTCGGGCTCTCCGGGCGAACTCAACGGGTGTCAGCGGAAGAAACATAGGTGCCGCCATGATACTGCGAAGCCGGTCGAGCGCGGGCCCTGGTTGAAAGCGGTTCGTCGCATTCAATTCACCTCGTCGAACGTATCGATCGCAAGATGCCCGTGACCGTCCGGAACGGGCTTGTTGCCGGGTCGCACCGAAAGCCGCGTCTGCATCCCGCTTTTCCGCGCGGCGTCGAGCTCAGCGGTGACGTCGGAGATGAATACAATTGCGTCCGGCAGCTCTGCCATTAGAGTAGCTATCCGCCTGTAACTTTCGGTGTCCACCTTGGCACCGACCGTCGGATCGAAGTACCAGCGCAAGAAGGTCGTGAGATCGCCGGCAGCTCGAGTGCCTGAAGAGAAGTTGCTGGGCCAGCACGCTGCCCGACGAAAAGATCCCAATTGACACGCCGCGCTCACGCCAGCGCCCGAGAGCAGCCGGCACATCCGGAAACACGTCACCGATCAGGTCACCTCGCGAGTAGCCGTGCTCCCAGATCATTCCTTGAAGCTGTTTGAGGGGTGGTGTCTTGCTGTCGCGATCCATCAGCCATTCTGAATAACGGGCAATCGACGCCAATTCCTCGGATGGCGATCGGTCCAACCAGGGAGGAACGTCGAGGCCTGCGGCGAGGTTCGCGTCGCGATCCTGACGGAGGCTCGCGAAAACACGCTGATAATCCGGTTGACGTGCGTGGCCTTCGATGTGTTGGCGCAGATTCGCCCGGACGTACGGGAACAGCACGTCGTAGACGAACGAAATCGGCGTCGTGGTGCCTTCGATGTCCAGCAGGATCGACCGGACATCCGTCCCTGGCACGGACCTACATTCCGACGATCTGCCGCGTCGGCAGATACGACGGACCGAAGCAGAGCGGCTGGAAGCCCTTGTCGATCCCGGTATCGGTGTAGTGCGGCGTCCAGCCCGACATGTCCTGGAAAAGCCGAATGGCCCGGATGCGGCGGTCGGCGCACAAATCGAACCAGTGGTGGGTGCCCCGCGGAACGCGGATGAGATCGCCGGCCGTGACTTCGATGGCGAAGACTGGTCCGTTCTGCGGATGAACGTGGAACAGCCCGCGGCCTTCGACGATGAAGCGAACCTCGTCTTCGTCGTGCCAATGCTCACGGCTGAACTTCGCGAGCATTGCTTCGAGGTTCGGCGTCTCTGGACGGACGTCGATCACGTCGGCGGTGCGATAACCGCCGCGTGCCATGAGCGTCTTGATTTCGGCGTCGTACGCCGCGAGCAGCGTCTCGGACGATGCGCTCCGCGCTGACGGCGTGCTCTGGCGTCCACTGTTCGTAATCGATTCCGTGACCTGCGAGGAAGCGGACACATCGCCTCGACCTCGCTGAGCACGGTGTTCTCGGCCGGGATTTTCACGATTGCCATGATGCGGCCTCACTTCGGGCTACGGCCTCGAGCAGGAACTCGACAATTTCCACGTGACGGACGGCCTGCGCCACCGTCTCCCCCCAAGTGTACAACCCGTGACGACGGAGGAGGAACGCATGCGCAGTCGGGTACCGGATGAGGATTCCGCGCACCTTCTCCGACAGCCGTGCGGTATCCTGATCGTTCTCGATGATCGGAATCCATTCCCGATGTTTGTGGGTCGTGACGCCTTCCAGACCCTTCAGCATCTCGTAGCCTTCGATCATCAACCCGTGCGTGGACGCGTACCGATCCGACAGCACCGTGCTGAAGATCGAGTGCGTATGGAGGATCGCCCCGGCACCCTTGACGCGCGCGATAGCCACGTGAAGGCGGGCCTCTGCTGACGGCCGGACGACGGCGCTTCGTTGCACGACCGCGCAGTTGGCGTCGATCTCGAGGATCTGATTGGTGGTGAGCTCGCCCTTGGGTATACCGCTGGCCGTGATCGCAAGGCGCAGCGGCTCGCGCTCGAGAACGATACTGAAGTTGCCGCTCGTGCCCAGCACCCAGCCGAGCGCGTCGAACCGCCGGCCGATCTCGACCAGTCGCCGAGAGCTATTCGAGAACTCTTCGCGCATGCGCACCTTAATCATAGTTGGCTAGGGTGCCAGGGTGCCAAGAGTGCCAGAGTGCCGCGCCCAAGCGTGCAGGGCCCCACGAGCCGAAGTCGCTGAGCGAAGGACGGACAGCGCATCGCAGATCAGCACCGTCGGCGGACGCGCGGCCGATTGACACGTTGTCGAACTGGCGAGACGCCGTCGGCGTCGTTCCAAGTCCCAACGTCCCGATGGTATTCTGCAGCCGATCGACGCTCGCTGTGTGACACTTCGCGCGGTGGATTGGGAGTGCGCAGATCGTCAAGGTGTCACCCTTCATGCAAACCGTCGGTTGATCTCGGCACCCGGCACCGCGCGGGTCAGGCCCTGGAACGTGCCGTGCTCGGCAATCTCCCGGGCAGACTCGAGGAACCCTGTCCATGCCGCGCGCGCGAGGGCGCCGCCAACGCTGATTCGTCGCGCACCGAGCTTCGCGACTTCGGCGACCGTCGTGAAGTCGCTGCTCACGAGCACATTCACGGGCTTCGGCGCGACAGCCTTGATCACGGTGCTGATGTCGCCCGCCGCACGAATCCCTGGGGCATACAGGCAATCCGCTCCAGCCTCGGCAAACGCCGTCAGCCGGCGAATCGTCTCTGGCAGGTCCGGCCGCCCGACGATGAAACCCTCGGAGCGTGCGGTTAGGAGTACGCCGGTGCCTGTCTCGTCGATAGCGCGGCGCGCGGCGCGGATACGATCGACAGCCAGCGAAAAGTCGTAGAGAGGCTGCGACGCATTACCGGTGGAGTCCTCGATCGAGAGACCGGCCACGCCAGTAGCCACCGCGAGTTTCACATTGGCCGCGACGCCACCGGGGTCCGTGGCGAAACCACCCTCGAAGTCTGCGTTCACCGGCACGTTGACGCCGCGCGGCGATCAGCCGAAGATGGGCCAGTACGTCGTCGAGCGATACACCGTTGTCCGGACGGCCGAGCGTCCAGGCAAAGCCTGCGCTGCTGGTGGCCAATGCCTTGAAGCCGAGCTGGACGAGCACGCGCGCGCTGCCGAGATCGTAAGGATTCGGAATGACGAAACAGCCGGACTCATGGAGTTGACGAAACGCTCGCCGACGGTCAGTGTTCTCGGTCATCGGTCGAGAATAGCGTAAGTGTATTGGATGAATCCGGACCAATTCCGGGCTGGTGGGCGTGACTTCTCGTCCCACCGGATCGTGAGACACTGATCGGGTCATGCGGCCACCTCCTCGCGTCGTCCAGACCTCGTTGGCGGCAGTGCCCCTGCTGCTTGGCCTGATGCTCGGCGCTGCCTCGCGCGGTCAGGAGCCGCCCGCGGGCCTCCGTCGCGTGCCGGTATTGGCAGAGCTGTTCACGTCGGAAGGATGTTCGAGCTGCCCCGCGGCAGACGATTTGCTGCGCCGCCTCGTCGCGGAGCAACCGGTTGATGGCGTCGAAGTGATCGCGCTCAGCGAGCACGTCGATTACTGGGACCGACTGGGCTGGAAGGATTCGTTTTCCTCGAGTGCGTTCTCGCGCCGTCAGGAGGACTACGGACGGGCGCTGCGAAGGGAACCGATCTACACGCCGCAGCTGGTGGTCGATGGCCGGATGCAGGCCATCGGCAGCGACTGGTCCGAAGTCCGGCGAACGCTCGTCGAGGCGGCGCGCGCTCCGCGAGCGTCGGTTGCGGTGACGGCCGAAGCACAGCAATCAACGCTGACGGCATCGATTGGCGTGGTCGTGCGCGACCTGCCCGCGTCGGCGGCCAAAGGCGACGTCGATGTCTACGTGGCGGTCGTGGAGAACGACCTGACGACGGAGGTGCTGCGCGGCGAGAACGCCAAAAAGCAGCTGCACCATTCAGCTGTCGCTCGCTCGCTGACGAAGATCGGCTCGCTTGGCAAGACGGAGACGGCCGGCGAGTTCACGCAGGCCGTTCCCCTCGACCGCGCGTGGAGAACCGACAATCTCCGCGCCGTCGCCTTTCTGCAGGACAGCCGCAGCCGCCACGTGCTCGGCGCAGGAGTTACACGAATCCGCTAGCGATTCGTGTTCATGTCCTTGCCTTCCTTCAGGCGGATTACTGCCGCCGCGAGGCTCTTCTTGTTGATGTCGTCGGGAGCCTGCGTCAGCGCGATCTCGGCGTGCTTCAGTGCGGTCTTGTAGTCCCCCACCGCCGAATACCCGCGCGCCAGCCCGACGTGGACGGGCCACGCATCACCGAAACGCTTCGCATTCTTCTGAAACACCGCGAGCGCTTCCTTGGGCTTGCCCTGCGTGAGCAGCTGGCGGCCGTATTGATGGATCTGGATCGGCAGGGCACCGGGCAGGTCGAGCGCGGTGGCCATCACGGCATCGGCCTCGCTCGTTCTCGACAGCTTGTTGAGAATCTGCGCCTTCGTCGACAGCGTGCCGAAATTCGCCTGGCCGACTCCCGGCAAGCGCGATCGCGTTCTCCGACCAGGTCAACGCTTCGTTGAGATTGGTGTTGGCGATCAGGCAGTACTGCGCAGCCAGATCCCATTGCTGCCAGTTGAAGCCTGGGGCGCTTCTCAGCTCGCGCCGGATGTTGTCGACATAGAGCGTGGAGATGTTGTCGACGCTGATGGTGAACGGCACGCTGAGCTCTTCCCACATCAACGCGACCGTCGCGCGATCCGGCTTGCGATCGATGAAGTCGTAGGTCAGCCACTCGTGATATGCCGATTTCGCCGGCTTCACGGTCACGCGCAATGCGTCCTCGGCCGGGTTGTAGGTGAAGCTTCCCCAGGACGTCGAGTTCTTCGAGAAGATGATCGTCCACTCGCTTTCGCCGGCCAGCATGTGCAGACCGTAGCGGCCGGCCGGGAGCGGCTGGCCCTCAATCTTCACGTCGTGCGACACGCTGAAGACGGTGTTCTCGTTGGCGCCCGCCCGCCACGGCCCCTTCGCATTGTTGAATCCCAGGTCGTGGATGCCCCAGGGCACCAGCGTTCCCCAGATCTTTCCGCGACGGTCCTCACCGGTTGGTCCGTGAACGTCGGGGCTGCTGTACTCGATTGACGCGCGCACCAACCCGATCTGCTGGATGACTTCCGACCGCTGATTGTCGCCGCTGGGTGGCAGGGTGATCGTTTGCGCGGCGCTCGTCACGCTCGTCGCGAGCAACGTTGCCGACGTGAGCAACAGCATGGGTAGCATGCGTCGCATGGGACACCTCTCAGTGCCGGCGTGAACCGGCGGATCAATAGGAGTGACGTGGGGACACTAGCATCGCGAGAGGCGTGGCCGTGTCGATCTGGGACGAGTGGCTGGCGGCCGTTTCAAACGGCAGTGTGACGTGGCACGGAGTGGGCCTTCGCCGGCCTGAAACGGCGATCTACCGGCTGGCGCACTCGTCAACGACACCGGGTGGTGATACGCTGCCGCGCCGGATATGGAGCTCACGTTGACGTTCTTTGAGCGGCATCCCGCGTCCTCAGAGGTGTCGTGAACCGCTCGGCCGCGGTAATCCGCCAGCCTGTCTTCATGGCAGCCACTCTATGGCTGACCCCCGTCCTGGCAGTGGGCCTCTACGGTCTCGGGATTCCAACGCCGGCGGCGCTGGCCATCGCCCTGGTTGCCGCGGCGGTCGTCGCGTCCATCGTGTCGGAACCGCTTGCTTCAACGTTGCGTCCGGCTGAGTCGTCACGCGCGGTGATGATCGCGGTCACGGTCGTGACGCTCGTGGCCATCGTGCAGATCGCCCGGCTGTCGGTGTTCATGGGAAATGTCAACCGGCGTGACCTTTCCATGGATCCATCCGACGTCTGGCGGACGCAACATTGCTGTCTGACCGCCTATAGCGAGGCCGCGCGATTCGCCGCAGAGAACACACACAACATCTACGAGACGTCGCTCTACGAGCCGCGATTCATGGATGACCTGAAGGTCGATCCGTATCACTATCCGCCGGCCTTCCTGCTGCTGCCCCGTGCGCTGCAATTGGTGACCGATGATTTCCTGCGGCTGCGTGCCGTGTGGTTTTCGATTCAGGCGTTGGTGCTCGGTGGAATCGCGCTGTTCCTGCCGTGGTGGATAGGCGGAAAACCTGGTGCATACGCGCTGGCGGGCGCCGTGCTCTTCCTCGCTACGCCACAGAGCCTCTTCAGCCTGCAGCAAGGAAACTTCCAGACAACGGCGATCGCGGTCGCGGTTTGGGCGTTCCTCTTGTTGTGGACGAAGCGTCTCAAGACGGCTGCCGTCTTGCT
Source organism: uncultured Acidobacteriota bacterium (assembly GCA_963710415.1). GTDB lineage: Bacteria > Acidobacteriota > Vicinamibacteria > Vicinamibacterales > 2-12-FULL-66-21 > CAVQAH01. Next base: position 28,744 of record CAVQAH010000002.1, on the reverse strand, counting down.
GGCGTACGTGTCGGTCTCGAAGATATTTCCTGGCGTCCTGGTGCTCTATCTGGCTGCGGCGCGGCGCTGGCGGGAAGTCGCGTGGATTGCCGTGTCGGCCGCGCTGATCGTCGCGTTGGCCGTCATGACGTTCGGCGTGCGCCCTTTCAGTGACTTTATCCACTACGAGATCCCGCGCATCTCGAACGGCGACGGATTTCCGCAGGCGGAGCTGAGGGCCGCTTTCAACAATCAGTCCGTATACGGACTCACAGTGCGGCTGCGGCTGATGGGGGCCGACTGGCTCGATGCGCCGACCGGGCGGGCGATCGCATCGTTGTACGGATTCCTCATCCTCGCGCTGACGGCCTATGCGGGCTGGAAATACAGAATTGACGTGACGCAGCCGCGGACGCGCTTGCAGATCGTGCAGATCGCCCTCGGACTCGTGGTGTTGGGATCCTTCCGGAGCCCGTTCGTCGGCTTCTACGGAATGGCCGGCGTCGTGTGGCTGATGACGCTTGCTCGCGGCAGATGTCCAGACGTCGAGGGCCCTGCTCGTGTGGTTCGGAGGCATTGCGACGCTCTGCGCTATGCACACAGCACTGCCGTCGGTCGGCGAAGCCATTTCACTCACGACAAAACTCACCTCGACGATCGGCTTCGCGATTGCCCTCGGCATGAGCTTCTGGGCGATCCGCCACGCGGTATACGCCGCGCCACGATCGGGCGCGTCCCCTCACCAGGCGATCCCATAGTCTTCGCCGTGATTGCTCGCGCCGCCCCACATCGACCCGTTTTTCACATCGAAGAAGATCGCGTTGATCGGGCCTGACGTGAGGCGTTGGAAGTCGAGCCGGTAGCCCATCCCACGCAGTTCCTGACGCACCCACTCCGGCACGCTCTCGTTGAGCGTCAGTCGGCCCGGTTCCGACTTGTGATCGTCGAACGAGCTGCGCATCTGATAGCTGTTGATGTTCGCCGCCTCGACTGCCTGCTGCACGTTCATCCCGAACTCGACGACGTTGAGGAAGAACTGGAGGAGGTTCTGATCCTGCGTATCGCCGCCCTGCACGGCGAAGGACAGGAACGGCCGGCCATCCTTCAGCGCCAGACTCGGCGTCAGCGTGACGCGCGGGCGCTTGCCCGGCTCCAGCACGTTGAAAGGCCCCTGCGTGCGATCGAGCACGAAACTCTGCATGCGCTGGCTCATCCCGATACCGGTCCGGCCGGCGATAGCCGCCGGAATCCAGCCGCCGCTCGGTGTGATCGAGACGACCCATCCCTCTTTATCTGCCGCCTGCACGGATGTCGTCCCGGCAGTGAAGCCTTCCTCGAATGAACGCGTCGCGCTGACGGCTCGTCTGGCTCGGCTGGGATCGAATTCGTCTTCTGCGCGCCCCACTGCTGCAGAAGATCGGCAAATGGGTTCGTGCCGTTCTGGAATGGATACGGATCGCCAGGCTTCACGTTGGGATCGTTCTTCGTCCAGTCGATGTTCTTCATCCGCGCGCGCGCGTAATCCTTCGACAGCAGTCCCGCCATCGGCTCTTCAGGAGGAAAGTAGGTGTCGCCGTAATAGAAGTCGCGATCGGCGAACGCCATGTTCATGACCTGGTAGAGCGTGTGGATGTAGCGGGCGCTGTTGTAGCCCATCGACTTCACATCGACGCCTTCCAGCATGTTCAGCGACTGGAGCAGAGCCGGGCCCTGGGTCCACGCCGTGAGCTTGTAGACCTGGACGCCCTTGTAGTCGGTCATCACCGGCTCTTCGACGTGCACCTTCCATCTGGCGAGATCCTCGGCTGTGTGCAAGCCGCCCATCTCTCTGCGAGCCGCGGACGAACTCCTGGGCGATATCCCCTTTGTAGAAGCGATCGTAGGCGGCGTAGATCGCCTCCTTCCGGCTCTTCCCCGCCGCGAGCGCCTGCTGTTCCGCCTCCACGAGCTTGCGCAACGTCGCCGCGAGATCCGCCTGCCGGAAGATCTCGCCCGCGTGCGGCGCCTCGCGGCTCTCGCCCGCATGGGGCAGGAAGACCGTCTTCGAGTACGGCCACTTCTTGATCTCCGCCTTCTGCCGCTCGATCCCATCGGCGGCTTGTCCCTCGATCGGGTAGCCATCGGCCATCTCGATCGACGGAGCAAGCACGTCCTTCAGGCTGAGCGTGCCGAACTCCGCCAGCATGACGAGCAGGCCGCCCGGAGTCCCCGGCGTCACCGCGGCAAGCGGACCGAACTCGGGCGGATATTGCATGTTCTTGCCGCGGAAGAACTCCGGGGTCGCGCCGGTCGGCGCGGCGCCCAGCGCATTGATGCCGATGACCTTCTTCGTCTTCGGGTTGTAGATCAGCGCCTGCGTCTCGCCGCCCCAGCCGAGCGTGTCCCACATCGTCGCGACCGCTCCGAGCATCGCGCACGCGGCGTCGACCGCATTGCCGCCCTTCTGAAAAGTCATCGCGCCCGCGGTTGCGCCGAGCGGCTTTCCGGTGATCGCCACCCAGTGGCGGCCATGCAGCACGGGCTTGACCGTGCGCTGGGCGTGGAGCGTCGGAGCGACGAGCAGGGCGGTGAAGGCGAGCAGCAGAGTGCGGCGCATCAAGATGCCTCCGCGGATGATTGTATCGCTCGCGAGCGCAGCCAGAAACTCGAGCCGGTGGCTTACTCGGCCTCTGAGAGCCACAGACGGGGACAGCCACCTCGTCTTCACGGCTGAAAGGAGAAGGGGAGAAAGGCGAGGTCGTCTAGTGAACGTAAGGAGCACGGTGAGTAGGCGACCAGCTGCCTGGCGTAGCCAGGCAGGATGGACGAGCAAGCCTTCAGCGCAATCAGACGCGCTCTGGAACCGCACGCCGGGCGTTCTGATTGGCGACTGACTGCTCTCCTCTCCGACGCGTTGGGCGAACGAGGCTGATCGCACTTCGCAAGACACGACGGCTGCGACGTTCGCGACGTCAATATTTCCGGCGTCGTGTTCGTCTTGGTCGTCGCGATCGTTCCGGGAACCCCGTCAGGCCGTCCTGAGTTGTCGACAGCGGCGGACTTTCAGCCCTCAGCTCTAGCGCTCACCGACGGCATACACAGCGTCGGTCGTGCGCAGAATCAGGCGTATTGCCCGCGATGGCCGGCGTGGCAAAGACCGGGGCGCCCATCGAATTTCGGGACAGCAGCTCGAACTTCTCTCCCGCAGCGACGACGTAGACATCGCCGTCCTCGCCGGGAAATAGACGCGTCCGCCCGCCGCAATCGGGTGATGCCGAGAAAGGCCCCGCGCCAGCGGCCAGCCGGTTCTGATAGACGGGCGACCCATCCTTCACCCGGTAGACGGACAGGACGCCGTTGCTCGCACAGACGTAGATCAGCCCCCGATAGCCAAGCGGTGTCGGCATGTAGGGCGAACCTTTCTCTGTCGTCCAGGCGATCGGCCTCGCTGGCCCGCTGGTTCGGCGGAAGCGAGATGTCCCCGGACGCCGATGGCCGGACGGCGAAGATCGGGCGATCCCCGCCACCCCCGGCGATGATCAGCAGCCCTTCGGAGGCAATCGGCGTGACCACACGATCCCACGATCCCTTTGCGTGTTGTTCAGCCGCCAGAGCTCGTGGCCGTCTCGCGGGTTCAGCGCGCGCACCCAGCGCGACGAGTTCAGCACGATCTGCTTGCCGGATCGCAGACTCGAAGACGCCGGGCGTCGACCACGACAATCCCTCGTCGCGCGCCACGCGCCAGCGCTCGTTGCCCGTGGCCAGATCGAACGCCGCGACGAAGCCGCCCTGCTGCCAATCGTTCTGCACGATCACGGCGTCGTCGACGATCACCGGCGAGCTCGCCGGATCGAGGCTGAACTCCGGATTCGACGGCGCCATTTCTTTCCGCCACAAGAGCTTGCCTTCCATGTCGAGCACGAACAAGCCCTCGTTGGCGAGGACGAGCGCGATGCGGGTGCCATCCGTCGCGGGAGTGGCGTTGGCATACGTGGCGCGAACATGGCGCGGCTGTCGCGGCGTTCCGCGGTGGACGACGCGGACCCAGCGCTCGCGGCCGGTGTCGCGATCGAGCGCGTGCAGCCGCCATTCGTGCTGCACGGTATCTTTCGCGAACACGACACCCTCGGCTTTCATGTCGAGTGTCGATCCCTCGGCCACCGCGCTCAGAACGTAGACGCGATCGCCCCAGACGATCGGGCTGGCGTGCGACAGGCCGGGGATCGGCGCCCGCCACTTGACACGCGTGCCGGTTGGCGCGTTCCACGAGAACGCCAGCGACACATCGTCCGCGATCCCCGACGCCAGTGGGCCGCGGAACATCGGCCAGTTGGAAGCGCTGACCGACGCTGCGAGGGCCGAGAGTGACCGCACACAGCAGTAACCGGCGAAACTGCGGATTGTCATGGTCCGGTCAGTCTCGCAGCGGGTGCGCGCGAGTCGCGGCAAAATGTGACGACCCGCACCACCGATGTTCGAGCGGTGAGCTTTCCGTCGCGAGTGTGCGAAAGGTTGACCATCCCGCTTCAGCGGGGCATGTCCGGACATACGAACGGCACCGTGGCAAGACGATAACGCTGCTCGGTGATCTGCCCGCGGAGCCGGCACCGAAGTGGAGCTCATCCGGGGAAGTTGCGCGATCTCTGCTCGATCTTTGCGGTGTCCTCCTGCCACTCGACGCGGCGCTGTCGATCGTGCGCCATTTCGCGAACCGGTACGTCTCGACGCAGGAGTCCATGACCAGCGTGCCATCGGGCAGGAAAATGCGGAACGTGCCGAGCGGCGCCGACGCAATCGGTCGATAGCCAGACTTTGCCGACGAAGGCTGGTGTTCCCAACCGCGATCTCTTTCGGTCACGGGACGCGGATCGTCGCGGATCCGCGTCTGGTTTCAAGGGACGCGGATAGTCGCATGAATACCGCTCTAGTATCACGGGACGCGGATCGTCGCAGAACCGCTCTGTTTCACGGGACGCGGATCGTTCGATCATGATCCTGCTCTGGTAAAGCGCAGCGGACGCGGATCTTCGTCCACGCGTGATCTCGTGATCCCCTGGCACCCCGTACGACTCTCGTGATGAGTCCACGTCGTGAACCCTCGCCGTGAACCCTCGTCGTGAACCCTCTCTGAACCGTCGAGATGAACCTCGTCGAACGCTCGTCGTGACCCCTAGTCGTGAACCCTCGGTACGTGAACCCTCGTGATGAACCCTCGTCATGAACCCTCGTCGTGAACCCTCGTCGTGAACCCTCGCTATCGCGACTGATTGACCGTGAACGTCTGGCCACCGATCAAGATGGTGCCACTGCGATTGGCGCCTGCGGCGGGTGCGACCGTGAACTGCACGAGGCCCCCTCCGCTGCCCGACGCTCCGTTTGTGACGGTCACCCACGGGACCGTACTCGAGGCGGTCCACGTGCAGAGGATAGGACCCGTCACGATGACGAGGATGGCGCCGTTGCCGCCGTTGCCGTCGTAATTCGCGAAGGGCGGCACGAGCGCATACGTGCACTGGGACGCCTGACGCACGGTGAACGGCTGGCCGGCAATCGTCACGGTGTCGGTTCGCGGCGGCCCGGAGTTCGATGCGACGACGAACTGGCGCGCCACCAGGCCCGACGTTGTTGGGCGACGGGAACGTCACCCACCCGGCGCCGCCCGAGGCGTTCCACGGACATCCTGGCGCCGTCGTCACTGTCGGCGCACCTGAGCCGCCGGTCCCCGGAACGTCGACGCTGGTTGGCGACACGCTGTAGGTACAACCGCTCGCCTGGGAGATGGCGAACGTGCGGCCGGCAACAGTCAGCGATGATTGACGTGCAGGTCCCGAGTTCGCGCCAATCGAATAACCGACCTGCCCAGGGCCACTGCCGTTGCCACCGCCTGTGATCGTGATCCAGGGAGCGCCGCTCGACGCGGTCCACGGACATCCGGCGCCCGTCGTGACCGACACCGAACCGGTGCTCGCCGTCGCCGGCACGGATGCACTCGGTGGCGAGATGTCGGACCGAGCAGCCGCTCTCTTGTGAAACCGAGAACGTGCGGCCGGCGATCGTCAGCGACCCCTGGCGTGCGAGGCCCTGATTCGCCGCGACCGCGTAGCCCACCTGCCCAGGTCCGCTGCCGCTTCCGCCCGCGGTAATCGTGATCCACGATGCGCCGCTCGACGCGGTCCACGGACAACCCGCCGATGTCGTGACCGACACGGTGCCAGTGCTGCCCGCGGCGGCCACGGACTGCGAGGACGGCGAGATGCCGTACGCGCAGCCGTCGGTTTGCGTCACGGCAACCGTCTGGCCCGCGACCGTCAGCGATGCCTGACGAGCCGTTCCGGAGTTTGCGGCGATCGTGAACGCGACCCTTCCGGGTCCGTTGCCGCTCGCGCCCTCGGTGATCGTGATCCACGGCGCACCGCTCGCGCTCGACCAGATACATCCGGCCACCGTCTGCACGGACACACTTCCGGATCCTCCGGAGTTCCGCAGCGTTATGGAAGGTGGGATCGACGACGTAGCTGCAGCCCGCTGCTTGAACCACGGTGAGCGTCTGCTCCGCGATCGTCAAAGTGCCCGTCCGCGACGCCCCGGCGGTTGCCTCGACGGCGAACGTCACGACAGCAGGCCCGCTGCCGAAAGGAGAACCGACGATCGTCATCCAGCCGACGTTGGACCGGGCGGACCACCCGCATCCATTCGGCGTGATGATGGCGATTTGACTCGAGCCGCCTGACTGGCTCACGTTCATGGCCGTCGTCGCGAGCGAGTAGGTGCACCCCGGGCCGGGGGGAACCGGCGGGGCGGGCGGAACCGGTGCGCCTGCCGGGAGCTGCACGACCTGCACGACCCTTCCGGCCAACGTCAGCGTCCCCGACCGCGAGGCACCCGTGAGCGGCGTCACGCGGAACGTGACATTGCCGTCGCCGTGGCCTTCGCGTCCGGCCACGATCGAAATCCACGGATCGTTCGTCGAGGCCGTCCAGGTACACGCATCAGCGTTGGCATTCACTTCGATCGTCCGGTCTCCGCCAGCCGCGTCCATTTGTTCGAAATCTGAGGACACGCTCAGCTGGCAGGGCCGTCCTTCCTGGGAGATCGGCAGACGCTGGTCGTTGACGCTGATCCCAGTCCCGCGTGGAGACGGATCGGCATTGCCGGCGACTGTGAACTGCACGGTTCCGTCGCCCTGGCCTTCGGCAGGATTGGCGACACTCAGCCACCCGGCCTCGCTTCGCGCGGACCACGTGCACTCCCGGTTTGTGGTGATCCGCAGCGCACTCGATCCACCGGCAGGCGGGAACGCGGACGTCTCGGCCTGAATCTGCAACGAACATCGAACCGGTGTGGGTGACGTCGCGGTCTGCGATGAGGAACCGCAGGACAGCGACAGCGGCAGCGCAATGATCGCCGCAATCGCGTAAAGACGCAGGGAAGGAATGGCCGTGCCCATGGCTCGTCGTCGCGTAATGAGGTGGTCGCGAAATGCGGCAGAACGCACTTCGGAGGACGAACACTAGTATGGGAAGCGTTGCCCTGGCAAGCGGTCGGGCGGCCAGCTGAGCCGTTATGGCAATTACGATTTCGGCCTTCGAATGAAAGCGGCTATCGCATCTCGGTCAGCCAGGCTCGCATCATCCTGCTCACCTTGTCCGCGGCATCCTGCTGGACGAAATGGCTGGCTTCGGGGATCGTCACCAGCGTCAGATCTCGCTCGAGCCAGTCCCACGTCCCGTTCAGCGCGGGCGGCAGCAACGCCCAGTCCTTGAGGCCGTGAAACATCAGGACCGGCGCTTTGACTTTTACGACCGGCGACGGATCTTCGGCGTAGGGCTCGCGAGGGTAGTTGCGCTTGTAATAGTTCAGCATCGCCTCGAAGTCGGAACGGCCGAACGCTTCGACGTACTTCTTCCTGGCCTCGGGATCGGTTACCCATCCCGCGAGCGCATCCGCGGTGAGTTTCAAATGCGCGTCGGGCTGCTGAAAGTTGCGCGCGTACTCAGAGTTCTTCTGCTGCTCCGGATTGTGGGCGAGCTCGCGCGCCAGACCGCGAAAGTGCGGCAGATTGAGAATGATCAGCCGATCGGTCATCTCCGGCAGCGCCATCGCGAATGTCCAGGCGATCGCTCCACCCCAGTCGTGCCCCACGATGATCGCCTTGTCCTGCTTGAAATGACGGACGACCGCGGCGACATCGCCGACGAGCAGCTTCATGTCGTACTGCTCGACGCCTTTGGGCTTGTCGCTCAAGTTGTAGCCGCGCAGATCGATGGCCACCACCTGAAACTTGTCCGCCAGCGCATCCATCTGGTGCCGCCACGTGAACCAGAAATCGGGGAACCCATGGATCATGACGACGAGAGGGCCGCGACCGATCGAGGCGTAGTGAATCTTGACACCGCCGCTGTCCGCATAACCGTGGGTCACCCGGCTCTCGATGTCGTTGGCGCGGTTGCCGTTGGGTTGCGCGTCCGCACCGGCGGCGGTGAGGCTCAGGACTGCGAACATCAGCGCGGTCATCGCGCACCGCCTTGCCGCTGGCCGTCATGGCAGTCTCGACGCACAGTGTTCGATCGATTCATGGCCCTTCCTCCTGAATCAGCTGCAGCCGAGGGCAAACCGGTGAAACACTACTCGCGTTCCGGCGGGTTGTCGAGTTAGCAAAGAGCAATGGTAATCTTGCGAGATCGGGAGCTTCGTCGCGCTCGAAGTGCGCAGTGGTCGGCGACGGTGATCGATGCGACAGCCACTGATCCAGGGCCCGTCGCCTTCGACGCCCTTGTGCCAGTGCGCGTGGAAAGCTGCGTCGCGACCCTCGTGAGCATACCGCCATACGACCTCTTCATGACACTCGCCTGGTCGCACTATCGCGTAGGTACTCCATCTTCGGAGACACCGGCATCTCTTCGTTTTCGAAGCCAGCGGGTTCGAAGATTAGACGAGTTCTGCTGCCGCCGGCCGTCGTGGCAGTCTCGACGCCCAGGCAGCCGGGTGTCGACTTGAGGCCCGAGACGAGATCGGGAAAGCCGAGCTCGCCAGGCGAGCGCGGCTGTCCCATGCTGCAGGGGAGATTGTAGCCACCAGTAATACCGCCAGCACAGCAGCACGGCACCTCGACCAACGCCACGACACAGTGTTCGATCGATTCATGGCCTTCCTCCTGAAACAGCTGCGGCCACGGGCAAACCGGTGAAACACTACTCGCGTTCCGGCGGGTTGTCGAGTTCGCAGCGCTCGTTGTGTCTTCCGTCCAGCGGACCAGGGAGCGGCAGTAATCGCGGCTAAGCCGCGGCTTTCCAGCCTTGAAGAACACTCGCGAGTCGATCCATCGCCTTCGGGTACCACTCAGGACCGACGCCGAACCCGAGACGGACGTGATCCGGAACGCCGAAGCAGTCGCCGGGCGTCAAGAGCAGGCCGTGCGCCACGGCTGCCTCGCAGAACTCGCGCCCGCTGCCGCCACGGACCCGAACGAACGCCGTCATTCCTCCGGCGGGACGAATCCACTCCAGCAGATCGTCGTGCTCCGCGACGAGACGCTCGACCTCACGCAGATTGGCCGACGCGACCTCCTGCGTCCGGCCGAGCACGGTGTCGCGATGTTGAACGGCGATCTCGGCGAAGAACTCACCGACCGTCGTGTTCGAGATGCTGAAGTACTCCCGCATGTTGAGGTACTCCTCGCGCCGCTCGTCGTCCGGCTCGATGATCCATCCGAGACGGAGTCCGGACAACGCAAAGGCCTTGGAGAAGTCACCGATCACTGTGGCGTGAGGCAAACCCGCCGCCGACGATGACGACTGGCCGTGATAAATCGGATGGAACACTTCGTCAGACACGAACTGGATCCGCCGATTGGCCGCGAAGTCATGCAACTCGCGCATCTCGTCGTCAGTCAGCGTGCCGCCCGTCGGGTTGTGCGGAGAGTTCACCAGGATCAATTTCGTGTTGGCGTCGGCCAGACGCTTGACCTCGTCGAGATCGACGCGGAACTGATTTTCGCGGCGGACGTGATAGGTGCGAACCTCGAGCCCCATCGACTCTGGCAACGCATGATAAGGAGGAAACCCGGGAAACGGGACGATCACGTTCGCGCCGGAATCGGCGGCGAGGAACATCAACAAGAGCAATGCCTCGGAGCCGCCGGCGACGATGAGCACGTGCGAGGAAGGGACCTGACGCATGCCGGCGATACCTTGTCGAAGGCCGTCGCTGCCCGCGGACAAGCCGTACACGACATCAGACTCGAACAAACGTTGCCGGGCGTCGTCTCCCGTCAGCCGCAGCAGTTCATCGAGCGTCCATCGCGGGCCGGTACTGCCGCCAAGGTTGTACTCGATTGGTAACGAGGCGTGGTGGGACAGCCACTGGTCGAGAAGAAAAGGTTTCAGGCGCATGCCATTCAGGATACCGGCACACGGCCGTGGCACGAGGCGGGCCAATCTGCGGGCGGCATGGACCACTACGGAGGGGCGGGCCGGCGGGCCGGGCGAGATGAGGGAGAAAGACCGGGGCGCGCCTGGAGCGGCGCGCCCCGACTCGTCCACTAACGGGCGGTCGCGAGCTCCGTGACTGCGTCGGCCAGCATCTTCACCTTGGCTTGGCCGGCGGCTGCCCCCGCGTCCTTGTTCAGTTGCGCCGCGAGCTTCTGCAGCGCCTGTTGCCGTGCCTGACCGGACAGCTTTTCAGCGCTCGCCAGTTCCGATCGCGCCGAGCTGATGCTCGCAGCAGCAAGACCGTTGTCGCGCTCGAGCTGATCGATGAAGGCCCGGGCCTTGGCGAAGCTCGGCGGCCAGACAATCTTCCGCTGTTCCTGCGCGTTGAGATAGTCAAACTGCACGGTCTTCGCCGCGTCAATCTCGTTCTGCGAGATCAACCCGCTCGGCATCAATTCGTAGATGTCGAGCCCGCGCGCGATCTCGGAGCTCACGATCAGGCCGTTGTACCAGTAGACCGACCACGAGCCGCCGCTGATCATCCGGGTCGCGTCGACGGGACCGCGGTCGAAGAAGGCGATCTCTTTCGGCTTCGACACATCCGTCCAGTCGAACACCGAGATGCCGCCCTGATACCAGCCTTGGACCATGACTTCGCGGCCAGGGATCGGAATGAGCGATCCGTTGTGCGCGACGCAGTTCTCGAGCGACGTCTGCGGGGCCGGCATCTTGTAGTAGCTCTTGAAGTTCATCTTGCGGTTTTCGATCGTGAAGAGCGCGTTGGCGCCCCACTCGAGCTTGTCCGTGTCGCGGCAGCGCGGCTGCGACCCGCCACCCCACTCGTCGGTGAACAGGACCTTGGAGCCGTCGTTGCTGAAGGTCGCCGAGTGCCAGAAGGACATGTTGATGTCCGCGGCCTGATCGATGCGTTTCGGGTTCGCGACGTCGCTGATGTCGAGCAGCAGCCCGTAACCGCCGCAGGCGCCGCCCGCCAGCCCGATTTCCGGATAGACGGTGATGTCGTGGCACTGATTCGGTCCGGAGTTGCGAGCGTTCGGATCGCCCCCGCGGCCGCCACCCCTGCCCTCAGCCGCAGCGGCTCCAGCACCGGCCCCTGCGCCCGCGCCAGCGGCCGCGCCTGCACTCGCTCCAGTTCCAGCTCCGGCGCCTGTGCCGCCTGCGGCAGCCGGATCGGCAGCGTTGCCGCCGCGGCCGGGCTCGACGCGTCGCGGTGGCGGCGCCAGGCCGTAGAAGATGCGCGGCGAACTGACGATCGCGGCGTTCTGCGGCGCGGCGATCGGAACGCGAATCACTTCGAGACGGAAGCGCGCGCTGTTCGGATCTTCGATCGGCCCGTCGGTGCAGCCGGGAAGCTCCTCAGCCGAGCGCACGCGCGACGAACCGGATACATAGATGTAGACGTTTTCCTTGTCCTTCGGATCGGTCACGACGGTGTGGGTATGCGATCCGCGGCAGGTCTGCACGTTCGCGACGTATTTCGGACTTGCGATGTTGGAGATATCGAAGATTCGGATGCCGCGCAGGCGGTCCTTGCTGACCGGCTCGGGCACGCCCTGGATGCCGCAGTCGAGCCGCCCGGTCTGGCCCTTCGCCCGATACGAACAACAGGTTCTTGTAGACCGACACGTCACTCTGCGACGCCGGGCACACGTAGGTCATCACCAGCGTCGGCTTCGCGGGGTTCGACACGTCGAACACCTGGAACCCGTTGTAGTTGCCCTGGACGGTGTACTTCCCGGTGAACGCGAGGTCCGAATTGGTGACGCCGAGGAACTTCTCGGTCGGCGGTGTGGTCGACACGAGCCGGATGTTCCAGGCCGCCTGCGCCGCATCCCAGCGTCCCGCCGCCAGCCCGACGCGCGGGTCGGGGCTGGGGGTTGCCGCCGACACGATCGGCTTCACCGGCGCGGGCATCACACTCGGCGGCGGTGGTGGCGGAGGCGGAGGATTTCCACGGCCGCCTCGGCCGCCGGCTCCTCCCCCGGGCTCCGCAGCCGGTGGCGTGGCAGGAGCGGCGCGGCGTTGGCGCAGCCGGCGCCGGAGCTGCCGCCGCCGGCGGCGCCGGCGCGGGTGTGGCCGCTGGTGCGGCCGCGGGCGGATTCGGTGCAGTCGGAGTCGATGTAGGCGGCGACTTGGGCGCGCAGGCGACGGTCAGCATTCCTACTGCAAGCGTCGTGAAGACCAGCGATCTCATGTGGGCTCCGTGTCTTTCTAGGCCGGGGGGACTTCGTCCCCCGGACCCCCTATCGCCGTCGCTCGCGGGGGCCCCTTCGCCCCGCTCCGCTCCGGCGGGGCGCGCCGTTGGCGCGCCTCACCCGTTATATCCGCTCTAAGCAAAGAAGCATGAGTTTATTTCGAGCCGCCCTTCTGCGAACTGTCGAGCATCTTGTGCATGCGCTCGATCTCGGTCGTCTGGTCGGCGTACATATCCGATGCGAACTTGTAAATGTCTTCGTCTTGCAGCGCGCCGTAGGACTCGAAGAGATCGTCCACCATCTTGAGGGCGCCTTCGTGATGGCGAATCATGAACGTGAGGAAGAGCCGGTCCCACTCGCTGTTCCTCGCCTTGTCGAGCTGCGCGAGCTCGGCGGGGCTCAACATGCCCGGCATGAGCATGTCGTGTTCCACGCCATTCATCTTCATCCGATGATGGGTGGCGTTGGCATCCGGCACCGTCTCGCCGCGGTCGCGCAGCCAGGTGCGCATGAACTCGATCTCGTCGCGCTGGCCGATGACCATCCGCTGGCACAGCACCAGGACCTCGGGTCGCGCACCGTGAGAACCCGCCCACCCGGCAATCAGCACCGCCTGGGCGTGATGGGGGATCATGCCGGCCATGAAGTCGACGTCCGCCTGGCTGTAAGGCGCGCGAACGAGATCGGGCCTGGGCTTGGACTCTGACGTCTGGGGGGCCTGGCGGCCTGCTGCCACTGCCCCGATGGCGTGGATACTGGCCACCAGGATGAAGACTCCTGCGACGGTGATTCGGCGTTTCATGTCTCGCACCATATTAAGGGTTGCGAGATGTTAAGACATTCGGACGGTGTAAGGAAAGTGGGCCTGGCAAGGCGCCGCCCAGAATATCCTCGTGTCGGGACTACCGGCCGCCGACAGTTGTGACGCCACGGCGCTGCCGCGAGTGTCTCCCCCGTTCTCATCGAGTGGGATCCGGTGACGATGCGTCGCACCCCGAGGTCGGCAAGGCCGGCCCGGTCACGATTAGCCTCTATCAGCTGTTCGTCGAACGCGCGGGCGTCAAACTGAGTCTCGTATCTGCCGCCTACCGTCACCAGATTCGAGATTCCCACGTCGATCACGAGCCTGGGCAGGGATTTCAAGGTTGCGAGATCATTGCGCGCACAAGCACCGGAAACAACACGGCGATCGAAAGTTGTTTCCTGATGCGGTGAAAATCCCATTCGTTGCACCCTTTGCCATTCTAGGAGAGTCGTGCTACTCTCTGTGACAATCTAGGAGAGCGCCGTTGGCCACGACGACCGAACTGCTGCAGGGCACGCTGGATCTCCTCATTCTCAAGGCGGTCTCGCTCGGCCCGCTTCACGGCTACGGCGTGCTCCTCCGGATCCAGCAGATTTCCCGCGACAAGCTGCGCATCCAGCAGGGATCGCTCTATCCGGCGCTGTACCGGCTCGAGCATCAGGGACTGATCGCCTCGGAATGGGGCGAGTCGGAAAACCGCCGGAAGGCAAAGTACTACCGGCTGACCGCGGCCGGCCGCCGGCGGATGACAGACGAGCAGGCCTACTGGAAGCGCTTCTCGGAGGCGATGGCGCTCGTGCTCGATGCCTCTCCCGGAGATATCTGAGGCCGTATGACGGCGCTCTCGCGTCTTCGCTCGTTTCTGCGCACCATCGTCTGGCGCTCGCGCATGGAGCGCGAGATGGACGCGGAGCTCCAGTTTCATCTCGATGCGCGAACCGAAGACCTTGTCACCTCCGGACTCTCACCGGCCGAGGCACGCCGGCGGGCGCACGAGGAGTTCGGCGATCCGCTGCGCTGGAAAGAAGCCGGCCGCGAGGTCCGCGGAGTAGGCTGGATCGACGGGATCAAGCCGGATCTTCGGTACGGGTTGCGGATCGACGGTGCAGTCGCCTGGATTCGCGGCTGCCGCGGTGCTGTCGATGGCCATCGGGATCGGCGCCAACACGGCCATCTTCAGCCTGGTCAACAGCGTTCTCCTCAAACCGTTGCCTGTGAGAGATCCCGAGGCGCTGGTCCTGCTGGCGGTGTCGTCGGACGATTCCGGCCTCGGCTCGAGCTTTCCCTACCCTTTCTATCGTGACCTTCGCCAGGCAAACGAGGCGCTGTCCGGCGTGCTGGCCAGCGCCAGCATGGCCCCCTCGTCTCGAAGCGGACGGACCCGCCGAGCAGGTCGATGGCGAGCTCGTGTCGGGCAACTATTTCGAAGTGCTCGGCGTGCAGCCGCATCTCGGCCGGCTGTTCACCGACCTGGACGAGCGCGCAGACGTCAACCGCGTCGCGGTCCTGAGCTACGGGTACTGGCAGCGCCGTTTCGGCGGTGATCCGCAGTGATCGGCCGCTCCATTCGGCTCAACCGTCTTCCGATGACCGTCATCGGCATCACGCCCGCTTCTTTCCACGGCATCGAGCCTGGAGCGCTGCCGGGCGTCCGCGTACCGATCACGCTGCAAGCGGCGATGCATGGAGGCGGTTCGCGTCTTGAGAGCTCTGGCGAGTGGTGGCTCCAGATCATGGGCCGTCTCCGGCCCGGCGTCTCCCGCGCGCAAGCCGCCGACGCGCTGGACCGCCGCTACTCCGCGTTTCGCGCGCAGTTCCCGTGGCAGGAGTCATCGCCCGAACGTCTCGACGTGCTCGATGGCAGCGGCGGGCGCCCGACGATCCGCCGGCGATTCTCTCTGGCGCTCGTGATCCTCACGGTCCTGGTGGCGATCGTTCTCGCTCTGGTGTGCGTGAACGTCGGCAATCTGATGCTCGCGCGGTCGACCGCCCGCCAGAGAGAGATGTCGCTGCGCCTCGCGCTCGGCGCGGGTCGCCTGCGCATCGTTCGTCAGCTTCTCGTCGAGGTGTCGCTCCTCGCGGCGGCTGGCGGTGCCCTGGGATTGCTGCTCTCGGGATGGAGTGTGGGGGTTCTTGCGCGGCTGGCAGACGCGCCGGCCGAAGTTCAGATTCCCACCGATTTCCGCGTGCTCGCCTTTGCCACGCTCGTCACGTTCCTGACAGGCGTGCTCTCAGGCCTGGCACCGGCATGGTCGTCAGCCAAGGTGGACCTCGTCGGCGCGTTGAAGATCGGGACCCTGCAGATCGCCGGATCACGAACGGCGGCCGGGTCGTTTCTTGTCGCCGGTCAGGTTGCGCTCTCGCTCGCCCTCCTGATCGGCGCTGGGCTGTTCGCGCGCACGCTCTTCAATCTCCGCCATGCGGGCTTTGGCTTTCAAACCGATCGGCTGGCGCTCGTCACGATGAACCCGATCCTCGCCGGGTACAGCAAAGAGCGCGTCAGGGTGTTCTTTGCCGACGTTCTCGAGCGCGTCACCGCGCTGCCGACGGTCGATTCAGCGGCGTTCGGTGTGATGCCGCTCCTTGACGGAAATATGTGGGGCAGCGGACTCGTAATCGACAACGGGCAGCGGGACGACCGCCCGGGGCCCACGCGAAACGCCGTCGGCCCGGGATTCTTTCGCACCACGGGTCTGCCGCTGAAAGAAGGACGCGAGTTTACGGCGACGGACAGCGCCTCGAGCGAGCCCGTTGCAATCGTCAATGAGGCGTTCGTGCGGCGCTACCTCGGCGACGGATCGGCGCTCGGCCGGCGCATCGGCCCGGGCGGATCCCGCGGACCCGCCCGCCACACCATCGTCGGCGTGACGCGCGATAGCAAGATCACACATGTGCGTGATGCCACCATCGCCTTCTGGTACATTCCGTACGCTCAGCTCACGAACCTCGGTCAACTCACGCTGCACGTGCGCGCGACGGAATCGCCGGAGGCCGCGCTTCGCGACGTCAAGGCGGCGATCGCGTCGATCGATCCCGGCGTGCCGCTCTTCCAGGCCGGAACGATGCGGCAGCAGATCGAGGATCAGGTACAGTCGATCGACGGTTGCTGGCGACGCTGGCCGCGGTGTTCGCCGTGCTGGCAGTCGCGCTCGCCTCGCTCGGGCTCTACGGCGTCGTCAGCTACACGACGTCCGCGCGGACACGTGAGTTTGGGATTCGGATGGCCCTCGGCGCCTCTCGTCGCGCGATTCTTCGCCTCGTGTTCGGACAGTGCGTGCCGCTCATTGCGGCTGGCGCCGTCGCCGGTGTCGCGATCGCCTCAGTCGGGGCGCGACAACTGCAGCCTCTGCTCTACGATCTTCGCCCATTCGACGCGCCGACACTTCTCGCCGCCGTCGCGATTGTGGCCGGGGTCACGACCGTTGCGGCAATGCTTCCGGCACGACGGGCCGCCCGAATCAATCCGGCTGCGACCCTGCAGTAAGGACGGCGCGACAGCGCCAATTCGCGTCCCGTGAATTCGCAGAGATCCGCGAGAATCCGCGTCCCGTGAGTCCATTTGTGATCCGCGACAATCCGCGTCCCGTGAATCCATTGTGATCTTCGCGAGAATCCGCGTCCCGTGAATCCGCGTCCCGTGAAACCCATCTCGATTCGCGAGAATCCGCGTCCCGTGAATCCATCCTGATCTGGAGAATCCGCGTCCCGTGCTTAACGTTCAAGGACGATATCGAACACCCCAGTCTCGAACGTGCGGCCATTCGCGGTACGGGTTTGTGCGGCGATCGCATTCTCCGCGCGATACATCGGATCGTTCTTGTGCGGATCGTCTTTGAAGTGGATCTCGGTCACCAGCGGCCGATAGCCGGGGGCGACGACGAGCAGGTGAAAATGCGCGCAGCGCCAGAAGTCTCCGCCCTGGTTCGGCCGATAGGGAATCGGCCGGATGCTTTCGAGCTCGTACGATCCGTTTTCCGATGAAATCACCCGGCCGCGATTCCGGAAATCGTTGACCCCGTCCGAATACTTCTCTTTGGTGTCGACGTGCCAGACATCGAGCACGGCCCCTGATACCGGACGCCGCGTATCCAGCGCCCATACCCGGCCTGTGAGTACAAACGTCGTCCCTGGCTCACCGGGCGGACAGAGCTTGCCGCGAAATGGCGCGCCGGCTTTGTAGAACGGTCCGTAGGGCTGCGGCGTGACCTTCTTCAGCTCTCCGCTCGGCGCGCTGTGATTTTTCGGCGCCTGCCCCATCTGAATGAGCACGCGGTGGGCTTCGGTCGTGTCGGCGACCGTCGGCGTCGCCTGGGCGTCCGCCCGCAGGATCAAGGAATCTGCGGACGCGGCGAGCCCGAGGCCGGCAAACGCGGATGTCGTGATGAAAGTGCGGCGACTCTGTCCAGACATGGCGGAGCATCCTAACACTGCTTCCGCTCGGCCCTGGTTCGTGGCCGTTGACTGCGGCAGTGTCCCTTTCGTCACACTGCGCTGCGATCATTTCCTGCGATCGGGCTTCAGCGGCGTCCACCGTCGATTCGTCGCCTGCTGTTGCTGACAGGCTCGCACAGTGCGCCACAACCGTCGCGCAGCTGCACGCGGGATCCGGACATCTGCGCTGCGCCGCAAAATCTCCGGCGTGCGCCGGTACGCTTGGAGGAACTCGACGCAGCGAGGGCACTTCTGCATGTGGTGCTCGAGACGGTTCACGTCATCGCGCGGCATCACGCCTTCTACGTAGTCCATCATCCGGCGGACCGTTTCCCGGCAGGTCATCGGCGTGCGTCTCATCTCGCTCGCCTCCGTGCCAGATCGTCCATGTACCCACGCATCATCAGACGGGCCCGGTGAACGCGCTGGCGCAGCGTCTGCTCGTCACACTTGAGGACTTCCGCGGCCTCTTTCGACGACAACTCCTCGAGATCACGAAGAACGATCGCGGTTCGATACGCAAGCGGCAGACGCTGCAGCCCAGCGATGAGCTGCCGCTTCAGCTGACGGTGGGCGACGATTTGCTCGACACGGGCGGCGGCGGCGTAGTCGACATCGATGCGGCGATGGCGGCCGGCCGCGTTGAACGCCGGCAAGTACGCCTCCAGCGAATCCGAGCGCCTGCGACGCGCCGTGCGCTTGTGCATCAACGCGGCGTTGGTCACCACCCGATAGAGCCATGTCGTGAACCGTGCCCGACGGCTGAAGGACTCGAGGTGCGTGAACACTCGCAGAAACGCTTCCTGCACGATGTCTTCGGCATCGGAGGGATTGCCACTCAAGTACAGCGCGAGCCGATAGGCGCGATCCCGGTGGCGAGATAGAAGTACTCCGAGCGCGGCCGGATCGCCAGCCAACGCGCCGTCGATCAGAGCGTAGTCTGCGAGAGACTCCAGAGGGCTCTCAGATGCGCAGACGCTTCTCGTCATCCATCGAACTTGGACAGCGCAGCGCGCCAGCTCTCGGCCAGCGCCGGACAGCTCGCGAGTTCCCGGCGATCGTCGGCTGACTCCGACTTCAGGTACATCAAGCGATTGACCCGAGCGATGCTCCATTTCGGGTAAGGTCGGCGCACGGGCAGGAGATCCTGACCGGCAGCGACCTCGCCTTCGTCGACTACCCGGAAATACCAGCCGGTTCGATTCGAACGCACGACGC
This sequence comes from uncultured Acidobacteriota bacterium, assembly GCA_963710415.1. Lineage (GTDB taxonomy): Bacteria > Acidobacteriota > Vicinamibacteria > Vicinamibacterales > 2-12-FULL-66-21 > CAVQAH01. The sequence continues at coordinate 9,686 of CAVQAH010000002.1, read as the reverse complement.
GCCTCGGCAAATCCAGCCGATTCCACCGTCGCGCCAGTTTCCAGCACGGCCCGCGCGGCTGAGAAACCTCGACGACGGCGGTCCCGATTGAGTACACGTCACCGATGCACGCTGTAATCTCCGACAGGCCCTCAACCGTGAAGTTCTCGCCGAACCAACCTGGACCGCAGCCGTCCTCGCCCAGCTCGCGCTTCCAGTCCGCATAGTGTTCGTTCGAGTACACGCAGACGGCCTTGTCGGTGCCGCCGTGCACGCTGAGGTCAGCCTGCCGGTCTCCCGCCAGATTCAGCCGGGACAGCGACACCGGTCCAACGACCGCCTCCTTATAGAACGCCGTCGTCCACGGCTCCGGTTCCAGGAAGTGCTGCGGCTCGCCGACCCGGACGGAACACAGCCGAATTGCCATCGCTACTTCGACACGATGGCCGACTTGACCTTCGTCAGGAGCTCCGGCGTCACCTCAGTCACGCCGTGTGCCTCCTGCGCGTGTTCTGCAACTTTCTGGAGCAATTCCTGCTCGGTGTTGGCTTCCGCTGTGAACTTGCACCCTGGCACCACCTGACCGCACTCGATCGTTTTTGACATCAGAATCGTCCCTTCGGACGGGCCAATCGGATTGTTCGTGCACCGAGCCCGCCTACTCTATGTGATGCCGGTGACGTGGTGTTCGTGACAGAGATAGACGAGTCGGAGGGCACGGAGGACACGGACCAGGCTTCAACTCAGAGACACGGAAACTTGGGGCAGCCTGCCGGCCGCAACCAAATAAGCGTATGAACCGTCGTGTTCGTCGTGCCCGTCGTGGTCGTCGCCCATTCAGTGCCCCGTGGCAGTCGGTCGTCACCTGCACGACCAACGCTTCCTGAAACGAACACGACGACACGACGGCCGCGACGTCGATGACGTTGGCGTCTAGCCAAAGCGCGTCGGTCGATTACCTGGGCACAGATTTCTTGCCAAGAAAACAAAATCTTGGACTCTTGTAGCACGGAGGTTACTGATGAACTGTGCGAGCCGATGCATCGGCCTGGACAATCCCTCAGTTCCTCCGAGTCTCAGTGTCTCCGTGTGTGAAGCTCGGTCCGTTGTCTCCGTCTCCTCCGACGTCAATCGTGCGGGTGGGATTTGCCCAGCGCTCTTCCGCCAGTCTGTACACACCTGGCGATAGCATCGTCGCGAAGCCCTCAGCCACCAGCGCGCGGTTGCCGCGTCCGGCTTCCGGCCTCGGCAAACCGGTCACGCGGGCCAGCTCACCGCGTACCGTCACACCCGCGCCTGCCAGAAAGCAGCGCGCGATCTCGCGGAGGGCATGCTCACGATTCACGCGTCTGATCAGCCCGTCGGGAAACCGGCCGACGCCGAGGGTCCAGATGTAGGTGAACTTCGGCCGATAGCACACTTCGCTCGGCACGACGATCATCGCCGCCTGCAACTCGTCGAGCCCTCGCGTGAACGCCTTGCGATCGTTCACGCCGGATTCGTCGCGCAGGTCCGATGTGCTCATCTCCCATTCTCTGCGAAGCACACGCAGGATTGCCTGCGCGGTCCGGCTCAGTCGTTTCTTCTCCTCGGATCGGCGTAGTCCCCAGATGGCGTGAAAGTACGGAATCATGCGCGGCGCGAGGAACATGGTCTTGCCGCGGGCGAGCTTGGCGTAATAGACCCTGCCGCGACGCACGAGGTCGTCCTTCAACACCCATGTGAGTGACGTCTCGTGGTCTTTCTGGACGTTGCGTGGGAGGACTGCGTCGCGACGTCCACAAACCGCGACATAGAGCGACGGTCCCGGCCGCCGGGAGTCGGTCAGGCAGGCAGCGAACCCGACCTCTTCGATGAACTGCTCGGCTTCGAAGGGGGTCTCGACCTGACGCACCGCATCGCGATGCCAACGTTCATCGCGATAGTCTTCGATCTCGGCTGGAATCTGTGGCTTGCCGGAACGCACACTCCATTCTGCCTAATTTCTGGACGCGCAGGACTCATCTCGCGAAGAAACGGGTCGAGGAGGATCGAGGCTACTCGTCTCGCAACGCCTCGGTTGGATGAACGCGAAGGCCGCGCCGTGCCGGACCGATCGACGCGACAAGTCCCACGGCGACCATCAGCAGGGACATGACCGGCAGCAGGACGGGCGCTGCCTTGCCCATCATCTCGCCATCGCTCAACCCGTCAATCAGGACCGCGGCCGCAATGCCGGCCGCAATACCGCATCCGAGTTGGACAGCGGCACGCGCGAAAATACTGCGCAGGATTCGCTGCGGGTCCGCGCCAAGCGCGGCACGGATACCGATTTCTTTCCGCCGCTGCGAAACGGTAAAGGACATGAGAGCGTAGACGCCTGCCGCCGACAGCAGCAGCACACTCACGATGACCAGCATCAGCGCCGTCGCGACGAGTCGCATCGCGACGTTCTGCTGGCGATAGATATCCACCAACGGATACGCTGACAGCCGCACGGTCGGATCCACCGCCGCCGTGAGCTCACGAAGCCTGCCGACATAGCTCGAAGGCGTCCCGCCCGATACACGCAGGACCAGGCTGCCAACGCTCGACGCTCCAGGCGTGAACGGCCGATACAGCACGGGCGACGCCAATTCCGAATCGATCGGATTGGTATGGAGGTCGCTGACCACGCCGACAATCTCGAACCACCGCGGCTCTCCAACGCCCGCAGCACCCTCTGCTGGTGCGAGGCGAACGCGGCGCCCGATGGCATTGCTGCCGCCGAACACCCGATCCACAAAGGTGCGGTTGACGATCACCGCTCTCGTCGCAGCCGCCCGCCCTGTCGCGGCAGTGTCGGCCTGGCTGACGCGATCCGCGGACGTGAACAGCCGTCCGGTCAGCACATGTGCATCGAACACGTCGAAAAAGTCCAGGTCGACCTCGTTGAGCCGCGCCTGGACCCTCGTGGGCTTCTCTCCTGCGGTCAATCCCCTCGACTTCGATGGGGGCAGGGCTCTCCTGACCAGGCGGCCGCATCGCAACGGTCACATCCGCCACCCAGGATTCCGACTCGAGCCGCGCCAGAAGATCTGATTGGACATGCTCGAACCTGGACCTCAGCTCGCGACGATAGGCGGCTGGCTCCACATCAGGTGGAGGCTCGGGATCCATGGCGAACGAGGCGGCGAGAAACTGCTCGACGTCGAACACCGGTGACGTGGTCGCGGATCGCACTTCCGCCCACCCGAGCGCGACCGCAATCGGAAGCGCGGCAACAGCTAGCGCCAGTTGCGTCACGATCAGCATGGTCCACGTGCGCCCGAGCCGCATGGAGCTGCCGCCACTCAGATGCCGCAGCGTTGATTGAACGCGACGGCCGGTTGCGTTCAGCGCCGGCAGAACCCCGGCGATGACGCCGGCGAGCAACGCAAGGCCGACGACATACACGACCGCGGCGGGCGGCAGGCTGTAGTCGATCCAGTACGGAGGCCGCGCGTTCTCCAGCTGCATGATCAAATGCGCCTGACTGAGACCAAATGTCGCGAGACCCAGTCCGACGGCCGCCGCGGCGGCCGACAACACGAGCGCCTCGATGAAGAGTTGTGCCACGATGCGGCCCCGGCTCGCGCCCAACGCGGTTCGCACGGCCAGCTCGCCCTGCCGCGTCGCCGTCCGCGCATAGATGAGGACTGCCACGTTCACCGCAACCACCACCAGCAGCACGCTGACGATGGCCTGCATCAGCGCAACCTGCATCAACGAGACGTCCTGGATGTCGAGAATGGGATACGCGTACGGGAGCACGCGCGGGCTGAGCTTCGCGTGCGTGTCCGGATAGGCCGCGGCGCTGCGCTGCCCGATGGTCGTCAGCTCCGCCTGCGCACTCTCCATCGTCGCGCCTGGTGCGAGCCGGCCGAAGATGAAGATGGCAGGACCCTCGCCCCGCCGATACTGCTCGGGGTTGACGCGCAGAGGTACCCAGTAGCTGTGACTGATCGGAAACTCGAAGCTCGCGGGCATCACCCCGACGATGGTGTGTGCGGTGTTTCCGAGGCGAACGGCACGACCGATCACAGCCGGATCGGACGCGAAGCGTGATTGCCAGACGTCGTGACCGATCACGACCACGGCATCTGCTCCCGGGCGTTCGTCCTCGTCGAGCAGGTAGCGGCCCAGGAGGGGTGGAACACGCGCGATGCGGAAGCCAGAAGCGGTGATCTCGGCGAGGCGCACGGGCTCGGTCATACCGCCAGGAACGATCAGGTTACGGCCGACATTGCGGAATGCGCCAACCTCCTGCATCGAGGACATCTCGGCGCGCCACAGGACGTAGTCGTGAAGCGCCTGCCGCTCCTCGTTGTTGGCCTCGACGTCCCAGTTCTCGAGCGCGACGATGCGCTCGCCTTCGTCCAGCGGTAGCGTCGAGTACAGGTAGGCGTAGAAGAATGCGAAGAACGCGGTGCTGATCGCGATGGCGACCGCCATCCCGATCGCCGCGACCGCAGTCAGGCCGGGATACTTGACGAGCATCCGGACCGCGAGCCTGAGGTCGAGCCAGGAGGAATCCATCCAGCGGAACGAACGGGCATCGCGGTGCCGTTCCTTGGTCTGTTCGATCTGGCCACCAAAGGCTCGTCGCGCAGCGTAGCGTGCCTCGTCGGCTGGCATGCCCTGGGACATGAACTGGTCTTCGAGCAATTGCAGGTGCGCGGCGATCTCGCGCGAGAGTTCGGCCTCGGCACGACCGGAGCGGAAGAACGAGGTGAAACGGAGGAGGAAACGTCTCATAGGGAGATCAGTGCGGATGCTGTGTGATGCGGGTTCTCGCAAATCTCCGGGCTCACGGGACGCAAATCTCACAGATCTCTGGATCGTTCACGGGACGCGGATCCTCGCGATCACAGAATCGCTATTCCGCCCACCGAAAGTGGAGGTCCAGTGGTCTGAATTGGTTCGAGACTCAAGATTCGAGAAGCAGCTTGTCGACGAGCCCGGCCAGACGACGCCAGCGCTCGGTCTGCTGGCTCAGCGCACGCTCGCCGGCCCTGGTGATGGCGTAGTACTTGGCGTCGCGGTTGTGTTCGGTCTTCTGCCACTGCCCTTTGATCCACCCCTTCTGCTCGAGGCGCACGAGGGCCGGATACAACGTGCCTTGGTTCAGCGACAGCGGATGGTCGGACACTTGCGCCAGCCGGGTCGCCAGGGCGTACGCGTGCAGCGGACCCATCGTGGAGAGCGCGCGCAGCACGATCAGATCGAGCGTGCCCTGCAGGAGCTCGACCTGGTTGTCTTTACTTGGCATCCCAGTGAAGATCGCACGGCATCTACTTGGATGTCAAGTGAAGTCGGGTAGGGTTCTCTCTGAGGAGCGAGTTGGAAGGTGGGGTTCGGCTTGCCTTTTGCTCCAGGCGGACGATAAACTTCTCGTTCCTTCCAGTCTGGCCCCAAGGAGCAGAACAGCAGAATGCGCCGAGATCTCGGCGGAAGTACCGGCGCAACGGGCGAGGACGATTGGGCAGATCTGCCTCGGCAGCGTGCGGCCGATCCCTCGGAGGAGGACAATTTCGAGTGGCCGCCCAGACAGACGGACGAGCCTTTAGCGATCGAGAGGATCGACTCGACGGACCGCAGCGCGGTTGCCGCTCGGGACCAGGTCAGATTGCGATATGCGGCCGACGTTGACGGCGTGTCCGAGCGGCCGGACTCCTCTGCTGAACTCCCGCTCCGCCAGCCGCATAATCAAGCCACGCCGTCTTTCGCCGGCCCCTCCAGCCTCGAGCCCTTCCACCTCGAGCCGACCCGCATCGAACCGCGCATCGAGCCCTCGCGGCGCCTCGTCTCGTACACATATCAACACATGACTCCGCCACTGCTGGAGCTTCCGAGTAGCCCCTTGGCTCCGGCTGCGCAGCCAGTGCCAAGGTTTCCGGTGGGATCGCGAGCGCGGGCTGTTGCGCTTGCACTTGTGGGAGTCTCACTGATTGCAGCGCTCGAAGGAGTGTTCATCTGGCGAACAATGCGACAGCCCTCCGGCACCTTGCCAATCGCTGTCCAGCCCGGACCTCAGGTAACGCCCCACGCCGCTGCCCCGCCGGCCTCTGACAGCCGGGCTGCCGCCGGTACTGCAAGTGGGACTTCGAATCGAGGGAAGAAACCTGCGCTCGCGAGCGGGAACGGCCGGCTTGTCGTCAACAGCGAACCGCCGGGCGCGCAGGTTTCGATCGACGGGCAGGTCTACGGCGTCACCCCGATGACGCGCGAGAACCTCTCACCGGGCGAGCATCGGATTGTTCTGAAAGGCGACGGCGCCGAGGTGCGGCACACAGTGCGCGTGGAGCCAGGCGCTACCGTTTCAGTCGTTGCGCCATTGAAGCCCAGGGCTTTGGCTTCGGGATGGATCGCGATTGAGTCGCCTGTGGAAATGGATGTCTTCGCAGACGGCGTCCCGGTTGGCACGAGCCGCAGCCCGAAGATCACCCTTCAGGAGGGGGAGCACACCCTCGTCCTGATCAACGAGAGCATTGGATACCGTGAGAAGCAGTCGGTGCGGGTCAAGGCGGGTGCCTTGGTGGGCGTCGTTGTCACGCTTCCGCAGAGCATCATCCAGATCACTGCGGTGCCGTGGGCAGAAGTGTGGGTGGACGGCAAATCGGTTGGGCGTAACTCCTATCGGGGACCTGCGGATTACCATCGGTCCGCACGAAGTCGTCTTCCGGCATCCGGAACTCGGGGAGAAAACCGTCGCCGCCGTTGTCAAATCTGGGGAGACGACATTGGTATCAGTCGATCTGACCCGCCTGAACCATCTCCCGATGAGCGGTTCGGTTGTGAATCGTCGTCAGTATCTCGGGTGGAGCTTCGCCGTATCGGTTACAGTTAGGCGTCTCGCAGCCCGAGGGAAAGTAACCGACCATAACCATCCGGTCGTCAGTCGCCTGAAGGGCGGCGTGTAGTTCAGGCTCGGGTCGGCTCGGAAGGGCTCGAGGCGCCGGGTGCCGGCACCAGGTGGGTTCGATAGCCGGGGAAGAACTCTTCGTCTTCTGCGACGAGATGCGCTCTACTGGCGTAGGCACGCCGCCGCTCGCACAGTTCCTGGTACGCGCTGGAATCCAGGACCCAGCGGCCAACGAAGAATTCGTGGCGCCGCGGAGAGAAGCGGCTGAACGCCAGCAGGGAGTCGTCTTTTCCTGAGCGCCCACCACCGAGATGCATCGAGTAGAGGCGGCCGCGATGCACTTGCCTGTCATCGCGACGCGCGTCCCAGGCTGCGAGGACTCCGTCGTTCAGGCGAGACCGGTCTGCTGGTCCCGGCGCGGGACGCGCCGGCGCTCATCGATGCGATGGTGAAGCTCGGCCGCGACTTCGGCATGCGCGCTGAGCTCGGCCGGAAAGGGCGAGAGTGGGTCGAGCGCTTCTACCACAGGGAGCGGGTCTGGGAGGCGCTCGCTGACACGTAACGCGCGCTTGACCCCGCGCCGGAGGCCACTGACGTGTGCGGAATCTGTGGGCTTATCGACGAGCGGTCGAGCGGCGAGGAAGGGCGCGCCATTGCCGCGCGTATGGTCGAGCGCATCCGGCACCGCGGCCCTGACGGCGGCGGCGTCGCCCACCAGGCGGACGCGACGCTCGCGATGAAGCGGCTCGCGATTGTCGACGTCGCGCACGGCCATCAGCCGATGGCGAACGAAGACGAGTCCGATCGTCCTCGTCTACAACGGCGAGGTCTACAACGCGCCGGCGCTCCGCGAGCGAGCTCGAGCGCGAGGGCGTGCGCTTCCGGACGCGCAGCGACACCGAGGTCATCCTCCGCCTCTACGAGCAGGATCCCGACCGCGTCGAGCGAGCACCTCGTCGGCATGTGGGCGTTCGCGATCCACGACCGCCGGCGCCGCCGCGTCGTGCTCAGCCGCGACCGCTTCGGCATCAAGCCGCTCTTCGTCGCCGACACCGGCAGCGCGCTCGCGTTCGCGTCCGAGCTCCGCTGCTTCGATCGCGTCCTCGCGCCGTTCTCGCGCCTCTTCGAGATCGATCACGCCGCCGCACACGCGATGGTGTCGTGGAGCTACGTCCCCGAGACCGCGACCATCTACGCGGGCGTCGCAGCGTCTGCCGCCGGCGACGCGCATCGACGATCGATCTCGCGACGCGGCGCGCGCGACGCCCGCGACCTACTGGCGCTCGAGCCCTCGGCGGAGCAGCCGCGCGTCGCGCTCGCTCGACGAGGCCTGCGACGGCGTCGAGGCCGCTCCTGCGCCGCGCCGTGAAGGAGCACCTCGAGAGCGACGTCCCGGTCGCGACCTTCCTCTCCGGCGGCATCGACTCGTCGCTCGTCACGCGTATGCGGTCGACGCGCGCCGGCGCCGATCAAGGCGTTTTCCATCGGCTTCAAGGAGCCGCGCTTCGACGAGTCGCCGTTCGCGCGACAGACCGCGGAGAGGCTCGGCGTCCGATCACGGTCGCATTCTCGACGAGGAGATGCGCGCGCGCGCGGCTGCCGACGCGCTCCTCGCCTACGACGAGCCGTTCGGCGACTCGTCGAGCCTCGCGACCTACTGCTCTCGCCAGCACGTCGCGAGGCTACAAGGTCGCGCTCGGCGGCGACGGCGGCGACGAGATCTTCGCCGGTTATGTCCGGCGAGGCGATCCGCCTGGCCCGGCTGCTCACGACCCTGATGCCGGACGAGCCCGAGGCCCAGGGGCTGCTCGCGCTCATGCTGCTGCAGGATGCGAGACGCTCGTCACGGGTCGACGACGCCGGCGACCTCGTGCCGCTGGAGGACCAGGACCGCTCGGCCTGGGACCGCGAGTGAGATCGGCGAGGCGGTCGCCGTGCTCGACCGGGCGCTGCGCCGCGGTCGGCCCGGGCAGCTACCAGGTGGAGGCAGCCATCGCGGCGGTCCACGCCGACGCGCCAGACGTGGCGTCGACCGACTGGCCGCAGGTCGCCGCGTTGTACGGCGAGCTCGCCCGGCTGTCTCCCCGTCCGGTCGTCGAGCTGAACCGCGCTGTCGCCGTCGCGATGGCCGACGGGCCGGCCGCCGGCCTGCAGACTGGTTGACGACCTGGCCGGCGAGGGTGGGCTCGCGGGCTACTACCTGCTGCCGGCGACCCGCGCCGACCTGCTTCGTCGACTCGGACGCCGCGAGGATGCCGCCGACTGCCTACCGCGCGGCGCTCGACCTGGTCACCCACCGAGCCCGAGCGCCGCTACCTGATCAGACGGCTGCACGAAGTGTCCGACGAGTAGGCATCATCGCCGGATGGCTCTCCCCCCGGCCGACCGGCAGGTCGGCACGCGCGGTGCTGACGCTCGCCGTCGGCCTGGTCGCGCTCAGCGCTCTCGCCGGGTGCGACGGCGACTCCACGTCCGGCGCGACACCCGCCGCAGCGAAGCCGTCGCTCGGGGCCGAGGTCGTGCAGGAACTGCGTCGAGACGTGGTCCTGCAGCGGGTCGAGGTGACGGTCGAGAACCACGGCGACTCCGACGTCATGGTGGAGCGGCTCGGGTTGTCCGTCCCTGGCTTCCAGATTCCCGGGCCGCTGCGGAAGGACGAGCCGCTCCTCGCCGGGTCGGTCGTCAACCTGCCGGTTCCGTACGATGCGGTGTGCGGTGCCCGGCCGACGGTCCCCCGCGGGTCGGAACGCCCCGGGTGACCCTGCAGGTCCGGCAGGGCGACGACCCCGCGTCCCACGCGGTCCGGGTCAAGGCCCGCGACGCCGACGGACTCCTCGACCAGATC
>CAVQAH010000001.1:0-177934 GCA_963710415.1 uncultured Acidobacteriota bacterium | reverse complement strand
TCCGGCAGCCCGGCTTCGCGCTGACCGCCGTCCTCGCCCTGGCCCTCGGCATCGGCGCCAACACGGCGGTCTTCAGCGTCGTCTACGCCGTGCTCCTGAAGCCGCTCCCGTATCCCGACCCCGCGGCCCTGATCTACATGCACGACACGTATCCCGCGGTGACGTTCGCGTCGGTCTCGGCCGCAAAGTACGTCGCGCTGCGCGAACGGAATCGGACGCTGGAGTCGCTCGGCGCTCAGACGCCGGGAAGCGTGACGCTGACCGGCCGTGGTGAGCCGGAACAGGTCCCCGCGACGCGAGTGTCAGCCGACCTCTTCAGGGTGTTTCGTATCGAGCCGGCTCTCGGGCGCTGGTTCTCCGCGGAAGAGGATGTGCCGAACGCGAGCCCCGTGATCGTGCTGAGCCACAGCCTGTGGGTGCGCCGGTTCGGTGCCGATCCGAGAGTCATTGGACAGTCCATCACCGCGAACGGTGTTGCCACGACGGTCGTCGGGGTGATGCCGCCGGACTTCTATACGTCGGCACAAGCGTGGGTGCCGCTGGGCATCGGCCGCGCCGCCGCGCCAGGCGGGAACTTCCTCCGGCTGACCGGGCGGATGAAGCCGGCGTCACAGTCGAGCAGGTGCAGCAGGATCTGTCGAGCGTGTCCGATGCGTTCAACAGGGAGAACGGGCTTCAGCGCGATGTCAAGGTCTGGCCCCTTCACGAAATAGTCGTGACCGACAACAAGCGCACGCTGCTCGTCCTGCAGGGAGCCGTCGTTTTCGTCCTGCTCGTCGCCTGCGCGAACGTCGCGAATCTCCTGCTCGCCCGCAGCGTCGGACGCGAGCGGGAACTCGCGATTCGCGCTGCCATCGGTGCGGGACGCGGAAGGCTGGTTCGACAGCTGCTGACCGAAAGCCTGCTGCTCTCCATCCTCGGCGCTGCCGTCGGCGTCATCCTGGCTAGCTGGCTGCTGCGATTGTTCGTGGCGATGGCCCCCGCAGGCTTTCCGCGCGTCAGCTCGATCGCCATCGACACGGGCGTGCTGACCTTCACGCTGGTCGTCGCGATGGCCACGGGCCTCATCTTCGGCGTCGCCCCGGCGCGCCGCGGGTTTCGCACCGATCCCAACGACAGCCTGCGCGACACCGGTGCGCGCGGCGCGACCAGCGGCGGCAGTCGAGGAGCCAGCCGCCTGCTCGTCGTCGCCGAAGTTGCCGTCGCGCTGGTGCTCGTCGTTGGCGCGGGGCTGATGGTCAAGAGCCTCTTGAAGCTCCAGTCCGAGCGTACCGGCTTCCGTTCCGACGGGCTGCTGACGTTCGAATTGAACCTGCCGGCCGCGCGTTACCAGCCGGAGGCGACGACGGCGTTCTACCAGCGTGCACTCGACGAGATTCGTTCCATTCCCGGCGTGCAGTCGGCGGGCGCGATCAACTACCTGCCGCTCGCCAATTTCGGGTTCAACGGACAGTTCACGATTGAAGGGCAGCCGCCATTCCCGCAGGACAGGGCGCCGGTCGTCGAGTTCCGCGCTGTGACCCCCGGCTATTTCTCCGACGATGGGCATCCCGGTTCTGCGAGGCCAGGCCTTCTCGGAGCAGGACAATGCCACCGGCCGGCCGGTCGTGATCATCAATCAGACGATGGCCGAGCGCTACTGGCCCAATCGGAATCCGATAGGTGCCAGGATTCAGTTGACGTTCGAGTCGGGCAACGTTTGGCGCGAAGTCGTCGGCGTTGTCGGCGATGTGCGGTCATGGCGAGTGAACACGTCACCGGTCCCGGAGAGCTACGTTCCCCACGCGCAAGCGCCGACCGCGGCAATGGGGCTTGCCGTACGTCTTGAAGGGGTGAGTCCAGCGCTCGTGCTGCCCGCGCTGCGTCAGCGGATCGCGGCGATCGATCCGGCCCTGCCGCTCGTCCGCGTCAGGCCGATGGACGACATCGTCCGGGCATCCACGGGCGAGACACGGTTGTCATCGGTCCTGACGACGGTGTTCGCGCTCGTCGCGGCGTTGCTGGCGAGCGTCGGCATTTACAGCCTGATTGCGTATTCCGTCGCGCAGCGCTCGCGCGAAATCGGAATCCGTGTCGCCCTCGGCGCCGATCGCGGATCGGTGGTCCGGATGGTCGTGGGTGAGGGACTGATGCTCGCGGCGATTGGTCTCGTGGTTGGGGTTGCCGGGGCCTTCCTGTTGACACGGACGCTGAGGACGCTGCTCTACGAGGTCAGCCCGACCGACCCGTCGGTCCTCGCGCTGACGTGTGCCGGCGTGCTGACCGTCGCAGGCCTGGCCTCCGTCGTGCCGGCTGTCCGCGCGTTGCGCGTCGATCCAGCAATCGCGCTACGGTCTGAATAGAGATCGGTTGGATGGGCACTGACGGCCGCCTTCGCCCGGCTCGTGCAGCCAGGGCTCGACGGCAACAGCATGCGGCTGGGAAATCCTCGCGCTTTCGATGCATGATATTCCGTGCGCAGCGTGCGCCTCGCGCTGTGGGTCCCTTGGCGCGGTTTCGTTGCGTCGCTGCTGATCGCAACGCGCGTCGATCCGATGGTCGCGCTGCGCGGCGATTGACGACCAGACACTACGAATAGCCGACGCGTCCAAGCTCATCCAATCAGGTCGAGTACACTCGTTGCCTGACTCTTGTCGGAGGCGAGTGTGTCTGGTCCTCAACAATCGAGAGCGCGGACGAGGCGCAGCATTCCGCATCTGCTCCTCGCCATCGGACTCAGCGTGAGTCTGCAACAGGCGCCGTTCGCGTCGGGCGATCCAGTCCAGAAGAAGAGCACGACGAAACGCGCCGGCGAAGCAGGCCGCTCAGGTCCCGGCCTCACTGCTGCGGGCGGTGCGTGCGACGATCAGCGAATCGACGCGCGTCAAGAAACGTCAGCTCACCGCGCAGCGGCGTCGTGCGCATCGTTCTCGATCAGCCGCTCGTGAAGGAAACTGAGTACCGGACAGCGCTCGTTGGAACCTGCAGCGAGATCCTGAAGGCGAAGGCGCAGAGGTTGGCGACAACGCTCGAGATCGTCAGCGCCGACGAGCGTCAGGGCTACGTCTATCGGCCCACGACGAATTGCGCTGAGGTTATCGCCGCCGACGATGATAGGCGGCGCATGGTTATCCTGCCGCAGACGACGGTGTTCCGCGCGCCGAGATGAGGTGAGAAGTGTCAGCGCGCCGTGTAAACAATCAGCGCGATCAGACAGCCGAGAGCGACCAGCAGCATCCATTCGACTGAGCCCGACTTCGTGCCTGCTGCCATCCCGACAGCATACGCCTCTCGCAAAGCCCCAGTCCAGTTACCACCGAAGGTATACGCTCGCACATTCCTGCTCAGTTAGCGGGCTGCATCTGTATGTTCGGTTTCGCTTCGGTCGCCGTTGATCTCCAGTAAGCCCTCATATCGAGGGTCGTCCTCCTGCCTGGGGCGAGCTGATGGATAGGGTTCAGGGCGAACACGCTGCGGACAGTCCTCTCAGCCTGGGCGAAGCCTGGCGTTTACGCAAGGGGAAGGACGTCGTCATTTGCAGCGTCGGATCCCACGCGTTGGGCTGGAAGCTCGATTTGCGAGGCGGCCCGCTCATCTTCTCGCGAGTCTGCCGATCGTTGAACGAAGCCTTGTCGACGCAACAGCAATGGAAGATGGCGATGGTCGAGCGAGGCTGGGATACCGATGGCTGACCGGCCGCCGCGTCCACGAGATCAGGGTTTTTCCCGAGTGACTGGCCTGGGCATACCGTCCTACCGTATGGCTCGCCTATGGCTGAGCCGCGGGGGTGTCCGTTCTGCCTGTCTTCCGAAGTGAGCCGCTTGACCGCCCCGCAAGCGAGCCTCACTGGCTATCGTTGCAGCGAGTGCCTCCGCAAGTTCTACATCGCGGATGTCCACCTGCTGCAGCCGTACCAAGCCTCGCCCAATCGACCGCAACCTCCCAGACGGCCGCGGAAATCATCGATCCACTGAGACGTCACGTGCGTGATGCCGGGGCGCGGGATCGAACGCACACCGCCTTGCGGGCAGTGTCCCGTCTCTCGCGAAGATTAGGACAGCCCACGCCTTCGATATAATCTCAGCAACTGGTCCATTGCTTCTCTGCCTGGCACTCGCTTGGGCGCGTACGCAGCCCTCTCCGGGCTCTGGCCCCGGCGGCACCAGGGCCGGCCTGAGGCCGCAAAGCGAGCGCCGCGAGTCAAGCGTCCAGCGTTTGAGGGTAGGCCCCACACGAGCATCAACCGCATCACCACCGCGACCCTGAGCCCATGCCGCTGACAACAGGCGCACGACTCGGCTGTTTTGTCATCGAGGCGCCTCTCGGGGCGGGTGGCATGGGCGAGGTCTACAAGGCGAAAGACACGCGCCTCGACCGCACCGTCGCGATCAAGATCCTGCCCTCAGCTGACCCGGATCTCAAAGCCCGGTTCGAGCGGGAAGCCAGAGCCATCGCCGGCCTCCAACATCCGCACATCTGCACGTTGTATGACGTGGGCCGTGAGGACAGCACCGACTACCTGGTGCTCGAATACCTCGAAGGCGAGACGCTCGCGGACCGCCTGACCCGCGCGCCGCTCAAACCCGAGGAGGCGCTGAAGACGGCCATCGAGATCGCCGACGCACTCGACGAGGCACACCGTGCCGGCATCGTGCATCGCGATCTCAAACCCGGGAACATCATGGTGACGAAGAGTGGCGTCAAGCTGCTCGATTTCGGCCTTGCGAAGCTGCGGCCCTCGACAGCGGCCGTGAGCGGCTTGTCGATGGCCGCGACCGCGCCAAACCCAGTCACGAGCCAAGGCACGATTCTCGGCACGCTCCAGTACATGGCGCCCGAGCAGCTGGAAGGCCGGGAAGCCGACACGCGGACGGACATGTTTGCGTTCGGCTGCGTTCTCTATGAAATGCTCACCGGGAGAAAAGCGTTCGAAGGAAAGACACAAGCGAGCCTGATCGCGGCGATCCTCGAGCGTGAGCCGACGCCAGTGGCGACGCTGCAGCCTCTCGCGCCGCCGCTCGCCGATGCGATCGTTCGAAAGTGCCTGGCGAAGAATGCCGGCGATCGGTGGCAGAGCGCCGCCGATCTCGCGAGCGCCCTCCGGTGGGCCGTTGACGGTACGAAAGCGCCGGTCCTCGCCGCGCCACAGACCGTATGGCGCCGCCGCTATGTGTTCGGCGCGTTAGCGGCGCTTACGGTTCTCGCGCTCTTTACCGGCGGTTTGTTCGGCTGGCGTTACGCGTCGAGCGGCATGGCGCCGGCGCCGCCGGTTCGGTTCGACGTTCTGCCTCCCGCAGGCGTCACGTTGAGGCCGTCGCCCGTCGCCTCGGCGGCACAGCTCGCGCTTTCGCCCGACGGACGGCATCTCGCATTTGTCGCGGCGACGAAGGGCGGCTCCTCGCAAATCTGGATTCGCCCGCTCGACAGCGTGCAGGCTCAACCGCTCGCCGGTACCGAGGGCGCGTCGTTCCCGTTCTGGTCACCCGATAGTCGCTTCATCGCATTTTTCGCTGCGGGCAAGCTCAAAAAGGTCGACACCAGGGGCGGCACGCCCCAGACGCTCTGCTGACTCCGCCGCTGGTCGCGGCGGGACGTGGAACCGAGATGGCGTGATCGTGTTCACAGGCCAGGCCAACAGTCCGATCTCCCGCATCTCCGCATCGGGCGGGACGATCACGCCCGCCACGACGTTCGATGCCGATCACGCGATCCTCACGCAGGTACCTGGCCACAGTTTCTGCCGGACGGCCGCCATTTTCTTTACTACCAGCGCAGCGCGAAGGCCGAGCACCAGGGCATCTACGTGACCGCGCTCGACTCCTCGCAGAGCACGCGGGTCCTCGAAAGCAGCTCCCGGGCCGTCTACGCCTCAGGACACCTGTTGTTCGTGCGCGACGGAATACTCTTCGCTCAGGCTTTCGATGACCGGACGCTCCAGACAAGCGGCGAACCGATTCGTCTTGCGGATGGCGTCGGCTACTGGGCGGCCGCGTTTGCCTATACGGCCGTCACCGCGTCGAGCTCCGGCGTCCTGGCCTACGGCCCCAGTGTCGTGTTCACGACAAGCCTTCGTTGGCATGATCGCGCCGGAGCGACAATAGGACCGCCTCTCGCACCGCGGGCGTACAGCTCGCCGCGCCTGTCGCCCGATCAAACGAGCGTCATGGTCGCGGTCACGGATGCGACGACGGCGCAGCCCGATCTCTGGCTGCTGGCGCTGGCCCGTGGAACGACCTCCCGCGTGACGTCCGACCAATCGAGCGACTGGTTTCCTGTGTGGTCGCAAGACGGCAGCCGCATCTTCTTTGGATCGGCGCGGAGGGGCTCGACCACGATTTTTCAGAAGACTGGTGTCGCACCAGAAGAAGTGTTCGCGGACAGTGTCATGGTGGGGAGTGTCGCCACGTACCCAACCGACGTGTCACAGGACGGACGACTGCTGCTTTATCATGCAGTCCACCAGTCGTGGCTACGATCTCGGCGTGATTCCGCTTGTGGGCGATCGCAAGCCGACCCCGTTTCTCGCCGGTCCGTCCAACGAGATCCAGGGTCGCTTCTCGCCGAACCACCGGTGGATCGCCTACGCTTCGGATGAATCGGGTAAGTTCGAAGTGTACGTGCGGCCATTTCCCGCAGAAAATACACAATCCACGACGATCTCGATCGGCGGCGGCATGCAGCCCGAGTGGCGGCACGACGGCAAAGAGCTCTTCTACATTTCGGCCGACGGAAAACTGACGGCCGTGCCCGTCGTGACCGAGGAGGCGGCCTTCACCGCCGGCGCGCCGCGCGCGCTCTTTGACGTCGAAGTCCCCGAGCCGACCGCTCCATACCCAGCTGACTATGCGGTCACCGCCGACGGCCAGCGGTTCCTCGTCAACACCGTCGTCGATCAGCCGTCGCGCCCGGCGTTAACGGTGATCCTCAACTGGACCGCGGCGCTGAACAAGTGACGGCGATCGATGAGATGGTTCGATCAGCGCGGTCGACGTAAATCATTGATGTCTCAGAAATGCGGGGGCGGGGATCGAACCCAAGTCAAAGTCCGGTTAAAGCCCGGGTGCTTCCCTTCCGGGCCGCGACGCGCCGCGGGCGGCGCCGCAGGACGGGGCCAGGGCCGGCCGAGCATTATCGTGACACCATACGAGGTTGGCGAGGTGGTTGGCTCAACGGAGGTCAAGTATGTGGCATTCATCGATCATGGTGGTGATGGCCTTGTGCGCGAGCGTGGCGCAAGGCGCCGAAAAGCAAGTGATCCAGCCGAAGGGCGCGCAACCGAACGCCGGTTGGAGCTACGGCCTCCTGGTGGGCGATACGCTGTACGTTTCCGGGATGGGCGGTGAAGACTCCGCGGGCAAGATTCCCGCGACGTTCGAAGCCGAAGTTAAGCAGTCCCTCGACAACATCAGCGCCGTGCTGAAAGAGGGCGGGCTGTCCCTGTCGAACGTCGTGAGCGTGCAGGTGTACCTGACGGACGCCGCGTTGTTCGATCGCTTCAACACGGTCTACAAGGCCACCGTCCCGAATCCCAAGCCCACACGGACCACGGTCGTCGTCGCCAAACTCGTGGGCGCGGGTCATATCGAAATCACCGCGACCGCCAGGAAGTAGAGGCCGCCGGTCTTCTCGACGGCCCTCGCGCTGCGTGTGATTGACGGCCAGCGGTCCCTCGTCAACACCGTCGTCGATCAGCCGTCGCGCCCGGCGTTGACGGTCCGCTGATCGGCGGCGTCTTGGCGACCGCGGGCGGGCTGGTGTTTCGGATTTCAAGCGGAGGGGAGGGGCAGATGCAGCGCGTCATCATTTTCGGACTTCTTTCGGTTCTCTCGGTTGGTCAGGGCGTGATGGTTGCCCAGAGTGTGAGCGATTCGGCCCTCGGGGCATGGACGCTGAATCGTGCGAAATCGACCTTCAGCGACGCCGTGCCGTATCGGCGTGTCATGAAGTTCGAGGTGGTTGGCGATGCCATCAAGGAAACCACCTACACGATGAGCCCCAACAAGCCAAGCGTCCTCGTCGAGTACACCGCGCGATTCGACGGCAACGACTATCCGATCTCGAACTCCATACTGAGCACGGTCTCACTGAAACGCGTGGACGACCGAACGGTCGAGCGGACCGGAAAGATTCGGGGGCAGGTCGTGGAGACGGAAACCCGAACCGTCTCAGGCAACGGCAAGGTGTTGACGGTTACGACCAAAGGCAACAGGGACGGCACGGAGTACCGAGCGTTCAGGTCTACGATAGACAACCATGACCGAACGCTGTCAGCTATCGCTGCCGTTCTGTTCGTGTTGGCGATCGGCGACAAGCGCCTCGCATCAGCATTCCCGCCAGGTCGCCGGCGACGCGCACGTCAGGATCGTCGACGTCCGTCCCGCGAGCCCCGGGGGGCGATGGACGTTTTCTGATGGCCTTCCATTTTTCCGCCTGAAGCGGATATGGTTCTAGACATTGAATTCGACCAGGCGGTTAGGGCGTCGCCGTCATACGTGTCGGTGGCTGTCTGTGACGGTGCCATTGTCCAGAGGCGCTCTCTACGGACACGTTTTTGAGAGCCAAGAGTAAAGATGTGAATTTCTTCGAATCTGGGTCCTTTCAGCAACCGACGCCAGGCGTGGTCGTGGACGTGCTGACCCAAGGTGCGTCTCGTGTGCGGATGGTCTGGCTTGCGACGGTTGTACTCGGTGCGGTCGTCACGGGCGGGACGCTCGTGGCCAGGTCTCCGAGCTCTCCGCCCGAACCAGCGGCAGCGGTCGCAACGATCGAACAGTCATCAACGACGGCGACGGCGCGCGAGACCACGGATCTCGACGGCGACGGGATTGGCGACATTCTCTTACAAAACTCAACGTCGACCTGGGTGGGGGCGTTTCTGATGAATGGTGCCGGGCAGGCCATCAGCTTCGTGCCGGTCTACTTCGACAACATTGGCGGTTGGAGAGTTGTAGGTACCGCCGATCTCAATGGTGACGGGATTGGCGACATTCTCTTACAAAACTCAACGTCGACCTGGGTGGGGGCGTGGCTGATGAATGGTGCCGGGCAGGCCATCAGCTTCGTGCCGGTCTACTCTGGCAACATTGGCGGTTGGAGAGTTGTAGGTACCGCCGATCTGAATGGTGACGGCATCGCGGATATCCTCCTGCAACATTCAACCACGACCTGGGTGGGGGCGTTTCTGATGAATGGCGCCGGGCAGCCCATCAGCTTCGTGCCGGTCTACTCTGGCGACATTGGGGTTGGAGAGTTGTAGGTACCGCCGATCTGAATGGTGACGGCATCGCGGATGTTCTCCTGCAACATTCAACCACGACCTGGGTGGGGGCGTTTCTGATGAATGGTGCCGGGCAGGCCATCAGCTTCGTGCCGGTCTACTCTGGCAACATTGGCGGTTGGAGAGTGGTAGGTACCGACAGATCTGAATGGTGACGGCATCGCGGATATTCTCCTGCAACATTCAACCACGACCTGGGTGGGGGCGTTTCTGATGAATGGTGCCGGGCAGGCCATCAGCTTCGTGCCGGTCTACTCTGGCAACATTGGCGACTGGCAAGTGAACGGTAAGGGGGACACGTCCATAAGTCCGCCCGATCCATCCGCAACGGCGTTCGAAAACGAGGTGTTGACGCGTGTCAACCAGCACCGCGCGGCGGGCGCGACCTGTGGTGGCACGGCGTATCCAACAGTCGCCGCTCTCGCCATGAACGCAAATCTGCGCCTCGCCGCGCAAGGGCACAGCCAGGACATGGCGACGAACAACTACTTCTCGCACACGAGCCTCGACGGCCGGACGTTCGTCGATCGCATTCGTGCCGCCGGCTATACCGGATCGTTCCTGGGCGAGAACATAGCGGCCGGGTACGGGTCTCCCGCGGCCGTCGTCAACGGCTGGATGGCGAGCACTGGTCACTGCCAGAACATCATGAACGGCAGCTACCGGTCGATCGGAGTCGGCTACGCCTTTCGCGCCGGGTCGCAGTTCGGCTCCTACTGGACGCAGACCTTCGGGGGAAGCTAACTGGGCTGCCGCAAGAGCCGGCCTGTTAGCTATGGGCAATGGACGATGGCGAAACAAGCGCTTGCCCATCGCCCTTCACGATGGGCGGTCCGATCAGTTGCGGCGCGCCGTGCGACGCGCGACGCCGGAGACGCTGACGGGCGTCAGCGGACGCCCGACCTCAGCCTTCACCCTCGTGGCGAGACCGGCGAGGACCGGGATCGAGTTCCGGTCACCCAGCTCGATGGCACCCAAGGTGACGATCACGAGCAGCAGCAACGCGCGTAGTGTTCGGGTGGTGCTCATCACTTGCCTCCGAGGATGAAATGGCTCGGTAACTCGCCCATGTCCTTCACCTTCTTGAGCTCGTCGATGCTAATCTGCTTCGCACCGGACGGTGGCTTGAACGCGAAGTCCGGCGTGGCGACCTCGCTGCCGGTCTTCCAGTTGCGAAGCTGGACGGTGTACTGCGGCGCGTCGGTGATTCCCGTGGACGTGATGACGTACCGGCACGGACGCGGTTTCGCGCCCTGCGTCACCCAGATCTGCCAATCCACGTCTTTGGCGCGGAAGGCGAAATAGTCGCACTCGATGCCGCCGACGACCCCGCTGCCAAGATCCTTGACGTCCGTCACGTCGGCCGTAATCTCGTCGTGGGCACGGGTGAAGAACAGATCGGCAGCGGGTAGGGGCCGGTCGAACTTCCTTTGCAGTTCGTTCATCAGGTTGTCCAGCGAGCCGGGTACCTCGACCTGGGTGTAGACGTTCTTGTTCTTGCCGAACAAGGTGAGCGTCTTGCCATCGAACACGGTCTCCATGTCCACGAACCCGCCCGATCGCGTGGTGCGGATCTTGTCGGGCCGCGCAAGCGACACCGTTCCCGATGAGGCCAGCTGGAGCTTCTGCCGGTCCTTCGTGACGACTTCGAGGGTCGCGTCGTAGTCGAACGAGATGGACTGCTGCGCGCCGACATAGTCGGTCATGGCCTTGAAGAGACTCCTGGCCTGTGCCTGGTCGGCCACCGCGGGAGGCGAACTCGCCATCCACGCCGTCAGCACCAGCAACAATGCCGACGCTGCCGAGAGCGTAAGTTTCGGTTGTCCTGCCATACGGCCCTCCAGCTTCATGTTTCTCTTTCACGAACAACGGGTCCGCAGCACTACGAGTATTTACGATGAATTTCGGATCGCGACAGCTCGAGTGTCCCCATGATAGGGACAATTTCGAGGGACATCTTAACGCCTCTTGGCTAACCGCTGCTGTGCTTTTCGCTCCAGCCGGTCGGCTTCATAGCTCGATCGGCGGCGCGGCACTGTTGCAGTGGCCACCGCCAAAGCGAGCAGGCCCATGGGGGCTATTGCGACTCGTTCGAAGCTGGTACAGAGGTGTCTCGTCAGGTCACGCGGAGTAATGATATAGGCCACTGACAACATGGCGGTGGAGATGAACACCAACGCAGTAAGATCCCGTCGTGGTTTCCATCGGAACGTCACGGCGGCAAGGGCCGCGAATCCGAGGAGTCCCCAACGACGCACTGAGAAGACTTCTGATACCCACGCCACCCCGATTGGCATTAGGCGCGGCATCACAACGATTCGGTCTGCGCGTAGGTTCGCTTCGTTAAGAATGTCGTTGGATAAACCCATCGAGATCGTGAAGAAAAACCAGATTGAACGAACAGCCAGGAGGATCGCCAGACGCCTGCAGCGGTAATTTACGATCGGCCGAAAACGCCGAGACGCTGACGGCGGCTACGACCGCGAGTGGTAACCCTTCCACCTTGGTGAGGGCGCATGCTCCCAACAGAAGGCCGGCAACGGCCGGTGACTGCGATGGCGATAACACAAGAACGATAACTGCGGCCAGAAGGAAGAACGCCATTGGCACGTCCGCGTATCCGGACATGGTCCAAAAGATGACCTGAGGGGCGCAGACCCAAGCCAGCATGAAGAGCGAGGCCCTGCCCCAATGACTCGATGTCAAGGACACGAGGGCCAGTGCGCCAGCTGTCCAGAACCACGCGAGTTGAAATTGCAAAGGCCAACTCACTGTGAGCTCTCCGCCAAGGATGTACGCGAGCGCCTGCCACGCGGGTAGCAGCGGTGGATAATCTTGGTGTGAATAGCTGAAAACGCCCGACGTGAAGACGGGACCGTAAAAATTGCCGTCGAGGGCCAACGCCTTCGCCTTCACCGACCAATTCATCCATCCGTCCCACTCAGGAATCGGTCGAAAAACGGCAAGCGAAGCCAGGCAACATCCAACGGCGATGATAAAGAACACGCTACGCCTAATGACCGGGTCGTCCGAGGCCGGCTGACCAATCACGGCGAAGCGGACGTAGGGTCCAAGGAGCCACCCCACCCCGCATGTCACCAGTACGGCTGGAACAAACTGGTTGCTAAGACCACCGATCATCCCGCCAACGCCTATCAGGGCAACGCCGACGAGCGTCCCCAACCCGTAACGCACGATCCCCGTGCCATTCACCCAGCGAGCACCGATAATGCTTGGCAGTATCGTGCTGAGCAAGGCAGCGAAAGCAAGCCTCATCGGCGCACAATCGCCCAGTCGCTCTCGGCGCTCAGCACTTTGCCGTCGCTCCGGACGGGCGTGCGGAAGAAAATCTCGATGTTTGGAGATTGACAGTCAGAAATGTTGGGGAGCAGCCGGAATTCCAGCCAGATATATCGATACAGATCCTTCTCGCAGCGGCCGACCGGCGTTGTGAGAGCCCATTTGTCGTTTTCGCGCAGACTGGCCCGTGCTGCACTCACCAAGGTCTCAGGCATCACCGGGACCCTCTGGCTCGCTGTACCGACCTCCCGCATGTCGTGACGCACGAAAAAGAGTGTCTGGGTACCCAAGGGACATGACCATCGTCAAAGCGAGTACGGTCGACACGGCGGCGGCGACGAAAACTGGCGCCATTACGCCCCGTAACTCGTGGAGAAGCTCTCGGCCAAAAAGGGCCCACACCGCGCTTGCCCCGACTAATGCGACCACCGCATAGGCGGCCAGCGGCACTGGCTCCTCTGCTTGAAGCAGGGCAGATGCCGTTTACGCCGTTTCCCGCGGTCGGCGTAGTTCCTCGATGACGCGGTTACTGAACTGAAAATGAAAGAGCGGCACCCAGCACATTGACCGCGAAGCAGACGGGCACAATGACCCATTCACTGCCGAGGAAGTATCCTCCCCTGCCACTTCCAGTAGAGGAAGAGCGGGAGCGAATGTCACGCTCACGCCCTGAAGAGCGGCGACGATCCGTAGACCGGTGAACGAGCGATGCTCGCCCACTTGGCACCGATTTGTATCGTGACGCTTTCCATCTGTGGCTCCCTCTTGGCAGCGACCGCCGTGAAAACGACCGACGCAGCACATCCCCGAACGCGCCCTACCTAGAATATGCGGCATGGCGATGGGTACACGCAAGCGCGAGCCGACAGCCGACCATGTGGGTCGCGACGACTGAGTTCTCTCCACCAACGGCGAGTCACCCACTGTATCGGCTGCTGTTGATCGGCGAGCTTCGAAGATTGACTCGGAGCGCGGCATCGCGTGGCGCGCGGCCGACTCGCTCGCATTGCGCGATTCTCTGGGCGTACGGGCTCGAAGACGCGCCGCCCGAGCCACTCGACGATTTCGCGCACGCGGCGCTCGTATTCGAATCTGGAGACGCACCATGTTCAGGCACGAGCCAGACAACATGCAAAGATGAAGGAGCACGTCGCTCCAGAGCGAGGAGTCGAGGAGGACAAGAAGCCGCGGGCCGACGCGTTCAGGATGTCCATCCGGCTTGACAGACAATCCGGAGGTCGCCCGAAGGCAGACGCTCACACGGTCCGTCAGGCTTCCGAAGCAGGTGGATCCCGCCATCCACGACAGGGTGAGGGGTAGTGGGCTAACGCCGTGTTGCTGCCGGTGGCGATCAAGTTTCAAGGCGTGCCGGCACCGGGCGAGGAGATAGTCCCCTCGAAGGAACCGGTGGTCAAGCCGGTTACCTGGTTGAACAAGCGCTCGACGGTAAAGCTCCCAGTGGCGTCGGCGAACCGACCTGTACCCCCTGTGATCGTCGCGGTTTCTACAATGGAGAGAACGCCCGGGGCCGTTAGGGTGGCTTGTCCGGTAAAGCCAGCGGTGAGCGTGTCGCCATTGGCCGCAGTGAACTCGTAGGTGCCGGTCGAGGTCCTGTTCGTGGTGTTCACGACGTGCGGGATTTCTACGGTGAAGCGACCCAGGTGCGTAGCGTTGCCCGTGCCCTCGATTGAGACAGACAAAAACGGAGGCGTACCCGGCGTAATGGTCGCGGTTCCTTCCAACCTGCCCTTGAAAGGCACTTCCTGGTCGTTGGAGAGAACGCCCGCGCCGGTTGCGTTCGCCTCCGACGACGCGATGGACAGACTGGCGGACGAGAGAGACGTCGGACTGGTTGGCGTGATGGGCTGACTACAGCCAACGAACAGCGCGACACCGACCACGGCAACAGAGTTGAGCGAGGCATGCATTGGTGGCTCCGTTTGAATACAGCGTGATTGGCGACTCTGGCTTCATGGCGTGTGAAGTGTGGGATCGTACCCGGTCGCGCGTCCTCGATCTGTCCAGAACGGAACAGCGGCCCGTTCAGTGAGCGCGCCCAGCTCGCTGATGCCAAGCTCGCGACGACCAACCGGGAACTCGCCGTCCTCCGCCGGGCGTTTCGGCTGGCGCGCAAGCGGGGCGTGTCGATCGTGATTCCCGACATCGAGACGCCGAAGGAAGACAATGCCACGCACCGGATTTCTTGAGCCGGCGCAGTTCGACGCCATCGTTAACCTCCTGCCCAGCGGATCTCCAGCCTCCCGTGCGATTCGGCTACATCACGGGCTGGCGGTTGGAGCGAAGTCCTGCCCTTGACAGCCGACCGCGTCGATCTCCAGGTGGGGGCCGTGACACTCCATCCCGGCGAGACGAAGAATGGCAGAGGGGGACGTTCATGCTGACAACGGAACTCCGGCGGATCCTCACGGCGCAGATCGCCAGCCTGCGGCGTTGAAGCAGCGGGGCATTGTCTCCGGCTGGGTCTTTCATCGAGCGGACGGCACGCCGATCAAGGACTGCCGCAAGCGATGGAAGCGGCGGCGACGGCAGCGGGCTATCCGAGCGCGTTGTTTCCACGTTTCCGACGCAGCGCGGTCAGGACGCTCGAACGCATCGGCGTGCCGCGCTCGACGCGATGGCGATGGTCGGTCACGAGACCGAATCGATCTACCGCCGGTATGCGATTCAGGACGAAGTGATGTTGCGCGAGGGGGCGGCGAACTCGATGCGTACGCCAGCGAGCAGAAGGCCAAAGCCAAGACGCCGGCGTGGCGCAGCTGCGGCGGTTCAAGCAGCGGAAACCCGCATGAGTGATAGATCAGTGAGAGTGGAGGACGATCCGGCTGCCGCCACGGCACCCTGCCACCGCGGATGTCAGATTTGCTAGGAAATTTGAGTGCCGGGGGCGGGGATCGAACCCACACGGCCTTACGGCCACGGGATTTTAAGTCCCGAGCGTCTGCCAGTTCCGCCACCCCGGCGTACCTGTCGATTCTAGTGGATTGTGGGCGGTCGTTTCGGCCCGAGGGTTCGATTCTTCGACTGGGCTGGTTCACACCCGGACTACCGCGACGACTGCGAAGAAAATCGAAAGCAATGGCCGTCGTGGCCGTTGTGGTTGACC
This sequence comes from uncultured Acidobacteriota bacterium, assembly GCA_963710415.1. Lineage (GTDB taxonomy): Bacteria > Acidobacteriota > Vicinamibacteria > Vicinamibacterales > 2-12-FULL-66-21 > CAVQAH01. The sequence continues at coordinate 162,254 of CAVQAH010000001.1, read as the reverse complement.
GTGCGCCCGTCCTCAGCGACTCTCGCGCCGCAAGACGAGCGTGAGGTAGGTGCCCACCCACCTGCGCTCCTCCCAGCGAAACGCGCTGTGTCCACCGGCGCAGATCGCGCTCCCTGATGCGGATGTGATCGGGCTGGAGGGGCCACCCGGCGACCGCTGCCCACAGTTTCGCCCGGCGGAGCGCCGCTCGGGTGGGGAAGCGGCCGTCAGATACGTCCCGTTGGTGATGTCCGTCCAGCTCGGCTCCATGTCGTCCAGGCTGACGAGCATGCCGCCGCCGGGGCGCACCACACGCGCGCACTCGGCCAGAGCACGCGAGGGATCATCGAGGTGGTTGATGCTCCAGAACGAGAGGACCCAGTCGAAGCTCGAGTCCGGGAACGGCAGGGCCTCAGCGACGCCGCGCACGAACGTCGGCGGCGTGGACAGGCAGGGAAACTCGTCGGCGATCACATGCCACGGCTGGGCGAACCAGGATGTCGAGGGATCGAGCACCGTGTATTCGGTGGCTGCCGTCAAGTAGTGGCGCACCAGCCCATAGCCGCCACCAATGTCGAGCACCTGCCCGGCGCAACGCGCCAGGTGGCCGCGGTAGCCGTCGAGATCGGTGTGATACGCGAGCCGGGCGTGCGCCGGGTCAGCCGCGAGCTCGTGGTACGCCTGTTCCATCTCACGCTGGCGTTCCGACCAGTTGTTGAATCGGGTAGCCCAAGCGTCCGGCATCAGGTCGATCCAGCGTGGGTCGCGTTGCGGGAAACGACGGCCGCAGGCGGAGCACCGCAACTCGCCCTCTGTGATGAGAGGTTGCTTGCACGACGGACAAACGAGGCTCGTCATGAGCGACGCGTTCATGAGCCACACGGGATACGCGATCGATTCGCCCGGCTACTCGTGAGGCGCACCAGCCCGCGCGTCACGTAGCCGAACCGCGGTCCGAGTTGAGGATCCGCGAACTCTATATATACAGCCAAGCATCGTGTCGCGGCGGACCTTGCGGCGTACCAGCTCACCGCCGCGCAGCATGCTGTCGATGTTCCCGTTGTCTACTGCGCGATGATCGGTTTCTTCAGATAGAAGACAGTCTCGGTCTGCAGTTCCGAGTGCACCTGGATCTGCCGGCGCGTGACGCCCACCAGTTCCCAGCCCTCTCGTCCGAGTTGCGTGAGTCCGCCAACCTGCAGTGCGGTGTCCTGGGTCACAGGGTCGGCCATCCTCACGACTCGGTACTCGAAACGCGCGATGGTGGGACCGGGACGATCCTGCCAGGCGTTCACAAAAGTCACAGCCGCGACGAAGACCGCAAACCCCGCCAGCCATTGCACAGTTTTGCGCACAGAGACCTCCATTCGTCCTTGCAGAATCTGACGTCCGAGGTTCCAAGAAGGCCTGTTGAGCTTCGCCAGATCGGCCGAAAAATCACACGCAACAACATGTCGACCTATTGGATTGTGGTGCGGCGCGAAAACGAGGACCTGTACGACACGCTCTCGGTCGCTTTCAGGGGCCGGACCGGCTTTCGTGTGATCGTCGATCGACGGGGGCACGAGGCGAGGCGCCCACGCGATCGCCGCGGGCCGCAGATGCAGTGGGGCGCCGACGAGTTCATCGTCGCCGAGCGCGTCGAGCAGTTCTGAAACAGAACGAGCCCGCCTCGCCCCCGTTCGGGACGGGGCCGCAGGCGGGCCCGGAAGATCACCGCTTGACGATCTTGTAGCCTTCAGGCACCTCGAACGTCGCGTCAGGAATGGCGTCGGTCGAGATCGACACGACCTCGGTCGTCATCGAGTTCCCACCCATCTTCGCCATCATTGCGGCCATGGCGCCGCTGCCCTCGAACTTGAAGTTCATTTCCTGAGAAAGCGGCACACCCAATGCCGCCATCTCGCGGTACATGGTGGCCATCCCCTTGGTCTGGCCAGGCTGCGCCTTCGCCATGCGCGGATCGCCGAAGAACAGGCCCTTTTCGGCAGCGGCCTTGTAGAAGGCGGCGAAGTCTGCGGCCCCGGGACCGTTCTTCACCAGGCAGATTGGTCCGGCCAGAACGAATGTGACCTGCTCCGGTCCCATCGTGGTCGGCACCGTCACCTGCATATCGTGCACGGTACAGGTGCTGCCGGCGATCTGACGGGTCTGCTTGGTCGGCGTCACGCTCGCTTTGACGTCGGAGATCGGAATCTTCGCGAGGTCCGCGACGAGCTTCGTCATGTCGTAGACCTCGGCCTCGCGCCGCTTGTGATTGAGCACGATCATCTGCTGCGCGTTCGCGTCGATGATGGTGGAATTCTCATTGCCGGTGGTCGTTTGATCCAGCCGCATGCGGGTGCCTTTGATGTACCTGCATGCTCTCGCCCGACGACGCCACCATTCCCTTGCCGGTGACCTTCTGCTTGAGGGTCACATCCGCCGCGGCCGGCGCAGCCATCGCCGCGCACACCACGAACACTCCGATCACTCGGACCCGATTCATTGAGCCTCCCTCACGCTGGGGTCACGAAGTTACTGTCGCAAAGTTCAAAGGGGCACGCAACCCGCCGCGGTGGCAGGTATGAGCAGAATTTCACACTTTTTAATGCTGAGCTGGGCCTACGGACGAGGGAGGCTGAACCGCCAGCCGCAGTCGGCGCACTTGTAGAGCGCCAGGTGGCGGGTGCGAACCATGGTCTCGGCCCTGGTGGACGAGCAGCGCTGACAGCGCGGACGGGAGGGCTTCTTCGTCGATAACCCCGCCTGACCATCGGCGCCGAGAATGACCTCGGGCGCTGACGGCGGTGCGCCAGGGCTTGGTGGGGTGCCCTTGGGCTGACGGCGAGGACCTTTCGACAAATCCGGCATTTGTGACGGCTGAGCTACTGGCCAAACCGCGGGTTCACGATGCTGCTGTATATCGAGCCGAAAGTATACGTCACACCTCAGCGAGACTTGGTACTCATATCCACTCTGCAGTTCTCTAAGCTCGAGCAGAATCTCTTCCGGGGTTGCGCCCCGCCGTGGCAGCGAGATCTGGTCGCGAATCCGCGATGCATTCACCTCGGCCGTAACCGAGAAGCCTCGGGCGACGCGCCATGAGACCTCACCGTCAGCCTCCAAGTCGAGACAGTTCGGGGTCGTGCAGGTACTGAGACCACTCGATGCTCGCCTGCAGGCTGCCCCAGCGCTCCGTCCGATCGAAGGCGCCGGAGAGCTCATGCTGGAGCAACGTTTCCTGGGTCTGTCCGAAGATCGTCTCTTCGTAGTACCTGACGCTCGTGGGGCCGATCGAGTACTGCAAGCGCAACTGCCGGCGGGTGTACACGGAGTACGGGAACACGTTGTATTCGATGGCCGGCGCAATATTGATCGCAGCCTCGGTGTTCTCGAACGTGGACGACCGGATCGACCCTCGCGCGCCGGCCGACCAGTGTTCGCCAAGTGCCTTGACCACGAGCCAATCGAAGTCCCGCTCGCGACGCTCCACTTCGAACGGTTCCTCTTCGTCGATGTCGAAGCGTTCCTTCTGGTGTTCGATGTCGAGGCCCATGGTGATCTTCCAGTCCAGTCGTGATTCGGTCGGCGCTGATCGATGTGCCGAGCTGCCACTCGCGACGTGACTCTTCGCCGTCGAAGGATGACTCGCCGCGCAAGCTGAACACCCAGTTGTTCCATGGATCGCCGGTCACCGAGGGCCGCGATCGCGCCGACCCCAGTTCGACCGAGACGTCGAGCCGCTGCGGCACACCCTGCGCCGTCACGTAGTCGAGCAGTCCGACGCGCAGCGCCGTCGCCAGCTGGCGCCGTATGACATCGTCTGGATCCGAGGTCGTCGTCACAGCTTTCAATGTTCGTTTCAGGTGCGCGTACGCGCCCTGGCCTATGAGCTCGAGCGTGTATTCGCGCCCGCCGCTGCCCGTCTGCGAGTCCGTGATGATGACATGAACGTCTGCCTCGGTGCGGTCGCGCACGTAGTCGATGAACTCGATTTCGGATCGGAGGTAGTCCGAATAACAGTCGGCGCTGCAATCCAGAAATACTTTGAGCGGCGGTTGACTGGCAGGCGTGGCCAGCGGCTGAGCCGTCTGCGCCCATGCAGTCGAGGCCGCCGAGACGGTGGAAACAACGACCACGCAAGCCAAGGACCAGGATCAGTTGTGGCAGGGCGTGTGTCACGCCGCAGATTCTATAAGGCTGCGCAATTCAGAGAGGAATACATGTCAACTGCCAACCTCCAACTCCCAACTCCCAACTCCCAACTCCCAATCAACACATTACGATCGACCAATGGCTTGGGTGATTCTGTTGATGGCGGCAATGATGGAGGTGGGCTGGGCTGTCGGCCTGAAATACACGCAGGGCTTCACACGCCTCTGGCCCAGCGTGTGGACCGGCGGCGCCATGGTGCTGAGCATGTACCTGCTGGCAACTGCGGCTCGAACGCTGCCGATCGGGACCGCCTACGCGGTATGGACCGGCATCGGCGCCGCGGGCACCGCGATCCTGGGGACGATGCTGTTCAATGAACCGGCAACGGCTGCACGGATCGCCGGGATCGCGATGATCGTCGGCGGGGTGTCCCTGCTGAGATTTTCGACGTAGCGCGACGTCCTAGACGTTGATCCGCAACGCCATCATCGTCGCATCGTCGAACGGCTCGGCATTGCCCCGGAAGCGGCGAACCGACGTTTCGATTTGCTCCAGAACGGTCTCGATCCCGTGCTCGTGTTCGGCAGAGAGCAGCGACTGAAGGCGCTCGGGCCCGAACATCTCTCCCTGTTCGTTCTCGGTCTCGACCAGACCGTCCGTGTAGAAAAACAGCAGATCGCCCGGGGCGATCTCGATGCTGGACTTCCTTGTACCCCTTGCCGGGAAGCAGCGCGATGGGCAGGCCGGTGGAGGTCAGCGGGCTGATCTCCCCGCGAGACTTGAGAACGAACTGCGGGTTGTGCCCGGCATTGACGTATGTGAGGAGCCCGCGCTGCACGTCGAGAATTCCGAGAAACAGGGTGAGGTAGACGCCGCGAGGCGTGTTGGCGTCGATCTCGCTGTCCAGTCCGTCGGCCAGTCGCGCCAGCTCGGTCTCGAGCGGCATCCGTGCCCGCAGCGTGGCCTGCACGTTGGCCATGAGCAGGGCTGCGCTCACGCCTTTCCCCGACACGTCGCCGACGAGGAGCGCCAAACGGCCGTCGGGAAGCGCGAAGTAGTTGAAGAAGTCGCCCCCTACCTCGCGTGCCGGAATCGAGACGCCTTTGATCTCGGCGGCCCCGAGGCGCAGCCCTTCTCGCGGCAGCATCTCCGTCTGAATCAGGCGAGACAACTCCAGCTCGCGGTGGAGCCGCTCCTGTTCGACAACGAGCGCCTGATGGCGTTCGAGATCGCCCGCCATTCTGTTGAACGCGGTGGCGAGCTGGCCGAACTCGTCGTTCGATCTGACGGGAACCCGTGCCTTGAAATCGCCGCCCGCAAGTTGCTGCACGCCGGCGTTCAACGATGACACGTGCTGGGTCATGCGATGCGAAATGGGGATGATGCCGATGCACGCCAGCGCGATCACGGCGAGGCCCATCGACAGGTTGCGCAAGGACATCCGCCGAATCTCGCGGAGGGACTCGCCAATCGGCCGGGCAATACCGAAGATCAGGCCGCTCGGCTCGGTGCGCGCGACGACGATCCAATCGCCGATCCGGCGCGGCTTTCCACCCGCCGCCCCCTTCGCCGCATCAATCACGCCGAGTTCCGTGAGCTTCGCGCGCTGACCCGGATCGGGCGTGTAGAAGTTCCCGCGGGTGTCTACCGCGAACGGAATCTCACCCTGATCGCGTCTCGCGAGCGCGAGCACCGAGGGCATCGTCTTCTCGAGGTTCAGCGTCGCATTGGCCTTGCCGACGACGCGTCCATCCTTCTTGAGCGCCACCTCGATCTGACGTCCCTTGACTTCCATCTGCAGCCGCTCGGCATCCTTCGTTGCGGCCTCGGCCTGCTTGGCGATCGACTCGGCGGCGATCGCGAGCCCGGCTTCCATAACCGGGCCCGCGGCGGCGAAGACCGTGTCGATCAGCGGACCGACTTCGACTCCGTTGGCAGCTGCACCGGCCTTCGCTCGCTTCGACGCCTCGGCCATGATCTTTGGCACGTCGACCACGATCGTCCGCGGTGGTTGCGGCGGTGGCGGTGGCGGGAGGCGCAGGCATCGCGCCGGCTGTCGGCCCTTTCGCGCGAGGCGGTGGCGGTGGTGCGGGAATGAGGGGCGCGTCCTTGCCGCCGGTCGACAGCGGGACCATCCCTTCCATCGGCTCGATCTCGACTCGATCGACGAGCGCGGCAGTGTCGCCGAGCATCGGCGTGACCCGGTCGTGCAGCGGCGCTGCCGGATCGAACTGACGGCCGTCAGCCGACGATGTCTCGAACAGGCGATCCATACGCCGGCCCACGGCGCGAGTCACGCTTTCCATGCGCTTGCCAATCTCGACCGCGGTCTGCGCGGCTTCGCGTTCGGCGGCGCGTTCGAACGCGCTGACCGACGAGGCGTACCAGAACGCGGTGACCGCGCTCAGCGGTACAACGGACAAGCACAGGAACGCAATGATGAGCCGGGTGCGGAGTGACATTCGTTGCGCCGGGCCTTAACCGGACCGTCGTAGTGTCCGGCTTCAGCCGGACCGTCCTCTCGAAGTGTAACGCAGCGTGGGTTATTCTGGTTGTGTAGACGAGTGAGGAAACGGAGAAGAGTCCTATGCGTAGACTGATGGTATCGATGCTCCTCTGTGCGTGCACACTGGCGATCACCGCTCCTGCGGCGAGCGCTCAGGAGGAGGCTCTAAGGCTGGCGAACGCGGCCACCGTGTTGAAAGAGATTCTCGGGATGCCTGACAGCATCCCCAAGGACCTGCTCGATAAAGCCGAATGCGTCGATCGTCTTTCCTTCAGTGCTCAAGGTCGCGCTTGGCATCGGTGCAAGCTACGGCCGTGGCGCACTCGTGTGCCGTAGTGGTCAGAACTTCGATGGCCCCTGGGGTTCGCCCGCGATGTTCGCTCTCGAGGGCGGCAGCATCGGATTCCAGGTCGGCGGCCAAGCGACGGACTACGTCCTCCTCGTCATGAATAACCGGGGTGCCGAATCAGTGCTGACCAGCAAAGTGAAGCTGGGCGCCGACGCGTCAGCCGCGGCCGGCCCGAAAGGTCGTACAGCCGGCGCGGCGACCGACGCCGTGATGCAGGCGGAAATCCTGACCTATTCGCGCGCGCGCGGGCTGTTTGCCGGCGTGTCGCTCGAAGGTTCGACTCTGCGGTCGGACGGAGATGCCAACGAAAAACTCTACGGCCGCAAGATCGATGCGAAAGAAATCGTCCTGAAAGGTGCGCCGATGCCGTCAGCGGCTAAGCCGCTCGTCGACTTGCTGAACAAGACGTCGCCCAAGAACCTCTCGAAGTAGCTTACCTGACGGGCCGCGGGAAGGGTTGGGGCTTGTAACGGCCGCTGCCCACGAATGCTCTCGCGGCCCGATTCAACATCGTCGGCGCGCCTTCCTGACCGACGGTAGAGCTGGATCCCCTTGCGAGCATCGATCGCGGCGACGGCCGGCGAACCGGCGCGGGCGGCGTAGACAGATGCCGGCGACTGCGACGAAATCACCTGAACCGTTGCCGGCAGGCTGCTCGACCGGTATCTGGACGTACTCGTGCTCGATTTGAATACGGTCGGCCGCCGGCGGCTGGGTGGGGGGACCCGGGGCGCCGCTCGGCGAATTCGTCGCCGTAGCCAGCAAGCCCGTGAAAACGACGGTCGTGGCGACCGCGATTCTGATCCGGTTGATCATAATCCGCTGTGGCGACGAGCCAGGATCGTGCCAGTCGTGCTACCTTGACTCATGCATCCGTGGCACGACTGTTACGTCGATGATGCGGTGGTCGAGTCTGCGTTTCCGGTCATCATCGAAGTGCCGAAAGGCAGCAAGAACAAGTACGAGCTCGACAAGGAGACCGGCCTGCTTCGACTGGATCGAGTTCTCTATAGCTCTGTCCATTATCCGGCCGATTACGGATTCATCCCCCGCACCTTCTGCGATGACGGCGATCCGCTCGACGCCCTCGTCTTGAGTCAGGAGCCGGTCCAGCCGTTGACCATCGTCGAGGCGCGCGCGATCGGGGTGATGCGGATGCGTGACGAGAAGGGGATCGACGACAAGATCGTCGCGGTCAGCGTTCGCGATCCGGCATTTGCCGACTACAACGACAAGGGCCAGCTGCCGGCCCACATGCTCCGGCAGATCCGGCGATTCTTCGAGGATTACAAGGTCCTCGAACACAAGCAGGTCATCGTCGAGGACATGCTGGGCGTGCAGGACGCGGTTCGCATCATCCGGGAGGCGCTCGATCTGTATCGGCAGCTGCGCCGCGGCGAACTGGCGAAAGCCGGCCCGCTTCGCGCGTGAGAGGTTCGATCGCACGTGTGCGATCGCGGTGCTGTCAGCTCCGCGTGAATCGCGTCTGCCTAGCCGCCACCAAGCTTCAGGGATACGTCTGAGGCCTTCAGAACCAGCAGAACCCGTTCATTCCTCATGAGATGGTGTGCCATTCCTGTGGCGAGGATCTCATGACCCTGCTCGTTGGGATGAAACCAGTCAACGAGGAATTCGAACCACGCTTTTCCGATATTTAGTCCACAAACCTTCGATCCGCCTGGTGCGTCCAAGCTCAGGAATCGGGGAAGAGGGGAAGAAGGTGTCGATGTCCGACCTGTTCAGGGATATCCGGTACGCCATCCGGACGCTGCTGCGATCGCCCGGGTTTCTCGTCACGGCCGTGCTGGCGCTTGCTGTCGGCGTGGGTGCCACGACCGCAATCTTCAGCCTGGTTCGCGGGGTCGTGCTGGATCCGCTGCCGGTACTCGCACCCGGACCGCCTGGTGTCGCTCTGGGAAGTGAATCGCGAGCGGGGACTCGATCATGAACCCGTTCGCCTGTGAACTTCATGGACTACCGGGCTCTGGGGCAGGCATTCACGGACGCCGCGGCCTGGTGGCGGCCGGAAATCACGCTCCACGATGACGCGTCGGAGCCCGTACGTATCAACACCATCGAGGTCAGCGGCAACTTCACGTCCGTGCTCGGCGTGCGCCCCATCCTCGGCTCCGGCTTTCCGGAAGGCGTCCTGCACTCGCGCGAGCGCATCGTGCTGATCAGTCACCGGCTGTGGCAGACCCGGTTCAATGGGGACCCGAAAATCGTCGGGCGGTTGATCAGGCTGAACGACGACAAGTACGAGGTCGCCGGCGTCATGCCGTCGGGATTCCAGTTTCCCGGCGACACGGATATCTGGCAGCGACTGAGCTGGGATCTGACTCGTCATAGTCGCGGCGCGCATTTCATGGAAACCGTCGCCCGGCTTCGCGATGGCGCGTCGGTCGCGCAGGCGCAGCGTGAGATCGATGGGCTGACCACTCGTCTCGGTTCGGAGTTCACGGGAACGAACCGCGGATGGCAGGCGCGCCTGATCCCGCTACACGACGAGGTCGTCGGCTACTTCAGGCCGGCGCTCCTCGCCCTTCTCGCCGCAGTGGGATTGCTCCTCCTGATCGCCTGCATCAACGTCGCGAGCCTGTTGCTCGCCCGAGCGGCGTCACGTTCGCGCGAAGTCGCGGTGCGCGCGGCGATTGGCGCGACCCGTCAGCGACTCGTGCGGCAGTTCCTGTCGGAGAGCCTGCTGCTGGCGTTCCTCGGCGGCGTCGCCGGCATTGCGCTCGCCGTGGTGTTCATGCGCGGCATCACAGCGATCACGCCATTCGACATTCCCCGCATTCACGAGGTTGGCATCGACGCGCGCGTGCTTGGTTTCGCGCTGTTGCTGACCCTCTGCACAGCTGTCGTCTTCGGGCTGCTGCCTGCGCTGTTCACGTCGCGCGCCGATCTGCAGCAGGTTCTGAAGGAGGGTGGCCGCAGCCAGGCCGGCAGCGCCGGCGGCCGGCGGGCGCATGGCCTCCTGGTGGCCGGGGAGATTGCTCTGGCGGTCATGCTGCTCTCCGGGGCCGGGTTGCTCTATCGAAGTGTCGCGAGGCTGGCCTCCGAGGACCCGGGATTCCGCCCGGAAGGCATCGTCACCGCAGGTGTCCAGCTGACCGGGGCGGCCTACGGCCGGTGGCCGCAGGTCGAGCAGTTTCACTCGACCCTGGTCGAGTCCTTGCGGCAGCAGGCTGGGGTGAAAACGGCCGGTGCGTCGAACTTTCTTCCGCTCGCGCCCGGATGGCGAATCCCGTTCCTCGTGCGCGGAGTGCCGGCGCCACCGCGGGGCGACGAGCCGACGGCGCAATATCACAGCGTGTCGGAGGGATACTTCGAGACGCTCGGGGTTCAGCTCCGGCGCGGTCGTCTTTTCGACACGCACGACACCGCGCAGTCGCGCGGCGTCGTGGTGATCAACGAAGCCCTCGCGCGGCGCTATTTTCCCGGCGACGAGGCGGTGGGGAAGACCATCCTCTGCCTGACGACGAATATCGGCCCGCTCGGCGCGACGATGATCCAGAACCGCGAGCACGAGATCGTCGGTGTCGTCGCGGACGTGAAGAACAGCTCGTTGCAGGGCGCCGCCGAGCCGGCGTTGTTCTACTCGACTCGCCAGTTTCCATTTCGACATATCTATCTCGTCGCGCGTGGGGAGGATGCCAACCAGGTCGGCGCGGCGATTCGCGACGCCGTCAGGCGCGCTGATGCGTCGCTGCCGGCGCCCGAGCTGATCGCGATGGACGAGGTCGTTGGCGAGTCCGTCAAGCGGCCGCGCTTCTTCATGTTCAGCATGTCGGTGTTTGCAGCCGTGGCGTTGTCCCTCGCGGCGCTCGGCATCTTCGGTCTCCTCTCGTATACGGTCACGGAACGCCAGCAGGAGCTGTCCATCCGCATGGCACTCGGCGCCCAGCCAGGGGGCGTTCTGTGGATGGTGCTCCGCCACGGCCTGACGCTCGCCGCCATCGGCAGTGGTGCGGGCGTCCTGGCTGCTTTCGCTGCGGTGCGAAAGATCGGCAGCGTCGTGCCCGAAGTGTCGCAGCCCGACGCTGCGACGCTCGCCGTGGTGACGGCAGTCGCGCTGACGATCGCGCTGGCGGCATGCGTCCTCCCGGCCTGGCGCGCGTCGCGAATCGATCCGCTTGAAGGGCTCAAGGAATAAGCACGTGGTCGCTGTGCAGCGTAGAGTCGAGGCGACAGCGACGAGATGGACCGATTGAAGCAGGATCTCGTCTCCGCAATGCGCAACCTGCGCAAGAGCCCGGGTTACGCAGCGGTCACGGTACTGACCCTCGCGCTGGGCATCGGCGCGAACACCGCCATCTTCAGTGTCGTCAACGCCGTGATTCTGAGGCCGCTCGCGTACGCGAATCCCGGACGGCTCGTCTTCATCACGAGCCAGTTCCCGAACCTCGGGTTCGACAAGTTCTGGATATCGCCACCGGAGTTCGTCGAGTTCAGGGATCGGAACAAGGCGTATTCCGGCGTCGGCGCCTACCGGACCACCGCCGTCAACCTCGGCACGCAGGAGCAGCCGCGCCGCGTCAACACGGCGGTCGTCTCGTCAGAGCTGATGCCGGTGCTTGGGCGTTCCGGCGATGCGCGGCCGGCAGTTCGTCAACGAAGATACGCTCCCGGGCGCGCCGCCGGTAGCGATCCTGTCAGAAGGGCTGTGGCGGACGTCGTTCGCGGGTGACGAGAGCCTCGTCGGCCGCACCGCGATGCTCAACAGCGCGCCGGTCCAGATCGTCGGCATCATGCCCCGAGGCTTCGATATCCACGATCAACAGATCGACGTCTTCCTGCCGCTGACGCTCAATCCGGCGAATCCTGGCGGCCGCGGCAATCACGGGTTGTACCTGATCGGCCGGCTGAAAGATGGGATCAGCATCCAGCAGGCCAACGCCGATCTGGAGATGATGCTGCGGCAGTGGACCGAGCTGAATCCGGGCACCCACACACCGACGCACGACAACCACAGACTGCAGATCGAGGGGCTGCAGAACGAGCTCGTCGGCGGGATCAAGGCGATGCTGTGGGTGCTGCAGGGTGCGGTCGGCTTCGTGTTGCTGATTGCCTGTGCCAACCTGGCGAACCTGTTGCTGGCGCGTGCCGAGTCGCGGCAGAAGGAGTTTGCCGTCCGTTCCGCGCTCGGCGCCAGCCGGATGCGGCTGTTGCGCCAGTTCCTGACCGAGGGCGTCGTTCTTGCGCTGGTCGGCGGAGCGCTCGGCGCAGTGCTCGGTTACGGTGGCCTCAAGGCGCTGCTCGCGATCAACCCGGATAGCGTTCCGCGGGCCGCAGAAATCACGCTCGATCCGCGCGTGCTGCTGTTCACGGTCGTGGTCTCGATCCTCACCGGCCTGCTGTTCGGCATGGCGCCTCTCCTGAACCTGCGCGAGCGTGTCGTCAACATCTCGCTGAAGGAGTCCGGTCAGCGATCGACGGCCGGTAGCGCGCGCTCACGCGTGCGCAACAGCCTGGTGATGGCGGAAGTGGCGCTCGCGGTCGTGCTCGTCATCGGCGCCGGTCTTCTCCTGAGGAGCCTCTGGAACCTGATGACCGTCGACGCCGGCTTCAACCGGAGCCGCCTCGTGACGTTCGGACTGGTGCTGCCGCCCAGCACGTATCAGAACCCGCAGCAGGTCGTCGATTTCTTCCGGCGCGTCAACGATCAGATGCTGCAGCTGCCCGGCGTGCAGAGCGCTGCTGCCATGCAGGGCCTGCCGCCGTTCCGCCAGGTCAACGCGAACGATACGGATTTCGAAGACTACACGGCGCCGAAAGAGGGTCCCTTCGAGAACGTCGATTACTACCAGAACGTCACGCCGACCTACCTGAGCACCATGGGGATTCCGATCATCGAGGGCCGCGACTTTACGCTCGCCGACGTGACCGGCCCCGGTGTCGCGCTCGTCAATGAAACGCTCGCGAAGACGTTCTTCCCCGGCAAGACCATCGTCGGCCGTCGAGTGAAACCGGGCTATCGGCGCCCAGCCTCCGTGGTTCAACATCGTCGGCGTGGTCAGGGACGTCAAACAGGGAGGCGTCGACCAGAAAACCGGTACTGAGATCTATTTCCTCGCGGATCAGGCGCCGCGGATCGTCAACTTCGCGCCGCGCAACATGAATATCGTCGTCCGCTCCGACCGGCCGGTGGAGTCGCTGGCGTCGGATATCCGGCGTGTCGTGCAGTCGATGGATCCCACGCTTCCGATCATCAACCTGCGCGTCGATGGATGAGGTGTTCGAGGAGACCGTGGCGCAGCCGAGATTCCTCGCCCAGTTGCTCGGGATCTTTGCCGGACTGGCGCTGGCGCTTGCGGCCGTTGGCACCTACGGCGTGCTGGCGTACGCGGTGAGCGAGCGGCGAAAGGAAATCGGCATTCACATGGCGCTTGGCGCGACCCGGCAGACGGTGCTGCGCATGGTGCTCGGGCGCGGCTTGAAGCTGACGGCCGCCGGCCTGGTCGTCGGCGTCGGAGCGTCGTTGATGCTCACGCGGTTCCTCCAGTCGCATCTCTTCAACGTGCGGCCCACCGATCCGTCCACCACGCTGGCCGTCCTCGGTGTCATCACGCTCGTGGCGCTCGTGGCCTGCTATCTCCCGGCCAGCCGGGCGACGCGGGTCGATCCCATGGTCGTCCTGCGCGACGAATAGCTCACCCCGGAACGCCGGCGGCTGAGGCCGTGGTTGGTCAGACGTTCTGGCATCTCCTCACATTTTCGAGCCACCCCCGGGGGCTGAGGGGTAGACTGTGCCTCGATGCAGGCCACTCCCACTCACCAGGCCGAGGCTGCACCGTCCCGCTGGGGGCTGGTCATGGCGGGTCTGCTGGTCGTGGGGGTGCTGTTCGGCCTTATCGACGCTGCGCAGGTCTACCTTCGTTCGAGTCTGCTCGGCCGGCCGTACTCGTGGGGCATGTCGCTGCTCGATGCGATGCCCAGCTGGATCCTGCTGGCGCTGCTCGCGCCCGCCGTGATCGCCATGGCCGGCCGGTTTCGACTCGATCGCGTTCCGCGCGGCGCGGCGATCGCGCTGCACGTATCGGCCGCGGTTGCGTTCGCCGTCATGCACCAGGTCGCGGTCGCGTCGTTTACCGCGTGGCGTTTCGCCGACGCGCACTTCACCCCGATCGTCTGGAAGCTGCTGACGTTCTATTTCCTCATCGATTTTCTGATCTACTGGGCGATCGTCTGCATCTGGTACGCGCTCGACTATGCACGGGAGCTCCGGCAGCGGGAGCTTGCCGCGTCGCAACTGCAAGCGAGCCTGTCACAAGCACGGCTGCAGGCACTTCGCGCGCAGCTCAATCCGCATTTCCTGTTCAATACGCTCAACGCGACGACAGTGCTCGCGCTGAAGGGGCAGGGGGAGGCGGTCGCTCATACGTTGACGCTCCTCAGTGAGATGTTGCGATTGAGCCTCGATGCCACTTTGCCGCAAGAGATTCCGCTGGCGCACGAGCTGCAATTCATGGATCGCTATCTCGAGATTCAGCAGGTGCGGTTCCCGGATCGCCTCTCGGTGAACCGGCAGATCGATCCGGATGCGCTCGATGCGCTCGTACCGGCGCTGTTGTTGCAGCCACTCGTCGAGAACGCGGTGATGCACGGCGTCGCCGCCCAGCGCGGTCAGGGCACGATCAGCATTCAGGCGGCCCGCTCGAATGGGCGGCTCGTCCTGCGGGTGCACGACAGCGGTCCGGGGTTCAAGACAGGAGATGTCGTCGAAGGCATCGGGCTCCGCAATACGCGCGCGAGGCTCGAGCAGCTGTATACCTCCGCACAGCAGTTCGCATACGGGAATGACGACCGCGGGGCGTGGGTGACGATCGAGCTGCCATTCCGGGAGTACGTCGCCCCCGAGGGTTCGGAGGATGAGGTATGGATGGCGCAATCCGTGCGTTGATCGTCGACGACGAACCACTGGCGCGCGAGGGCATTCGGCTGCACCTCGCGCGGCACCCGGACGTCACGATCGTGGGCGAGGCCGGCGACGGCGACGAAGCCGTGGCGCTCATCGACGATTTGAAGCCCGATCTGGTGTTCCTCGACGTCCAGATGCCGGCCCTCGACGGCTTTGCCGTGCTGGAGTCGATCGCCGATTCTCACTTACCGGTGGTCGTGTTCGTCACCGCGTACGATCAGTACACGCTGCGCGCCTTCGACTCGCACGCCTTCGACTACCTGTTGAAGCCGTTCCCGGCGGCGCGTTTCGACGAGGCGCTCGGGCGCGCCCGTGGCGAGATCGTCTCGCGCGGATCGGATGCGACCCGCCGCCGGCTGCTCGAGCTGCTCGCGGCCCGCGCGCTCGAGTCCTACGTGACGCGCTTCGTGGTCCGGCATGGCGAGCGGTATCTGCTCGTCAAAGCCGATGACGTCCACTCCTTCGAGGCCAGCGGCAACTACATCCGCCTGCGGACCGATCGCGGAACCTACATGGTGCGCATGACGATGGGGGAGCTCGAGAAGAAGCTCGATCCGTCGCGGTTCGCGCGCATCCACCGATCCACCGTCGTCAACATCGAGCGGATCAAGGACATCACGCCGGCGTGGCACGGCGATTTCGAGGTCCAGCTCGCCGACGGACACCGGCTGCGTCTGAGCCGCAACTTCAGGGAGCGCCTCCTGCCGTGACCAACGACCCCGAAGACGACATCGACCGTCTCATCCTCGAGCTCAATTCGACGACGACCCAGACGCACCGCAGCGACGGCCGCGACCGACGCCTCGCGGCTCGAGCGCTGGCTGCGCCTGCTCGCCTCGCGCAACGGATCCGATCTCCTGCTCGTCGCAGGGGCGCCCCCGGCTGTGCGGCTCGACGGCAAAGTTGTCGCGCTGACCGAGGGTCCGCTCGACGGTGCCGAGATCGAGGACGCGGTTATCCCGGCGCTGTCACCACACGCCCGCCGTGTCTATCGGGAGTCGACGGATTGCCGATGCGTCGTTCCGCATCGGCGGCGTCGGACGATTCCGGATCAACCTGCACCGCGAGCGTGGGAGAGCGGCGGCGGCTGTGCGGTTGCTTCCGACGCGCGTACCCCGCCTGGCCACGCTGAATCTGCCGCAGTCGGTCGAGCTCCTGGCACAGCTTCCGCGCGGCCTGGTGCTCATCGGCGGCCCGACCGGTTCGGGCAAGACCACGACGCTGGCCGCACTCGTGGAAGAGATCAACCGTCGCGACGCGCGGCACATCGTCACGATCGAAGATCCGATCGAGTACGAGCACCAGCATCACGGCAGCCTCATCGAACAAGTCGAGATTGGCATCGACGCCCCGGATTTTCCAACCGCGCTTCGCGCGGCGTTGCGCCAGGCGCCGGATGTGATGGTGGTGGGCGAGATGCGCGATCCGGAAACGATGAAGATCGCGCTGTCGGCGGCGGAGACCGGGCATCTGGTCCTGTCGACCGTGCACACCACCGATGTCGGGTCAGCGGTCTCGCGGATTGCCGATTCGTTTCCGTCGGAGCGTCAGAACACGATCCGCCAGGAACTGGCGATGGCCCTCGCCGCCGTCCTGACCCAGACGCTGCTGCCGCGTCAGGGAGGCGGCCTGGTGCCGGCGGCAGAGCTCCTCATGATCGGCTACGGTGCGCGTCAGCACATCCGCAAGAACGCGCTGCAGCATCTCCATCAGGAGATCACCATCACGCGCCGCTTCGGGTCATTCAGCCTGGAAGAATCGCTGGCGCGCCTCGTGAAAGACGGCCTGGTGGAGTGGCGCGAGGCGCAGAGCTCGCGCCGCGCACGTGGAGGAGTTCGAGAAGCTGTCTCCTCGAAGCTAATGCTTCCATCAACTCCCGGTGCACCAACTCCTATCCGCCGTGGGAGATGTGTGGACAACAGTCGACGAAACTGAGCGTACGCTGGCGACGACACGACGACCACGACGCCAGGAAATGTTGACGTCGTGAACGTCGCGGCCGTCGTGATCGTTCCGATTGCCGTCGGCACTCACGGTGTCGGGGCGTGCCGTGACGCCAAGCCGGTGAGTTCCTGGGGAGTTGGAGCTTGGGAGTTGACGTGGCAGCCCTCTACAGCGGCCGCCCGATTCGATCCTGCAGCTTCTCCCGATACCCTCGGCTCAGCGTCAGCCGCGTGCCGTTGCGCAGGAACACCACGTACTCGCCGTTGAACCACGGCTGCAGTTCCTTCACGCGTTCGATGTTGACGATGTGCGAACGGTGGATGCGAAAGAAGATGTCCGGATCCAGTTTCGCCTCCAGGGCATTCATCGTCTCGCGGAAGAGATGCGCCTCGTTGGCGACGTGCAGCTTGACGTAGTTGCCGGCCGCCTCGATCCAGTCGATCTCGTCGGCCCTGACGAAGAAGACGCGCCCCCCCGCCTTGATGACGAAGCGCTCCATCCGGTTGGCCGCCGGCTTGAGATCCTGCACCAGCTCCAGGAGCCGGCGCTCGAGATCCCCGCTGGAGCGGCGGTCCATCTGCTGGCGGGCCCGCGCGATCGCCTGCCTGAATCGCTCGCGGTCGAAGGGCTTCAGCAGATAGTCGAGCGCATGGACGTCGAACGCGCGCAGCGCGTACTTGTCGTAGGCCGTGACGAAGATGACCAGCGGCATGCGCGTGGCGCCGATGGCTTCGATGACGTCGAATCCGGTGGCGCCAGGCATCTGCACGTCGAGGAAGACGAGGTCGGGCTGCAGCCGGCCGATTGTCTCGATTGCCTCGGTGCCGTTCTGGCACTCGCCGACGATCTCGAGCCAGTCCTCGGACGAGAGCAGCGACCGCAGCCGCTCCCGGGCGAGCGGCTCGTCATCGGCGACTACGACACGGGTTCGCGGTTGGTTCATGCCACGCGGGAGGCCGCTCCGTCGTTTCCGGACGGTGCCTGAGTGAAGGGGAATTCCATGCGCACCGCCAGGCCTTCCGATCCGTCGGAGAACTCCAGGCTGTGCTCGTCACCGTACAGACATGCGAGTCGATCCCGGGTGTTGCTCAATCCGACGCCGCTCGTTCAACCGGGCCTTGGCGCCTGCCGACAAACCGACGCCATTGTCGGCGACCTCGATCGAGAGCGACCCGTTGCGCCGCTCGGCGCTGATTTGGATGAGGCCATGTCCGGCCCGTGGCGAGACGCCATGCTTGATGGCATTCTCGACCAGCGGCTGGAGAATCATGCGCGGCACCTCCGCGTCGAGCGTCTCGGGGTCGATGTTGAAGCGGACGGTCAGACGATCCTGAAACCGCGTCTGCTCGATCTCGAGGTACTTCTGAAGGAACGCCAGCTCTTCCTGCAACGAGACGCCCGGCTCGCCGGAGCGATCGAACGTGAGCCGCAACAGGTCGCTCAGACGGCTGATCATCCGATCCGCCGCATCCGGGTTCGAGTGCACCAGCGTCGAAATCGCATGCAGCGTGTTGAACAGGAAGTGCGGGTGCAGCTCCGCTTCGAGCGTTCGCAGTCGAGCCTCCACCAGCCGGGTTTCCAGGTGAGCCGCCCGCAGAGACCGCTCCTGCGATTCCCGGTAGTACGCCAGCGCGTAGCTGAGACCGATGATCGAGGTATAGGTCATCAGGGCCCAATCCAGGTTCGTGAGGTACAAGCGCTGGATAAACGAGGTCCAGGCTACAGTCGGCACTTTGCCGGCGTTCGGCCAAAGTGTCACCCGCACCGCCATCATGCAGACGACGTGCACCACTGAGAAGGCGAAGGGCCGTCGCGGCGTGCAGCGCGAGAGCGCGCAGCCAGTGCGTGGACGTGCGACGGAGATAGTCACCGAGACGGAAAAATGTGGGGGTCAGCGCCGCGGGAACGTACCAATAAACCAGGT
This sequence comes from uncultured Acidobacteriota bacterium, assembly GCA_963710415.1. Lineage (GTDB taxonomy): Bacteria > Acidobacteriota > Vicinamibacteria > Vicinamibacterales > 2-12-FULL-66-21 > CAVQAH01. Next base: position 143,494 of record CAVQAH010000001.1, on the reverse strand, counting down.
TCAGAATGAGGATTTCGTAGAACGCGACATCGCCGGCCTGAGGTTCAGGGTCGACAACCGGTACGCATTGAAGAGCCGAAAACACCCGAGGAGCGTGGCGGCGCCGAAAACCCACTTGAGTGGCGGCGTCCATGCTTTATGCATTCCGCCAACTATCCGACCTCAGGCGGAATCCGTCAAGAGATGTCACGCTTTCGTGACGACGATTTTGACGCACACCAAACCCGTCATATGCGTGTTCGTCACGCATTAGGCCGTCCTTGTCACCAGTCGACGGTATTTGGTACCAAAATGCATCCGTCGCCGATGCAGTTGGCTTTTATTCCGATCGCCATCACGATCAGCGTCGCGTCGTCCTGAAACTGACCGCCCGCGAACGCTGCGACCGCATCCGAGAGGCGGGCCTGCAGCGCTGGCGCGCTGCACGATCGGTTGGTGGCGACGACGCGCTCGAGCCGGTCCTCGCCGAATTCCTCGTCCGAGGCGTCGCGGGCCTCGGTGATGCCATCCGTGAACAGGACTAACCGGTCCCCGGGCCGGATGGCGACTTCGCCCTGCGTGTAGATGCCCTCCGGAAAGACACCGAGCACGGGGCCGCCAGCAGCGAGCCGCTCGACCTCTCCGCCGGCCCGTACGAGGATCGGCGGGTAGTGGCCGGCGTTCGCGTAGGTGAGCGTGCCCAGCTCCGTGTCGACGAGACAGTAAACGAAGCTGATGAACCGGCCTTCTGCGATGTTGCCGCAGAGCACGCGATTCACCTGCGCACAGAGCTCTGCTGGGCGCGCGGCATCGTTGGCGAACGCGCGCACGGTTGCCTGAAGGTTCGACATCATCAGCGCCGCCGGAATGCCTTTGCCGACCACGTCGGCGATCGACACGGCCAGCCGGCTCGGGCTGAACTGCACGCGCGTCGAAGCAGTCACCGCCGACACCAGCGGCTGGCTGCCACGAGGTCGCGATCTCGAGACCCTCGAGCTGCGGCATGACGCCGGCAGCAGCTTGCGCTGGATGCGCAGCGCTTCCTGCAACTCGCGCTCTTCGTGCTCGACGCGCTGACGCCGCGCGCGCCCTTCGTCGATCTCCGAGCGCAGCGTGGCCACGAGCTGGCGGTTGTCCCACGGCTTCTGCACGAAGTCGCGGACACCTCGTCGCATCGCTTCGACCGCGATGTCGACCGAGCCCCAGCCAGTCATCACGACGATCGGGAGCAGCTGATCGAACTCCTGGACGCGGGCGAGCAAATCGATCCCTTCACGACCGGACGTCGTGTCTCCCGTGTAATTCAAATCCATCAGCAGGAGGTCGAATCCGCCCGTCGCAACGGCTTCGATAACGGCTTCGGGGGACGTCACCGTCTCCATCTCGATGCCTTCGTTCTTGAGGAGCAGTCGAAGGGCGTCGAGGAGATCGGTCTGATCGTCGGCAATCAGAATCCGCGGTTGCACGGCGCACGTGGTCGTCATGTCGGGCGGCGGATCTCCAAAGGGTATGCCACGGACAAACCTACGATTTCCTGGCTGTTTTCATGGGCGTTTTGCGCGTCAGGGACCGCGCAGGCGTCTGCGCCGATCTGTTCGTTTCCGAACAACCGCTTCCCGGAACCGTGCTCGTGGCCGCGATTCCAGATCGGCGGGCCCTGACGCTGGTCGAAGGGCCTGACCTGAGTCTGGTAGAAGAGCGGCCCTTACAGTCGAGGTCGTTCGGACCGATATTGCGGGTGCCATGTTGTGGTTCTTCGAGAAACAGCAGTCGCGACTGCATTACGAAATTCGAAGGCAGAGCGACGGGCACAACTACGAGCTGATCATCACTTACTCAGACGGCCGGACCGAGGTCGAGGTTTACGAGGATTCGGGGGCGGTGGTCGAGCGGTCAGAACGGCTGCAGCACACGCTCGCGCAGGATGGGTGGGAAAGTCCGGGGCGCCGAGCCCGTCACCTCATTCCTTACCGTGATCCTTCTCGCGCGTCGTAGTTCCTGGTTTGCGCACGCTGATATCCCCGCCAAACGACTCCAGCTCGACTTCCGCGCTGCCGCTGCCGAGCACGTAGGTCACACGCCGCCCGCGGCGGCCTTCGCCCGAGCCCTTCAGCCCCAGGTTGTTCACGAAGTCGCCGTTGTAGGTCCTCACGACGAACGTGGCGCTGGCTGTTTCAGGGACGGTCAGCACGATATCGCCGTTATGCGTCGCGAAGCGGTAGCGGCCGCCTTGCGCGAGGTTGCCTTCGTACGAGACGTCGCCGTTGACCGTCGTGACTTCGACGACCTTCGCTTCGACCTTCGACAACGAGATCGAGCCGTTGGTGGTTTCGGCCACGATGTCGCCGGTGGCGCCGGTGATTCGGATCCCTTCGTTGACCGAGCTGACGTTGATCCGCCCGCGTGCCCCCTCGACGATGACCTCGCCTTCGATGCTCTTCGCGGTGACGAACCCGGTGCCGCCCTTGATGACGATGTCGCCGCGCACGGTTTCCACGGCGATCTCGGCCTGCGCTCCCTCGACGCTCACGAAGTTGTAGGTGCCGTCGACTTTCACCGGCATCCAGTTGGGCGCGGTGATCTCCATGTCCACCGACGCGACGCCGGTCGAACTGGTCGATCCGATCGCGACCACCGTGTCCGAGTTGCGAATGGCCACTTTGGTTCTGGAGGAATGGCGGGCCGTCACGCGGACCGCGTTCTTCTCCCAGACCTTGACGACCACCTCGCCGGCGAAGTTGTTGACGCTCAGCCTCGCGCCCTTCACCACATCAACCGTCTGGTCGGTGTCCGCCGTGCGCTGTGCGCGATTCTGCGCCCAGGTCACTGCCGGTCCTGACACTGTCAGCACCAGCGCCACCGCCATCACACGTACTGATCTAGTCATCGTTTCTCTCTGGAACGGCGTGCAACATCTCAACTCCCAATTTCCAATCCCAACTTCCAAGAAGAGCTGAGTCGATCGGCTAGAGACTTTGGGAGTTCGGGAGTTGACATGTCTTATCCTTCCGTCGTGGCGAGCGCGCTGGCGCGCCGCAGGAGCGTCAGTTTCCGCTGACGCGCCGTCGCCAGGTGCGCGTTCAGGAACATGTTGGCCGGGTCCGCTTCGAGCGCCTGCTGACTCTGCTCGATGGCCCGATCGATCGCCTGCAGGTTCGCCTCGAGCACCCGAATCGTTTCCGGGTCGAGCCGCCCACGGCCCACCTCCAGGGTTCTCTCCAGATCCGCGACGGCTTGGTCGTACTGCGGATCGGCGAAGTTTGCCGGCGTCATTTCCGGTGCGCGCGGCCGCTCGACGGCGACGACGCCGCGATCGGTCTGCTGGCCGCCCGCGCGGAGCAACCACACCATGCCGCCCGACACCACCATCAGCGCCAGCGACGCCGCGATAGCCTGCGGGATGGTGAAGGAGATCTTTCGCGCCGCATCTGGAGCGCGCGGCTTCAGCCGCGCGACCACCGACGCCGACGCTGACGCGGAGCTGAAGCTCCGCGCTGCTGGTGGGAATCTGTTCTTCAATTCCCGGCCACAGATCGGCCACCGGGGGCACGTCGGGCAGGGCGCTGCGCCTGCGCGCGGACCTCACGGAGATCGTCGAGGACGAGGCGGCACGCGGCGCACGCGCGCAGGTGCTCATCGATCTCGCGGCGCTCACGCGCATCGAGGTCTTCGTCGTCCAGGTACTCCGACAACCGAGCAGTGAATGCGTCTTCCATGATCAGCCTCTCTCGGACCCTTACGCGCGTTCGCCGCCGCGTTCGTGACGGCTGCCGAGATGCTTGCGAAGCATCATCCGCGCGCGGTGCAGCTGCGCCTTGGACGTGCCGGCCGAGATATCCAGCATCGTCGCAATCTCGTGGTGCTTGTGTCCTTCGACGTCGTGCAGAACGAAGATCTCGCGCGCGCCGTCGGGGAGTTTCATCAACGCCGCCTCGAAATCCATCGACAGATCGCCCAGGCGCGGCGGCGACGACAGGGTCTCGAAAATCTCCTCGCCGTCCTGGAGTCGCTGGCGTTGCGTGCGTTCGGTCCGGAACTTCTCAATCACCACGTTGACCGCGAGGCGGTGCAGCCAGGTGCTGAACGCCGCGTCGCCACGAAACGTGCCCAGCTTCTGCCAGACGCGGACGAAAACGTCCTGCGTGAGCTCGTCGGTGTCGCGTCCGGCGGCCATCCGCCGCACCAGGCTGTGGATCTTCGGAAGATGCGTGCGATACAGCTGTTCGAACGCGCGTACATCTCCGCTCGCGGCAGCCGCCACGTAGTCGTCCACGTCGGTGCCGCTACGGGCGGCCCTGTCGTCCTGCTGGGACCGCAGCGATGTTGCTCCTCTGAAGGCGGTAAGGGCCCCTGCGCCGGGCAGCCGGGCTACTGTCCGCCTGCGTTGCGCTTACCGCTCGCAAGCTCCTCTCCTGCACTAGCTTGGACGGGGGCCCGCCTGCGGAAGGTTGGAAACCCGGCTACCGGAGCACGTCGAACGGGTCGATCGGAGTGCCTTCCCACCACCGCTTTTCCTCGGTCAGGCGGAAGATGGCGAAGTGCAAGTGGGGCGTGTCTTTAGGGGCATTGCCCGAGGTGCCGACGTACCCGATGATCTGCCCCTTTTGCACACGGTCTCCCTCTTTCAGGCCGTCGGCGTAACGCTCCAGGTGGGCATAGTAGTAGGAAAACCGCTCGGACGGGTCGAATTGGTAGATCGTGGTGCCGCCGGCGTTGCTGTGGAACAGTCGGGCGATGGTGCCGCTCTCGACTGCCCTGACTGGGGTGTTCCGGGGAGCCAGAATGTCGATCGCCTCATGACGGCGGCTGCCCGTGCCGCGCAGGTCGGAAAACTGCCGGGTCAACGTGGCGCGATCGACCCCCTCGACTGGCATCAGCAGGTCGCGGTCCTCGAGCCCGGCCGCGCTGGACGGCTCCGGCCCGATGATCGTGCCGCTCGTCGCCGCCACCTTCTCCGACGTCTGCGGCTGCAGCACCGCGTTGCCGCCATCGTCCAGACTGTCTTTCCACCGATCGACTGCGGCAGGCGCGTAAACGGGTCGCTGAACCGCAACGGCACGCGAGCCGATGACGTTGCCGTATTGCCAGACGAGCAGTGACACGGCGAAGGCGCCGGCAAGAACGCCGCACGCTGCCTCCCGCCGCGAACGTTTTCAGATCGTGCAGCCGCGCGTGTCGAGATCGTCCGCTCATTCGCTGAAAATGACCCGCGTGCCGGGCTTGACGAGTCCGGCGAGTTTCAAGGCATCCCAATTCGTCAGCCGCACGCAGCCGTGCGAGGCCGTCTTGCCAACAGTCGATGGCTCCGGTGTGCCATGCAGCCCGTAGTGTTCCTTCGACAAGTCGATCCACACGACGCCAACGGGGTTGTTGGGTCCGTTCGCCAGCGTGGCTTTGGAGTGTGAAGGATCCGCGTCCCAGAAGAGATCGGGGTTGTAATTGAACTTCGGGCTGTACTGAATACCGGTGACTCGCCACTCTCCGATGGGCAATGGGTCGTGCTCGCTGCCCGTGGTGACCGGTGCGTAGAACACCACCCTCTGGCTTTCGTCGTGAACGGTCAGCGCACTGGTTGCGCCGCTGACCGTGACGACGACGTCGGGCTTCGCGACAGGCTGGGGATCGGCTCGCCGCCCGGATGTGCCGGTCGGCTTTGCGGTGCCGGCGCTCGCTTTCGGCGCCGCTTCGAGGCGCGGCACAGGCACGACGAACGGCTCGACGTTGGGGACCTGAATCTGTTCTCCCGCGGCAAACGTCGCTTGCGGGTTCAGCCGCTTCAGCAGCGCGGGTGTGGCGTGAAACCGCTCGGCGAGCTGTTCGAGCGCTGAGGCATATGTCAGTGACGGAAGCTTGGCTTGTTCGGACAGGTCCGAAGGGATCGCCTCCGCGAACGGGCCCGCAGCGTCCACTTCCGTGATCGTGTACGTCACGACCGCGTCAACGATTGGTTCGGGTTCCCTCCCGTGCTGCTTTCGATAGGCATCTGCAGCTTTCCGAGTATTCGAACCTGGCTGGCCATCGATGACGCCGGGCGAGAAGCCGGCGCGGTCGAGGGCGACCTGAATGGCGAGGCCGTCGGTGGCAAGGTGCGCAGGTGCGCGGGTGCGCAAGTGCGCAGGTGCGCGAGTGCACAGGTGCCGCAGAGTGCCGAGGTGCGCAAGTGCCTGAGTGCCCACGTGCGCAAGTGCGAAGGGTGCCGAGCTGCAGGGCGACGGTGGTGATCGCGGTCACTAACATGTTCACGCTCCTGTGGTCGTGCGATCGACGGTTCGGCGATCGCCGCCTGCGCGCCGCTCGTTGATTGCGTCAGCGCCGAGCATGTCGATCTCGACGATCCGGAACGGCCGCTGTGGATAAAGTGCGCGCATCAAGGTGCTCGACACGTTGAACACCGGAACGTTGGTGCGTGTGCGTCCTTCCGCCTGTCCGTGATGCGCGTGGCCGTGGAACACGGCGCTGACGGGGAATCGCGTCAGCGGTTCTTCGAGACGGCTGCAGCCGAGGAACGGGTAGATCTCGCGGGGTTCACCCTCGACCGTGTCCTGAATCGGCGAGTAGTGGAGGACTGCAATCAACCGGTCGTTACGGAGCCGGGCCAGTGCTGACTCGAGCTTGAGCGCTTCGTCGACTGCCTCGTGCACGAACCGCTTGATCGTGTCTTCACCCCACGGACCCAGAGCACGACGGCCGAAGCCGCCACAGAATCCTTTGACGCCAGCGAAGCCGATACCGTGAAGCTCCGTCGTATCACCATCGAGCGGAGTGATGCCCGCATCCTGGAGGATCGCCTTGATCGTTTCCTGCTGGCCTGATTCGTAGTCGTGGTTGCCGAGCACGGCCACGGCCGGGATCCTCAGTGTGGCGGTAAGTTCCTTCGTCAGCGCTCTGGCCTCGTCAGGCAGGCCGTAGTCGGTGAGATCGCCGCAGAGGATCAGGATGTCGGCGTCTTCGGTGATCTGCGCGAAGAGCGGCTGCAGCGCGCCTGCAGTCGCCGACTTGCTGTAGTGAAGATCCCCGAGCGCAGCGATGCGAACGAGCTCTTTGGGTGAGGCCATGTCCCCTCGGTAAAGAAGTGCACAGTGCATCGTGCACAGTGCACAAGTGCACGGTACACATTCCACATGAGCAGTCCTTAGCCGGGGATGAGCAAAGCCCGTTCCGTATGCGACTCAGCCGTTGAGTACGGCGAGTTGCTCGTCGATCGCCGATATGGCCTGCTCCAGCATGCGCCGGTGCTGTGGCGCGGTTGCGCGCTCGAGATCAGCGACCGCGCGGGATCGCGTCAGTTCGAGCGTGTGACGCCGCGCAGCCTGTTCGCGCTGTTCGGGCGTCAGCGCCGGCCGCGGCGTCTTTTGGCGGGCCGCTTCATCCTGCTGCGCTTCGATCGATTTGGATTCCCAGCCTCTGGCCATGCGTCGTCCTGCGTGTCGTCCACTCATTCGGTTAACACTCGTCCCCGAAATCAAGACTATCAGAGAGGGTCCGGTCGGTGGAGGTGGAACAGGAACCCGCGGAAAACGGTCTATATAATAGGGATACGTCTTTCACACGGGGGTTCACGGACGGGGGTTCACACGAGGGTTCACACGGGGGTTCACCACGCAGGTTCACGACGGGGGTTCATGACGTGGGTTCGCGAAGCGGGGTCGCGAGTCGGCGCGTAGCGCGGCGGGCTGCGATCGTCGCGATCTGCGCGCTCGTCAGCGCTTGCAGTGGCCGAGCGTGCTGGGTTGGCGTCGAACGCGAGACCGCGCCTGCTGTGGAAGCCGCACGGCCTGCCACAGTTCCTGCCGATCCGACCGCCACGCCTGCGCGGCCGAAGATCGTGGCGCTCGGGGACAGTCTGACGGCAGGCTTGGGACTTCTCGAGAGCCAATCCTACCCGGCGCTTCTGCAACAGCGTCTTGACGCCGAGGGCTACAAGTTCGAGGTGGTGAACGCCGGCGTGTCAGGCGATACGACGGCGGGCGGGCTGCGACGGCTGGATTGGGCGCTCGACGGCAACGTGCGCGTCCTTATCGTCGCGCTCGGCGGTAACGACGGTCTCCGCGGTCTCTCCGTCGACGAGATGAAAAAGAACCTGACCGAAATCATTTCGCGCGCACGTGAACGCAACGTGGTGGTGATTCTCGCCGGGATGGAAGCGCCGCCGAACTACGGTCAGGAGTACGCGACGGCATTTCGCTCGGCGTTCCGGGAGGTTGCCGGGCGCGAGCGCGTTCTCGTGATTCCGTTCCTCCTCGACAAGGTCGCGGGCCAGAGCCAGCTGAATCAGGGTGATGGCATTCATCCCAACGAGCAGGGCACGCGCATCGTCGCCGAGACCGTCTGGTCCGTGCTGCGCCCGCTGCTCGATCAGATGGCAACCTCCTCATGATCGAACTTCACGGTGTGTCCAAAACGGTGCCGAGCGGCAGTGGCACCCTGACCATTCTTCACCCTCTGGACCTGACGATTCAGGGCGGATGTGTGGCCGCCATCACGGGGCCGTCCGGGAGCGGTAAATCGACGCTGCTCGGGCTGATCGCCGGCCTCGATTCTCCGTCCGAAGGGCACATCGTGATCGACGGCGCGGACATTACCACGCTCGACGAGGACGCCCTGGCCAGGCTCCGGGGGACTCGAATCGGATTCGTTTTTCAGTTCTTTCACCTGCTGCCATCCCTGACGGCTCTCGAAAACGTCCTGGTGCCTCTCGAGATCGCCGGCGGCCGGAATGCGGCTCGGCGCGCGGATTCGCTGCTCGCCGAGGTGGGCCTGTCCGAGCGCCGTCATCATTACCCGTCGCAGTTGTCAGGCGGTGAGCAGCAACGGGTCGCCATCGCACGCGCCCTGGCGAACGATCCGCCGATTCTGCTCGCCGACGAACCGACCGGGAATCTGGACACGGCAACGGGCCACCAGGTGATCGAGCTCCTGCTCGGCATCAACAAGTCGCGCAAGACGACGCTGATACTCGTGACTCACGACCCTGAGCTTGCGGCGGTGGCCGACGTGACGATCGCCCTCCGAGACGGCCGCATCGTCCGGAACACCGCGCGCGAAGCTGCCAGCATCACGTAGAGGAAACGCAGGCGATGCTTTTCGTTCTCCGAATGGCGGCCCGCGAGCTTCGCGCATCGTGGCGGCGGCTCCTGTTTTTCTTCATTTGCGTCGCAATTGGCGTCGGCGCGATTGTGGCGCTGCGGTCGGTGATTCAGAGCGTGCGGCTCGGCCTCATGCGCGAGGCGCGCGCGATGATCGCCGCCGACGTCATCGTTCAGACGAATCGTCCGTGGACGCCGGAGACCCGTGCGGCCGTCGACAAGCGTCTCGCGGCGGCGCCGGTCATCGAACGCACGGAATCGGTCGAGACGACGACGATGGTTCGCGCGGAGAAGGGGACGAGCGTTGCGCGGATGGTGGAGCTGCGTGCCGTCGAGACAGGGTTCCCCTTCTACGGCACGCTGGCGCTCCAGAGCGGGACGGCGTACAGGCACACGCTCGTGGAAAACCGGGGGGCGCTCGTCGGTCCGGAGCTGCTCGTCCAGCTCGGCGTCGCGGTTGGCGATCGAATCGTGATTTCCGGCCAGCCATTTGAAATCCGCGGCGTGATCGCTCAGGAGCCGGGCAGGCGGGTGGGCGCCTTTACATTCGGGTCGCGGGTGATCGTCGATCTCGCGGATCTCCGGGCGACCGGCCTCCTGACAGTCGGCAGCCGCGCCAGCAACCAGATTCTGCTCCGCGTGCGGGAGGACGGTGTCGTGCCGCTGACGCGCACGCTGCGCGAGGAGCTCCGCGATCAGTTCATCAATGCGCGCTCGTACAAGGCACTCGAAGACGACATCGGCGAAGATCTGGCGCGCGCCGAGAACTATCTGAGCCTGGTCGGCTTCGTCATCGTCGTTCTGGGCGGCATCGGCGTCTGGAGCGTCACTCGCGTCTTCGTCAAACAGAAGATCCGCAGCGTGGCGATCCTGAAATGCGTGGGCGCGACGACGCGGCAGGTTCTGGCGACGTACCTGGTGCAGGTCATTCTGCTCGGGCTCGCCGGCAGCCTGCTTGGAGTGGCGCTGGCGCAAGTCGGGATGATGTCGATTCCCGCGTCCGTCGCTGCCGCCCTGGGTGGGTTGACGTACGGGCTGACGCGGTCGGCCGTGCTGCAGGGTGTCTCCGTTGGCCTGCTGGTGTCGCTGCTGTTCGCGCTGGTTCCGCTGCTCGAGGTTCGGCGAATCAAGCCACTGTTGCTGTTGCGTGGGGGAGAGTCGCTCCCGCCGCCAGGAGCGGCCGGTCGCCCTCGAACCGGCTTCAAGACGATGGTCCGCGAGTTCGTTCGACATCTCGACTGGCTGCAGATTGGCGCCGGGTTCCTGGTGACCGCGGGGCTCGTCGGCGGTGGCCTCCTGGCAGGCGGCATCGCTCAAGGCGGGCGCCATCGTCTCGATCGGCTTCGCTGTTGTGGCGATCGCGTTGTATGCCGCCGCGTGGGTCGTCGTGCGCGCGGTCATGCCGCTTGCGGCGACACCTTGGTTCCCGTTGCGGCACGCGGTGCTGAGCCTCAGGCGGCCGGGCAATCAGACGCGCGTGATTCTGCTCGCCGTCGGGCTGGGGAGCTTCTTCGTTCTCGGGGTCCGCGCGCTTCAGCAGAACCTGATCTCGGAGTTCTCCATTGAAATGGACGAGCGGGGTGCGGACATGTTCCTGGTGGACGTTCAACAGGATCAGGTCGAAGGCGTGCGAGCGCTCGTGCGGGAGCGACAGGATCAGGGCGCCCCCGAACCCCGGCTGGTTCCTACGCTGCGAGCGAGGGTCACCGGCGTGCGTGGCCGTGACGTCAACCTGGAAAGCTACGCCGACGTGCGCGGGCGAGGATCGCTCGCGCGCGAGTACGTGATCACGTACCGTCCGAACCTCGAGCGCAACGAGGAGATCACCAGCGGCAAATTCTGGGATAGCGACGCAGTCGTCGACCGGCGACAACGAAGTGTCGATCGAGCAGAGTATCCACGAGCGGTTCAACATCAACGTCGGCGACGTCATGCGGTTCGACGTCATCGGACAGGACCATCGAGGCACGCGTCAGCAGCGTCCGCCGCGTGGAGTGGGAAGACTCGCGCAGCGGCGGGTTCATGTTCGTCTTCAAACCGAGCGCGCTCGCCAACGCGCCGCACGCGTTTATTGGCTTCGTGAAAGGACCGTCCGATCCGACGGCGCGCGCGCGCTTTCAGCACGAGCTGGTGACGCGATATCCAAACGTCACCGCGATCGACGGGCGCGAGATCCTCGCCCGGATTCAGGCGGTCGTCGAGAACGTGGTGCAGAGCCGTCTCGATCGTCGGCGGCGTCGCGCTGTTCAGCGGCGTGCTGATTCTCATCGGCGCCGTCGCGATGACCAAGTTCCAGCGCGTCTACGAGGCGGCCATTCTGCGCACCCTCGGGGCCAGCACGCGGACGCTGGGGATGATGCTCGCGCTCGAGTACTGCGCTCTCGGCCTGCTGGCAGGGCTGATCGGCGCCGCGGGGGCATTCGGTCTCAGCTGGGCCGTCACAAAGCATCTCTTCGAGATTCCCTGGCGACCCGCGCCAGGTCTTCTCACCATCGGCACGCTGCTGACGATGCTGTTGGTCGGCATGATCGGCGTGCTGTCGAGCGCGGATGTGCTGCGACGCAAGCCGCTCTCGACGCTCAGGGCTGAATAAGTGCGCACGTGCGCAAGTGCAGGAGGGATTCGTGATTCAAGAGTGAAGCGGGACATTGGCGGGAGCTCGGCGGCCTGGGAGACTGATCGGCGGCGATCGCTAAGCATGGCGAGAGACGTCAACTCAACCTCCAACTCCCAACTCCAGGAGATCTCAGCCGATCGACTGAGAGACCTTTGGGAGTTGGGAGTTGGAAGTTGGGAATTATCGCAACAGCATGTTCCTTAGCCCTGTCAGCGGTCCTACTGTCGGCTCAACCCCAGACGCCATCGAAACCTGACATCACCGTAACCCTGCTCGGTACCGGAAATCCTCGCCCGGCGAGCGATCGTTACGGGCCCTCGATTCTGGTCGAAGCGGGTGCAGAGCGGCTGCTGGTCGATGCTGGCCGCGGCAACACGATCCGACTCTTCGAGATCGGCGGCGGCGCCCTCCTTTCTGGCATCACCGGCGTGCTCCTGACGCACCTGCACTCCGACCACGTCGTCGGGCTGCCTGATCTCTGGCTGACCGGGTGGATCTTCGGACGGGCGGCGCCGCTCGCGGTAGCCGGTCCGCCCGGCACGAGTGAGCTCGGGGCGGGGCTCGAGCGCGCCTACGCGTTCGACGTACGGATGCGTCGAGACGTCGATGAACGGTTGTCGCCGGAGGGCGTGAAACTGGCGGTCCGCGAGGTCCAGCCGGGCGTGGTGCTGGAACGCGACGGCGTCCGGGTGACGGCCTTTGCCGTCGATCACGCGCCCGTCGCCCCGGCTTATGGGTATCGCATCGACTTCGCCGGCCGCTCCGTGGTGTTCTCGGGCGACACGCGTTACTCCGATGCTGTGATTGCTGCAGCGCGCGGGGCTGACGTTTTGATCCACGAGGTCGTGAGCCCTGAGGTCGAGCGCGCGCGTACCCAGGTAAAGGACCCGGCTGCGGTCGAGCGGATTATCGCCCATCACACGACCCCCGAAGAGGCCGGCCGGATTTTTACGGCCGCCTCCCCGCGCCTCGCCGTCTACTCGCATATCGTGCCGTCTCCGACGACGGCGAGCGATCTGATTGGACCGACACGCCGGACCTGGAAAGGACCGCTCGAAGTCGGTGAGGACCTCATGCGCATCTCCATCGGCGACCGGGTGACCGTGGACCGGCGCGCGCCATCCCTGCTAAGATGAGGTTTTGCCGGGGGAGGCAATTGCGGCGCCTATGGAGAAGCAAGCCATGGAACAATCCCCGTACAAGGAAGCGCTTCTACGGAAGCGGGGCGAGATACTGTCGTCGGGTGGCGGCGTAAAGCCGCTCCAGACCACGATGGAAAACAACTCGCGCCAGGGCGACCTGGCCGATCAGGCAAGTGGCAACAACGAAGTCCACATCCAGCTCAAGCTGAAACAGACGGACGCGAAAATCCTCCAGGCCATCGAAGAAGCGCTGTACCGCATGGAGAAGGGCACCTACGGTGTCTGCCGCGATTGTGGCGAGGAGATCGCGCCGGCCCGCTTGAATGCGATCCCGTGGACGCGTGTGTGCATCACCTGCAAGGAAAAACAAAGCTCGTGAAGTCCACGGAACTGCTCGATCTCATCAAGGAATTCCACCGCGACAAGCTGGGCATGTTCAAGCGCCACGTGGCAGCCGCGCGTTACGTCGGCAACTACGATTTCAACAACACCTATCAATACATCATCGCGCGCGAGGACATGCACGTCGCGTGGGTGCGGGACGCCATTCTCGACATGGGGGGCACGCCCGACGATCTGCCCGAGCCCGAGCTGAAGGTGGAGGGGAAAGGGGATGCCGCCCAGGCGAAAGTCATTGCCGACGATCGTCAGGGCGCGGGAGACTTCGTCGCGCGCTGGCGTCCCCGCGTCGATCACCTGACGCACGCGCGGCACAAGACCATGCTCAACGTCATCCTCGGCGAGACACTCGAGCACAAGCGGTTCTTCGATCAGGCGCTCGCCGGCCGCACCGACCTCCTCGGCCGTCGCACCGACGGCGCTGGAACGCCAGGCGTCGTGTTGCCGACGCGCTGGGTGGAGTAGACCTGCACCTGCGCCGCGTCGCCATCGCCCTGGGCAGCAACCTCGGCGATCGCCGCGCGGCCATCCTCTTTGCCGCCGAACGCCTCGCACCGTTCATCTCATCTCTCACGCTGTCGGATCTCGTTGAGACCGAACCTGAGGGCGTACCCGACGCGGCGGATCAGCCGAACTATCTGAATGCAGTCCTCGTCGGCGACACGACCCTGGACGCCCGCGGTCTGATCGATCTGCTGCTCGAGATCGAACGCGAGCGCGGTCGTGAGCGCCCGTACGCGGGCGCGCCGCGAACGCTCGATCTCGACCTGCTGATCCTCGGCGACGAAGTGGTCGATGAGCCCGGGCGTTCAGGTGCCGCATCCACGCTTCCGGGAACGCTTCTTCGTGCTTGGTCCGATGGCCGAAGTGGCACCCGATCTCCGCGATCCGGTCACCGGGTTGAGGGTGGGGGAGTTACTGCGACGTTTGCTGCGGGACGAGAGCCGGTAACGCGGTCACCGCAAATGACCGCCCCGCAACGCTGTAGGCCCGACCTTAAGGTCGGGCCTACAGGTGTCTCTCTACGTGCTCTTCTTGTAAACGCGCTTCGTTGGTCCACGACCGCCAGTGCCCTCGATCGTGAGGACGCCACCAGCCAGCGACCAGGTCTGGGTCTGCTCACCGCGCTCCGACTTGGTCGTGATGACGAGCTTGTTGCCATCCCACTTCGCGGATGCTTTGGCGGTCATCTGACCCATGGTGATGTCGGACTCGCTGCCGTCGAGCTTGTAGGCGGTCGTCACTGGGCCATCCTGCCCCTGACGCTCGATGGTGAGCGTGTCGGCCGTCTGCTTGACGGTCATCGGACCGCCGCCGCCTCGCTGGCCGCCACCACCGCCGCCGCCACCGGTGCCGGCTGGCGGAGCGCCGCTGGCCTCCGGATCGAGCGTCCACGTGCCGGAGAAGTCCGGCTTCTGCGCGAACGCCACGGTCGCCACCGCGAGGACCTGCGGCCGCGATTACTGCAACTCTTGCCCGCTTCATGCGTGTGCTCCTTTGAATAATGAGACTGCCCAACCCCGTCTATTTCCCGTCACGACGATAACGGCGAAGAATATCTGCACACCGTTGCCCGTATCAACACTCCCGTCCAGCATAACGGCTACCACGTGCGCTAGGCGTGGGTGCGCATGTGCAGGTGCGCACTAGCTGAGCCGGAACATTGCCGACGCATCGGCACCTGCGCACTTGCGCACTTGCGCACAGTACTCTCCCTACTCGAAGCGAAGCGCCTCGATGGGGTCCAGCCGAGCCGCCTTGCGGGCTGGATAGAACCCGAAGAACACTCCCGTGGCCGCCGCGAACCCGAAGGCCATCCCGATCGCGTTGGTCGGAATGGACGTGGGCCATTGCAGCGTTCGCTCGAGCGTTTCGGAGAGCGCGAACCCAAGTCCGATGCCCAGCAGGCCACCGAAGAGGCTGATGACGATCGCTTCCACCAGGAACTGCAGCAGCACGTCGCGGCCACGCGCGCCGATGGCCATGCGCAGTCCGATTTCGCGAGTCCGTTCGGTGACCGACACCAGCATGATGTTCATGATCCCGATGCCGCCGACGATCAGCGACACGCCGGCGATAGCCGCCAGCAGCGTCGTCATCGTCCGCGTCGTTTCGGTCCTGACCGCCGCCATGTCCTCGAGGGTTCGGACCATGAAGTCGTCCGGGTCACCGGCCACCAGCTTGTGGCGGATACGCAGCGTCTCGCGGATGGCCTCGGCGACCGGGGCGGTGTCGGCGGTGGCCGCTGACACCGTGATGTTGTTGATGTGCTGCTGTCCCTGCAGCTTCTTCTGCACGGTCGTGTACGGCGTGAACACCACGTCGTCCTGGTCCTGGCCCATCGCCGACTGGCCTTTCGACGACATGACGCCGAGGACCTTGAACGGCTGATTGCGGATCCGGATCATCTGGCCCGTCGGGTCGATCTCGGGTCCGAACAGCGTGTCGGCCACGACCGTTCCCAGGACGGCGACCTTGGTGGCGGCTCTGACGTCCTGTGTCGAGAAGAACGAACCGTACTTGTGGCTGCCAGTTGCGGATGCTGGGGAAGTCGACGTCCGTGCCCTCGACGCGCGTGTTCCAGTTCTGATTGCCGGCGATGATCTGGCCGCGGCTGTTGGCGCCGGCGGCAACATATTGCACACCCGGAATCGTGCGCAGTGCCTCGGCATCCTCGGGCATCAGCGTGTTGGACATGCCCTGGCCCTGACGCACGCCGCCCTGCGAGAAGTTGCCGGCGTTGATGTTGATCATGTTGGTGCCGGCCGACTTCACCTGTTCTTCAATCGTCGACTGCGCTCCGCGGCCGAGCGCCACCATGGTGATCACAGCGCCGACGCCGATGATCATGCCGAGCATCGTCAGAATCGTGCGCATCTTGTTGCGGTTCAGCGCCTTCAGCGCAATCCGCAAGGTCATGATTATGGACATCTGTTACGCCGTTCCCCCGTGTTCGGCTGGCGCAGGATCAGCCGGGACGGGCGCCGTCATCGATATCTTCGGGCGGCGGCAGCGCCGCGAGCTCCTGCTCGGCGTTCCGTCGCCTGGCAATCTTCTGATCGACCTGGATGCGGCCGTCACGGAAACGAACCAGTCGGGTGCCGTACTCCGCGATATCCATCTCGTGCGTGATCAGGATGATCGTGATGTTGCGCTCTTTGTTGAGCCGCTGAAAAATCCCCATGACCTCGATGCTCGTGCGCGTATCGAGGTTGCCGGTCGGCTCGTCAGCCAGGATGATCGAGGGCTCGTTGATCAGCGACCGCGCGATCGCCACACGCTGCTGCTGCCCGCCTGACAGCTGGTTCGGATAGTGGTGTGACCGGTCGGCAAGACCGACGGCAGTCAGAGCAGCCATGGCACGCTTGTGCCGCTCCGCCGTCTTCATCTTGCTGCCGCCGTTATAGAGCAGCGGAAGCTCGACATTGTCGAGCGCCGTGGTCCGCGAGAGCAGATTGAAGCCCTGGAACACGAACCCGATCTTCTTGTTGCGCACCGCCGCGAGCTCGTCCTTGGACATCCGCGAGACGTCCTTCCCGTCGAGGAAGTACTGTCCGCTCGTCGGCCGATCGAGACAGCCGAGGATGTGCATCAACGTGGACTTCCCTGAGCCCGACGGTCCCGTCACGGCGACGAACTCGCCGGCCTCAACGTCCAGATTCGCGCCCCGAAGCGCGCGGACGACGACCTCGCCGACGTGTAGGTCTTGACGAGGTCCCGAACTGAAATGACTGGCATTCGTGTTTTCAGGTGCTATGCACGTGCGCACTCTCGACGCGCACTCGCGCACGTGCGCACTTTGATTCCTACCGCCCCCGCCCCCCGCCGCCAGGCCCCCCGCCACCGGGGCCGCCGCGCTGGTTGTTGTTGCCGCCGCGCTGCGGGCCCATCAGGGGATTCTGGCTGCCTTGCTGTCCTGGGCGCTGCTGCTGTTCGAGGCCGGTCGTCAGGTTGACGACGACTTCCTGGCCTTCCTGCAGCTCGCCGTCGAGGAGTTCGGCGAACGTGCCATCGGAGACGCCGGTACGGATTCGGATCGACTTCAACTGCTTGTTCGTGAACAGCCACACGCGGCCGCTCGTTTCGACGACGGGCAGCGGCGCGAACAGTGAATCGATCGTTGACGCGCCGCTGGCGACTGCGGAGCCGCCGGTGACGCCGCCAGCGATGCCGCGGCTCATGTCGCGGCGTCCCGGCGCCCTGCTGCTGTGCGTTGGTCTGACCGCCGCGTCCGCCGCCTCCCTGGCGGTTGGACCCGCCTTCGCGCATGCGCGCCTGCCAGCGCTCGCGCTCCTCGGGCGTCATGCTGGCCATGCGCTCCTGCATCCGGCGCTGACGTTCTTCCGGGCTCATGTTCGGATCGAACCCGCCGCGCCGGCCGCCGTTCCGTCGCCTCAGCGCGATCCCCACCGCCGCGCGCCTCAGCGCTCTGGGCCCGGTTTCCGTCGGTGCCCGGGCGCTGCCTGCGCTGCTGGTGCGGAGGGTGGCTGCGCGGATGCGCCTGCGCCCTGACCTGGCGTGCCGCTGGCTGCGGAGCGCCGTTCGCGGAATCACCACGGCCGCGTCCACCGGGGTTCATGCCACGGCCACCGCCGCGCTGCAGTTCCTGCGGCATTGGCTGGTTCAGCGCGAGGAACATCTCTTCGGTCGGCCGGAAGCGCAGCGCGGCCGCGGGCACGCGGAGGACGCCGCTGCGCCGAGCGATCTCGATCTCGACCTGCGCCGTCATGCCGGGCTTCAGTTTCAGTTCCGGATTCGGCACGGCGATCACCGTCGAGTAGACGACGACGTTCTGGACGACCGTCGGCTGCAGCCGCACCTGTTCGACGGTTCCGATGAAACGGTCGGTGGGGTAGGCGTCCACGCGGAACGTGACGTGCTGGCCCGGCCGCATGCGGCCGACGTCCGCCTCGTCGATGTTCGCGAGCACCTGCATCTTGGTCAGGTCCGCGGCAATCTGATACAGGACCGGCGCGTTCATGCTCGCCGCCACGGTCTGGCCCGGATCGACGCTGCGCGAGATCACGATGCCGTCGATTGGCGACTGAATCACGGTGTGATTGAGGTTGACCTGCTGCGCGTTGAGGTCCGCCTTCGCCTGAGTCAGTCCCGCTTCGGAAGACTTGATCTGGGCTTCGAGCGTCTTGACGTTGATGTCCGCCGTCTCGAGCTGGTCGCGCGGGATCAGCTGCTTGTCCCACATGGCCTTGGCCTGCGCGAGCTTGCGCTCGGCGTCGGTGAGGCTGACCTTGAGCCGCTCGAGGTCGGCCTCGGCGCGGACGACGCTGGCCCGGCGCTGCTCGATCTGCGTCTGAATCAGCGACGGGTCGAGGCGCGCGATGACCTGACCCTTCTTCACGATCTGGTTGAAGTCGGCGTACATGTCCTGCACGAGCCCCGACACCTGCGTGCCGACGTCGACCGTGGTGACCGCCTCGAGGGCGCCGGTCGCCTGCACGACGTCCACGATGTCACCACGGGTGACGGGCATGGTCGTCGCGCTCGGCTCGGGGCCGCTGCGTCGCATGTAGTAGGCGCCGGCGCCAACGCCGACGCCGACGATCACCAGCAAAAGAAGAATCAGCTTTTTCATGGTTCATGAATGCTTCGGCTGGCCCCCGCGCAGGCCTTTGAACCCTTCTTCGAACAGCGTATAAACCGTCGGCACGAAGACCAGCGTGATCAAGCGTCGAGGCGGTGAGGCCGCCGATGACGACGCGCGCGAGCGGCGCCTGCAGCTCCGGAGCCCTCGCCGAGCGCCAGCGCCATCGGCACGAGCCCGAGGATGGTGGTGAGCGTCGTCATCAGGATCGGCCGCAGTCTCGTCCGTCCGGCCTGTTCCACGGCTTTACGCAAAGGCACGCCGTCGCGGCGTCGAAGGATGTTCGTGTAGTCCACGAGCAGAATCGCATTACTGACGACGATGCCCGCCAGCATGATTACGCCGATGTAGGCCTGCATGCTGAAAGTCGTGTTCGTCAGCTTCAGTGCGGCCACGACGCCGATCGCCGCGAGCGGGACCGAGAACATGATGATGAACGGATCGCGGAGCGACTCGTACTGGGATGCCATGACGGCGTAGACCAGCACCACGGCGAGGATCAGCATGACCTGCAGCTGGCGGAACGCCTGTTCCTGCTGCTCGACTTCCGCGCCGAAACCGACCGAGAACTGTCCGGAGATGCCGCGCACGGCGTCCATCTGCGCATCGACGGCCTTCACGGCCTCGCTCAGCGCGACTTCCGGTTCCGCCGAGACGCGGAGGATACGCTCCTGATTCTTGCGCTGGATTTCGGTCGGCCCCGACTGATTGCGCAGCGTGAGCAGGTTTTTCGCCTGCATCACCTGTCCGTTCGGGGCGTTGATCAACACGTCGTTGACGTCTTCGACGCGCTCGCGGTCGGCCTCCCGCAGCCGGACGATGATCGGATATTCGTTGCCGTGCTGTCGGAAGAACGCTGCCTGCGTGCCCGGCGACGTTCGTACGGATGCTGTCGGCGACGTTGGTGACGGAAAGACCGAGCAGGGCGGCCTTCGGACGGTCGACGTCGATCGCCAGCTCGGGACGGCCCTCTTCGCGGCTGATCCGCGCGTTGCGCACGGCCGGGACCTTGTCCATCAGGTTTTTCGCGGCCGTCGAGATTTCGCGCGCGATCTGCAGGTCGTCTCCGCGAATCTCGAGCGAGAGGCGGCTGTCGCCGCCGCCCATCATGCGGTTCATCTGCTGGTTGCCACCTGACGCCCGGGTGCTGATGATCACGCCGGGGATTACGCCGGCGAGCTGACGATTGAGATCCCGCGCGATCTCTTCGCTGGTTCGCTTCCGCTCGTGCTTGTTGACCAGCCGGAGCGTGGCATTGACGCGATTGCCGCCGCCTCCCATGAAGCCGCCGCCGCCGGCGTTGGTGATCAGCACTTCCTTTTCCGGCACGTATTCGTTGAGCAACGACTCCAGCCGCAGAGCGACATCGTGCCCGCGTTCGATCCGCGTGCCGACCGCAAGTTCCGCCGTGACGCTGACCTCGCCTTCGTCCGCCTGCGGCATCAGCTCGACGCCGATGGTCGGCAGGATCAACACCGCCAGGACCACGAGGCCCGTGCCGACGCCGATCACCGTCGGCCGATGCGCCAGCGAGGAGTGGAGAATCCGCGTGTAGAAATCGTCGAGCCGATCCAGCCAGCGTTCGCTGATCGTGAAGAGACGTCCGCTGAGCCCTTTGCGCTGTTCGACCGGCACCGGCAGCTTGAGCAGCCGCGAGCAGAGCACCGGCACGATGGTCACCGCGACGAAGAGCGACATCGACAACGAGAACATGACGACGTAGGCCAGCTGTTTGAAGAGGATGCTGGAGACGCCGGTCAGGAAGAGCAGCGGCACGAACACGGCGATGTGCGTCAGCGTCGACGCGAGAATCGCGGACCACACCTCCTCGCTGCCCTCGATCGACGCCTGCATCCGCGACTTGCCCATCTCCATGTGGCGGAAGGTGTTTTCCAGCACGACGATGGCCGCGTCGACGATCATCCCGACGCCGAGCGCCAGGCCGCCGAACGTGAGCGTGTTCAGCGTGAAGCCGCCGAAATAGAGCAGCGCAAATGTGCCGATAATCGAGATCGGGATCGACGTGCAGATGATGAGCGTCGAGCGAAGATTGCGCAGGAATACGAAGATGATCAGGATGACCAGGATGGAGCCGAGCACCGCGGCTTCCTGCACCGACGCGATTGACCGCTTGATGAAGATGGAATTGTCATCGAGGACCTGCAGATGCAGTCCGGGAATCTCGTTGTTGATGCGGTTCACTTCGACGCGCACCGCGTCGGCGATGGCGACGGTGTTTTGACCTGATTGCTTGGTTACCCGCAGGCGGACGCCTGGGTTGCCGTTGATGCGGGTAAAGGAGCGGAAGTCTTCGGTCGCGTCGCTGACGACCGCGATGTCCTTCAGATACACGGGCACGCCCGTCCGCGTCATCACGACCAGATCCCGAATCTGCTGCAGGTTCTCGAACTGTCCCTGACTGCGCAGCAGGTAGGTGCGGTCGCCCTCGTCGATCTCGCCGAGGGGCACGTTCTGATTCTCCGAGCGGAGCAACTGAATGATGCGGTTCACCGGCAGTTGGAGCGCGGTGATCTTCTCTTTCGACAGCTCGACGTGAATCTGACGGCGGAGGCCGCCTTCGACGCTGACCGAGGCGACGCCCGGTACCCGCTCGAGGCGCGGCGACAGATCGTTCTCCGCGATCTCGCGCAGCGTCACGCGGTCGAATTTGCCTTCCACACCGATGCCCATGATTGGCTGGGCATTGGCGTCGAACTTGAACATGACCGGGCGACTCGGCCTCTTCGGGCAGCCGTCCGCGGACGCGATCCAGCCGGTTGCGCACGTCGTCGGCCGCTTCGTTGAGGTCCGTGCCCCACGCGAAGTTCATGCGTCACGCGGCTCGAGCCCTCAGACGATGTTGATTCCAGCCGCTCGACGCCGCTCGTCGCGCTCACGGCCTGCTCGAGCGGCCGGGTCACGAGTTCTTCCATCTCGAGCGGGCCCACCCCCGGGTAACCCACGCGAATGGTCAGGCTCGGGTAGGAGACGTCGGGCATCAGATCGACCGGCAACCGGGCGAGCGACATGAACCCGAGCAGAATGATGACCCCGGAGATCATGAACATCGTGACCGGGCGTTCGATGGCCGTGCGCGGGATGCTCATCGCGTGCTCTCCTGCCGTGGTGCCTGCTGCCCGGCGCTCTCGCGACCGCGGCCACCGCCACGTTGCTGCTGCTGGTTGGCCGCCGGCACGATTCGATCACCATCCTTCAGGCCGCCGGCGCCAGTGGTGATTACCTCCGCGCCGTCGGGAAGCCCTGAGGTGATCTCGATGGACTCGCCGTCGCGAATGCCGGTTTCGACCGCGAGGAACCGCGCGGTCATCCCGCTCGCCTCGTTGCCGCGCGCCGCCGGCTGCGCGCCCTCGGGCTTCACGGCCACGAACACGCCGTTCTTGCCGTCCACGGCCACCAGCGCGCTCCGCGGAACGGTGAGGGCGTTGGCCTTCTGATCGACCGTCAGCTGAACTCGCGCATACATGCCGGGCTTCAGCCGGAACCCGGCGTTGGGCACTTCGACTTCGATTTCGGCGGTCCGCGTGGCAGGGTCGAAGACCGGCGCGATTCGGCTGACGCGCCCTCTGAACTTCTCGCCGGGGAAGGCATCGACCTCCACGTTGGCGCCGGTGCCCGTCGGCACACGCCGAACGTCCCGCTCGACGAGATTGGCGACCATCCGCACACGGCTGATGTCGACCACTGACGCGACCGGTGCGTTCGTGCTGGCAAAGGCGCCGGGATCGAGGAAGCGCTTGCCGACGAACCCATCCACCGGCGACATGATGATCGTGTTCGAGAGCGTGACCTTCAGCTCGTCGAGCCGGGCCTTGGCCTGTTCGAACTGTGCGCGGGCCAGATCGACCTGCGCCAGCGCCGCCTGGTACCGCGCCTCGGTATCGTCGTAGGTCTGCTGCGGCAGAAGCTGCCGCTCGAACAGGCTCCGTGAGCGATCGAGGTTCGTCTTGGCCAGCTTGAGGTCGGCCTCGCGCTGGCGAATCGAGGCTTGTGACACTTGATAGGACGCTTCGGCGCCGCGAACCTGTTCCTGAATCTCGCGGTCTTCGACGCGCGCGATGATCTGGCCTTTGCTGACCGGATCCCCGAGCTTGACAGTCACCGTCTGCAGCCGCCCGTTGACGCGCGGCACGACCTCGACGGTCGCCTCGCCGATCAGGTTGCCGACCACGACGATCTGCTCCGAGACCGGCGCCCGCTTGACGGTCGCGAACTCCACCGGCATCGGCGGCCGGACGTTGCCGCGGCCGCCGCCAGGCCCGCCCGAACGGCCGCCGCCCGCGCCTCCGTTGGACGCATCCGCGCGGGTCCCCGCCGGTACGGTTGTAGACGACCATGCCCGCCAGGGCGAGCACGGCGACGATGACGACGAGGACCCCTTTACGCATTACTCACCAGTCAAGTCTTGACGCGTTACCGTGGGCTGACCTGCACGCGCTCGAAGTCGACGAGCGCGCGACGATAGTTCAGAAGCTGACGCAGCTCACTGTTGCGCGCGTCGTTCAGATCGCGCTGCGCCTGGACGACCTCGAAGTTGGTCGCCATGCCGACCTCGAACTTGCTCTGCGCGGCTTCGAGCCGACGCTCGGACAGCTCGCGCGAGGCCTGGCGCGGCCTGCAGCGCTTCGAGCGCGTTGGTGACGGCGAGCGCGGCGCCGGTGACCTCGGTTGCAATCTGCAGCTCCGTCGTTTTGATCTGCGTCTGGTTCTGCTGCAGGATGATCTGCTGCCGCGCGACGTTGGCTTCCGCCGCGCTCTGGCCGATGGGGTAGCTGAAGTCCAGGCGCAGCGTCCACGTCGGTGCGTCGAAGGCGCCGATGTTCCCCAATGCGTCCCAGTAGCCGCCCCGGATGATGGGGTCCAGCGGATCGCGGGGGATGCTCGTCCCGCCGCGTCCGACGAGCTGGTAGATGCGTCACGAGGTTCAGCCCCGGCAGCGTCTGATTCTTGAGGCTGCGAAGCGTCACGTTCGTGCTCTCGATGTTCTTGCGACTCGTGGCCAGGTCCGTCCGGTTCTGCAGCGCATTGGTGACGGCGCTTTCCAGATTGATGGGTTCCGGCTGTGGCGAGGGTCGATCCACGGGGTTGATCGTCGCGTTCCAGAGCTCGTCGTCGGTGCCGCCGACGATCAGCCGCTTCAGCGCCAGTTCGCTGTTGCGCAGAATGGCCTGGGAGTTGACGAGCTGCTGGCGCCGGCTCGCTTCCTCCGCCTGCGCCTGCACGACGTCGATCGGCGCCATCGTGCCAATCTCGACGCGCATCTTGTTGTCGGACACCAGCTTCGCCGCCAGCTCCAGCGAGCGCTGCGAGGCTTCGACCTGCTGGTACGCGAAGACCAGCTCCCAGTACGTGTTGCGCACCTGCGCGACGGTGCTGGCGACGGTCGCCCGCAGATCGAGATCCGCGATCTGCTGCTGGATGGTCTGCGTCTCGAGCTGCGTGCGCGTGTTGTCGATCTTGAAGTTCTGCAGCATCGGCTGCGTGTAGACTGGCCCGCAGGTCGGAGCCGAACGTCGGATTGAACAAGCCGGTGGTCCGGGTCGAGAAATCGCGCGAGTTGTTGAACGTGACGGAGTAGTTGCCGCCGCCCCAGGGCACGTTCTGCTGGACTCCCGAGTTCCACACCTGCGTGTCGGTGTTCACCACCAACCCGCCCTCAACGCGTTGTCGAGGACAGTGTGGTCTGCGAGTTGTTGCTGAGCGTCGACGTCAGCACCGGCCGATAATTCGCCCGCGTCGCGGCGATGGAATAGTCGAACGTTCGCGGCGTCAGGCGTTGCGACGCGAGCGTCAGGTTCCTCTCGAGCGCCCGCGCGACGGCCTCGTCTGCGGTCAGGTTCACTGGAGCGCCCTGAGTCGCGGGCGTAACCTGGACGCCTTCCTGCGTGGTCTGCGTCTGCGTCATCGCCTGCTGGATGAGCGCCTTGACGTGCTCCGGCGACGGTGGCGGTGCTGCTGCTGCTGTGCGGCGGCTGGCGCTGCAAGCGCGATGGCAACGACGGCCGCGATACCGGTTAAAGCGGTCTTGCTCACGAAAGTGCCTCCAGATTGGGCGATCGATGGATCAGAGAACCAGAAAGTATGGCATGAGCCCAGGGCTCAGTGATGGTGGTCCGGCTTGTCCGACTTGTCCTTGTCGGACTGTTTACGCCGAGCCTCCGAACGCGCTTTCAAGCAGCGCCTCGACCTTCGGCCGCTGGAGCGGCGTCAGGACCTGGCGCATGCGATAGAGCATCGACTGTCCGGGTAATCGACAGCTCGGCGCGCAGGTTCTCGACCTGCGTCACCTTCTGTGTGAAGGTCGCGACATCGGCCTGTGCTCTCCTTGAACATCTTCGATCAGATCGTCTTCCAGACGCTCGAACTCGCGCCATTTTGCGCGCTGCGGCGGCATCGTGGACTCGAAAATCTTGTCGATCTGAGCTCGACTGTTCGTCGGTGATGCCGAGCTCCTTGCGGTCGTCGGGATTCAGCCACCACTTCCAGCGCTGGCAGGCGCCTCCTGCTGGCGTGAGTCACGCTGCTGTGGGGGTTTCTCCGTGCTGAGCCGCGACCGTCCAGGCCGTGGACTCGACGATCGCCGCCGATACGAGAATCCACGCATTTGCCTTCGCATTGTCGTCCAACTCTCCAGGCGTAAGTACATGCGCCTATTACGACCCCACACCAGCGGTTGTTTACTGCCGACGAGCCCGTCGGGAACCCCGCTCGTCGCTCCAACCCTGGTGTAAACCGTGTGTTGTCAGATAATTGTGGCTGGCAATCGCTTTGCTAGCAAGATGCCGAACAGAAGGCGCTGACTGTCGGGTGCTCAGGAACCCTGAACGGCCCCCGAATTGGCAAACCGCTCCAGCTTTTCTATCACCTGGCCGACGATGTTGTTCGGCGTGGAGGCGCCGGCTGTCAAACCCACCACACACGGCGCCTGTGGCCGGCAGCCATCCGCGCGTGGTCGACTTCACGGTTCGCGGTTGTCGACGGCATGCCGACAGGCCGGTGGTGAATCTCGTCGGCCGAACCAGGCAGTCGGGATCGGCGATGTGGAACGTCCGCACACCTTCCGCGCAGATCCGGGCGAGATTGCAGGTATTGCTGCTGTTGTAGCCGCCCACGACGAGCATCAAATCGAGCGTGTGCTCGCCGAGCAGCGCCGTGATCGCGTCCTGGCGCTCCTGGGTGGCGCTGCAGATCGTGTCGAAGGCGCGGAAGTGCGCAGCCAGGTCGGCTTCACCGTAGCGCGTCCTTCATCGCCGCGCCGATCATCTCGCCGATCTCCAGCGACTCTGACATCAGCATCGTGGTCTGGTTGGCGCAACCGCACACGCTGAAGATCGAGATCCGGATCGAAACCGGGCGAGATGGCGTCGGCGAACTTCGTCGAGAAAGGCATCGCGATCGCCACCCTCACGGATATAGTCGCAGACGATCTGGGCCTCCTGCCGATCCAGCACGACCAGGTAGCGGCCATTCGGGTACTTCAGCGCCTGGGAGGCTGTCGCGCGCGTTTCCTCGTGCTTGACCTTGCCGTGGATGATGGCGGTGAACCGGTCCTGCGCGTAGCGCACGACGTTCTTCCAGACATTCAGCACCGATCCGCACGTCGTGTCGACGAGCGTGCAGCCCTGATCGGCGAGGTGCGCCATGTCGCCGACCGTCACGCCGAACGCCGGCAGAATCACGACGTCGTCTTTGCCGAGCTGTTCCCAGCTCTCACCTGGATCGCTGAGGAATCGGATTCCCGATGCGCGCAGCCGGTCGTTGACGTGCGGATTGTGAATGATTTCGCCGGTGAGATACACGTTCTGATGCGGAAATCGCCGGCGCGCCTGGTAGGCGTAATCGACCGCGCGGTCCACGCCGTAACAGAAGCCGAACTCTCGCGCGAGGTGCACGGTCAGCCGGCCGCTGTCCCTCCGAAAGTCGTTGCTGCGGACCTCGTCGACGAGCGAGCTGTGATAGGCGGCGGCGAGCTCTCCCGCGACGGCCTCCTTCATGTCGAGGCCCTTGCGGAAAATCAGGGGCTGCGGAGATGACACGAAATCAGTTTACCGGTCGAAATCGCGCGCGCGCGGCGTGAAATCGTCGAACGCCGCGCAAGGAGCTGTCGCGCACGCTTGCGGGCGGACAATTCCGTGTCGCCGTAGATGAACGCCTCGTCGATCGGACCGATGATGCTCACGGGCGTCACGTTGCCCGACCTTGCACGGGTGCGCTGTCCGCGACGAACGTGCCAGCCGGGCGATGGGCCGGCGCGAACGCGCGGCGGAAATCGACGAACTGACCAGCCGCCACGCCAATGACCAGTCCGGCAGCCGCGGCCGTCGCAACCCATCGCTGGCCAGCGCGGCTCGGCGAATTCGCCGGCCGCGTCGACCTTCGGGAACGCGATGACCCGGGCGGGCCGTTCGAGCGCCTCGAGCCGGCGGACGATTTGCGCCTGCTGCGCTGCGAGCCGTTCCGCCGACATCAGCCTGATCCGCCTCGGCGTGAGCGTCGTCCTTGATTTCGTCGAGGAAACGCGTGAAGTCGGCGTAGCGGTAGCGGCACTCGGAGCAGGCGTCGAAATGCGGGTGCGAAGCCGTGCGTCCTTCCGCGACTGCCGTCGTCCAGATCTCGGCCAGCACGTCGTCGGTCAGGTGCCGGGTTGAGGCCCAGTGAGAAGTCATGCGGTCAAGGATTGACACGGCGCTTTTCTCCCGCAGCAGATCCAGCTGACTCCCGGGCCGCTTCGGGTGCGAGAAGCGTCCGCAGCCGTCGAATGGCCCGGAACAGATGCACGCGTACCGTCGATTCGTTGAGTCCAGTCAGCGCACTGACCTCGCGCGACGTACAGCCTTCGTAGTGGCTCAACATGAACACCGATCGCTGCCGCTCCGGCAACTTCGCCAGCGCGGCCGCCAGCCGCTGCCGGCGTTCGCGCGAGAGCAGCTGATCCTCGGGCGAGGGCCCGTTTCCTGCCACTCGCTCGGCGATAATCCCTGGTGGCATGCGGCGACTCCGGCATCGCCACCAACCAGCGTTCCCGTCGCGTCCTGGCCTTGATTCGGTCGAGGCATCCATTGATCAGGATGCGCGTGAACCAGACCTCGAACGGGAGCTCCTCGCGGAATGTCGAGAGGTGCGAGTACGCTCTGACGAACGCATCCTGCACCGCTTCGTCAGCCTCGGCCGAGTCACGCAGATAGTGGAACGCGATCCGCCCCGCCCGGCGTTGATGACGGGCGACCAGCTCGGCGTATCGCTCGCGCGCTTCCGCGTGCCGGCCGTCAGCCTGGAAGGCCTTGACTGCCGAAGCAGTCGCGCTATCGGCTTCCCTCGCGGGACTTGCCGCGGCCTGAGCTCCTGTCATCAGATTACGCCCCACCGCCTCAATCGTTTACCAGCCGACCCTATTATACCGGGCCGCCACTTGCGAGGTCAGATCTCGATTTTCGGAAGCGGCGATTTTCTGCCGCGGTAAACTGTTCTGACAGAGTGTCTTACGAGGATGTTTCTCGGACTCGTCCGACGAATCGGGATCTGACCCCATGCAGCCACGCGCGTCAGAGTTCGTCTTCGCCCGCCTGCGATACGAGTCAGGAGACTGGGACTATAACCCGAAGGTTGCGGCGAACGTGCTCAATTCAGTTTTGGAGTACACGACGATTCCGGTCTATCCGGAAGAAATCGTCATCACGGCGTCGTCTGAAGAGTTGATGTCGTTCCCGTTCCTGTTCATGACCGGTCATAAGCTCGTGCGCTTCAGCGCCGACGAACGGGACAGCCTGCGCGCGTTTGTCGAGAGTGGCGGATTGCTGTTCGCCGACGACTGCAACCATGACGTCAGCGGACTGTTCGCGCGCAGCTTCGAGCAGGAGATGAAGACAATCTTCGGCACCGCGGGCGCCATGCCCAAGCTCCCGGCGCGGCATCCGCTTTATCGGAGCTTCTTCACCTTCGAAGACGGACCACCGACCACGTCGCACGAGCTGAACGGCTGGGGCGATGAAATCGTGCACGACTACCTGCGCGCGGTCATCTCACAAGGGGCGCATAGGCGTGCTCTACAGCAACAAGGATTACGGTTGCGAGTGGGACTACGACTGGCGCAACAAGCGATTCCAGCGAGAGGACAACACGCGCTTCGCCGTCAACGTCGTTGTTTACGCGATGACCAGCTAATCGGAAATCGGATCGATGTTAGAGGTTAGCTCGGAAATCGGAAATCGGAAATCGGAATCGGAAATCGGAAATCGGAAATGGAAATCGGAAATCCGGATTACCGATCGATCTCCAATTTCCGATCTCCGATTTCCGATTAGCTAGAGCGGTTAGATGCGGCACTCACCTTTGGTCGACGACCCGTTGGACGAGGCCGCATCTGTTTGCAGCTGACTGCGGCGCTCCAGCATCGGGTGGGCTGCGCGGCGGTGCGCAGCTCGTTGGCCCAGCCGCCGACCATCGTCGCCGGTGTCGCGCATCTCGGCGCGCGTGGTCGCCTTCAGTTCTGCGATAACTCTCGACCTTTGCGTCCCGCGTCTTCGGCGTTCGCGCTTCGTTTCCGTGATCAGTTCTCGCCGCGTCTCTCTCCGCAGCCGGTCGCGCATTCGCTCCGACCGATCGCCCAAGCCGTACTCGCGCCTTGCATCGTGCGGGTGAGCTCCGCGCATCCCGTCTCGCAGCTAGTACGTCGGTCAGGTATTGCACATTCGTTTCTTCGACCGTGTTGTCGTCGCGTTATCGTCTTCCTTTCTTTTCCCCTTCTCTCTTCTCTTCTTCTTCTTCCTGCCGATTAGTCGCTCTATTACCTCCAGTCCGAGCGCTGCGCGCACGCCAGGAAAGTAATACTTCAGGACGGCTTCCGGGCTCTCGCCCTTGCGCAGGCGGGCGAGTGCGCCGGCCTGGCAGAGGCCGACACCGTGACCGAATCCCCGGCCCGTGAACACGATCTTGTCGGAGGTGCGACGGACCTCGAACAGCGTGCTGCGAATCGTACGTTCCCCGAATGCCTGCGTCAGAACGCGCCGGAGATCCTCGCCGCTGATCGTCACGTCGCGTGTGCCGCGGATGCGTACGGTGAGCGCGCGACCGGATCGATCGCGTTTCTCGACCTCGATCGTGTCGAGCCGTTGACCGACGCTGCTGCGGGCATCTTTGTTCAGCGCGCTGCGCGCCTGCGCGATCGTCATCGCATAGTCCCACTTGACGTGACCGGCTTCCAGGTCCGGTCGCGCCAGCAGGTACCGGCGGCCACTGCCGCCCCATACGTCTTCGGCGGCTGCGGTGTGGCCGCCGCAGTCGGCGTGGAAGACGACCTCCGCGGGTAGCGTGTCGTAGAACAGCACGGCGCCTCGCGTCTTCGACAGCGCGGTTTCCGCCGCGCCTCTCCATCGTGAGGTCTTCAGGCGCCCCGGTTCGTAGATCTGGCAGTGGGTGCTCGAGCACACGTCGAAGCCGTCGGCGCCGTGACGTCCGCGATTCGTCAGCGCGAACGTTCGGCTGATAATCGACTGGACCTCGAGCATCCGTTCGACGAGCGACGTTTCGGCGGCAGCCGGCGCGAATTCACTGAGCGTGGTTGCCTGCACGTAGTCCTCCACCGGGACCATGCGAATCACCGTCCAGCCCTTGTCGGTCGTTCTCACCCGCAGATCGCGCGCCAGCGAGGGTCGTCCGGCGGGCCTGGAGACGCCATGTCCCGTCGCGCAAGCGACTGTGCCGATGAGAATTGTGGCGATCGCCAGGGTACGAAGCATGTGCATATCCATCTTTTCGGTCCGAGAAGCGGATACAGTTAACTGATCCCATTTGCTGTAGCCCCGACCTGCCGCCTTCGCTGAGCCTCGGCGGTCGGGTTGTGTCGGATTGAAGGTGTGGAGTTGGAAGCACTTTCGTCGGGGGAGTATGTGTCGCGTGTTCTGGTAGTAGACGATGACCCGGGCGTGCGCGAAAGCATGAGCCGGACGCTCGCGCAGGCGGGTTATACGGTGCGCACCGCAGAAAGCGGCGAGGCGGCGTTCGAGCTCGCACGCGACGGCGCCTTCGACGTGATCCTGTCGGACATGCGGATGCCCGGGATATCCGGCATCGAGGTGTTGCGCAAGCTCAGGGACGTGCGCGTCGATTCCGCATTCATCATCATGACGGGGTTTGGCACCGTCGACACGGCGGTCGAAGCGATGAAGCTCGGCGCCGTGGACTTCGTGCAGAAGCCGTTCTTCCGTGACGAGCTCCTGATGCGCGTGCGTTCGGGCGCCGAGCGCCGGCAGCTGGCGCGGCAGGTCGAACTGCTGCAGCGCCAGATTCCGGCAGACGGATCGCTCGAGGGCCTGGTGGGTGAGAGCCCTGCGATGCAGAAGGTCAAGGAGCTGATTCGCCGGGCAGCGTCCGTGCCCGGGACGGTGCTGATCACCGGCGAGACCGGCACGGGGAAGGAGCTGGCCGCGCGAGCGATCCACGCCCAGAGCCCGCGCGCATCACGCGCGTTCGTAGCCCTGAACTGCGCGGCGATCGCGGAGTCGCTCCTGGAGACAGAACTCTTCGGACACGCGCGCGGGGCGTTTACTGGTGCAGCCGGGGCTCGGCAGGGATTGATCGAGCACGCGACTGGCGGCACCCTGTTTCTCGACGAGATCGGCTCGATGCCGAGACCGCTGCAGGCGAAGCTGTTGCGAGCGCTCGAGTCCGGCGAGGTCAGGCGGATTGGAGAAAACGAGAGCCGCTCGGTCGATGTCCGGTTCGTGGCGGCGACCAATGTGGATCTGAAAGCGGCGGTCGATGCCGGAGACTTCCGCGGGGACTTGTACTACCGTCTGAACCTCCATCACGTGCACATGCCGCCACTGCGGGATCGTCTCGGCGACGTCGCGCCGCTTGTCGAGCACTTTCTTGCGCGTTACGGCCGGGGCAGCGGGGTCACCGCGTGCTCGACGGCGGCGCTCGACGTTCTGGCGACCTACGGGTTTCCCGGCAATGTCAGGCAACTCGAGCACATCATCCAGCGCGCCGTCGCAACCGCGAGGTCGGCGTCGATCGAGGTCGACGATCTGCCCGAGGAGCTGCTCGCGACAGCCCCGGCGGTCCCGCCGAGCGAGGGCACGGTCGCCGCCGCCCGCGACCGTGCCGAGCGAGACATGATCGTGGCGACGCTTGGCCGGCACGGCGGCGAGATCACCGCCGCCGCCAAGGAGCTTCAGGTCAGCCGCACCACGATGTGGCGGCTGATGAAAAAGCATGCCCTCAGCGGCTGACATGTTTCATCAATGAAACCTGTGCGCGTTTCATTGGCGGAACGCGCACACGCCTATTCAGCCCATGCCTCGAGCCGAATCGACCCCGTAAATAGCTGAAAACACAGCGCGATCTCATGCAGCTCAACTGCGGAGCTAGCGGCGTGTCTCTTGCGACACCGAGTGCGGATTCGGCTCGCCGTGTGCGGATCTGTCCTCGGTTCATTCCGACCGTCCGCGGCGGGCCCTGTGCGAGGGAGAAGACATTCCGTATGACAGCGTACCGGCCTGTAGTGCTCCTCGTGGATGACGAGCCTGGAACCGTGGATCTGGTGGGGCAATTTGCGGAGCGCGCGGGCTTCGACGTCGTGCCCTGCTCCGGAGGACGCCAGGTCCTCGCGCAACTGAGGACTCGTCGCGCGGATCTCGTCATGGTCGACCTTCGGATGCCGGACGTCGATGGCCTCGACGTGCTCTATTCGATCCGCGATGCAGACCCGCACTGCCAGGTCGTGCTGATGACCAGTTACGCTTCGGTCGAGACGGCTGTGGAGGCCATCAAGCTCGGCGCCATCGACTATCTGAGCAAGCCGATTGACTTCGCCCGTCTCGAGCGGCTGCTCAACAGCGTTCGCGACGAGTCGGAGCGGCGGCGAGGCGTGCTTTCGCTCGAAAGTGACCTGGCGCGCCGGCTCGAGTTCTTCGGCATGGTCGGTCGCGCGCCGGTGATGCACGACCTCTTCGCGATGATTCGCCGGCTGGCGCCGCACCTGCGCACGGCGCTCGATCAGCGGAGAAGCGGGCACCGGCAAGGAACTCGTCGCCCGCGCGCTCCACGCGCTCGGCCCTCGTTGCGAGCGGCGGTTCGTCAGCGTCAACTGTTCTGCGGTGGTCGAAACGATCTTCGAGAGCGAACTGTTCGGACATGTGCGCGGCGCATTTACCGGTGCTGACGAGAACAAGGCCGGCCTCCTGGAGATGGCTGACGCGGGGACGCTGTTCCTCGACGAGATCGGCGAGCTGCCGCTCGGGCTGCAGGCAAAGCTGTTGCGCGTCCTCGAGATGGGCGAGGTGTTTCGCGTCGGTTCGCACGAGGCGAAGCGTGTGAACGCCTATGTGATTGCCGCAACCAACCGTGACCTCCGCATCGAAGTCGCCGCCGGACGCTTCCGCAGCGACTTGTACTACCGTCTCAACAACGTCGAGATCCGGTTGCCTGCGCTGCGCGATCGGCGCGAGGACATTCCGTATCTCACCGCGTCCTTCGTCAAAGACACGTCCGATCGCCTGCAGAAGTCGCTTGCTCGGGCTGACCCCGGGCGCCGAACGGCTGCTCAACCAGGCGCACTGGGAGGGCAACGTCCGCGAGCTCCGGCACGTTGTCGAGCGCGCGTGCATCCTGGCCGATACCGAGTTCGTCACCGAGCGGGAGCTCGCCATCAGCATGCCGCCGCGGGTCACGATGCGCGAGCGCTGGGCGATCGACGACGTCGTCGGCGCCCCAGGGTCAGGCGGACGCCGATCTGCTGGTCAACGTGGAACGCGAGCACATCCAGCGAGCGCTCGTCCGCGCCGGAGGCAACAAGAAAGCGGCCGCGAAGATGCTCGGTCTCAGCCGCCGCGCCCTCTACCGGCGTCTCGAACGGCTCGACCTGGCCGCCACCATTTCGCGTCGCCGCGACGCCACGCTGGTGGAAGCGTCGTCCTGATCTCAGCCTGCGAAGTTTGACTTGAGTCCCGCCGTCTCTGTACGATCCTGCGGTTTGGATCTGAGTCGAGGCACCACCACTGGTGCATTTTCCACGCGAGAGGGACAGGGAATGGCGCACGCGCAGCAGGGGACGGGTCTGGAAAGCCACGGCATCACGAATGTGGCTCGGGTTTACTGGAACATGAGCGTCCCGGCGCTGTACGAGGAGGCCGTCCGACGTCGCGAAGCCGCCATCTCCGTAGACGGTCCGCTCGTCTGCCGCACGGGGCAGCACACCGGCCGTTCTCCCAACGACAAGTTCATCGTGAAGGAACCCTCGAGCGCGGAGCGCGTGTGGTGGAGCAAGGTGAACCGGCCGATCGACCCGGCGCATTTCGATGCGCTGCATCACCGGATGCAGAACTATGTCGAAGGCCGTGAGATCTTCGTGCAGGACTGCTATGCGGGCGCCGATCCCCGCTATCGCATGCCGGTCCGGATCATCACCGAGCAGGCGTGGCACAGTCTGTTCGCCAAGCACATGTTCATCGACGTGCCGGATGCGATCGGCGCGCCCGCGCACGAGCCGGAGTTCACCGTGATCGACATGCCGGGCCTCCACGCCGAGCCGGCAACGCACGGTACCAACTCGGAAGTGTTCATCATCCTCAACTTCAAGGCCAAGACCGTGCTCATCGGCGGAACGAGCTACGCGGGCGAGATCAAGAAGTCGATCTTCACCGTGATGAACTACGTGCTGCCGCTCCGCAACGTCCTGTCCATGCACTGCTCGGCGAACGTCGGTCCGCAGGGTGACGTCGCGCTTTTCTTCGGGCTGTCGGGCACCGGCAAGACCACGCTGTCGAGCGATCCCGAACGGAACCTGATCGGCGACGACGAGCATGGCTGGAGCGAGGACGGCGTCTTCAACGTCGAGGGTGGCTGCTACGCCAAGATGATCAGGCTCTCCGCAGAAGCGGAGCCGCAGATCTACGAGACCACGAAGCGGTTCGGAACCGTGCTCGAGAACGTCAAGATGGACGCCAACACGCGGCGCCTCGATCTGGATGACGACTCGCTGACCGAGAACACGCGCGGCGCGTATCCGCTTGAATTCATCGACAACGCGGTGAGCTCCGGCCAGGCAGGGCATCCGCGCAACATCATCATGCTCACCGCCGATGCGTTCGGCGTGCTGCCGCCGATTGCGCGGCTGACGCCGGCCGGGGCGATGTATCACTTCCTTTCCGGCTACACGGCCAAGGTGGCGGGAACGGAGAAGGGCGTCACCGAGCCGAAGGCGACGTTCAGCACCTGCTTCGGCGCGCCGTTCATGGTGTTGCACCCGACGGTGTACGCAAAGTTCCTGGGCGACAAGATCGCGCGCCACGATGCGCGCGTCTGGCTCGTCAACACCGGCTGGACGGGCGGGCCCTATGGCGTGGGATCGCGGATGAAAATCGGGCACACCCGCGCCATGATCCGGGCGGCGTTGTCGGGCGCGCTGGACAATGTGGCGTACCAGACGGACGCCACCTTCAATCTCGACGTGCCGCAGACCTGTCCCGGTGTTCCGCCGGAAGTGCTGAAGCCGCGCAATACCTGGCCCGACAAGACCGCATACGACGAGCAGGCGCGAAAGCTGGCGCGCATGTTCGCCGACAACTTCAAGACCTTCGAGGCGGACGCCGCCGCGGACGTCAAGGCGGCCGGACCGCGCGCCTGAGAGAGCGTCGACGATCGTCAATCGATGTTCGAACCCGTCATCGGCCTCGAGATTCACGCGCAGCTCCTGACCGAGACCAAGATCTTCTGCGGGTGCAGCACAGAGTTCGGCGCGCCGCCGAATACGAACGTGTGCCCGGTCTGCCTCGGGCTGCCGGGCGCATTGCCGGTTCTGAACGAGCGCGCCGTCGAGCTGGCCGTGCGCGCGGCGCACGCGCTCGGATGCACGGTGCATCCGACGTCGGTCTTCGCGCGGAAGAACTACTTCTATCCCGACCTGCCGAAGGGCTATCAGATCTCACAGTACGAGCGCCCGCTCGCCACTGACGGCGTCGTCGAGTACGAGGCGGCCGGTGGCGTGCGTCGTGTCGGGATCGTGCGCCTCCATCTCGAGGAAGACGCCGGGAAGTCGCTGCACGAAGGGTTTGCCGACTCGGATCGGCGGACGTATCTCGACTTCAACCGCAGCGGTGTTCCGCTCGTCGAAATCGTGAGCCGTCCGGATCTGCGATCGGCCGCGGAAGCGTCGGACTTCTTCAGCCGGCTGCGCGCCATTCTCGTGGCCATCGGCATCAACGACGGAAACATGGAAGAGGGCAGCCTGCGCTGCGACGCCAACGTCTCGATCCGTCCCGCCGGGACCACGGCATTCGGCACCAAGGCGGAGGTGAAGAACCTGAACTCGTTCCGGCACGTTCAGCGCGCGCTGGAGTACGAGATCGATCGGCAGAGTCGCGTGCTGAGCGAGGGCGGCCGCATCGAGCAGGAGACGCGGCTGTGGGATGTGGCCGGTGGGCGCACCGTGTCGATGCGCAGCAAGGAAGAAGCGCACGACTATCGCTATTTCCCCGACCCCGACTTGCCCCCGCTGGAGCTCTCTCCGGCGTGGATTGCGCAAGTTCGCGACACGCTGCCTGAGCTCCCGGAGGCCACCCGGCGGCGTTTCATCGAGCAGTACGCGCTTCCCGCGTACGACGCAGCTCTGCTGACCCAGTCCGCCGCGCTGGCCGCCTATTTCGAGGCCACGGCGGAAGCGGCGGGGAATCCGAAGGCGGCGAGCAACTGGATCATGGGCGAGCTCACCAGGAAGATGAACGAGATGGGCGTGGACGTCGGGGCCGTGCCGCTGACCCCGGGCGCGCTGGCCGGCTTGATCCGGCTGATAGACTCGGGGACGATCTCCGGATCAATTGCCAAAGATGTTTTTGAGAAAATGTGGGCAACAGGCCGTCCGGCAGACGTTATCGTGTCTGCTGAGGGTCTCGCCCGCATCGATGACGAATCGGCCCTCGAGGCGGCTGTCCGGGACGTGATGGCCGCCAATGCCAGCGCCGTGACCCAGTACCGCGCCGGCAAGCAACAGACCTTCGGGTTCCTGGTCGGCCAGGTCATGAAGGTGACGAAGGGGAAAGCGAATCCGGCGCTCGTCAACAGCTTGATGAAACGGCTCCTGGACCAGGCATGATCGAGGCGCACAGCATCTCCAAGATGTACGGGCGTGGCGTGTATGCGCTGCGCGACCTCTCGCTCCGCGTCGACAAGGGTGATTTCGTCTTCCTGACCGGCCCGAGCGGCGCGGGCAAATCGACGCTGTTGCGTATGCTCCTCCGGCAGGACGTGCCGACCGAAGGGCAGCTCGTCGTCGGCGGGCGCAACCTGGCGACGCTGACGGCGAACCAGGTGCAGTCCTATCGTCGCTCCCTCGGGTTCGTGTTCCAGGACTTCAAGTTGTTGCCCAACAAGACGGTGCTCGAGAACGTGGCGTTCGTGCCGCGCGTGCTCGGCATCCCGATGACGCAGCAGCAGCGGCGCACGTTTCAGGTCTTGAAGTGGGTCGGACTGCAGCACCGGATGAACGCGTTTCCGCTGGAGCTGTCCGGCGGGGAACAGCAGCGCATTGCCATCGCGCGGGCGCTCGTCAACGATCCGATCGTCATCCTTGCTGACGAGCCGACCGGAAACCTCGACCCCGATCTGTCGCTCGAGATCATGAACCTGTTCCGCGAGATCAACGCGCGCGGCACCACCGTCATCGTCGCCACCCACGATCGCGAGCTCATTCGCCGCGTCGGACGGCGCGCGCTGACGCTCGATCACGGACGCATTGTTGAGGTCGCCTGAGTGCTGCCTATGCGCGGGCTGAAGTACGCATTCAACGAAGCGATGGCCAGTCTGCTGCGCGGGTGGCGATCCGCGATCCTGGCAGTGCTGACGATTGCCGCCGGCCTGTTCGTCCTCGGCTTCTCGCTCGTCGTCAACACGAATCTCCAGCGCATCGTCGGCCGCTGGGCCGAGGCGGCCGAGCTGTCGATCTTCCTGCGGGATGACATCACGCGCGAACAGCTCGCGGCGGTGGACGATCTCATTGCTAAGAGCGGCTTGGCGGCTGAGCGCCAGTACGTGTCGAAGCAAGACGCCGTGAAGCGCTTTGCCGAAGACTTTCCAGACCTGGCGCCGACGGCGCAGGCGCTCGAGCAGAGTCCGTTCCCCGCGTCATTCGACGTGAAGCTCAATCAACGAGCGCGCGATGCGGGCGCCGCCGTCGACACGTTCGCCACGACGCTGACGGGGACGCCGGGGGTTGCCGACGTGCGCTACGACCGCCGCTGGCTGAGCCGCGTGAACTCGGCCGTGACGGCTGGTTCGCGGCGTCGGACTGCTCGTCATCCTGATGCTCGCGGTGGCTGCCGCGCTGACCGTGGCGAACGTCGTCCGGCTGGCCGCTTACGCGCGTCGTGACGAAATTGAAATCATGCAGCTCGTCGGGGCGCCCTTCGCCTACATTCGCGGACCCTTCGTCGCGGAAGGCCTGCTGCAGGGTGGCGCGGGCGCACTCCTGGCGATGACGCTTTTGTGGGTTGTCTTCCTCGCCGGCCGCGCTCGATTCGGCCAGCTGGCGACCGAGGGCCTAGGTATTGGCGCCCTCACCTTCATGCCTGTGGGCCTCTGGCTGCTGCTGCTGGGGGGCGGCATGCTCCTTGGGTGCATCGGCGGCCTCGTGGTCGCGCGCAGCGTCAGGTAGGCGTTTGCGAGACCCGTTGACACGGGTCGTTTCCCGCGTTTACACTCGTTTTACCCACCCAATATGAACCAGGCGAGGAGTCGCATGGCACGGTTCGTCAGCCCCTTCGGGATTTCGAGCCCACCTGTCACTGTTCTGACCAACTTCTATCGCGAGGAGTTCATTCGCCATCGCGAATGCCTCGCGGCCCAACGTGAGTATTTCTCGGAGCGCGCGATTACCGACGCCGATCAGGCGCTCGCGCGAATCCTCGCGCAACTCGAGCAACTGTGCGCCAAGGACGACGCCGTCCAGGTGCTGACCGAGCTGCTGCGGAAATTCAACGCCGTGACCGGCTTGTCGAGCTGGTCAGACCCATCGCAGTTCCACTGAGACCCACTCTCGATCGTCTTCGAAATCACACCGATTCCATCCTTCGCGCCGCCGTTGCTGCCGTCGATCCGTCACGCCTTGTTCGCGCCGCGTCACGCCGCGGGCCTCGTCGATCGGCATTCGCGATTCGCCCGTCCATCTGATTGCAGCAGGAAAGGCGGCGTGGCCGATGGCCGGCGCCATGTCGGAGCTCCTTGGCGATCGGGTGCGTGGCTGCGCCGTCGCGGCGCCTCGCGCCGGCCGGACGCTTCCGCAGCGTGACTGGGTCGTGTTCGAGGCGGGCCATCCAGCTGCCGAATGAGGCCAGCGTCGCTGCCGCCTGTCATGCACTCGAGATGGCGCGCCGCGATGAGTGACGGATGGCTGGTCGTGCTCCTGTCAGGTGGGGCATCGGCCATGCTCGCCGCACCAGCGCCGCCGCTGACGCTCGACGAGAAGATGCGCGCGACCGACGTGCTCCTGCGCGCGGGCCTGCCCATCGATCGGTTGAACTGCGTCCGCAAGCACCTGTCGGCGGTCAAGGGCGGCCGGCTCGGCGCGGCTGCAGCGCGCAGCCTGACGCTGGCGATCTCGGACGTGCATGCGCCGGTGCCCGACGATCCGTCGGTCATCGGCTCGGGGCCGACGGTGCCAGACGAGACGACGTTCGTCGATGCGCTCGACGTCGTCGCAGGGGTTGATGGTTTTCCGGAAAGCGCGCTGCAGCATTTGAAACGGGGCGCGGCCGGCGCGCTGCCCGAGACGGTGAAGCCCTCGGATGCGCGACTTGCTGAGGCGCACTACGCCGTCATCGGAGGCCGCCGCACCGCGATGACTGCCGCAGCGGCCGCTGCATCCGCACTCGGTTACATGGTCGAGGTGCTTGCGGATCCAATCGTCGGCGAGGCTCGTGAAGCGGCGCTCGATTTCGTCCATCGCGCGCACGCAATCGCCCGCAACGCCGAACGCCCGCTCTGCGTCGTTCGCCAGTGGCGAAACGACCGTCCGTGTCGTCGGCAACGGCGTCGGTGGCCGGAACCAGGAGTTCGCGCTCGCAGCGACCCCGTTCGTCGCGGGTATCGGGCGTGCGGCGATGCTCGCGGCGGCCGGCACGGACGGTGTCGATGGCCCGACGGATGCCGCCGGCGCGATGGTGGATTCATCGACCCTGGAGCGCGCGCAGCGTGCCGGTCTCGATTGGCAGACGCCGTTGCGGAACAACGACGCCTACCGTTTCTTCGAACCGCTCGGCGACCTGATCAGGTGGGGTCCGACGGGCACCAACGTCGGCGACCTTCAGGTCATGTTGATTGCTTGACTCTCTGTTCAACTCCCAACCTCCAACTCCCAACTTCCAAAGAGAGTCGATCGAGAGAGCAGGGTGAAGGGCGAAACAGGAAGCTAGGTCGGTACGTCTTCCACCCCGTTCGTTTCGATCGACTCTCCTTGGGAGTTGGGAGTTGGGAATTGGAGGTTAGAATGCCCCCATGTCACGCAACCGACTGATCCTGTCTGCTATCGTGGCGGCCCTCGTCGCGTTCGGGTTGGGCTACGTGCTCGGTGCGTCGGGGCGTTTCACCATTCAGAATGCTCTCGACCAGGTCCAGCAGCAGCTCGATTTATCCGAGGCCCGAGGAACGATTCTGGAGGCACGGGTGAGCTTGTACAACGTGAACTTCGGCGATGCGGCCAAGCGCTTCGACGGCGTCGAAGGCGCCGCTGCGCCGCGCGCGGGAGCGGTATCAGCAGGTTGGCAACAACGCCGCCGCCGGCAGTATCGCGGCGGCGCTGGAGCACGTGGAAGAAGGGCAGCGGTTGGCGGTCAAGCTCGATCAGGCGGCGAACGCGAAGGCCAACGATGCGCTTGAAGCCATCAAGGTCGCGACGTCGCGTGACGGCTTGACGCGCAGCTGAAGCTGATCCTGACCTGACGCGCGCTGCTGCGCGCTCTGTGAAACTACTTCATGATCGTGGCCTTGACTTCCACCATCACTTTCCGATTGCTGACCGGATCGGCGGCCTGCGAGATGACCGTTGGTTTTCCCGACTCCAGCATGCAGCGACATCGACTGATTCAGTTGCGTCCGCGGCAAGTCCTTCGTTTCGTTCGCGGGATCGAGCTTCGGGAAATACTCGATGGTCAGCGTCATCATGAATCGGTGTTGTTCGACCTGGATCCGAGGCCTCGCGTCCACGTTCAGAATCACGCTTGTCCGGCCTTCGGTTGGCGTGATGACCGAGCCGCTCGTCCGAATGCTCCCGCGCTGACAGTCCCCGACGATCATGCTCACCGCTTTCTTTGCAGCATCCGCGGCGGTGGTTTGATCCGTAATGGTCAGCTCCAGGCTGATGTTCGCGCGCCGGAGGCCTGGGCGCCGCTTCTTTCGGCTCCGCCTCCTTCTGCACCTCGACTGGCTTCGCCGGTTGCGCAAGCGGCAGGCGATGACGACAACAGGGCAAGGCCTGCGGCAATCATCAATCGCTTCATCATCGGTCCTCTCTTGGAGAAATGCTTCCGCCGCCGCGTGCGGCAGGGGTTCAACGGCGATCGGCGTGATGCTCAACTCGCCAATCGAGATGTCGCGCGTCGCCAGACGGGGCTCGTCGATCGTGGTGACGGCGAGTGGCGCCACAGAGGTTCAAAGGTTCGAGCAGCATGTCGTCGGCCGCTCTCTGCCTGTTCGATCGATGTCGCCTGGACCATGCCCGGCGCGGCGGCGCGAAGAATTGGCGCAGCAGATGGTCTGGTGGCTTGCGCAGCCGCGGGTCGTTCTGTCGACGCTTTCGGAACTGCAGCGATCGAAGGAGCCGTGACCGCGCTCGGCTGCGTCGTGGCGGCGGCTGCGCGTGACGTCGTGGCCGCGCGGGGCCAACACGATCGCAATCAGGATTCCGGCGACCCCCCCGGCAAGCGCGGTAAGCCAGCCAATCCCGAAACCCCGTACCCTTGCGTGCAGCGATTCGATCGAGCACACGACGACGAAATCCCGGCCGCGGCTCGGCACTCATGATGTCCCGCACGGCTCGATCGATTGCGTCGTCCAGGTCTCTCTTCGTCATCGTCTGCACTCGAGGGCGCTCATGACTCTCGATGCGCTTCCAGCTTCGACTTCAACAGCTTCCTTGCTTCCGACACGCGCCACTTCACCGTGCCGAGCGGGCAACCGAGCATCTGGCTGATTTGTTCGTACGTGTAATCGCCAGATCCCGCCAGCAGCAGTGCGTCCCTGAGCTTCTTGGGCAGGGCGGCGATCAGACGTCGCAGGCGCTTCTGCAGCTCGACGCCCGACAAGCTCTTCTTCCTGCGATCGGCGGCCCGAGGGGACGCTCTCCACGAGATCCAGCGCATCGTCGTCGAAGCCGGCGGGCGTGACGGTCAGGCGAAGCCAGCGTGTCAGGCTCTTACGGCGGTCGATCGCCTTTCGCCAGGTGATCGACAGAAGCCAGGTGCGGAAGGCGGCCTCGCCCCTGAAGCTGTTCAGCTTCCTGTAGGCGGTCACAAACGTCTCCTGAGCCACATCGTCCGCCTCGGCTGCCGATCCAATCGCGGCCAGGGCGGCCCGGAAAACCGCCCTCCGATTGCGCTCGACGAGCTCCCCGAAAGCCTCGGCATCCCCGGCCTGCGCCCTGCGCACCAGGTCGAGGTCGCTGACCTCGGTCGAGTCGCTCACGGTCACGTAGTCAGTAGACTGGCGCACAGTTGCGCTGGTTGGAATAAATCGTTATTGAGGACAATAGAGAGATGTTGAGTCACGAACAGCTGCTGGCCATGATCCGCGAGAAAGTCGATCATCCGGCGACGCCGCGGGAACTGTTGCAGCGGCTGAAGATACCGCGAGATGAGAGGGCGACGCTCACCCGTCTCCTCAAAGAGCTGGTTGCCGATGGCGCCCTTATTCAGACGCGCGGGAACCGGTTCGGCCTGCCGGACCGGATGAATCTGACCGTCGGGCGCATCACCACCCACCCGCGCGGGTTCGGCTTCGTCGTCCCCGATCGGCCGTCCGACGAGATCAGCGGCGACATCTATATCGCCGGCAGCAACCTGAATCAGGCCATGCACGGCGATCGCGTCGTCGCACGCATCGAGCGCGTGACGGATCGCGGCGCCGAAGGACGGATCCTCCGAATCCTGGAGCGTGGATCGGCGACGATCGTCGGCCGGTTCGACAGCGACGAATCGGGGATGGGGTTCGTGGTCCCGTTCGATCGCCGCCTGATCATGGACGTCCAGATTCCGGCGGATGACCAGGCGGACGCCAAACGCGGTGACATGGTCACCGTGGAGATTACGCGGTGGCCGACGCCCGCGCGGGGACCCATGGGCCGCATTGTCGAGATCCTTGGGGATATCGACGCCCCTGGAGTGGACACCGAAATCATCATCCGCAAGTACGGCATACAGGACGAGCACAGCGCCGAGGCGGTCGCCGAGGCGACACGGCTGGGCGGCACCGTGCGCGAGGAGGATCATGCAAGGGCAGAACCGATTTCCGCGGCCGAACCACGGTCACCATCGACGGGGAGCACGCGCGTGATTTCGACGACGCGATCACGCTCGAGCGGTTGGCGAACGGCAATTACTGGCTCGGCGTGCACATCGCGGATGTCGCTCATTACGTCCGCGAGGGCACGGCGCTCGACGAGGAAGGCTACGAGCGAGCGACGTCTGTGTATTTCCCGGAACGCGCCGTGCACATGTTTCCCTCGGAACTGGCGACGGGGCTGTGCAGCCTGAATCCGCATGTGGACCGCCTGGTCCAGTCGTGCCTGATGGAGATCGATCGCCAGGGAACGGTCGTCCGCTACGAGCTGCATGACGGCGTCATCCATAGTGATGCGCGCATGACCTACACCGACGTCAATCGCATACTCACCGAGCGCGATGCGCCGACGATCGAGAAGTATGCGCCGCTCGTTCCGTTGTTCGAGCAGATGCAGGACCTCTTCCAGATCCTCAACCGCCGGCGGCGCCGCCGCGGTTCCATCGACTTCGACCTGAAGGAGCCGGAGATCGTGCTCGACGACGAAGGGCTCGTCGAAGAGATCATCGCGATGGAGCGCAACGTCGCGCATCGGATCATCGAAGAGTTCATGCTCGTGGCCAACGAGACGGTCGCGGAACACCTGTCCGAGAAGGACGTGCCGTCGCTCTTCCGCGATCCACGAGGAGCCTGACCCGCTCAAGGTCGAAGAGTTCGAAGAGTTCATCTCGACGCTCGGGTATGGCCTCGGCAGCGCCGGCCGATGGCATCCGGCCGCGGCACTTTCAGAAACTCGTCGAGCGTATGCGCGGCACTCCGGAAGAGAAGCCGATCGCCTTCCTGATGCTGCGA
Source organism: uncultured Acidobacteriota bacterium (assembly GCA_963710415.1). Classification (GTDB taxonomy): domain Bacteria; phylum Acidobacteriota; class Vicinamibacteria; order Vicinamibacterales; family 2-12-FULL-66-21; genus CAVQAH01. The sequence goes on along the minus strand of CAVQAH010000001.1, from coordinate 99,319 downwards.
ACGATGCAGAAGGCGCGATACGACCCGTCAAACCTTGGCCACTTCGGCTTGGCCGCCGACAGCTACACGCACTTCACGTCGCCCATCCGGCGATACCCCGACCTCATCGTTCATCGCACGCTCCGCGAGTCGCGGCACGGCTTCATGAACGAAGAGCGCAAGGCGGAACTCATCGAAGACCTGCCGGACATCGCCCGCCACACGTCCGAGCGGGAGCGGCGCGCGGACGATGCCGAGCGCGAGCTCGTGCAGTGGAAGAAAGTCCGGTTCATGGCGGACAAGGTCGGGGACGAGTTCGAAGGTTACATCACCGGCGTCACCGCCTTCGGCCTCTACATCGAGCTCATCGAACATTTCGTCGAGGGCCTGGTGCACGTGTCGACGATGGCCGACGACTATTACCGGTTCGTCGAACGGGCGCACATCCTCCGCGGAGAAAACCTCGGCAAGGTGTATCGGCTGGGCGACCGCGTGAAGGTCCAGGTCGTCAAGGTCGACATGGAACGCCGTCAGGTCGACCTGGGCCTCACCGAAATCCTCGACGCAGTCCGTGAGTCGGAGCGGAATCGCGGACCGCGGCGGAGCAAGGCCGAGCCGAAACGCGAACGTCAGGCCCGGAAGGGCAACGGCGGCACGCAAGAAGCAGCAGCGGCCAGGCAAGAAAGAGCGGGCCGCGCGCAAGCGTCGGGGCTGATCATGTCTGACTCGATCGTCATCGGCACCGCCGGGCACATCGACCACGGGAAGAGCTCGCTCGTCCGCGCGCTGACCGGAACCGATCCCGACCGGTTGAAGGAAGAGAAGGCGCGCGGCATCACCATCGACCTGGGCTTCGCACACCTCGTAAGCGGCGGCACCAACTTCGCTTTCGTGGACGTTCCCGGTCACGAGCGGTTCGTCAAGAACATGCTCGCGGGCGCCGGCGGCATCGACCTGGTGATGATGGTGGTTGCGGCGGACGAGTCGGTCATGCCGCAGACGCGCGAGCATTTCCAGATCTGCCGCCTGCTCAAGGTGCCTGCCGGGCTCATCGTTCTGACCAAGATCGACATCGCTGGTCCAGAGATGACCGAGATCGCGGCTCTCGAGGCGAAAGAGCTCGCGCGGGGCTCGTTTCTGCAGGATGCGCCGATCGTCGCCGTGTCGTCGAAGACTGGCGAAGGCCTGGACATGTTGACGACCACGCTTCGCGTTCTGGCGGAGGGGGTGCGAAGGAAGAGCGCCGATGGCATGGTGCGGCTTCCAATCGATCGCGTGTTCACGATGAAAGGCTTTGGCACTGTCGTGACGGGCACGTTGCTCTCGGGCACCCTTCGCGAAGAACAGGATCTCGTCGTTCTTCCGCGCGGCGGCCGCGTAAAGGTGCGCGGCCTGCAGGTGCATGGCCATCGCGAGAATCACGCGGAGGCCGGGCGTCGAGTCGCGGCGAATCTGGGCGGTGTCGAGGTCACCGATCTCGAGCGCGGAGACACCCTGTGCGAGCCTGACGCGCGTGTCGCTGACACGTCGTCTCGACGTCACGATCGACTTGCTGGACGATGCACGGCCGTTGAAGCATGGCGCGCGGGTGAGGTTCCATCAGGGGACGAGCGAACTGCTCGGGCGGGTAGCGCTCGCCGGGGGACGCGGCATGACGGGTTCAGCTTCGGAGCTGATGCCCGGCGGGTCGGCCTACGCGCGGAATCCGCCTCGAATCGCCCGCCGTCGTGACGCGCGGCGACCGTTTCATTCTGCGGGCGTATTCGCCGACGATCACCATCGGAGGCGGCGTCAGTCCTCGATCCTCTGCCGCCGCGCGGTCCCATCCGAACAGCAGGAGGCCTCGAGCGCCTCCGCCGTCTGGAAGGCGAGCGGATTCGGTCGTGCCGGCAATCATCGAAGAGCGGGGAGCCGCAGGTCTCGATCGTCAGGCGTTGGTCAGTCGGGCGGGCTTGTCACCGGTGCAAGCGCGGAGTGCCATCGAGCGGCTGACCGCTGACGGCCGCGTCGTCGCGATCGAGGAACCTGCTGTTGCTCGCCGCGTGCTCGACGATCTGTCCGCGCGTCTGCTCGCCGAGCTCGAAGCGCATCACCGATCGCAGCCACTGTCGGCCGGCCTGCCTCGCGAGGAGGCGCGCGACCGTCTGTTCGGACGAACATCGCCGGCCGTTTTCGACTTTGCCGTCCAGCAACTTGTCGCAGTCCGGGCGTGTGCTTGCGCGCGACCGCCTGGCGCTGAGCGGGCATCAGGTGTCGCTGTCGCCGGAAGAGTCACGGGTTCATGGCCGCCTCGAGGAGATCTTCAGGGAGGCAAAGTTTGCGCCGCCTGACGTCGCCGCGGCCGCCGCTGCGGCAGGCGCGTCGAAAGATGTCGCCGATCGCGTGCTGAAGCTGCTGCTTCGAGGGCGGTCGATCGTCAAGGTCGACACGCTGTACTTTCACGCGAGCGTGCTGGAGCAGCTGAAGGCAGATGTGCGAGCGCTGAAGACGCAGCACGAACGCTCGCGTCGACGTCGGGGCATTCAAGGAACGTTACGGGATCACCCGCAAGTTCGCGATACCGCTGCTGGAGTTTCTCGATAGGGAACGAGTCACGAGGCGGGTCGGTGACGCCCGCATCGTGTTATAGCGTTGTCGCGAGTTGGAACCGATCGAGCTCAGCGGTCTTCGCGGGTCGCATCCTTGAAGTTTCGGATCCCTTTGCCGATGCCTCTACCAATCTCGGGCAGGCGGCTTGCTCCGAAAATCAGGATGATCAGGAAGACGATGACGATCAGTTCGGGAATACCCAGACCCATGGCGGCTCCTTCGTCGTCGCGCGGGGTACTCACCAATACTATCACCATTGCCGCGGTAGCCGTGGCGCTTGCCTGGGGTGGCAGGGCCAGCCGCCTTGCAGTTTTCGTCCGGAGTCGCAGCGGTCGAGGTGTACGCGGCGGTCACCGATGCCAAGGGTGAGCCCGTCCGAGGCCTCACCGCGGCGGACTTTCAGGTCTTCGAGGACGGACAACCCCAGGCCATCACGACCTTCGCCGCCGGTGACTTTCCCTTAACTGTGGCGGTCGGTCTCGACCGGAGCTTCAGCGTGGCAGGGGACCGGCTCGACGCGATGAAGCGCGCGACCACGACCTTCCTCGACGCCCTTCGCGCCCGAGGACGAGGTCATGCTCCTCAAGATCGGCAGCACGGTCGAAACCGTGAAGGGCAGCGCAACTGCTGCGCAGCGACGTCGAACGGACCGATGCGTTCGGAACGACGGCCTTGCATGACGCCATCGTTGCCGCGATCGAGGCCGTCGATGGCAGCCGCGGACGGCGTGCGCTCGTGCTGCTGTCGGATGGCAACGATCGCTACAGCCGCGCGACGGCCGCGGACGTGTTGACCCGTGCCCGCAGCGCGAACGTGATCGTCTATCCCGTCGCGTTCGGCCGTGATCGGCCGGAGCTGTTCGCCGAGCTCGCCGTGCTGACAGGCGGGCGATCGTTCAGCACGCGGGACCCTCGCGACGCTGTCGGAGATCATGCAGACCGTCGCGCGCGAACTTCGATTTCAGTATCTCCTCGGCTACACGCCGTCGCGGCCCGTCGTCGCCGGGGCGAACGAGTGGCGCTCGATTGGGCTCAACGTGACAAAGCCCGGGACTGCGGGTGAGGGGGAGGGATGGTTATCTGGTCAAGTGAATGTTGTCGTAGTCCGTGGTCCGTAGTCCGTGGTTCGTTGTTCGTAGCGACTCTGAGGGCCGACGCCGGCGCACAACTACGACGACTACGAACCACGAACTACGGCAGGCAAGGACGTAACAAGTAAGATAAGTCGTGCCTCATCCTCATCGTTCTGGCCTTGTTCCCAAGCCCCACCGTAGCTGCGGAAGCTGCGCGCGCGCTTCACGCCGCGGGCGTCGAGCGCGAACAGATCTCCGTTGTTGCCCGCAGCCACGACGAAGAAGGGCAGCTGGCGCGCCAGATGGACGCGACTCCTGGCGTCGATCTCGAGGATTCACGGACCGCGGCCGTGCTGGGCGAGCTGAGTGGTCAGGTGCTTGCAGCCATCGCGATGGTGCTGCCGGGTATGGGCCCGATCGTGGCTGCCGGGCCACTGTCCGCCGAGCTCGGCGAAGTCGCCGGCCACGCCGCAGGCAGCTTATCGTCGGTCCTGACCTCTGCCGGCGTCCGTCCAGGATCTGGCCGAGACGATCGAACGCGAAGTCGAAGCCGGCTCGATCCTCATCGCCGTCCACGTCACCGACGGCGACGTCGCGCACGTCAATCGCGCCCTCGAGGCGAGCGATCCGATTCAAACGCTGGTCGCAAACTGGGAACCGTGAACCCCCGGTGTGAACCATCGTCGTGAACCCTCGTCGTGAACCTCCGTCGTGAACCTCCGTGAGGCACCATGTTTACGATCGGCGTCTTTCAAGATGTGACGTGGGCGGCGCCAGGGCTGGATGCGCTGATCAACGACGGCTTTGCACTCGAGTCGCTGTCCATCGTGGCGAAGCCGACGCCGGAGGCGCGTTCGCTGATCGACGCGCGGTTCAACGATGTTCGAAGCGTGCAGGTGCACCGGCTGGGAGAGGTCCTGGTGCGGGGCCCCCTGGTGGCGGTCCTGCAGGGTCAGGACGACGGGTCTCGAGCGGGGCGGTCTGACGGCCTCGATCGGGCGCGCCGGGTTTCAGGCCCACGACGGGCACATCTACGAAACGCTCGTCGAGCGCGGCGGTATTCTCGTGGCGGTCCACAACCTGCCGCGGGCCGCCGACGCCCTGGCGAAACTGCATGCGTACGGTGGCGGCAACGCCGCGATTGGCGCATGGGCTGGCCGCACGAAAACCGTCCAATTCCGCTAACGCCTGTCCCCTTTTCCGTCCGGATGGTGGGCTTTTACGTCCAAGGGTAGAGAGCGTTGCCTCGCGCCGATACAGGGCTCATATGCTGGAGCCGCAGACCGCGGCCGAGGCACTCATATTGCAACTTGCGCTAGGCGGATTCGTCAGCCACAATGAACGTAGAGCCGGGCCAGGCCGACCGTCCGATGTCTGCAACTTATCAGGGCGCCAGCCCTAACTCGAGCTTTCTGGCGGGTCAAGTTCCCGGCGGCAAGCGAGATACAGGTCGTATCAGCAACGCTTTGAGCGTGTCGGTGGCGACGCACGTCGCAACGGGCCTCTTGCTGCTCTTCGGCGCGCTGTGGCTGCCTGACGCCCCTGGTGTCCCGACCGAACTCCGCCTTCCAACCGATATCGTCTGGCTTGCCGCCCCAGGTCCGGGTGGCGGCGGCGGTGGTGGCGGGAACAAGAACCCTGAGCCGCCCAAAAAGGCAGAGGATCTCGGGAAGGACAAGCTGACCGTTCCCGCCGCGAAGCCGCCGAAGCCGATGCCCGACCCGCCGAAGCAGGTGGCCGAGGTTCAGCCGCTGACGATCCCCGCTCAGCCGATGGCAACGGGGCTCGAGCAGGCACCCGGGACGATCTCGAATATGCCGACTCTGCCGACGGTGTCGCAGGGCAGCGGCAGCGGTGGTGGCGCGGGCACTGGCAGTGGAACCGGAATCGGGCCTGGCCAGGGTTCCGGCCTCGGTCCGGGCTACGGCGGGAATTTCGGCGGTGGCGCGGCGCGGCCCGGGCAATGGGATCACCTCGCCGCGGCTGATCAAGGAAGTCAAACCGAACTACACCGCCGACGCGATGCGCGCGAAGATCCAGGGGATCGTCACGCTCGAAGCGGTCGTCATGCCTGACGGCACCGTCGGCCCCGTTCGCGTGACCCGCTCGCTGGATTCAACCTTCGGTCTCGACCAGGAAGCGGAACGCACTGTCCGCCTCTGGCGCTTCGATCCCGGCAAGAACCGACTCGGCGAAGCCGTTCCGGTCCTCGTCGAGATCGAGATGACCTTCACTCTTCGATAAGAACTCAGTCAACTCCCAACCGCCAACTCCCAACTCCCAAGGAAAGCCGATCGAAAGAGTTGGGTAAAAGCCGACCCGATGTAGCTATTGGTTCGACTCTTTCCCCACTCCGTCGATGGGATCTCCATTCGGAGTCGGGAGTTGGGCATTGGGAGTTAACAGGCGTCATGGGCGCTTAGCGTCGTCGCGGCGTGATCGCGTAATCAGTCCAGCACGACACCGGATCGGCACTGACGTCGAAAAGATCGGTGAGGTCGGTTGTCGTGCGTGCCGCGGCGGCCTGGATGGTTGGATCCAGCGCGCGCGCGATCTGCGTGCGCACGTCCTGCATGTGCAGAGTCGTCGCGCGATCCGTCTGGCGGGCCAGCGCGCCCTCCAGATCGCGGTCGAGCGTTTTCAGCTCGCCCCGGAAGAACGCCCGGGCGTCGTCTGACTGCGCCTGCGCGCCATTGATTCGGTTGCTCAGGGTGTCGACGTACGCCCGCTGAAGGTTGCGGCGGTACACGTCGATCGGCGTGTTCGCTCCGGAGTAGAGCTCACTCCAGACGCCACGGCGCACGTCAGCGAGGAAGTCGAGCGCATCGTAGGCCGCCGTGCCGTCGATTGCGCCCTGTTCCACCATCCGCAGAACGCGCGCGCTACTCAGCAGCGAGTTCAGCACGCGCGTCTGACTCGCCTCGATGCGATCGAGCAGGCCCACAGGTTCAATCCGGGAGAATCTCCGGATTGATCGCCAGGCCGGTGCCTTGAACGCGTTGTCGACCAGGAACTTGACCGCGTTCTCCTGTTTGGCTCGCGGGATCAGTTGAAAGCGCACACCCGCTGTCCAATGTGCTTCTGCTGGGAGTTGTAGCCGCCGACGATGGCAGCGACGTGGTTCATCTCGAGTGCCCACTGACCGAGCAGTCGGGCGTAGAGCTCCTCGAGATCCGCGAACGGTTCTCCCGTGCGGGTCGTGGTCGCAGTCATCAGCATGCCGGCCACCCGCTCGAGGTTCTTCATCCCGAGCGTCGTCGAGGTGACGGCATCCTCGTCACCGACCGCTTCGGTGAGCTCGCCGGCACACGATCGCTGACGCGTTATACACCAAGCCGCGCGGATGATGCGATACTGCCGTCCATGTACAAACGCCTTGGACTGCTTGCTCTGGTCGTACTCTTCGCCGGCCCCGCGGCCGCGCAGACGTATCCCGCTCCTGTCGAGGGCGATTTCGTCGCGCAGAACTACACCTTCAAGAGCGGCGAGACGCTACCTGAAGTGAAGATTCACTACCGGACGGTCGGCACGCCGCGTAAGGATCCGGATGGCGTCGTGCGCAACGGGGTACTGATCCTCCATGGCACTGGTGGCACAGGACGCGGCTTTTTGAACGCCGGCTACGCCGGCCGGCTGTTCGGAAAGGGCCAGCTGCTCGATGCCGAGCGCTATTTCATCATCCTGCCTGACAATGTCGGTCACGGCCAGTCGAGCAAACCCAGCGACGGCCTGCGCATGAAGTTTCCGAAGTACGGCTACACCGACATGGTGACACTGCAGCATCAGCTCGTGACCAAGGGGCTGGGCCTGACGAACCTGAAGCTGGTCATGGGGACGTCGATGGGCGCCATGCACGCATGGATGTGGGGCTATATGTATCCGGACTTCGCCTCCGGCCTCGTTCCGCTGGCCAGCAACCCGGTGGAGATTGCCGGCCGCAACCGGGTCTGGCGCAAGGCGCTCGTCGACGCGATCGTCACCGATCCGACCTGGAACAACGGCAACTACACGGAACCGCCGCGAGGAATGGCCAGCGCCGTCGGATTCCTGTTGATGGCGACGAGCGTGCCGATGCAGTGGCAGCGTCAGTATCCGACTGCGGCGGAGGCGGACAAGTTTCTCGCGGATCGCATTGCGGCATCCATGAAGTCGACCGATGCCAACGACATGATCTACTACTTCCGCGCGTCGGAGGACTACAACCCGGCGCCGCACCTGGACAAGATTACGGCGCCGCTCCTCGCGATCAACTCGGCCGACGATTTCGTCAATCCACCGGAGCTGCCGATGATGCGCGAGTTGATCGGGAAAGTGAAGCGTGGCCGATTCGTCCTGATCCCGACATCCGAACAGACGCGCGGTCATGGCACGCACTCGCAGCCGCAGATTTGGGGCCCTGAGCTCGAGAAGTTCCTGGCCGAACTGAAGTGATTCAGACCTCGGACGCGCTGCGCGTGGCGGTCGGGCCCAATCACACGTACGCCGGCCTCGTTCGACAGGCTGATGCCGGATCGTGGCGCCATACGCCCGCAGTGCCACTCTTCACCGCTCTGATCATCGGCGCCTGCACCAGTATTGCCGCGACCGGCGTGGCGTCATTGCCCTCAATCGCCAGCGGTGCCCTCTGCTGGAGCTTTGTCCCGGTGCTTCAGCTGGTGAATGGCTTGCTGTTGTGCTGGCGGCCGCCGAATCCCCGTGTCGATCGCAATAAGGCGATCGCGCTGCTGTTTCTGGCGCACCTTCCGTGGTCGATCTGGTTGATTGCCGCGGCGTTGCTGTTCCTGTGGGTCCCGTTGATGCCGGCCGTGGTACACGCGCTGTTGTGGACGACGGTCGTTCCGTTGGTGTGGACCGCCGTGATCCTGGCGTCGTTCTGCCGGAATGTGCTCGGTTGCTCTGCGCGGCAAGCCACGACGCGCGTCCTGATTCATCTCGCCAGTACGCTGGCCCTCATGTTCCTCTACGCAGCCGTGGCTGTCGCGCTCTGGCCGCGCGTTCTCGAGCGCAATCTCATGACGCTGTCGCGACGCACCGCGTGGGCCGCGCTGATCTGCGGGGTGTTGGCCGGCACGGCAATCGATGAGCGGGCGTTGGACGCTCGTGTCGCGCGTGCCGACAACGTCCTCGAGGTCGACCTGCACGTGCACGCCTTCCCCGGCGACGGGTCTCTGCCGCGGTGGGAGCTTCAACGCGAGGCCGCGCGGCGCGGTCTCGACGCCATCGTCATCACCAACCACAATCAGGTTCTCGCTGGACGGTTCGGCGAGTTCATAACCCGCGCGCAACGTCCTTGTGATCCCCGGAGAGGAGATCGCAACGCCGGCTTTTCACCTGATCGGCGCCGGCATTCGCGAGAAGGTCGACTGGCGGCTGCCTTTGCGCGATGCGGTCGCGGCGATTCATCACCAGGGAGGTGTGGCGATCGCGGCGCATCCCGGGTCTATTTCCTGGCGCCCGCGGGATGCCGAATCGCTCCGCACGCTCGACGGCATCGAGGCGGCGCATCCGATGATCTACTTCGTCGACGGAGCCCGGGACGAGCTCGCCGACCTGTTCAGCCGCGCCAAATCCGCGAAGCCAACGATCGCGCCGATTGGTTCGAGTGATGGGCATGCAATGCCAGGCATCGGCGATTGCCGGACGTATGTGTTCGTGGAGGAGCGCACCGAAAGGGGAGTGCTCGATGCGATTCGTCGCGGCCACACGGTGGCGTCGGACGGTCGCGGAACGCTGACCGGCAATCCTGATCGCGTCCGCTTCGTCCAGGCTCACATCGCCGCATCACCGCGACCACCAGAAAGCCGGCTGCCCCGGCTGCTCGCCACCACCGTCTTGCTTGCCCTCGCCGCTCTCGTCGTAATCAAATAAGAAAGGCCGGCCAGGATTCCTCCAGGCCGGCCCGTATTGACTGTCGACTAACGACTGTCGACTCTCGACTGACGACTCTCGACTACGACTCTCGACTAGTACATTCCACCCATTCCGCCGCCGCCCGGCATCCCGCCACCAGCCGATTCCTTCTTGTCCTCCGGGATCTCGGAGACGAGCGCCTCGGTGGTCAGCAGGAGCGACGCGATGGACGACGCGTTCTGGAGCGCAGTGCGGACGACCTTCACCGGATCGATGACACCGGCCGCGACCAGGTTCTCGGTACTTGTCGCTGGCCGCGTTGTAGCCCTCTTCGCCCTTGGCTTCCTTCACGCGCTGCACGACGATCGAGCCTTCCTGGCCGGCGTTGGTCGCGATCCAGCGGAGCGGCTCGTCGATCGCCTTGCGGATCGATCTCGGCGCCGACCTTCTGGTCGCCTTCGAGCTTCAGTTGCCCTCGAGCGCCTTGCCGGCACGGATGAGCGCCACGCCGCCGCCGGGGACGATGCCCTCTTCCACGGCCGCCTTGGTCGCGTGCATCGCGTCCTCGACGCGCGCCTTCTTCTCCTTCATCTCGGTCTCGGTGGCTGCCCCGACCTTGATGACGGCGACGCCGCCGACGAGCTTCGCCAGCCGCTCCTGCAGCTTCTCGCGGTCGTAGTCCGAGGTGGTTTCCTCGACCTGCGCGCGGATCTGCTTCACGCGGCCCTCGATCGCGCTCTGGCTGCCCGAGCCTTCGACGATCGTGGTGTTGTCCTTGTCGATGGTGACCTTCTTGGCCTTGCCGAGGTCGTCGAGCTTGATGTTCTCGAGCTTGATCCCGAGGTCCTCGGTGATCGCCTTGCCGCCGGTCAGGGTCGCGATGTCTTCGAGCATTGCCTTGCGGCGATCGCCGAAGCCCGGCGCCTTCACCGCCGCCGCCTGCAGCGTGCCGCGCAGCTTGTTGACGACCAGGGTCGCCAGCGCTTCGCCGTCGACATCCTCAGCGATGATGAGGAGCGGCCGGCCCGCGCGCGCCACCTGCTCGAGCAGCGGCAGCAGGTCCTTCATCGAGCTGATCTTCTTCTCGTGGATCAGGATGACCGGGTTCTCGAGCGCCACTTCCATGCGCTCCGGATCGGTCACGAAGTAGGGCGACAGATAGCCGCGGTCGAACTGCATGCCCTCGACGACCTCGAGCGAGGTCTCCATCGACTTGGCCTCTTCGACCGTGATGACGCCGTCCTTGCCGACCTTTTCCATCGCCTCGGCGATGATCTTGCCGATCGTCTCGTCGCTGTTCGCCGAGATCGTGCCGACCTGGGCGATCGCCTGGCCGCTGACCGGCTTGGCCAGCTTCTTCAGCTCGTTGACGACGACTTCGACCGCCTTCTCGATGCCGCGCTTCAGCTCCATCGGGTTGGCGCCGGCGACGACGTTCTTCGCGCCCTCGCGGAAGATCGCCTGCGCCAGCACGGTCGCCGTGGTGGTGCCGTCACCGGCGATGTCCGAAGTCTTGCTCGCCACCTCGCGCACCATCTGGGCGCCCATGTTCTCGAGCGGATCCTTCAGGTCGATCTCCTTGGCGACGGTCACGCCGTCCTTGGTGATGGTGGGGGAGCCGAACTTCTTGTCGAGCACGACGTTGCGGCCCTTGGGGCCGAGGGTCACCTTGACCGCGTTGGCGAGGCTGTTGACGCCGCGCAGGATGGCCTGGCGCGACTCCTCACCGTAAATGATCTGCTTTGCCATGTTGATTCAATCTCCGTTATTCAAATCACTGATCTTGCTGATCCGGGGACGCCCGACGATCTTGCGATCGGTCACGCCGACCTGGGTCGGGCCTACGGTCGCCGTTACGTATTGATGACGCCGAGGATCTCTTCCTCGCGCATGATCAGATACTCCTCGCCATCGAGCTTGATCTCCTGGCCGGAGTACTTGCCGAAGAGGATCGTGTCGCCTTCCTTGACGTCGAGCGGCGTCACCTTGCCGTCCTTCTCGACCTTGCCCTTGCCGACCGCGATGACCTTGCCCTGCTGCGGCTTCTCTTTGGCCGAGTCGGGGATGATGATCCCGCCGACCTTCTGTTCGCCTTCCTCGAGGCGCTGCACGATCACGCGATCGTGCAGGGGACGGATCCGGACCTTCGTCTGCGTTGCTGCCATGGTGTTTCTACTCCCAGTTTGCTGAAAGGGCGGGTATCCCCGCTGGCTGTTGCGCGGCGCCGTCCCGACCTCGGAGGGTAGGGGTACCGTCACTCGCCTGAGAACCGGCGTAAAACCGGTGTAAATAAAGCCTGTTGGCCTTGCGGCTTAGCAATCAGCCTGGCCGACTGCTAATTGTATAGGAAGGGCCTCGGAGGTTGTCAAGCAGTCGCGGCAGTTGACTGCTAATTGCCGGGGTTCGTGGTCCTGGTCGGCTCGTCGTCTCGCCGTGGCAGCCGGGCATCCCGAGCTCGGCGAGACACGGACAACGAGCCACGAACTACGGCAGCGATCAAGCGGAGCGCCTCAGGCGCTTCGCTTGATCCGATATTCGACCATCTTCCTCGCCACCGTGTTCCGGTGCAGCCCGAGCAGCTCGGCGGCGTCGCCGACGCTGCCTTTCGATCGCTGCAGCGCGCGCGTGATGAACATCTTCTCGAACTCACGCCGCGCGTCGTCGTACAGCACGCCCTTGTCGAGCATCTCCTGTACGATCTTCTCGAGTTGATCCCGCACGGCGGCTAGACGAGCTCACGTCCGGACATCAGGCGATAGGCTTCGACGTATTTCTCACGCGTGCGACGCGACGACGGCGTCGGGCAGGGACGGCACCGGCGGCTGCTTGTTCCATTTGATCTCTTCGAGATAGTCGCGAACGTACTGCTTGTCGAAGCTCGGCTGGCCGTGTCCGGGCTCGTACTGATCCTGCGGCCAGAAGCGCGACGAGTCGGGCGTGAGCACTTCGTCGATGAGCACGACGTCCGTGCGCCGTGGATTCGACCGCCGCGCCGAGCCAGGCCGAACTCGAACTTCGTGTCGGCGATGATGATGCCGCGCGACTCCGCGTGCTTCACGGCGCGTGAGTAGATCTCGAGCGTCAGCGACTTGAGCCGCGCGATCAGCCTCGGCCGACGATGCGGCCGGCTTCCTCTTCGCTGATGTTGACGTCGTGGCCCGCTCTCGGCCTTGGTCGCCGGCGTGAAGATCGGCTCGGGCAGACGGTCCGACTCGCGCAGGCCCGCCGGAAGCGTGATGCCGCAGACGCTGCCGGTCTGCTGGTATTCCTTCCAGCCAGATCCCGACAGGTATCCGCGTGCCACGCACTCGACCGGGACCGGCTCGGTCCGGCGGACGAGCATCGAGCGGCCGCGCAGAAGATCGGCGTGGCGGCGCGCCGGCGCCGGGAACGCGTCGACGTCCCACGACATCATGTGATGCGGCACGAGGTCGCCGATCCAGTCGAACCAGAACGCCGACAGCTGCGTCAGCACCTTGCCCTTGTCGGGAATGCCGGAGCCGAGCACGTAGTCGAACGCCGAGATGCGATCGGTTGCGACGATCAGCAGATCGTCGCCAATCTCGTACACGTCGCGAACCTTTCCGCGGCGATGGAGTGTCAGACCTTCGAGGGAAGTATCGATGAGAGGAGCGGTGGATATCACGGGTAGCCTCGCGAAAGAAAGCGAAGGTTACCACACGACGATTCAGACGAGGGTTCAGGACGCTGGTTCGGTCGAGGCTGACATTAGTCTGATGTCGCCGCGTGTGGCGCGCAGCGTGATCGTCGGACCGCCGCCGTTGACTTTGCCGGTCGCGGTCTGGTCCTTGTCGGGCTCGGCTGCCGAGACCTTGACCTGCGACTGCAGTCCGGGCGCGAGCGTGATCTGGCCGTTGGTGGCGACGGCATCGAGTCTCGATCCCGCCTGCCGGCAGCGTCAGCTCGATCGGCTCGTTGCTGTTGTAGATGGACAGGGTGGTCGGCCGATCGAGCGCGCACGTCGATCTCGGCGCCGCGGCCGTCGATGCGCGCTTCGGATGCGCAGATCGCGGATGCTGATCTGGCCGGACACGGCGTTCACGCGCATCACGCCCTTGATGTCACCCAGCTTCTCGAGCATGACGTCGCAATCGTTCGAATCGATTTCGAGCGGCCCGGCGATCGCCTCGGCGCGGAGGTCGCCGGCTTGCAGTCGCAGGTTGGCATCACCGCGGACCTTGGCGAGCTTGATGTCGCTGCCGCGTGTTTCGAGACGCAGCGAGCCGACGTCTTCGATGGTCAGGTCGCCGCCGCGGTGAATGATGCTCAGACGGTCGGCGATGTTCTTGACGACCGTCTCGCCGCGTGAGTTCATGACCTCGGCCGACGCGACGTGTTGAATTTCGAGTCTGCCGTTGTTTGGCTCGACGCGCACGCGGAGGCGGGACGGCACTCGCAGGACCAATGTCGCGCGCTGGGTGCCCGGGTCGGGAAATCTGATCGTGGCCGCCACGGTGTCGGCGGCGGCATCCAGGACGAGCTTGACTTCTTTGACAAGTGCCTGAGCTTCAGCCTCGTCGACGCCGTCGGAGGTTGCCGTGAGCTCGGACGCGATGTCGGTCCGCTCTTCGCCGATGACAGTGATGCCGGGCCTGCTGGATGTTGATCCGCAGCTCGTGAAGTCGCCGGTTTGAGCGGCTTGAGTCAACGTGCGTCACCAGCTCAGCGCGGGCGGGGCGTCCGCTGACTTCCCGCCTCACCGCAGTCGACGAGCCGGGTGAACGAGAAGCGTCGCTGGCCCGGCGCCGCTTCGGTCTTGGTGAACTGATAAACCAGCGTTCCAAAGAGCGACGAAGCCGGCAATGAGCATTAACTCACGTTTTCCCATAGACTTGGCGCAGTTTTCGTAGTAGAGTTCGCGCGGGTACTGACGACCGGCAGCGGCCGATCCCGCGCGTCGCAACCCCACTCGAATATCCCGGATTCTAAACCCTTACTGCCCTGAGCATGCGTCAACGAGCGCGTCACGTCCTGATAGTTCTCCTGACGATCGGCCTGCTGGCGTTCTTTCTCCGGGATGCGAACATGAGTGAGGTCTGGGCGGAAACCCGCCGGGCCGACCCTCGATTGCTCCTGCTCGCCCTCGTCACCACGGGCCTGACTTACGTGTTGCGCGCTTACCGCTGGCAATACCTCCTGGCCCCCATTGGCCCAACGCATTTCAGAACGGCGTTTCGCACAACCGTCATTGGTTTCGCCGCGACGTCACTGCTTCCGGCCCGGGCCGGTGAGGTCATCCGACCTTATCTGCTGGCCCGGCGCGAGGGTCTGAGCGCGACTGCCGCATTTGCCACCATCATCCTGGAGCGGTTGCTCGATCTCCTGACGGTGCTGATCCTTTTCGCCCTATTCGTTCTGCTCGGCGCGTCCGGAGTCGTTGCCGGCGACCCGGCGCAGTTCGCCCGCGTGAAATTCGGGGGCATCCTTGCGGCAGGGGGAGCCGTTGTCGCGTCGGCCGTCCTTTTTGCCCTCGCCGGTCATCCAGAACGTCTCGGCCGGCTGACGCTGAGCGTCGAGCGTGTCCTCCCCGGCGCGATCGCTCGGGCCGCCGCCCGATTCGTCGAAACGTTCGCGCAGGGATTGGCGGTGATGCGGCAACCGGGCCAGCTGGCCGCGGCCCTGGTACTGTCGTTTCCCTTGTGGCTGTCGATTGCGGCCGGTATCTGGCTGACTTCTCGGGCATTTCATATTACGTTTCCCTTTACGGCTTCGTTCCTGGTGATGACCATCCTGGTGGTGGGCGTCGCGATGCCGACGCCGGGGGCCATCGGGGGCTTTCACGCGGCGTATCAGATCGCCGTGCAGACGTTTTTTGCCGTGCCGACCGATCGGGCCGTCGGCGGGGCCATCGTTCTGCACGCCATTTCGTTCTTGCCCGTGGCGGTGGTGGGTGTCTTGTTCATGCTGAGCGAGGGGATTACGCTGTCGGGTGCGCGCGAGCTTGCAAAATCGGCCGGGCAAGGGCGAAGAGGGTGGTACTGCTTCTGCAGCCGCCGCCTGACGGCGACGGCAGACGTGTACTCGAGAGCAGACAGGCCGGCCAAGGGCCGGCGTCCGCAGCCCGTCCGCCGGAGCGTGACCGAGACAGCGCCCGCACGGCGAGGCCATCGGTGAAGTGTCCATACTGCGGGCATCTGGGCGACAAGGTCGTCGATTCCCGCGAGAGTAAAGAAGGGGAGGTCATCCGGCGCCGGCGCGAGTGTCTTGTGTGCGCCCGGCGATTCACCAGCTACGAGCGGATCGACGAGATCCCGTATATGGTGATCAAGAAGGATGGCAGCCGCGAGCGCTTCGAACGGCAGAAGCTGCTGGCGGGACTCCTGAAAGCGTGCGAGAAACGTCCGGTCAGCGTCGCGTCGCTCGAAGCGGTGGCCGATCGCGTCGAGTCCGCGCTCCAGGACAAGCCGGAGCGTGAGATGAGTACCGAGGAGGTGGGGGCGTTCGTGATGAACGAACTGCGGCGGCTCGACAAGGTCGCTTACGTTCGGTTCGCGTCCGTCTACCGCCACTTCCGGGATATCGGGGAGTTCATGTCCGAGTTGAAGGACCTCCTCAACACGAAAGAGTGATCCTCATGCGTCATGTTTGCGCCGTGCTCGCGCTCGGAGCGTATCTGCTGGTCGGGGCAGCCCAGGCGTCCGCACAGGCAATTCAAGTCACGCCGTTGACGCGGGAAGACCGCGTCCTCGTGACCTTCCGGCTGACCGATGCCTTCACTGAGGAAGTTCGCGCCGCAATCCACAGCGGCCTGACGATCGCGTTCGTGTACGACGTCCAGCTGAAGCGTGGCGTGTCGTTGTGGCTCGATCGCACGATCGCGTCGGCGACGGTGACCGCGACGGTCCGCTACGATCCGCTGACGCGCCGCTATCTCCTCACTCGCCGGGAAGACGGACGAATCGACCGGACGCAGACGGTCGAGCGGGAAGAGGCGGTCCATCAGTGGCTGACGGAGTTCGAGCGGCTCCCGCTCTTCAGTGCCTCGTCGCTCGAGGCGAACGCCGAGTACTACCTGCGGGTTCGCGCGCACACGACGCCACGGAACGCCTCGTTCGTGTGGCCATGGGGTAGCGATATCGCCGGGCTCGCGAAGTTCACATTCCTCAAGTAAGCGGCCAGGCGCCAGCTGCCAGCCGCCAGCCTTCATGACTGGTACCTCGTAGCTTTCGTCACCGGCTGGCCGCTGGTAGCTGGTAGCTAATTCATCATGACCTCTGTCCGCGAAGCGGCGTCGCCTCGGCTCCCGGCAGAAGCGGCGCAAGCCGAGCGCCGTCCGTTTCGCGACAACCCGCGCCTCATTCTGTTCGGGATCGTCGTGCTGCTTGCCGCGCTCGTGGCGATGCTGCGGCTGGCCGACCGCTCGACCGAGCTGAACCCGGACTTCCTGAGCGAGGTCGTCCTCTACGCCCTGTCAGCCGCCGACCTGACGATGGTGGTGGTGCTGGTGTTCGTGCTCGCGCGGAACATCGTCAAGCTGGTGGTCGAGCGTCGCCGGGGACTGCCGTTCTCGCGGTTCCGCGCGAAGCTCGTGCTCGCGCTGCTCGGACTGACGATTGTGCCGTCGCTGCTCGTGCTGATCGTCGGCGGCGAGCTGATTCGCAGCAGCACGCAGTGGTGGTTCAGCCCGCCCATCGACGAGGTGCTCCGTTCGGCGACGCAGATCGCTGGCGACTACTACGGCGAGCGCCTGAGTCGGGTTTCGAGCCATGCCGCCCGGATCGCGCGGGAGATCCCCGCCGCGGCGGTTCAACAGGCCGACGCCGGCGCCGTGCAGCGTGCGATTGCACAAGAGATTCGGGAACGGCGTGTCGGCCTGGTCGAGGTCTACCGCCTCGAACAGCGGAGCGGCGCCCGACCCGAGGTGGTGTCCGTCGCCGCCGTCCAGTCTCCGGAGCTCCCGCGTGGGTATCTCCGGGCGACGGCGGACATGCTGGCGGCCAGGGTTGCAGCGAACACGGGCGATCCGCAGACGCTGGAGCCGTTGGACGAGGGCGGCGAGCTGGTGCGGGCGGGCCATCTCATAACCGGCGCTGGCAACCAGCCGATCGGCGTGGTGGTGGTCAGCGATCATCTGTCGGGCGAGCTGGCGATGCACTCGCGGCGGATCCGCGACGCCTACGAAGGGTACAACAAGCTGCGCGTGATGACGCGCCCGTTGCAGGGTGTGTATCTCTCCGTATTCCTCATGACCACGCTCATGATTCTGGTGAGCGCAACATGGACGGGCCTCTACCTGGCCAAGCGGATCACGCGTCCCGTGCAGCGGCTTGCGGCAGGCGCCCGCGAGATCGGCGCCGGGCATCTCGATCATCGCATCGAGCCCGAAACGCGAGACGAGTTCGGGTCTCTGGTCGAAGCGTTCAATACGATGGCCGGTGAGCTTGCCGCGAGCCAGCGCAAGCTGGAACATTCCCGCGTCGACCTCGAACAGAAGAACGACCAGCTCGACGAGCGTCGTCGATACATCGAAACGGTGCTGGAGCGGATCGCGACGGGCGTCATTTCGCTCGGCCCCGACGGCCGGATCGAAACGGTCAATTCCGCGGCCCTGCGGCTTCTCGAGGTGGATCGCGCGGTCGTCGGCTCGCGCGCCGCTGAAGTCTTCCAGCGCGCCGACTTGCGGCCGCTCGAAACCGTTCTCAAACACGCGGCGGGCGGCGGGAGTCCGCCCTCGGCTCAGGAAATCGCCGTCGCGCGCGAGGGCCGTGAACTGCACCTGGCCGCGGCCGCGACGCCGTTGTTGACGGGCGAGGACGGCGCCTACGCCGGCGCGGTGCTGGTGTTCGACGACGTGACGCCGTTGATACGGACGCAGCGGGTGGCCGCCTGGCGTGATGTCGCGCGCCGACTCGCTCACGAGATCAAGAATCCGTTGACGCCGATTCAACTGTGCGCGGAGCGGCTGCGCCGGCACTTCTCGTCGCTCAGCGGGCCCAGCGGCGCTCCGCCGGCCACGCACGCGCTCGTGGACGAGTGCACGACCACGATCGTCGGGGAAGTCGAATCGCTGAAGGCGCTGGTGGACGAGTTCGCGCAGTTCGCGAGGATGCCAGCGCCGCGGACCGTCCCGGCGAACCTCAACGGGCTGCTCGCCGATACGTTGATGCTCTACAACGGCCTGTTTCGCGAGATTCAGATCGACAGGCGTTTCGTCGAAGGTCTCCCGCCCGTCCGGGTGGACGTCGAGCAACTTCGGCGGGTGGTCATCAACCTCGTGGACAACGCCGTCGAGGCGCTCGGCGGAAGCAGTGCCCGCGCCAGACCCGACGGCAGTCCGCCCCAGATCGTCGTCGAAACGCGGCATGACCCCATCAACGCCGTCGCGCGGATTCTGGTCTCCGACAACGGGCCTGGCATTTCGGCCGGCGACCGCGACAAGCTGTTCATGCCGTACTATTCGACCAAGAAGCGCGGCAGCGGCCTGGGGCTCGCCATCGTCCGACGGATCATCGCCGAGCACGGCGGCAGCATCGAGGTCGAGGACAGCGAGCCGGCGGGCACGCGGTTTACGATTGAGTTGCCGCTATGAGACACGTATCGGGACTCGGGCTCGGGACTCGGGGCTCGGGACTCGGGCGCCTGCGGCCCGCGCGAGGCGACGGAGTGAAGCCGGCGAAGGCCGCCGCCGAGCGCGAGCGAGCGGGGGTGGGGCCCCGCGAGCATTAAGAAAAGCTGACGCGGCGCAGCTGATTGCAGCGCCCGAGCCCCGACTAAGAAGCAATGAAACCCACCGTTCTCATCGTCGACGACGAAGCTGGCGTGCGGAGCGCGCTGAGCGGCGTGCTGCGCGACGAGGGGTATGCGGTTGATGCCGTCGACAGCGGAGAAGCCTGCCTGGATCGGGTCGCCCGCGTGCCATACGACGTGGTGGTGCTCGACATATGGCTTCCGGGGATGGACGGGTTGGCCACGCTGGCGCGGCTGCGGGAGCGGCGGGTGGATTCGCCGGTCGTCATGATCTCCGGCCACGGCAACATCGAATCCGCGGTGCGGGCGATCAAGATGGGCGCATTCGACTTCGTCGAAAAGCCGCTGTCGCTCGAAAAGACCGTCCTGGTCGTGGGCAATGCGGTCCGGCAGCGTCGCCTCGAGGCTGAAAACAGGGCCCTGCGTGCGCACGTGGACAAGCGCCTCACGATGGTTGGGGAGAGCTACCTCATGGCGCAGCTGCGGGAGCAGATTGCCATGGCGGCGCCCACGAACGGTCGGGTGCTGATTTACGGCGAGAACGGCACCGGGAAGGAGATGGTTGCCCGCGCCATTCACTCGCTGAGCCGCCGCCGCGGTGGTCCCTTCGTCGAGGTGAACTGCGCGGCCATCCCCGAGGAACTCATCGAGAGCGAGCTGTTCGGCCACATGAAGGGCGCGTTCACCGGCGCGGTGTCCGATCGCCGTGGAAAGTTCGAGCTCGCTGACGGCGGCACGCTCTTCCTCGACGAGATCGGGGACATGAGCCTGAAGACGCAGGCGAAGGTCCTGCGCGCGCTTCAGGAACAGGTCGTGGAGCCGGTTGGTGGCGCAAACAGCGTTCGCGTCGACGTGCGGGTCCTGGCGGCGACGAACAAAGATCTCACGTCCGAGATTCGTGCCGCGCGGTTCCGCGAAGACCTTTACTTCCGCCTGAACGTCATCCCAATCTTCGTCCCACCCCTGCGCGATCGCTCCGACGACATTCCGCTCCTGGCGGATCACTTCATGGCCGAACTTGCGCGCGAGTACGGCCGGAGGCCGAAGAAGCTCGATGGCGCCGCCGCCGTGTCGCTGCAGTCGTACCGCTGGCCGGGTAACGTCCGCGAACTCAGGAACGTCATCGAACGGCTGATGATCATGGCGCCCGGTGACACGATTGGGGCCAGCGATCTGCCGTTCCTGGACAGCGCCGCGCTGGTCGTCACCGAAACCGGAAGTCCCGCGCCGCTCCCGCTCCACGAGGCGCGCGAGCGCTTCGAGCGCGATTACATCCTGCGTGCCCTGGCCGCACAGCACGGCAACATCTCGAGAACCGCCGACGCGCTCGGCGTCGAACGCAGCAACCTCTATAGAAAGATGAGGGCGTTCGGCATCGCGCCCGCGCAGGAAGGTGGAAGGCGACGAAGAGCTTCGGTCTGAGTTACGGCAGTGGCGTTCAGCCTCTCAGCTTGTTCTCCAGTATCTGATTGGCCCCAAACCGTTCCAGCTGCAGATAGAACTCCGCGGCGCCGACCAGGGCCGCTGACGGGACGAGGCCCACGATCTCGCTCTCGAGGATCGTGACCCCGTAGCGCTCGGCCTCCCGCTTCACCATCTCGAACACGCGGAACATCGGTGTCTTCTCGTAGTTCGTCAGGTTGATCGAGACCTGCGCGAGGTTGCGATCCTCCACCTTCACGCCCATGGCCTTCACGTAGCGCAGACCGCCGGTGCTGTGGCGAATGGCCGATGCGATTTTCTTGGCGACGTCCAGCCGATCGGTGTTCAGGTTGATGTTGTAGGCGATGAGCGGCATGCGGGCGCCGATGACCGATGCACCGGCGCTCGGATGCGGTGCGGCCGGGCCGAAATCAGGCGCCCACCCTGGCGAAGCCATCTTGGTAGCCAGCCCTTCGAACTCACCCCGTCTGATATCTTCGAGGTTCTTCCGCGCAGGGTTCGCGGATGCCTCCTCATAGAGAAACACCGGCACCCCGAACCGCTCGGCGACGATCGCGCCGACTTCCTTCGCCAGCTTGACGCAATCGGCCATCGTCGCGCCCTCGATAGGGACGAACGGCACGACGTCCACGGCGCCGAGACGAGGGTGCTCGCCGGAGTGCTGACGCAGGTCAATCGCGGCCGTCGCCTGTTCGAAGAGCGCGAGGGTCGCCGCCTTCAACGGTCTCCGCATCGCCGACGAGCGTGAAGACTGACCGGTTGTGCGAGGCGTCGGACGAATGATCGAGCAGCCGGACGCCGGGGACGGACTGGACTGCGTTCACCAGGCGCTCGATGACATCGGCGCGCCGGCCTTCGCTGATATTGGGGATGGATTCGATGATGGCCATGCGACGAGAAGTTGTAACACAGCCCTCGCGGTGCACGCGAAAGATCCAATTCGGCGAATGGCCGGGTCCAAGGTACCAGTGGTCATGAGTGACGAACCACACTTTTACAGGTTCGCAAGAACCGGATAGCACGATTACTCGCGGTAAATGCGGGTCTTGCTCGCATCCATTTTGTTGTGACCAGTGACGAAATCAGGGACAACTCCTTGCAATGCCGGGCCAAGCCGGGCGACCGCCCGGTTCTGACGGAAAGCAAGGGAGGAACGAATGAGAGCATGGCTTCGAGTCGCGAGTGCGCTGCTCGTGCTGTGGGCGTGTGCGACGCCCCTCAGCGCGCAGACCGCGCAGGTCGGCCAGCTGGCCGGCGAAGTGAAGGATGCCAGCGGCGCGATCCTGCCGGGCGCATCTGTAACCTTGACGAGCGAGGAACGGGGATTCAGCCGGACGACGACGACCGACGCACAGGGACGATACCTGTTCCCGGTCGTGCCGCTTGGCAAGTACAGCGTCGAAATCAGCCTGGCCGGATTCGAGAAGGTGCTGCTGACGAACAACCTCGTCGAATCCGAACGCACGACGAACGTCGCCGGTGGCGCTGAAGCTGGCGACGCAGGAAGTCGCGGTCACGGTCACCGGTGAGACACCGATCGTCGATGCGACGAATCAGACCGTGCAGACTCGTCTGCGCTCGGAGGAATACAACAAGATTCCGATGGCCCGGTCGTATCTGAACCTGATTGGGCAGGCGCCTGGCGTCGTCGGCACCGGCAACGTGAACTCGCACGGCGGGTTGACGAGCAACAACCAGTTCCTGATGGACGGCGTCGACACGACCGACCCGACGACCGGCACGTTCGGCACCAACCTCGCGTTCGAGACGATTCAGGAAGTCGTGGTGCAGACCTCTGGTGTGTCCGCCGAGTACGGCCGCGCTATCGGCGCCGTGGTGAACGTCATCACCAAGTCCGGCACGAACAAATTTGAGGGTCTGTTCAAGTACATCGCGACCAACGACGAGTGGAACACGCAGAACACGGCCGTACAACGAGGTCACCGGCGCGTCGCTCGAGCGCGCCAAGTTCGATCAGGTCAACCCGGTGTACAGCTTTGCTGGCGGCGGCCCGATGCTTCGCGACAAAGCCTGGTTCTTCGGGACCTACGAGCGCGCGGAGAATACGACCGCCCAGCAGCAGACGCTGCTCGGCGAGAACTTCCAGCAGAGTACCGGTGAATGACTATTGGACGATGCGTCTGACCGGACAGATCTGCCCGACGCAAAACGTCTGGTTCAAGTACTCCGACGCGCCGACCACCGGCTTCGTGATTGACTACACCGTGAACAACAACGGCGCCCGTGGCGCGGCGGAACGTTTCGCGCTGACCGGTCAGGATCAGGGATCCGACCAGTGGGCGGCGCAGTGGAGCGGTGTGTTCGGGTCGAGCTGGACGGGTGAAGCGATGTATGCCGACTACAGCTCACTGATCACGGTTGCTCCGTTCGAGGTCAGCCCACTGAACGACGGCGCGCCGCATCTGAGCCAGGCTGACAGCTTCTATTACAACGGCGGACAGTTCGACGGGTTCGTCAGCCGGCCGAGAAAGCAGGCAGCGCTCGCCGCGACGCACTACCGCACGATTGGTGGGAACAGCCACAACTTCAAGCTCGGCTTCGACTGGCAGAACACCAACTCGTCGAATCTGTTTGCTTACCCGAACGGGCAGCTGTACATCGACACCTCGTTCGACCTGGCGAGCCGCACCTTCGTGCCGAACATTCGGCAGGACTACCAGGGGGGGCCGTCGACCTCCAAGGGCAACACGTATGCCCTTTACGCTCGCGACAAGTTCGACCTGGGGTCGCGCGTGTTCATCGAAGCGGGCCTGCGATTCGAGTATCAGAACGGCACCAGTGACGTGAATGCGGACACGGTCGATACCAAGACCCTGTCGCCACGCATCTCGAGCAGCTACGACGTGCGTGGCAACGGCAAGACGCTCGTGGTGGGGTCCTACGGCCGCTTCTATCAGGGCCTTCTGCAGGGCTTCTCCGACTCGTTCGCGAGCGTGCCGCAGCAGACCAACTACGACAACTTCGTGTGGAATGGATCGTCGTACGTGTTCAGCAACCGCGTCGAGCTGGGCGCCTCGACATTCCAGCCCAACCTGTCGCTCGATCCGACCTACACCGACGAGTTCACAGCCGGCGCCGAGCAGCAGATTGGCCAGACGATCGGCGTGGGCGTCCGCTACATTCATCGCGACTGGCAGGAACCTGATCGACGACGTGTTCCGGTTCCGCGCCGACAACACCATCGACCGCGCCGTCGTCAACCTCGACGAAGCGGAGCGCACCTACCGCGGTATCGAGTTCACGTTCAACAAGCGGTTCTCGAACAACTGGAATGGCGCTGTGAACTACACCTATTCGCAGACGGAGGGCAACAACTTCCAGAACAACTTCTCGCCGCTGGGCGACTACGAGGATGCGATGTGCCGCTCGGCGACGGACACGGCCCTGGGCGTCAACGGCATCTTCCCGTGCAGCGACATCCAGGCCGAACCAGTTCGGCAATCCCAACTTCGATCGGCCGCATCTCTTCAAGTACAGCGGCGCGTATAGCCGGCCCCTCGGACCGATCCGCGCGACGGTCGGTATCGTTGGACAGGCGACGTCGAAGACCACCTACACGCGTTCCCGGAGCGTCAACGTGCTCACACCTGGCACGACGACCAATGCGGGACCGACCCTGACGTACCTCTACGAACCGGCAGGCAGCAACCGGGTGGGTGGTCTGTTGACGACGACCGACTTGCTGCTCGAGGGCACGTTCCGGATGTTCAGAACGGCCGAGGCGGGGATCCGATTCGAGAGCTTCAACCTCTTCAACACGGAGGAGAAGATCAACATCGGCAACACCGCGTGGTGCGAACTGACGACGGGCGCGACGTGTTCGACGGCTCGTGCAAACTTCGGAACGTCGACGACCCGCGCGCACTATCAGGCGCCGCGCACGATCCGGTTCTCGGGCGTCTTCCGCTTCTAACCGCGGATTTCGGGCTTCACGGGACGCGGATCTTACTGATCTGGAACGGGACGCGGATCTTCGCGGATTCGCGTCCCGTGTCTCATCGCCGTTGCTTTTTCCTTTGACGGCACCCCCGCCACGCTTCATAATCCTGCATACTTCTTCTGCGTAAGTGTCTGCATCGATGAGCGATCCGCTGCGTCACGACCGTCCTCCCGTCTCGGGAGACGTACCCGAGCGCGATCGTGACGCCCGCGTCGAAGAGCTCCTCCTCATCGGCCTCGATCACTACTTCGCCGGACAGCACGACCTCGCCATCAGCGTCTGGACACGTGTGCTCTTCCTGGATCGGGGACACGCCCGGGCCAGGGCGTACATCGAGCGTGCGCGCGGCGCGGTGTCGGAACGCCAGCGGGAAAGCGAAGAGCTGCTGCACTCGGGTGTCGCGGCATTCAATCGTGGCGATGCTGGCGCCGCCAGACGGTTCCTGAAGTCAGCGGTCGAGCGCGGCGCCGCGTCCGAAGAAGCGATCGCGCTGCTGGAAAGGCTCGATCGCCTCGAGGCCGCCACGTCGCCCGCAGATCGCGCCATTGTCCGCCGGGCGGTTCTCTCCGCGTCCGATCGGCAGGACGAGACGGACGTGCCACGCGCCGGACAGTCAAAACTGGCATGGATCGCCACCGGCCTCGTCTCCGGTCTCGCTGTCGCGGCCACTGCGGCCTGGTTGTGGAACGGCGCGCATGCCTGGCAGCAGGCTGAAGAAGCGCCGCCGCCGGCCAGTGTCAGTCCGACGAAGCTCGAGCCGCTCCTGGTGCCGAGCACGGCTGAAGCGTCAATTGCCCGCGCCGAGCGCATGCACCGCAGCGGACGCTTGCACGATGCGCTGGATTCGCTCGACGGCGTTCGTCAGGGGGATCCCCTGCGCGGTCGTGCCGACGCGTTGAAGGCGACGATCCAGCGGCAGTTGCTCGAAGCGGAGCGTAGCGTGCGACGCCAGAGCAACCAGTCAACGGGGGCCCCGCGTCAATGAGATGTCCCAAGTGCCACTACATCAGTTTCGGCTCCGCGACGCGTTGCCGGAATTGCGGCTACGACTTCTCACTCTCCGAAGAGAGCCCCTCAATCGATCTGCCGATCCAGGGCGGTAACGAACCGATCGGCCCGCTCGGTGATTTGCCGCTCAGTCCAGCAGCGGTTGTAGCTGAGAAGCAGGTTCGCTCTGCTGCCGAGCGGGAAGAACCGGGGCCAGCCGCCCGCGCGGCCGTGTCGCGGCTCGACCTTCCGCTGTTCACGTCAGACGATGCGCCGCTGGTGACGCCTCCCGCGGTGCCGCGCGCGCCGCTGTCCGTGCGGCGGCCGGCGCCCGTTCTGGCCAAGCCCAAGCCCGAACAGGCATCACCGGTCCCCGAATACAGAGAAGAGCCGCAGCTGGA
Organism: uncultured Acidobacteriota bacterium; assembly: GCA_963710415.1. Classification (GTDB taxonomy): domain Bacteria; phylum Acidobacteriota; class Vicinamibacteria; order Vicinamibacterales; family 2-12-FULL-66-21; genus CAVQAH01. The sequence continues at coordinate 73,329 of CAVQAH010000001.1, read as the reverse complement.
TCTCGAAGACGACGTGATCCGTGGCTCAAGGACCGCGTCCGGTCATCATGCCGAGGCGTGATCCGCTGCCAGCGCCTGTTCGCGAGCCCGAGCCAGTGGAGATGACGACGACGGCGCCGGTCTTCCGCCGTCTGGTTGCCGGCGTGATCGACCTCGCCATCCTTTCGGCGATCAACGCGGCGGTGCTGTATTTCACGGTCCGGGTCCTGGGTCTGCAAATCGAGAACGTGTGGGTCCTGCCGAAGATCCCGCTGGCGGCGTTTCTGTTGCTGCTCAACGGTGGTTACTTCGTGCTCTTCACAGCCGCCGGCGGGCAGACGATCGGCAAGATGATCGCGGGCATCCGCGTCGTCATGCATACCGGTGACGCACGTGCGACGCGGGTGGCGTTCGGCGCCGCGGTGGTGCGTGCCGCCGCCTACTTCGTATCGCTGCTGCCGGCAGGGCTTGGCTTCGTGCCAATCCTCATCAGCCCCGACGGGCGAACCGTTCACGACCGGCTCGCCGACACGCGCGTCGTCAGAGCGTGACCCGTCTCGCCGTTTTTATTGCCTCGTTCGGGTACTGCGGCTATTTTCCGATCGCTCCAGGCACTGCAGGGTCGGCCGCCGGCCTCGTCGTCTACCTGCTGGTGTGGTGGACCCAGTCCCGCGCGGTCGAGATCGGCCTGATCCTGCTGCTCTTCGCGGCGGGTGTCTGGGCCGGCACGGCTGCGGAGCGATACTTCGGCGGCATCGATCCCGGGCCAATCGTGATCGACGAGGTCGTCGGCATGCTGATTACGCTCGCGTTCATTCCGGTGGGTCTCGCTGGCGCCCTGCTCGGGTTCTTCATCTTCCGCGTCTTCGACGTCATCAAGCCGTACCCTGCGGGCCGTTTCGAAGCTTGGCACGGCGGTCTCGGCGTGATGGCCGACGATGCGATGGCCGCGGTCTATGCGAATCTCGTCCTGCGTGGCGCGGTGTGGCTGTTTCCGGGCTGGCTAGTGTCCTGACATGAGCAGTGATCGGCCGTTGCGGACGGCGGAAATCATCGCGGTGGGCTCCGAGCTCCTTGGTTCGACACGACTCGATACCAACTCGTTGTTCCTCTCGGAGCGATTGGCGTCGCTGGGGATCGAGTTGCGGACCAAGGCGGTCGTCGGTGACGACCGTGGCGGCCTGGCGGCGCTCTTCCGAGCGGCGATCGAGCGCTCGGACGTGATCATCCTCACGGGAGGGCTGGGGCCCACCGACGATGACCTGACGCGCGATGCCGTGTCGGATGTCCTTCAGCTGCCGCTCGAAGAGCACCCAGAGATCGTCACCCAGATCGAACAGCGCTTCGCGCGCCGCGGACTGCAGATGCCCGAGGTGAACCGCAAGCAGGCCCAGGTGCTGCGCGGTGCCACGGTTCTGGACAACCCGCACGGCAGCGCGCCTGGCCAATTCCTCGAGTACCGCGGGCGTGTGATCGTGCTGCTTCCAGGCCCGCCGCGTGAGTTGCAGCCGATGATGGATAACTTCGTCGCAGGTCCTCTGGCAGCGCGCGCGACGAAGGAGCGGTTGTATCGAGCGCAGTTCTTCGTGGCCGGCCGATCCGAGTCGCACGTCGAAGAACTGACGCAACCAATCTACTCACGCTGGCGTGACGGCGATCCGAGAATCGAGACGACGATCCTGGCGGGACCCGGTCAGATCGAGTTGCATTTGACGATGCGCTCCGACGACCCCGTCCGGGCGGAAGCGATCGTCACCAAGGCGCGAGATGAGCTGATCGCTGCGGTCGGGCCTGACGTGTTCAGCAAGGATGGCCGCCATATGGAACAGGTGGTCGGCGATCTGTTGAACGAACGCGGCCTGACCATCGCCGTCGCGGAGTCGTGCAGCGGCGGCCTGCTCTTGTCGCGGCTCACGGACGTGCCAGGAAGCTCCGCCTGGGTTCGCGGAGGAGCTGTCGCGTACAGCAACGACGCCAAGACGCTGTTTGCTGATGTTCCCGAAGACCTGATCGCGGCCCATGGAGCCGTGAGCGAACCGGTGGCGGTTGCACTCGCGGACGGCATCAGGACGCGGCTCGCAGCCGACATCGGGGTGGGAGTGACCGGCATCGCGGGTCCGTCAGGCGGCACCCCGGCGAAACCCGTCGGCACTGTGGCCATCGCCGTCGTCATGACGCGCTGTGCCGGCGCGGGTCAGGACGTTCTCGTTCCCGGGTGGTCGCGTACAGGTGAAGTTCCAGGCGACGCAGACGGCCCTGGACATGGTGCGAGGCGGTTATGGTCGATCGTCTTCAGACACGTCGTGGAAGGGACACGTGCCGAACGACTGATGCGCGATTTTCTTCGGGATTGAGCTGCCGGAGGACGTCAAGGCCCGCGCTGGCGAACTGGCGGAGCGACTCCGCCGGCGAGTCGAGCGGGCCGCACCTCGCGCGACCATCCGATGGGTTGATCCAGAGAACCTGCACATCACGCTGTGGTTCGTCGGCGAGGTCGCCGACGATCGACTGGAGCTCTTCACGTCGGCCACGAACGGCCCGTATCCACTCAAAGCGTTTCGGCTGGAACTCTCAGGGGCCGGTGCCTTCCCGCCATCCGGGTCGCCGCGCGTGTTGTGGATCGGGCTCACGGCGGGTGTGGAGCCACTGCGCTCGCTCTACGCCGAACTTGGGCTTCGTCTGGCCACGCTCGGTCTCGAGCCCGAACGTCGCGTGTACTCGCCGCACCTCACGATCGCGCGAATCAAGGACATGCACAGACGGGATGCCGGGCCGTTACGTGCCGCGCTCGACGCGCCCGCTGACCGGTTCGGCGCCGACGTCGGGGCAGTGACTTTGTTCAGGAGCCGGCTCTCTCCGAAGGGCGCACGATACGAGCCGCTGTTGCGAGTACCATTGGCATGATGCTCGCCGTTCTGCTGGGCTACCTCGCCGGCTCGGTGCCGTTCGCGTTTCTGCTGGCGCGAAGGGCCGGAATCGACGTCCGTGTGGTCGGCAGCGGCAACGTCGGCGCGGCTAACGTGATGCGCGCCACAGGAATCGGCCGCGCGATTGCCGTCATGGCGCTCGACGTCGCAAAGGGTGCGGCGGCCGTGGCGCTTGCACAGCTGACCAGCGGCGGTGCGGCGCTGGCGGCGATGAGCGGCACCGCCGCGATCGTGGGGCATATCTATCCCGTCTGGCTGAAGATTTCACGGCGGAAAGGGAGTAGCCGTGGCAGCAGGGGTGTTCGCCGTACTTGCGCCGATGGCCACAGCGGTCGCCGCGGTGATGTTCGTCGTGACGGTCTGGGCGACCCGGTATGTGTCTCTCGGATCCGTGGCGGCGACACTGGCTCTTCCGCCCGCAGCCTGGCTGATCGGCGCCCCTGCGGGTGTTGTGAGCGCAGCCTCGGGAAGCGCGGTCCTGATTCTCTTCCGTCACCGAACCAACCTTCGACGCCTGCGCGAAGGAACCGAACGCCGGATCGGCGCCAGGCTCGACACGCACCACGAGCATCTCGGACGTTGAGCACATGAGCGAGCGCGAGCAGATTGCGGTGCTGGGTGCCGGGAGTTGGGGTACGGCTCTCGCCGTGCACCTCGGGAAACAAGGGCACGACGTACGGTTGTGGGCGCGCGACGCGCGACTCGTCGACGAGATGTCCAGGGACGCGACGAATCCACGGTACCTGCCGCAGTTGCGGCTACCGGAGCAAGTGTCGCCGACGGCTGACATGAGTGCGGCCATCAAGGGCGCACGCTTCGTCATCTTCGCCGTGCCATCCCATGGACTTCGCGCAGTTGCCAGTGACGCCGCGGAATTCGTGGACGGCAACGCCGTGCTCGTCAGCGCGACGAAAGGACTGGAAGCGACTTCGCTCAGCCGGATGTCGCAAGTGCTCGAGGACGAGGTCGGACTATCGAGCCCGGTGGTCGTGCTGTCAGGTCCCAGCTTCGCCGCCGAGGTGGCGCAGGGACGGCCGACAGCCGTCGTGGCCGCCTCGTCCGACGCCGACGCCGCGGCACAGGTCCAGCACAGCTTTCGCGGCAACACCTTTCGCTTGTACGCCAGCGATGACGTCGCGGGCGTCGAAGTCGGTGGAGCGATGAAGAACATCATTGCCATCGCGGCGGGCGCCGTCGAGGGGCTCGGCATCGGTCACAACTCGATGGCGGCGTTGATCACGCGAGGCCTCGCCGAGATCTCGCGCCTGGCGAGCGCCGAAGGTGGACGACGCGAGACGCTGGCAGGTCTGAGCGGACTCGGTGACCTCGTTCTCACCTGCACCGGCGACCTCAGTCGAAACCGTCACGTCGGAATCGAGCTGGGCCGCGGGCGTTCGCTCGACGAGATCCTCACGGGCATGCGCATGGTCGCCGAAGGTGTCAGAACGACCGGCGCCGCGTTGGCCCTCGGCGCGCGTCATGGTATCGAGCTGCCGATCACTGCCGAAATGTCCGCGGTCCTCGACGGCCGGAGGTCCCCGAAGGCGGCCGTGGAAGCGCTCATGGGACGCAGACAGAGGCTTGAAGTCGATAACTGACGAACTGACGAATTTACGAACTGACGCTGCCGTGGTTCGTAGTTCGTGGTTCGTAGCTCGAAGAGCAAGCTCGGCGCCGGTTTGCTCTTCGAGCTACGAGCTACGAGCTACGAACCACGGCGAGAAGCCGCCTTCTTATCCAGGTCTTGGCAATCAGTAGAGAAAATGGGTTTTTTCGACAAGATCAAACAATCGCTCACGCGCACGACGCAGCAGTTCGTCGAGCGGTTCGACGAGGCCGTCAAGGGGGCGGATTCGCCGGACCAGCGAAGCAGGCCGGTGGATGTCGACACGATTGAGGCGCTCGAGGAGGCACTGATTTCGGCTGACGTCGGCGTGGCGGCGACGGAACGGATCATCGAGGCCGTCCGCACTCGGCGCAGTCGTAGCGAGTCGCTGCGCGATCTGGTGAAGGCGGAGATTCTGTCGATCCTGAAGGGCGCGGATCAGCCGGCATCGAATGGTCACCGGCCGCAGGTGGTGATGATCGTCGGCGTCAACGGCACCGGCAAGACGACGACCGTCGGCAAGCTGGCGAGGCTGATCAAGGACTCGGGCAAGTCGCCGCTGATTTGCGCGGCGGATACGTTCCGGGCGGCGGCCGTCGAGCAGCTCGAGATTTGGGCCAATCGCGCCGGCGTCGATTTCATTCGCGCTCGGACCGGCGCCGATCCGGCAGCGGTGGTCTTCGACGCGATCGCCGCCGGCAGGGCGCGAAACCGCGACATCGTGCTGGTGGACACCGCCGGCCGGCTGCACACGCGCGTCAATCTGATGACCGAGCTCGACAAGATTCGCCGCGTCGCATCGCGCGAGGTCGAAGGCGCTCCGCATGAAGTGCTGCTCGTGCTCGATGCCACCGTCGGGCAGAACGGTCTCGCCCAGGCGCGCGAGTTCATGTCGGTCGCCGGCGTCAACGGCATCGTCCTGACGAAGCTGGATGGCACCGCCAAAGGAGGCATAGCCGTCGCGATCGCCAACGACCTTCGACTGCCCATCAGGTATGTCGGCGTCGGCGAAGGCATCGACGACCTGATCCCGTTCTCGCCAGACGAGTACGTGGAGGCGTTGTTCCAGGACAAATGGTGAAGGCCGTGCCCACAACCGATGTCATGACCTCCCGCACATGACCCGTGCCCTCGCGCTCGCCGAGCGTGGGCGGGGCCGCACCAGCCCGAACCCGATGGTCGGTGCGGTGGTCGTGGACGACGAGGGCGTGATCGTCGGCCGGGGCGCGCACGAGTTTGCCGGCGGTCCGCACGCGGAGATTCATGCCCTGGCCGATGCGGGAACCCGCGCCCGGGGCGCAACCCTCTACTGCACGCTCGAACCCTGCAGCCACACCGGCCGTACCGGACCTTGCGCGCCACGCGTCGTCGAGGCCGGCATCAAGCGTGTGGTCATCTGCACGGAGGATCCCAACCCTCGCGTAGCGGGGCGGGGCATCGAGCACCTGCGCGACGCACGGTCTCGACGTGTCGGTCGGCCTGCTTGCGGCGGAAGCGGAGGACTTGAACCGTCCGTTCTTCACGCGGATGCGCCTCGGGCGGCCGATGGTGGTGTTGAAGGCGGCACTCAGTCTCGACGCGCGCGTCGCTGCGTCACCTGGTGTTCGCACTGCGCTGACGGGTCCTGCGGCGAACCGGTGCATCCACCGGGAGCGGGCAGAGATTGACGCCATCGGCATTGGATCGGGCACGGTCATCGTCGACGATCCCATCCTGACGGCTCGCGGCGCGTATCGCTATCGCCCGATTACTCGCGTCGTCTTCGACCGCCGGCTTCGCACGCCGCTCTCGGCGCGGCTGCTCTCGACCCTGTCAGCCGGCCCGGTCATAATCATGACTACGGCCAGTGCCAGAACGAGCGCGGCGCCGCATGCGCACGCGCTCGAAGCGAAAGGTGTCACCGTCGAGTACCTGTCGGCGTCGGGGTCCCGGAATTTTCTCGACGCTGCCGTTCGACGCCTCGGCGAACGCGAATGCAACTCACTGCTCGTCGAGGGAGGCCCAACACTTCACGCGGCATTCTGGAACGCTGGGCTTGTCGATCGACTCGAGCTGTTCGTGACACCGCACGTGTTCGGACCTGAGGGGCCAGCCTGGGACGCGGTACCGCTCGGCGCAATCGCCAACCTGGAGAAACGCTCGGCTGTGCCGCTGGGCGATGACGTGGTCATACAAGGGTATGTTCACAGGCCTGATTGAATCTGTCGGCGAAATCGAGCGGGTCGAACCTTCGGCGGCAGGCCGCCGCATTCGCATCCGCACATCGCTGGTCGCGGAACTGTCGCTCGGCGACAGCGTGAGCGTCAATGGTGTCTGCCTGACGGTCGTGTCGAGTGATGACGGTGCGGTCGCCGCGGATGTGTCGCCCGAGACGATCAGCGTCACCACTCTCGGCGAGTTGAAGCCGGGGACGCTCGTGAACCTCGAACGTTCGATGCGCGCGGATGCGCGCGTCGGTGGTCATTTCGTGCAGGGGCACGTCGATGCCACGGCAGCGATTCTCGAACTCAGCCAACAGGGTGAGTCGTACTGGCTGACCGTCTCGTATCCGCCCTCGCTCGCCGCGCTCATCGTGCGCAAGGGCTCGATCGCTGTGGACGGCATCAGCCTGACCGTCGCAGGCGTCGAGACCGACAGGTTCAACGTGCAGATCGTCCCGTTCACGTTTCAGCACACCAACCTGCGCCGCGCGAGCGTTCGCGATCGGGTCAACCTCGAATGCGACATACTGGGGAAATACGTCGCGCGAGCGCTCGAGGTCAAAGCTGAACTCCCAACTTCCAACTCCCAATAAGGTCTCCGGTTGACCGACTGAGGTTTCTTGGGAGGTTGGAGAGTTGGGAATCGGGAGTTGTCACCGTCGAATGTTGTCTGCAGCGCCAGGAAACAGCCTATGGCAACAACAGAAGAAGCGGCGCTCCAGCCCGTTCGCACCGATCGAGGTGGCAATCGACGCCTTTCGCCGCGGCGAAATGATCATCGTCGTCGACGATGAGGACCGCGAGAACGAAGGTGACCTGACGATTGCGGCCGACAAAGTCACCCCGTCGGCGATCAACTTCATGGCCACCCACGGCCGTGGGCTGATCTGCATGCCGATGACGGAAGAGCGGCTCGCGGAGCTCGACATTCCGCTCATGGTGTCCAGGAACACCGCGCGGTTCGATACCGCGTTCTGCGTATCCGTCGAGGCCGTCGGCGTGACGAGCACGGGCATCTCGGCGAGCGATCGGGCGGCGACGGTGCTCGTCGCGATCGATCCGGCGACGCGTCCGGCGGATCTCGCGCGCCCCGGTCATATGTTCCCGCTCAGGGCGCGCAACGGGGGCGTCCTCGTGCGCGCGGGGCAGACCGAGGCAGCCGTCGATCTCGCGCGGATCGCGGGCCTCTATCCGGCCGGCGTCATCTGCGAAATCATGAACCCGGACGGGACGATGTCGCGCGTGCCGGAGCTGACGAAGTTCGCGAAGCGGCACAAGCTGCTGATGATCACCATCGCGGACCTGATTCAGTACCGCATGCGCACGGAAGCGCTGGTCAGACGCGTGGCTTCCGCGAACCTGCCGACCGACCACGGTGAGTTCCGGGTGCTGGCGTATGAAAGCGTGATCGACCGCGAGACGCACGTCGCGCTGGTGAAGGGCGAGATTGGCGACGGCGAGCAGGTTCTCGTACGCGTCCACTCGCGCTGCCTGACGGGCGACGTGTTTCATTCAGCGCGCTGCGACTGCGGCCCGCAGCTCGACGCCGCCCTGGAACGCATCGCGCAGGAAGGCCGGGGGGTGTTGCTCTACCTCAACCAGGAAGGGCGCGGCATAGGTCTCGCCAACAAGATCCGCGCGTATGAGCTTCAGGACCAGGGCTTCGACACCGTCGAAGCCAACGAGCGACTGGGTTTCAAAGCCCGATCAGCGCGACTACGGGATCGGCGTCCAAATCTTGAAGGACCTCGGCGTCTCGTCGATGCGCCTGCTTTCGAACAATCCCCGCAAGCTCGTCGGTATCGAAGGCTACAAGCTATCGGTCGTCGAATGGATTCCGCTCGAAATCCCGCCGTCCGAGCATACGCGGCGATATCTGAAGACGAAGAAAGACAAGCTGGGGCACAAGCTGTCGTCTGTTTAAGTTCAGGAAAGCCGTGGTTCGTAGTTCGTAGTCTCGTCGCTCGAAAACCTGCCGGCGTTCGCAGCGACGAGCCACGAACCACGGGTGTGGACTCCGATCGAACCCCGGCAGCGCCCTTGCCAGCGTTTCGTGTTACTATAACCGTTTGCGTCTGAACCCCTTAGGGCTCCCAGGTCACTGACCCTGACCGCTCGGGGCACTCCGGCGTCCAGGGATATCCATGTTCGACTCGCTCAGCACACGCCTGCAGGACGTTTTCCGGTCGCTCCGTGGTGAGGCGCGCCTCACCGAGCAGACCGTTGAGGCGGCGCTGCGCGAGATCCGGATGGCGCTTCTCGAGGCGGACGTCAATTTCAAGGTCGCCAAGGCGTTCATCGATCGCGTGCGGGACCGGGCGGTCGATCAGGAAGTGCTGCGGAGCCTGACGCCTGCGCAGCAGGTCGTCCGGATCGTGCGCGACGAAATGCTCGCGCTCTTCGGCGACACGACCGGCGGGCTGCCCGCGTCGCAGGCGCGGCCGCGCGTGATCCTGATTCTTGGCCTGCAGGGGTCGGGCAAGACCACGACGTCGGGCAAGCTGGGACGGTGGCTGGCGAAACAGGGACGGCATCCGCTGCTGGTGTCGACTGACGTGCGACGCCCCGCGGCGATTCAGCAGTTGTCGCTCGTGGCGAAACAGGCGGGCGTCAAGGTCCACGAGCCAGCGGGGGAAATGGACCCGGTACGCCGTGCCTCGGGAGCGGTGGCCGAGGCGAAAAACAGCGGCTTCGACGTCGTCATCGTCGACACGGCCGGCCGCCTGCACATCGACGACGAGTTGATGGACGAGCTGCAGACGATCAAGGCGGCCGTCCAGCCGACCGATCTGTTGTACGTCGCCGACGCCATGACCGGCCAGGACGCAATCAAGAGCGCCGGTGAGTTCAACCGGCGCATCGGCGTGTCCGGTGTCGTGTTGTCGAAGATGGACGGTGACGCGCGGGGCGGCGCCGCACTCTCGGTCGTCGGCGTTGTCGGCGTGCCGATCGCGTTCGTCGGCAGCGGTGAGCGGCTTCAGGATCTCGAACCGTTTCATCCCGACCGTGTGGTCTCGCGCGTGCTCGGCATGGGCGACGTGCTGTCGCTCATCGAGAAGGCCGAAGAGGCTGTGTCGATCGAGGATGCCGAGAAGCTCGAGCGCAAGATTCGGGAGGACGACTTCACGCTCGAAGACTTCCGCGATCAGTTGCGCACCATCAAGAAAATGGGCCCGATCGAGCAAATCCTCGGGATGCTCCCGGGCATGGGGAACCTGAAAGAAGCGCTGGCGCAACGCGACGCCGTGGACGAAGGGCAGCTGGGACGCGTCGAGGCGATCATCAACTCGATGACGCCCGAAGGAACGGCGGAACCATGCCATCATCAACGGCAGCCGCCGGAAGCGAATTGCCAAGGGCAGCGGCACGAAGGTCGAGGAAGTCAACCGCCTGTTGAAGCAGTTCGTGCAAATGAAGAAGATGCTGAAACAGCTCGGCGGAATGGCCGGTCTCGGGAAGAAGCGCGGCGGGCTCGGGATGATGAAGTCGTTGATGAGATAGAAGCTACGTGCCGACGTGCCACGTGCTGACGTGCGACGTGCTGACGTGCGACGTAGCTGGAGCTGAAAGAGGAGACATGCTAGCGATTCGTTTGAGGCGAACGGGATCCAAGAAGCGGGCGTTTTTCCGCGTCGTCGTGACTGACTCTCGCTCGGCGAGGGACAGCAGCTTCGTCGAGGTGCTCGGGCACTACAACCCGCGCTCGACGCCGGAGTCGCTCGACCTGAAGCGCGACCGTCTCGACTACTGGATCAAGGCAGGCGCGCGGCCGTCGGACTCTGTGCGGACGCTCGTGGCCCGGATGCCTCCGGCCCCGGCGGCCGTTGAACAGCCAGCATCGTGAGCCGATCTCGAGACGTCGTTGAAGTCGTCGCCAAGGCGCTGGCCGACCATCCGGACGCGGTTCGCGTCACCGAGCGGCAACACCGCGGCCAGACGCTCGTCGAGCTGTTCATGGCTCCGGGCGATCTCGGGCGGGTGATAGGCCGTCAGGGTCGCACCGCTGCGGCGTTGCGCACGCTGGTGGCCGCGACGTCCGAACTCGACGGATCGAAAGCCACGCTCGAGTTCCGCGACGATGAAAGGCGAGGGTGATTCGGGCGGCCTGCTGCTGATTGGCCGGGTGGCCCGGGCGCATGGCAATCGCGGGCAGGTCATCGTCAACCTCGAGACAGATTTTCCGGAAGAGCGATTCACGCCAGGACGGGTACTGCTGGTTGACGTCGGCGGCGACGTTCAGGCGAGGCGGATACGAGACGTCAGGTTTCACCAGGGACGGCCGATCCTGGCGCTTGACGGCGTCGACACGATGAACGATGCCGAGGCGCTGGCGGGCGCTGAACTTCGAGTCGAGGCCGCGACACTCGCGCCGCTGCCGTCAGGGACGTTCTACCGTCACGACCTGGTCGGGTGCGAGGTCAGCGAGACACACGGGCGGGTGCTCGGACGCGTGGTGTCAGTGGAAGGGCCGATGGAACGCTGTTGGCTCGTCGTCGACAGCGGCCGCGGTGAGATCCTGATTCCGCTCGCGGCGGAGATTTGTGTGCGTGTCGACCCGCGTGCGCTGCAGATCGTGGTGAATCCGCCTGAGGGATTGATCGAGCTGAACGAGCGCGGATCTGGCTCGAAAGCGTGACAAGATGACGCCGGCGCGGGACCGGCGGGCGGAACGATTGTGAAGCTCGATATCGTCACCATCTTTCCGCGCATGGTGGAAGGGCCGCTGGCCGAAGGGATCGTCGGTCGAGCCGTCCAGCGGGGATTGCTGGACGTGAAAGTGCACGACCTCCGCGAGCATACGACGGACCGGCATCGGGTCGTGGATGACGTGCCGTTTGGCGGCGGGCCCGGCATGGTCATGAAGCCGGAGCCGTTTTTTCGGGCCGCGGAGCAGATTGCGCGCGAGCGGGGACGGCCTGACGCCATCGTGTTGACGTCGCCCGATGGCCGGCGCTTCACGCACCGGGAAGCGGATCGGTTGTCGAAGCTGCCGCACGTGATGCTGCTGTGCGGCCGCTACGAAGGCGTCGATGAGCGCGTCCGCCGGCATCTGGCGACAGAGGAACTGTCGATCGGCGACTACGTGGTGTCCGGCGGCGAGTTGCCGGCGTTGGTCATCGTGGATGCGGTGGCCAGGCTGATACCGGGCGTGGTTGGCGATCAGGAGTCGGTGGCGCGCGACTCGTTTGCGCGAGGGTTGCTGGATTTCCCCCAGTACACGAGACCGGCGGATTTCGGCGGCCTCACGGTCCCGGAAGTGCTGCTCTCGGGGCACCACGCAGAGATTGCGCGCTGGCGGCGTCGTGAGGCGCTGCGGCGCACGTTGGCAGAGCGGCCGGACCTGCTGGACAGCGCGGCGCTGGATCGGGACGATCGGCGATTGGTCGACGAGCTTGTCGAGGAACGTGAGAAGGGAGAATGGTGATGACTGCGGTAGAGACCGTCGAGCGCGGACAAATGACCCAGCGCCCGGCGATCAAGCCGGGCGACACGGTGCGCGTGCACGTGAAGGTGCGCGAGGGTGACAAAGAGCGCATCCAGGTGTTCGAGGGCATGGTGATCGGCATGCATCGGGGCGGCGCGCGCGCGACGTTCACGGTGCGCAAGGTGTCGTTCGGACAGGGCGTCGAGCGGATCTTTCCGTTGCACTCGCCCGTGATCGACAAGATCGACGTGGTGCGATCGGCCAGGGTCAGACGCGCGAAGCTGTATTTCCTGCGCAATCTGAAGGGCAAGGCCGCGCGCATGAAGGAACAGAAAAAATCCGTTTGAGAACGCAGGCGGCGGGGATGGTCAAGGTCCGGGCCTTCAGAACCCTCGAGAACTCGATCCGCAGGATGGGGTTCAATTGTGTCGCGGGCGTGGACGAAGTCGGGCGGGGGTGCCTCGCCGGCCCAGTCGTCGCCGCGGCCGTCGTCCTGAACCCCGATCGCTACATTCCCCGCGTCTGCGATTCGAAGACGGTGACGGCGCTGGAGCGTGTTCAGCTGTACGAGCGGATCACGCGAACGGCGGTTGCCTGGAAGGTGGCGGCGGCGGACTGCGCGGAAATCGATTTGATCAACATCCATCAGGCGTCGCTGCGGGCGATGCAGCGGGCCGTGAATGGACTGGTGCCCTCGGCGGATTTCGTGCTCGTTGACGCGTTTCGGATTCCGGATCTGCTGATGCCCCAGCGTGCGGTGATTCACGGCGACGCTCGCTGCACGGCCATCGCCGCGGCGTCGATCGTGGCCAAGGTGACTCGCGATCGGCTGATGCTGGAGTTGCACAATCAGGATCCTCGATATGGGTTCGACCGGCACAAGGGATATGCAACCAAGGACCATCTCGCGGCCGTCAGCGAGCACGGCTACTCCGAGGTTCACCGGCGCTCGTTCCGGCCGCCCACGCTGTTCGATGGTCTCGACTGACGTGTTCTGTCCTGACTCGGTGTTTCGGGCCCCTGGAGAAGCCCGTTGGCCTTCGATCGCGAAGACTCGCTGAAAAAGGCGGAGAAGCTCCTCCGCCAGGGCCGCCTCGACGCCGCCATTGCGGAGTATCAGCTCGTGGTGGAGGACCAGCCGCGAGACTGGAACACGGCCAACACGCTGGGCGACCTCTACGCGCGCGCGGGCCAGGCCGACATGGCCGTCGCGCACTACAGTCGCATCGCCGAACACTTCATGCGCGAGGGGTTCTACCCGAAGGCCGCCGCGCTCTACAAGAAGATCCTCAAGATCAACAAAGACGACGAGCACACTCAGCTGCAGCTTGCCGAGATTTCCGCCAGGCAGGGCCTGTTCGCGGACGCACGAGCGCACTTGAACGCTGTCGCGACGCGCCGCCGGAACCGGAGCGACCGGCGTGGCGAGGCCGAGATCCTCATTCGGCTCGGAGAGCTCGATCCAGCAGACATCACCGGCCGGATGTCGGCGGCGCGTACGCTCGAAGAGATGGGCGATACTGCCACGGCAGCGGCGCGATACAAGGCGATCCACGACGAACTGTCCGAAAAAGGGCAGACTGCCGACGCGGTCGCCGCGTTGCGTCAGTTCGCGAGGCTCAGCCCAAACGATCGCGATGCGCGTGCAGCGCTGGCCAGGGCCGCGCTCGACTCCGGGGACCTCACGTCTGCCCGAGAGGTGCTCGATCGCGAGACCGCCGGCCGGGATCCGGCGCTCCTGATCGTGCTGGCGGAAGCTGAGCTTCGGGATGCCCGCCTCGATCGCGCCCGCGATGCCCTGTCCATGGCGCTACTCGCCGATCCTGCCAGACGTCAGACGATCGTCGACCTCGGGTGGTCGATGCTCAAGACCAACCGCGAGGCCGCGTTCGCCTGTATCGACGTCAGCGTCGATTCGGCGATCGGCCGCACCGACTTCGCCAGCGCCGTAGGGATCCTTCAGGAGTTCGTGTCGCGCGTGCCTGGACAGATTCCCGCGCTGCTCAAGCTCGTCGAGGTCTGCGTGGACGGCGGGTTCGAATCCGCGATGTACGAGGCGCAAGAGCGCCTCACCGACGCGTATCTCGAAGCCGGGCAGGCGGCAGAGGCGCGGGTGATCGCCGAAGATCTCGTCGCCCGCGAACCGTGGGAAGGATCGCACATCGACCGTTTCCGCCGTGCCCTGATCATGTTGAAGGTCTCCGAGCCGGATACCGTGATCGCCGAGCGGCTGAGCGGCCAGTCGCCTTTCATGGCGACGGATCACTTCGTCGACATGGCGGAGTTCGAGAAGACCGCTCCGGCCATGGATCAACCGCCGCCCACGGCGGTCGCACCGCCAGCTTCGCCGGCACCAGACAGCAAAGCGCAGGTGACTCTTCAGCAACCTGCAACGAGCCCTCCGGCAAAGCCTGCAGCGGCCGACGAGATGGACATCGATCTGACGAGCGCCCTGGGAACGCTGGGCGGCCGAGTCGCCTGCAGCCCGCGAGGAGCCGCGCAGTCCCACGCTGGACAGCGTTTTCCAGAAGATGCGCGACGACGCCAGCGGCAGTCCCGACTACTCGCAACAGCACATGACGCTCGCGCGAACGTATCTCGAGATGGGACAGCTGGACGACGCGATCTCGGCGCTCAAGATCGCGTCGAAATCGTCTGCGCATCAGTTCGACGCCATGGCGCTGCTCGGCCGGCTGTATCGCGAGCGAGGGCAGACAGCCGAGTCGATTGACTGGCTGGAGCGCGCCGCGGAGGCGCAGGCTCCGGGGCAGGATGAAGCCCGTGCGCTCTTGTACGATCTGGGGCGCAGCCTCGACGAAGCTGGTGAAGTGGCCCGGGCGCTGGCGGTGTTCCTCGAGCTGCAGTCCGATGCCGGCGACTATCGAGACGTGCCGTCGCGCATCGACCGGCTGGCCCGCGCGCAGGCTGGAGGCTGACATCTCGTTCTTCACGCGCCTCCTGTTCGCTGCCTATTTCCTCGAGGCCGGGTTGATTCTGGTCATCACGCCGTGGATGGGATTCTGGGATCAGAACGCTTTCCTGGGCGCGCATCCCGCAGTGCAGGAAGCGCTCGCCAGCCCGTTTGCGCGAGGCGCTGTGTCGGGCGTCGGTGCCATCACGACCATCGCCGGGATTGCCGAGCTGACGTCCGCAATCGTCTGGCGCTTCCGGTCGAGCGAAGAGAGCTCAGGGCCCATCGTCTGAACGTGACGACCATGCCGCGCTCGCCTCTGATAGCGATGGTCACGGACCGCCGGCGCTACGGGGGTGACCGCAAAACGCCGTGTGAGCGCCTGGTCGACGCGGCCCGCCACGCGGCGGACGCTGGTGTCGATCTGGTTCAGATCAGGGAGCCCGATCTCGAGGATGGACGGCTCCTCGATCTGACACGACAGATCGTCGCCGCGACGGGCGGGCAGCGCGTGCCGCGTTGTCGTCAACGGGCGGCCGGACATCGCGCTCGCCGCGGGCGCCCACGGCGTGCATCTGCGCGCGACATCGCCTCCGGCGGGACGAGTGCGGGCGATCGCGCCGCACGGATTTCTCGTCGGGCGCTCGGTGCACTCGGCAGACGAGGCGGAGTCGGTTGAACGCGCAGGTGGGTGCGATTACCTGATTTTCGGGACAGTGTTTCCGTCGGTGACCAAGGGCGAAGGCCATCCGTCGGCCGGCGTCGAATCGCTCGCGCGCGTGTGCGCGCGTGTGCGCTTGCCAGTACTGGCGATCGGCGGTGTGACAGTCGCGCGCGCCGCCGAGGTCGCGGCCAGCGGGGCGGCTGGCCTCGCGGCGATTGACCTGTTTGCGGCGTTGCCAACGGCCGAGCGCGTACGATGGGGACGGCCGCGTCATGGCGCGCGGTGGTCTCGACCATTCGGTTGGCGTTCGAACGTAACTGATCGACATGGCTAGCGTCCGGCTTCAGCCGGACTAGGTAGCGCACGCACCAAATCGTCACCAGGTTTCTAGTTCACCATGGACGTCGGTTCTCGATCACCGCTGCTCGATCTCTTCCGCCGGGGCGAAGTCGGCCGCGATCTCCGTCTGCTCGCCGCGCAAGGCGCCCTCGCGCCGCGCGCGCTGGAGCAGCTGGCGTTGCTGATTCTGTTGACCGACGACACAGATGCCGCGGTGGCCGCACAGGCCACGGCGACGCTCGACTCGTTGCCGGCCGAGGCGCTGCGCGCGTTTCTGGCCCGCCCGGAGGCTGCCGAGCTGCGCGCGTTCTTTGCGGCGCGCGGCGTCCAGCCAGCCGCCGTCGCCGCGGCCAGCGGCGCCGAGCCGCTGCTGGACACCTCGGGCGATCTGCCGCGACGTTCCGGAAACGGAAGGTTCCGATCCCGAAGCCGCATCGAGAGTGTTGTCGACGCTGCCGATCATGGATCGGGTGAAGCTGGCGATGAAGGGAACGCGGGAGCAGCGGTCTCAGCTGATTCGCGATCCGAACAAGATGGTGGCGGCCGCCGTGCTGACCAGCCCCAAGCTTACCGATGCCGAAGTCGAGTCGTTCGCCAAGATGGCGAACGTGTCGGAAGAAGTGCTGCGAGTGATCGGGAGCAACCGGAACTGGCTGAAGAACTACGGCGTGATGTTGGCGCTGTCGAGGAATCCCAAGACCCCGCTGGCGCTGTCGATGCAGTACCTGCATCGTCTGAACGAACGCGACACGAAGATGCTGTCCATCGACCGGAACGTACCCGAAGCGCTCCGTCTGGCAGCGCGTAAGGTGATCGTCAAATCCCTCAAGTAGATCGCGGCTTCTTTCCGGCCTTTCCGAACTCCTTCCGCATCTCGGCCAGACCCTGCATGTAGACGGTCGCGCGCTCGCGTTCTTTTTCGCTGTCCATGGACTTCAGGATGTCGATCGCGCGATCGAAGTCGTTCAGAATGGTGGCGCGCGTGGTCTTGAAGTAGATCGTGCGAATCTGCGCGAGCTTGCTGGGCGGCGGTCATGCGGCTCCTCGGCTGCGACGGCGGCGCAACGCGCGCCGGAACTCGTCCACCGGTCTCGTGTTGAGCACGTCGTCGGGCGTCAGCCAGGCGCGGCGCGCGACGGTCACACCCCATCGCGCATTGCCGAGCGCGACGGGCGAGTGAGCGTCGGAATCGATCACCAGCTTGACGCCTCGATCGCACGCCAGGCGGGCATGATGCTCGTCGAGGTCGAGCCGGTCGACCTGGCTGTTGATCTCGAGCGCCACGCCGGCGGACTGCTGCGGCGGCGATGACCTTCTCCATGTTGAGCGGGTACCCGCCGCGCCGAAGAATCAACCGCCCGGTCGGATGGCCGAGGATATCGACCCACGGGCAGGCGATGGCCTTCAGGATGCGGTCGGTCATCTGCGCTTCGTCCTGATTGAAGGCGGAGTGGACCGACGCGACCACGACGTCGAGCTGTGCCAGGCAGTCGTCGGCGAGATCCATCGTGCCATCCGGGCGGATGTCGCACTCGATGCCGGCGAGCACCGTGATGCCTTCCAGCCGCGCGTTCAGGGCACGTACCCGTGCCGCATGCTCGAGAGCGGCGTGTTCGTCGAGCCCGCCGGCCATCGCCAGCGCCTGACTGTGATCCGTAATGGCGATGTAACTCGAGCCGTTGCCGCGCGCGGCGATCGCCATCGTTTCCGCATCCGCTTTGCCGTCGGTAGCCGTCGTGTGCATGTGCACGTCGCCGCGGAGGTCCTGCTGCGTCACCAGGGATGGCAAGGTCCGCCGCTCGGCGGCGTCGATTTCTCCCCGGTTCTCGCGTAGCTCGGGTGGGATGAAGGCCAGCCCCAGCGCTTCGTAGATCTCCTCTTCCGAGGCGCCCGCGATCGACGAGCCGTCCTCACGATAGAGCCCATATTCGTTGAGCTTGAGACCCATGCGAATCGCCCGATCGCGCAGCGCGATGTTGTGAGCCTTCGAGCCCGTGAAGTATTGCAAGGCGGCGCCGAGACTCTCCCCAGGGACCAGCCGCAGGTCGACCTGGAAACCGCCCCACATGTGGACGCTCGACTTGGTCCCGCCCCGTGCGAGGACGTTCTCCACCGGCCCGTACGACGTGAACGCATCCATCAGCGATGGGGGAGCGCCGGCGGCGAGGATGTCGAGGTCCCCGCAGGTCTCGCAGCCGCGGCGCAGGCTGCCGACCGGGGTGATGGTGGCGTCTGGCGCATGTTCACGGAGAGCCAGGACGAGCGGCGCGATGGCATCGTGCGCTTGCGGCATCAGCCGCCGGCCGGTGAAGCGCGACTGATCGTCGAGCGCTTTCAGGATCAGGGCCTCTTTCTTCGCGCCCATTCCCTTGATCCCGCGCAGCCGTCCTTCCTGCAGCGCCACTCGCAGCTGATCGAGCGTGCCGATCTTCAGCTCCCGATAGAGGAGGGCGACTGTCTTCGGACCGACCCCCTGAAGGTTGAGCAGGTCGAGAATCGTCGGGGGAAACTCCTGCAGCAGGTTCTGGTGATAGGCGATCGTGCCGGTTTCGAGGAGTTCGGCGATCTTCGCGGCCAGGTCCTTGCCGATCCCGGGTATCGCCAGCCTGTCGGCGGGGCTGAGGTCGGCAATGCGTTCCGCGGTGTGCGTGATGGTCTCGGCGGCGTTCCGGTACGCGCGAATCTTGAAGGGGTTTTCCGCCTTGATCTCCAGCAGATCCCCTATTTGCGCGAAGACGCGGGCGATGGCCTGGTTGTCCATAGGCAGCCGCGGTTGCGACCCTCCAACTCCCAACCGGAGCTCAGAGCCGATCGGCTGAGAATCCTTTGGAGTTGGGAGTTGGGAGTTGGGAGTTGACAGCCTTTCGTCTAGGTCGTCACTCGTGTGTCCACCTTGAGGCCCTTGTGCTCGACGTGGCAATCGAGGACCTTCGCGCCGGCCGCCTGCAGGGCCGCGGCGATCGCCGGCACGGCCTCAGGCGGGCCGATGCAGAACAGGCAACCGCCGCCTCCGGCGCCGCAGACCTTGCCGCTCCAGGCGCCGGCCTGCCGTGCCGCTGCGAGCATCGCGTCGATGGTCGGCGTCGTGACCCCGGGGGCCAGCCCCTTCCGGTTCTCCCATTCCTCGGCGACGTGCTGCCCGACTTCAGGCCAGTCGCTTCGCTCGAGGGCCGGCCGCATCTTTGCGGCGATATCGCGAATACGTCCGAAGCGCTGCTGGACCTCGCGGTCGCCGTCGATGTGGCGCTTGGTGACCTCCCAGTTGTTGATCCCCGAGTTCCGGCTGGCGCCTGTGTACGCCACCACGACGTGGCGGCTCAGGTCGTCGGCGTCGACGGGCAGGGCGACGCGTTTGACGCCATCCACCCGCAGTTCCACTGCCGAAACGCCGCCGTACATCGCGGGCCGGTAGTCCTGCACGCCGGTGGGCACGTCGATCGCCTGCGCCTCGACGTTCATGGCGATCTGCAGCAGCTGCTCGTCGCTCACACGCTGCTCGGTCCACGCCGCGAGCGCGCCACAGACCGCGATGTTCAGCGCCGACGAGCCAGCAATCCCGGCGCCCACCGGCGACTCCGATCGGGTGCGCACTTCGAGGCCGTCCACCTGAAAATAGTGCAGGAGCAGCCCGAGCAGCTTCAGATCGTGATGGCCTTTGAGCTCGCTCCAGTGATCGACTTCGACGCGCAGGTTGGTATCGTCCGAGACGATCAGGATGCGTCGATCGGAACGGGGAGCGATCGAACAGTGGGCGCGAAGGCTGAGTGCCGCATTGAGCGTCTGCGCGCCGTCGTGGAAGAGATACAACGGCCAGATGTCAAGTGTGCCGCCGGCCAGATCGATGCGCGTGGGCGCTGAAGACTCGATGTACACGCAGCAGATTATAGGATAGTCTGTCAGCCACGACGGACCGGTCGATCTCGCGTTTCCTTTGAGGTCATGAAGTGACAGCATCACGACGCACGTTCCTCAAGGGCGGTGCAGCCCTTCCCGCGCTCGGATTTCACCTCGAGCCCGCTGCACGGCCAGTTGCGCAGCATTCCTCGTTCGATCCATGGGTCGAGATCCATGCGGGACATCTGCGAGCGAATGCGGCCGCGGTCTACAAGCGGTCGGGGGTACCGATCCTGGCCGTCATCAAGAACAACGGATATGGTGGCGGCGTCGTGAACGTCGCGCAGACGCTGGAACCGCTCGCACACATTCGTGGCTTTGCCGTGGTGAAGCTCCATGAGGCCCTCGCGCTGCGCGATGCCGGGGTTCGCAAGCCGGTTCTGCTCATGGGGCCAGTCGACGACGAAGGTCTTCTGCTTGCGGTCCGGCCGGGATATTGCCGTGATGGTCTACACGCCGATTGGACCATCGCTCGAGCGGGCTGCGGGGCGGAGCGGCCGTGACTGTACCGTGCACGTGTGCGTGGACACGGGGCTGGGGCGTGTCGGTGTGCCGCACGAGCAAGCATTCGACCTTATCCGCGGTCTCGCAGCCGCACGCCGCGTTCGCATCAGCGGGATGATGATGACATTTACTGAAGACGAGGCCTTCGACCGCGAGCAGCTGCGACGTTTCCAGGCGCTCGTGACGCGCCTCGACGAAGCGACGGATTCCGGTCGGCGCGAAGCATGCGGCATCGTCTTACACCCTGTTTCAGCATCCTGACGCGTTTCTCGACATGGTACGGCCGGGTATGGCGCTGTACGGCATCTACCCCGAGGCTGCGTTCAGAAAAACGGGCGCGCTCGATCTGACTCCGGCGCTCGCGCTCAAGGCCCGCGTTGCCTATGTGAAGCAGCTGCAGCCAGGCGAGAGCGCGGGCTACAACCGTGCCTACATTGCGGACCGCGCCGTCTGGATCGCCACGCTGCCCGTCGGCCACGCGGATGGCCTCCCACGGGTCGCGGCGAAGGGCGGACGGGTCCGCATCGGTGGAGCCCTCTACCCGATTGTGGCGTCCGTGTCGGCCAGCCACACGATCGTCGAGATCGGACCGGAGCGCCGGGTCGAGATTGGCGACGAGGCGACGATATTCGATTGGACGGAGGGGTCACGTCCGGAGGATCTCGCGGCGTCATGCGGAGCGTCGGTCTACGACCTGACGATGCACCTCAATCTTGGGTTGCCGCGAAGGATCGTTCAGGCGTGATATGCCGCTGAGCGCTGGGAGCCGCCTCGGTCCGTATGAAATCGAGTCTGCCGTTGGGGCAGGCGGCATGGGAGAGGTGTATCGTGCGCGCGATACACGTCTCGATCGAGCGGTGGCGATCAAGACGCTCCCTGAAGCACTCTCGCACGATCCCGAAAGGCGCGCGCGCTTTCAGCTCGAGGCGAGGGCAATCGCGGCCCTGACACACCCGCACATCTGCGCGCTGCACGATGTCGGTCATCAGGATGGTGTGGATTATCTCGTCATGGAACTGCTCGAGGGCGAGACCTTGGCGGATCGGATCTCGCGCGGACCGCTTCCGGTGTCACAGGCCGTGACCTATGGCGTTCAGATCGCCGACGGGCTCGCGAGGGCTCACAGCCACGGCATCGTCCATCGCGACCTGAAGCCGGCCAACGTCATGCTGACTCGCTCGGGTGCCAAGCTCCTGGACTTCGGTTTGGCAAAGCTGCGCGTCGATAACGCGCCGAAGAACGTCGCGGTCACGAAGACAGGACCCGTCACGAGCGAGGGACAGATTCTTGGAACGCTGAACTACATGTCGCCAGAGCAGCTGAATGGCGAGCCCGTCGACGCGCGCAGCGATATCTTCGCCTTCGGCCTGATCGTCTTCGAGATGGTCACGGGCAAACGTGCGTTCGATGGTCCGAGCCAGGCGAGCGTCATCGGCCAGATCCTTCACACAGACCCGCCGGCGGTGACGGAGGTGGTTCCTGGCGCGCCACCAGCGCTGGCACGTCTGGTGAAGACGTGCCTGGCGAAGGAGCCCGATGATCGATGGTCGAGCGCGCACGATGTGCTGTTGCAGTTGAAAGGCATGACCGATGGCGAGGCGCCCGCGCTCACGGCCGCGGCCAGGCCCAGCAAGTTGCGCGAGTGGCTGCCGTGGTGCGTTGCAGGCATTGCCACCGTGGCTGCTATCGCGCTCGGCACCGCTCGCCTCGGCGATCGCCGATCCCCGCAGACGTCGTCCGCACTCGATGTGTTGTCGGTGCTCCCACCGGCGGGCGCGATTCAGCCGTTCGGAGACGCGCCGCAGATCTCTCCGGATGGCCGCCATGTCGCCTTCGTTGCGACTGACCAGGCTGGTAAGACCTGGCTGTACGTTCGGTCGCTCGACTCCGAGACTGCGCGGGCACTGCCCGACACGGATGACGCCGCGCAGCCTTTCTGGGCGCCCGACAGCCAGCGCCTTGGCTTCTTCGCTCAAGGACAACTCAAGATCGTATCTCTGGCTGGCGGTGCCCCGCGCGTCCTCGCCCCGGCGCCGGTGCCGCGCGGGGGGACCTGGAACCGCGACGACGTTATTCTGTTCGTGCCCATCCCGGGTGTTTCCCCGCGCCGGATCCTGGCCGGCGGCGGCGAGCCGATCGACGTGCGCGTGGGCGAGGGAGTCCAGGCGTGGAACCTCGCTCGCTGGTTCCCAACGTTCCTGCCCGATGGCCGTCACTATCTCTTCATGGGCCGCCGCGGGCCCGATTCGGGCTTCGTCGTCCGGGTCGCGTCGATCGATTCGACCGAGACGAAAGACCTCGTGGAGTCGACCGCGGTTGGTCTCTACGCTCCACCGGGTTATCTGCTGTTCAGACGTGAAGGATCGCTCGTGGCCCAACCGTTCGATCCGACGACGCAGGAGCTGAGCGGCGCCGCGGTCCCTGTCGCCGAGCACGTGGGGTTCAACGCAATCACCTATCAAGGCCTCTTCTCCGTGTCCGCGACGGGTCGTCTGGCATATCAAGCCTCGACGGTGGGATCCGATCTGGTCTGGTTCGACCGCAAGGGTAATCGTCTGAGAACGGAAGTGTCCGAGCGCGAGTACAACACCGTCTGCCTCACCGCCGACGAAAAGCGGATCGTGTACGAGCTGGCGACGAGCCGCACCGGGGACGTCGATATCTGGAGTCAGGAACTGTCCGGTGGTCCTCCGACGCGCTTGACATTCGATCCGGCGACTGACTTCTATCCCGTCTGTTCGCGGGCGGGGTCGGAGATCGTCTTTGCGTCGCTTCGCGATGGACGGCCCAATCTGTTCCGGTTGTCGCTCGAGGCGCCCGGGAACGACCGCCCGCTCCTGAAATCACCATTGCCCAAGATCCCGTACGACTGGTCGTCCGATGGAGCAGCTCTTGTTCTTTGGAGTTCTCGATCCGAAGACGAACTGGGACGTGATGGTGATGAAGCCTCCGGATGGAACGCCGGTGCCCTTCGTTTCGACTCCAGCCCAGGAGCGATCCGTGCGGGTGTCTCCGGCCGGCCGGTGGATCGCCTACGTGTCAAACGCCAATGGGCCCTTCGAGGTCTACGTGCAGGCATTTCCCGCCACCGGAGCCAGGTGGCAGGTGTCCCGAGGTGGAGGGAATCAGGTGCAGTGGCGTCGTGACGGCCGGGAGCTCTATTACGTGGCGCCCGACAGGAAGCTGATGGCGGTCGAGGTGAACCCGGCCGGATCGACGTTCACGTGGGGCGAGCCGCATGCGTTGATGGACACCAGGATGACGGGCTGGGAGCGGACCGGCGGCAGATGTTGTCAGTACGCGATATCACACGACGGCCAACGGTTTCTCATCAACACGGCGACCAATGCGGCAGTTCCGATCACGGTCGTCGTCAACTGGTCGGAGGCGTTGCGACGCTAGGACACCGGATGCGGTGCTCTAAACGGATCGCCTCGCGGATTCTGTCGCGAGGCAGAGCCGAATGGCTATAATCATGTCTCTGTGTCACTTCGAGACATTCGTCGTCACATCGGTCAGCTTGCCATAGCCGGATTTCCTGGCCATTCGATTCCATCGGACCTCAAGGCGCTGGCGCGTGAGTTCGATCTCGGCGGAATCATCCTGTTCGCGCGCAACGTCGAAGCGCCGGACCAGGTCGCCGACCTGTCGCGCGAAGCGCAGACGCTCGTACATCCCGACGACGGCCTGCCACTGTGGGTGAGCGTCGATCAGGAGGGTGGGCGAGTGGCGCGGCTGCGCGCGCCGTTCACGTTGTGGCCGCCCATGATCACATTGGGCCGCAGTGGTGACGAGCGCCTGGCAGAGCGGTTCGCGAAGGCACTGGCGGCCGAACTCAAGGCCGTGGGGATCTCGCTCGACTACACGCCGGTCCTCGACATCCACACCAATCCGAGCAATCCGGTCATCGGCGATCGCGCGCTGGCCGAACGCGCGGAAGATGTCGCGCGACTGGGCCGCGTGATCATCGCGACGCTTCAGGCCGAAGGCATCGCCGCGTGCGGCAAGCATTTTCCAGGGCACGGCGACACGGCCACGGATTCGCACCACGAGCTGCCGCTCATCGAGCATCCGCCCGATCGGCTGGATGCCGTCGAGCTCGTGCCGTTCCGCGCGGCGATCGACGCCGGCGTGGCGTCGATCATGACCGCCCACATCCTCATTCCCGCGTATGACGACGAGCGTCCGGCGACATTGTCGCCGCGGATCGTGGATGCGATCCTGAAGAAGAAGTTGGGCTTCACAGGCCTCGTCCTCAGCGACGATCTCGAGATGAAGGCGGTCAGCGGCAAGTACGGGATTCCGGAGGCGACAGTCGCGGCGATTGCCGCGGGATGCGATGCGGTGCTCATGTGCGGAGCGTCACAGGAGCAGCAGGCGGCGGCGCTCGAAGCGATCATTCGCGCGGTCGAGAATGGCAGCCTGCCCGAAAAGCGCGTTGAAGACGCCCTCGAGCGTCACCGGCGGGTCAAGGAGCGCTTCCTCGCGCCGGCCCACCCGCGGCCGCTGACCGGCAGCGCGCTGCGCGCGGCGCTCGGCCGGGACGAGCATCAGGCCATTGCCGCCGAGATGGCCAGGTTCGCCTGACGCATGCTGAAACCGCGAGCGCTGCGGCGCGGAGACCGTGTCGCCCTGGTCGCCCCCGCGAGTGGATTTGCCAGAGACGAGTTCGATGCCGGGATTCGCGAGCTGTCGGCAATCGGATTCGAACCGGTGTTCGACGAGCGCGTCTTCGAGAGGAGCGCGTATCTGGCGGGGCCGGCGGCGACCCGCGCCAGCGCCCTTCGCGACGCGTTCCTGGATCCGTCGATTGCAGCGCTCATCGCGGTGCGCGGCGGCTACGGCAGCGTCCAGATACTGCCGCTGCTCGATGCGGACGAGATCCGTCAGCATCCAAAAATCTTCATCGGCTATAGCGACAACACGTCGCTTCTAACGTGGCTCACGCAGACGTGCGGCCTGGTGGCGTTCCATGGCCCGATGATCGAAGGGCGCTTCGCGCGGGGCGCCGCAGGCTACGACAGGGACACATTCGAACGGTGCGTGTGTACGCCCGAACCGCCCGGTGCGATCACGCATCCGAACCTCGAGTCCCTGCGCGGGGGAGACGCGACAGGCATGCTCGTGGGCGGAACGCTGACCCAACTGGCGGCGTCGCTCGGCACGCCCTACGCGTTCGACCCGCCCGCCGGATGCATCCTGTTCCTCGACGAAGTGGCCGAACGTCCGTATCGCATCGACCGGATGCTCACGCAGTTGAGGTTGAGCGGGCTCCTGAACCGGGCGTCGGCGGTGGTGTTTGGCGAACTCCCGCGATGTGACGAGCCCGGTGGATCGCTCGGCATCCGCAGCGTCATCGGAGACGTGATGGCCGATTTTCGCGGGCCGGTCTTGTACGGGCTGCCGTCCGGGCATACGTCCGGGGCAACCCTGACGCTGCCATTCGGTGTGGCTGCCAGGGTCGTGACCGGGATGCAGCCAGCGGTGATCGTCGAGGAAGCGGCGGTGATGTAAACGTGACGCGCATTCATCTAATCGGTATCTGCGGAACGGCAATGGCAACGCTGGCGGCGCTGCTCAAGAGCCGCGGCTTCGACGTGCGTGGCTCGGATCAGAACGTCTACCCGCCGATGAGTGATTTTCTTGCCCAGCAGGGCATCACGATTCTGCAGGGCTATCGCGCCGAGCACATCACGTCCGAGCTGGACCTGGTGGTCGTCGGGAATGCGATTTCACGCGGCAACCCCGAGCTCGAAGAGGTCCTCGATCGCAAGATCCGCTATTGCTCGCTTCCGGAGGCCGTACGCGACCATTTCCTGTGGGGCGCGCGATCGGTGGTGATCGCAGGCACGCACGGGAAGACGACCACGACGTCGCTCGCGGGCTGGATCCTGGCGCACGGCGGCGCCGACCCCAGCGTGTTCGTCGGGGGGATCGCGGAGAACTTCGAAGGCAGCTATCGCATCGGCGGCGGTCGCGAGTTCGTCATCGAGGGCGACGAGTACGACAGCGCGTTCTTCGACAAGACGGCCAAGTTCCTCAAGTACCTGCCGGACATCGCTGTGGTCAACAACATCGAGTACGACCACGCCGACATCTATCCCGACCTCGCCTCGATCCGTCTCATGTTTCAGCGATTCGTCAATCTCGTGCCGAGGCGGGGGCTGCTCATTCTCGGGGCTGACAACGCCGAAGCGCTGGCGCTCAAGGAAAACGCCCGTTGCCGGGTCGAGACCTTCGGACTGTCCGACGGCGCAGACTGGCAGGCGCATGACCTGAAGGTCGGGTTGGACTCGACGCAATTCGGCGTGCGGCGCGGCGGCTCATCGATCGGGACGTTCGAGCTGCCGATGCTTGGCGCGTACAACGTCAGGAACGCGCTCGCCGCCATGGCGGTCGGCGCTGCGGTCGGCATCAACACCATCACGATGGCCGAGGGGCTGCGGCGCTTCAAGGGCGTCAGGCGGCGTCTCGAGCACCGCGGAACAGCCGGCGGCGTCGCCGTCTACGACGACTTCGCCCACCATCCTACGGCGATTGCCGAGACGTTGGCGGGCGTGCGTTCGGCCCATCCGGACCGGCGCATCTGGGCCATCTTCGAGCCGCGCTCCGCGACGTCGTGCCGGAAGATTTTTCAATCCGATTTCGCGCGCGCGTTCACCTCCGCCAGCAAGGTGCTGCTGCCCGCTGTCTTTCGTTCGAACCTGCCTGACGACCAACGGCTGTCGGCTGAGCAGCTCGTGGCCGATCTGCAGGCGAGCAACGTCGACGCCCGTTACATCCCGCAGGTCGACGACATCGTCAAGACCGTCGAGCGCGAGAGCAAGCCCGGCGATCTGGTCATCATCATGTCGAATGGCGGCTTCGACAATATCCACCAGAAGTTGCTGACGGCGCTGGAGCGCCGTGCCGCAGGCTGATTGGTCATGTTCGACTTCGAGATCCGCGACGCCGGCGACTCCGCCCTGATCGTGCAGCTGCCCGAGCGCATCGATCCGGTGATCAACGGCTGGTGCGTCGCGCTCGCCAGGGCCATCGAACAGCGATTCGGCCGCACCGTCCGCGACGTCGTCGTCGGGTACTGCACGGTGACGACGTATTTCGATCCGCTCGCGATCGACGTCCGCTGGCTCGAGCAGGAGGTCAAGCACCTGGCACGATGGCTCGATCCCGACGATCGCGAGGAAGGCGCCGAGCTGACGATTCCTGTCTGCTACGGCGGTGAGTTCGGACCGGACCTTGCGGACGTGGCGCGGTTCGGTTCGTGCTCGGAATCTGAAGCCATCGAACTGCACGCGGCGGGAAGCTACCGTGTGTACCTCGTCGGGTTCGTCCCCGGGTTCGCCTACATGGCCGAGGTGGACTCGCGCATTGCCGCGCCGCGTCGGAAGAGTCCGCGCCTGTCGGTGACGCCAGGTTCCGTCGGCATTGCTGGCGGACAGACCGGCATCTACCCGTCGGCGACACCGGGCGGTTGGAACATCATCGGCCGTACACCCGTGAAACCCTACGACCCGTCGCGTGAACATCCGTTTCTGTTCAAGTCCGGCGATCGTGTTCGCTTCGAGCCGATCACCGTTGACGAGCTCAAACGTCTCGAGTAGAGGCCAGGCGGCCGCTCGAGCGCTGACCGTACTGCTGAATGCCTTCACTCCGCGTCCTTCGGCCGGGCATGTTGACAACGGTGCAGGACCTCGGCCGATGGGGCCTGCAGGGGAGCGGTGTGCCGGTTGCCGGCCCGATGGACTCGTACTCGCACCGGCTGGCCAACAGGCTGGTGGGCAACGACGAGAATGCCGCGGCGCTCGAGGTCACGCTGATCGGCCCGGAGCTGGAGGCCGATAGCGAACTGATCTGCGCCGTCGCGGGAGCCAGGTTCGCGCTGTTTGCTGGTGACGCTCCGGTCCCCATGCATCAGACGTTTACGCTTCGTCGCGGTGAGCGCCTGAGGTTCGGTCCGCGCACCGCGGGCGCGCGGGCGACGATGGCGGTACGAGGCGGCTTCGACGTCGAGGCGCCGTTTGGCAGTTGTGCGACGAGCCTGATCAGCCAGATTGGCCCGCTCGAGGGTCGCGCCCTCGTGGCGGGCGACGTGCTTCAGGTCGGGTTCCCGCTTCGCCCAGTCCGAAGGGAAGCGATGGCAGTCCCGCTGCCGCTCCCGCGCGGCGGCGCGAGACTGCGGGTCATTCGCGGACCGCACGAGTCGATGTTCCAACCCGCAGCCTACGATGCACTGTTTGGTTCGCGCTTCATCGTCACCACGAACTCCAACCGAATGGGGTATCGTCTCGAGGGCCCGGCGCTCGAGCACGCGAATGCCGCCGACATCTTGTCGGACGCGACCCCTGTTGGATCGCTGCAGGTACCGGCATCCGGCCAGCCCATCCTGCTGATGGCCGATCGGCAGACCACCGGGGGCTACGCGCGGATCGCGACCGTAATCTCCGCAGACCTGCCGATCGCAGGGCAGCTTGCGCCGGGCGACTGGATCGAGTTCGAGCCGTGTGCCAGGAACGCTGCGATCGACGCGCTGAAACGCCAGCGGGCGAGGCTCGAGGGGCGCGCTGGTGCATGACGATTTCGATCTCACGCTCCGCGCCGCGTTCGGCGACGAACGAGTGCAGCGCAATGCGCGACTTGCCCCGCTGACGACTTTCAAGGTCGGTGGGCCCGCCGACTGGCTGATCGACGCGCGTCACGCCGCCGATGTCGCCCGCGCCATCCAGATTGCTCACGATCATCACGTGCCGGTGACGATGCTTGGCGGGGGGTCGAATGTCCTGATCGCAGAAGCCGGCGTCCGCGGGCTCGTCCTCCGCGTGCATGGCGGCGACGTTCGATCGCTTGATGCGACACGGATCCGCGCCGAAGGGGGCGTCACGATCAACGGCCTGGTCCGCTGGACGATCAGCCATGGGTGCGCCGGTCTCGAAGCCTGGGCCGGAACGCCAGGCACTGTGGGGGGCGCCATTCACGGCAACGCCCATTTCCGCGGTCGATTGATCAGCGAGTACGTGGAACAGGTCACGCTCGTCGGACAGAACGGTCAGCTCACAGAAGTGCCGGTCGACGGGATGGAGTTCGGTTATGACTACAGCCGGCTGCATCGCACGAAGGAGGCCGTGGTGTCCGCCGACTTCCGGGTCATGCCGGGCGATCCGACGGCGCTTCGTGCCACCGCGCGAGAGTCGCTGGCGTTCCGGAAGCGAACGCAACCGCTCGAGTCGGCCAGCGCGGGTTGCATCTTTCAGAACCCCAATCCCGAGCGAGATACAGTGCCTGACGGGATACCGCCGTCAGCCGGCGCGCTGGTGGACCGGGCCGGCCTGAAGGGTGCGTCGTTGGGACCGGCGATGGTGTCCACCACGCACGCCAACTTCATCGTCAACCACGGCGGCGCGTCGGCCGACCAGATTCGTGATCTGATCGAGCGGTGCAAGCGTGGCGTTCGAGACCGATTCGGTGTCGAACTTAGAGAGGAAGTCGTGTTTCTCGGTTTCGAGGACTGACGAGGACCTTCGATGGCGACGCTGAGAATCTCAGGTGGACGACGGCTTTCCGGCCGGGTGACGGTCGAAGGCAACAAGAACTCCGCGCTGCCGCTTCTCGCAGCCTGCCTGCTGACCGATCAGGAGTGCGTGCTCAGCAACGTCCCGCGGATTCGGGACGTCGAGGTGCTGGTGGATATTCTCGCCGGGCTGGGCGCCACGGTTTCGGGTGTGGGCACCTCGACCCTTCGCGTCAGGTGCGAGAAGGTCGTAACGGATCGTCCGGATCCGGTCCTGGTCGGCAAGCTGCGGGGCTCGGTCCTCCTTCTGGGCCCGCTGCTCGCGCGCGTGGGCTCGGCGCGCCTCGCGCCGCCCGGTGGTGATTTCCCTGCCAGGCGGACGATTTCGACGCACCTGCAGGCGCTGGCCGCGCTGGGCGCGGTGCCGCTCGACGAGCCAGGACACGCGCTGGAGGTGCCCTGGGGGCTGTCAGGCGCGTCGTTCTATCTCGAAGAGGCATCGGTCACCGGCACCGAGACGGCGCTGCTGGCAGCCGCCGCCGCAAAAGGACGCACGGAAATCCGTCACGCCGCAACTGAACCGCACGTCGTCGAGCTGTGCCGGTTCCTTCGCGCGATGGGCGTGTCGATCGAGGGTGAAGGCACGTCGACGATCCGCGTCGACGCGCCGGCGCGTCTTCGCGGCGCGGAGCACCGGCTCGACGGCGACTACATCGAAGCAGGGAGCTGGGCCGTCGTCGCCGCCATCACCGGCGGTGACATCGTCGTCACCGGCGCCCGGGCACTGGACATGGAGGTCATTGCCGCGCCGATGAAGCGAATGGACGTGCGGTGCACGTTGGAAGACGACAGGTTCGTCGTCGAGCCGTCAACCATGACGGCAGCACGACGGATCACGACCGGATTGTGGCCCGGTTTCCCGAGCGACATGGTGAGCCTGCTGACCGTGCTGGCGACACAAGCCGAAGGGCGGACGCTGGTGCACGACTGGTTGTACGAGCTGCGGTTGTTTGCACTCGAGCAGTTGAGTGGCATGCGCGCCGACCTCTTCCTGTGCGATCCGCATCGGATGATCATCAGCGGACGGACGCAGTTGCGCGGCAAACAACTCGACAGCCGTGATTTGCGATCGGGGATGGCGCTGATTGCGGCGGCGTTGGCGGCTGACGGCGAGAGCGAGGTGTCGCCGCTCGAAACCGTGGAACGCGGTTATGGATCGCTCGTCGAGCGCCTGAAATCGCTCGGTGCGCAAGTAGAAAGAACAGAGTAGGCCCGACCTTGAGGTCGGGCGTGCCGCTAATTACACGTGGCACTACCCGCCGCCCCCCGGTTTCTTCGGCGGCACCATGGGAACCGGTGTCCCCGGCAGGGTAGGAAGGCCGGTGGTCGTCGGCTGAAGCGGCTGCGGGAATGCCGGCGGTGCCGCCGGCGGCTGCGCGACCGGGGCCTGACCGGGCGGCCGCATGTTCGCCGGAAGATCGATTGGCCGCCGCGTCCCGTGGAATGACCGGGCGCGGCCCCTCGGACTCCGTCGCGCTCGACCCGAAGTCGCGGCCCACTCGAAACGGCCGCAAATCGCTTTCCGACAAATCCAGCACGCGAACGATGTGCGGCGTCAGCGTCATGATGATGTCCGTCTGACGCGCCTCCTTGTGGTTCGCCGCGAAGAGCCGGCCAATCAGCGGCAGATCGCTCAACCCCGGCACGCCCGAGGCGATCGTCCGTTCTTCGTCGCGAATCAGCCCGGCGAGCATGTTCGTTTCGCCGTCCTTCAACCGGATCGTGGTCGTGATTTCGCGATTCGCAAACGTCGGCAGGCCGCCGAAGCCGGTGCCCGATAGCGCGCTGAGCACGACTTTGAGCGACAGCGAGACCTCATCATCGTGATGCGTGCGAGGCGTGATGTCGATGTTGACGCCAATCGGCTCGTAGACGAAGGACGTGATCGGTGTCTGATTGACGCCGCCGGCGGCAATGGGTGCGAAGACGGTCAACGGAACCGGCACCCGTTCGCCAAAGCGTGCC
Organism: uncultured Acidobacteriota bacterium; assembly: GCA_963710415.1. Classification (GTDB taxonomy): domain Bacteria; phylum Acidobacteriota; class Vicinamibacteria; order Vicinamibacterales; family 2-12-FULL-66-21; genus CAVQAH01. The sequence goes on along the minus strand of CAVQAH010000001.1, from coordinate 41,346 downwards.
TGCGCGGCGAGCCCTTCCGACGTTCGCAGCTGCGGATTCGCCAGCGTGCGAGTGTTCGCGTCGTTTTTCAGCAGGCGATAGTAGATGCCGGGAACACCGGCAAGAAACACATCCGCGCTGGTGAGATTGCGGAGATCCTGCAGCGTGAACCCCTGGCGGTTGACGTCGGCCGATCCCGAAATGCCAATCGGGGGGTCACCCGGTGACGCAATCTGCAACCCGTACTCGAGCAGCCGTGTGCGATCGACCTCCAGCAGCTCCACGTCGATGACCACTTCGGCGCGCGCCTTGTCGATCGCGGTAATCAGACGTCCCGCTGCAGCGATGCGCTCCGGCGTGTCCTTCAGCGACACAGCGTTGGTGGCGGTGATCATCGAGACCTGTCGTACGTCTACGACGATGCGGAGCAGATCGATGACTTCCTTGGGGTCGGCGTTGCTCAGATAGAACGTCTGGACCACGGCCTCTTCGTACTCGCGCCGCTTGACCGGCGTGTCGGGCACGATCGTGATCGTTTTCTGGGCCGTGACCCTGTAGAACGTTCGCGTGCTGGCCGTCACCGACGCCAGCGCGTCCGCAAGACTGGCGTTGCGGAGATCGACGCTGATGGTCTCCTCACGGAATGTCGGATCGAAGACGACGTTCAAGCCAGCGAACCTGGCAATCGCCGTGAATACTGCGCGGCTGCCGGCCTGGCTGAAGACCAGTGAGTCGGGAAGCTTCGTGCCTTCCGGAAGGTCGAGCCCGGGCGGCGGCTGGACGCGCGCGCGTTCGACGAGTGCCTGAAGCTCGGTCCGGTCCCCACGCGCAACCGCGACCTTGGTGCGAAGCCGCTGGCGTGTTTCGCGCAACGCGCTCGCCACATCTCCGGCCGTCGGGTTCAGCTCCGAGGCAAGCTGAAACTCGACCAGGGCTTCCTCGTGGCGCTCCGAGGCGGCGAGACGGCGGCCGCGGAAGTAATGTTCCTGGGACGCCCGGACCTTTGCTCTGTCGAGCGCGACGCGTGCGTTTGGATCGTTCGGGTTCGCGCGGAGCGCTTTGGTGTACTCGACGACGGCAAGGTCGTAGTTCTCCGCGCGTTCCGCCTGCTGGCCCGTCTTGAACGAGGACGTCGTGGCACACCCCGCCGCAAGCGCTGCTGCCAGGCAGAACGCCAGCGACCTCGTGCCGCCACAATCGGTCAGCGTTTCGTTCGGCCAGCATGGATGACTTCCGCCCCGGGCGGAATCCTGAACATGAACGTCTTATCGGCCAGATTGACGTTCTCCTTGAAATTGGAGAACACGAACGTCGTGCGTCCGCCCTGCTTTTCCGCCGCTGTCAAGCCGCGCAACTGGAGCGTCTTGCGATCGACCGTCAACTCGAGCCAGTCGTAGTCGGCCTGCTCGCGCTTGGGCTCGAGACGGAGCACGTACGTGTCCGGAGCTCCACCGGTTCCGAACGACGGGGTGAAGTCGCGAGTGAGGTCGCCTTTCCCAGGAGGAACAGCGCTGCGCTCGACACGTCGTCGCCCTGCGGCATCTGACTGACCGTGACCTGATTGTTGGTGATGTCGTGAAAATAGATCGTGGTCCCGTCCGATACGAAGAGCTTTTTTTCCGGCGACTTGTAGTCCCAGCGCATGCGGCCCGGTTTCTTGACCTGTAACGAGCCTTGTTCCGACATCTTGCGCCGGAGCACGCCGCCTTCGTGTTCGTGCGTGAAGTCGGCCGAGAAAGTCGAGATACCGTTGTATTTCTTTTGAAGGTCAGCGGCCAGCTCGCTCGCAGAGGGGGATTGAGCCTGGGCAAGGCCGGTTGCGCCGACGTCAGAGGTCCAGCCAAAGCCGGACACGACGAGCGCCAGCGCAATGCCGAAACACCAGTTACTGGTCATAGACGAATTACGAGTCGACGTCGCCTTGGTGTCGCCGACCAGCCTCCGCGAAGGCTACGGCCGTCCGCCGGAGCGCGTCGCGCGAAGTCGGAGTGCACCGGAATCGATGTCAATTGAGCGGGCTGGCCACTACATGGTATCACCCGTCGAGCCGGCACCGGGCGGGCTTCCGGACTTTCGCCGCGACGCAGCTCAGCGGCTCGCAGCGCGCTTTCTGGCGACGAAATCCCTGATTTCTGCTGCCAGCCGTGTGTTCAGCACATGCTGCGGCTCAACCCACCCCCTGCGGGCGGTGCCAACGCCGAGCGTCATCTGCCGATCCAGGGCGGAGGCTCGATGGCAGTCGCTGTCGATGGCGAGGAGGGCGCCAGCAGCCACCGCCGCCCGGGCGCGATCGCCGTCGAGGTCGAGGTGGCTCGGGGCGCCGTCGACCTCGAGCGCGGTGCCACTCTCCGCTGCCGCCGCGTACACAGCGTCGTAGTCCATCCGGTAGCCGGCCCGATGGCCTACGACCTGATTCGACGGGTGGGTCAGGATGTTGACGAGTGGGTGGCGGATGGCAGCCAGGCTGCGCTGCGTCAGCTCCGCCGGGCTCAACCCGCCTCCGTTGTGCAACGATGCCAGCACGATGTCGAACCGCTCGAGCAGACGGTCATCGAAGTCGAGGCGTCCGTCTTCCAGGATGTCCACTTCCACCCCGTGAAAGATCGTGATCTCCGGATAGCTTTCTCTCAGGCGTGCGATCTCGCTGCGCTGCTTCGAGACCTGACTCGCGCGCAGCGTGCGCGACGCGCTGGCATTCTCCGAATGATCGGTAATCGCGATGTACTCGTAGCCGAGCGCTCGACACTTCGCAACCATCGTCGCCATCGGATCCTGGCCGTCGCTGAAGGTTGAATGCATGTGCAGGTCGCCGCGAATGTCGCGCGCGCTCCACGAGCGCCGGCAGCGTTCCCGAGGCCGCCGCCTCAATTTCGTCTGACCCGCGACGAAGCTCGGGGGGGATGTATGGCAACGCCGCGCTTGCGTACACCTGCGCTTCCTCGGCACAGCGGCCACCGGTGCGACGCCGTTCGGTGACCGCGGTGACGTGCGCCGGCGACCCTGTTGCGTCGAACAGAATCGTGCCGTGCTCGTCGGGCGCGGCGAGGCGCACTTCGATTTCGGTCTGGCGATACTCGAACGCGATCGTCGCATCACCGCGACGCTCGATTTCGTTCATCGTTGGGAGATCGTCGAGGGAGGAGATCGCCGCGTCCGGATCGTCGACGAGCGCGACGAGAACAATCCCGTCGACGATCGGTTCGACGCGCCGCATGTCTCCGGCCGGTGTGATCGTCTTGATTTCGGGGCAGCGGGTGGCGATGTCGTCCAGTAGCCCGCCAACGACGGCCCAGGCGCGGCCGAGCGTAACACGGGGATCGAAGCGGATCGTCACCCCTTGAGAGCGCCAGGCGCCATGGGGGCGGCCGCCTGGGGCGCGGACTTCGTGTCCGTCGGCAGCTTGGCATTCATCCAGTCGGCAATCCCACCGGTCAGCGCCATCGCACGGAAACCGAGACGGATTAGTTGCGAGGCGACCCGAGCGCTCACGATCTCTCCCGGGTCGGAGTCGTACACGACGATCTCGCGTTGCGACGAGAAGCGCGTCGTGTCCGTCTGCGCCGGGCACAAAACGAATCGCGCCCGGCAGCGTCACCGTGCTGTGTTCGTAGGGATACTTCAGGCGTGCGTCGAGAATGACGGGAAGGGACTCTGCGGGACCGTCCAACCGCTGCTTCAGCTCTTCCTTGGAGATACGCGGCACAGCCACAGAGGTATTCTCCCCAGCGGCTGCGCAGAGTGTCAACAGGACGGAGCGGTCAGGCGCGGGTCCCGTGCGAGTGCGGGTGCGGGTGGGCCTGCGCGTCGTGCACCACCCATCCCTGCGAGCGTCGTCCGCAGATGAGGCACTTCAAGAAGATAGCGCCTCCGTCACAGGAGATGCTGTAGTCGTGACCCGTTACGTAGCAAGCTATCCAGTTCCACATACGTCACCTTGCCGGAAAGGCGGTTGCAGGTTGCGATTGATAGGCCCCATGGCAAGCACGATGCCAGGGTCGCGTAGTGGGGCGATTCACCCAAATCCGCGAGGTTTCGTGGGATCGCGTCCGCGGAGGTATGACACTTACAGAGTCCGCGTGCAGGCAGAAATCACCGCTACATTACGAATGTGCAAGCTATCGCGCAGTGGGGTTCTAGCGTGTGAAATCGGCGCTGACGGCCGTCGGTTCGTCGGCGCGAACGGTCACGGTGACCTTCCTCTCGCCGTGCTGCGGATGCTTGAAGACGAACTCGCGCACGCCGAGCGGCACGCGCATGTTGGCGAGCGGCGTGTCGCCGAGCTTCTCGCCATCCAGCCACACCTCGGCCCAGGGCACGGCATTGAAGTTGACCGTGCCCTTCGGCTCGACGGTGATCGATCGCACTTCGCCGGCGTCGACCGTCACTTCCTGAACGGCCTTGTAGCCGAGGTCACGGTTGACGAGCGTCAACTCGTGCGGGCCGGGCGGGAGCATGATTCGATTCACCTCGGTCGTCCCGAGTGATTTGCCGTTCTCCGAGACTTCGAGCACGATCGGCGCGAAGATCGCCACCCAGCCGGAGAAGATCGCGACGTCCACCGTGACCGTCTTGCCGGAGGGCACGCGAACCGTCTTCATCACTTCACCGCTCGTCGAGATGAACGTCAGGATGTGACGGCCCGCAGGAATTCCCGTCAACTTCAACGGGCTCTCGCCGACCGGCTTTCCATCGAGCAGCACCTTGGCACCCGCGGGTTGCGTCTCGATGTTGATGTCACCCTTTCCGGCGGCGGGCGCCGCGGCCACCGACGGCGCAGGCTCCGGCGCTGGCGCCTGAGCGACGGTCTTCGGCTCGACCGGCGTCGCGCTCTTCGACGGGATGTAGGCACGTCCGACCACGATAGCGCCGGCGACAATCAGGATGGCAGCAGCGGCGAGCTTCCATGGAAATGGCCGCGGTTCTGGAGTTTCGAACGACGGGCCGCGATCGAGGGGGGGCGCCATTGCGTCCCGGCTTCGCGTGGGGACGTAGCCGGCGGGCGCGTCCGCCTTCATTCGTAGCGGCACCGGAGCTGCGGGGCGCTGAACGGGCTGCACCGGGGCGACAGGCGCCTGGACCCGCACCGGCGCTGGTGGCGGTGCAGCGGTCGGCTGGTGGTGCAGGCGCGCCGAAGACCGGCATCGGGATCGCGGGCCTCACGGGCGGTGCGACGACGCGGAACCCACGGCATGAGGCGGCTGCAGTCGGAGTCTGCGGCGGCGGGTAGTAGACGGGCGGCGGTGGGATCGTGTGTCCCAGCGCCGGAACGACAGGCGGTGGCGGCTCTGGGACCGGTGGTTCGAACTTCGCAGCGCGATCGGGCGACACGAGCCAGCCTGAGGCAGTCGCCTTGGCAGGCTCGGCCTTCGCGACCGGTGGCGCGCGGGTGGTGGCGGCGGCGCAGGTCAGGTGGTGGCGCCGTCGTCGACCGGAGCTTGTCCTTTCGCGCGCGTGCGGACCTGTGCTGCTGACGTTTGAGCCGGCGTGACGAAACGCCGGATTGATCCTCGGTTGCGGCCCTTTCCTCGTCGTTGGTCGAGGGTGCGGCCGCGATCTCGGCGGAGACGACAGGCGCCGTTTCGACGGCCAGTTGGACAGGCGCCGGTTCTACGGGCGCTGGCGCGATCGCTGGTTGAACCGGTGCGCTGGGCGCATCGGCAAGCGGTTCCGGATCGTCGATGAGCAGCTCTGGTTCAGGATCGGCCGTGATTACGAACTGCGGCGGTGCAGGCGCGACCACTTCATCGTCGAGAGACAGCTCGACTTCGAGCGAGGGCTCGTCCGAGTCTTCTTCCTCTTCTCATTCTTCGATCTCGGCGCGCGGGTCGCCGGCGTCGTCGAGTATCTCGATGGCACCGAACGCGTCGAGCGCGCTCGAATCGATCATCATCGTGTTGCGGCTCGCCCGAGGAGCGTATTCCTCTTCTGCGTCCTCAGCCAGCTGTTCGTCGTCTGCACCACCACGTGCCGCCGAGAACGCGGTATCGGTCTGCTCGGTGAAGTCGACCAGCGCCTGATGGCACGCGGTCAGACCGATTTCCCGCCTGAGCAACTGCCGTACTTCCTCGAGTGCCTCGATGGCGGTCGTGAACGGGCGACGGCCTGGCAGCGGCAGAGAGCGCTGCAGCAGGCGCTGGAGGCCGCTGGCGAACAGGTGGCTCCCGCGGATCTGAGCGACATCGACGACCTCGATCAGGAGCGCCGGCAGTGCGTCGGGATATTCATCTTCGCCCAGCCGGCGGCCGAGCACGAGCATCACCGCGCTCAGCGCGGCCTGCGAGATGTCAGCGACGACGTCGTGGCGGACTGGGCCAGACGAGGGTGGAGGAGAAGCGAAGCCCAGCTCGGTCCACAGGCGGCTGCGCGAAAGGCCGAGACGCTCGACGACGGCGGCGAACGCGCAATCGAGAAAGACGATCTGGCCCGCGGGTGTGATCACCATGCGGGTGGGATCGACCAGACCGTGTGCGCCTCCGGTGGTTGCATGAAATGTCGACAGCGCCGGCAGCGCTTCGAGGAGGAAGCCGAGCGCGACATCCACGCCGGGTACGAGGCCGGCCTCATGTGCAGTCTCGAGCAAATCCGACAGGCGGCTGCCCGCGACGAATTCGGAGAGCACACTCAGCTCGCCTGATTCCGGATCGCGCTGGATTGAGAAAGGACGCGCAAAGCGCTCGTCCTCGAAGTGGGCGAGCTCGTCGATCCGGTGGCGGAGGGCGCTTTCGAAGGCGGAGAGCTCGGGCCGCAGGCGAAGCCTCTCCATCATGGCGCCGGTTTCGCGATCGATCGCGAGCAGGCGGCGTCCGAGACCGTCCACGTGGCCGGACGAGGAGATCGAAGAGGGCAAATCGGTCAGAGGTGCCGACATTTGCAGGAGCGCGAACGAGTTTGCAACCCGCGCACCAGCCGACCAATTTCATGCCGTGTGCGGTAACGCACTCATTTGTCTGCTGTTGCCGGGAATCTGGCGGCATCGGGCCGAGTCGCCCTGGTGGGTGTGTGACCTCTTCGTGATCACTGATCCGAATACTGTAATGCGGCGCCCGGCTGCCGGACGCTCTCAATCCGCCAGTCCCGAGCACCGAGACCCGCAGCTTACGCCGCGCCCGAACTCCGGCGAGTGAGCATCGTGACCACGAGCCCGCGCAGCGCAGCGGACGCCAATGCGTGCGCGGTGCGTGACGCGTGACAACTCGTCGAGATCGGCTGCAGAGATCTCCGCGTGAACGTCGAGCGCTTCGATGCGATCGCGGATGGCGTGCAACGCGTCAGCGGTTGCCACGGCGCCACGGAACGACGCCTTGAGGGCTGAGATTTCGTTCGGATCGGTCATGGTGCCTACACTGTAATTCAAGCGGCTGCGCGAGTGGCGGGCGTCAGTCGATCCGCCGGCGTCGCGCGGGCCCGTGCTACAATAATTTGTTCGTGTCAACGCACAGCTTTCTGCTGTGCATCCCGCGGCACGTTGTATCATCGAGTGGGCGCATAGCTCAGCTGGGAGAGCGCGTGGTTCGCAATCACGAGGTCGGGGGTTCGATCCCCCCTGCGTCCACCAACCTTCGCTCATGATCAAGTGCGAAGGTTGTCGCGCCGAAGCGCCGAAGGCGCGAAGGCAGCAACCGACCAGTTCGTCTGCGGCAGCGCATCGTACCCGTCGACTTCGACGTTGGTACGCACCGCGCGTGCGCTCGGGATTGCGCTCGGCGACTAAGCGGACAGTTATCGCGCTTTCACCAGATTCACCACCACGTCCGAATAGAACTGCACCAGCTTGTGCAGCGCCTCTTCCAGGATTCGTTCCTGATCGCTGTGCGCGCCGAAACCCTTCGGGCCGTCTTCGCTGTCGGTCATCGGCCCAATCCCGTAACATTGCACTCCTCGCGCGCGCACCTGGGCCATGTCGGTGCCGCCGGTGAGCATCGCAGGGAAGGTGGGAACGTTGTACACACGCTGATCCGCCGCTTCGAGCAGTTGAAACACCTCGGTGTCCAGGCGCGAGGGTGGCGCGCCAGGACGTGTGGCGACCGGAAGCTCGGTGACTTCGATGGCCGAGTCATTGATGACCTTGCGCAGCTGGTCGAGCAGTGCCGCCATGTTCTCATCCGGCAAGGCACGAATGTCGAGCGTCACCTCGGCTTCGGACGGGATGACGTTCCGCAGATAGCCGCCCTTGATGATGTTTGGCGAAATCGACGTGCGCAGCGTGGAATACACCCGCGGCTCGTTGACGGCGAAGTACTCCTGCACGGCGGCTGTGTCCTGCCGGCTGGTGATCGTCTGATACCGGGCCGCTTCTTCCGGCGAACTGAGTTTTGCCATCCGCTCGAAATAGGCACGGGTCGTGTCGTTCAACCGCATCGGGGTCTGCCACGCCGCGACTTTCGCGACCGCTTGCGCGAGGTGCACGATGGCGTTGCTGCGCAGCGGAACAGAACCGTGACCCGCGACGCCGCGAGCGGTCAGCTTCACGGTGTGCGCGATCTTTTCGGTCGTGGCAACGGCGGCATAGCGGATCCTGCCACCGCTGCGGACGACGCCACCGCCTTCCGCCAGGCAATATTCCGCCTCAATCTCCGGCCAGTGTTTTTCGACCATGAAATTGATGCCATAGGCGCCGTTACCCTCTTCGCTCGCTTCCGCCAGAAAGATCACATCGCGATCCAGCGGGACGTTCATCCGCTTGAGCTGCAGCATGATCATCAGCCCGGCCGCCACGCTGGGCTTGTCATCCAGCGCGCCACGCCCGTAGACGTAGCCCCCCTCGCGCGTCGCCGAAAACGGCGGGTGCTTCCACTTCGCCGCATCCACCGTGACGACATCCGTGTGCCCCATGATCAGGAGCGGACGCTTCTTCCCAGTGCCGCGAAGACGAGCGACGAGGTTTGGCCGCTGCGGATCGCGGCGCGAGAACCTTCGTTTCGATACCAGCCTGATCGAGCACGCCCTTCAGATAGTCGACGGCCAGCTTTTCGTTGCCCGGGGGATTGCTCGTGTCGAAACGCAGGAGCGCCTGAAAATGGCGCAGCGCCTCATCTTCGACACTGCCGGAGCCAGATGGGGGACTTTGCGTCAGCGCGACGGCAGAGAGCGCGAGAAACAGCGACAGGAATGCACACGCGAACCGAGTGCGTCGTTTCGCCATGGAACCACCCTTTGAAAGTCGCCTACGGGTTGAGCACGTCCAGATACTTGAGGGCGCCGCCGGTGTTGAACAGGACGATGGTCTCGTCTCTCTTCACGCGGCCGTCCTTGATGAGGCCCTTCAGCGCGCGAAGCGCGGCGCCGCCTTCAGGTGCGGCGCTGATGCCTTCCCTGGCCCCCAGTTCGCGCATGTCGGCGACCATGTCGGCGTCGGAGACGGCCATCGCCGTGCCACCGCTTTCGCGCACGGCGCGCAGCACGAGGAAATCGCCGACCGCTTTGGGCACGCGGAGACCGTCAGCCACCGTTCTGGCGTTCTGCCACAGCTCCGACCGCTCGGCGCCCTGATCGAACGCCCGCACGATCGGCGCGCAGTGTTCGGCCTGCACCGAAACCATCTTCGGCCGCCGGCCGGAAGCCTTCCATCCAATCCGTTCCATCTCGTCGAAGGCCTTCCACATCCCGACCATGCCGGTACCGCCGCCAGTGGGATAGATGATCCAGTCAGGGAAGTTCCAATCGAGTTGTTCGCCGAGCTCGTAGGCCATCGTCTTCTTGCCTTCGATCCGGTACGGCTCCTTGAGTGTCGAAACGTCGTACCAGCCGAGCGGCTTGCCCTTTTCGGCGGCGATGCGGCCCGCGTCGGTGATCAGGCCGTCCACGAGATTCACCGTCGCGCCGTAGAGCTCGCACTCCCGGATGAATGGCACCTTGACGTCCTTCGGCATGAACACCTGCGCCGGGATGCCGGCCATCGCCGCATATGCGGCCATCGCATTGGCGGCGTTGCCTGCCGACGGAACCGATATCGTCCGCGCGCCGAGATACGCCGCGCGTGTCACCGCAGCCGACAGGCCGCGGGCCTTGAACGAGTTGGTCGGGTTCAGCGACTCGTCCTTCACGAACACGCGCTCGAGGCCGAGCGACTCACTGATGCGTCTGGCATGGAGCAGGGGAGTCCAGCCTTCCCCGAGCGTCAGCGGCTGCTCACCGTCGAAGAGCGGCATCAGCTCGCGATACCGCCACATGTTCGGCTCGCGGCCCGCAAGCGATTCCCGCTTCCACGCACGCGCCCGGTCAAATCGTATCGGGCAAGCAGGGGAGCGCCGCACGTGCACAGATGCTGTTCTTGGTGCGGATCGTAGGGGCCGGCGCCGCAGGGGACGGAGCATTCCAGATGGGTGAAATAGGACATGACAACGCGATCACTTGTGCAGCAGCTCCCCGTCCTTCTTCTTCTGCAGCTCGTCGATGTTGGCGATGTGCTGATCGGTGATCTTCTGCACCTCGTCCAGACCGCGCCGCTCGTCGTCTTCCGAGATCTTGTGATCCTTGAGGAGCTTCTTCAGGCGTTCGTTGGCCTCGCGGCGAACCTGGCGCACGCCGTTGCGGCCTTCCTCGGCGTACTTGTGCACCAGCTTTGACAACTCCTTGCGCCGTTCCTCGGTGAGCGCGGGGAGCGGAATGCGGACCGACCTTCCCGTCGTTGGTGGGATTCAGCCCGAGGTTGGCCGTGCGGATCGCTTTCTCGATCGTCGCCATCAGCGACGGGTCGAATGGCTGCGCGACGATCATCGTGGGCTCGGGGATCGAGAGGGACGCCACCTGGTTGAGCGGCATGTGCGAGCCGTATGCTTCCACGTGAACGGCGTCGAGGATCGTGACCGACGCGCGGCCCGTGCGGACGCCGCCGAGCTCCCGCTTCACGTGGTCGATCTGCGCCGTCCATCCGTTTCTTGACTTCCGCGAACAAGCCTTTCAGATCACTGACGTCCATAGTTGTCCCTCGTTGCGCTCCGACCTTACGACGCCCGAACCGTCGTGCCCACGGGGTCCCCCATGATCACGCGACGGAGGTTCCCGGGGGTGCGCAGGTTGAATACGACGATTGGCAGCTTGTTGTCCATGCACAGCGAAATGGCCGTGGCATCCATCACCTTGAGGCCCTGTTCGAGGACCTTCAGGTAGGAAATCTCCTGGTACTTGGTGGCCTCGGGATGAATCATCGGGTCGGCCGTGTAGATCCCGTCCACCTTGGTGCCCTTCAGGATGACATCCGCCTTCATCTCCATCGCCCGCAGCGCCGCGGCGGTGTCGGTCGTGAAGTACGGATTGCCGGTTCCCGCGGCGAAGACGACGACGCGCCCCTTTTCGAGGTGGCGGACGGCGCGGCGGCGGATGAACGGCTCGGCGACGGCGCGCATCTCGATGGCGGTCGCGACCCGCGTGGTGATGCCGATGTGCTCCAGCGCGTCCTGGAGCGCCAGCGCGTTGATGACCGTCGCCAGCATGCCCATGTAGTCGGCCGTCGCGCGATCCATGCCGCGCGCGCTCGCCGCGAGGCCGCGAAACAGATTGCCGCCCCCGATGACCACGCCGGTCTGGACGCCGAGCTGCTGGACTTCGCCGATCTCTCTGGCGATCTGGGTGGCCACGGCGGGTTCGATTCCGAACGGTTGCTCTCCCATGAGGGCTTCGCCGGAGAGCTTGAGGAGGACACGATGGTACACGGGCACGGACATATCCGGCCGATTATATCGAATTGAGCTTCGCGTGCCGTGGTCTCGTGGAGCTCGTCGTTCGTGATCCGTCAGATCGACGAGACACGGATCGACGGACCACGGACCACGATTCTGCAGGCCAGGCGCGCGAAGTGCGCCTGGCACGTTCGGGCTTTAGCTCGTTTCTCCGAGCTTGAAGCGAACGAACCGCGGGATGGTGATGTTCTCGCCCATCTTGGCGATGGCCGCCTGGACGACCTGACCGATCGTCACCTTCGGATCGCGGATCGACGGCTGGTCCAGCAGGCACACCTGCTCGTAGAAGCTGTTCAGCTTTCCCTCCACGATCTTCTCGATGACGTTCTCCGGCTTGTTCTGGCCCTCCATCTGCGATCGATAGATGGCGCGCTCACGATCGAGCACATCGGCCGGGATTTCGTCGCGGCGGACGTAGGTCGGGTTGGCGGCCGCCACGTGCATCGCGAGCTCGCGGGCGAGGTTCTGGAAGTCGTCCGTGCGCGCCACGAAATCGGACTCGCAGTTGACTTCCACGAGGACGCCAATCTTGCCGCCCATGTGGATGTAGCTGCCGACCAGCCCCTCGTTCGTCGAACGGCCCGCCTTCTTCGTCGCCTGCGCGAGCCCGCGCTTGCGGAGGATCGTCGTCGCCTCGTCGATGTTGCCGTTGGCCTCGGTCAACGCGGCCTTGCACTCCATCATTCCCGCGCCGGTCAGGTCGCGGAGCTTCTTCACCATCGCTGCCGTGATTTCCATAGTTACCATCGCTGTTGCTCTCCAAGTCCGGCTCGAGCCGGGGGTGGTCCGGCCAAGAGCCGGACGCTACGCGTACACAAAAATGCCGGCCGCGCTATCCGGCCGGCGATCCGAATCCTGGAAACCGTTCGGCTCAGACCGAGGCCGGTGACGCCTGCTCGGGACGGGCCTGGCGGACCGGGCGCGAGCGCCGTCCGCGTTCGTCGAGGTCGTCGCCCTCTTCCGCCTGGGCCGACTCGCGGATCCCGCGGCCCGACAGCACCGCGTCGGCGATGCGCGACGCAAAGAGCCGGATCGCGCGCAGGGCGTCGTCGTTGCCCGGGATCACATAGTCCACTTCGTCGGGATCGCAGTTGGTGTCGACCACGCCGATGACCGGAATCTTGAGTTTTCGCGCCTCGTCGACGGCGATCTTTTCTTTCCGGGTGTCCACCACGAACAACGCGTCCGGCAGGCGCGACATGTTGCGGATGCCTTCGAGGTTCTTCTGCAGCTTGCGCTTTTCCTTCTCGAGCTGCGAGATCTCTTTCTTCGAGAGCGTATCGTAGCGGCCGTCGGTCTCCATCGCCTCGAGGTCGCGCAGGCGGCCCAGGCTTCGCTGGATCGTCGAGAAGTTGGTCAGCAGCCCGCCGAGCCATCGCTGATTGACGAAGTACATGCCGCAGCGCTGGGCTTCTTCCGCCACAGCATCCTGAGCCTGCCGCTTCGTGCCGACGAAGAGGACCGTGCGTCCTTCGCTTGCGAGGTTGGTCGTGAACTGTTCGGCTTCGCGGAACAGCCTGGCGGTCTTGGCGAGGTCGATGATGTAGATCCCGTTGCGCTCCCCGAAGATATACGCCTTCATCTTCGGGTTCCACCGCTTCGTCTGATGTCCGAAGTGGACCCCCGCCTCGAGCAGATCCTTCAACGCGATGCCGGTCAAGCTGCCTCCGTCCTTTCCTAGCGTTTACTGAACTGGAAGCGCTTGCGCGCCCCCTTCTGTCCGTACTTCTTGCGTTCCTTGATGCGCGCGTCGCGCGTCAGGAATCCAGCCTTCTTGAGCCGCTGCCGCAGCTCGACGTTGTATTCGACGAGCGCGCGGGCGATGCCGAGCCGCAGCGCGCCGGCCTGGCCGGCCGTGCCGCCGCCCTTGATCGTCGCCAGCACATCAAACTTATCGGCCGTTTCCGTGACCGCCAGCGGCTGCTTGATCTGGGTGCGCAGCGCCTCGGTCGTGAACGCCTGTTCGAGCGGTTTGTAGTTGACGGTGATGCCGCCCGCACCGGGGCGAAGGAATACGCGGGCGGTTGACGTCTTCCGGCGGCCCGTGCCGTAGGTACTGAATCCCTGCTGCCACTATGCGACCTCGCGCTTACTGAGCTTCGCCAGCGGCTTGGGCCGCTGGGCCTGGTGCGGATGTTCCGCACCGGAGTAGACCTTGAGCTTTCGCCACATCGCCTCGCCAAGCTTCGTCTTGGGCAGCATGCCGCGCACGGCCTCTTCAACCATGCGGACCGGGTTCTTCTGCCGAACGTCCTTGGCGCGCTCCTCGCGCAACCCGCCCTCGTACCCGCTGTGATACCGATACAGCTTCTGGTCTTCCTTGCGACCGGTCAGCCGGATCTGCGCCGCGTTGACGATCACCACGTGATCGCCGGTATCGATATGCGGCGTGTAAACGGGCTTGTGCTTTCCCTGCAGCAGCCGGGCCGCTTCGGTGGCGACGCGGCCGAGAACCTGCCCCTCCGCATCAATCAAATGCCACTGCCGCTCGACACTTCCGGCAGTGGGGACAAACGAACCCATGAAATCCCTTTCGGCCTTTCCGGCGCGCGTTGGCGCGGCGGACCCGCCGGAACGTTGGCGGCGGGCACTACTGACTGGGCCGACTGCCGCCGCTCGTCACAAATCCGCGGCAAGCGCAGCCGGTCAGCCTCATTCAAAGGACGGCAAACCAAGAGGATACCGGCGATTGCGGGGGTTGTCAAGCCGAGGCGGATGCGCGCGGGATGCGACCATTCTACCCCGCTGCGCCGCAGGTCTGGTTAGCGTACGCAGCTCCTGCCATTACACATTCGTCACCACCGCACAGTTTTGTCGAATCGGGACCTCCGCCGGACCCCCGTGCGGATGCCAGAACTGCGCATTTCTGCCTCTTTTTGTAGCCGAGCCAGCGTGGCACCCGACTTGCCCCCCGCAGCACTCGACACGTCAGCTCGATCGACTGTCCCGGGTGTGCCCGGAACCCATATTTACAGGGTTTTTCCTCAGATAGGACAAACGCGGTGTTGCGCAAAGCGAGATCACTTGTCGGTCTGGACATCGGGTCGAGTGCCGTCAAGGCCATCGAGCTGAAGCCGTCCGGCAAGTCATACAAGGTCACGGCTTTCGGCAGCGAAGCCGGTCCCGCCCGACAGTATCGTCGACGGCGCGATCATCGACGGCGCCGCGGTGGTGGAGTCCATCCGCCGGCTGTTCGACAGCCGCAACATCAAGACGAAGGAAGTCGCGGCGTCGCTCTCGGGCAACGCGGTGATCGTCAAGAAGATCGCGCTGCCGACGATGACCGAAGCGGAGCTCGCCGAGTCGATCTACTGGGAGGCCGAGCAGTACATCCCCTTCGACATCCAGGACGTCAATCTCGACTACCAAATCCTCGATGCCGGGAACCCCGCCGCCGGCAAGAGCACGATGGACGTGCTGCTGGTCGCGGCGAAGAAAGAGAAGATCGCCGACTACACCGGGGTCATCGGCCAGGCCGGCCGGGCGGCAGTCGTCGTCGACGTCGACGCCTTCGCGCTGCAGAACGCGTATGAAGTGAACTACGGGTTCCAGCCGGGGGCCGTCGTGATGCTGCTCAACGTCGGCGCGAGCGCCACGAACATCAACATCCTCCAGGGCGATCAATCGGTCTTCACGCGCGACATCGCCATCGGCGGCAACGCCTACACCGAAGCCGTTCAGAAAGAGCTGAACCTGGCGTTCGAGCAGGCCGACCAACTGAAGCGCGGCGTGAACGTCGACGGCGCGTCGTTCGAAGACGCGCGCCCGGTGCTGCGAGCGGTCACCGAGAACGTGATGCTCGAAGTGCAGAAGACCTTCGATTTCTTCAAGGCCACCGCTGCCTCCGAGAAAGTCGATCGCATCGTCATCAGCGGCGGCGCGTCGCGGGCCGAAGGATTCATCGAGATGCTCACCGAGCGCTTCGAGGCGCCGGTCGAGGTGTTCGATCCGTTCAAGAAAGTGGCCTTCGACGCGAAGAAGTTCAACGTCGACTCCGCCAAGGAGATTGGGCCCACGGTTGCGGTCGCGGTCGGCCTCGCGCTGCGTCGGGTGAACGAGAAATGATCCGCATCAACCTCCTCGCCGTCGAACGCCAGCGTTCGAAGAAGACACGCGTTCTCATTCCGGCGGCGCACCGGGTGACGATCGGCGCCACGGTGATTCTCATCGCCACGGTGCTGGGCATCGGCTGGTGGTTCTGGTCGCTCCGTCAGACCTCGCTGCGCATCGACGCCGAGATCAGCCGGGCGGAGACCGAGACCGTGCAGCTGCGCGGCGTGCTCAGCCAGGTGCAGAAATTCGAGACGCGCAAGGCCCAGCTGCAGCAGCGCGTCGGCCTGATCGAACAGTTGCGGAAGGGGCAGGCGGCGCCCGTGCACGTGCTCGACAAGATCAGCCGCAGCCTGCCCGAGCGCCTGTGGCTGACCGAGATGAAGCAGACCGGCGCCGAGTTCGTGATCGCCGGATTCGCGACCTCGCTGACCGCGCTCTCGGACTTCGTCGCGAACCTCGAATCGACGAAGTGGTTCAAGCGGCCGGTCGAGATCGTCGACAGCCAGGTGCAGTCCGACGCGAAGACCGGCGACCTCGTGCGGTTCTCGATCAAAGCGACGTTCAGCGATCCGGACGCGCCGGCGGCGCCGGCACCCGCAGCCAAGCCACCCGTGAAACCGGGCGGGGCGAGCGGTTCGCGGTAACAGGCAGGCATCCATGCAACTGTCGCTCAGCAAACTTCCGTGGCAGGCGCAGATTGGCGCGTTCGTCCTCGTCTGCGCCGGCGCGGTGTTCGGCTTCTGGAACTTCTACGTCGTCGAGATGCAGGCGGACATCAGCATGCGACAGTCGCGGCTGACGGCGCTGAAAGCGGACATCACCAAGGGCAACCTGGCGGCCCGCCGGTTGCCGGAGTTTCAAGGCCAGGTCGATCAACTCGAAGAGCGCCTCGAGAGCCTCGCCGCCGTGCTGCCCGAGCAGAAGGACGTCGCCGACATCCTGCGGCGCCTCCAGGGTCTCGCGGCGCAGTCGAGCCTGTCGATTCAGCGCTTCACGCCTCAGCCGGCGGTGCAGCAGGCCCTCTACGCGGAGGTCCCGTTCAAGCTGCAGGCGGAAGGGACGTACCACAGCCTCGGCTACTTCTTCGATCGCGTGAGCAAGTTCCCGCGAATCATCAACGTCAGCAACATCTCGATCCGCGCCAAAACCGAGAAGGGCTCGGAGGCCACGATCGTCGCCGAGTGCACGGCCACGACCTTCGTGCTGCAGGAAGGCGTGGCGAAGCGGAGCAAGAACGTTCCCAAGCAGCCAGGGGCTGCGGCGCCGGCACCGCCGGCGGCAAAGTGAGGCGCGCGATGACACGAGTGGGGTTGCTTGGCGTGATGCTGCTGCTCGCCGGTTCGTCTGCCGCCGCGCAGAGCACCCCGCCCGCCGCACAACCGGCGCAGCCGCCGGCCGCCGGCGCAGCCGGTGGAAGCGGCGAAGCCAGGCTATTCGTACGACCCCGAAGGCCGGCGCGATCCGTTCCAGAGCCTGCTCGGGCGCGGAAACGATCCGCAGGCGAATGCGTCACGGCCGTCGGGTGTAGCCGGATTGCTGATCGGCGACGTCTCGGTGAAGGGCATCCTGCGCGACCGCAACGGCTTCGTCGCGATGATCCAGGCGCCCGAAGGCAAGACCTTCCTCGTGAAGACCGGCGACAAGCTGTTCGACGGCAGCGTCAAGGCAATCTCGCAGGACAAGGTGATCTTTTCTCAGGACGTGAACGATCCGCTCTCGCTCGTGAAGCAGCGCGAAATACCCAAGGCCGTTCGGCCAGCCGACGGGCGCGGCGCCTCGCCCGGCAACTGAGTGGCGACCTGGACACCACGGTGATGCCCAGACAGATGGAACCGACAGCGATGAGCTGGAAAGAGTCGAATCGATGACCGCGCATATACGAGATCGAGAACGGCGGAGCGAACCGCCACAACGGATCGCGACGGTCGTCGCGGCGGCGGTGATGGCCGCGGCAACGAGCATTCTGCTGTCGGCAGCTGCCGCGCCAGTGAAGCTGGTCGGGGTGTCGGCGCAGGGCAACGCGGTGCTGATCGAAGCCACCGAACCGGTCGCCTACTCGGTCAATCGGCCGGACCCGCTGACCGTCGTGGTCGACATGCGGAACGTCAGCGTCAGCGATGCCAGGAATGACGTCTCCCGTCAGGGGGCGATCGCCGGCGTGCGCCTGGAGCAGGCGAACGGCGTCGACGGCCGCTCGGTGGCGCGCGTGCACCTGTCGCTCAGCAAGCCCGCCGAATATCGAGTGCGCAGCGCGCGAAACACCATCCGCGTCGAGTTGTCGCCTGCGGATGGAGGAACGGCCGCGACGCCCGTGAGGCGCGCTGAACCGGCGGCGGTTGTGAACGCGGATCCGGCTCCGGCAGCGAGTTCGCTTCCGGTCTCGGTGCCCGCCAGCCAGCCGGTTGTCGAGAAGGCGAGCGCGGCGGCAGCCCCGAAACCCCCGGCGGCAGCCCTGAAACCCCCGGCGGCAGCCCGAAACCAATGACGGTCTCGGCAACCGCGGTCGTGCCAGGAACCGTCCCTGGTGGTGTGATTGCCGCGCGCATCCTCGAGAACGTCCGCTCCAACCGGTCGGCTGAGACGACGACGGTGATCCTCTCTGGCGACGGGCTGCTGACGCCCGCGCGCGTGACCGAGAGCGAGAACGCGCCGCGCCGCCTGGTTCTGGATTTTCCCAACGTCGGCTCGAAGGCGCCTGCGCAGACGGACATCAACTCTGCGCTCGTGAAGCGAGTCAGAGTCGGTTTGAACAGCCACGAGCCGCTCGTCACGCGCGTCGTCATGGAGATCGATTCAGCAGCGACGTATCACGTCGAGCGATCGGGCGAGGGCGGCCGCGATCTCGCGGTGGTCTTCGGACGCGTGCAGGCGCCGGCAACCGTGACTGCTCGCGCCGCAGGAAGTGCCAGGTGGCGCCGTCGAACCGGAGCCGCCAATCTCGATGGAGCAGGCGATAGCCAATGCCGCGTCCATCACGTCACCGGTGGCAGGACCGGTGACGACCCTCGTCGCAACGCCGGAGGTCGCAGCGCCGGCGGCGCCCGCGCCGTCGGGATCAACCGTGGCGGCGGCCAGCGCGCCGTCGAACACGTCCGCGGCGAACACCGCGGCCGATCCGATGTCCGCGTTGAACCTCGTCGGACCGCCGGTCCAGCGCAAGTCGGAGTACGTCGCGCCTCCGCGTCCGTCGCCTCTCGTGGCGCCGCCGGCCGCGCGTGGACAGCAAGCGCCCATCCCAACGTCGCCGGCGCCGCAAGTCGCGCCGCCCGCGCCCGCGCCACAACAGCAGCCGGTGCCGTCGCGTCCAATCGTCACGGCGCAGACGCCACCGCAGGCGCCTTCGCCGGGACCTGCACAGGGTCAAAACCTGCCCGGGCAGGCCGAGAAGAAGTACACGGGCCACCCGATCAGCATGGACTTCCAGGGTGTGGACCTTCGCGCCGTGCTGCGCGCGTTCGCGGAGCCCAGCGGATTGAACTTCATCATCGATCCGGACGTGCAGGGATCGGTCGACATGGTGCTGACCGAGGTGCCCTGGGACCAGGCGCTCGAAGTCATCCTGCGCGCGAATCAGCTCGACTACACGGTCGACGGCACCATCGTCCGAATTGCGCGGATTGAAACGCTGAAGCGCGAGAACGATTCACGTCAGGCGCTCGCCAAGTCCGTCGCGGACGCCGGCAGCCTGCAGGTGCGCACCTTCTCGCTCAGCTACGCGCGGGCGTCGGCGGCTGCACCGCTCATCAAGAAGGCGGCGCTGTCGCCGCGGGGTGACGTGCAGATTGACGATCGCACCAACACGCTGATCATCACCGACCTGCCGGCGAAGCTCGACATGGCGGCGAACCTGATCTCGACCATCGATCGCGCCGAACCGCAGGTCGAAGTCGAAGCGCGCATCGTTCAGACGTCGAGAGACTTCGCGCGGGCCATCGGCGTCCAGTGGGGCCTCAACGGCCGCGTGATGCCGGACCTCGGCAATACGACGAGCCTGGCGTTCCCGAACCACGGCACGCTCGGCGGCCGCCTCGGCACGCAGTCGCCGATCGATCCGCGCGCGACCAATCTCGAGCAGACGGGCAGCGTCATCAACATGGGCGTCCCCGATGCCTCCACCGCCATCGGCCTCGCGCTCGGCGCGGTGAACGGCGCCTTCAACCTCGACGTCGCGCTCTCGGCTCTCGAGCGCACCGGCAAGGGCCGCGTCCTCTCGACGCCGCGCCTGACGACCCAGAACAACATCGAGGCGGAGGTTGCGCAGGGCATTCAGATTCCCATTCAGACCGTCGCCAACAACACCGTCACCGTGTCGTTCAAGGACGCGGTGCTCGTGTTGAAGGTCACGCCGCAGATCACCGCCGCCAACACCGTGATCATGAAGATCACCATCGAGAACGCCACGCCGGACTTCAGCCGCCAGGTGAACGGCATTCCGCCGATCGACACGCAACGCGCCAACACGCAGGTGCAGATCGACGACGGCGCGACGACGGTGATCGGTGGGATCTTCGTCAGCCAGGAGCAGACCTCGACTGAGAAGACGCCGGTGCTGAACCGCATTCCGCTTCTCGGCTGGCTGTTCCGGCGGGACCGCGTCGAGGACGAGAGCCGCGAGCTGTTGATCTTCATCACACCGCGCATTCTGAAGGGCTAGGACATGGATTCCGGAGCACGCACGAACATGAAGATTCGCCGCAAGGCCGTCTGGGGATCGGGGATCTGTTTCGCCCTGCTGGTACTGATGGCCCTCACCGCCGCCGGCTGCGGCGAGATGACACGCCAGGGCACGTCGCCGGCGTATCTGATCATCACGCGGCTCGAAGCGCGCGTCCGGCGCAGAACCGGAGGAATTCGGCGGCAATCTGCATTCCGACGTCGAACACCGTCGTCGACGACGTGCCGACCGATCTTCAACGATGTCGGCCGCGTGTCGCTCATCCTCGCGATGCGCGATCCAGGATCGTCCACGCAGCCGACCGAGCCGACGTCGGCAAACTTCATCACCGTGCAACGGTATCGCGTTCGGTTCGTTCGCGCAGATGGGCGGAATACCCCCGGGGTCGACGTGCCGTACCGGTTCGATGGCGCCATGACCATGACCGTGCGTGAAGGTGAAGTCACCGGCTCGTTCGAGCTGGTGCGCCACATCGCCAAGCAGGAAGCGCCGCTGCAGGCGCTGGTCGAGAACGGCGTGAATCATCACGACCATCGCCGAGGTCACGTTCTTCGGCTTCGATCAGACCGGCCGCGAGGTGAGCGTGACCGGACGGATGCTGGTCGACTTCGGCAATTTCGCGGATCCGGAATATGGCAGCGACGCACAGGACGATTCGGTGAGCTCAGTATATGACGCACGCATCCATATCAACTAACGGCTCCGGCACCGCGCGCAGGCGGCCCGGATCGTTCTGGCTGGGCTGATCGCCACCGGGTTCGGCTGCACCCTGAAAGAAGCGGAGACGCCGCCGCTCTCCGGTCCCTCCGAGTTCGCCCAGTCCATCACCGTGTCCGTCTCGCCGGACATCCTGACGCAGGACGGCTCGTCGCAGAGCCTCATTACCGTGTCGGCCAAGGGCATCAACGGCGAGCCGCTCCGCAATATCTCGCTGCGCAACGAGATTACCGTCGGCGGCATGGCCGTGGACTTCGGAACGCTGTCGGCGCGCAATGCGGTGACCGGTACCGATGGTCGGGCGACGTTCGTCTATACGGCCCCGCCGTCGCCAGCCGTTGCCGTCGACGCGTTCACCGTCGTCGATATCCTCGTGTGGCCTGTCGGCATCGGACTTCAACAACGCGACGCCGCGGACTGCCTCGATCCGGCTGGTGCCGCCCGGCTACGTCGCGCCGCCAGACGGCCTCGTGGCCGACTTCACTATCAGCAATGCGAACCCGCTCGACCACGAGACCGTGATCTTCGATGCGTCGGGGAGCAGATCGCACGCGAGCAATCCGATTACGAGTTACCGCTGGAATTTCGGTGATGGCGCGACGAGCTCGGGCAAGGTCGTTACGCACGACTACGACGATGCGGGGACTTACGCCGTGCGGTTGACCATTGGCGATGGGTTCGGCCGCGAGGTGACGGCGGTGAAGAGCATCACCGTCGGCGCGGGCACCGATCCGACGGCGGCGTTCGTCGTGTCGCCGACCGGACCGAAGGTCAATACCCAGGTCAACTTCAACGCCGCCGGATCGCGCGCGGCGACGGGACGCTCGATCGTCAGCTACCGATGGGACTTCGGCGATGGCACGCCGCTCGTCACCACCGGCGGACCGACTGTCGGACACACCTTCACGCTCGCGCAGAGCTACACCGTGACGCTGACCGTCACCGACGATTCGGGTAAGACCGGCTCGGTCAGCATCGGCGTGACGATTGTGCCGTAGTGAATGAGAGCTGATCGCTGAACCATGTCAGACAACCCCCGCATCGACGAGTTGAAGCGCCGGGTCCAGCAGGACCCGGCGTCGATCGCCTTCGCCGCGCTGGCCGACGAGTACCGTCGCGCCGGGCTCTTCCATGACGCGGTTGAGACCTGCCGCGCGGGTCTCCAGCGACATCCCGCCTATGTCTCGGCGCGGGTCACGCTGGGGCGATCGCTGGTCGAGCTGGGGGAGTTCCAGGAAGCCACCGAGCACCTCGAGCAGGTTCTTCGCAGCGCCCCGGAAAACCTGGCGGCCATCCGTGCCCTCGCGGACCTTCACCGCCGGAACGGGGAACCACTCGAGTCGACAATCCAGGCTGCGGCCGCCGCCGAGTCTGCCTCGCAAACTCCGACCGTCGCTCCGGCAGCGCCCGCTGCTCAGACGGCGCCCGTCATTCCGACAGTCGCCGTCGCCCAGCAGGCTCGCGCCGTTCGACCAATACCGGTCACTCAGGCCGTCCCGGTTGCGCCGCCAGCGCCACCCGCACCCGCTCCGCTGCTCTCAAGCCCGTCACCCTTTCAGCCGATAGTCATCAATCGATTGCTCTGGTCACCCTCGCCAGCCGAACCTGACGCGGAGGAACTCGAGATCGCCGATTTGGCCCCGACTATGGCTGACGCGCAACTGCCGGTGATTCGCGAGCTCGAACAGCTCCTCGCCGGAATCGAGTCGCGCAAGACAAGCCATCGACTCGCTCAGCGCCTGACGCCGACGCGCGCGGTCTGATAGCCTTCCAGACGATGACCACTCGTCCGTCCAGCCATTTCCTGCCACGTCTGTCTCGCGTCCGTGGTGAATTGCATGCGGCTGCACTCGATGCGTTCGTGGTCACGCACCCGGCGAACGTGCGCTATCTCACCGGTTTCAGCGGATCGGCGGGGCTGGTGGTGATGACGCAGACTCGCTGCCATCTGGTGGTGGACTTTCGCTACGCCATTGCCGCCCGGGCGGCCATTGCCTCGAGCCCCGACCTGGAGTCTGCTGTCAGTGTGGTCGTTCCGCCCGAGAGCTACGACGAGACGCTGGTGGCGCTGTTGCGGGAGGCGGATGCCTCCAGAATCGGAATCGAAGCGGCGTACATGCCGGTCAGCCGATTCAACCGGCTGTCGGGGTCGCTGGCCAACGGCGCGCCGACGCCTCACAGCACGCCGGATCCCTGCCCGGTCCTCGTTCCAACGGAGCGGCTGGTGGAGCGCGGACGGCGTGATCAAGGACGCCGGCGAAATCGGGACGCTCAGGGAAGCCGGCCGGCGAATCGCCGCGGCGGCGTTCGAGGTGCCCGCGCTGGTTCGCGAGGGACGATCCGAGATCGAGATCGCGTCAGACATCGAAGCCATCCTGCGTCGAGTGGGTTTCGAGCGCACGGCCTTCGAAACGATTGTGGCGTCGGGGCCCAACAGCGCTCGTCCGCACGCCAGGCCAGGCGCACGCGTTGTGACGGCAGGCGACGGGGTGGTGCTGGACTTTGGAGGCGTCTACGACGGATACTGCGTCGATTTGACCCGGACCGTTCAGATCGGTCCGAGCCGGCCCGAGTTTCGTCGTCTGTTGGACGCCGTTGCCGAGGCGCAGACCGCCGCAATCGCGGCGGTGCGGCCCGGCGTCCTGGCGAGCGCGGTCGATCGCGCGGCGCGCGACGTGCTGACCCGACACGGGCTGGGCGAAGCGTTCGGGCACGGCACGGGTCACGGGCTTGGGCTCGAGGTTCACGAAGAGCCGCGCGTCGGCCGCCCGGTCACCGGCCTGCCGGAGACGCCGCTCGAACCGGGGATGGTGTTCACCGTGGAACCGGGCGCGTACGTCGAGGATGTTGGCGGCGTGCGGATCGAAGATGATGTACTCGTGACCGCGGCAGGGTGCGAGGTCATCACGCGTACCGAGAATCGTTGACGGGACGGGAAGCCGGTCATCGATCGCAAGCAGCGGTGACGGAGCGGGCCGACACAGCGGAGGCGAATGGATTTCGGAGATATCGAGCGGATCCTGGAGCTGGTCAAACAGCACGATCTCGCGGAGTTCGAGTTAGAGCGGGAGGGACTGAAACTCAGGATCCGCAAAGCGACCGCCGGGTTTCCGCCCATGGCTGCCCCCGTGCAGATGGCGCAGGCACCTCAGAACTACGCTGCTCCTCCCTCGTCGGCCCCAGTGCCGGTCGCCTCGCCTGACTCACCTGGCGACGGCGACGATTCCCCACTCGAGTTCGCGGTCGTCAAGTCTCCGATTGTCGGCACCTTCTACCGGTCGCCCGAACCGGGCGCCTCGTCGTTCGTCGAAGTCGGCCAGCAGGTGAAGAAGGATCAGGTTCTCTGCATCATCGAGGCGATGAAGCTGATGAACGAGATCACGTCGGAGTACGAAGGCGAGATCGTCAACATCTATGTGGAGAACGGGAAGCCAGTGCAGTACGGCGAGAGGCTCTTCGCGATCAGGACCGTGTGACGGAGAGCCGGGAACACAACGATGTTCAAGAAAATCCTGATCGCCAATCGCGGTGAGATCGCCCTGCGGGTGATCTGCGCGTGCCGGGAGCTCGGTATCAAGACGGTGGCCGTGTACCTCGGAAGCCGACGAGAACTCGCTGCACGTACGATTTGCCGACGAGGACGTCTGTATCGGTCCAGCCCGCAGCACCGAGAGCTATCTGAGCGTGCCGGCCGTTCTGAGCGCCGCCGAGATCACCGGAGCGGACGCCATCCATCCGGGTTACGGCTTTCTGTCGGAGAGCGCGTACCTCGCCGAGGTCTGCGAGGCCTGTCACATCAAGTTCATCGGTCCCGCGCCGAACGTCATCCGTCTCCTGGGTGACAAGGCGCGTGCGCGCCGCGCGATGAAGAAGGCCGGCGTGCCCATCCTCCCAGGGAGCGACGGCCCGGTCGAGAGCGAGGAGAAGGCTCAGAGAGTCGCGCGCGACCTAGGGTATCCGGTCATCATCAAGGCGGTCGCCGGCGGTGGCGGGCGCGGCATGCGCGTGATTCGCGCGCCATCCGAGCTGAGCAAGGCGCTGAAGACCGCGCAGCGCGAGGCCGAGGCGGCGTTCGGCGTCGGCGACGTCTACATCGAGAAGTACGTCGAGAACCCCCGGCACATCGAGTTCCAGGTGCTCGGGGATCACCATGGCTCGGTCGTGCACCTGGGCGAACGCGAATGCTCGATCCAGCGCCGGCATCAGAAGCTGCTCGAGGAAGGGCCTTCGGTCGCGGTGACCGAGAAGATGCGCCGGCGTCTCGGCAGCATCGTCGTCGACGCGGCGCGCGCCGTGCAGTACACGAACGCCGGGACGTTCGAGTTCCTGCTCGACGACAAGCAGAACTTCTACTTCCTCGAAGTGAACACCAGAATCCAGGTCGAGCACCCGGTCACCGAATTCATCACCGGCGTGGACATCGTCAAGGAACAGATCCGGATTGCGGCTGGTGAGCGCCTGTCGTTCAAGCAAGGGGACGTGACGTTCACCGGACACGCGATCGAGTGCCGGGTGAACGCCGAGGATCCGGAGACGTTCGCCCCCTCGCCGGGCACGATCCGCGCGTTCAGCGTGCCGGGCGGTCCCGGGGTGCGCGTCGATACCTTCGTGCATTCCGAGTGCACGATTCCGCCGTACTACGACTCGATGATTGCCAAGATCATCGTGCACGGACGCGACCGCCAGGAAGCGATTGCCCGCATGCGGCGGACGCTCGAGATGACCGTCATCGAAGGGATCAAGACGTCGATCCCGCTGCACCTCAAGATCATTGCCGATCCGGACTTCGTCGCTGGACGGTTGGGCACGGGGTTCATGGACCGGTATCTGACCGAAAAAAAAACGTCAGGTAACCGGCTGGCCGAAGCCGTCTGAGTTGGTTTCACTCGAGCTCCCGTCCTTCTATCCCATCGTCGATGCCGGCCTGTGCGCCGCGCGCAGGGTGAACCCGGGCGACCTCGCCGAGGCCTGCCTGCGCGGCGGTGCGAAGATCCTCCAGCTTCGCGTCAAACAGGGCCCCGATAGCGAATTCCTGTCACTCGCCGACCGTCTGCGGGCTGCGACGCAGAAGAGCGGTGCGCTCCTCATCGTCAACGATCGGCCGGACATCGCGCTGATGTGTGGAGCCGATGGCGTGCATGTCGGACAGGGCGACCTTCCAGTCGACGCGGTTCGGCGGCTTGTCGGGACAGGCGCCCTCGTCGGGCTGTCTACGCACGGCCGCGTCCAGGTGGACGAGGCGTTACAGACGACGGCCGACTACGTGGCGGTCGGACCGGTGTTCGCCACCGACACCAAGGCCACCGGCTACGAGCCACGCGGCCTCGACCTCGTCAGCTACGCCGCACATCGCGGAAAGCCGGTCGTCGCCATAGGGGGTATTTCCCTGGATCGGGCGCGCGCCGTCACCGACGCGGGAGCCTCCGCGGTCGCCGTCATCTCGGACTTGCTCGCCAGAGATCCAGAGGAGCGGGTCCGGGCGTTCATCGCAGCCCTTCGGTGACGCCAAGTGCGCCAGTGTGCAAGTGCGTGGGGCAGCAAGTGCGCACGTGCAAGGGAATCCGGTCACGCGCAAGAATCCGGTCGATCGCGTCCCGTGATAGAATCCGCGTTCGCGTCTGATAGAATCCGGTCGATCGCGTCCCGTGATAGAATCCGGTCGATCCGCGTCCCGTGATAAGAATCCGGTCGATCCGCGTCCCGTGATGATGAATCCGCGTCGATCCGCGTCCCGTCATCGAGCCCGTCCCGCGTCTCCGATCCGCGTCCGGGTCAGCTGGTCTCTATCGGCGATGTATAATGCCCCGTTTTTTTGGGCTTGCCTGAATCAATGCAGGTCGGGGTGTGCCCGACCTCGCGTGGAGGGTGAATGGACTCGAATCTCCTGAAGACGAAGTCGATCGAGCAGCTGGTCGGGGACGCGGAGCACGGCGCCAAGGCGTTGAAGCGCACGTTGTCGGGATTGGACCTGACCCTGCTCGGCATCGGCGCGATCATCGGGACCGGCATCTTCGTACTGACCGGCACGGCGGCGGCAAACCAGGCGGGTCCGGCCATCGTGCTGGCGTACGTCGCCGCGGGTCTGGCGTGCGCGTTTGCTGCGCTGTGCTACGCCGAGTTCGCCGCCATGATTCCCATCTCGGGCAGCGCCTACACCTATGCCTACGCCACGCTCGGCGAGATCTTCGCGTGGATGATCGGCTGGGACCTGATCCTCGAGTACGCCGTCGGATCGATGACCGTCGCCGTCGGCTGGAGCGGTTACTTCCAGCGGATCCTGGCCGGGTTCGGTCTTCACCTGCCAGCATGGATGAGCGCGGCGCCGGCGACCAACGTCGAGGGCGCGCTCGTCAACCTTCCCGCCATCCTGATCGTGCTGGCCATCACGGCGCTGCTCGTGATTGGCGTGCGTGAAAGCGCTCGTTTCAACGCGGTGATCGTTACGATAAAACTCGCCGCGATTCTGTTCTTCATCATCGTCGGCGTGGGATATGTCAACCCGGAGAACTGGTCTCCTTTCATGCCCTACGGCTACCAGGGCATCTTCGCCGCCGCCGCGGTCGTGTTCTTCGCGTATATCGGCTTCGACGCCGTATCGACGACGGCTGAAGAAGCGAAGAACCCCAGCCGCGACCTGCCGATCGGCATCATCGCGTCGCTCGTCATCTGCACCACTCTTTATCTGGCGGTGGCTGCCGTCCTCAGCGGCATCATCCCGGTCGTGCAGTACAAAGACGACGCGGCGTTCCTGAACGCCCCCGTCGGCTACGCTCTGGCCGTAATCAACAAGGGTTGGGCGGCCGGCCTCGTCTCTGCCGGCGCCGTCGCCGGCATCACGAGCGTGCTGCTCGTGATGCTCATGAGCCAGCCGAGGATCTTCTTTGCCATGAGCCGCGACCAGCTGTTGCCGGCTGGCGTCAGCAAGGTTCACCCGAAGTTCCGCACGCCGTATATCACGACGATCATCACCGGCGTGATCGTCTCGATCGTCGCAGGCTTCACGCCAATTCAGATCCTTGGCGAGATGACGAGCATCGGCACGCTCTTCGCCTTCGTGGTCGTCTGTGCGGCGGTCATGATCCTGCGCAAGAAGCGGCCCGATGCCCATCGGCCGTTCAAGGTGCCGTTCGGCAATCTGTTTCCAATCCTGGGTGTCCTGTCGTGCGTGTACCTGATGGTCAACCTGACGGTCATGACCTGGGTTCGCTTCCTCGTCTGGCTGGACATCGGCATGGTGATCTACTGGTTCTACGGCCGCACGCACAGCCCGCTGTTCAGCCAGGTTGAAGCGGCGTCGCGCACCTCGGCGCAGAGCCTCGGCAACTTCTTGAAGATGACCGGCTACATGCTGCTCTTCAATGGGTTCTGCATCACGCTGCTCGCGTACCTGACGGAGTTTGGGATCACGACCGAGGAACTGGCCAAGTGGCACGAGCTCGACTCGTATCTGTCCAGGTTCGGCGGTCACGTGAATCCCGAGATCGCCGACGCCCTCGGCATTCGCATCCTCTTGTTCGGCGCGGTTTTCACCGCTATCGGGTTCGTTCTCGCGCGCGGCCAGAAAGCTCCGACCGTCGGCGCCCGTCGATGAGCGCGCGGCTCCTGGATGGGAATGCGGTCGCGGCCGCGATCCGGGAGTCGGTTCGCCCCGACGTCCAAGCGTTTACCAGCGGGGCCGGGCGCCCGCCCGGCCTCGGCATCGTGCTCGTCGGCGAGGATCCGGCGTCAGAGATCTACGTCCGCAACAAGGTTCGCGCCGGCAGCGATTCCGGCCTGCGCGTCGACCTCGAACGCCTGCCCGCGTCGGCCAGCCTCGACGAGCTT
This sequence comes from uncultured Acidobacteriota bacterium, assembly GCA_963710415.1. Lineage (GTDB taxonomy): Bacteria > Acidobacteriota > Vicinamibacteria > Vicinamibacterales > 2-12-FULL-66-21 > CAVQAH01. Next base: position 12,420 of record CAVQAH010000001.1, on the reverse strand, counting down.
CTGGCCACAGTCGAACGCCTGAATCGCAGCGACGCCCACGATGGCATCCTGGTCCAGGCGCCGCTGCCAGCTGCGATGGGGAAGGGCGCTGCCCAACGCGTGTTCGACGCGATCGATCCGGACAAGGACGTCGACGGGTTCAACCCGGTGAGCGTTGGCCGGCTCGTCCAAGGCCGCGCATTGCTGGCGCCGTGCACGCCGTCCGGCGTGATCGAGTTGCTCGATCGCAGCGGCATCCGGATCGCGGGATCGCGCGCGGTGGTCATCGGCCGCAGCGAAATCGTCGGCAAGCCGATGGCCATGCTGCTGCTTCACCGCGACGCCACCGTGACGATTTGTCATTCCAAGACTCCCGACCTGCCGGCGGTGGCGGCGGGGGCAGACATCCTCGTTGCGGCGTTGGGCCGCACCGGCTTCGTCACCAAGGATTTCGTGAAACCCCGCGCGACGGTCATCGACGTCGGGATCAACCGCGTCACCGATCGGGCGCTGGCGCTGTCGCTGTTCGGCGAGGGCTCGACGCGTCTCGCCGACTTCGATCGGCGAGGATCGGTCGTCGTGGGTGACGTGCACCCGGCCGTCACCGAAGTGGCCGGCGCGCTGACCCCTGTTCCCGGCGGCGTAGGTCCGCTGACCATCGCGATGCTGCTCAAGAACACCGTGGCGGCGGCGAAGGCCAGACACAGCAGCGATTGAGCCATGGTGCGAGCGGCGCTGACCGGCGGAATTGCGACAGGCAAATCGTTCTGCCTCGCGCGGTTCGCCGAGCTCGGTGTCGCGACGGTCGACGCCGACTTGCTCGCTCGCGATGCCGTCGCGCCTGGCTCTCCAGGGCTCGCCCTCGTCGTCGAACGCTTCGGCGCCTCCGTGCTTCGTGACGATGGGTCGCTCGATCGCGCCGCCCTCGGCCGCATCGTCTTCGCCGATCGCACGGCGCGCGCGGATCTCGAGGCCATCGTCCATCCCGACGTCTACCGGCGCATCCGCGAGTGGTCTGCCAACCTTCCGCCGAACACTCGCATCGCGATCGCGGACATCCCGTTGCTCTTCGAGACCGGCCACCATCACCAGTTCGAGCCGATCATCGTCTGTGCCTGCACACCAGCAGAGCAGGTGCGGCGCATCATGGCGCGTGACGGCCTGAGCGAAGCCGAAGCCCAAGCCCGCCTGGCCGCGCAGTGGCCGATCGACGAAAAGGTCACCCGCGCGCATTACGTGATCCGGACCGAGGGCCCGCACAGCGAAACCGCGCGCCAAGTCAGGCTCGTGTACGAGCGATTGAATCTGGAAGCGTGAAAATCCGGCAACCCGCACGGGCCGACGGCCCTTTCGTTCGTGAAGACCCGGTGGCCGTGTCAAGTCGTCGATACGACTGACTCAAGGCAGATGGCGTCTTGGAGTTGGGAGTTGGAAGTTGGGATGTCCTGCTCAGCTCGTAAGCGTCGCTTCGTTGTCCTTGGCGGGGGCGATGCGTTCTTCGACGAACGTGTTCCATTCGTGGCAGTGCGGGCATTGCCACAAGAGTTCGGTGCTGCGATAGCGGCAGCGCACGCAGATATGTGCGTCGAGATAGAAGACCGAGTCGCGGGTCAGTTCGACGTAGCGGTTCACCAGCGACTGCGGCAGGTGCAATTGCGACAGCGTCTGCCAGATTGCCTGGTGTACCGCCAGCGCGTGAGGATTCTGTACGAGCGCTTCGAAAAGCAGGTCGAGCGCATCGCGGGCGCTGGTGCGCGAGGACAGATGCCGGCCAAGCGCGAGACGGGCACGCCAGTCCTGAGGGTTGGCGTCGATCAGGCGCCGGCACAGCGTCGGGAAACGGCCTTCCTCACCGACATCCTGATACGCCGTTTCCAGACGTGAGAACGCAAGATATGCGCGTTCGGGCGAGCGTTCTATCAGCCGCTCCCAGGCGGCAATCGCCGCAGGCAGATCCTGCTGCTGGACGTCGAGATCGCCAAGGTTGAGATACGCGGGAACCGTTCGCGAATCCAGATCGACCGCGGCCTGAAACCGCTGCCGTGCTTCGGCAAAGTCGCCGCGCTTGACGGCGACCAGGCCGATCTCGTTTTCGAGAAACGCCAGGATTTCGTGGTGGCGCGCCTGTGACGTGTCGTTGTCCCTACCGGCCAGCTTCTGGCGAGTGGAGTACGCCTCGCGCCACTGGTGTTGCTCTTCGTAGAGTTTCTCGAGATTCGCGAGGGCGTACTGATTCTCGGGATCGAGGCGGAGCACTTCTGTGAAGGCTTCGAGCGCGCGGTCGACGAAACCGCCGCGCTTGTAGTCGAGGCCGAGACACAGCAGCACGTTGGCGTGCTCGAGTTTCCGCAGGTCCGGACGCTGAAGCAGTTGCTGATGCTCCTGGATCGCGCGGCCGACCTGTCCCTTCTCGCGATACAGGTTCCCGAGGATCAGTCGAATCTCGAGCGGATCCCCGGCGGTTTCCGCGGCACGGGTGAGCTCTTCGATCGCCGGCTCGATCTGGTTCCCGACGAGGAAATTCAGACCGAGCATGTAATGAGGAGACTCGCGTGCCCGCCGCCGATCGATCCAGCGGCCGTCCTTGAGCTTGTAGCGCTCCCAGGCCTTTCCGATCGCCAGGCCGGCGAGCAGCGCAACAAGGGCGCTCAACAGGGGAATGTAGCCGTCCATTACGCGTACTGCTGGACGATGCCGTCCCAGCGTTCCTGGGCACGAAGGACGAGCTCGATCAGATCGCGGACCGCGCCACGACCGCCGCCCGACGGGCTGACCCAGTCTACCCGCTCGCGCACCTCGAGCGCCGCATCCGCTGGCGCCGCCGAGAGGCCGACCCGGCGCAGGACCGGAATGTCGAGCAGATCGTCACCCATGTATGCGACATCCTCGTCGGTCACACCGGCATCCTGAATGATCTGTTCGTAGCCTGCCAGCTTGTTCGTCACGCCCTGCGACACCGTCCGGATGGCGAGCTGGGCAGCACGTTGAGCCGTGGCGCCTGACGTCCGCGCCGACAGCAGACCGACCGATCAGGCCCGCCCGCTGTGCCCAGACGATAGCCGCTCCATCGCGGATGTGAAAGCCCTTCGACTCGGATCCGTCGGCATGCATGATCACCACGCCATCGGTCATCACGCCATCCACATCGAACAGCAGCAACCGGACCCGCGAGGCTTTGGCGTGAAGCGTCATGCGGCAGGTCAGATCATCTGCGTGCGCCACAGGTCGTGCAGGTGGATGACGCCCTCGATCGCGCCGCCGGCATCCACGACGACGACCGACGTGATCTTGTGCGTCTCCATGATCTTCAGCGCTTCGACCGCAAGGAGGTCCCGGGCGAGCGTAATCGGCCGTGGCGTCATGACCTCGCCGGCGGTCAGGCCGAGGACGTCCGCGGTGCGGCTCATCAATCGTCGCAGGTCGCCGTCGGTGAAGACCCCAACCAACTGGCCATTGTCGTCCACCACGCACGTCATCCCGAGGCGCTTGCTGGACATCTCGTGAAAAACGTCCGGCATGCGGGTGCCGGTCGACACGATCGGCGCCGCTTTGCCGCTGTGCATGACGTGCTCGACACGCATCAGGCGCCGGCCAAGCTTGCCGCCCGGATGAAGCGACGCGAAATCCTCTTCGCGAAAGCCCTTGCGGACCAGAAGGGTCATCGCCAGCGCGTCACCGAGCGCCAGGGCCGCAGTCGTGCTGGCCGTCGGCGCGAGGTTCATCGGACAGGCTTCCTCGTCGATCGAGCAGTCGAGTGTGACGTCGGCGGCGCGCGCCAGCGTCGACTTCACGTTGCCGGTGATGGCCACGAGCTTTGCGCCGATGCGCCGGATCGACTCGAGCAGCCGCACCAGTTCTTCGGTTTCGCCGCTGTGCGACAGCGCAATCACCACGTCGTCGTCTCGAATCGCCCCGAGGTCGCCATGGATGGCTTCAGCGGGATGCAGGAACCAGGCTGACGTGCCGGTACTCGTCAGCGTCGCGGCAATCTTGCGGCAGATGATCCCCGACTTGCCCATGCCGGTCACGATCACGCGGCCGCGGCAGTCGTAGAGGACCTGGACGGCCCGTTCGAACTCCCCATCGATGCGGTCGACCAGGCTGAGAATCGCCGCGGCTTCCGTGCGCAGGACTTTTCTGGCGAGATCGAGCGCCGACACGGTCTTCGCGCCCATTCAGCGGCTCCTCGCGAGCGCGGGCTCGGATGCGACGATGGCGTGAATGCGCACGAGACGGGTGAGCAGCGGTTCGAGCAGGTCGAGTTGCAGCGCGTTCTGCGCGTCGCTCTTCGCCTGCGACGGGCGTTCGTGCACTTCGAGGAAGATGCCGTCGACGCCGGCCGCGACACCCGCGCAGGCCATCGGTTCGATGAACTCAGCCTGACCTGCCGTGACCCCGTCCCCGCCGCCAGGCAGTTGCAGGCTGTGCGTGACGTCGTACACCACCGGATAGCCGAATCCTCGCATGATCGGGAACGCCCGCATGTCCACGACGAGGTTGTTGTAACCAAAGCTGAAACCGCGTTCGGTCACGATCACGTTGGGGTTTCCGGCGGCGGTGACCTTGGCGATCGCATGGCGGATGTCGCCGGGCGCGAGGAACTGGCCCTTCTTGATGTTGACGACGCGTCCCGTCGCGGCGGCGGCCACGAGCAGATCGGTCTGCCGCGAGAGGAAGGCGGGAATCTGGAGCACGTCGGCGACCGTGGCCGCTTGGGCGGCATGGTCGGGCTGATGAATATCCGTGAGAATCGGGACGCCCGCGTCTTCGCGCACCTGGCGAAGGACGTCGAGACCTTCGTCGATGCCCGGACCGCGGAACGAGGTCACGGACGTCCGGTTCGCCTTGTCGTAGGACGCTTTGAAGACGTATTGCACGCCGGCGCGCTGGGCGATGTCCTTGATTGCGTGCGCAAGCCCGAGGGCGTGTGCCGGGCTTTCGATCACGCACGGGCCGGCGATCAGCAGCAGCGGGCGGCCCGCGCCGACCGTCAAACCGGCGAACTCTATCGCCTTCACGCCGACTAACCTACCACGGACTCGGCCGGCTGCTGACGTCTGCTGCGTTTGTGCTCGTAGCTCGCCTCGACGAACCCGGCAAAGAGCGGGTGCGGCCTGAGCGGCTTGGACTTGAACTCGGGGTGGAACTGGACCGCAACGTACCAGGGATGGGACGGCAGCTCGATGATCTCGACGAACTTCCCGTCGAGCGACCTGCCGACAATCTGCAGCCCCTTGTCGGTCAGCGCCTTCTCGTACAGGCAATTGAACTCGTACCGGTGACGATGGCGTTCGTGGATCAGCGTCTCGCCATACAGCTCTCGTGCCCTCGAGCCGGCCTTCAGCTCGCACGCATAGGATCCCAGACGCATCGTGCCACCCAGATCGTCGATGCCGAGGAGATCGCGCAGCTTGTAGATCACGTTGGTTGGGGTGTCGGGGGCGCATTCGGTCGAATCCGCGTCGGCCAGGCCAACGACGTGGCGAGCGTATTCGACCGCGGCCCACTGGAACCCATAGCAGATCCCGAAGTACGGAATCCGACGCTCCCGCGCGATCTCCGCGGCGCGCATCATGCCGCGCGTGCCGCGGTCGCCGAACCCGCCCGGCACGAGGATGCCATGGGCGCCGTCGAGGAGTTGCTCGCCCGCAGGTTGTTCGAGCGCCTCCGCTTCCACCCACCGGATGTTCACGCGAAGCCGGTGCTTGAATCCCCCGTGATAGAGCGCCTCGTTGAGGCTCTTGTACCAGTCCTCGTAGCCGACATACTTGCCGACGACGTGGATGGTGATGTCGTCGCTGGGGTTTCTGATGCGGTCGACGAGGTCGGCCCAGGCATCCATCTTCGCTTCGGTGCGAGGCAGGTGCAGGCGATCGAGCACGATACGATCGAGCCCTTCGGCGGCGAGGACCAGCGGCACCTCGTAGATACTCGCGACGTCCTTCGCGGTAATGACCGCCTCCTCGTCGACGTCGCAGAAGAGCGCGATCTTGCGCTTGATGTCCTGATCGAGGAAGCGATCGGTCCGGCAGAGCAGGATGTCCGGCTGGATGCCGATGGCGCGCAGGTCGCGCACGCTGTGTTGAGTCGGCTTCGTCTTGAGCTCTCCGGCCGCGCCGATGAAGGGCACCAGCGTCAGGTGGATGTAGAGCGTGTTCTCGCGCCCGACGTCCTGACGCAGCTGACGGATCGCTTCGAGGAACGGCAGACTCTCGATGTCGCCGACCGTGCCGCCGATTTCGACGAGAACGATGTCGACGTCCCGGGCGACGGCGCGGATGCTGTCCTTGATCTCGTTGGTGATGTGCGGAATGACCTGCACCGTCCGGCCGAGATAATCGCCGCGCCGTTCCTTCTGAATGACCGAGAGGTAAATCTTTCCCGTCGTCCAGTTGTTGTTCCGCGTGGTCGGATGATTCGTGAAGCGCTCGTAGTGGCCCAGGTCGAGGTCCGTTTCGGCACCATCGTCGGTAACGTACACCTCGCCGTGCTGATACGGGCTCATCGTGCCCGGGTCGACGTTGATATAAGGGTCGAATTTCTGCAGCGCGACTTTGTAGCCGTGCCCCTCGAGGAGCGCGCCGATCGACGCGGCCGCCAGGCCTTTGCCGAGCGAGGAAACGACTCCGCCGGTGACGAGTATGAATTTGACGGGACGGGCGCCTGGTTGCGGCGCAGGTTGGGATTCCGAGGTCACGCGCGTCTCACCCATGTGATCGTTGTGCTCCATCGTTTAGTATCGCCGCTATGCGGCCGTCGCGTTTAGTATTTTGCCACCGCGCGCATTCACCAGCGCCTCACGTCGCCGCGAGCGGACGGTATGCCGGGCCCGTTGCTCGTCCGCCGTTCGCGTCGCGGAACTGCCGCCTGACACGCTCCAGATCGTCGGGCGTGTCCACACCAACCGAGTCGTATCGGGTTTCGAGGGCCTTGATCCTGATCCCGTGCTCGAGCGCGCGAAGCTGTTCGAGCGCCTCGGATCGCTCCAGAGCCGTCACCGGCAGGGCGGCGAGCTCGAGGAGGCAGGCCCGCCGGTAGACGTACAGCCCGACGTGCCGCCACGCGTCTGCCGGCCGCGCGCCCGAGCGGACGTGGGGAATCGGCGCGCGGGAAAAATACAGCGCGTAGTCGTGGCGATCGACGACGACCTTCGTGACGTTGGGGTTGAGCAGCTCCGCCGGGTCGTCGATCCGGCGCCGGAGCGTGCTCATCGCCAGCGACGGATCCCCGTCGAATGCCGATACGGCTTCGTCGATCATTGCCGGTTGCAGGAGAGGCTCGTCGCCTTGCACGTTCACGATGAGATCGCACTCGATCGCACGCGCAACCTCCGCGATGCGATCCGTGCCGCTCTGGTGCGACGCCGACGTCATGCGCACGTCGCCACCGAATGCGCGTACCGCGCTCGCGATCCGTTCGTCGTCGGTTGCGACGATGATCGATGACACGGATCGCGCGTCCGCGGCTCGCCGGTAAACGTGCTCGATCATCGGACGGCCTTCGATGTCCGCGAGAGCTTTCCCCGGAAATCGCGACGACTGATATCTGGCTGGAATGATGGCGATTACAGAGACGGAACGTGTACCCGCCGAGGACCCGGAGGATGAAACAGGGGGCACGGCAAATCTTACCACAGATGCTCGCTTTGACACGCGACGCGGATCCGCGCGGATCGACTTCGGGGGACGGCAGATTCTCCTCGGATCGACAGTCTCGATGACGGGACACGGAAACGTTCGCTGGGTAGGGACGCGGATTCGTGGTGACTGGGCATGAGTAGAGTGGCTGCGAGTGTCTAGGGTGGACGAATTCGGCGCGAACACGCTGCTCCGCCAACACCGACTGTGGTACCATGCTGCCAGGTACGAACATGACTCCGACGCGAGTGGTGGCGTATCTGGGGACGGGCGTGCTGGCGCTGGCGTGGCTGTCTTCGGCTGCCGGTGTCGGCGAGCAGGCTGTGGCGCCGCAGGTTACGCCGCAGCCGGTTCAGACTGCCGGGACGGAAACCCTCGCGAGTGATGTTCAGGCCCAGGCCGCTCGATTGCGCGAGCGGTTGTCCACCGCACCTGCACCGCAATCTCCTCACCGAAACCCGTTTGCGTTCGCGCCGCGTCCGGAGCCGCGTGCAGGCACGTCCCGCGGCAGACGATCGCGCCAGCGCCGATGGTCGCTCCCGGATCCGCCGCTCTTGCTTGTGGGGATTGCCGAGGACACAACGCCGGAAGGGAAAGTCCGCACCGCGATCCTGACCGCGGATGGCGGGGAGCTGTTCATCGTGACCGTCGGCCAGCCGATTGGCGCGCGATATACGGTGAAAGCGATCGGCACCGATGCCGTCGAGCTCACCGACCTCATGACCAACAGCCTACGCGCGCGCGATCTCGCACCTCCACGCGTAGAAGAAGCGCTCGTCAACAACTCGCCAATGACACCATCAGCTCACCGACGCCAGCCGCGCCTCTCGAACGCCCTCGACGTTCCGGATGTCCCTCAACGACTCCAGCAACCCTTGATCCGATGCCGGCGCATCGACGTTGACGATGCCGGCGGCCCCATCGGCGTGACGGCCGAGCGCGAAGTTGGCGATATTGACACCGTGACGTCCGAGAATCGTTCCCACGTGTCCGATCACCCCTGGTTGATCGACATTTCGAATGGTCAGCAGCGTGCCTTCGAGCGGTGCCTCGACCTCGACGCCGTCGAGCAGCGTGATCCGCGGACGTCCGGGTTCGAAGACCGCGCCCTCGAGCCAGCACTCACCAGCGCTCGTGTGCAACTTGACCGACAGCATGTTGGCGAACGTTCTCGACCGTGAGCTGCGGGATTCGATGATCTCGATCCCGCGCTGGGCGGCGACGTCGCGCGCGTTGACGATGGTAACGGCGGACGACAGCATCGGCTTGAGGAGCCCGGCGACGGCCGCGCTCACGATCAGCTCGCCGTGCGCGCTGACGAGCGGCCCATAGTGCCGGATCCCGAGGGCGCGGGTGCGTCCCTCGGCGAGCTGAGCGGCAAGCGCGCCGAGGCGTTCAGCCAGCAGCAGAAAGGACGCAGCGCCGTCATGTCCTCTGTCGAAATGGCAGGGAAGTTGACCGCGTTGCGAACGGTTCCATCCATCAGGAAGTCTCGCACCGCTGTCGCTGTGTCGATGCCGACCTGTTCCTGCGCCTCGTGGGTCGAGGCGGCGATGTGCGGCGTCGCGATCACTTGTGGAAGCTGGGTCAACCGCCAGTCGATCGGCGGTTCCTTTTCGAACACGTCGAGTCCGGCGCCGCCGACGTGTCCCTGCGCGATGGCGTCCGCGAGCGCAGCCTCGTCGATCAGCTCGCCGCGAGCGGTGTTCACTATCCGTACACCGCGCCGGCATTTGCGCAACCGGTCGGCGTTGAACAGCCCGCGCGTCTCCGCGGTGGCTGGCGCATGGAGGCTGATGTAGTCGGCACGCTCGCACACACCGTCGAGCGACAGCAGCTCGACGCCAAGCCTGGCCGCAACGGTTTCAGACAGGAAACGGGTCGTGAGCGACGAGTGACATGCCGAACGCCTTCGGCCCGTGCGGCGACCTCGCGTCCGACGCGTCCCATGCCAACCAGGCCGAGCGTCTTGCCTTTCAGCTCGGCGCCGGTCAGCGACTTCTTGTCCCAGACGCCTCGTTTCATCGCCGCATCGGCCGTCGGCACGGCGCGCGCGAGGCGAGCATCAGCGCGAGCGCATGTTCGGCCACGCTGATGCTGTTCGCGCCCGGCGCATTCATGACGAGAATCCCGCGCGCGGTTGCCGCCGACAGATCGACGTTGTCCACGCCGGTGCCAGCGCGGGCAATTACCCGAAGGCGCGGCGCCGACTGCATGAGTCGATCGTCCACCTTCGTTGCACTTCGAACGATCAGCGCGTCAGCGGACGCGAGATCCGCCGCGAGCGCATCGCTCGATCGGCCTGAACGTGAATCAACTGTCCAACCAGGAATACTGCGTGATGATTTTTACCGCGGATGCGGGGAGCTGATCTGCAATGACGACGTGCATAACCCTTCATATATAATGTGCGGCTGCGCGGGCCGCGGGTACAGGGTGCTCTCGCACCACGATGGTGCAAACCGCAGGAAGCTGCGGATTCATGCGGCTCGAATGGGTCGCTCGCGACTGTTTTCCACAAACTTTTCCACAGTTTCTGTGAAGATCCGGTAACACGCGCCGGTGATGTGACCTAATTCCGCCGATGCCAACATTTACGCTGCTCAAGCCACCGACCGAAGGCACACCGATCACCCGGAACAACGGGCGCCTCGTCGTTCCCGACAACCCCATTATCCCGTTCATCGAGGGAGATGGCACAGGTCCGGACATCTGGCGCGCGTCTGTCCGTGTTTTCGACGCCGCGGTGAAGAAAGCGTTTGGCGGCCGCCGACGCCTGGCATGGTTCGAAGTACCTGCCGGCGAGAAAGCACACAAGGATCACGGCGAGTGGCTGCCGAACGACACGCTCGAGGCCGTCCGCGCCTACAAGGTGGCCATCAAGGGTCCGCTGACCACACCGGTCGGTGGCGGCATCCGCAGCCTGAACGTCACGCTCCGCCAAGTGCTCGACCTGTTCGCGTGCGTGCGGCCGGTTCGCTACTTCGCCGGAACGCCCGCTCCAGTTACCCACCCCGAGCGTATGAACGTCGTCATCTTCCGCGAGAACACCGAAGACGTGTATGCCGGCATCGAGTGGGCGAAGGGCACGCCCGAAGCGCCGCAAGATCATCGAGTTCCTGGAAAAAGAAATGGGCAAGCGCGTGCGCCGGGATTCCGGCATTGGCATCAAACCGATGTCCGAGACCGGATCGAAGCGACTCGTCGCGTGAGCGATCCAATATGCGATCGACAACAAGCGTAAAACCGTCACGCTGGTGCACAAAGGGTAACATCATGAAGTTTACCGAAGGCGCCTTCCGCGACTGGGGGTACGAGCTGGCGAAGGCGGAGTTCCGCGATCACGTGGTGACCGAAGATGAGGTGACCAACGGCGCGTCGCGCGAGGGCAAGATCCTGATCAACGATCGCATCGCCGACAGCGTGTTCCAACAGGTGCTGACGCGGACGTCGGATTACGACGTGTTCGCGACGCCGAACCTCAACGGGGACTACCTGTCGGACGCCTGTGCGGCGCAGGTCGGCGGACTGGGCATGGCGCCCGGCGCCAACATCGGCGACGAGATCGGCTTCTTCGAAGCGACGCATGGCACGGCGCCGAAGTACGCGGGGAAGGACATGATCAACCCTGCGTCGGTGCTGCTGTCGGGCGTCATGATGTTCCGCTATCTGGGATGGGTCGAGGCAGCCGACATGATCGAGCAGGGGCTCGAGCGCACGATCCAGCAGAAGAAGGTGACCTACGACCTCGCCCGGCAGATGCAGGGTGCAACGGAACTCAAAACCTCGCAATTCGCTGACGCCATAATCGCCAACATGTAGCCAGCAGCGCGAAGCTTCAGCTTCGCGCCAGCGTACGGACCGAAGGACTCAGAATGAATCGCAAAGTGACAGTGGTTGGGGGCGCCGGCAATGTCGGCGCGACGGTGGCGCGTGCCATCGCCGATAAAGAGCTGGCGGACGTCGTCATCATCGACATCGCTGATCAGAAGGCCGCGGGCGTCGCGCTGGACATGCTCGAAGCGTGTCCCGATCGAGGGCTCGGACGCCCGGGTCGTCGGTTATGGCGCGACCGACGAGGGCTGGAAGCAGACGGCGAACTCCGACGTGGTCGTGATCACATCAGGTGTGCCGCGCAAACCGGGCATGAGCCGTGACGATCTGCTGCAGATCAACTACAAGATCATGCACTCGGTCACGAGAAGATCGTTCAGTTCTCGCCCGAACACGATCATCGTCCCGGTCGCCAACCCGCTCGACGCGATGTGCCAGGCGGTCTACAGGCTCAGTCGTTTTCCGCGCGAGCGCGTTATCGGCATGGCCGGCGTTCTCGATTCGGCGCGGATGCGGACGTTCATCGCGATGGAGCTCAACGTCTCGGTCGAGAACGTTCATGCCTTCGTCCTCGGCGGACACGGCGACACGATGGTTCCGCTGCCGAGGTTCTCGACCGTGGCAGGCATTCCGATCACCGAGTTGCTCTCCAAGGAACGGATCGACGCCATCGTCAAACGCACGGCTGATGGCGGCGCCGAGATCACCAAGCTCGTGGGCACCAGCGCGTGGTATGCACCGGGGTCAGCAGCGGCCGAGATGGTCGAAGCGATCCTGAAGGATAAGAAGAAGATCCTGCCGTGCTCGGTCTTCCTGCAGGGCGAGTATGGAATCCAGGACCTGTTCGTCGGCGTCCCGGTGAAGCTCGGCGCCCGCGGCGTCGAACAGATCATTCAGATCAAGCTGACGCCGGAAGAAGACGCGGCGCTCAAGAAGTCGGCGGGGGCGGTGAAAGAGCTGGTCGACGTGA